>JBBCHO010000004.1:0-638970 GCA_037201505.1 Bradyrhizobium sp.
ATGATCGCAAGCGCTGCCGCCGCGTTGATCGCGGCGGCAGGCATTGGATTCGTCGCCGGCGCGCATCGGCCGCCGGCCTCGATCATCGCGATGGCCGGCCCGGCTGCGGCCGAGGAAATCCGTGCGCCGATCTATTTTCAGGACCCGGACGGCGGGCCCTTCTACTCGCTCACGCCGAGGAAGACTCCTGATGGCCGCGATTACCGCGCGGTTGCTGCCGGCGCCGATGTGAGTTTCGACGAACTGGCTCCGGAAACAGTGCCGACGACACTTGCCGACGGAGTTCAGCACAGGATCAAATATTACCGCAATCCCATGGGTCTTCCGGACACGTCGTCGACGCCGAAGAAGGATTCGATGGGGATGGACTACATCGCCGTCTATGAAGGCGACGATACCGACGACGGTTCGGTGAAACTGTCGCCGGGCAAAATCCAGCGCACCGGCGCGAAATCCGAGCCGACGGCCAAACGCGTGATCCGCACCATCATCCGTGCGCCGGGAACCATTGCGCTCGACGAACGGCGGGTCTCCGTCATCTCGATGAGGTCCGAAAGTTTTGTTCTGAAGGTCGCCGACGTCACGACGGGGACTCACGTCGTCAAGGGCCAGCCGCTGATGGACGTTTACATTCCCGCGGTGTCTTCCGCGGCTGCTGAGTACCTCGCCACCATCTCTTCCAAGGCGATCAGCGCAGATTCCTCGTACGGCCGGGGATCACGGCAGAGACTGATAAACCTCGACGTGCCGGAGGCGGCGATTGCGGCCATCGAGAAAAGCCGGGACGTGCTGACCTCGATCCAGTGGACCGCGCCGCGCGACGGTGTCGTTCTGGAGCGCAACGCGATCGAGGGCATGCGCGTCCAGCCGGGCGGCGTCATGTTCAGGATCGCCGATCATTCGGCGGTCTGGGCGCTGATCGACGTCGCGGAACGCGACCTCGGCGCAATTGCCATCGGTCAAACGGCCATTGTGAAGGCCCGCAGTTTTCCCGGGCGCGAATTCTCGGGGAAAATTGAGACGATCTATCCGGAGATCAACAAGGAGACGCGGACGGCGCGTATTCGCGTCGATCTGCCTAATCCCGACCTGGTGCTGCTTCACGACATGTATGTCGACGCGGAAATAGACACCGGCAGTGGTGCGCCGGTCCTGTCCGTTCCCGAAAGCGCGGTCATGGACACCGGCAGCAAGCAGGCGGTCTTCGTCGACAAGGGCCAGGGCCGCTTCGAACCTCGCGATGTCAGGCTCGGCCAGCGCGGCGGCGGCTACGTCGAGGTTCGCAACGGCGTCGCCGAGGGCGAGCCGGTGGTGGTTTCCGCCAATTTCCTTATCGATGCGGAAAGCAATTTGAAGGCCGCGCTGAAGGGATTCTCCGAGGGGGCGAAGCCATGATCGCGCGCCTCATCGCCTGGTCGGCCCGCAACCTGTTGCTGGTGCTGTTCGGCGCCGGCTTCGCGGCTGCTGCCGGCATCTATGCGCTGGTTCATTTGCCGCTGGACGCGATTCCGGATCTCTCCGACACGCAAGTCATCGTCTACACGGAATATCCGGGACAGGCGCCACAGGTGATCGAGGACCAGGTCACGTACCCGCTGACGACGGCGATGTTGACGGTGCCGAAATCGAAGGTCGTCCGCGGCTTCTCGTTCTTCGGCGTTTCGTTCGTCTACGTCATCTTCGAAGACGGTACCGATATCTACTGGGCGCGGTCGAGGGTGCTCGAATTCCTCAACGGCGCCACCTCGCGGTTGCCGGCGGGCGTGACGCCGACCATCGGCCCCGATGCGACGGGCGTCGGCTGGGTCTACCAGTACGCGGTGATGTCGAGGGAACTGAACCTTGCCGACACGCGCACCATCCAGGACTGGAATCTCAAATTCGCGCTGGCCAAGGCGGAAGGCGTCGCGGAAGTGGCGAGCGTCGGCGGCTTCGTCAAGCAGTACAACGTCATCCTCGACCCGCAGCGCATGCGCGATCTCGGCATTACCATGGCGAAGATGCGGGACGCGATCCGCGCCAGCAATGCCGATGTCGGCGGTCGCACGGTCGAACTCTCGGAGTTCGAATACGTCATCCGCGGCAAAGGGTATCTGAAAAGCATCAACGACCTCGGCAACATCGTGCTGAAGGCCAGCAACGGCACACCGGTTCTGTTGCGTGACGTGGCCCGTGTCGAACTTGGCCCCGACGAGCGGCGAGGCATCACAGAACTGAACGGAGAGGGCGAGGTTGCAAGCGGAATCGTGCTGCAGCGCTTCGGCGTCAACGCGCTCGACGTCATCGAAAACGTCAAGAAGCGCTTCAAGGAGATTGCCTCCAGCCTGCCGAGTTCGGTTGAGATCGTCCCGGTCTACGACCGCTCCAACCTGATCTACGCGGCCATCGACACGCTCAAGCATACATTGTTCGAGGAAAGCATCGTCGTAGCCCTGGTCTGTATCGTGGTCTTGCTGCATTTCCGCAGCGCGTTGGTGGCGATCCTGATGCTGCCGGTCGGCATTCTCTTGGCGTTCGCCGCAATGAAAGTGCTCGGTCTCGGCTCGAACATCATGAGCCTGGGTGGGATCGCGATCGCGATCGGAGCGATGATCGATGCGGCCATCGTCATGATCGAGAACGCCCACAAGCATCTCGAACGCGCGGAGCCGGGCAGATCCCGCGTCGATATCCTGATCCAGGCCGCTTCGGAAGTGGGGCCGCGCTTTTCTTCAGCCTGCTCATCATCACCGTGTCCTTTATGCCGATCTTCACGCTGGAGTCGCAGGAGGGCCGGCTGTTCAGCCCGCTGGCATTCACCAAGACGTTCGCGATGGCCGCCGCCGCGCTTTTGTCGGTGACGCTGGTGCCGGCGCTGATGGTCATCTTCGTTCGTGGACGGATCGTTCCCGAACACCGCAATCCGATCAACCGCTTGCTGATCTGGATTTACCGGCCAGTGATCAAGGCCGTGATGCGCGCCAAGACGCTGGTCGTGATCCTCGCTGTCGCCGTGCTCGCGGTCACGGTCTGGCCGGCGAGCCAACTCGGCACCGAGTTCATGCCGAGCCTCAATGAAGGCACGCTGCTTTACATGCCGACGACGCTGCCCGGCATCTCCGTTACCAAGGCCGGTGAACTGATGCAGATGCAAGACAGGATCATCCGGTCGTTTCCGGAGGTGGCGTCGGTGTACGGCAAGGCCGGCCGTGCCGAGACGGCGACCGATCCGGCGCCCTCCGAGATGTTCGAGACGGTGGTCAACCTGAAGCCGAAGGAGCAGTGGCGTGCCGGCCTGACCGTTGATGGACTGGTTGCGGAGATGGACAAGGCGCTGCAGTTTCCCGGTGTATCGAACGCATGGACCATGCCCATCAAGGCCCGAATCGACATGCTGTCGACCGGCATCCGGACACCGGTCGGCGTCAAGGTGATCGGCACCGATCTGGTCGAGATGGACAAACTCGCCAGGCAGATCGAGCAGGTCCTCAAGGCTGTCCCCGGCACTTCATCGGCCTATGCCGAGCGCGGCATCGGCGGTTACTATCTGGACGTGACGCCCGACCGTGAAGCGTTGGCGCGCTACGGCATCATGATCCAGGACGTGCAGGACGTCATCGCGACCGCACTCGGCGGCCAGACGGTGACCACGACCGTCGAGGGCCGGCAGCGGTTCAGCGTGAACATGCGCTACCCGCGCGATCTCAGGGACAGCCCGCAGGCCATCGCCAACGATGTTCTGGTGCCGATGCCCGCGGGCGGCGCCGTCCCGCTCGGCGAAGTGGCCAAGGTGACGCCGGCGAGGGGGCCGTCCTCGATCCGTACCGAAAACGGTCAGTTGGCGACGTACATCTACGTCGACATCCGCGACCGCGATCTCGGCGGCTACGTTGCGGACGCGCAGCGCGCCGTACAGGCCGGCGTCCGGTTTCCGCCCGGCTACTATGTGATGTGGAGCGGCCAGTATGAATATCTCGAGCGTGCGACGGCACGGCTGAAGATCGTCGTCCCGGTGACGCTGCTGATTATTTTCCTGCTGCTGTACCTGAACTTCCGTTCGATCACGGAAACCTTGATCGTGATGCTGTCATTGCCGTTCGCATTGGTCGGCGGCCTCTGGTTGATGTGGTGGCTCGGCTTCAACCTGTCAGTCGCCGTCGCGGTCGGCTTCATTGCGCTGGCCGGCGTCGCCGCCGAGACCGGCGTCGTGATGCTGATGTACCTGAACCAGGCACTCGACGAGATCAAAACGCAGCGCGAGAGCGAGGGGCGTTCCTTGGCGCGCCTCGACCTCTACGATGCCATCATGGCGGGCGCGGTCGAACGCGTGCGGCCGAAGATGATGACGGTGGTGGCCATCATGGCGGGCTTGCTGCCGATCATGTGGAGCACCGGCACCGGCTCCGAGATCATGCAGCGCATTGCCGTGCCGATGATCGGCGGCATGATCTCCTCGACGCTGCTCACGCTGATCGTGATCCCGGCGATTTTCGGCCTGGTCAAGGGCTTCCGGTTGCCGCGCGAACACGGTTCCGAGTCAGCGGTGCCCCGAACTAACGGGCTGACGCTTAAATCAACTATTGCGCGCGGCGAGCGCCATGCCGATCAGGGTCGCGCCGCCGAACACCATGTTGATGCCGACCAGCAAACCCACCGCCCAGGTTGCCGATCCCGGCAGCCCCGAGATGATGAGGCCCGCGATCAGGATATCCATCAGTCCGGAGACCAATAGCCACGACCATCGCTCCGACAATTCGCGGCGATGTTCCAGCGCATACATGATGGTCGCGACACCCTCGGCGAGAAAATAAGCCCCGACCACGATGGTCAGGGTCAGCGTGCCCTGCACCGGCTGCGCCAGCAGGATGATGCCGGCGCCGATAGCCAGCACCGCCGAAATCAGCGACCACCAGAAGCCCGGCATCTGCCGGGCCCAGAATGTCAGGATGAGCCCGCCGATGCCGCTGACCAGGAACATCCAGCCCAGAAAAATCGTCACCGCGAGGCTCGCCAGCGGCGGCACGATCATCGCGGCCAATCCCAGGATCGACAGCAGGATGCCCTCGATCAAAAATGCCTTCCAATGCGCGCGAACCGCCGCACTCATTTTGGCTTGCAAGGCGGTGATGTCGTGCGGAATGCCTTGCGGCGTGTCTTGAGGAAGGGTCATGGCGATGCTCCCGGTGCGGCGCTGCAGAATGTCTTTAATTATAGCCTGCGCAAACGCTGCGTGGGCAAATATGTTTCGAACGCGGGTTGAGTGAAATCAACGACTTCTGCGGCGGGCTTGCGCAGAGCCGTTCGATCTCAGGAATCGACAAGACACAGCAAGATTCAACAAGGCTCAACCGCGATTGGGCGCGGACGAAAAGCCCTGTGAGGTCGTACGCATCCGGTCGCGGCCGAGGAAATAGATCGTCGTGGTGACCACCAATAGCGCGATGCCGACCAGGATCGAGATCAGTCCGACCGGGATCAGCACCAGCGCCACGTTGCGATCGGGATTGAGCAGCCAGCGATGGATCGACGACAGCACGAACGCCAGGCCGGCAAATCCCGCGCCACCGCCTACCACCAGCATCGCCCACATCCGGCGCAACTGGCTCAGCCGCTCGCGCGCGATCTCGGTGCGCGGCGCGTGATGACGGCCGAGCCGTCGCACCAGCCGTATCGCAAAGCCGATCGAACTGAATCCGATCAGGACGCTGGCCGCTCCCAATATGAGACGGGTGGACGATTCGATGTCCGGATTCTTCTGCAGCACCAGCAGCGGGAAATCGAAACCCGCATGCAGCGCCACCGGCGCCAGCAGGATCAGCATTCGGCTCAGGAAGCGCGCGCGGTCGCGGTGATATCGGTTGGCGCCGAGCGCGGTGCCGGATCGTGCGATCGCAAGGTAGGCGCCGGCGATGACGCCGAGCGCGCCGTGGAATGGCACGGTCAGAACGCTGCGCAACGCCGCCAGCGATTGCCACATCTCGGCATGCTGCACGAGATAAGCAAGGTTCTCATAGGCCGCAAAACCGAGCCCGGCAGCCGCGCCATAGACCACGGTGTCCATCGGATCGGCAAAGCGGCTGCGCCGCGCCGAAACCGCGACAATGACCATGATCTTGACGGTTTCTTCGGGAAGGGCGACGCCAAACAGCGAATGCATCGCCTGTGCGAGCCACGGGTTTTCGGGCGCGGTCAGCAGCGACAGGAAAGGCGCGCGCAGGATTCCCAACAACGAAATACTGGCGGCGCCGAGCACAAAGGCGGTCCAAACCTTGGCGGGCGGCCCCGGCCGCTCGTCGGCGGCGACCACCAGCCACAGAATCAGCAACGCCGGCGCCACCGCTGCCGTGCCGACGACTGTGGGGAGGGATTCAAGGATGAACATCTAGCGAACGCACACAACCACGTCTGGAGGACCGGGCACCGGCGCCACACATCTGGGGGCGATTACGCCGTTTTGTCGTCCCCGATATGAAGTTTGGCACAAAAGCCGCGCATTCGGGGACAAATGTCGCTTATCCGACACTTTCCAGATCGCAATGAAGCCGCGAGCCAGTGCGTTCCGTTTAGCAACCCCGGCAGATGTTCTTCAACTGCGCCTGCATCCGCGCGTCTTCCGCGCTGATTTCATCGATGTAAGCGTTGGGATCGGCTTTTCCGGTGGGTGTCTTTGCCGGTGCTCGTGCCGGTATCGGCGCGGATCTTGGCAACGTCGATTTCTCGGCGGGGGCGTAATTGTCGTGGCAGGCCAGCCGGCCATCGATGTCGGGCGTCCCGCGGCAATTCTGGGCGAGGGCCGGCGAGGACAACGCGCAAACCGCAACCAGCACCGCAAAGAGTCTCATTTCAACCTCGTCGCCAACCTGGGAACCCAATCGCGAACCTGCGTATCCCATGCAGGTTACGATTATTTAGTTAAATCAAAGGCGTTTAATCGATTCTTCGAACCAAATTGCACGCCATCGCGAGTCCTGTCCACGCACGATTATGCAAAGCCGGACTTACCGATGCGCGGCGTGACGATACAGGACGCATGATAAGCTCTCGCAACGAAAAGCCAGGGAGGCGGGCCGGGTGGTTTTATTCCGTGGAGCAGAGACGCATGGGCGATCGATCCTCAAGGCCGTCAGTTGGCGGACGTTGGGAACGCTCGATACGTTTGCGATCAGTTGGTTCTTTACCGGCAAGATCGCAATCGCCAGCTCGATTGCCGGTATGGAGATCATCACCAAAATCGCGTGGTATTATCTTCACGAACGCGTATGGGCGTCGGTTCCCTGGGGACGGCGCTGAACGGATTTTCGTATCATTCCGACAAACGCGATGCGTGACAAACTGAATGAATAAGAAACTTGCAAAGGTAGCCCTGCGATGAGTGAGCCCGAACAACAGGAAAATCGCGGCCCGGCGATGGCGGGACTGGCGATTGCGGTCGTGCTGCTGGTGGTGGGGCTGTGGCTGGCGCACGAACTGACCGCGGCCAGCAAGATGCAGGATTGCCTGATGTCGGGACGCACCAACTGCAACGTCATCGAGCCGGCGCGCTAAAGCGCTGTAACATTCAGTCATAAAATTCTTGATCCCGATGCCGCCGCGCCGGAACCGTTCGACGTCGATCACGTTCAATGATTCCAGCAGTGCTTCTAAAATGGCTGCAATGGTCGGGGTCGACGATGATACGTCGCTTGCGCATATGGATTCGACTGAAATGGGCAGGGCGCCAGCCGGCCCCGGGCTTCTCCGATCTTCCCTTCGACATGGATGAATTTGCCAGGCGGCTGTCTAGCCGCGATCCGGCGGTGCTCAAGCAATTGGCCAACGATCTCGCCAAGCCGGGTGCGGCGTTAAAGCAGTCGGGCGAATTGCAGGCCTGAACGGTTGCTTTGATCTTGCGATTATTCCGTCAGCAGGCGCCGGCAGGTATCGACGAACACCTGCGCGCCGGTGACGATGTCGGCATCGTCAGTATTTTCGCTCCAGTGATGGCTGATGCCGCCGATCGATGGCACGAACAGCATGCCGGCCGGCATGATGGTGGCGAGAACCTGGGCGTCGTGACCGGCGCCGCTTGGCATCCGCTCGGACCTGCCGCCGGCCAATGCGCGGCTTGCGGCTTCGATCGCCTCTTGAAATCGCGCGTCCATCAAAGCCGGCGCGCCGGTGCGAATGCGCTTGATCGCGACCTCGCAACGGCCCTGTGCGCTGACATCTGCGGCCATGCTGCGCAGCAGTTCCTCCAGCCGGGCAATGACAGCAGGTTCGTCGTCGCGCATCTGGAACAGCATTTCGGCGTGGCCGGGAATGATGCTTGGCGCACCGGGATCGAGCATGATGCGGCCGGTGGTCCATACCGTGCGCGGTCCACAAACACCGGGAAAGCGCTCGTCGATAGCTACACAAAACCGCGCCAGCGCCAGGCCCGCGTCTTTGCGTACCTCCATCCGGGTCGTGCCGGCGTGATTTTGTTCGCCGGTGAATGTGATGCGGTATTGCCAGATGCCGACAATGGAGGTGACGACACCGATCGCAAGGCCGCGGCTCTCAAGCCGCTGGCCCTGTTCGATATGAGCCTCGAGATATCCGATATGACGTCCGGATTCGGCGGTGATGCGCGCCCGGCCGGCCAAACCCGCATCACGCAGCGCGTCGCGCAGGCTGCGCCCGCTGCTGCGGTCGCGCGCGGCATCGATGTCGGCTTCGCTGACATTGCCGAGATAAGACCGGCTGCCGAGAAAACTGCCGAAATGGCCTTCCTCGTCGCACCAGGATGCGACTTCAACGGCGCCGTCGATATCAGGATCGGGATTGAGAACGCGCGCGGCTTCGAGCGCGTAGATCACACCCAGCGGGCCATCGAGCCAGCCGGCAAAATTCTGGCTTTCGAGATGCGAGCCTGCCAGCAATTTGCGGCCGGGTTTTGCACTTGTGCCCAGCACATTGCCGATGCCGTCGATCTCGGCTGTGAGCCCGGCGTCGGGGAGCCGCTGCGCCAGCCATTGCAGCGAGCGCAGATGCGGCTCGGAGAAGGTCGGCTTGTGAACGCCGGTCTTGTGGGGGCCTATGCCGCGCAGCGCGTTGAGATCAGCGAGAACCCGCACGCCGTCGGCCTGCAAGCGATGGTCAGGCATGAGCCCGTTTTATTCCTGAACGGCCGACATTGGCAAACCGGCCACAGGAATGCAGGCGGGCAGATGTTCAGGTCACGCAAATCAGTTCACGCCGATCAGTACACGTTTGGCGGAAACAGGACGTTGCCCCGCGCGTCACGGCCGCATTCGCCGGGAATGTAAGCCGGGTTCGCCAGGCAGGCATTATCGAGCCGGGAGTCCCAACTGCCCCACCGCCGCCATTCGCTCCATGCGAGATAATCACAATATTTGCTATGGGGATTGCCCATTTCCCGGGTCGCACAATAGACGCTCTGGACCGGACGGGAGGATGCTTGCCGGCGGGCCATGGCGGGTCCTGCCAGCATCGAAAAAACAATGGCGGCCCCGACCAGGAATTTCAATTTCGTCATGCGTTCCTCCCTGTGGTTCCGGTAACGCAAGTCACCGAATACCAGCAGGTTCCGGGCTTGGCACCTAAAAGAATCTTGATGCTGCCGTGACCGCTATCTTTCGCAGCAAGAGCGACAAAATCACACCGCCTCCGCCAATTCATAGCGGCGCCGATACTCGGCAGGCGTGACGCCGACCTGGCGCTGGAAGGCACGGCGGAATGTATCGATATCGGTAAAGCCACACGCGGCGGCCGCCTGCTTCGGCCGCTCGCCAGCCTCCAGCATCTGGCGCGCCGCGTCGATCCGGACGGTTTCGACAAAGGCGGCGGGTGTCATGCCGATTTCCTGCCGGAACAGCCGTGCGAAATGCCGCGTGCTGAGGCCGGCGCGTCCGGCAAGCGTGGCTAGGCTGGTGTCTTCAGCCGGATGCGCGGCCACCCAACGCTGGATTTCCTGAAGCGCCGATCGGCCGACGGGATTGGCCTCGCCGCGCCGGCTGAACTGGAGTTGACCGCCGGGGCGCTTGAAGAACATCACCAACTGCGAGGCGATCTTCTTGGCGATCTCGCGGCCGAGATCCTCCTCGACCAGCGCCAGCGCCAGATCGAGCCCGGCGGTGACGCCCGCGGCGGTACGGATCTGACGGTCGCGGACGTGAAGCGCGTCGATCTCGATCATCACATCTGGAAACAGGCGTCCGAGTTGTTCGGCGATTGCCCAATGCGTGGTGATGCGCCGCCCATCGAGCAATCCGGTCGCCGCCAGCAGCATCGCGCCGCTGCAGACCGAGCCGAACCGCCGGCTTTTCGGCGCATGCTTGCGCAGCCAGTCGACGAGCCGCGGATCGGGCGGGGTTTCGCCAAGATGCGGCGCACCCGCGACCAGCAGCGTGTCGAAGACAGAAAGTGTGTGAGTACCCAAAATCATGTCGGGAAGAATTCGCAAACCAGATGAACTGACGATCGGGCCTTCAATTGTCGAGATCACGCAGGGGGCATAGGCGGTGCGGCCCGACTGCACGTGGCTTCGGCGAAGACGTCGAGCGGGCCGGCGACATCGAGCATCTGCACGCCCGGCAGCGCGAGGATGCCGATGGTCTTTGTGGCGGTTGTCTTGAGGGCGGATGTTTTGGGGTGGGAGGCGTGTCTCATAACGTGGTCAAATGTCCATATTCGTCGTATCGCGACTATATAGGACATTGGCGGAGATTTCTACAGTGGGAAAGCCAAAAAAGGAGCCTCCCCATGACCATTGCAACTCATGCCATCAAAATCCCCGACAGCCGGCTGGCGCGCGAAGTGACGCAGATCGTTCGCGACACCGAAACCGAACTGCTGTTCAACCATTCGAGCCGGGTCTATCTGTTCGGTGCGCTGGCCGGCGAACGTCGCGGCCTGAAGTTCGACCCGGAGTTGCTTTATACCGGCGCCATGTTCCACGACATGGGCCTGACCAAGGCCCACAGCAGCGCGGACGAACGTTTCGAAGTGGATGGCGCCAACGCCGCGCGGGATTTCCTCCAGCGGCAGAGCATCACGCAAGCCGATATCGATACGGTGTGGAACGCGATTGCGCTGCACACGACACCCGGCATTCCCAAACACATGCATCCGGTGGTCGCGCTGGTGACGGCCGGCGTCGAGATGGACGTGCTGGGCCTGACCTACCGCGAATATTCGGATGCCGAACGCGAGGCGGTCGTGAAGGCTTTTCCGCGAACCCCGCACTTCAAGTCAGACATCATCCAGGCGTTCTACGACGGCATCAAGCACAAGCCGGAGACGACCTTCGGCAACGTCAAGGCCGACGTGCTGGCCTACAAGGACCCGCATTTCAAACGCGGGAATTTCTGCAGTGTGATCCGCCATTCGCATTGGCACGGGTGAGGGCTATCGGAATTAAAGGACCGCCTGCAGCGGCGGTTGGCTTAACGGCAGATGCCGTCACTTGCTGCGCCGCACAAGCTGCATTGCCTAAAGCTTCATCTGGAACTTTTGATTTTTTCTCGATTAATGAGTTCCAATGGCCGGATCAAAAGGCCGACAGGCGGAGGCAAGGATGGCAATTGCGTTGGAAATTAATTTATCTCTCTGGATCATGATCGCCTGTGCAGCGGTCGAGACGTCCCGCCTCATCCAGTACTTGAGCTAATCAGAAAGCCCAGAAGCGATAGCGCTGCCCAGGTTAGCGCAATCAACCAACCGGCGGTCGCAACCAGGGCCGCGGCGAGATATGCCGCGACCAACAGCCGGTGCCTCCAAGTGCTGGCATCGGCAACAAGCGCAATTTCAGTTTTGCCGCTCATTCTGGCTACGCTCGGCCTCCACCTCGGTTAGAATGGGAACCTATCTGTTTGGTTCAAACTTTTCGCGACAGCCGACCTCGCTTTGGATCACGCTTTTGGCATTATCGTTTGTCGCCCCGGTGAACTAACCTTGGCATTCCGATTTCCAGCAGGTCCGGATCGCACGAGACGCATCGCGGCACGGTGCGTCGTTGCTACTTGGGTTGCTACTTGGCGCGTGTGGCGTCTGTTCACTTTGTACACTGGAACTTGCCGGTTGTTCGCGGCTTCCATCGCCCGGTTATTTTCGCGGCGAACCATTTCCAGGTTTGGTCCGATTCCGGGATGAGTTACGACGCTCAAGTTGCTCGACTTGCTTTCTTAGCTGCTGCAGTTCGGCATAACGAACGCGGAGCATCTCCGCGCCATCGTTGCTCTCTTCACTTTTGCTTTTCACCCACACGCTCCCGTTTTTTTAATTGTTGTCGCGAGCAAACGTTCCTGTGCTCGTCGCTAATCCAAACAAAGCCGCCCGGCGGAATATAATCGCCTGACGGCTTTGCTCATGGTGGGTCCGGATGGGGACAATATCCGGTGCACTGACCGTAGCGCGTTCAGTTGACGGCGCAACGAAACTCGTCGGTTAAGCTAACCGGTCAACCTTACCGCGCCCCCCAATGTTGCCGAGCGTCTGGCTGCTGGCTAAACTGTCCCTTTTGGGATTTTTCTTATGGATAATACGGTGGGTATGGCACTCGTTGTCGGCGGCATGGCTCTTCTTTTTAGCGGTTTGGTCTTTTTCCTGCCCGATCCCGGCCGTGGCTCCGCACCGACCGAATCTTTCGAAGACAGCCAGCGGCGGATCGAACAGTATCTGCGCGAGATGCGGAAAAACCGCGGATCAATTGACAGTTGAGATGGACTGAAAGCCTCTCGTCAATGACGGCTCAGGGAAATATCCGGCCTGATGATGATAGCCGGGCGCAGTGACAGCGCAACGAATGTCACGCGTTAAGCCAGATGCTTGCGCTGCGGGTTGTTTCTGGGATCGGAGCGAGCAAGTTTTGCGGTCGGCGGTGCGCGCGAGCTTTCTGCTCGCCGCACCATTTCCCTGAGGCGCTGTAACCGTCGATAGCTCGCGCCAATGTTTCCGTTGGGGCAGATCTGCTTCGAACCAGACGATCGTGCCTTCATGGCCGCCTCCAGAGCCCGAAAGATTACCGCCGCCGTTCTGTTGCGTCTGTACGCTGGCGGACTCTATGTGCACAAAAAAGACCGCCCGAAGGCGCCGCTCCTGCGAGGCGGCTGAAGCGCTAACCGGGAATTAATCTCATCAGCCCATAATCTATCCTGGTCTTAATGTGCAACGCGTAGGGAGCCGTCGTGCGGACTATTCAGCGACGGCTCTTTCTAATCTTTTGAGGTCAACGCAGGTGATCAAGATATCGGAAGCGCAGAGTGAAACTGAACAATTTGAATCCATAGCACCCGGCAAGCAATCTCGCCAAAAATCGATTTTGGCACTGTCGATATTTGCCCTGGGCTTAAATGCCGCGGCGGCCGCCTATACAACATCGCCTTCCGATTTCGCCTGGCCGGATGTCGGCGGTTTGGTTGCCGAACTGCTTCCGCACGCGGGAACATCGGCGCCAATCCTCAATCCGGTTGACGTGGCCTTGAACGATATTCAATCTGCCCAGCAGAACAACGCTGCCGAGCTGAAGGAAAATGGGGTCTTGCTGCAGCAAAACGCGGCTCTGCTGCAGCAGAATGGATCCTCATTGCAGCACAACACCGCTCTGTTGCAGCAGGATGCAATTAAGCTCGATGCCCTGAGATCGAGCCTGACGGACGAGCGGTCCGACGTGAAGACGATATCCGCTCAGCTCTCCACACTCATTGCAAAAGTCGACTCGCTGCAAAACGCAATGACGTCGGACATGACCTCGTCCATTTCCAAGGGACACGCGCGCGTGCGGCTGTCCGCAATGGCGCGCAAACGGTTGGCTCGTCCGATAAAACCTGAAGGGCCGGTTTCGGTTGGTGGCGTTCCGCTCGGTACCGCGCCCCGCATCGGTGGCCTCCGTCGCACAACCCGGCAAGCTGACGCGGTAGCTGCTTCTGGAACAATACCGGACACCCCGCCGTCTCAATCCCAGCGGATTTTTGCGTCTGTGAACGGTTGCGCAGCAAGCTCATGTGGACGCTTACGTAAACCCGGAAATGGGTCTGTGGATAAGCTGTGGATATGCTGCGGACAACGAGGGCACCGCGCGTCGCCAGGGAGATATAGCCAGCTACGCCCGTATATTGGACAGGCCGGTAAGCGAAACAGCTAAGCCATTGAAGATATTGGCGCTCCCTAGCGGAATCGAACCGCTCTCTCCACCGTGAAAGGGTGGCGTCCTAACCGATAGACGAAGGGAGCGAAAACGTGGATCGCCGGGACCGACTCGGGATGACCCGAGCAGTCATGACGCCGCCGTTTCGCACGGCATTCAAGACAAATAGTTTCGGCAAATCAACGCGTTAAGGCTGCGATGGCGCCGTGCCGGTTCGGATCAGCGCGAATTGAACCGCAAGCCAGCGGGCGAACGTATAGTGGCGTTTGCGCGGCCGGGCAAGCCGCCCGGACAGCGGTTTTCCCCGCAATATGAACAGCCCCGATCCGGCCGATGCGGCCAATTCGAGCGGGCTTTGCAACGGCTTTTTAAGCCTAACGGGGTAGGGCTATCCCCAAGACAACCTCAGGGCATTTTCCACCGGAAGCAACATGGCCGCACTGAACAACAAGAAACGCGAAGCGCGCAAATCGCTGCACCAACCGGGGTGGGTTACCCTCGATGGCGGCTTTGCGGCGCGCCAATGCGTGGTGCAGGATTTGTCGACCTCCGGTGCCAGGATCACGCTCGACGATGCCTCCGTACTGTCAGGCAAGCTGCGGCTCGCCTTCTCGCGCGACGCCCGCACCGGGCGCGCTTGCGAAGTGGTCTGGCGCCGCGGCAAATCGTTCGGCGTGAAGTTCGTCAGGTAGTTTGCCGTCATTCCGGGGCGCGAGTGAAACGAGCGAACCCGGAATCTCGAGATTCCGGGTTCGATGCTTCGCATCGCCCCGGAATGACGATCAGACTTACCTCACGACATCGGCGGCGCGACGAACTCCGCGAAGCCTGGGCGGCCAGCGAATTGCGCGAACCAGCGGTCGAGATGTTTGAACTGTGGCTTGGTGACGCCCTCGACGCCGAACCACCGCCGCGCATAGGCTCCAACAGCGATATCGGCCAGCGTGAACTCGTCGCCTTCGATGAAGCGCCGCGTCGCCAGATAGGCATCGATAATGACCCATTGCGCGGCTTCGGCGTCGGCGTCCTTCTGGATCGCGACCATGTCGCGCTGCTCGACCGGGGTTCGCACCAGCGCCCAGAACACCGGACGATCGACCGGCTGCAGCGTTGACAGCGTCCAGTCCAGCCAGCGATCGACGCCGGCGCGCAATTTCGGCGATTGCGGATAGATCGGCGATTGCGGTTTGTAGGCGAGGGCGAGATAGCGCATCACCGAATTGGATTCCCACAGCACGAAATCGCCGTCTACCAGCGTCGGCACGCGCCCGTTCGGATTCATCGCCAGATAATCGGCATCGCGGTTGCGGCCGAACGCCATGCCGGCATCGATACGCTGATAGGGCAGATCGAGTTCGCGCAGGCACCACAGCACTTTTTGGACATTGACCGAATTGGCCCGGCCCCAGATCTTGAGTTGACCCTGATTGTTGTTCGACACGGTATTTCGCTCCCGGCAATTTTACGCAGGTCATCGGCCCGCATTTGACGCAGGGTTCATACCGGAATTTTCGAAAGAAAGCGCGTGTCGTATTGCCGTTGCGAAATGCCGCATCGCAATGCGGCCTTCCAAAAACAAGGCCCCGCCACTGGCGGAGCCTTGTTTGTCCTAGCAACTATTCGGCAGCCTGAAATTAGCGGCCGAAGAACAACCATAACAAAATGATCACCGGTATCGGCACGCCTAACAGCCAGAGCAAAATTCCTCGTCCCATTACAGCCTCCTTGAATTCAGATGATTCAAGAACGCGTGGGGTATTGCGAAGTTCCAGTGTGGGCCGCGTAAAACGCAGCCCGCAAGGTTTATCTTACCAATGCCCGGTGTTCGGCATCGACGTCCACGGCTCGGCCGGCGCCTTGGCTTCGCCCTTTTGCAGAAGCTCGATCGAATGCAGATCGGGCGAGCGCACAAACGCCATCTGGCCGTCGCGCGGCGGACGGTTGATGGTGATGCCCTGCTTCATCAGATGCGCGCAGGTCGCGTAGATATCGTCGACCTCGTAGGCGAGGTGGCCGAAATAACGATCCTCGCCGTATTTTTCCTCGTCCCAATTGTAAGTGAGTTCGACCAGCGGCGCGCCGCGATTGGCGGGCAGACGCTTTTGCTGCTCGACATCCTCATCGGCGCACAGGAACACCAGCGTGAACTTTGCTTTTTCATTGTCGATGCGGCGGACTTCCTTCAGCCCCAGCGCGTCCTGGTAGAATTTCAGCGCAGCATCGAGATTGCGCACGCGCAGCATGGTGTGGAGAAAACGCATGATGGGGACTCCCTTTGAGAAGTTTTGCGGACTGAATCCGGTTGGGGCGGGTAGGGTAAGTTAATAGCAGCAAACGGCAGGGAAAGGCAGACGCCAGTAGCGCTATTTGATAGCTGAGAAGGCTAGCACTGGAGCTGTGGGGTTTTCCGGTGGGGTTGACCCTCAAAATTTACTTACCGCTTGCGCGTAGGGCAGCCACATACACAGAACAACGCCAGAAAGAATCGTGCGCCTATGTCGGAATCTCGTCAACGGGTAGAAATGGAAATTGCTCCTTAAAGTAGCCATGATCGGCGAGCTATTGGCGCGACCGAGTTTAGCCGGTCAAACGGCTTAAGCGCCTCAGTGAGGCAGCGGGTGGGCCATAAGCCTGAGCAATCCCCTTCGGGGGTAAAGCCTAAATTCCCCCGCTGTCGGCCTAATGCGTGATGCTCACTGCTCTAAGGGTCTCACGCTCAAATGGAGGAAACGGCATGTTCGCTAGTTTCGCCTTTGAAGCCGGCAAGACGAATGGCTCAGTTGTTCGTTTCAAGCTCAAGCTTTCCGTAGGATTGCGCGAGCTGGTCCGGCTTCTCGGGCTCTAAGTCTAGGAAAGGTCTGTCATCGCAGGATGGCAGACCTTTCTGCTTTTGGGCCGCTGGGTTGCTCCAAGCACAATGTTTGTCGGAGCCCGTGTCTGTTCGGAAAGCCCGGAATGGAGACCCAGCCATCGGGTGGTTGGGTTTTCTGAATAGCGCCTCGGGGGGGCGATGGCCCCTTGCGCATGGGCTTTGCTCTACCCATGTTTGCTGTGTGAGCTTCTGTTGGCTCACCACAATCAAGGCCCATGCTTTCGCCTTGGTAGTAGGACTCATCGTTTGGTTCTCAGCTATTTTTGACGGTCACTTCTTCTTCAACCTCAATCTGACCCTGGAGCTCTTCATGACCCTACACATGCAAATGGCGCTTACGGCACTGCGGAGAACCTAACGGTTTGCTCCACTAGCAAGCGAAAGCACTTGAGACGGCGGGTTCAACTTTAGAGAGCCGTAGTGAGGCCTAAAGCCTCACCTCCGCACCAAATTAAAGGGCGTCCTCCGGGGCGCCCTTTTCGTTGTGGCGTTTCCTTGACACAGCCCCAAAACGTAGCGGCTGGACTCTGTGTTCTTGTTTGGTTCTAATCGGCCCACTCCATTCATAGGGCCGAAAATGCCGGACATCGACCACATCCGGGCTGAGATCGAGCGCATGCGCATTCACATGCAGCGGGAACGCCCAACATCGACGACGCTCGGCTGTTTGATCGCAGCGATCGATGCCTACGCCGAACAGCTTACCGGGACCAAGGACGCCCTATGGGCGGGCACGCGCGATACCAAGCGTTGGTGGGATGAATGATTTTCTGGACAAGCCAATTTTACTCGGGCGGTAGCCGAGCTTCGATGCGCTTGAATCCACGGAGGAAGTGACGACCCATTGCAAGTCGCTCTTCGCGGCTAGAGCTCTGATATTGGTCGAGGGCTTTTTTGAAACTTCATACCCATCGTGGTCTGGGTCGGGATGAGAATCCCAGACATCCGGCTGGTCGAGCATCATTAGGCTTTCCCAAGCTTTCATTTCGGGTGAATAGGATTCCGTCGCGCGGCTGTAGAGTATTATGCTGAGACCAATACCTGTTCTCGCGTTGGTGTCGTCCAGCTCCATTTGAGCCTCGGGGTCCTTGTCAGCGTGTTTCAAAAAATTAGTGATGGCATTGAGCTTGTGCCAACCAATTTGTTCAAAGACTTTACCCAAAGACCTTTCAAAACCGTCTTGAGCGATTGTCGGGTATATGTCCCATAGCAAGCGAAACGACGCGCGAGATAGGGTGATAACCGAACAAACGTCGTCGTCATTAAGGTAAAGGCGTATTGCGCAATCAAGCTGTCGTTTTGCTGCTTCCAGTTTGGATATCCGCATCTTCACGCCCCAGAGCGGTCTTCACTAGTTCCCAGAGTTGCCGGGCTCGTGGTTCACCTGACCGGTGCTCAAACATACCAGAGGCGAGGTCGCGTTCTAGAGCTCTGATGGGGACAGAAGCCATCTCGCCGTCGCACTTAAAATAAATTGTTAAGCTCTTGTCGGCGCTGATTTGCTCGACTCCGATTCGTTCTTTGAGAACAGAATGGAGTCAGAGGGAGAACAATATGCGCGGCTGGCTCACTGAAGAACTTTAGGCAGCACGACAACCAGCTCAATCTCGCGGTTCAACAAGCGGCTGGCGATATCCGCAATTAGCGAAGAGAAGTCGTCCTCGATCTCCGCCGCGGCGCTCTCGTCCTTGGCGTAGACGTAAAGCAGAGGCCCATCGGTCTCGGCAAATCTGACACCGGCAAAGACACGGTCGAACACGCCGGCGCCGATGATCGCCGCCACGCGCGCCTGGATTGCGTAATCCTGAATGAGGGTCAATTCCATGGTCTTGAGATATGAGCGCGCCGCGTAAAAACAAGGCTGGTGGAGCGGTTGGCCTGCCGGCGTCTGGTGCCGCATAAGCCTTACATACTGCATGCCCAGTAATTTGTTCTAATCAACGGAAAGCGCTGGGTGAGGTAGCTCACATTCTCGGAGAGTGGCTGGTCCTAGAGATGGCGACAGGAGAAACGCCAAGGACAATCGCCAAGGATCAGCGCCATGTACAAATACTTCATCACACTGATGTTCTGCATTGCGTTCGCCAAGGTCAGTTCCCGCATCATTCTGCATTCCGGGCTGGTTTACTGAGCGCTGTTTAAAGGCTCCGGTCTATCTCCCGGTTCGCGAAGACATTGCGGAGCAGGTGGACGCGGATAATTCGCAATCCCTGTGAATCATTCATTTACCGGTTGTTGCTAGATATTGCGCAGGCGGATTTGTTCTGCGTACCGCCTCACTCTGGCGCCTCGTTTTGTAAACCTTCTCAGCTTCAGGCGCGCTTTTACGACGCGTTTTTCACGACAGCGCCTCATCCATAAAGAAAAGTGAAGGTCGAATCGCGTCCCGGTCGATCACGTCTGAGAATTGGAAAAATTCCTCGGCAGCACTTTTACCGAGCGGATCGGGCGTTTGACGATGCTTTCGATCGCAATCGCGATGTGGGCCGCATAGTGCAGGGCAATCTCATCGGCGTTGTGCTCGCTCCGGGCGAAGACCTGGACGGACGTGCCGCGGATTTCGCCGCAGGCGAAATCGATGAATAATTTGTCGTATTCCCGCGGCCCCAGCATGAAGTTCAATCTGGCCTGAATCGCGAGTTGTTCGATAGCGGTAGGCAGATACATCGTCACGGGCTCCATTTCTCCGGAACGAGATACGGGCGAGCCGAAGTTCGGTTTCACATGGGATATTCTTGAGGGGCATCCCGAAAACACGGGCCTTGGGCAGACTTTCGAGCCAGTATACGTGGGCTGTAGAGCAGGGGGTGTTTGGCCCATCGCGCCGGGGCGGCAGACGGGAGCGCCGGAAATTCCGGCGTTCATAGCGCCATGACCAGGTCGCGACCAGACACGCCGCTGCGAGCCTCGTCATGCAACGATGATTTCGTTCCCCATCTGACTCTATTTCGTTCCTAAAGAACGAATCGGAGTCGCTCAAATCGGCGCAGGCGAAGTCTTAATTATCTCTTGAATGAATGGTGCGGCACCGAGCCGACCATCAGGCGCCGGCTTTGCGTTCAGGACTGTGAGGGTTTTTCGCCGCGTTCATTCTGTTGTTCCCTCTCGCGCTTGCGGCGCATGAAGCCAACGATGTGCTGCGGGGAAGCCTTCGTCCATCACCTGCTCCATCAAAGCGTTTATCGGTTCGCGTCAAGCAAACGCGCCAAGAATCGCGTCAAGAATTCGCGTCAAACCAGAGAAAGACCACCTCAGAGAAAAACCCTGCCGGGGGAGGACAGGGTTTTCCTTTGGGGGTGAACGCCGCCTGACGTTCCCTTACTCAATGCGCCGGCGCGGATTTGGTTCCAGGCGCGGACCAGCGCGGGGGATAGCATGATCCGGAAAAGTGGGAACCGGTTTTCCGAAGAGATCATGCCCCTAGTGTTTGTAGGTCGGATTGGCGTCTTCGGCATCGGCGTCACGCCGAAAACTCTCCGCGATGCCGACGAACTCCTTGATGGTCTCAGGGGTCGTCATCGTCTTGGCGTAGCGATCTGCGATCACCGCCTGCTCCCGTAAATAATCGCTCCAGTCGTTCATCAGATGTCTCCCGCTCGCACCGGGCGAGCAGGGGCCAAGCATCTCGGGCTTGGGGTGTTCCGTTCCACGGACATCTATTCGTAGGGGCTTGCTTAAATGTTCTTATTTTGTTCTCATAGCGCGATATTTCGCAGGGCGGAACTCATGCCAGACATCACCTTCATCAGAGCTGAAATCGAACGCATGCGCGTGCAGGTGTCCCGCCAGCGCAGGGAGATCCTCAACCTGCAAAAAGCCGGCATCAATTCATTGCCGGCCGAAGCCCTGTTGGCCCGGATGCTGGCCAACATCGACAATATGTGCGCGGAGCGGGACAGGCTCAAACGCGAGCAGCCAGCCAAGGGAAACGAACTGGGCGGCCGGAACTGGTGATGGGCGAACCACTAAAGTACGACCAGCCGCCAGGCCGCGCTTATTGGTGGTAATACGCCAAGAGCTGCTAAAGGCGAGCTGCTGACGGCGGCGAGGGTCATACCATTGAGGAAAAATGTCAGACGGTAAGAAATCCCGGGAAGTTGCACCCAAGAAACCAATCTCTGAAAAGAAGGCTGTCGAAGCCAAACCTGTCGAGGCCAAACCTGTCGAGGCCAAGGGTGTTGAAGCCAAGGGGGGGCGAACCCAAGGCGGTAGAAACCAAAGCGGTCGAGGGCAAACCGGAGACTGCTCCCACGAGCGAAAGCAAACCGGACGCCGCACCGAAGAAGCAAGGTATGGGCGAAGGCCAGAAACCTGTGACCCAGGCCTACAAGGACAACTGGAACGACATTTTCGGGAAAAAGAAAAAGCGATAGCGTCCGTGATCCCAGCTGAATCGGGCTCTGCCGAAAAGCAAAGGCCCTGCCGAGGGGTGTCGGCAGGGCCCTTGCGACAGGAACCCTGGAAGGCTCGACCGTCAAGTGAATCCCAAATAGGCGGTGTTTCCCGGGATACAAGTAGGCTCTGGGCTGCGTGGATGGCGGTTGAAATATGGCCTGCGAGCGCACACCTAGAAGGTAGTTGCACGATCAGCGCCAACGATGGAATTGGCAATGATAGAATTGGCAGTCGCGACACACAACAGTCGTAGTCCCTGCGCACGCAGGGACCCATAACCACAGGGCGTTGTGTTGTGCGAAAGTCCTCGAACAGCATCCTTCAACGATAAGCCGCGGCGTTGCGATGAGCGCAAGCGCTCACGCAGGGGTCCCTGCGTGCGCAGGGACGATGAGGGGAGAGCGTTCTACCCGACGGGCAAATCAATACGCGTATCCAGCAAATCAAAGTCCAGTCCTCCTCGAAAAAATATTCCGATTTTCCGAAATCGCAAATCAGTCTAAACCTATGCACATCCCGTCCTACAGAGGGGCGTTTCGCGATCGTCACGGACGTTGGAACGGGATGCGGTGGACGCGAATGCGCCTTTGACGAATGGCGCAAAAGCGGACGGCGAAGTCGTGTGGTCCTGACGTCTCGACGCTGACGTCAAGTTGCGCGGAGATATCCGCGGGGGCGACGGTGGCAAAAGAGCCCGATCGCCGGGGAGAGCACGAAATAAGCTGTTAAAACCATTGCGCGGGGAATGCCGGGCGTTTCCGGTGTGACCGTGGTGACTAACGCGCGTGCTTACTACCCACTACACGCGCGGCTGCGGGCGCACCAGGCGCCCGGCATTCCCTGCGCCCTCTGATGAGGGCGGAACGAGCAGAGCAAAACTCGGGCGAATTGCGCCGCGGGAATGCGAAGATGTGTCTTGTCGTCATTGCGAGCCGTTGGCTCGCAATGATGGAATGTGTTGTTTGAAATTCGAATTCGTTGCGCGCCACACAACAGATGTCGTCCCTGCGAACGCAGGGACCCATAACCACAGGGCGTTGTGTTGCGCGGATGTCGTCGAACAGCATCCTTGAGCGATGGGCCGCGGCGTATGGGTCCCGGCGTTCGCCGGGACGACGTTGATGGATTATACGGCCGTCGCTTGCAACAACCGCCCTACGACCAGAACGGAATCTGTTCCAGCGTATGACGCCCGTGCCCGGTTTGCCGGGCGTTCTCGAGCGTTGTGGTGTAATATTCTTCGCGCTCGCGCTGGAATTTTTCTTGCGTCGCTTTGAAGTTTGCGACGCGCGCGGCGATTTCTGCCCGCTCGCGAGCGAGGCGGTCCTTTGTAGTTTCCCTGGTTGTTTCGGTCATGCCCATCCTGTTTTGTTAAGTCGAGTTTTCTTGACTGGTGTCCCATGCGCATTGGCGTTTGGGATTGAGGCGCGAATTGGGACATGTCGTTGCAGGATTGTGATTGTGGATAAGAACGCTGCCTTCTTGTGGCCCGTGCGCGTACCCGGTAGCGACAAGGGAACAGGAGGCGTGCATGGCAAAGATCGATCTGGATTCCCTGAGCATCGAGGAAGTCGCGGCGTTGCGTGACAACGCGACCGACAAGTTGATGGAAAAGGTCGCAGCGCGACGCGCCGAGCTCGAAGCGGAGCTCGAAAAGCTTGCGCAGTATGACCGGCCGGCAAAGAAGTCCGCCGCCGTTGCGCCGGTCGTAAAGCCCAGAAAGGCTGACGAGCCGATCGCAAGGGAAGCCGTCGCGAAAGAGCCAGCCGCCAAAGAACCGGTCTCCAAAGAACCGGTTTCAAAGGCCGCATAAGCATCAGCGTGGCAATCCGGTCGGCCATGCTTATACTTAGCGTGACCAGATTTTCGGATTGTACATTTTGATTGCCAGGGATATTCGCAGTGGTGTGGAGCGGCTCGGCGACATGATCGCCGAGGCCAGGGTCATTGTTCCCTTTACCGGTGCGGGCATCTCGACCGAGTGCGGCATTCCCGATTTCCGCTCCCCGGGCGGATTGTGGACCCGCAACCGGCCGATCCCGTTTGATGAATTTGTCGCCAGCGGCGAGGCACGCGATGAGGCGTGGCGGCGGCGCTTTGCGATGGAGCCGGTGTTTTCCGCCGCAAAGCCGGGACGCGGTCACCGCGCGCTCGCCTCATTGCACAAGGCCGGCAAGATCCCGGCGATCATCACCCAGAACATCGACAATCTGCATCAGGTCTCGGGCTTCGCGGCCGACGATGTGGTGGAACTTCACGGCAATACCACTTACGCGCGCTGCATCGGCTGCGGGCAGGCCTACGATCTGCCCTGGGTGAAGGCACGCTTCGAGGCGTCCGGCAGCGCGCCGGATTGCACGATCTGCGATGAACCGGTGAAGACCGCGACCATTTCGTTCGGTCAGGCGATGCCGGAAGACGCGATGCGCCGCGCCGCGGAACTGGCGCAAGCCTGCGATCTCTTTATCGCGATCGGATCCTCGCTGGTGGTCTGGCCCGCCGCGGGCTTTCCGCAATTGGCCAAAAACAGCGGCGCGCGGCTCGTCATCATCAACAATGAGCCGACCGAACAGGACGATACGGCCGATCTGGTGATCCGTTTTGACATCGGGGAAACCCTTGGACCGTTCGTAGGCAACTGATGCCCAATTGATTCGCTGACGCGCAAGCCTGTTCATAGGTTCCGGCAGAATCGTTTTTTATCTATGCGCGGCAACCGGGAGTGTTATCTTTTGATTCAAGAGATTCGCGCGGCGTCATCATGAATTGTCATCGATGAGCGCGACAGGCACCGTCGCTTTGGATGACGGCGCGTAAATCATTGTGTGGGGTCCGGGGTCATGGGGTCGGACGGTTTTGAGTCCAAGAAGCTGGGAGTGCCGCTGTCAGGCGGATCATCCAACCGGCTTGGGCCAGGTGAATTTTCAGGTGGCGTCGGACGCGATCCGGCCATCGACGCGCTGACGGGTCTCGGCGAGGCCGCCGCCAACCTCGTCGAAATCTCCGGCGTGATCAAATGGTTCGATGCATCAAAGGGCTACGGGTTCATCGTTCCCGATAATGGCTGGCCGGATGTGCTGCTGCACGTCACTGTGCTCCGGCGCGACGGCTACCAAACCGCTTATGAGGGCGCGCGGCTGGTCTGCGAATGCGTCCAGCGGCAGAAGGGCTATCAGGCCTTCCGCATTCTCTCGATGGACGAATCGACCGCGATCCATCCCGCCCAGATGTTGCCGCCACGGACCCATGTCAGCGTGACGCCGACCAGCGGGCTGGAGCGGGCGCAGGTCAAATGGTTCAACCGGCTGCGCGGATTCGGCTTCCTGACCTGCGGCGAGGGCACGCCGGATATTTTTGTCCACATGGAAACCCTGCGCCGCTACGGGATGACCGAGCTTCGCCCCGGCCAATATGTGCTGGTGCGGTTCGGGCCCGGGTCCAAGGGCATGATGGCGGCCGAGATCCAGCCCGAAGCCGGCTCGCCCGGATTGTCGTCGCACTGATCGGGCGATCGCATCGCATTTCCGACTGGAAATAATTCGGCTGGGTGGGATCGCCTCTGCGGTCTGGTATTTGCCACGATCCTCAGGCTACGGTCGTTCCGCGCGCATTCCCTCAAATTTACGCAGATCGGATCGACTGATTTGCGCTAGAATGCGCGCGTGATGGCATCTACGGCCAAGGCGAGTGTTGTCTGATGAATTGTAATCGAGTGTTTGGTTGGCATCATATGCGTGCAAGAGTTTGGGGTTCGGCCGTCTGGATATCGGTCGTTTTGGCCGGTGGGCTCATCGCCTTCACCGGATCGGGCGCGCAGGCGGCGAGCATTCAGCCGCTCGAGATCGTGACCAAAACCGGCGTGCAGGTTTTCTCTGTGGAGATGGCGACCACCGAAGAGGAAAAGACCACCGGGCTGATGTACCGCAAGGAACTCGCCGACGGCAAAGGCATGCTGTTCGATTTTACGCCGGAACAGGAAGTGTCGATGTGGATGAAGAACACCTACATCTCCCTCGACATGATCTTCATCCGGGCCGATGGCCGGATCCTGCGCATTGCCGAGAATACCGAGCCGATGTCCACCAAGATCATCCCCTCGCGGGGGGATGGCCAAGGGGGTGCTGGAGGTGATCGCCGGCACCGCGCAAAAATACGGGATCGCGCCCGGCGACCGGATCGCCCATCCGCTGTTCAATGGCCGCTAAACCGACGCCGGCCAGCCTTGCTGGCAGCGCTCTAAGCGTGTATCGACGACGCTTCCCAAGCGATCGGGGTATAGCGCAGCCTGGTAGCGCGGCAGTTTTGGGTACTGCAGGTCCAAGGTTCGAATCCTTGTGCCCCGACCAACTAACCCCTTGATTTCCCTCGCTGCGATTCCGACATTTCGACCTCGCCGAGGATTTTTCGCAAATGACGGAGTGGCAGCGTCTGACTGAGCAGCTCATTCCACTCGATGAAGCGCTTGCGGCGCTGTTGGATGGCTTGGAACCTGTCGCACCGATTGAGCGGCCGATCGCGGAGACGTTGGGCTCTGTCGCTGCGGAGGTGCTGCTACCCGGACCGGTGCCCGCAAGCGATCTTGCCGTTTCCGATGGCTGGGCATTTTGCGCCCGTGATCTGGTCGGGGCTTCGTCTTACTCGCCGTTACCGTTGGCGGGACCGCCAGTATGGGTTGAAGCCGGCGATCGCATGCCGAATGGATCGGATTGTGTCGTCGATTTCGACCTCGTCGAATTTACGGGTTCGGGTTCGATGTTTCAGGTTGTGGGCGAGGCCTTACCGGGACAAGACGTACGTCGTGCGGGCGCGGATATCGGCGAGGGAGGCCGGATCATCGCTGCCGGGCAGCGGCTTCGCGCGCTTGATTTGATGCTGGGGCGAGCCGCTGGGCTAAAGAAGCTCGCCGTTCGCCGTCCACGCCTGCATCTGATCAACATTCCGGCGACGGTCGGACATACGGTAACGGCTCAATTGATCGCGGAGAACGCTCGGGCGACCGGAGCCGAAGTCATCTTTTCCCGAGCCAACGGGCGCGATGCGGCAGATGTTGCGCAGGCGTTTGATCGCGAACGATGCGATCTAATGATTACCGTCGGCGGCACGGGTATTGGCCGCACCGATGAGACAGTTGAGGCGTTGACGATGCGCGGTGCGCTGATCGCTCATGGGATCGCCGTGCAGCCCGGCCGCACGACGGCGCTTGGAAAGGTCGATCATATTCCCGTCATCGCTTTGCCCGGCGCGCCGGATCAGGCTCTGGCGGCGTGGTGGACACTGGCGTTGCCGGTGCTGGATCGGCTATCTGGCACCTGAAGCGTGCGAAGACGTTGCCGCTGGCGCGCAAGATATCGTCAAGCGTCGGAATTGCGGATATCGCTTTACTCAGGAAAATGGACGGCGCCTGGATGCCATTGGCGACTGGCGATCTTTCGCTCGATCACATCATGCGTGCCGATGCCTGGCTGGCCGTGCCCGGCGGCAGCGAGGGGTTCGCGGCGGGAACGCCGGTCGAAGCCTATAGGCTGAAGGGTTGAGCAGAAGTGATTGCAGCGTGACCGGTGCTCCGATTCAAAAAGCCGACAGCTTCGAGCAGGATCAGTTCCTGACGATCCTGTCGCGCGAGGAGGCGCTGGCACGCTTCGAAGCCGCGCTGTTTCCACTCGCCGTTGCAAGTGAACGGCGGACGCTGGCCGATGCGCCTGGTCAGGCTCTGGCCGATGATGTCGTCTCGCCCATCGATGTCCCGCCATTCGATCGCTCCAACGTCGATGGTTTCGCGGTGCGTTCCGTCGATCTGGCGTTGGCAGGGGAAGCGACACCGGTCCGCTTTGTTCTCAACGACGAAATCATCGCCTGTGGCACCGCACCGCTGCTGCCTGTCGCGCCGGGAACGGCAACCTCGATTGCGACGGGGGGACCGGTGCCGCGTGGCGCGGATGCTATCGTGATGGTCGAGCACACCCAGCCGGTCGGTGACGGGGCGATCGAGGTCCGCCGGGCAGCAACGCCCGGACAATTCGTATCTTATGCGGGCTCCGACATCGCGCGCGGCGAGATGATGTTGCGTGCCGGAACCATGATCGGCTCGCGCGAGATCGGCATGCTCGCAGCCTGCGGCATTGCCGAGGTTTCCGTCGCGCGCCGTCCATGCATCGCGGTAATCTCCACGGGGGACGAATTGGTGCAGCCTGGGTTGCCGCTACGTCCGGCGGCGATCTACGACACCAACGGTGCTATCGTCACCGCGGCCATTCGCGAGAACGGGGGCGAGCCGATCTTTCTCGGCGCCATTCCCGACGACGAGCGCGAACTCGAAGCCATCATGCGCAAAGCGCTCGATAACTGCGATATGCTGGTGCTGTCAGGCGGCACTTCCAAAGGTGCGGGCGATGTGACGCACCGCATCATCGCGCGGCTTGGAAAACCCGGCATTATCGCGCATGGCGTCGCCTTGAAGCCGGGCAAGCCACTTTGTCTTGCGGTCTGCGACGGAAAGCCGATCGTGATTTTGCCGGGTTTTCCGACCTCGGCGATGTTCACGTTTCATGACATGATCGTGCCCGTGTTGCGCCGCATGGCAGGTTTACCGCCTCGCTCCGATGCGAAGGTCACGGCAAAGGTCCCGGTGCGCATCGCATCGGAACTGGGCCGTACCGAATTTGTCATGGTATCGCTGGTCGAAGGTGCTGATGGTTTGATCGCATACCCCTCCGGCAAGGGCTCCGGTGCGATCACTTCGTTCGCGCAGGCCGACGGTTTCCTGAAGATAGAGGCGCTGGCCGATCAGATGCCGGCCGGGTCCGAAACCGAAGTGACGTTGTTCACGCCGCATGTGCGCGTGCCTGATCTCGTCATCGTCGGCAGCCATTGCACCGGCCTCGATTTGGTCACCCGCGCCGCTCGCGCGTGCCGGCCTGCTGGTGCGCTCGATTTCAATCGGCAGTCTCGGCGGTCTTGCGGGCAGCACGGCGCGGCGAATGCGACCTTGCGCCGATTCACTTGTTCGACGAGGCGACCGAAAGTTACAACACGCCGTTTCTCGTTGACGGTCTTGAACTCGTGCCAGGCTGGCGGCGGATGCAGGGCATCGTGTTTCGCGCCGGCGACGCGCGCTTCGAAGGTTTGAATGCGCAGGATGCCGTGCGCGCAGCACTCGCCGATCCAAGCTGCATCATGGTCAACCGTAATCAGGGGGCGGGCACGCGAATTCTGATCGACCGCCTGCTCGGCGCTGCGCGGCCGGACGGTTACTGGAACCAGCCGCGTTCGCACAATGCGGTCGCCGCGGCGGTGGCACAGAACCGTGCCGATTGGGGCATGACCATTGCCACCGGTCGCGCATGCCGCCGGACTTGGCTTCATTCCACTGGCGGAAGAGCATTATGATTTTGCGCTGGTAACGGCTTGCAAGCAGCGTCCGGCGGTGCAGGCATTTCTTGCCGCACTGGCGTCGGATGAAAGTCGCACCGCGCTGGCGCAGGGCGGGATTTAGGCCTGCGGAAGCTTGAAACGCAGCTTCAAATGGCCATCTCGATGATGTCAAGGCGATCACCGGCATGATACATGCGTCGGCCATCGATATCGAAGACATATTGGCGCAAAGCATATCCGAAACCTGAGAGCTACGATGGCGCAACTGTCTGACGATTGCTTTGCCTTTGGCGGACCGATGATGTCGGTCGATGAAGCCGTGGCAATCATCAGCGCGCGGGTAACGGCGGTGCGGGACATCGAAACCGTGTCCTTGGGAGACGTCGACGGACGCATTCTCGCAAACGCAATTTCCGCGCCACTGCCGCTGCCGCCTTTCACCAATTCCGCGGTCGATGGCTATGCCGTGCGCGGCATCGATGTTCCGCAGGCCAAGGAAATCGCATTTCCGGTGACAGGCCGGGGTTCAGGCCGGTGCGTCATCAGGCGATGCGATCAAGCCAGGCCATGCGGTGCGGATTTTCACCGGTGCGCCGATGCCCGATGGCGCCGACACGGTGTTCATGCAAGAGGATGTGCGCCTCGATGCGGAGGGCAGGGTTGTTCTCCCGACAGGCCTGCGGCCGGGCGCCAATGTACGCCCTGCGGGCGAAGACATTCCTGTCGGTACTTCGGCTCTTGCGGCCGGCCACCGTTTGCGGCCGCAAGATGTGGCGCTGGCGGCAGCGTTCGGTCTTGCCCGGCTCGATGTGCGCCGGCGAATTCGCGTCGCAGTATTTTCGACTGGCAATGAATTGGTATCGCCCGGCGGGCCCCGCGCGGCCGCGCAATTGTTCGATTCCAACCGCTTCATGCTGATGGCCATGCTGAAGCGGCTTGGCTGCGAAGTCAGCGATCTCGGTATTGTCGGTGACAACAGCGCCGCGCTATCCGACGGCATTAAGAAGGTCGCCGGAACACATGACCTGATCCTCACGACCGGCGGCGTTTCGACCGGCGATGAGGACCATGTCAAGGCTGCCGTCGAAAGCGTTGGCAGCCTCGTGCTGTGGCGGATGGCGATCAAGCCCGGACGTCCGGTCGCCATGGGAATTGTCGACGGCACGCCGTTTATCGGATTGCCGGGCAACCCGGTGGCGAGTTTTGTCACCTTCGTGCATGTGGTGCGGCCGACGGTGCTGGCGCTGGCGGGGCTGTACAACAGCACCTCGTTCCAATGCCGGTACGCGCGGCCTTCGCCTACAAAAAGAAGATCGCCCGCCGCGAATATGTCCGGGTCAATCTGCGCAGGGGGTGAGAATGGTGTACTCGAAGCGGTCAAGTTTCCGCGGGAGGGCGCGGGGCTGCTCTCGTCGCTTGTCGACACCGACGGGCTGGTCGAACTCGGCGAAGGGATCGAGCGGGTAGAAACCTGGCCAGACGGTTGGCTTTCTCGCTTATGCCAGCCTGGTCTGAACGGTCTGCCTATCGTGGCGAGGTTGGTTGACGATGCCCGGATGCCTTCGCCATGTTCGGGACATGACCACGACAAAACTCGACCTGACGGGCCTCAAATGCCCGTTGCCGGCGTTGAAGACCCGAAAGGCGCTCAAGGCTCTGAGCGCGGGTGGACATTTTGGAGGTTTGCTGTACCGATCCGCTGTCGGTCATCGATATTCCAAATTTGACCCATGAAACCGGTGACCGGGTCGAGATCAGGGAACGCGATGAGCATGGAATCGTATTTCTGATCGAAAAGACCGGCGGTCATTCCCCGCTGGCGACTTGATCCCGGGGGGCCTTAAGTCGGTGGCGAACACGGGGGTCTCGCCGGTGCAGATTTCGGTAAGTTCCCGGACTATCAGGTTGTTTTTGCTTGGCATTTGGTATGCCAAGCGTTAGAATTTCCAAATAGTATCAGAATCGAGATCCCGATGAGTCATGACGTGCAACAGGTCCGCCAGTTCGAACATCCGGGCGAAGGACGTCGGCGGGCCAAATCGACTCCCAAGGGCCGCCAGATCGATCCAACCGCCGCGCATGAGATCGAACTTCTGCTCGGCGATCGTTCGCGGCGGCGCGATCTTCTGATCGAGCATCTGCATCTGATTCAGGACAGATATCGTCAGATTTCGGCGGCCCATCTTGCGGCGTTGGCCGATGAGATGAAGCTTGCCTTCGCCGAAGTGTTCGAGACCGCGACATTCTACGCGCATTTCGATGTCGTGAAGGAAGGTCAGCCGGATGTCGCACCGCTCACCATCCGCGTCTGCGATTCCCTGACCTGCGCGATGCTAGGCGCGGAGAAGTTGCTGCAGGAATTACAGACCACTGCCGGTCCCGGCATTCGCGTGGTTCGTGCGCCCTGCGTCGGCCGTTGCGATACCGCACCGGCTGCCGAAGTCGGCCATCGCTTTGTCGATCATGCGACGGTCGCCAATGTGCTCGCTGCGGCGAAGGGCGGCGATACCCACGCGCATCTGCCTGATTATGTCGATTTCGATGCTTACACTGCCGGTGGCGGGTATCAATTACTGGCGCGCCTCCGCTCCGGCGCTCTTCCGAAGGAAGATTTGCTGAAATCGCTCGACGACGCGAGTTTGCGCGGGCTCGGCGGTGCAGGCTTTCCGACGGGTCGCAAGTGGCGCTCGGTGCTGGGAGAGCCCGGTCCGCGGCTGATGGCGGTCAACGGCGACGAGGGCGAGCCCGGTACATTCAAGGATCGTCACTATCTCGAAACCGATCCGCACCGTTTTCTCGAGGGCATGCTGATCGGCGCGCATGTGGTCGAGGCAACCGACGTCTATATCTATCTTCGGGATGAATATCCGGCTTCGCGGGAAATTCTCGAACGCGAGATTGCAAAGCTGCCTCCCGGAGGACCCGTGTTGCATATGCGGCGTGGCGCCGGGGCTTTACATCTGCGGCGAAGAATCTTCGCTGCTGGAGAGTCTGGAAGGCAAGCGCGGCTTGCCTCGGCACAAGCCTCCCTTTCCCTACCAGGTCGGCCTGTTCGGCCTTCCGACCCTGATCAACAATATCGAGACGCTATGGTGGGTGCGCGACATCGTCGAGAAGGGCGGAGATTGGTGGAAGAGCCACGGCCGCAACGACCGCCATGGCCTTCGCAGCTATTCGGTATCTGGCCGCGTCAAGAATCCCGGCATGAAGCTCGCGCCCGCCGGCATCACCGTGCGCGAACTGATAGATGAATTCTGCGGCGGCATGGCCGATGGACACAGTTTTCACGCCTATTTGCCGGGCGGCGCGTCTGGCGGCATTCTGCCGGCCGCGATGGACAACATCCCGCTCGATTTCGGTACGCTGGAGAAATACGGCTGCTTCATTGGTTCCGCCGCGGTCGTCATCCTGTCCGAACATGACAGCGTGAAGGGCGCGGCGCTGAATCTGATGCGGTTCTTTGAGGATGAAAGTTGTGGTCAGTGTACACCCTGCCGCGTCGGCACCCAGAAGGCGGCGCTGCTGATGGAGCGGCCGGTATGGAACCGTGAACTGCTCGACGAATTGAGCCAGGCAATGCGCGATGCGTCGATCTGCGGGCTTGGCCAGGCCGCCTCTAATCCACTAACGACTGTGATTAAATACTTTCCGGAGGAATTCGCGGTCTGACAGCGGCGTTGCTGCCCAGAGCTTTCCCGATATTCCCTACGAGGTCTTAGCATGAGCACCGACAAAACCGCTCCGACGCCGCAAGGTTACGGTCATGACGCCAAAGGTGCGGCCGGGGGCAAGAACGTGCCGGATGGTGGCGTGGCGGTGACGCATACCGAACCGACCGGGACGGTGGGTGGCAAGGGGAGCGGACCGCAGATGATCAAGTTCGAACTCGACGGTCAGCAGGTCGAGGCCCGGGTCGGCGAAACCATCTGGCAAGTGGCGAAAAGCCAGGGGCGCGAAATCCGCATCTGTGTTATTCGCCCGCGCCGGATTACCGGCCGGACGGCAATTGCCGCGCCTGCATGGTCGAGATCGAGGGCGAGCGCGTATTGGCCGCGTCCTGCAAGCGCACGCCGAGCGTCGGCATGAAGGTGAAGACGGAAAGCACGCGCGCGGTTGCCGCGCAGAAGATGGTGATGGAGCTTCTCGTCGCCGATCAGCCCGCACGCGCGACCTCGCACGATCCGGAGTCGAAGCTCTGGCAATGGGCGGAAAAGATCGAGGTCACCGAAAGCCGCTTTCCGGCGGCCGAACGCTGGCAGGGTGACGCCAGCCATCCGGCGATGCGCGTCAACCCTCGATTCCTGCATCCAATGCGGGTTGTGCGTGCGCGCCTGCCGCGAAGTGCAGGTCAATGACGTCATCGGCATGGCCTATCGCAACCACGAGTCCAAGATCGTGTTCGATTTTGACGACCCGATGGGGGAATCGACCTGCGTGGCCTGCGGCGAATGTGTGCAGGCCTGTCCGACCGGCGCGCTGATGCCCTCGGTGATGCTCGATGAGAACCAGACCCGCGTCACCTATGCGGACCGCAAGGTCGACTCGTTGTGTCCGTTCTGCGGTGTGGGCTGTCAGGTCACCTATGAGGTGAAGGACGAGAAGGTCATCTACGCCGAGGCCGGGATGGTCCGGCCAATCACAACCGGCTCTGTGTCAAAGGTCGCTTTGGCTTCGACTACATCCATCATCCCCATCGGCTGACCAAGCCCTTGGTGCGGCTGCCGAACGCGAAAAAGGATTCCAACGACCAGGTCGATCCGGCCAACCCGTTCACGCACTTCCGCGAAGCGTCCTGGGAAGAAGCGCTCGATATCGCCGCCAAGGGTCTCGTCAAGATCCGTGACGAGAAAGGTCCCAAGGCCTTTGGCCGGCTTCGGCCTCAGCCAAGGGATCGAACGAAGAAGCCTATCTGTTCCAGAAGCTCGTCCGTACGGGATTCGGCTCCAACAATGTCGACCACTGTACGCGGCTTTGCCACGCGTCGTCGGTCGCCGCGCTGTTCGAAGGCGTCAGCTCGGGCGCGGTCTCGGCGCCGTTCGCCGCGGCTGCGGATGCCGAAGTCATTTGGGTGATCGGTGCGAATCCGACCGTGAACCATCCGGTTGCCGCAACTTTCATCAAGAACGCGGCCAAACGCGGCGCCAAGCTGATCGTGATGGATCCGCGGCGGCAGACGATGTCTCGCCACGCCACCAAACACCTTCAGTTCAAGCCCGGCAGCGATGTCGCGATGCTGAATGCGATGATCAATACCATCATCACTGAGGGCCTGACAGATCAGCAATATATCGCCGGTTACACCGAGGGTTATGACGATCTGAAGGCCAAGATCACCGAGTTCACGCCGGAGAGGATGGCGCCGATCTGCGGCATTCCCGCCGAGACATTGCGCGAAGTGGCGCGGATGTATGCTCGCGCGAAATCCTCGATCATCTTCTGGGGCATGGGCATCAGCCAGCATATCCATGGCACTGACAATGCGCGTTGCCTGATCGCGTTGGCGCTGATCACCGGCCAGATCGGCCGTCCCGGCACCGGCCTGCACCCGCTGCGCGGCCAGAACAACGTGCAAGGCGCCTCCGACGCCGGTCTGATCCCGATGTTCCTTCCGGATTATCAGCCGGTCGGCCGCAACGATCTGCGGGATGCCTTCGAGAAAAATTGGGGGCAGGAACTTGATCCCGTGCGCGGGCTCACCGTCGTCGAGATCATGAATGCGATTCATGCTGGCGAGATTAACGGTATGTATGTCGAGGGGGAAAACCCGGCGATGTCGGATCCCGACCTGCAGCATGCGCGCGGCGCGCTCGCGATGCTGGACCATCTCGTGGTGCAGGATCTGTTCGTCACCGAGACGGCGTTCCACGCTGACGTCATTCTGCCGGCGTCAGCGTTCGCAGAAAAATCCGGCTCCTTTACCAACACCGATCGCCGCGTGCAGTTGGCCCGCGAGGTTGTCAAACCGCCCGGCGATGCCCGGCAGGATCTCTGGATCATCCAGGAGATCGGCAAGCGGATGGGGCTGCCATGGGATTATGCGGGGCCGGGCGAGGTCTTTACCGAAATGGCAGAACTCATGCCGTCGCTCAAGAATATTACCTGGGAACGGTTGGTGCGCGAGGGTGCGGTGACCTATCCCGTCGATGGCCCGGACGTGCCTGGCAACGAGATTATCTTTACTACCGGTTTCCCGACTGAAAGCGGCCGCGGCAAGATCGTGCCGGCTAAGGTCATTCCTCCGGATGAAATACCTGACGATGAATATCCGATGGTGCTTTCCACCGGTCGCGTGCTCGAACACTGGCACACCGGTTCGATGACACGGCGATCGCACGTGCTCGACCAGATCGAGCCCGAGGCGGTTGCCTTCATGTCGCCGAAAGATATGCGGAAGAAAAAGCTCGCACCCGGCGATTTCATGCGCCTTGAGACTCGCCGCGGCGCGGTAGAGCTCAAGGTGCGCTCCGACCGCGACGTACCGGAGAACATGGTGTTCATGCCGTTCTGCTACGCGGAGGCGGCGGCGAACCTCCTGACCAATCCGGCGCTCGATCCGTTCGGGAAGATCCCGGAGTTTAAATTCTGCGCGGTTCGCGTGGAGCGCGCAGAAATTCGAACCGCAGCGGAGTGATCGGCGACAGTCCGACGCAGTGAGACGTGCCGATATCTGGGAACTCGGCACGACCAAACAAGCGTATGATGGAGCTTGCGCGGGCTGCGTATCAGGGGCGATCTGGCGCGACCGACGCTACCGGTTCGAAGCCGTGGCTTCGTAGAGTGGCCTGACCTTCTTCCGACATCACGAAGGCCACAAAGCGTAACGCAACGGGCTTGGCGTCGAGAATGATCATGCCGTCCGCGGGTTCAACGGTGAGTGTTGCGGGCAGTTTGATGGACGTGAGAGACGGCATCTCACGTTGGATCGCCTGGACTGCGCTACAATAAATCAACATGACGTCCGCCTGATCGGAGAGGAAAATGCCTTCGACGGCTCCTTTGCCTGGCACCAGAGGGGGTGTTTTTTCTCCGCCGCCGACCAGCTTTTTCGCCTTCGCTTCAAGTGTCGCGCGCGCGCCCGGCTTGAGTGCTTCCGCGCGCGCAAATACCTGCCAGCTGTAGGTTCCCAATGGATCGGAGCCGGGGGTCGATGTCGCAATTCGCACCGCCGGGTCGAGCAGCCGATCGAGGAGGTTAGCTTGATCGAGACCCAGGCTGGAGCGCGCGAGCGCGCACAGGCTGTTGCGCGCGAAAAGGATTACGAGGCGCTCAGGATGACCCGTCGCCAGTAGATGCGGCTGTTCCATATCCGCGGACGCAAAAACATCGACGGCTGCGCCATTTTCGATTTTTTGACGCATTAAACCCGAGGCTCCGAACTCCGGCGTTTCGACCGTGTCTGCCCCGACCGGGAATCGATGCAGGAGATCCGTCATCGCCGCTCGCAGGCTGCCTGCACCCATCACTTTCAATGTTTCCCGCGCGCAGCGGCGTGGAGAAAACCAGAATGATAATCGCTAAACCAAGCGTGTTGCGGTTGCATGAGGGGTCCCAGACTTTGTTTCGATGCGATGTTGAGATCGCTCGATATGAATTTCCAATCGGCTAATTTTTGGACAGATCAAGTTCAACAAGACCGCGCCTGTTGCGAAAAAAGGCACCTTCCGAATAAACCGATATTGCCAGACTTATATAACGGTATGTCTCTCTCCGCCGATACTCTATCGATCCTATAGAGAAAATTGTGCAGGGGCTGAAGAGATGAGGTACGTGGCTGCGACCGGCATTTTGCTGGCGACTCTGGCTTCGGAGAGCGTGAACGTCGCCTACGCTCAGCAGGAAACTCTTCCGCCGGTCACGGTTGAGAGCCCAAAACCACGGACCAGTCAACAAACTCAAACGGCTTCGCCGCAAAACAATGCTTCAAAGAAAAAGAAGCGAACGGTGCGTCGATCGGTTCCACCGCTGCCAGCCGCCGGAGTGCCCGGACAGGGTGGGGCGGGCGGTGTCCATAACGCCGCGACCAACCCTCAATATAATACTGACGCCGTCAGCCTGGGCCCCCTTGGAAACCGGAAATTGCTCGACACGCCGTTTTCGGTAACGGCTATCCCTCAAGACCTGATGGAAAATCTGCAAATAAAGACGGTCACCGACGCACTTCGGTACCTTCCGTCCGTCGAGATCAGGAACCAGCAGGGCTTTGAAGTCGCCCGTCCGCAGTCACGCGGTTTCCAGGGCAGCGTCGTTCAGGCGACAACGGCTCGACGGCCTCAATATCATCGGCACCACCGCAATTCCGGCCGAGAATCTCGCCGGCATCCAGGTGCTGAACGGACTTGCCGGATCGCTCTACGGCCCTGCCACCCCGGCCGGGGTCTTCAACTACGTGCTGAAGCGACCGACGGACACGCCCTATACGAGCTATACGCAAGGCTTCGATTCAACTTCGGTATTCACCGAAAGTCTCGATGCCGGCGGACGCACCCCTGACGGCAAGGTCGGCTATCGCTTCAACGTCGTTCATGGCGAGGGCGAGAGCTATGTGCCGCAAAGCTCAGCCAATCGCACGCTGGCGAGCGGCGCCCTCGATTTCCATGTGGGCGATCGCACGGTCATCGAGACCAATCTGAGTCATTACGAAACCAACACCACGGGCCTGCCGGGTAGCATCGTTTATTTCGGCTCACCAAAATTTCCCGTACTGCCTGCCGCCGTTGATCCAACCAGGGTCGGTTACGGGCAACCCGGCGCGGGCACGGATCTCGTTACCGATACGGGTCTGATCAAGCTCAAGCACGAGTTCAACAACGACTGGAATTTCGAGATTGGCGGTCTTTATCAGGATGCGGTGCGCAATCTGTTCGGCATCACAAACACGCTGACCGACAACAACGGGAATTACACGGTCACCAAGAACTTCACCGCCGTGCCGCACTTCACCATCGCCAGCAACACGGCATCGTTGAACGGCAAGTTCGATCTCTTTGGCTTCAGAAATGAAGTGACGATCGGCACAAATGGTTTCTTCAACGGTCAATATTCCTATGTGAACTCCATCGCGACCGTACTCGGCAATTCAAATCTGGCCAATCCGGCTGTATTGCCGATGCAGCCTATTCCAAACAACGGTGGCCAGTTTAAATCCGCCACGCTTTCCAACCAAACGATCATCACCGGGGACACGTTCCACTTTAACGACCAGTGGGCCGTGCAAAAGCGTTGTCAGCACGTCTTTCCTGCATTCACAGAGCTTTTCAACGACAGGGGTGCTCACCAGCGACAATTCTGCCGACGGTGTCGTCAGTCCAACCGTCAGCCTGATTTACAAGCCTTTCTCGAAAATTACGACTTATGCGACATGGGCCAACAGCATCGAACAGGGCGAGCAGGCGCCGGCCGGGACCGCCAATGTCAATCAGTTTCTCACGCCGTATAAGGACCAAGAGTACGAGGTCGGTGTCAAATACGCCGCGACGCCTACGCTTCTCGCGACCTTCGCCTTGTTTCACATGACGCGCCCACTCGCTTCGACTGATGCGGTCACGAACATCTTCCGAGGTGGTCGGCACGCAGCGCAATAACGGTGCCGAGCTTTTTCTCCAGGGAGAGATTACCCCCGATTTGTCGGTGTTCGGCGGCATTACCTACATCGATGCGAGGCTGCAGGATACCGGTGTCGCTTCGACCAATAACAAACTGGTAGTTGGCGTTCCACTTTTCAAAAGTGACATCGCCGTCGACTACCACCCGCTGTTCCTGCAGGGCTTTGCACTGACGGGCGGCGTTCATGCAGAAGGCGAACGCGCGGCAACCAATTTGAACAATTCGTATGCGCCGTCCTATGCGACGTTCGATCTCGGGGTCCGCGCCACAAGGACTTTCTACGGGCATACGGTAACGGGACGTTTTCAGGTGCTCAACGTCGGCAACGTGTTTTATTATTCATCGATCGCGGACGGCAATATCGTGGGAAGTCCCGGTGCGAACACCGCGTACCTCGGCACGCCACGAACCTACATGCTCAGTCTCCAGATGACTTTGTGAGGTAGGCCCCACCTTCACCCTTCCGGGGTCTCGATCCAGCCTGCCGATCCGAGCCATGTGCTGGGATCGCCGGATCGGTTTTGACCAAAAAAGCAACTCACACCAAGGTGTAGGGAGGGTAGACATTAGCGTGGTTGATGATCCGCCGTCTGCGTGATATCTGTGCAGCGCAGCAGCGATCGTGGCCGAGCTGCGCTTCGCGATGGCGAGCGATGGGTGGCAACGAGGAGAGCGACCTTTATGAAGGAACGCCCCAAGGCGGTTGTTCGCCGCCGCGATCTGTTTGGTCTCGCACTGGCAGGCGCTGGAGCCGTGGTTGCAGAGGTCGTCACGGCCGAGCCGGCGGCCGCCAAATCAGTCGATCTCAAGGATAAACGCAGGCCGCGATATCAGGCGAACTCCGCCGAAGTCCGCAATTTTTATCGCGTCAACGCTTATCCGGCCCGCTGAGGGAGACGTCTGTGCTGATCAAGACATCGGAACGTCGTCGAGGCCGCGGAAAGATTGTCACTACAGAAACGACTGAATCCGGCAATGGTGGTTGGGACCGCCGCGCTTTTCTGAAGCGTTCCGGAATAACCGCCGGAGCGCTGGCGGCGCTGGGTAATCTGCCGCTCGGCCGCGTGCGCAAGGCGGAAGCCGGCGCGCCGCCGCCTGTGGGCGCCGCCGTTACCACGCGCAAGAACGTCTGTACGCACTGCTCCGTCGGTTGCTCGGTTATCGCCGAAGTCGCGAACGGCGTATGGATCGGTCAGGAACCGGACTACGAAAGTCCGATCAATCGGGGATCGCATTGTTGCAAGGGCGCGGCAGTTCGTGACGACGTGCTGAGCCAGCGCCGCTTGCGCTATCCCGTGAAGCTCGTGAACGGGCAGTGGGTCCGCATTTCCTGGGACACCGCAGTCGACGAGATCGGCGACAAGTTGCTCGACATTCGACAGAAGTCAGGACCGGATTCGGTTTACTGGCTGGGGTCAGCCAAGTTCACCAACGAAGCCGCCTATCTCAATCGCAAAATGGCCGCGTTCTGGGGCACCAATAATTCCGATCACCAAGCGCGTATCTGCCATTCCACCACGGTCACCGGCGTAGCCAATACCTGGGGCTATGGCGCGATGACCAATAGCTACAACGATATTCGCAATTCCAAGACCATTCTCGTGATGGGCGGTAATCCGGCCGAGGCGCATCCGGTCTCGCTTCAGCATATTCTCGAGGGCAAAGAGCTCAATCGCGCCAACATGATCGTCGTCGATCCTAGGATGACGCGGACCGCGGCGCACGCCACCGAATATGTCCGGGTGCGGCCGGGCACCCATATCGCCACGATCTACGGGATGCTCTGGCATATTTTTGAAAATGGCTGGGAAGACAAGGAATTTCTGAGCCAGCGCGTCTACGGCGTCGATGAAGTCCGCAAGCAAGTGGCGAAGTGGACGCCAAAGGAAGTTGAACGCGTCACGGGTCTGCCCGAGGCGCAGGTCAAGCACATCGCCGAAATCTTCGCGAAGGAAAAACCCGCCACCCTGATCTGGGCGATGGGGCAGACCCAGTTCACGACCGGAACGGCAAACGTCCGCGCCAGCTGTATTCTATTGCTCGCCACAGGCAATGTGGGACATGCCGGCGGCGGCGCCAACATTTTCCGCGGCCATACCAACGTTCAGGGCGCTACCGATCTTGGTCTCGATGTGACGTCGCTGCCGCTTTATTACGGGTTGGCCGAGGAGGCCTGGCGGCATTGGTGCCGGGTGTGGGAAGTCGATTACGAATGGATGGGTTCACGCTTCCCCAGCAAGAAGCTGATGGAAACGCCGGGAATTCCCAGTACGCGCTGGTTCGATGCGACCTTGCTGCCGAAAGAGCAGGTCAGCCAGCCCGAGCCGGTGCAGGCGATGTTCATCATGGGACATGGCGTCAATACCATCACAAGGATGCCGGAAGCGGTCCGCGGCATCGAGAAACTCGAACTGCTGGTCGTCTGCGATCCCTATCCGACGGCATGGTCCGTGCTGTCCGAGCGCAAGGACGGGACGTATCTTTTGCCCGCCTGCACGAGCTTCGAGATGGATGGCTCGCGTACCGCCTCGAACCGCTCGCTGCAATGGGGCGAGAAGATCGTCGAGCCGGTGTTCGAATCCAAAAACGACTACGACACGATGTATCTGTTTGCCCGCAAGTTCGGCTTCGCGGACAAGATGTTCAAGAACATCAAGGTCGAAAACAACGCGCCGTTGGCGGAAGATATCCTGCGCGAAATCAATCGCGGCGGCTGGTCCACCGGCTATTGCGGGCAATCGCCCGAACGGCTCAAGGCTCACATGAAGAACCAGTCCAAGTTCGATCTGGTGACCATGCGAGCTCCAAAGGATGATCCCGAGGTCGGCGGCGACTATTACGGCCTGCCGTGGCCATGCTGGGGGACGCCGGAGTTCAAGCACCCGGGTACGCCGATCCTCTACAACACCAATCTGTCCGTGAAGGAGGGCGGCGCCACATTCCGGGCCCGCTTCGGCGTCGAGCGCATCGTCAAGCGCAAGGTGATGGAAAACGGGCAGGAGGTCGAAAAGGAGGAGCACGATAACCTCCTCGCCGAGGGCTCCTATTCGGTCGGCTCCGAAATCAAGGACGGATATCCAGAGTTCACCTTGGCCGTGCTCAAGAAGCTCGGCTGGGACAAGGACCTGACTGCGCAAGAACTGGAAATCATTCAACGCGTCAATCCGGCCAATCCCGACGCGGTATCCTGGTCGCTGGACCTTTCCGGCGGCATTCAGCGGGTGTCGATCGAGCACGGCTGTTCGCCCTATGGTAACGCCAAGGCGCGAATGATTGCCTGGAATCTGCCCGACCCGGTCCCTGTCCACCGGGAACCCATCTATACCCCGCGGCCGGATCTCGTCGCCGACTATCCGACCTTGCCGGATGCACGGCAGTTCCGTGTGCCCAATATCGGGTTCAGCGTTCAGAAAACCGCCGTCGACAGGGGGATCGTCAAGCAATTCCCGCTGATCCTTAGCTCCGGCAGGCTTGTTGAATATGAAGGTGGCGGCGAAGAGACGCGCTCCAACAAGTGGCTCGCTGAGTTGAAGCAGCACATGTTTATCGAAATCAATCCGTCGGATGCGGGCGAACGCGGCATCAAGGACGGCGGGTGGGTCTGGGTGACCGGCGCGGAGAATCGTTCAAAGGCCCGCATGAAGGCGTTGGTGACCGAACGAGTCGGCAAGGGCGTCGCCTGGATGCCGTATCACTTCGCCGGCTGGTACGAAGGCGCCGATCTGCGCGCTAAATATCCAAAAGGCGCCGATCCTTTCGTGCTCGGTGAGAGCGTGAACACGATAACGACATACGGCTATGATCCCGCGACCGGCATGCAGGAGCCAAAAGCTACGCTTTGTCAGATCCGGGCGGCGTGAAAAGGTACAAGCAATGGCGCGCATGAAATTCCTTTGCGACGCGGACCGCTGCATCGACTGCAATGCTTGCGTCACCGCGTGCAAGAACGAAAACGAAGTGCCATGGGGTATCAACCGCCGGCGCGTCGTTACGATCAATGACGGCAAACCCGGCGAACGTTCGGTGTCGATGGCCTGCATGCATTGTACCGATGCGCCGTGCGCCGCGGTCTGCCCGGTGAACTGTATCTATCCGACGGAAGAAGGCATCGTGCTGCATTCCAAGGATCTGTGCATCGGCTGTGGCTATTGCTTTTACGCTTGCCCCTTCGGAGCGCCGCAGTATCCGAAAGTCGGCAATTTCGGTTCGCGCGGCAAGATGGACAAGTGCACCTATTGCGCCGGCGGCGGTGGAGCGGAAGCCTCGGGGAGCGCCGCGGAGTACGAGAAGTACGGCTCGGATCGGTTCGGCGCTGGCAAGCTGCCGCTATGCGCCGAGATGTGTTCGACCAAATCGCTGCTTGCCGGCGACGGCGATGTCATTGCTCAGATCTACAAGGAGCGGGTGCTTAAACGAGGTTATGGCTCGGGAGCGTGGGGCTGGATGACGGCCTATCATCAGGACATTGAAGTTTGAACGGTCACGCCTTGGTGGAAACTCGTAACGTGGGAGGAGGATGACGGTCATGACATTTCTTGCACGCATTCGCCTTGCGACCATGGTTGTTCTTCTGCTTGGGTTGGTGATGGCTGTGCCGACGTTTGCGCAGAAGCTCGGGCCCGACGGCGCACCCAATCCTACTGCGAGCGGTATTAGCGAGCGCGATTTGCTCAAGCAGGTTCCCCGTGCCGAAGGCCGGATCGATATCCCCGACGTTAAAGCCGCCGTGCTGATCCAGCCCGCCGGGCGGACATGGGATTACTTCCACGAGGTGTGGTTGCACTGGGGTGGCGCCGTCGTCATTCTCGGAACGATCGCGACGCTTGGATTGGCCTATCTGGTGATGGGGCGGCTTCGGATCACGGCAGGGCGTTCTGGTCAGAAGATTACCCGCTTCAAGGCGTTTGAACGCTTCTCGCATTGGCTAACCGCCACGTCCTTTGTCATTCTCGGTCTGACCGGCCTCAACATCACCTTTGGAAAAATTGTGCTCTTGCCGTTGATCGGGCCGGACACCTTCTCGGATATTTCGCAGGTCGCGAAGTACGTCCACAACTTCACCAGCTTCTCGTTCGTGGCAGGCCTTTTGTTGATCATCGTGATCTTCTTTCGGGACAACATTCCGGAGAAAGTCGATCTCGAGTGGATCAAGCAGGGCGGAGGCTTCATCAAGGGCAAGCATGCTCCGGCGAGCCGCTTCAACCCGGGCGAGAAGGCGGTCTATTGGCTTTCGCTGTTGGCTGGCATTTCGGTCTCGGTGTCGGGCTTTGTGCTGCTATTTCCGTTTTACGGAACCAACATCGCCGACATGCAGATCGCCCAGGCGGTGCACGCAATTGTGGCCGTGTTGTTCGTCGCCCTGATACTCGGTCATATCTACATCGGCACGCTCGGAATGGAAGGCGCGTTCGAAGCGATGGGCACCGGTGAAGTCGATCTCAACTGGGCCAAAGAGCATCATGACGTCTGGCTTGCCCGAAAGCTCGCCAGCGAAGACCGGGGCGTCCACCCGTCGGCGACGCCTGCGGAATAGGAAGCATCAATACGTTGCATCATAACATGCCAATGCGCGCGGTTTTGGGGGATCCGTGAGAGCAGATACTGACAGGAGTCGAAAATGGATGAACCGACGCGACGTACATTATTGGCGGCAGCCGCCGCTGGCGGATTGTTGACCGCCGCAACTGTGGCAAGCGCGCAAACCGGCGAAATTGTGCCTCAACCGCAGCGCCCCGGACATGGCGGCACTGATCCCGGTCCACGCAATCTCGCCAGGGATCGACAGAATCCCGACCTGCTGGTTCCACCCTCAACCGATCACGGCACGCTTCCCAATCTGCGCTTCTCGTTCTCGGACTCCCATGTGCGGCAGGAATCTGGCGGCTGGACCCGTCAGATCACGGTTCGGGAACTGGGTATTTCCAAGGGTATCGCCGGCGTGAACATGCGCCTGAATGCCGGCGGCGTTCGCGAGCTGCATTGGCACAAGGCGGCCGAATGGGCTTATATGCTCTATGGCACGGCCCGCATCACGGCGATCGATGCCCAGGGTCAAAACTTTGTTGATGACGTTGGCGTCGGCGATCTCTGGTACTTTCCATCAGGCGTTCCGCATTCGATCCAGGGTCTCAATCCGGATGGTTGCGAGTTCCTGCTGGTGTTCGACGACGGCGAATTCGACGAAGACAATACCTTTCTGTTGAGCGACTGGTTCAAGCACACGCCGAACGACGTGCTGTCGAAGAATTTTGGAGTGCCCGGCGCGTCTTTCAGTAAGGTCCCTGATCCCAGCGAACTCTATATTTTCGCCGCCCCCGTACCTGGCGCGCTCGCCTCCGACAAGATCGCCGGGGCGACCCCGGTTTCGCAGACATTCAGCCATCGGATGCTGGCGCAGCAACCCATCAAGACCAAAAGCGGCACCGTGCGGATCACGGATACCAGCGTATTTCCGGCGTCGAAGACGATCTCGGCGGCGCTGGTTGAGGTGCAGCCAGGCGGCATGCGTGAGATGCACTGGCACCCCAACACCGACGAGTGGCAATACTACATCGAAGGTCAGGCACGGATGGGTGTCTTCGCTGCGTCAGGTCAGGCACGCACTTTCGACTTTATGGCTGGTGACGTTGGTTACGTGCCTTTCGCGATGGGCCATTACATCGAAAATACCGGTACGACGCCGCTCCGCTTTCTGGAAGTCTTCAAGAGCAGCTATTATGCCGACATCTCGCTGAACCAGTGGCTGGCGCTGACGCCTCCCGAACTGGTACAGGCGCATCTGAAGTTGGATGCGCAGGCCTTGGCCGCCCTGCACAAGGACAAATTTCCGGTCGTGCCGGGCTGATCAAAGCGCGTCGATAATCCCAACGCTGTGAAGCGACCGCGTCAGTTGGTGCCGCGGTCGCCGTTTTTCTGCGCCTCCCGCTCGCGGAGATAATCGTCTGTGGTTCGCATCGTCGGGTTCTGTGCGCCATAGGGATCGAGGCTTTGCTCTGCTGCGACGGCGACCCGGCAATCATCGCACATCTTGATGACGTCGATCCGCCCGGACTGAGCGTACATCCAGTGCTTGCCCTCAAGCTTCGCGATCACGCGATCGATCGTGCTCTTGACGCCGAACGGCTTGCTGCAGCGGATGCAGCAGAACGGCTCCTCTTCCTTGAGGATACGGGCAGGAGCCCGCGCGGCCTCGAAATCGATCTGAGGCTTGAGGGTGACGACGTTCTCGGGGCAGGTCGCCTTGCACAAGCCACATTGCACACAGGCATCCTCGACAAAGCGCAACATCGGACGCTCGGGGTCGTCACGCAACGCGCCGGTCGGGCAGGCCGATACGCAGGATAAACAAAGCGTGCAGCCTTCGGCGTCGATTTCGACAGATCCGAACGGGGCGCCTTCAGGGAGCGCAATGATTCCGACCGGATCAGGTGCCGCGCGATGCAGCTCGGTCAACGCAAAGCGCAATACGCTCTTTTTCCCCCCTTGGGGTCGGAAGCTCGCGGGACGCGGCGCCGGCAGCATGGATGGGATCGCGCGGAGTGCTTCCAGCAAAAGATCCGGATCGTCGGTTTCGATCGTATCGATTCGGCCGGGTCCGAAGCCAAGCCCTTTAAGGATCGGGTCGGCGAGTGCCATCGTCCGAAGCAGGCCGGAAACGTCATGAAGCGGCCGTGCCCGAAGCAGGAAACGCATTGCGGAAGCGCCGTAGGCAAAGGCGGCGGCGATGCTTTCCAACCCGATCTGGGTCATTTCATTGAGCGCGAGCGGCAGAACATGCGCCGGCAATCCGTCGCCAAACCGCGCCAAGGCGTCGATCAGCGGCGTGCCATGGGATTCGTCGTGCAGCAGGACGATCGGAGCTTCCCCGCCGGCTTCGCGATAGCTGATCAGCAGCGCGCGCAGCTTCCGCATCAGTACATCTTCGGAAGGCACCGCGTAGGAGGCCGCGCCGGTCGGGCAGGCGGCCGCGCACTGCCCGCAACCCGCACAAATATCAGCATCGATGGTCACGTGGTCGCCGGAGGGCGTAATGGCGGCCGTAGGACAAAGGTCGAGGCATCGCGTGCAGCCGACGATCTGTGAGCGTGAATGGGCACACAGGCTGGCGTCGTAGGTGATGTAGCGCGGCTTCTCGAAGGTGCCGATGAGGTCGCGGGCCCGCAAAACCGCCCGCAACACCGCGGTGGGATCTTTGGGATCGGCGCGCAGATAGCCGTCGCGCAAGTCGGCTGCTGGGAACAGCGCCGTTCCGCCGGTCAAATCAAGAATGATGGCGCAGTTCGACTTTGCATCGTGGCGTGATGGCCCGAACGCCAACACGCCGCGCGAAGACGGCGCGGCCTCCGCGAAATCATCGATCGCGACTTCGAATGCGCCGAGATGGCCGCTGGCGTTCCGTACCTTTCCCTTGGCCACCGGAAATTCGGTCACTCGCGCCGGTGCGATCGCCGCGGGCGGCTCGATCAGCACGGTAACGTCGAGATGGTCCTTGAGCAGATGGCCCGCTTCGACGGCGGCCTCATTGCGCCCACAAATCAGGATGACGCCGTCGCTTTCCAGGCTGATGGACGGCACGGGCGGCGTGGGATCGGCTGCGGCCGCAAGCAGGGCCGCCATCTTCGGCCCCGCTTGGGCTGCCTCGCTGGACCATCCGGCAGCCTCGCGAATATTGGCGAATTTGACCGGGCTTGCTCGTCCAACCTCGACCGCCACCTCGGAGAACAAATGAGCTTCCTGCGTGCAGCCAACGGTGAGCGGCGTGTCCGCCGCTGCGACGGCCCGAAAGCGATCAAGTTCGGCCCGGCAAAGCTGGGTCGCGGTCATGGGCTCGCCGCGGCAACCGCGCCTGATAGCGCCGGGGTCGAGCGGCATCGTGTCGTCGCACGAACAGATCAGAAGATGTCCAGTCAAATCAACCATTGCTCTCGTAATCACTTACAGCTGAAGCCCCAGCCGCAGGCCCAAGCTGGCCCAGGCTTCAGGAAAAGTATATGGTTTTATCGGATCGCGAGAAGGACGGAGCCAGTGAAGCTGTTGCGGACCATCAGGCTTGATGCGTCGGATTCGTTCGTTTTTGAGACACCTGCGGAGCCCGGTGAATGGGCCGTGTCGGGCGCTTTTGCGTTCGCTCACACCGACGTGATCAATTTGCGGGGTAAAGCGCGTACCGCATTCCGCGCCGGCTTTTTGGGGTTGAATTCGCTGGGACGTTCGACGCTGGCGCAGATCGTCGAAACGACCGAAGAAGATCGTCGCTCCGTTGTCGAGTTGCTCGCGGAGCAACTCGTGAAGCGCTTCGGTGCGCCTGATCTTGCCACGGCTCGCATTGCTGCCGAGGACGAGATCGGCTTTGTGGCCTCTCTGTGCGACCACCCGCCGGGCGTCCTCGTTGCCGTGACCCGAAGCCACGACAACGGATCCATCCGCGAGGCATTCCGCACGCTGCGTCCACGCGAAGGTGCCGAGCATAGCCGCGCGTTCGAGTTTCTGGAAGTGGTCGGCGAAGATGATGTTCCGGGCGAGCATCTCGATCTCGCTGAGCTTGGAAAGGAAGCGCCTTCATTGAATCCGTCGTCCGACTTCTGGCTGGCCTGCGGTCATCATTTGCTCGACCGCGACACGGCGGGCAATTTGCTGGTCACCGACGAATTCCTGAAGGCTTACCTGGCGCGCCCCGAAATTGTGCCGCCGCCGGAGGCGTGTGCCGCGGAACGCCAATTGCACCACGCATTGTTGGGAGATCCACGGCGATCGGTTGGAGTGTCGGAAATCGCTGGGATAGCGGACGCCGACGCGCGCGAAAACTGGCAGGTCATGATTGGCTGGCGCGATCATCTGGTAAAGCATCGCACGCTGGAAGCCGCCTATCTCGATATTGTCAGGCGCAACATCAAATTTCCGCACGCTTTTATGGGGCATCTGATCCAGGCGATTCTGCGAAACGCGCTGAATGATTGCACGGATGCGTTCGTCCTGCGTGCCGCGGAAATGTTCTTTCGTCCGCAGCGACTGGCGATGCAGGAGGCTTCGATAATCGCGATCGACGAAGAGACGGAGTCGTTGCTTGGCTGGCCAACCCGATCGCCGCTGGAAGCCCTTTTGGGACTGCCGTCGACCACCGAAGTCGATATTCTTGGCGATGCAAACGCGGGCAGTTATTGGGAGCGTAGCGACCGTTTCGACATGGTGCTCGATTTGACAGCCGGCCAGCGTGGCGTGGCCGCCCTCGGCGACGTCATCGCGCGCTGGATATCCCACTTGCTCGCGATCGACGTCGTGATCGAACCCCTGGTGGAACTGCACGACACGTCATGGTCCTGGTATGTCGGTCTCGATTCCGAGGCTACGCGCATTGGCGATTCCATCTGGAACGGAAACGATCTCGACGACGCAACGCGCGCGAAATTGGTTGGCCTGTTCAGGCTGACTTTTCTCGATCCGGCGGATATGATCGAGAAAGTCAGGGGTGATCCGGTCTATCTCCTGGCCGCGGTGACCGCCGACGATATATTGCGGTTAAAGCCGCAAAATCTCGTGACGGGCCTACCCATCCGGCAAACGGAGGCGGTTCATTGAGATCGACAGCTCTTGCACGTGTTACAGTGGGTGTCGTGGTCGAGCGCCGCAAGGCGCGGAGCATGTGGGTCGATTTTTTGTGGCGGCCGGTCTCGGTGTTTGTCGGGAATCCGTCGGCGGCGCCCTGGACACCGCTTGATGCGGAATCGGACACGGCCCTGTTCTATGCGGGACAAGCCGTGATCGAATTGCACCGGACCGAGACGACAAACTACCGCGACAACCTTGCATCGGGCGCGCCGGCATTGTGGGTGGCTCTGCAGCCCGCGGCTTCGAAACAGCCTTATGACATTCTCGCCGTGACGGCCGATCCGGCCGAAGGCGAGGCGTTCACCGATGCCGGCAGCTATCTGGTTGAGGCGGTGCCTATGCCGTCCGAAGTCCTGGAAGCGATCACTCAATTCCTCGCCGAACACCACGTCGAGAGGCCCTTCGTCAAGCGCCGCCGCCAGCCCGCGGAGGCGGGGTTGGCCCCGGCGCGAAGACGAAAAGGGAAGGCGATAAATGACCGCGCCTGAAAACTTCGTCTCGCGCTGGGCGCGCCTGAAGCGGGCTTCCGATATCGAGCCTGAAGCGGGGCCCGATCGTGTTCAACTCGGCCCGGCTGCTTCGGTCGTCGTGGAAACGCCGTCCGCGCGCCAGGAAGACGAAGCAGTCGATACTCCCTTTGATCCGGCAAGCCTGCCATCGATCGAGACAATTACCGGCGACACTGACATCCGCGGGTTTTTGCAAAGCCGCGTGCCTGCCGCCTTGACGCGCGCTGCGCTGCGCCAGGCCTGGGCGAGCGATCCGGCCATCCGCGACTTTATCGGAATCGCCGAAAATCAATGGGATTTTAACGATCCGACTGCGATGCCAGGCTTCGGTCCGATGCTGGAGACGGATAATTTGCCAACTCTCCTGGCGCGCGCGATGGGCGATCAGGATAAGCTCGCCGACATGATTCAGGAAATCACGGCCCCTGTGGAGAACGCGCCGCCGAGCGTGGCTGATCTTGAGATATCCACCCTTGACCAGCGCTCCCCTGACAGGCTGTCGGCGGTAGACGAGATCGAAAGTTTGCCGGACGAAGGCAATGAAAGTACGGCAACCCGGGACGATGGAACGGCCGAGGAAGCTGGTTCCACACGAAGCTATCGTTCACACGGCAGCGCGTTACCGCGCTAGGATCAATCGGAGCGGCTTTCACCCGCGCCAGCCGAGTTACAGATCACGGATTGATGATGGAGCAGATGCAGGAGTCAACATCTCAGATTTCTTCGACGCGCGTCGTCGATGAGATCGATCATGCGCGTGCGCAGGAATATGCGCTGCTTTCTGTCTTGCTGTCGCGCAGCCCCGATACCCAGATGATCGGACGTCTGGCTTTGCTGCGTGGCGACGCAAGCCCGCTCGGGTCAGCGCATACGGCGCTCGGGGAGGCCGCCGGCAGGACGAACGAGGAAAGCGCAGCCCGGGAGTATTTCGACCTGTTTGCCGGGCTGGGGAAGGGGCCGCTGTTGCCGTACGCATCGCACTATTTGGCGGGCTCGCTCTACGGCCGGCCGCTCGGACGCCTGCGCGAAACCCTTCAGCAACTCGGCATCGAGAGCACGGCAGGAAATTCGGAGCCGGAGGATCACGCGGCTATTGTTTGCGAAGTCATGGTCGGACTTATCCGCGGCGATATCGCCGGTCCGGCCGGTGCAGATCGCGAGTTCTTTGAAAAGCATCTCGCCCCCTGGATCAGACGTTTTTTTGTCGATCTGGAGAAGGCCAAATCGGCAGACTTTTACGCTTGCGTGGGTTTGTTGGGACGAACGTTCGTGGACATCGAAACCGAGGGATTTGCCCTGTCGTCTTGAATATCTACCTAATTGGCCTTTTCGGGAGAAAATACGATGCGCGCATTCATCCTCGCCTGCCTTATCGCTGGCATTATCGCTGGCGGAGCCGCCTCTATTCTGATCAATTTGGCGCAAGAGCCTGTTTCGGTCGCGTTTGCCGAATCCAGCGTGCGAAACTAACTTTTCAAGTCTCGAAGCCGGAGGTCCATCATGAAACGCCTAGTGGTTTCCGCAATCGTTCTTGTTGCTGTGATTGGAGTTGGGTTCGTACTGCGATCCCGGCCCGCCGCGGTCGAATTGTCTGCGGCGACCGCCGCCATGCCGTCCTTGCTGGAACTGCACACAATGGCAGGTGTGGACAAGCTTCCCTCGCAGGAATTGGAGGACCACTCCCTGGTGTATCCAAGCGTTGAAAAACGTTAGGGGGACCGGGTTTACAAATCCGAACCCTTCGCAGGCCGTAGTCAGAAACCGACGGCAGGTTTGGGACCGCAGCTCGTTGATTCGAATTCGGCTGCCCCGGCCAACTATCCAAACCGACACATTATCTTAAATTGTTGTCTTAAATTGCCGTCATTTTCGCGCATCGCGATTCCAGCGGCAAAAGCAGCCTCGGAAGGAAACATTTGCGATGACCGCCGCGGCTGGCGAACCCGTGATGGCCATCGGCCGGGTGCGCTTTTCCATCGTTGCGATGCTGTTTGCCGTGACCATCGTCAATTACGCGGATCGTGCCACGATTGCGATCGCGGGGCCGGTTCTGTCCAGGGATCTCGGGCTCAGCGCCGTGCAGATGGGATTCGTCTTCTCTGCTTTCGGCTGGTCTTACGTGATCGGGCAAATTCCGGGCGGTTGGCTGCTGGATCGTTTTGGATCGAAGTCGGTTTATTTCGTCAGCATTTTTACCTGGTCGCTCTTCACGCTGTTGCAGGGCGCCGTGGGCCTGTTCGCTGCGACTTCGGCCGTCTATGCGCTGTTCGCGTTTGCGGTTCCTGGTTGGTTTTGCAGAAGCACCTTCCTTTCCCGCCAATGCGCGCATCGTCGCGGCCTGGTTTCCGGCCAATGAGCGCGGCACCGCGTCGGCGATTTTCAATTCGGCGCAATATTTCGCGACCGTGTTGTTCGCGCCGATCATGGGCTGGATCACAGTCTCGCTCGGATGGCCCTATGTTTTCTATTTCATGGGCCTGATTGGCGTTCTGGTTTCCGTCATCTGGCTTTGGGCGATTTACGCGCCCAACCAGCATCCGCGGATCGGCCGTGCCGAACTCGGCTACATCGAGCGCGGCGGTGCCCTGGTCAACATGGATGCCGTGAAGGGCAGGGAAGCCGCACCAAGCTCGAGCGCGCAACAACCGTTTAAATGGGATTATCTGCGGCAGCTCGTCAGCAACCGGATGATGCTCGGCATTTATCTCGGTCAGTATTGTATCAACACCCTGACATTCTTCTTTATCACCTGGTTTCCGGTCTATCTGGTTCAGCAACGCGGCATGTCGATCCTCAACGCCGGCATGGTAGCCTCGATACCGGCGATCTGCGGCTTTTTGGGCGGCGTATTAGGTGGTGTGATTTCGGATTTCATCCTCAGAAGAGGCTGGTCCCTCACGGTGGCGCGCAAGACGCCGATCGTGGCGGGGATGCTGCTGTCCACCAGCATGGTGATCTGCAACTACGTCGATGCGCAGTGGCTTGTCGTGGTGATCATCGCGTTTGCATTCTTCGGCAAAGGCATCGGCGCACTTGGGTGGGCTGTCATCTCGGACACCTGCCCGAGGGAAATCGCGGGCCTCAGCGGCGGGCTGTTCAATATGTTTGGAAACATTTCCTCGATCACGACGCCGATTATCATCGGCTACATTATTCAGGGCACCGGCTCCTTCAATGGGGCGCTGGTGTTCGTCGGCGCCAATGCGCTTGTGGCGGTGTTCAGCTATCTGGTCGTGGTCGGAGAAATCAAGCGGATGCAGCTCGGTTCAGTGGCTTGAACGGAATGCGTGCCATGCATGCAAGCCCTTGATCCGCCATCGACATGACGGCGGGACGGACGATAAGATTATCCAAACCTGAAATTTGTCCCAACATATCCAAATGCATCAAGCTGCGGATGTGCCCTTCACACCGTGCAGCTTTTGATGGTTCCTTATGACTGATACGAACACTGCTCCCGTCAGCGCGCCGCCGCCCGCGAAGCGGTCCTTTGCGGCGATGCGTAACGGGGGATTCCGCGCCCAGTTCACGACCTTCGTGCTTGCGATGATGGCCGACAATGTCGAGCACGTCATCAGCTACTGGGTGGTGTTTCAGAAATTTCATTCACCGGCGCTGGGCGGTTTCGCGGTCGTCTCGCATTGGCTGCCTTATTTGCTGTTTTCGGTCGCTTCCGGCGCGCTGGCCGATCGTTTCGACCCGCGCCGGATCATCCAGATCGGCATGGCGCTCTTCATCATTGCGTCTCTGAGCTGGGGCTATTTCTTCATTACCGATACCCTTCAGATGTGGCAGGCCATGGTGATTTTGGTCATCCATGGCTGCGCCGGGGTGCTGTGGCAGACGCCGAACCAGATGCTGCTCTACGATATCGTCGGCCCGCAGGATCTGGAAAGCGCGGTGCGCCTCAACGCAATGGCGCGCTATCTCGCCGTGCTGGTTGGTCCGGCGGTTGGGGCCGCGATCCTGCTTGCGTTCGGGCCGGCAGTCGGAATCATGCTCAACACGCTGTTTTAACCTGCCGCTGGTGTTGTGGCTGGTGAATGCGCCCTATGGTCCGCGCTTCCGCTCCGGCAAGCCCGGACCGCGCCGTGCCGTCCGCGGGCTTGCCGATATCGTGCAGACCATACGCGACATCAAAAATCATTCCGTGATCGTCTCGATGACGTTATTGGCTGGCGCGGCATCGTTCTTTGTCGGCAATGCCTATAGTTCGCAAATGCCGGGTTTCGCCGCCGATCTCGGCCACGGCGATCCCGGCATATCCTACAGCATGTTGCTGGCCGCCGACGCCGGCGGCGGGTTGCTGGCGGGTATCGTGCTCGAAGGCGGGCGATTGCTGCCGCCGCGGCCGCGTACCGCGATCGTGCTCGCGATATTGTGGTGTGCCGCGCTGGCGATCTTTTCGCTGGCGAACAGTTATATTCTCGCGCTCGGCTTCCTGTTTGCCGCGGGATTCCTGGAACTGTCCTTTAACGCGATGGCGCAGAGCCTGGTGCAGCTGAACGCCCCGATGGACATGCGCGGACGAGTCATCGGCCTGTTCAACATGTCGAGCCTTGGCCTGCGCGCTTTCAGCGGCCTTTCCGTCGGTCTGCTGGGCAGCCTGATCGGCGTGCACTGGTCGCTCGCGCTGTCGGCGCTAGTCACATTGGCAATCGCCAGCGCTCTATTGGCTCTACCGTGATCACTGCGATACCGGCGAGTGGTATTTCTTGAGCGCGGTTTCGACCAGTCTGTTGTCATAGGTGATGCTGAAATCGATTTTGGTCTGCCGCAGCGCGGTTCGAGCACGGCAATGGAATCCAGCACGTTCCTGGAGGCTTCCGGCGTGATGAAGCCGTCCCATTGGAACGCTGAAATGTTCTTCTCCAGGGATTCCCGGTAGAGCCTTTCGTCGCTCTTGTAGTAAGCGGGAGGCAGCGACTTGATGATGTCGTCGATCGAGGCGGTTTTCAGCCACTGCATCGCGTGGACCATGGCGTTGACGATGGCCTGCGACGTATTGGGATTGGCCTTGTAGAATTCGGTCCTGGCGAACAGGCAGTCGGCAAGTAGTCGCCCCCGAAAGCGGCCTTGGTGCCTTCCTCCGTCCGGCTGTCGGAAAGCACGACCGCATCTCCGCCATCCACCAGCGCGTTGATCGCCGGATCGAGGTTGACCAGCGCATCGAGCTCGCCGCCGGTTTTCATCGCAGCGACCGCGCTTGGGCCGGTGCCGATCGAGATATAGCTGGCTTCCTTCCAGGACACGCCGGCGCGTTCCATCAGGCCGGCGACAAAGTTCTGGGTGGAAGATCCCGGCGCCGAGATGCCGATCTTCTTGCCCTTCAAATCGGCCACCGTCTTGATCTTGTCCGCCATCGATTTCCGTACCACCAGGACATTGGCGGGATAGCGGCCGTAGGCGATGAGGCAGGTGAGATTGACGCCCTTTGCCTGCATGCGCAGCGTATGTTCGTAGGCGCCTTCCGCCACATCGGCGCCGCCGGCCACGAGGCTTTGCAGCCCCGCGGTTCCCGAGGCGAACGCCGTGGAATCAACCGTCAGCCCCTCCTGCTCGAAATATTTGCGGGCGAGCGCAATGGCGTAGCCGACTTTATTCATCTGACTGATGGAGCCGCCGACCGCGATCGCGATGCTCTTTTTTTCCAGCGCTGCGTCTTTCGCCATCGCTGCGCTGGCCGCCGCCAGCGTCACCAGGCCAGCCGCTAAAACCTTCGAGAACCGTTTCATTGCTTCCTCCGTCTATCGCCGTCTTTTATATGATTGTCAGACAATCCTGTGACCGATTTTGTCAAGTTCGAACCGCGTCCGATCCGCGCAGATCAGAGCGGCTCGTTCTTGAGAATGTCCTGCAGCACGCTGCGGGGAACCCGGATATCGAGGCCGGCGCGTTCCTCCTGGATCAGCATCGCGACCCGGGAGTCCCGTTTGCCCCATCCCTTGTTGAGGGCTTCCGTCATCTCGGCCAGGGTCATGTTGGCGAAACGCATCGGCACATCGTTCTCACGGCCGAGTGCGGTGGCCAGCGAGACATCCTTGTGTGCGAGTTCCAGCGCAAAGGCTGGGTTGTCGAACTCATGCGGCAGAAACTGATCGGTCATGCGGTCGACGGCGCGCTGGCGGCCGAGCGACCCCTGACGGATCGCGCCGAACAGCGCGGCGGGATCAACGCCGGCCTTGACCCCCCATCGTGAAGGCCTCGGCCAGGACCATCTGGATGCCGTAATTGGCGCAGTTGTGCACCAGCTTGGCGACCGAAGCGCTGCCGCTCGCCCCGAGATAGCGCACCTGGTCGCCGAGCAGATCGAGGATTGGTTTACAGGCGTCGTAGGTCGCGCGCTCGCCGCCGACCCAGATCGCGAGCTTGCGCGAGGCCGCGCCCTTGGGGCCGCCGCTGACGGGCGCGTCGAGCATTGACACACCGATGGTGGCCAGATCGGCTGAGAGCTTGCGGACCAGCGCCGGGGAATTGGTCGACAGATCGATATAGGGCGTGCCGGCTGCGAAACCCGCCCGCAGGCCATCCTCGCCCGCCATGATGGCCTCGATCTCGGCGGGGCCGGGCAGCACCGTGAAAACGATCTCCGAGCCGGCGGCGAGTGCCTTGGCGGTCTCGGCCCAGACGGCGCCCCTGGCGATCGCGCCGGCCGCGGATTCGCGTCGCCGGGTCAGCACCAGAAGCTTATGCCCGGCATCCAGCAGATGACCGGCCATCGGGCCGCCCATCGCGCCCAGTCCTGCAAAGCCTATTCTCATCATGCTCTCCCGTTAGCAATATCTCGCCGCGCTCAATGGGCCGCCAGAAAACCCAGCAAGATGTCGTTCACTTGCGAGGGCTTTTCGAGCGGCGCCATGTGTGACGCATCCGGCACGATGTGCAGAACCGCGCCCGGGATGCGCTCGGCAATGGTGCGGGCGGCAGCCACCGGCGTGGACGGATCGTGCTCGCCAACCAGGACGAGTGTCGGCTTGTCGATGCTCGGTAGTCGCGGCGCGGTATCGAGTGTTGCGATCATTTCCCACATCGCTGCGTGAATCTCGGGATCGTCGGCCAGCAGCGTCTTGGTGGTGCGATCGATCACGTCGGGGCGGCGTTTGATGAAATCCGCGGTGAACCAGCGCTCCAGCGTCTGCTGCAGGATGGCGCCCATGCCTTCGGTTCGCGTCAGCCTGGCGCGATCGTGAAACGCTGTTCGAACGGCATCGGGAAAGGTCGAGATGGTGTCGACCAGCACCAGCGAGCGCACCAGATCCGGCCGCGCGAGCGCGAAGTTCTGCGCGATCATCCCGCCGACCGATAATCCGATGATATGCGCGGGCCCGGCAGCCGCGTCCGTGATCACCTGGGTCAAGGTGGCGACCGCGTCGGCAAAACCAAAACCCTTGGCGGGTTTGGCGGACCCGCCGTGTCCCGGCAGGTCGTAGGCCACGACGTCATAGGAAGCCTGCAGCATTCCGATCTGGTCGCCCCAATAGGTCAGATCGACGCCAACGGCGTGGATCAATACGACCAGCGGCGCGCCGCGTTGTCCGGTTCGAATGGAATTAACGCCCGAAACTTGTGTCATGTTGAACTCATCTGCTTGCGAAAGGTGATGGATATCAGGCCGGCCGGCGGCGTCTTGCCTGAGATGGTTTGGCTTCGGGCGCCGCCGTATCCTCGGCGAGGATATTGATGGCGATCACGCCGGCGTTTTCGACGTGAAGGCGGCACGCTCGCGCGGTTGCCTCCGCATCCCGTGCCTTGATGGTCTTCACGATGTTGCCGAGTTCAGCGAGGCTGGCCGCAAGGCGGCCCGGCTGTGCCACGCGTCGTCGCGCCGCCGCAGCATCGAGACGCGGCCGTGAATGAGTCTCAGCATTTCGACCAGCACGGGATTATGCGCACCCGTGGTCAATGCCGCGTAGAACTTGGTCTTGACGGTCAGGTGATCGGCGCCGAGCTTGCTGGTGCAACTGCGTTTCATTTCGGCGAAGGCGGTTTCGAGCGCCTTGCATTCGCTCTCCGTCGCACGTTCGACGAAGCAGCGCCCGGCCATTTCCTCCAGCGCAGCGCGCACTTCATAGATCGATTTGGCGTCTTCGGCGCTGTAGACCGCGACAATCGGGCCACGATGCGGGATGATCTGGACGACGCCTTCGGCTTCGAGCTGGCTGAGCGCTTCCCGCAAAAGCGTGCGGCTCACATCTAGCATTTCGCACAATTCGCGTTCGACCAGCCGGTCTCCCGGTGAAAAACGCCGGTCGAAAATGGCGGTGCGCAGGGATTCAACGACCTGCTTCTTGAGCGATACGAGCGAACGAACCACACGAAGCGATTCGACAGTCATGGCAATAACCTCTCTGGTCGATCGGTATCCCTGATATCGTCAGGCATTGGGCGGCTCATCGAGGCGCACCACGATGCCGTCGAGATCGGGGCGAGGCGCCTTGTAGCGCTGCATCACGAGCGGGTCGTGACCGGGAATGATGTGCTGAGGCGAGGGGGCCGCGGCGCGCAGCTTGTCGAAGCCTTCAAGCATGTTGCCGATATGGAAGGCGGTCACATACGGTTTGTAAGCGTCCATGTTCTCGTAGAAATGCGTGACGTCGGAAGCCAGGACTACCCATCCGCGCTTGGTATGCACGCGCACGAACTGCAGGCCTGCCGAATGGCCCGGCGCGGGATGAATAGTGATCCCCGGTGAGAGCTCGGCCATGCCGTCGTAGAAATTGACCCGGCCGGCATAATTGGCGCGGACCATGCCGACGACGTCTTCGATCTCGTAGGAGTGCTGCAACTTCTTGTAGCGCATGTAGCGGCCGACCGCGTAATGCAGCTCGGTTTCCTGCAGATGGAATTGTGCTGCCGGAAGCTTGTCGAAATTGCCGACGTGATCGTAATGCAGGTGGGTCAGGATGACGTCGCTGATCTTGCCGGGATCGAGTCCGATCAGCTTTAGCGATTCAATCGGGCAGCGCAGATAGTCGCGCTTTCGCTTGGCGGCGATCTCGGCGGTGAATCCGGTATCGATGACGTAGCTGCGATCGGGACCGATGGCGGCCCAGACAAAATAATCCAGCGGCATCGGGCCGTCATGCGGATCGCCGCCGACGAAATTGTCCGATCGCTTCGATGCCCGGGTCGCATACCGGATGGCGTAGACTTCGTAATTCGGAAGGTCTGACATGACTATCTCTTGGGCCGTGCTCGCTCAGGAACGGGAGTTGTAGCGCCGGAACGTTTCGGCATATTCGGCAATACCGGCTTCAAGCGGCCATTTCGGCGACCAGTTCAACAAGCGCTTGGCAGCGGCGATATCGAGCGAAGTCCGCATCTTGACGTTCTGTTCTTCAAGCGGCGTCAGCGCATCGCCGATCTCGATATCGGCGCCGGGAATGGTATTGCGCACCGTCGTGGCAACCTCGGCGGCGGTTCGTGCACTCCCGGAGGCGACATTGATGACCCGCTGCTCGCCGGCGGTCCATCGCGGCACTTGCAAGGCTGAGATAAGGCCGTCGCTGCAGTCGAGCACATGGGTATAGTCGCGCTTCATCCGTCCACCGGTCGCAAAACGCGTCGGCTTGCCCAGCACCGCGTTCTCGACCATCGGCTTGATATACATCGGGCTGTTCATGCCGAAGCCATAGATCGCGGTAACGCGTATGCTCAGGAAATCGAGGTCCTGGAAGCTCGCATAAGCGAGCCCGACCGCCTCGGCCGCCATCTTGGAGGTGCCGTAATGTCCGGCGGGATTGCCGTCACGGATCGAAAACGCCGGATCGGTCTCAATCAGGCTGCTGCCGGAACCCTTGTGATAGGCGGCGTTGCTCGACACGAACACGACGCGCCGCATCTGCAACTGCCGGGCGACTTCGCAGACATTGACCTGTCCCATGACATTGGTTTGGTAAGTCGCGATCGGCTCTCTCAACGATGTTTCAAGGCCGACAATCCCCGCGGTGTGAATGATCGCTTCGATCTTCTCGCTACGGCAGACGTCGAAAAGCCGGGCGATATCGCCGATCTGCCCTCGCCGCAGCCGGGACGCGATATCAGGCGAAACCGCCAGCATCTCGGCATTGGGCGGTACGATGTCGTAGGCGAATGCCTGGTGGCCTTGTTTGGCCAGCGCCGCCATGACGTAGCCACCAAGAAATCCAGCTCCTCCGGTTACCAGAACATGCATCGGTCTTGTCCGTTCGTCCAAACCGTTGGTGGAAAGCCCCACGTCGAAGGAAGTATGCGCCTCGCTCAGTGCGCGGAATTCCGCTCTGCCAGCATCACGCTCATCAAGGCAACCGCATGTTCGCTTTTCGGCGCAGAGTGTACATCGGCGACTTCGCGTCCGAATTTTCGCAAGAGACCCATCGCCTTCGGATTGAAAGCCGCCATCATCTCAGCGACTTCAAGCGCGCGCTTCAAAGCGGTGCCTGGCGGCACGAGTTCGGTCAGGATGCCCGCATCCATGGCTTCCTTGGCGGAGATATTCCGGCTGGTGACGGCAAGTTCAAAAGCCCGTTTGTACGGGACGAAGCGAAACAGATAGGTGAAGACGATCAGCGGCGGCAAACCGTGGGACATCTCCGGCAGCGAGAACACGGTGTTCTCGGCGGCAATCGCGTAATCGGACTGCGCGGTCATTCCGAAACCAAATCCGAATGCCTCGCCTTCGGCCGCGATGATCACGGGAACGCTCAGTGCGTTCATGGCGTTATTGACCTTCAGAATGGCGCCGAGATCCTCGGCCACTTCAGAGGCGCGGGTCAGGCCCTTGGCGCCGACACGGCCGCCGCAAAACGTGTTGTTCCGGCCGGTGATAACAAGCGCTCGCAAATCCTTATCGGAGGCCGCGGTGGTGAGAACCGCCGCGAGATCGAGCAGGTCCTGCGTGTAGAGGAAATTACCGGTATCATGACCCGCCAGGGTAACGACCGAAACGCCTTTTCCCTTGGCCTCGATTTCGATTGCCATGGCGTCATCCTCCTTTGATTTTATTGGGGCTCTGTCGGAGAGCCGGTCTTGCAGGCCGCAGTTTCAGAGCAAAGGTAATAGGATTGTATTATAATCTGTCAATCGGTTTGTCGATGTCCATGCGGCGGCGCGTGCCGGACATCGTTCTTCGAGAGGCGTCCCGCCAGCAGGTTTTGAAATAGAAGACGTTGCGGCCGTGAAAGCTTCGGATGGCCCGTCAAAACGGATGCATCAGTCCAAAGCTTCCGTTTTGCGGCCGCGACCAAGCGCGAATTGACCGACCGGCCCCTCGATGTGGAACTCAAGTCCGGTCATCTTCGCAAACAGATCGATATCGATGCTGCCGATCGCGCAGCCGCCGAGCCCCATATCGGTCGCCATCAGATAAAGCGTCTGGGTCAGGACCCCCGCATCTTTCAGGACCAGCGAATAGGCGATTGAACTGTATTTCCAGGCGGTCCGGTCGAAGCGCGCCGCGATCGTGATCAATATCTGGGGCACGCCGGGTGCATCGATAGCAAATTCAGCCGCCGCCAGCTGCGCGTCGAGGGCCGGTGCGCCGGCGGCGATCGGCACCAGCGCGTGCCGGTCGGCGTCGTAATGATAAAATCCGCGCGCAAGCCCTTCGCAGTTGGCAACAGACAGATAAAGCTCAAGTTCGTAAGCGCTGCCGCCGGAAGGATAGGGACGCGTCGCATAGGAAACCTCGGGGCCGCCGCCGTCGTCGTCGATCCGGCCTTTCCATTTCGACTGCACGCGCGCGGCGCCGTCGAGAAACTGTGCGAGCTCAGTCAGCGTGATCGGTTGCTGATCGTCGAAGTCGCGCACCGAATGGCGGGCACGCAAGAGCCTTGCGACCGGCGAGGTGATTTCCGAAGGTGCCGTGGCGAGTTTGACGAGATCGATCTTCTTGCCGGGCCAGGGCGCGCGCACCGCCGGAGGCGCAGGCATCGTGTCTGCATAGGGATAGAGCCCGCCGAGCGGATTGGCCTGCCGGCCCGCGGTGCTGTGGGTATGAAACAGCAGATCGTGAAAATCCCAGAGAACGAGCGCGTCACCGCCTTCGGAAGGCCGCAGGCCGTCGCCGCCCAATGCGCCGATCTTGAAAATGATCTGGCAATCCATCAGCAAGCCAAGAAGCTCAGCGCCCGGAAAACCGTCCTGCTTGCGGAACTGCTTGATCTGCTGCGGCGTAGACAGCATTGCGACAGCGGCGGCGATGTTCGGATCGCAAATACGAAACAAAGCTCCGGCGCGCGGCGATTCCAGAACCATCTCAGTGCCGCGCCGCCGCAGATAGGCAAATCGCGACAGCACGATCACATCGGTATCTTCAAGCGCAGGTGTTTGCGGCCAGTAGTCGGCAATCTGCGGTTCGACGACAACGCGATCTTTGTCGTCATCCGCGTTACCCAAGCGATATTCGAGCAGACCGCGCCGCGCGAGACGCCGGACCAATAGATGGATTTCCTTGTCGATGGCGTTGCCGTCCGGCGGGAATGAGCCAAGAGGCAGGCCCTTGGCCAGCGCTTGCGCGCGGGCTGCCGCTTCGGCGCTGAATTTCCCCAAGCCGACCGCATAGCCGTCGAAGTAGGCGGCGATAGCGCCGTCGGTCTGCGCTTCGAGCGTGATGTGACCAAGCAGCCGGACTGAGATGGCCGGCGGTTTGATCCGCCGTGCTTTCTTTTTCGCGCCTGTCTTCTTTGCGCCTGTCTTCTTTGCGGGAGCGCGCATCCGGTCGCCCCTCAGGTATGGGGCAGGAACTGAGTGAATTCGTCTTCCGTCAGTGGCTGATCCAGGTGTCCGAGCTTTACCGGAACGTCATAAAGCCGGCCGGGCGCGAAGCGGATGTAGAAATGCCGCAAGCCTGGCACGATCACCCGGACCACCGGCGTTTCGATATCGGGCCGCGTCTGATCGAGGACGAGGAAATCCAGGCCGGCACGTTTCGCAATATCGACACAGGCGAGCACCTGATCGCGCGTGTTGTCGAGCGCGACCTTCGAGCCTGCATCTGATGTGACCGACGGCTTGCCGCTTGGCAGCAGGAAGGGGTGGTCCTCCAGCCGCAATGGAGTCTCGCCGTCGAGGCTCGATTTTTCGCCAGAGCCGCCGCCCATCAGGCCGATGGACAGGAATTGATTGAGTTCGGTCAGCGCGCGCAGCATGGAGATGCGCGGATCGAAATGCGCACCGGAACCGAACTCGATGTTTTCCTTCCCGTCCTGCATCCAGTGCAGGATGGCGACGTAGGTGGGAACGCCGAGATCGCTGGTGACATCAAGCACCCATAGCTTGCGTCCGGCGGCGCCAAGCTGGCTTTTCAAATCGGTGATGTAGGCATCGTCAAACTGGTTGAGATCGACCTCCGGCATGCGAAGCCGGTTGTACCACCAGATCGCGTAGGCATCCCGCTCCACCAATTCGAGGAAGCCCTGCACGATGGCTTCCTCGCGCGTATTGCCTGCGGCGCAGCCGTTGGAATCCGCGGCATAGGGGTAGGGGCCCCGGTAGAAAAAATACAACGTACTGGTCGGAAGATATTTGAAACGGTTGTCGCGCAGCGACCAAACCGGCGACCATTCAAGCTTGGCCGATGGATCGAACCGGGTGGGGTCCAGCGGAATATTGTTGGGATCGTCGCTGGGCGGGTTCTGGTCCGACTCCGACTGCGAGTTGCTGTACAGCAGGACATCGTTGGGAAGAATGGCGTCGCCGGGCGGGAAATCGCTGAACCGCCGCAGCACCCTGATCTCGTCGCCTTGATAGACGCCGGTATAGCGCTCAAGCGCCTCCATCAGCGCGCTGGCCTCGCCCTGCTCGGCGGTGCTGCCTTTGCCGAAGCTGCCGCCGGTCAGTCCCGCCCTGAGTTCGCTAACGTTCTGGGCCGGTGCCGAGAAATTATGCGCGGCATAAAAGCTGGTGTTCATCGGCAGATGGGATTCCATCCGCTCCAGCCGGGTGACCACACCGGTCAGCGGGCTTACGTGTTTGCGGAATCGTTCCACCGTGGCTCGCGATGTGACGCTGCGGTATCCGCCGCTGGTCATTACCAGCTTGGCGCCCGCGCTGAGTTCGATCGGGGCGGGGGCGCGCCTCGGGTCGCGCAGCTTCTTGCTGCCGCAGGTCGGACATTGCGGGCGATGCGCCACATAATGCTTCACTATCGTCGAGCCCAAGAGGTCGAGGCTGACAATGTGATTGCGCAATTCGGTGCGAAAGCCGGTCGCGATGGCTTTGGCGATTTCCGCGGCGGCAAGCTGGATGCCGTTTTGGCCCAGAATATTGCGCGCAAGCGGCGATACGGCGACGGCGCGTGCGCCTCCACGCGCGAGAAAACCCTTGACCTCGCGGTTGCGGATCATGCGATCGAACAAGCAGGTCCAGCAGGCCGTCTCGCCCGGGATGAACACAGGCCCCACCAGCGGGAAGGCGCCGGAGGGTTGGACCAGCAGCCAAGGCGTCCCGTCAGTTACATTTTTCAGGTTTAATTCGGCCAGCCCCCATTCGAGGTAATCGTTCACCAGCACCACGGTGAGGTCGGCAGAACGCGCGACCACGCGTACGCCCATCGCGGTGAGGGCGGCGCTGAGCTTGGCCGCTCCCTGCACATCGATGGACTGAATGCGCACCTTCATCGAAGCGAGATTTTTTTCCGCGATCTCGCGCGGTATTCCGAGGCTCGCCCAATAACCGTCCACCGCGCCCAAGGAAGATCCCGGCGCTTGAATGACATAGCGACGTTCGATCAGCCGGTTGATGGCTTCGTTGATTTTGTCGACCGGAAAATTGCGCGACAACTCGCGAACCAGATCCTGGGCGTTCTTTCCGCCCTTTCCGATCGCGGACACGAGCGCGCAATACAGTTCGCCATGAAGGAAAAATTTCCGGTCCTCGGAATAGAGACAAACGACATCCGGAAGCATCGTATAGATGGTGAAATTGGGCGCGAATTGCAGAGCGTTTTTGCTGGTGCGTCGCGTCGATTTCTTTTTGGAAGGGGTCTTGCGATCACCTGTCATAACGTCAGCACATGCATCTTGCTTAACACTCCGGATCGCCGCCGCGGCCATGTTCTCCAGCCGCCGGAATTTTTATATTCATCTCGCGTGCTGGCATTTTGGAAAAAACGTAGAGCCGTTCACTCAATATTTACGGCCAGTATTTGCAGCCAGTATTTGCAATCTCTCCCATCCAAGTGTGAGGGCCGTACCGCAACCTAGACATGGATTGGCCGGGTCGATGTGATCGAACCCGGCCATGACCACTTGCGTTCATCAAGTAAGTCGGAGTGTCGTACTTAGCAAATACGGCAACCGCCCCAAGAGAGACAGCCGCAACCGCAACCGCCGCAACCGCCGCAGCCACGACCGCAACCGCGGCAGCCACGGCAACCGCGGCAACCACGACAGCCGCCGCAACCGCGGGCCAGCTGAACGCCGTCCTTGACAGCCGCAGTGCCTTCCTTGTCGAACACGTAGAAGGTGGCCAGGCTCACATCGGCGATTTCTTCTTCACCGAGAGTGACCTGATGATTCGGAATGTAGTTCGATGTCGGTTGCACTTCTGCCCCCGGCACGACAGCGGCGGATGCACCGCCCGCCAGCGATAGAGTCAACCCAGCGGCGCCGAGTACCGGTGCCGTGATCGTCATGTGCTTACGCTTCGAAGCTTGCTTCTGCCGTGGCATAGTTCCTCCATACCTGTAAAAAAAGTTTCGAGTCCAGCAACGTAGTAATACGCTGAGCAAAGCCGCCATGCAAGGCTGCTTGCGCTCGCGGATTGAACATGCTCGTGATTGCGATGCCGCGCTTGGACTTCATATCGTTCATGTTCATGAACCTATATTAATCAACGCGAGCTATGCTGGTAACCCGCCGTTGTTCAAGCATCAGGAAATCGACGACAACCTCAACGTGAAAATCATTTTGATCCGTCGCGCCGTTGTTCAGCCAAGGTCCACAAAGGTACACAGACGACCGATGATTAGTCGCAGAAGAAGGCCGCCGGGTTCAATGTTGCATCGCGATGAGCTTCACCCGGTTGCTAACTCGAACGGGGAAACGACATGAGCGATCATCATGGGCGTTTCGTCTGGTACGAGTTGATCACGACCGACGTGGCCGCCGCCAAAGCCTTTTACGCCGACGTCGTTGGCTGGCGCACACAGGACGCTCCGACGCCCGATTTTGCTTATACGTTGTTGTCCGCTGGAACTACTCCGGTCGGCGGGGTCACGGAACTGCCGGAAGTCGCGCGACAGCGAGGCGCGACGCCGAGATGGGCAGGATATGTCGCCGTCAAGGACATCGATGCCACGGCCGGCCGAATCAAACGTCTTGGCGGCGCCGTTTATGTTCCCCCGACCGACAGCAATATCGGCCGCATTGCGATTGTCGCTGATCCGCAAACGGCGAATTTTGCGCTGATCAAGGGATTGAAGCCCGCTCAAGGGAAGCCGGTCGCACCGGGCAAAGCCGGGCACGTCGGCTGGCACGAGCTCCACGCCACCAATTGGGAAAAGGCGCTGGCTTTCTATGTCGAGCTTTTTGGCTGGCAGAAAACGAATTTCGAAATCAACACCGCAGACCCCTATCAGCCGTTCGCTATCGACGGGCCGACGATCGGCGGTATGCTTACCAAACCGATAACGGAACCGGTTCCGTTCTGGCTTTATTATTTCAATGTCGGCGATATCGATGAAGCCGTGGAGCGCGCGAAGCGCGCGGGTGGCCGTATGTTTACAGGTCCGCTTGAACTGCCCGGTGGCGCCTGGATCGTCCGGTGCGTCGACCCGCAGGGCGCCCCCTTCGCACTGCAGGGGACGCGTCGCGAGGAGGGCATCGGCTGGTCCACCGAATGGGGCGGCTTTTCGTCGAAGGGCAAACTGGTTCCCAACAAGCCGCGGCCCTAAAGCCTTATCGGTTCTGATTGAATCAGAACCGGGCTCTAGTCTTTTGTTTTGACGCGTTTTCTTTACGCGAACCGGTATCCACTTCGCTCGAAAACGCTCTAAAGCGCGACTCGCGCTTTCTGGTCATCTAGAATCAGGCCGGCTTGGGCGCCGGTACCTTCAGCGGCTTGTCCTGCCGCTTCGACCAGGAGATGTAATAAGCGACGATGGTCATCAACGCGATGCCGGTCACGCTGACGAAGATCTGGGCGAACAGCGAGCCCGAGCTCATCATCAGTTCGAAATGTCCGACAAAGGACAGGAAGACGCCGACGCAAAATACCGCAAGCGACTGCTGACCGCAGACGATGACGGGGTCGAAGATCTTCCATTCGAGGCCCGGCCAACTCTTGGGGACAAACCGGATCACCATAATCACAATCGTCACAAAATGAATGAAGCGGTAGGGCGCGAGATTGGTCTTGTCGTTGGGGTTGAAGGTGCCGACAAGCCAATGCGGGAACATGGCCCCGAAATCCGGAAACTTGCCCGCCATGGTCATGACCATCGCAAAAAGCAGATAGGCGACGCAAAAGTAGAGGGTCGCGGGCGCATCGATGATCGAGCGGGACTTCCTTGCTCCGCCCAGCGCGCACCACGAGCCGAACACGAACAGCACCTGCCAGCAGTACGGATTGAAATACCAGGAACCGCCGGGATAGGCGGCCAGATTCCAGCCGAACTGCCGGGCCGCGAGCCACAGCGCGATCGAAGCCAGCATCGTTGCTCCGGGTTGGCGCAGCATCATCCACAGCACCGGCGGAAAAAGACCCATCAGCACGATGTAGAGCGGAAGCACGTCGAGATTGACCGGCTTGAATTTCAGCAGCAATCCCTGCCGCAGCGTTTCGACCGCGCTGTCGACCAGACCCGCGACGTTGAATTCGCTGATGATCTCCGGATCGCTGAAGCGCTGGGCGACATATCCAATCGAAACGATGTAAATCACGAACAGGATGATGTGCGCGACGTAAAGCTGCCAGACTCGCTTGGTCAGGCGGGTGGCGCCGACCACAAAACCGCGGTCGATCATCATCCGGGCATAGACGAACGAGGCGGTGTATCCCGAAATAAAAACGAAGAGATCGGCGGCGTCGCTGAACCCGTAATTCCGGGTGGTGATCCAGTTCACGACATTGTCGGGAATGTGATCCAGAAAGATCGCCCAGTTGGCGACCCCCCGGAACAGATCGAGCCGCAGATCGCGTCCTTTTTCCGGCAGGGTAGCGTTGATTTTCATGGGCGCCGTTTCGAAATGATGCGTAGGAGAGGATCAAGCAGCCGGGTAGGGTAGGTCACGCGACCGGGCGAGATTGGCACCGCCAAGATTGTCACTGCCCGGCATAGTGACTATACCAGACCGGAAAATGTAACATAAAGCCGGGAATCATCGATCGAATTCGTGATAGGGTGTTTATACTATCACGACTTTTTCCGCCACGCGCTTCCATGCCACACTTCTCAGGGGTCCGACCATCCATGACCGCACGCATCTCTAAGCCCGCCAAAAACGCGATGCAATCAGGGACCGCCAAAACCAGGGAATGGCAGCTCGACTACGAGCCCGAACAGCCGCGGGCGATCGAGCCGCTGATGGGCTGGACCAGCTCCGGCGACATGAAGCAGCAGCTCACCATTCGCTTCCATACCAAGGAAGACGCCGTGGCGTATTGCGAGCGCGAGGGCATCCCCTATCAGGTCATCGAACCGAAGCAGCCGGCCCACCGGCAGGTCGCCTATGCCGACAATTTCGCATTCCGGCGCGGCGAGCCCTGGACCCACTAAACTTTAGATGCATGAAGGGCCTGACGTAGTCAGGCACGGAGCCCGGCCTCCCGAGGGTGCCTGAAAGTTCTGGGTTGCCTAAGCCAGCGGCGCAATGACACCATGGTGCAAGCCGGATGCGCTGATTGCGGCGCACCATAAAATCGCTGAAGGCCATGCCGCTCCAGTCCAGCACCGATCCCGCTTCGTCTGATTTTGCCCGTAACGCCGAGGCCATGCGCGCCCTGGTCGCAGAACTCCGCGAGAAGCTCAATCATGTGGCCGGCGGTGGCGGTGAAGCCTCGCGCGCCCGGCATACCGGTCGCGGCAAGATGCTGGCGCGCCAGCGCGTCGATCTGCTGATCGATCCGGGGACCGCGTTTCTGGAATTGTCGCCGCTGGCGGCCTTCGGCCTTTATGGCGGCGACGTACATTCCGCCAGCATCATCACCGGGGTGGGACGGATATCCGGCCGCGAATGCATGATCGTCGCCAACGACGCGACCATCAAGGGCGGCACCTATTATCCGATGACGGTGAAGAAGCATCTTCGCGCGCAGGATATCGCGCGGCAGAACAATCTGCCCTGTGTTTACATGGTCGATTCAGGCGGTGCGTTTCTGCCGCAACAGGATGAGATTTTCCCGGACGAGCGGCATTTCGGTCGCATCTTCTACAATCAGGCGCAGATGTCGGCGCAGGGCATTCCGCAGATCGCGATCGTGATGGGCTCCTGCACCGCGGGCGGCGCCTATGTTCCGGCGATGTCCGATGAAAGCATCATCGTGCGCAATCAGGGCACCATTTTTCTCGGTGGACCGCCGTTGGTGAAAGCAGCGACAGGCGAAATTGTCACCGCCGAAGAATTGGGCGGCGCCGACGTGCATTCCAGACAGTCGGGGGTCACCGATCACTACGCGCAGAATGACGCTCACGCGATCGGAATTGCCCGGCGTATCATTGCCACATTGAAGCCGCCCCAACGCGCCGTCCTGAACATGCGCGAAACGCGCGAGCCTTTATTCGCACCCGAAGAAATCTATGGCGTGGTCTCCGCCGATGGCCGTAAACCGTTCGACGTGCACGACATCATCGCACGGCTGGTTGACGGTTCTGAATTCGACGAATTCAAGAAACTCTACGGCCAGACCCTGATCTGCGGCTTCGCGCATATCTGGGGATACCCGGTCGGCATCATCGCCAATAATGGCATCCTGTTCAGCGAGAGTTCGCTGAAAGGCGCGCATTTCATCGAGCTGTGCTGTCAGCGCAATATCCCCCTGGTATTCCTGCAGAACATTACCGGCTTCATGGTCGGCAAGAAGTATGAAGCCGGCGGCATCGCGCGCGACGGCGCCAAGCTGGTGACGGCGGTCGCAACGGCCGCGGTGCCGAAATTCACCGTGGTGATCGGCGGTTCCTATGGTGCCGGCAATTACGGAATGTGCGGCCGCGCCTACAGCCCGCGTTTTCTCTGGATGTGGCCGAATGCGCGAATCTCGGTGATGGGCGGCGAACAGGCGGCCATGGTGCTGAGCCAGCTGCGGCGCGACAATATCGAGGCCAAGGGGGGCACCTGGTCCACCGAAGAAGAGAATGCGTTCCGGGCGCCGACGCGCGCGCAGTTTGAGACCCAGGGCAGCCCGTATTACGCCACCGCCAGACTCTGGGACGATGGCGTGATCGACCCCGCTGATACCAGGCTGGTGCTGGGGCTCGGGCTTTCGGCCTCTGCCAACGCGCCGATCGAGCCGACGCGCTTTGGCCTGTTCCGGATGTGATGATGGAACGCTCAGCACATTTCCGGCCGTTTCGCACGCTGCTGATCGCCAATCGCGGCGAGATCGCCTGCCGCGTCATCCGCACCGCCAAGTCGATGGGGCTGCGCACCGTGGCGGTGTATTCCGAGGCCGACCGCGACGCCATGCATGTCGCGATGGCCGATGAGGCCGTTCTGTTGGGGCCGGCGCGGGCACGCGACAGCTATCTCAACATCGAACGCGTGATCGAAGCCGCCAGGGAAAGCGGCGCGGAAGCCGTGCATCCCGGCTACGGGTTTCTGTCGGAGAGCGCCGAATTTGCGCAGGCCTGTTTTGAGGCCGGATTGATATTCGTCGGCCCGACCGCCGACATGATCCGGGCGATGGGCTCGAAATCTGGCTCCAAGATGCTGATGGAAAAAGCCGGCGTGCCGCTGGTGCCGGGTTATCACGGCGAAGCCCAGGACGATGCGACGCTGGCCAAGGCGGCCGATCAGATTGGCTTTCCGGTTCTGGTCAAGGCTTCGGCGGGCGGCGGCGGCCGAGGTATGCGGATCGTGCGCTCGGCGGGCGAATTGGCTGCCGCGCTGGTCAGCGCCAAGCGCGAGGCCAAGGCGGCCTTTGGCGACGACCGCATGCTGATCGAAAAATTCGTGGAAAATCCGCGTCACATCGAAGTGCAGGTGATCGGCGACAGCCACGGCAATCTGTTGTCGCTGTTCGAGCGCGAATGCACGCTGCAGCGGCGGCATCAGAAGGTGATCGAGGAAGCCCCGTCGCCGACGTTGGACAATACACAGCGCGAGGCGGTATGCGCGGCGGCGCGCAAGGCGGCCGCCGCGGTCAGTTATGTCGGGGCCGGCACCATCGAATTCGTCTCCAACGGCAAAGACGTGTTCTTCATCGAGATGAATACCCGGCTGCAGGTCGAGCATCCCGTGACCGAGCTGATCACCGGCATCGATCTGGTGGAATGGCAATTGCGCGTGGCATCCGGCGAAAAGCTGCCCAAAACCCAGGATCAGATCACGCTCAACGGGCATGCCGTCGAGGCGCGGGTCTATGCGGAAAATCCGCACAAGAATTTCATGCCCTCGGTCGGCCGGATCAGGACCTGGCATACCCCGGAGCCGACGAACGGCCTGCGGATCGACGACGGATATCGCCAGGGCGATATGGTCTCGCCGCACTACGACGCGATGCTGGCCAAGGTGATCGCTTGGGCGCCGACCCGCGATGCCGCGATCGAACGGCTCAACCGCGGGCTTGAAGAGACCGATGTGCGCGGCGTGGTGACAAACATTCCGTTCCTGTCGGCACTGGTGACGCACCCGGACGTTCGCGCCAACGCCATCGATACCGGATTCATCGAGCGTGAACTGAAGGTGTTGACGCCGCCGGCCGCGGCAGCCGGCGATTTCGAGCTTTGCGCGGCCGTGGCGGCGATCCTGATCGAGGAGGCGAAGGTGACGCAGACCGAGGCGCCGTCGCCGTGGCGCACCGCCGGCTGGATGCCGGTGGGCCGGCGCCAGCGGCGGTTTGTATTCCGCCACGGGCAGGACGCCGAGCAGGAAGCATATCTGCACTACGGTAGTGGCCCGCCGAAATTGTCGATAGGCGAGCGCGAATTTACCTTCATATCCTCAGTTACCGACGACGGCGGTTTCGATCTGACGCTCGACGGTCTGAAATCCTATATCGTCGCTGTTATCGAAGGCCACGAATTATATCTGCGAACCCGCAACGGCCGTTTCGACCTGCATTGGGTCGATCCCTTCGGCGGCGATGACGAGGAACAGGTCGGCGAAGACAAGATCGTCGCTCCGTTGCCGGGAACGGTGGTCGCCTTGCTGGCCGAGATCGGCGCCAGACTGGAAAAGGGCGCGCCGATCCTGACGCTCGAGGTCATGAAGATGGAGCAGACCCTGCGGGCGCCGTTTGCGGGCGTGCTGAAGGTGATTAAATGCAAGGTCGGCGATATCGTGCAGGAAGGCGTCGAACTCGCCGAAATCGAACCGGAAGCCGGTTGAGATCGATATGAGCGACCAGGTACGCATTGTCGAGGTTGGGCCGCGCGACGGCCTTCAAAACGAAAAGACCCCCGTCAGCGTCGCCGCGCGCATTGCGTTTATCGAGGCGCTGGTCGGCGCCGGACTGCATACCGTCGAGGTCGGCGCGTTCGTGTCGCCGAAGGCGATCCCGCAGATGGTCGGTTCGGATCAGGTGCTGCGTGGTGTCAATCATCATCCGGACAGCGAATTCCATGTGCTGGTCCCGAATGAGAAAGGCTATGAGGCTGCGCGCGAGGCCGGTGCTAAAGTCATCGCCGTGTTCGCTTCGGCTTCGGAAGGTTTTTCACGGGCCAATATCAATTGCTCGGTCGCTGAATCGATCGAGCGGTTCAAGCCTGTGGTGGCCCGTGCCAAGGCCGACGGCATCAAGGTGCGCGGCTATATTTCCTGCGTGCTGGGTTGCCCCTTTGACGGCGAGGTGGAGCCGCAGGCGGTGGTCGACGTGGCGCAGGTGTTGTGGCGGCTCGGCTGCTACGAAGTCTCGCTGGGCGATACCATCGGCGTCGGCACGCCGGTCAAGGCCCGGAAACTGCTGCGCGCAGTGGCTGGTGTCGTGCCCATGGCCAATCTTGCGATGCATTTTCACGACACTTACGGTCAGGCGCTGGCCAATCTCTATGCGGGGATGGAGGAGGGCGCACGGGTGATCGATTCCGCCGCCGGCGGCCTCGGCGGCTGTCCCTATGCGCCCGGTGCAACCGGCAATGTTGCAACCGAGGACGTCGTCTACATGCTGGAGGGCATGGGCATCGCGACCGGCGTCGATATGCCGAAGCTGTTGGCCGCCACCAACGAGGTCAGCCGCTTGATCGGCCGGCCGCCGGTGAGCCGGGTGGCGGCGGCGCTGAATGCGAAGAGGCGAGTGGCGAATAGCGAATAGAATGTCTCTACTCGCCACTCGCTATTCGCCGCTTACTTCACCGGCCGCCGTCCGGCCCCATCACCAGATTGGGCAGATAGGTCGATATCTCCGGCACGAAGCATAGCACCACCACGGCCGCCATCATCAGCAGCACGAAGGGCAGCGTGCCCCAGATCACTTCGCTGAGCGGAATGTCCGGCGCGACATTGCGAATGACGAAAATATTCAAGCCCACCGGCGGATGAATGAGGCCCATCTCCATCACGATGGTCATCACGATGCCGAACCAGATGATATCGAAATTCGCCGCTCGTAGCGGCGGCAGGATGATCGGCGCGGTCATCAGTATGATCGACACCGGCGGCAGGAAGAAGCCGAGCATCACGACCATCACCAGGATCGCCGCCAGCAACTCCCAGCGCGGGAGGTGCATCGCGACGATCGATTCCGCCACCGATTGCGAGATGTGCAGGTAGCTCATCACGTAGGAGTACAATAGCGACATGCCGATGATCATCATCAGCATCGTGGATTCGCGGATGGTCGATTTCAGGATCGGCGCGAGATCGCTCGGCCGCCACACGCTGTAGATCAGCGCGATCAGCACCAGCGCCAGCAGCCCGCCTAACCCTGCGGTTTCCGACGGTGTTGCATAGCCGCCATAGAGCGCGATCATCACGCCGGTCAGCAACAGCACGAAGGGCAGCACCCGCGGCAGCACGTTGAAGCGCTCGGCCATGGTAAAATCGTCGCGGGTCAGGATCGCCGAGGTCACGCCGCTCTGGGCGTAGACGGCGCTGGCGGCGGCATATTCTTTCCGAAAACGGATCACCGCGTAGGCGCCGAACAGCGAGACGAGCAGCAGGCCGGGGCCGATACCCGCGAGGAACAGCCGGCCCAGCGATTTTTCTGCCGCGACCGCGAACAGGATCATGGTGATCGAGGGCGGCAGCAGAATGCCGAGCGTGCCGCCGGCGGCGATAATGCCGGCCGCAAAGCCGCCGGAATAGCCGCGTTTGCGCATTTCCGGGATACCGGCCGAGCCGATCGCCGAGCAGGTGGCGGGCGAGGATCCCGCCATCGCCGCGAACAGCGCGCAGGCGAACACGTTGGCGACACCCAATCCGCCGGGCACGCGATGCAGCCAGGCATGCAGCGCCGAATACAAGTCTTGACCGGCGCGGGATTTGCCGATCGCGGCACCCTTGAGAATGAAGAGCGGGATCGACAACAGCGTGATCGAGGACATTTCCTCATAAACGTTCTGGGTCACGGTATCGAGCGATGCCGCGGGCATGTAGATGCCCATGAACACCACGGCGACGGCGCCGAGCGCAAATGCGATCGGCATGCCCGAGAACATCGCGACCAGGGTCGCGACCCCGTAGCTGATGCCAATGCCAAGGACGGTCATCGGCGAGATGCTCCGGTAAGGGGAAGGACGATCTGCAACAGGATCTGGACACATAAAAGCGTCATGCCCAGCGCCATCAGGACGTAGGGGATTGCCAGCGGCGGCGACCACATCGAGTTCGACACCTGACCGTCGACGAAGGCTTCATGCGCGAGCGTCCAGGATTTCCAGGCAAAGAAGGCGCAAAACAGCAAGCTGACGAGATCGACTAGCCATAACCGCACACGATTGACCGTCGGCGACAGCAATCCGACGAAGGCTTCGATGCCGATATGGCCGCGCTGTTGCTGCACATAGGCCGACGTCATGAAGGTCGCGCCGACCAGCAGAAATACCGCCGCCTCATCCTGCCAGTAGTTCGGGCTGTGAAACAGCGCGCGTCCCACCACGCTGTAGCTGAGGATGGCGCAGGCCGCGATCATCGCGATCGCGGCAAGGACGACAATGATGTTGTTGCACACGGCAAGCCCGCGCTCGACCGCCGCGACGAACGTATTGTCCGTCGTTACGATCGAACGCTCGTTTTGATCCGGAAGCGGACCATGCATCATGCCGAGATATCGGACGCGAGTTTCAGCAAGGTGGCCGCATTGGCGGTTTTCGCGCTGTAGTCTTTCCACGCGGTGTCGCGGGCGATGTCGCGCCATTTGCCGACGGTCGCGGCGTCGAGGACGCTAATCTTGGCGCCGGCTTTTTCATAGACGCTGGCGACTTCAGCATCGTCGTCCTGCGCGCCCTTCCTGCCAAAGGCTTCCAATTCGGTGCCGACGGCCAGAATGATGTCCTGCTGGTTTTTCGGCAGGCCGTCGAAAATCGACTTCGACATCATCAGCGGTTCCAGCATGAACCAGTAGGACGCGCCGGCGCCCGAGGTCAGCGATTTCGAGACTTCCTCGAGCCGGAAGGAAATCAGGCTGGTGGAAGATGTGATGCCGGCATCGCAGGCGCCGGTCTGCATCGCTGCGTAGAGATCGTTTGATGGTACCGACAACACGGCGGCGCCCGCGGTTTGCAGCACCATATCCATCTCACGCGAGCCGCCTCGAACCTTGAGCCCCTTGGCGTCTTCCGGAGCGACGATCGGCCGCGAGCGGCTAGCGACGCCGCCGGCCTGCCAAACCCAGCTCAGGAGGATGATGCCCTTGTCGGCGAGCATATCCGTCAACGCCTTGCCGACCGGCTTGGTCTTCCAGCTCAGGCCTTGCTCATAGGTCGAAACCAGGCCGGGCATCAGGCCGATATTGGCTTCCGGCATCTCACCGCCGGCGTAGGGAAGGGGATACAGGCTGATATCCAGCGCGCCTTTACGCATTGCCGAGAATTGCGCGTTGGTCTTGATCAGCGACGAGTTCGGGTAGATTTCAGCGACCAGATCGCCGCCGCTGCGCTTGGTGACCTCGGCGGCGAACATGCGGCAGAGACGATCGCGGAAATCGCCCTTGTCGATCGAGCCACCGGGAAACTGGTGCGATATTTTAAGGGTTGTCGCGGCGTGGGCCGTTCCAGTCCCAAAACGCAGGATGGCGGGCGCGGCGAGCGCTGATGCGAGGACATGGCGGCGTGTGAACATGGATACTCTCCCCGGGGCAACTTTTTGTCTTGATGGGATCTTTGGGCCGATGTTGAGGGGGCATCTTAGCCCGTATTGGCCCTGATTAGCTCTAGTCTGATAGTTCGATAAGGTTCCGAATTGTTGCGATGCACACTCGCGATAACGTTTGTGGTAACGCGAGTTTTGCAGGCATTCGTCTTGAACCCCATTCCCCACTTCAAATGCCTGTTATGCAGAAATTTATTTCTAATTCCAGCGTAACGAGAGCGATAGCGGGATCGTCGTTAATGGTGCGGCATGTGTCGCGTTCGAAACCAGTTTCAAAGGATGACCTACCAATGACCATCAGCACCCGCGTTGCGCTCGGAATTTCAGCTGCCGCTCTTTCGCTCAGCCTGGCGCTTGCGCCCGCAGCCTTTGCCCAGGATGCCATGAAGAAGGACGACGGCATGAAGAAGGACACGATGTCCAAGGACGCCATGAAAAAGGACGACGCCATGAAGAAAGACGATGGCATGATGAAAAAGGGCGACGGCATGATGAAAAAGGACAGCATGTCGAAGTAATCACCAGCACTTCATACTTCATGTGTCTCACAGGCTCGCCGAGAACGGCGAGCCTGTGATGTATCGGCGAACCCGCAGCTGGAACCGTCTGCTATTTTCGTTTTTTGCGGGCGGCATAGCGGGCGTCGCGCGCCGCCTTGCGTTCGGCCTCAAGCGCCAATTCCGCAGCCGCGGCTTCTTCCTTTTCCCGCGCGAGCTTGGCGGCGGCTTCGGCCGCAGCTTCCTCCTCAAGACGTTTCTGCTCGGCCTTGGCGGCTTCGCGCGCCAGCTTGGCCTTGGCGCGTTCGGCGGCCTGCGCCTCGCGCTCAGCCTGCCGCTGCTTGACGGCGGGATCGTCGGGACCGGGTTGGCTGCGAAACTTGTTGAGGATGTTTTTCCTGGCTTCCTGCGCCGCCTTCTGCCGGTCTGCGAAGCCAGGTTCCTTGAATCCACTCATTGGGCGGGCCTTGTCGCTTTCATTTTGGGTTGGGAGACGGTGGGGGCTCGCATTCGCGTCCGCGGCCCCTGAAATACACGCCTCACGATCGAGAGCGGTGTACAGCTATGGGCTTCGGGAAGCCACCAAAATTGGGCGTTTGATCCACAATTGGCAGATTATTTCTTGTTGCAAAGAAGGATCATTCGGGTTGACGGCGCCGGACAGGATGCGGTCCAGACGCCACCCGCATGGATGGCGGGTTGCAACGTCGTCCCGTCGCCCGATAGACATGTGACCGAGGCGATGATTTCGCCGGCCTCGCATTCGGACGTGCAGCCGATCGAACCGCAGTCATTGCTATCGACGGTTTTGGCATAAATGGCGCTGCCGGGGCCGGCGGGTCCCGGCGCGCCATCCCTGCCGTCTTTGCCGGCTATTCCCGCCGGGCCGGTCTTGCCCGGTTCGCCCGGCGGGCCGGCCGCTCCCGGTGCACCGGGATCGCCCTTGTCTCCCTTCGGGCCGTCGAAGCAGCCCCCGAGCGTGATCGCTGTTACGCACAGGACGACCAGCGTTGGAAAATTGAGATGTTTCATCTGATTGTCGTGCGCCCAATAATCTGAATAGGAAATCGGCAAGCCGAACAGCTGAAACTGTGTCCGATCCGGGGCACTTAACGGAGCGCGGCGCGAATTGTTCCCGCCTGGCGCTTTCCTTGGCGTCAGAAAATCGCCGTCAGAAAATTATCGGGCTATCGTTTCGTCGCCGCGGACGATCTGGCGGCTTTCATACGCATAGCAAGAGGCGGGCTCGCCCGACGTCTCATAGGTATCGACGACATCGCCGGCCATGATGACCCGGATGTGGCACAGAATTGGCGGTTGACCCTCGGTCCATGTGTAGGATTTTTGTCCCCCGAACGTCTCCTGGATTTGCGGCGGACCAAGCCTCGCGGTGACGGCGCTCAAAGGCTTCCCTTTAAAATTATTCCGTTCCGCGTTGAAGCCGCCCATGGAGCAACCGGCCAGGGCGAAAGCCATCAAGATAGCCAGATTGCGCATTCCGCCCGATCTCCCCAAGAGCCGAACGATAAATAGACGCAACCGGTGTTGAACGGCAAGGCCAACCCGGCAGCGGCAATCGTTGCGCACCGGGTTTCCATTTCGCGATATGTCATGTTTGAATGTGAAGTGCACAACAGCGCTTTTTCAGCAGCAAGGCTAAGGTGGTTTAGCCGCATTTCGTCGCGATGCAGCATTTCCTGGACGTTGCGAAGGGGCCTTTTTCCTTGCGAACCCCGGCTGTCCTCGTTTTAATCGACGAAAGAGTTGCGTCGGGAGGGTGGCGTTGGCGTGGTTCAAACAAAAAGAGGTGAGGGTCCCGATTTTGCCGGACAATTTCGGCGAAGATGATCCAGAGCCGGAAGCGTCGCGACCAAGTCCGAAAGAAATGTTCGACAGCGTCACAACCTTCGACAGCGTCACGATCTTCGACAGCGTGACGATCAGGGAAGAGCGGCCGAGCGCTCCCAGGCTGGCCGCCTTCACGGTGCGCGCATCCAGGAACGGCGAGACCAACGAGGTCCAGCAGGACAGTCCGACGCTGACCGTCGCCAAAGCGCGAGGGCTCTTTAAAACCGGGTGGGAAGTTCACATCGCCGATGCCGCCGGACGCCGCTACGCGCCCTCGGAATTCGACGAGATTTTGAGGTTCGATCGCTGACGCGGGTGTGAGCTATCTATGCTGCCGGCAGCGGCGAGCGATGCAAGTGAACAATCAGCCAATCCGACCCGCGCTTGGCAACCACGAAAGTGACGCGGCCGAGACCAATCACCGGCTGTCCATCCTTCACGCCGGTGACGGTGTCTAGTCCGGTAATGATGACCGTGGAGGCATCGACAACAAGGGCTTCCGAGCTATTCAGCGAGGCGGTGCGAGGCTTGTTGGTGTTCAGGGCAACCTCGAAATATCGGCGGATCTCCTCCGGTTTCGTCAGGACGACCTTGCCTAACGTGCCGATCATCAGCGCCTCCGGGGCATATAATCTGGCGATGGCATCGACGTCCGAGGCAATGAACGCTTTGCCCCATTTCTCGACGACCTGGTAGGCGTCTTCCTTCGGGCCCGCATGGGCCGACGACACCGAGGCAGCTAACGTCATCGCCAACAAAATCCTTCTTATGAAATCCCCCCGAAAGTTTGGAGGCTATTGCAAGAGAAGTACGAACAAAAGCGCAATATCGGCGCTACCGAAGCGCCGGGTCCGCGCAAATGACGAAATTTCAATCGGCCATTAGACTTCTGAATTGGCCACTCACGCTATATTCAGTGTCAAATCCAACTGAACTCGTCATACCGTTGAAACGCAACGCCGCATCAGGGCGCTTGAGACTATGTGAGAGAACCGATGAACAATAACAACAACGCCAAGTTCTACATCGATGGTGTCTGGGTTTCGCCGGTTGTGCCGAAATTGTTCGATCTCGTAAACCCCGCGACCGAGGAGACGATCGGTGCGATCAGTCTCGGATCGGCAGCGGATGTCGATCGCGCTGTCATTGCGGCCCGCAAGGCGTTCCCAACCTATTCGCAGACCAGCAAGCAGGAGCGTCTCGCATTCCTGCGCAAGATCATCGCTTCTTACAAAGAGCGGTTCGATGACATCGCGCGCGCCATCACCGAGGAGATGGGATCGCCGCTGTGGTTTTCCAAAAAGGTCCAGGTTCAGACCGCGCTCGACCATTTTGAAGAAGCCTGCCGCGTGCTCGAGGCTTATGAGTTCGAACATATGATGGGGGGTACCCGCATCGTACGCGAGCCGATCGGCGTATGCGGCCTCATCACGCCCTGGAACTGGCCGGTCAATCAGGTTGCGTCCAAGCTGGCGCCGGCGCTGGCGGCCGGGTGCACGGTCGTCGTGAAACCCAGCGAAATGGCGCCGTTGAGTTCGATCATCCTGGCGGAGGTATTGCACGAGGCGGGCCTGCCGAAAGGCGTGTTCAATCTGGTCAATGGCGACGGACCGACCGTCGGCCATGCCATCGCGTCGCATCCCGACATCGATCTGGTGTCGTTTACCGGCTCTACCCGCGCCGGCATCCTGGTGGCTCAGACTGCCGCGTTATCCGTGAAGCGCGTGTCGCAGGAATTGGGCGGAAAGTCTGCTAACATTCTGCTGCCGGATGTCGATCTTTCGAAAGCCGTTCCCGCCGGGGTGATGCGCAGCTTCACCAATTCCGGACAGTCCTGTCAGGCTCCGACGCGCATGCTGGTTCATCAGGACCAGATGGACGAAGCGATCGATATCGCCCGGAAGACGACGGACGCCGTCGTTGTCGGCTCACCCTATGACGACAAAACCCAGCTCGGTCCGCTGATCAGCAAGACGCAGTTCGAGCGCGTGCAGAAATTGATCGAGACCGGGATCGCCGAAAAAGCGACCGTGGTTGCCGGAGGGGCAGGCCGGCCTGCCGGACTGAATCGCGGCTATTATGTGCGCCCGACCATCTTCGCGCATGTGACGCCAACGATGACGCTGGCTCAGCAGGAGATCTTCGGGCCTGTGCTGGTGATGATGTCCTACAAGGACGAGGACGACGCGGTCGAAATCGCCAACGGCACCGTCTATGGGCTGGCCGGCTATGTCTGGTCCAGCGATATCGCCAAAGCGCGCCGCGTCGGCGCGCGGATAAGGGCAGGGCGCATTTACCTGAACAATGCGCCGCACGGAAAAGCGCAAGACGTCGAAGCCCCGTTCGGCGGCTACAAGCAATCCGGTAACGGCCGTGAATGTGGCGTGTTCGGGTTCGAGGAGTATCTCGAAGTGAAGGCCGTTATTGGTTACGACGCGGCGTGACGTTGCAGCGATGCCGCCCGGTCAATGCCGCGTGTCACGCGCGGAACTAATGCCCGCGCAGTGGGTTAGGAGAGATCGACCTCACGGATGATCTCACATGCGTCTAGTATTCGCCGCGATCTGCATCTGCGCATACACCTCGATGGCCTATGCTCAGACCGAGCCCAACCTCGATCGATTGAGCGCATCACAGCCCGTCAACGGCGGCGCTGCATCGTCTGACGATAACAAGGGGCCGTCGCAGTCGCCGGGCGCGGGAGGTCCGCTGACCACCGGTAGCGGTGGCGCTTCAGCGGCCAACCCTCAGGGTGGCACGCCGCCAAATATGCAGGTCGAGCCCAGTTCAAAGACCAGCGCTGATCAGAAGTAATGCGTCCAGAGCGTTTTCGAGCGAAGTGGATCCCGGTTCGCGTGAAGAAAACGCGTCAAAACAAAAGAATAGAGCCCGGTTCTGATTCAATCAAAACCGATAAGGCTTGAGGGCTGTTGATCCGGCGAGAAGTTCGGGTCAGTTTCCGCTTCCCACAATAGTGTCGATAAGACGGATGCGCCAGCAACCGATTTGCTCCTCCTCGGGCGGCAAATTTGATGCCGGCTCGGCGAACGGCAAATTTCGACGGTGTTTCAGATACATAGGGAAGTAGACAAGGCTTGCCGCGATAATCGCCAAAACGCAGCATGGTTGTCCAATCCAGTACGCGCCCGCCCAGTTTAACTTTGCATCACGGCTGGCGTCCTGGTGAGTTTCACCCGGAGCGTCCAATTGCCGTGGGACCTGCCGGAGGCGGGGTTGTGAGGCTGGCCGGAGCGGCCTTGCAGCGACTGAAACATGAGCCGGTGAGATATCGAAAGCTTGATGTTATTTTTCTCGATACGATCCTGCCTGTGTTTTTTTCTCAACGGATCGCGGAATGCAAATCGCAGATGACGCAACGAGAAGAATAACGCGTTGCGCCGATGCGTCCGATGTGCAAAAAATCTAGTGTCGTTGTCGAGATGGGGTGAGCGGTGACAACACGACATATCCTGCCGATCGCTACCTGCCTGATGTTTCTGCTGTTCATGCCTGGACCGGCGCGGGCGCAGAGCACGGAGCACGCGCCTGACACGATGGCCGCCCGCGTCCTCGCATGCGCTGGATGTCACGGCGCCCAGGGCGAGGGCACCAGCGACGTCTATTTCCCGCGGCTGGCGGGAAAGCCGGCCGGCTACCTCTATAACCAGTTGATTGCTTTCCGCGACGGACGGCGCAGATACCCGCCGATGAACTATCTGCTCGAATTTCTCCCGGATGCTTACCTTCAGGAGATCGCTACCTATTTCGCCTCGTTGCGGCCGCCTTTTGCGGCGCCTGCAATTCCGACCGTCAGCAGCGAAGTCCTGGCCCGCGGCGAATCTCTGGTGAAGAACGGCGATCCGCAGCATGGCATCCCGGCTTGTTCAGGATGTCACAATCCGGGCTTTACCGGCATGGAGCCAGCGATTCCGGGCCTTTTAGGCCTGCGCGCCAGCTACATCAGTGCCCAGCTCGGCGGATGGCGCTATGGCACGCGAACCGCGCTGGCGCCGGATTGCATGCAGATCGTGGCCAGTCTTTTGACGGAAGACGATGTGAAGGCGGTCGCAGCCTATCTTGCGTCACGACCGGCGCCGGCCGATCCTTCCTTTGCACCGCGTGGAAGCCTTCCGATGCCGCTTGCGTGCGGCAGTGAACCGCATTGAGGAGGCCGTGAGAATGCTCCGAGCCTTGAAGAAACTGCTGCCGGTAGTGGTCGCGTCATTGCTGACGATCGGCATGACCGGTGCGATCGCGCAGCAACCGCCGAAACCGGCCCCGGCCCCGATAGCCAATCCTGCATTGATCGCAAAAGGCGAATACCTCGCGCGGGCCGGCGACTGCATTGCCTGCCACACTGCGCGCGAAGGCAAGATCTTCGCCGGTGGCCTGCCGATGGAGACGCCGTTCGGCACGATTTATACGTCCAACATCACGTCCGATCCGCAAACCGGGATCGGTACCTGGACGTCGGATCAGTTCTTCACGACGATGCATAACGGGCGCTTTCCGGACGGCGGATTGCTCTACCCGGCGATGCCGTTTGCCTCCTACACAAAGGTGACGCGCGAAGACAGCGACGCGATCTTCGCCTATCTGCGGTCGGTCCCGCCGGTCAGGCAGGCCAATCGTCCGCACGACCTGCGATTTCCCTACAACAACCGCTCGCTGATCATCGGATGGCGCACGCTGTTCTTCCGGGAAGGCGAATATAAGCCCGACGCGACTAAATCGGCCGACTGGAATCGCGGAGCCTATCTGGTCGAAGGCCTCGGTCATTGCGGGATGTGCCACACCGCGATCAACGCGCTCGGCGGCAGTTCGGAAATCGCAGGCCTTCGAGGGTGGCCTTATTCCGATGCAGAACTGGTACGCGCCGTCACTGACCTCGAACAAGGAAGCGGGCCTCGGCGACTGGAGCATCGAGGAAATCTCCGACCTGCTGCGCACCGGCGTGTCGAGCCGCGGTGCGGTCTACGGGCCGATGGCGGAAGTGGTCTATAACAGCCTGCAATATCTCAACGACGACGACACCCGCGCGATGGCCGTGTATCTCAAGAGCCTCGCGCAAGGCACGTCCCCGGAAAAGCCGGCCGCGGCGCTGCCTTCGGCCGAAAGTAGCCTGCTGCTGTCGTTCGGCAAGTCGATCTACGATCTGGAATGCGGCACCTGCCACGGCGCGACAGGTGTCGGCAAGCCGCCGCATTATCCGCCGCTGGCCGGCAACCCGTCGATCCAGATGGTTTCCGCCGTCAATGCGATCCGGATGGTGCTCAATGGCGGCTATCCGCCGGGCACGGCCGGAAATCCGCGACCCTACGGCATGCCGCCGTTTGCGCAGCGGCTATCCGATGACGAGGTCGCCGCCGTCGTGACCTACATCCGGACCTCCTGGGGCAATCGCGGCGAACCCGTTTCGGCGCGGCAGGCCAATCAACTGCGCTCCGCGACGCTGGACTGAGGCATGCCATGATCATTTCACCTCCACCGCAGGCGACCACGTTAGGTACTGAAGACGAACGCGTCGCCGCCATTGTTCGCTCCGGTCCGTCCGGCGCCATCGTCGTCGCCGCAATAGCAACCGCGGTCGTGATCGCGTTGTGGTTTGCGTTCTATCTGTTGGTGTTCCTGCCGCGGAGCGCTTGACCATGACGACCGAGAGCGATCCCCATCTTGGCGAAGCCGTCGCGGCCCGCATCGAACGCAGATGGGCGACCTTGTCGATCGTGGTCGTCGGTGTGCTCGTGGGCATGGCGATCTTCATCGGCATTGACCACGCGACGATGCCGCAAGGCCATGTCGAGACCGCCGATCCCACGACGCTGCATCTCGCCGGCGAATTCATCGAAAGCAATCTCGGCAGCGCGATGGAGGCCGACGGCTCGGTGACGGTGCGCGCGATCGGTCAGCAATATTCCTTCACGCCGCAATGCATCGTGGTGCCGTCGGAGACGCCGGTGACATTGCGCGCCACCAGCGCCGATGTCGTGCACGGGCTATTGATCGAAGGCACCAACATCAACACCATGCTGATGCCCGGGATATGTCTCGGAATTGCCGGTCCGGTTCAAGTCACCCGGCGAACACGCGATGCCGTGCCAGGAATTTTGCGGGATCGGACATCAGGGAATGTGGGCCAAGGTCAAGGTGGTCGACAAGACCACCTTCCTCAAGATGATGGCGTCGCGACGGAGGCTCACCTGTGTTGATTAACAAGCGGCTGATCCTGGCGCATTTCTGGCTCGCCTTTGCGGTGTTCGGCCTGGCATTGATGCTGGGCGCCTGGCAGATGTTCGTCCGCAGTCCGTTCAACGCCTGGCATTTCAATCCGGAATTCTATTATCGCTCGGTCACCGCGCACGGCTCGGCGATGGGCTATGTGTTTCCGACCCTCATCGCAATGGGTTTTGGATACGCCATCACCGAAGCCACGCTTGAAAAGCCGCTGGTTGGCGTGCGCTGGGCCTGGGCCGGTTTTGCGCTGGTCGCAGTCGGCGCCGTGGTGGCGATGATTCCGGTCTCGCTGGGGCTGGCCTCGGTGCTCTATACGTTCTATCCGCCGATGGTCGGCAATCCCTTTTATTATATCGGCGTCGTGATGGTCGTGGTCGGCTCATGGATCTGGGTCGCGCTGATGTCGATTAATCTGACAATCTGGAAGCGCGAGAACCCTGAGCGGCCGGTGCCGCTGGCGATGTTCGCCAATGTCGCGGGCTCGTATCTCTGGGGCTGGACAGCGGTCGGCGCCGCGCTCGAGATCATCTTCCTGATCCTGCCGGTGGCGCTTGGCCTCAGATCCACCATCGATGCCGGGCTTTCCCGTGTGTTCTTTTCGTGGACGCTGCATGCGATCGTCTATTTCTGGCTGATCCCGACCTACATCGCCTATTACACGATCTTTCCGCGCGCGATCGGCGGGCGGCTCTACAGCGACGCGATGGCGCGGATTTCCTTCATCCTGTTCGTCGTGGTGGCGATGCCGATCGGCGTGCATCATCTGTTTGCCGATCCGCAAGTCGGCGCCGGATTCAAATTCATGCAATCGGTGTTCACCGGCCTGGTCGCGCTGCCGACCTTGCTGACGGTATTCACCATCTGCGCCTCCGCCGAGATCGCCAGCCGCCTGCGCGGCGGCAGCGGCGCGTTCGGATGGGTGAGGGCGCTGCCCTGGCAAAACCCGATCATGCTCGCGACCGCGCTGTCGCTGGTCATGCTTGGCTTCGGCGGCGCCGGCGGCCTGATCAATATGAGCTATCAGCTCGATGCCAGCATCCATAACACGCAGTGGATCACCGGGCATTTCCATCTGATCTTCGGCGGCGCGATCGTGATCATGTATTTCGCGATCGCTTATGATCTGTGGCCGCATCTGACCGGCCGGGCGATGGAACATTTCGGCCTGATGCGTACGCAGCTCTGGCTGTGGTTCATCGGCATGATCGTGACCACCTTTCCGTGGCACTATGTCGGGATCCTCGGCATGCCGCGCCGCATGGCGTTCTACGACTACGCCAATCCGGTGATTTCACCGCAGGCCTTTTCGGTGGGAATGTCGGCCGTCGGCGGTTTGATCCTGCTGACGTCGGGCGTTTTGTTTTTCGTCGTGCTGATCCGGGGCCAGCGAGCCGAACGCAGCGATGCGGGCGCTTATCGTTTCAGCGTGCCGATCCATATGCCGGCGCGGATACCGGTGGCGCTGAACAGTTTTGGATTGTGGCTGGCGCTGATGGTCGGCCTCACCGTGGTGAATTACGGCTATCCGATCGCCCAGCTTCTGGTGCTGAAGCAAACCAACGTGCCCGCGATTTATGTCGGAGCCAGCCGATGAGCGAGCCAAAGCTGTTCACATTGCGCAATCCCTGGTTCAGCGCCGCCGTCGGCATTACCGGGGCGATCGCGGTACTCGCATTCCTGGCTGGACTGATCTGGCTGCCATTGGCTCAGCCCGACCTGAAACTCAGCGGCATCTGGGACGCTATCTGCAGCGCCGCCGGCGTGCCGCGTTCTGCGCCACAGTCCAGCATCCAGCAGCCCGACTTCAAGACCTCCAGTGTCGTCCTGTCATCGGAAATGCTGACTCATCCGGATCAAGTGTCGATCGGGCGAGGCGCGACGCTGGCGCAGCGATGTGCGATCTGCCACGGGCCGCAGGGCGTCAGCGATGCCAACTCGCCGAATCTCGCCGGGCAATTCGCCGCGGTGACATACAAGGAATTAAACGACTTCAAGGCCGGCGCACGGGTCAACGTGGTCATGAGCCCGTTTGCGGCCACCATGAGCAACCAGGACATGCTCGATATCGCGGCCTACTACGCGTATTTGCCAAGAGTGCCATCGAACAAGATCGATGCCGAACTGGCCGCGCCGCGGATTGTCGTGACGGGAGCACCGATCCGCAATATCCCGCCCTGTGGCGCTTGTCATGGCGATATCGACACCAAGGCCGGCAGCCCCTGGCTCGGCGGCCAGTCCGCCGTCTACATCAAGGCCCAACTGGAAGCCTTTGCGTCCGGCAATCGCCGCAACGACATCAGCCAGCAAATGCGCAACATCGCACGTCAGATGACGGGCGAAGAGATCGATCAGGTCGCGAAATATTATTCGGCTCAGCCGTAGCCCATTGAAGACAAGGGCGGCTATCACCAATACTCAGCGCCAATATTGGTTGGCGGCTGAGATGGTCGCAAACTCAACTGCGACAACATGGCTGGCTGCAATCAGCCCGTAGGGATCGTGCGCATATTGGGCGCGACCGGTTTTCAGCGTCTCTAATTCGCCCTGCATGGCGTGGATAGAATTTCGGGCAAGCATGATAGCCAATGCCCTGCCTTCCTCGGGCGTCTTCGTAATCAGCGTATTATCCGGGACGAGAGGCCGCTGCGGTACTTGGGTCATCGTATGTATCCCCCTCTGACGTGAATGAGTCCGTCTTTGCTATAAGGGGTCTATACCGAGGCAAAGTCACGCCTTGATAGTCACGATAAGATTCGATCTTTCGCCTAGTAAGTGAATTAGCGATCCCAGCAGGATTCGAACCTGCAACCCGGTATCCTCAATTGAGGCAGGTGTCCCCCATCTGTAAGGAGCATTCTTCCTGAGCACCGGGCTTGTTCTTCGTCCCGGGCTTCCTGGTGGTTTCGTAGTCGCCGGCGATCTCCATCGCCCAATAGGTCCGCCCCGTCTTCGGGCTTTTCGCGCTGGCGACGCCAATCCGCAACCCATCGTGCATCAAGAGGTTGCTTCGATGTCCCGGCGATTCGATCCATTGATCGAGCGTTCTGGAAAATCGGCGTAGGCGCCTGCGAGGTTTTCCGCGATCCGGCGGGCTCCGCCTGAAGGCACCCCGGCCACGCGCGAACTCAATGGCGCAAGTGCTGCGTGATCGATCATGTCCCTCGCGGCCATGGCGTTGGCTTGTTGCTGCGCGATCCGGTTGAGAACAGGATCTGCAGTCACCCGCCCTTCGCCATTTTTGACGCGATAGTTCGAAATCAAATCAGCAGGAGAGGCCGTCTGGGCCATCGCGGGACCGAGCCACGCGACCCCCAGACAAAACGCGAGGGCCAGCTCCAGGGTGCGCCATCGCCGTTTTTTCCGTGTCATCGAATCCCCGTTTAATCGTCATCCCGTTCCCGCTGTATCATCTTCGATCCCCTTCCGTCCGCAATGGAGAAAGTCGCTGGCTACCGCGCAGGATCGCGATAAATCATTGTTTTTAAGGGTTTTAAGCCGCTACGGTTCGGCGGAACGCGGTCCCGGACCTCTGGCCGGTGGCGGATGTGGATAACCAAGAAGCCGATGCCCTCTAACATGATACAACTTGGGAGCGAGGGAGGAAGGTTCGTCATGCTGTATTTTTTTGCGCTCTGTTTTGTCGGTCTTATCGCTGCGCTTTTGGGCACAATTTTTTACATGTTAGACCGGAAGCCCCAATCCGACTTCTCGATCTTGCTCGAGAAGCATAAGGAAATCGGAGGACCCATTCTGGGTGCGTTGATTACGGTCATGGCTGCAGGCTTGGCTTTTCTTTCGGTACAAATGCAACTCCAGGCCCCAATGGCGTGGCGTCCACATTTCCGAGCTGGCGTATTGGCAACAAAAACTTGATGGGAGCGATACCGCTGCGCGGGGTCTTAAGCTAGTTAGGGAAACGGTCGGACAATGCGTCGATGTCTTTTCGAAGCTCGATAGGACGTCCGCAAACCCCTATTATGATCGTGTCATCGCTTTACAGCAGACCAGCGTTCTGGATTTCAACAATTTTCCTCCAACCGGATCGAGCTTAATAAATTTTGACTTCAACTATCAACTCGCAATTATCAAAACACATCTGTTTGCGGGGCGAGCTGACGCCTCAAAAATTCCATCGCTAGAGCCTTTCCTGAAAACTGCTTTTGAACGGATCAAGGGAATCTCGGAGCGCATCGACGCCGCGATAGCGCAGCAGGAGGCCGACGCAAAACGAGCGGCGGTAGCCCTCAAAAAACCGGATGACGAGGGCTAACGAACCCGAGGCGGCTGGATATCTGACCGAACATCTGGCATCGGATCAGACCTTGGCCAATATGGTGGCCGATCCGCCGATCAAAACCTCGGTCACGCCTGGCGGCTGATCAGTCCAATATCGAGTTGCGACACGGACCCAGACATCGAGAAATGGTTCACCCGCTTTAGCGCTGCCAAGGCTGGCGAGATCGCCTTGAAAAATAGGGACTTCGTCGGCTACCGCAATTTCAAATATCGCGCCACCGGCACGAAAGGCGTTCCGAAACGCTTCCGCTGCAGCAAGGGTCGTGCAGGCGTAGATGCAATTTAGTCGACTCGGTTGGTGCGCGGCTACTAAAACACGTGCTGTTTCTAAAACGGCTTCCCAGGTCAGGTCATAAAAAACATTGGCCGAGCCGGGAGCGATTTGCCCGCCATGGTTGAATTGCCGGTAAAGGCGTCCAAAAGCACCGGGCTGAAGCACCGCGCCAATCGGATGGTCGATCGGGGAAATGTGGTAGAAGTTTCTCATCTCAACGTCCGAATGTCTGAGCTGCGCCGGCATATTGTCGATCGTACACGCCGATCGGGCTCTTAGGACGATATGCTCTTCTGATAACCGCCCATGATGCCGCCGACCAAATCGCCGAAACCAGACCAATCACGCCGCCCGGTCTCGTCCTTGGCTTTCACCAATTCGGAACCCACCGTGCCCGCAAGACCTTGCGGCATCCTGTTCAGAGCCGCCAGCCCCTTATCAGTGAGGGTCACACGCTCTGCCGGATGAGCACCGTTTGACATCGTATAACGTTGTGCTGATAGCCAGCCCATCGTGTGTGCAAGCATCTCATTGAAAGTTCGGCCGGATGGTAGTCTGTGCGCCGACCATTCTCCCGTGACGCCCATGGCCTTAGCGATGCCATCCCTGTCGATCAGATCGACCGAAACGGGAAACGCTTCGTAAAGCTGTGCGAATATCAACCCGACGATCGTATTAAATTCTGTGATATTCGCCGGTACGGTCGGTTTCGCATCGTCCACCATCGTCGTCCTCCATACACTTCCCACCGGATCGGCGAATGAAACGGAAACAGTCCGGGACTAAGGTCGTGCTGCGTCCCGTTCCGTCCCCTTTGATCTCGTCGCGTTCTACGGAGGACCGCCACCGCGCGAGGAAGCGATCAAGGTCGTCCGCACAGCCGATCGTGCCGAGGTTATATATTTTGGCGGAATTCGAGTGATGCGTTCGGCACATTGATTCCAATGCCGCCGTCCGGGGCAATACCTATTTTAATCTGCTCGGCTCCGATAATTTTATTCAGTTCTTTGAACTTCAAGTCGATCGGGTCGTATCCGGCGCCGGCACATCGTTGAGCGACATAGGCCACGAGATCCGCAATTTGCAACAATGGGAGCTTTTGACTTGGGGAATACATCACAGTTGCGCGGGGAGGCTCTTTCCTATCGCCATTGTCTATAAAGCCGCTCAGCATATTGCTGAACCGCCGTCGACCATTCGTAGTTTCGATAGGTGTTGTATCGGGGTCTGGCCAAAATCTAACCTGATCAAGACCGGGCACTTTGAAAGAGGGATCATTGTCCCGTGGGCGCCCAAGTTGGCAATGTGCTTATCCCCATAATCGTAGCCGTTACTCCAAGGAAGAGGCCCAATGAAATTCGGATCGATGTGCTGCCATTGGCCGCCGGGGATCGATTTTGGAAAATCAGATTTCTTCCCGAGCGACACAATCGTTCGAACTAACAGTGGTTTGAGATCGATCATCAATTCAGAATAAAGAGCAAAGACGTCGATATTGTTTAAATTGGTCCAAGGAGATTTGCTTCTCTGCTGACCGGAAAACAAGACACGGCAGTGTAGCTCATCGTCGGCTGATGCGCCAAAACGAACCTTTGCCCGTGCTAATATCGAACCTGCTTCTCCTAGTTTGTCATCGGCTACTAGAACGACGGCATAAGCGACAAATTCTGGACCTGCACTTTCGTCACCGAATGGTCGTACAACCTGTCACCTTCGTTATCTACGACGCCACATTAAGGTGCGGCATTAGGGATACCATCATCGTCCAAACGATCGACTGCTGTAGGTTCAGGTCGAGTAGTCATCGCCAATTGCGTGTGACATTGATCGCGAAGGCAATCGGCACGGCGGCAACGACACCGACGAATCCATATAGGAGCGTGAACCACGCTTCGCTGAGCCAGCTGGATCCAGTCTTTGCACCGTAAATAGCACCTATGGCACCCAGCACGGCCATAAACATGATCATCGTCCGATCATTGCGAGCTTCTGCTCCCACTGTGCTTGACGCGCGGCGTCCAGGACGGATGGGCCAGCAAGATTCTTCGATCCGCATTGTGGACACCACCGTGCACTTAGCGAGACGGGATTTCCGCAATCGTGGCAGTTAATCGTTCCCATCGGTGACCCGGTTCACTTGTCAATTAATCTTGTTGTCCCGCAACCAGAGCGAGCGCGCAAGGGGCGGTAATGACCGGACAAAAGCCGATGGCGATCCCAGCAGGATTCGAACCTGCAACCCACGGAGTAGAAATCCGTTACTCTATCCAGTTGAGCTATGGGACCGTAACTTCAGGAAAACCGGGCCTCCCAAAGGCCAATCTTCCGAAAGACAAGCCTCCCGAAAGACAAGCCTCCCGAAAGACAAGCCTCCCGGAAGCCAAGCCTTCCGAAAACCGGGTCTTCTTAGCACTGCCAATATGAAAAATCCGCTCTCCCGCCAAGCCCATCCGAACCATTTTCCGGGATCCGGCGACCAAGCGAGACGGCGGACCGTTGTATCGGGGTTCGCCGCACCGCAATGATGTGTGCCACGGCCGACCGGCGGCCGGGGGCATTAAGCCTGTCACTGCCAATGCTGCCACTGCCAATGCTTGTCACGGCCATGTCGCATGCGACTTTTTTGCTACCCCGTTCTGCGGCCATGAGTCCGTCACCTTTTAGCGCACTTCTATTTGACACGCGGCGTAAGTCCGCGTCAGGGAGCTCCATCATGATTGGTTTGGTTCGCGCCGTGATAGTTTGCGCCACGCTGACGTTTGGCCTCGTCGCAGCGCAGGCGGCGGACAAGGCGTTCAAACGCGACGATCTGGCCGATTCGGCGATCAAGCTGGAGGCCCAAATCAAGGGCGAGGCGGGGCCGGTCGCCAAGTCCGGCGCCAATTTGCGCACCGACGCCGACTCCGCCTTCAAGCGCAGCGATTTCCGCTCCGGCCTGCAAATTCTGGGACAGATCGCGGCCACCACGCCGGAAGACAGCGCCAACTGGCTGAAGCTGGCTAAGACGATTTTCCAGATCCGCTCCGCCAATAGTTCCGAGCAGACCTTCTTGCTGGAGCGCGCCTCGACCGCGGCCTATATCGCCTATCAGCGTGCGGGCAATGCCGGCGAGGAGGCCGACGCGCTGGCTGTGCTCGGCCGGGCACTTTCCGACCGCAAGCTGTGGCGCCCGTCGCTCGATGCGCTGCGGCTCTCGCTCGATCTGCGCGAGGTCGCCGATGTGCGCGGCCAATACGAGAGAATGCGCGACGAGCATGGTTTCCGGCTGCTGGATTATACCGTCGATTCCGACGGGGCGTCGCCGCGGGCCTGTTTCCAGTTCTCCGAGGACCTCGCCAAGCGAACTGACTTCGCGCCGTTCCTGGCGCTGGCGGGCAGCGACAAGCCGGCTTTGACGTCCGAGGGCAAGCAACTCTGCGTCGATGGCCTCAAGCACGGCGAGCGCTACAACATCAATCTGCGCGCCGGGCTGCCCTCCACCGTGAAGGAAACCCTGCCGAAATCAGCCGAATTCAACATCTATGTCCGCGACCGCAAGCCGTTCGTGCGCTTTACCGGCCGCGCCTATGTGCTGCCGCGCACCGGCCAGCGCGGCATTCCCTTGGTCAGCGTCAACACCCCCTCAGTAACGGTGGATGTGTTCAGGATCGGCGACCGCAATCTGATCAACACGGTGATCGACAGCGATTTCCAGCAGAGTCTGAGCAAATACCAGCTTTCTGGTTTGGGCGACGAGCGCGGCGTCAAAGTCTGGTCGGGGGAACTCGCGACCGCGACAACGCTCAACCAGGACGTCACCACGGCGTTTCCCGTCGATCAGGCGCTCGGCGAGTTGCAGCCCGGCGTCTATGTGATGACCGCGGCTGCCAAAGGCCCTGGGAGCGGAGATGACAACTCGCTGGCGACGCAGTGGTTCATCGTCTCGGACATGGGGCTGACGGCGTTTTCGGGCAATGACGGCATCCATGTCTTCGTCAATTCGCTGGCGTCGACGGAGGCAGTCGCAAAAGCCGAAGTGCGGCTGGTCGCACGCAACAACGAGATTCTCGCGACCCGCAAGACCGACGAGTCCGGTCACGTGCTGTTCGAAGCGGGACTGGCGCGCGGCGAGGGCGGTCTGTCGCCGGCATTGCTGACCGTCACCAGCGAGAAGGCCGACTACGCTTTCCTGAGCCTGAAATCCAATGCGTTCGATCTCAGCGACCGCGGCGTTTCCGGCCGCGCCGTGCCCGCCGGCGCCGATGCCTTTGTCTATGCCGAGCGCGGGGTCTACCGCTCCAACGAGACGGTCTATCTGACCGCGCTGGTCCGCGACGGCCAGGGCAACGCCGTGACCGGTGGCCCGCTGACCCTAGTGATCGAGCGCCCCGACGGGGTCGAGTTCCGCCGCGCCGTACTCCCCGATCAAGGCGCGGGCGGCCGCAGCCTGGCGGTCGGGCTCAATTCGGCGGTTCCAACCGGCACCTGGCGGGTGCGGGCGTTCACCGATCCCAAGGCGTCGCCGGTCGGTGAAACCACCTTCATGGTTGAAGATTACATCCCGGAGCGAATTGAATTTGATATATCCACCAAAGATAAGCAGATCAAAGCTGATCTTCCTGTAGAACTTAAAGTCGAGGGTCATTTCCTCTATGGCGCGCCCGCGTCGGGGCTGCAGCTTGAGGGCGATATGCTGGTCGCCCCGGCAACTGAGCGGCCCGGATATGCGGGCTACCAGTTCGGCGTCGCCGACGAGGAAACCGCCAGCAACGAACGCACCCCGATCGAGAACCTGCCCGAAGCCGACGCCAATGGCGTGGCGACGTTCCCGGTCAGCCTGGCGAAGCCGCCGTCATCCACCCGCCCCCAAGAGGCCCAGATATTCATCCGCATGGCGGAAGCCGGCGGCCGCGCGGTCGAGCGCAAACTGGTGCTGCCGGTCGCTCCGGCCAGCGCGATGATCGGCGTCAAACCGCTATTCGGCGACAAGAGCGTCGCGGAAGGCGACAAGGCCGCGTTCGACGTCGTGTTCGCGGCCCCCGACGGCAAATCGCTGGCGCGCAATGGCTTGCGCTATGAGCTGTTGAAGATGGAGTCGCGCTATCAGTGGTATCGCCAGAGTTCGTCCTGGGAATATGAACCGGTCAAATCGACCACTCGCGTCGCCGATGGCGATCTGACCATTGCCGCCGACAAGCCGTCGCGCATCACGCTATCTCCGCAACCCGGCCGCTACCGCCTTGACGTCAAATCGACCGACGCCGACGGGCCGCTGACGTCAGTTCAGTTCGACGTCGGCTGGTATTCCGATGGCAGCGCCGACACGCCGGACCTTCTGGAAACCTCCATCGACAAGCCTGACTACCAGTCCGGCGACACCATGACGGTTTCGGTCAATGCCCGCACCGCGGGCAAGTTGACCATCAACGTGCTCGGCGACCGGCTGCTGACCACGCAATCCACGGACGTCAAGGAAGGCACCGCGCAGGTGAAAATTCCGGTCGGCAAGGATTGGGGCACCGGCGCCTATGTGGTGGCGACGCTGCGCCGTCCGCTCGACGCCGCGGCCCAGAGGATGCCGGGCCGGGCCATCGGCCTGAAATGGTTCGGGATCGACAAGAAGACCCGCACCATCGAGGTCAAGCTGACGCCGCCGGCCTTGGTGCGCCCGAACAGCACGCTGAAAATCCCGGTGAAGCTCGGCGGATTGAACCCCGGCGAAGATGCCAAGATCGTTATCGCGGCCGTCGATGTCGGCATTCTCAATCTGACCAATTACAAGCCGCCGGCGCCGGATGACTACTATCTCGGCCAGCGCCGCATGACGTCTGAGATCCGCGACATCTACGGCCAATTGATCGACGGCATGCAGGGCACCCGTGGCCAGCTGCGGACAGGCGGCGATGGCGCCGGCGCGGAGTTGCAAGGTAGCCCGCCGACGCAGAAGCCGCTGGCGCTGTTCTCCGGGATCGTCACGGTAGCCGCCGACGGCACGGCCGAAATCAGCTTCGACATTCCGGAATTCGCCGGCACCGCCCGCGTGATGGCGGTCGCTTGGACCTCGACCAAACTCGGCCGCGCCACGACTGATGTAACCGTACGCGATCCCGTGGTGCTGACGGCGACGTTGCCGCGCTTCCTGCTCAACGGCGATCACGGCACCCTTAGTTTCGACCTCGACAATGTCGAGGGCGCGCCCGGCGACTACACCGTCAACGTCAAGGCATCCGGGCCGGTGAAAGTATCCGGCAATCCCTCGACTACCGTAAAGCTCGCGGCCAAGCAACGAACCTCGATGTCGCTGGCGCTCGATGCCAGCTATGCCGGGAATGCGCAGTTCGATGTCGATATCAAGGGACCTGATGGCCTGACCCTGGCGCGGCATTATGCGCTTGACGTCAAACCGGCGACACAAATCCTGGCGCGCCGTTCGATCCGCACTTTGGCAAAAGGCGAGAGCCTGACGCTGACCTCCGACATGTTCTCGGATCTGGTGCAGGGCACCGGCGGCGTCTCGCTGTCGGTCGGTCTGTCGACGGCGCTTGATGCCGCGACCATCCTGAAAGCGCTGGATCGCTATCCCCATGGCTGTTCGGAGCAGATCACCAGCCGCGCGATGCCGCTATTGTATGTCAACGATCTGGCGGCAGGTGCTCATCTAGCGATGGATACTGAAGTCGATCAACGCATCCGGGACGCCATCGATCGGCTGCTGGCGCGGCAGGGTTCAAACGGATCGTTCGGTCTGTGGTCGGCCGGCGGCGATGACGCCTGGCTCGATGCCTATGTCACGGATTTCCTGACCCGCGCCCGTGAAAAGGGATTCGTGGTGCCGGACGTGCTGTTCAAAAGTGCGCTCGATCGCATTCGCAACTCCGTGGTCAATGCCAACGAGCCGGAAAAGGACGGCGGGCGCAATCTCGCTTACGGTCTCTATGTGCTCGCGCGCAACGGCACCGCGCCGATCGGCGATTTGCGGTATCTCGCCGATACCAAGCTGAACAATCTGGCGACCTCGATTGCGAAGTCGCAATTGGCGGCCGCGCTGGCGCTGGTCGGCGACAAGGGCAGGGCGGAGCGAATCTATGCCGCCGCGCTCGATAGCCTCGCGCCCAAACCAGTTCTGGAATTCGGCCGGGTCGATTACGGCAGCGCCTTGCGTGATGCCGCAGCATTGGTGTCGCTGGCCAGCGAAGGCAACGCGCCGCGGGCGACGCTGACCCAGGCGGTCGCGCGCGTCGAAGTGGCGCGCGGGCTGACGCCCTACACCTCGACCCAGGAAAATGCCTGGCTGGTGCTGGCGTCGCGTGCGCTGTCGAAGGAAACCATGGCGCTCGATATCGACGGCGCGCCGGTCAAGACCGCGCTGTATCGCAGCTACAAGGCGGCTGAAATGTCAGGCAAGCCGATCAAGATTACCAACACCGGCGATGCACCGGTGCAGGCGGTGGTTTCCGTCAGCGGCGCGCCGGTGACGCCGGAGCCCGCGGCATCGAACGGCTTCAAGATCGAGCGCAATTACTTCACGCTTGACGGCAAGCCGGCCGATGTCTCGAAAGCCAGGCAGAACGACCGCTTCGCGGTGGTGTTGAAGATCACCGAGGCCAAGCCGGAATACGGTCACATCATGGTGTCGGATTATCTCCCGGCCGGGCTCGAGATCGACAATCCGCATCTGGTATCTTCGGGTGATAGCGGCACGCTGGACTGGATCGAGGATGGCGAGGAGCCTGAAAATACCGAGTTCCGCGATGATCGTTTCACCGCGGCGGTGGATCGCGCCAGCGACAGCAAGGCGGTGTTCACCGTCGCCTACGTCGTTCGCGCGGTATCGCCCGGCAAATACGTGCTGCCGCAGGCCTATGTCGAGGACATGTACAACCCCTCGCGCTATGGCCGCTCCGGCACCGGCTCCGTCGAGGTGCGTCCGGCGAAATGAGTACGCCCGTGGCCATAGAACCGGTTGAACACCGCTGGCGACGGACCAGGTTCGCCGCGGCGGTCTCTGCCGCCGCGAGCCTGATCCTAGTCGGCGCATTCGCCGCATGGGTCATTTCGCTCGGACCGCTCCCGCTGGAACAAGCCCGTCAGGTCTCCACGACCGTCGTCGATCGTAACGGCAAGCTGCTGCGCGCTTATGCGATGGCCGATGGCCGCTGGCGGTTGCCGGTCGATGCCAAGACCAATGTCGATCCGGGCTATCTGAAACTGCTGCTGGCCTACGAAGACCGGCGTTTTCGCTCCCACGCCGGCGTCGATCCGTTGGCGCTCGGCCGTGCCGCATTTCAACTCGTCACCCGTGGCCACATCGTATCCGGCGGCTCCACGATCACGATGCAATTGGCTCGGCTGCTCGAGCCCCGGCGGGAGCGATCGGTCTACGCAAAACTGCGCCAGATGGTGCGTGCGCTCGAAATCGAGCGGCAACTGACAAAAGACCAGATCCTCGACCTGTATCTGGCGCTGGCGCCCTATGGCGGCAATCTCGAGGGTATTCGCGCCGCCTCGATCGCCTATTTCGGCAAGGAGCCGAAACGCCTGTCGCTGGCGGAAGCGGCGCTCTTGGTGGCGCTGCCGCAATCGCCGGAAAACCGGCGTGCGGATCGGCATCCCGAAGTCGCGCATGCGGCGCGCGACCGCGTTCTCGACCGCATGGTCGAAGACGGCCAGGTGTCGGCGGAAGACGCGGCTCAGGCCAGGGCCGTGCCGGTGCCGAGATTACGCAAGCCGATGCCGATTCTGGCGCCGCATTCGGCCGATCAGGCTATCGCCATCGTGAAAGATACGCCGCTGATCAAGTTGACGCTGGAGTCCGGCCTGCAAAGGAATCTTGAAGCGCTGGCGCACGATCGCGCGATTACTTTGGGGCCGAATATTTCCGTCGCCATCATCGCGGTCGATAATGAGAGCGGCGATGTGCTGGCGCGGGTCGGCTCGCCCGATTATTTCGACGATCGGCGCGCCGGGCAGGTCGACATGACCCGCGCCATACGCTCGCCGGGATCGACGCTGAAACCGTTCATCTATGGCATGGCGTTCGAGGATGGTTTTGTGCATCCGGAAAGCCTGATCGATGACCGGCCGATCCGCTTCGGCTCCTACGCGCCCGAAAATTTCGACATGACGTTTCAGGGCACGGTGCCAGTGTGCAAGGCGCTGCAGATGTCCTTGAACGTGCCGGCCATTGCGCTATTGGATCGCGTCGGCGCCAGCCGCCTGTCGTCCCGGCTGAAGCAGGCCGGGGCCAATCTGGTATTGCCCAAGGACGAGGCGCCGGGGCTGGCGATGGGGTTAGGGGGCGTCGGCATCACCTTGCAGGATCTGGTGCAACTCTATGGCGGGCTGGCGCGGCTCGGCAGCACGCGGCCGTTGCGCGAGATCATGAAGGCGAACGACGAACCCCGCGAACCCCTGCGATTGATGGATCCTGTCTCGGCGTGGCAGGTCGGCAATGTGCTGCTGGGGACGCCGCCGCCGGAAAACGGCGTGCACAACCGGATCGCCTTCAAGACTGGCACCAGCTACGGCTACCGCGACGCTTGGTCGGTCGGCTTCGATGGCCGCATCACCATCGGGGTCTGGGTCGGACGGCCCGATGGGGCGCCCGCGCCTGGAATTGTCGGCCGCACCGCCGCCGCGCCGATCCTGTTCGATGCCTTTGCCCGCACCGGAAAACTGCCGGCGCCGCTGCCAAAACCCCCGAAAGGGACCCTGGTCGCGAGCAATGCCAAATTGCCATTGCCGCTGCGGCGGTTTCGGCCCGTCGGAGAACTGGTGCGGACCGGCGGCGAGCAGGCGCCGCACATCCAGTTTCCGCTGAATGGCTCGCGGATTGATGCCGCGGGCACCGGTGGTGGGTCATTTTCGGCCATGCCGGTGAAGGTCGCCGGCGGCGTGCTGCCGATGACGGTGCTGGTCAACGGGGTGTCGGCGGGTGAAATCGATAGCCGTCGCCAGCGGCTGGTCGATCCGCCCGGTCCGGGCTTCACCCGATTGACCGTGATCGACGCCATGGGCGCCGCGGACACAGTTGTCGTAAGAATTCAATAGTGGCGCGCTAAGCGGTTGTCCCGATAGTGGTTTCGGCGTATGCGAAACCGATGACCGAGACCTATGCCCGCCCCCGATTTGGAGCACCGCGAGAGCCGAAAAACCGGGTAAATCCGGGCAACCGGTTCGTCGCGGTGATCGATTTTGTGACGGCCAGTCATGCCAGGGCGGCCGCGTTTTTGCTGCTGTGCGGGTTCTTGTTATTCCTGCCCGGGTTTTTCAACATCCCGCCGATCGATCGCGACGAAGCGCGGTTCGCGCAGGCGACCAAGCAAATGGTCGAGAGCGGCGATTTCGTCGATATCAGGTTCCAGGACGAGGTACGGTACAAGAAGCCAGTCGGCATCTACTGGATGCAGGCCGTCGCGGTCGATACCGCCTCCGCGCTGGGGCTGCCGCGGGCGCAGCTTCGCGTCTGGCTTTACCGTGTGCCGTCCCTGATCGGTGCCATCGGCGCGGTGCTGCTGACCTACTGGACGGCGCTGGCGTTTGTCACGCGGCGCGGCGCGATACTGGCCGCGCTGATCATGTGCAGTTCGGTCCTGCTCGGCGTCGAGGCGCGGTTGGCCAAGACCGACGCGATGCTGCTGCTGACCGTCGTGGCAGCGATGGGCGCGATGGCGCGGATCTATCTGTCCTGGCAGCGCGGCGAGGATCCCGCGCATCCGCCGTGGAGCGGCCCCGCGATCTTCTGGACCGCACTTGCGGGCGGTGTGCTGCTCAAGGGGCCGCTGATCCTGATGTTCGTGGGCTTGACGATCGTCACGCTGGCTATCCTCGATCGTTCCGCCGGATGGCTTTGGCGTCTGCGTCCGGTCTGGGGCCTGATGTGGATGCTGGTGCTGGTACTGCCGTGGTTTGTTGCGATCTTCTGGCGCGCCGGCGACGCGTTCTTTTCGGATTCAATCGGCGGCGACATGCTGAGCAAGCTCGGTGCGCAGGAATCCCACGGCGCGCCGCCAGGAGTCTACCTGCTGCTGTTCTGGATCACGTTCTGGCCGGGCGCGCCGCTGGCGGGGATGGCGGCGCCGGCGGTTTGGCGGGCGAGGCGCGAGCCCGGTGCGCAGTTTCTGCTGGCGTGGCTTATTCCGTCATGGATCGTGTTCGAACTGGTCCTGACCAAGCTGCCGCATTACGTGCTGCCGCTCTATCCGGCGATTGCGATCCTGACCATCGGCGCGTTGGAGCGCCGGGTGTTGTCGCGATCCTGGCTGATGCGCGGCGCGGCGTGGTGGTTTGTCATTCCGGCACTGACGTCCGTCGTGGCCGTTGTCGGCGCGGTCACGCTGACGCGTCAGCCGGTGTTTCTGGCATGGCCGTTCGTGGCGGCGGCGCTCATTTTCGGGCTGTTCGCGTGGTGGCTCTATGACGACAATCGCGCCGAACGTTCGCTATTGACCGCGGTGGTCTCCGCGATGTTCCTGGCGTTCGCGGTCTACGGCGTTGTGCTGCCGGCATTGACGCCGCTATTTCCGAGCGCCGAGGTGGCGCGGGCGCTGCGCAATGTGGTTTGCGTCGGACCGAAAGCCGCCGCGGCAGGCTTTCACGAACCGAGCCTGGTTTTCATGACGGACACCTCGACACTTTTGACGGATGGCTCCGGTGCGGCGGATTTCCTGGGCCAGGGCCGCTGCCGGTTTGCGCTGGTGGAGGCGCGCTCGGAGCGTGGCTTTGCACAGCGCGCCGAAGCCATCGGGCTACGCTATGATGTCGCCGCCCGGATCGACGGCTATAATATTTCGCAGGGCAGGGCGATTTCGATCGCGATCTTCCGCTCCGAAGGCACGGAATAAAATGCCAGCCTCATCCGGCATCGACGAAGCCTCGCCGTATTTCATGCAGGTGTTCGGCGTGATGCGGCGCGCGTTCAAAGGGCTGGTGCGTCCGCCATCGTCCCCGCTGCGCGCCGAGGCAGCGGCCAGAACATGGCGACAGGCCGTCTGGCTGCTCGGCATTGGCGCGGTGGCCGTTTCGGGATTGATGGTTTTCGTCGATGCGTGGGAGATCGGCCTGATGCCGCCGCGCGGCACCGCGAGCCTCTGGCCGGCGCGCATCCTGACCGACTTCGGCAAGGACGCCTTTGTCCTGATCGCGCTGCTGTTGGCGATGATGATCGTCGCACTTGTCGTGCCGCGATCGCGGCAGGATTTGCGTTCACGTTGGCTCGGTCTGGGAACACAGATCGAGTATTTGTTTCTGGCGGTGCTGATCCCCGTGCTCGCGGGCGAACTCATCAAATGGGTTGTGGGACGTGGCCGGCCGTTCGTGGGAGGCAAGGCAAATGCCTTCAATTTCCTGCCATTCAACGGGACCGAAGCCCATTTCAGTTTGCCGTCCGCGCATTCGATCACGGCGTTTGCCCTGGCCTTTGCGGTCAGCGCGATCTGGCCCCGGACACGTTTCGTGATGTTCGTCTATGCCATCGTGATTTTACTGACGCGTCTGGTATTGCTGGCCCACCATCCGAGCGATGTCGTCGCCGGCGCCGTGATCGGCGTAATCGGCGCGATGGCGGTGCGATATTGGTTCGCGGTGCGACGGCTCGGCTTTACCATCAGCGGCGACGGGAAAATTGTCCCGCTTTCAAGGCATTAGCCGGGGGCCTTAAAAGGGTTGCCCGGGTGCTCCCGGCCCCATAAGAAGCGACCTCAGAGCGGCCGGATACTTGATCCGGGTGCCGGCCAACTCGAACCAAGAGCCCTGATTTGCTGTCTTCCGACCTAGCCGTGGCCGTCTCCATCGTTGTTCCCGTGCGCAACGAGGCCGACAACGTCGCCCCGCTGATCGCTGAGATCGTCGCGGCACTCGATGGCCGCTGGGTCTATGAAATCATCTACGTCAATGACGGCTCGACCGATGCGACGCCCGAGCGGTTGTTCGAAATCATGAAGCAGCGTGGCAATCTGCGCCAGATCCGCCACGCGATCTCGTCGGGTCAGTCGGCGGCGGTGCGTAGCGGAGTCCGTGCTGCGCGCGGAAGCATCGTGGCGACGCTTGACGGCGACGGCCAAAACAATCCGGCGTTCCTGCCCGATTTGATCTCGGCGATCGAAGCGGGCGGCGAGCGCGTCGGGCTTGCCGCCGGGCAGCGTGTCGGACGCAAGGACACCGGCTTCAAGAAAATCCAGTCGCGCATCGCCAATGGCGTGCGTAGTGCCATCCTGCGCGACGGCACGCGGGACACCGGCTGCGGCCTGAAAGCCTTCCGGCGCGACGTGTTCCTGGCGATGCCGTATTTCGACGGTCTGCATCGCTTTCTGCCGGCGCTGATGCGCCGCGAAGGATATGAAATCGCCTATGTCGACGTGACCGATCGGCCGCGACATTCGGGCGTGTCAAATTACGGCTTCTTTGACCGGCTCTGGATCGGGATCATGGATCTTGCCGGGGTGTGGTGGCTGATCCGCCGCAAGAAGCCGACGCCTGTCGCGACCGAGGTGACGTCATGACTGAAATATTGAACAACCTTGCCAGCTACTTTCACGACGTCTTCGTTATCAAGTTCGACGGCTGGGTTATTCTCGGCTTCGTGGCGCAGGGGTTTTTCACCATGCGCTTTGTGGTGCAATGGATCGCGTCGGAACGCGCCCGCAAGAGCGTGGTGCCGGTGGCGTTCTGGTTTTTCTCGATCGGCGGCGGTGCTTTGCTGCTGGTCTATGCGCTGTATCGCCGGGATCCGGTATTCATTGCGGGGCAGGCGCTCGGACTCGTGGTCTACCTGCGCAATGTGTATTTCATCATCATCAACGGCCGGCAGGTATCGGCCGATAAGTCAGCGTGACGCGCCTCACGAACAGTCCGCCGGTTTTGTGATAGGATGGGCCGCAGTCGGTTTGACCGACCAAGCTTGTGGCGGATCAGGGCATGCAATGCGCGCGCGCGATCGTGGCGACCATTTTCGTGATGGCTGCATCTTTCCTCTGCCAAAGCGCATTGGCTCAACGTGGCAACGCCATCGATACGCTTGCCGCGCAGATGAACGAGGCTGGGCAGACCGGGCGTCACGCTGAAGGGCTGGCGCTGGCCCAGAAGCTCGAAGTGCTGGTCCGCCGGCAGCAGGGCACCGGCAATATGAATTATGCGGGTGTCCTGCATAATCAGGGCATGTTCCTGTACAATCTCGGCCGGTATCCGGAAGCGGTCGACAGACTGAATGCGGCGCTGGCGATCAAGCTCAGGAATAACGATGCGGCGTCGACGCTGCGGTCCTCCAATATATTGAGCGCCGCGTTGGCGAGGCTGGAGCGCCGTGCCGAAGCGTCGGCGGTAGCAGAGCGCGCATTGGCGATTGGAACGCAGGCGTTCGGTCCCGACGACGTGCGGGTGAGCGGCGTGCTTTCGGCGCTCGGCGATCTGGCGCGGGATCAGGAGAATTTCAAAGACGCGGAGCGCTATTTCGAGCGTGCGCTGACGGCCCAGCAAAAGTCACCGCTCGCGGCGCCTTTCGAAGTTGCAAACTCAATGGATAGCCTCGGCGATGTCTACGGCCTGGAAGGCCGGTTCGACGACGGCGAGCGAATGCTCAGCCAAAGCCTGCAATTGATGGAGCAGACCTACGGTCCCGGCGTCCAGGGGCAGGTCAATTATCAGAAGACGCTGAACGACCTCGGCAATCTCTTGAAGGATGCCGGGCGGTTTCCCGAAGCGGAAAAGGCCTTCCGCCGTGCGCTCGCAGCCGGGCGAGCGACCCAGGGCGAGGATCATCCCAATGTCGCGGCGACGATGGGTAACCTTGCGACCGTGCTGGAAGGGCAGTCACGGTTGACGGAGGCAGAGGATCTCTACAAGCGTACGCTCGCCGTTTACGAAAAGATATTCGGCTCCAATCATGCCGTAACGGCCATTGGCTTGAACAACCTCGCCAACGTCTATTCCGCGCAGGGGCGTTTTCAGGATGCGGCCGGCCTTCAGCAGCGTGTCCTGGCGATTCACGAAAAGGTCTTCGGTCCCGATAGTCCGGATGCCGGCCGCAGCCTGAACAATCTCGCCAACAGCTATTGTTATCTCGGACGACAGGACGAGGCGCTGCCGCTTTACCAGCGGGCGCATCGCATCATCGAGAAAAAATTTGGCGAGAACAGCGGGACCATTGCGCTGGCGCTCGGCGCGATGGGGCGGGCCTTGCAGGACAAGGGGCAATTTGAGGAAGCTGCCCAGTATCTCGACCGTGAGCTGAAGATCGATGAGCGCGTATTGGGACCGGAGCATCCGCATCTCGTCAATGATCTTCGCGGCATCGCGCTTCTGGATATCAAGACCGGAGATTACGCCGATGCGCGGGCGCGGCTGGAGCGCGCTTTGGCGATCGCGCAGGCCAAATTTGGCGCGCGTCACCACGATACGATCGCAGCCATGGTCAATCTCGCCGAAGTTGACGGCCATGAAAACAAATGGCCGGCCGCATTGGCGATGTTGCGGCGTGCTTCCATTGCGATGGAGGCCGATGGCCAGAATAATGCACAGTTCAAACGCTTCACGGACCTCGATTCCTCATTGATCGAAGCAGTTTGGCATGTCGCGGACGGAAAGCCGGATGATGCCGCCAAGAACGAAGCGTTCGGCGCCGCGCAACGCGCCCGCGAGACGCAGGCGGGAGCCGCGCTGTCGCAGATGGCGGCGCGTTTCGGCGCCGGCGATGATGCGATTGCCTCGGTGGTGCGTCGTCAACAGGACCTCAAGGCCTCACTCGATAGTCTTGAGAAGCGCATCACGACGGAGCTTGGCGTGCCCGATGGCAAGCGCAACGACGCACTGATCACGAGTCTTCGCGCTGAAAGCGCGCGGGCGCGCCAGTCTTTCGAGGAGACGTCGGCGCGGATCGCCCGCGAATTTCCAGCCTATGCCGAATTATCCAGTCCTGCGCCGCTAACGATTGCCCAGACCCAGGCCCTGCTCAAGGCCGATGAGGCGCTGATCTCGTTCTTTAGCGCAAATGACAAGAGCTACGTGTTCGCCGTTACCCGCGAGGCCAGCGTCTGGCAGCAAATTCCCTTGGGCAATAAAGCCATCAGCGATCAGGTCGGCAAATTGCGCCTCGGCCTGTTCGATCCTGCGTCGGATGCGACCCCAAAGCCGTTCGATCTCGACGCGTCGTTCGATTTGTATTCGGCACTGATCGGTCCGGTCGAAGGCGGAATCGCGAAGAAGCCGAAATTGCTGGTGGTGCCGACGGGCGCGCTGACCAGTCTGCCGTTCCATGTCCTCGTGACCAAAAAGCCGGATCCGGCGGTTGCGCCTGACGATCGCTATCGCCTTGCAGCGTGGTTGCTCAACGACAAGGCGACGACCGTGTTGCCCTCGGTGGCGAGCCTGCGCGCGCTGCGGGTCTTCGCCAGGACGTCGCGCGCGACCAAGCCGTTCATCGGCTTCGGCGATCCGCAACTGCAGCGGCCCGGTGGCGAGAGCAAACGATCCGCGTCGCGCGGCGTGCAGCCCTATGAGAGCTACTACAACGGTTCGGTTGTCGATATCGAGCGGTTGCGAACCGGGCTGCCCGCGTTGCCTGACACCGCCGACGAGCTGCGCGCCGTGGCGCGCGATCTCGGCGCCACCGACGAGGACGTGAAACTCGGTGCTGCGGCTACCGTCACGCTCGTCAAGGCGATGCCGCTCGAGCAATACCGGGTTATCGACTTTGCGACCCACGGTCTCGTTGCCGGCGAAATCAGCGGCTTGAGTGAGCCCGCCTTGGTGCTGAGCCTGCCGGACAAGCCCACCGCGGAGGACGACGGCCTGCTCACCGCGAGCCGCATCGCCAAACTCAACCTCGATGCCGATTGGGCGGTGCTTTCGGCGTGCAACACCGCGGCGGGCGACAAGCCTGGCGCCGAAGGTTTGTCCGGTCTGGCGCGCGCGTTCTTTTATGCCGGCGCACGTTCGCTTTTGGTATCGTACTGGCCGGTCGAATCCTCGGCCGCCGTCAAGCTGACGACAGGTGCTTTCGCAGGATTGCGTCAAAATCCCGGAATTGGCCGGGCCGAAGCCTTGCGGCGTTCCATTCAGGCGCTGATCGCCGACCGGTCTTCCGCACACAATGCCGATCCCACGGCCTGGGCGCCGTTCGTGCTGGTGGGAGAAGGGGGCTAATGCGGCGATTAACCGGCCCTTTACCATGTTCAAGCTAGCTTTTGCCCAAGCTTCCAGACAAGGGTCACACGTCATGGCGTTCCGCGCAAACCAGCAGCTCCGCGAGGATATGTGGGACTATCGCTACAAATCGGCGCCTGTCGAACCGCCAGTCGAAAGTGAGAAAATCGTCAGCTTTCCGCCGTCCATCTCCAGGGACTACGGTACCACGGCGCTCAACCTTGTGCAGCAGGCGGCCGACATCTTCGGCGACATGGAAAACCAGGCGCGTGAAACCGAAGCCCGCGCGCAATCGATGTACAAAAACCTCACCGAGAAATTGCAGCAGGCAGAGATGCAGCGCGATTCGTCGGAGCGTGCGCGCCGGGAAATCGTCAACGAGCTGAATTACAAGATTCGGGACGTGACACGGGCGTTACAGCAGGCTGAGGCGCGCATCACGGAATCGGATGAACGCGCCGTGGCGGCGGAGTTTCGGGCGCAGGCGGTCGAGAACCAGCTTTACAAGGCCAATCGCGAACTCGCGGCCGTGGAAGACGCCATCCGCAAGCGGCTTCTCTAAATAATTTCGACAACGAAACGGCAATACCCTTACGTCGCCGGCGCGAGTCTGTCCTGCGTCCTGGTTTCAAAGTCGCTGGCGTCGTGACGTTCGTGCAACTGGCTGGCCGGATCGCCCCAGGTCCGGTTGACCATGCGTCCCCGGCGTACCGCCGGGCGTTGCGCGATATCATCGGTCCAGCGCTGCAGGTTTTTGTACTCCTGGACCTGCAGGAATTCGCCGGCTTCGTAGAGCAGGCCCTTGGCCAGGCCGCCATACCAGGGCCACACCGCGATATCCGCGATGGTATATTCGTCGCCTGCGAGATACTTGCTTTCCGCGAGGCGCCGGTCGAGCACGTCGAGCTGACGCTTCACTTCCATCGCGAACCGGTCGATCGCATATTCGATCTTGGTCGGCGCATAGGCATAGAAATGGCCGAAGCCGCCCCCGAGATAGGGTGCTGCGCCCATCTGCCAGAACAGCCACGACAGGCATTCGGCGCGCCGGGAATCGGTCGGCAACAGCACACCGAACTTCTCGGCGAGATGCACCAGGATCGCACCGGATTCGAACACCCGGATCGGTTTCGGTCCGCTGCGGTCCATCAGCGCGGGAATCTTGGAGTTCGGGTTTACCGCGACGAAGCCGCTGCCGAATTGATTGCCATCGATCTTGATCAGCCACGCATCATATTCCGCGCCGCTAAAGCCCAGCGCCAGCAGTTCTTCCAGCATCACCGTGGCCTTCACGCCATTCGGCGTGGCCAGCGAATAAAGTTGCAGCGGATGGCGCCCGATTGGCAATTCCTTCTCATGCGTCGGGCCAGCGATCGGGCGGTTGATGCTTGCGAACTTGCCGCCGCTCTCCTTGTTCCAGCTCCAGATCTTCGGGGGCGTGTAGTCGGATGCGTCGGTCATTGCTTTGAGCTCCAGGCATCCGACGCGGTCGTCCAGTTGCCGATTGTTTCAGGTTTATTACGCGGCGTTGAACGCCTCAAACCCGCGCGCCAGATCGGCTTTGAGGTCTTCGACATTCTCCAGCCCGATATGGAGCCGGAGCGCCGGGCCGGCCGGCGCCCATTTGGAAGCCGTACGGTAGGATGCACAGTCAAATGGAATGACCAGGCTTTCGAAGCCACCCCAGGAATAGCCCATGCCGAACAATTTTACGGCATCGAGCAGCGCATCGACCGACTTCTGCGGCGCCGGCTTCAGAATGACGCTGAACAGGCCGGAGGCGCCGGTAAAATCGCGTTTCCAGATCGCATGGCCGGGATGGCTTTCCAGCGCCGGGTGCAACACCTCGACGACCTCGGGCCGCGCGGCCAGCCATCGAGCCATTTCCAGCCCCGATTTGTGATGCTGGGCGAGCCGCACCGCGAGCGTGCGCAGGCCGCGTATCGCCAAGAATACATCGTCCGGGCCGGCGCAGATGCCGAGCGCCCGGATCGTCTCGATCACCGCCGGCCAAGCCCGCTCGTTCGCCGAGACGGTTCCGAACATGATGTCGGAATGTCCGCCGATATATTTGGTCGCGGCCTGGATGCTGATATCGACACCCAGATCGAGCGAGCGGTGAAACAGCGGCGTCGCCCATGTATTGTCGTCGATGACAAGCGCGCCGCGCGCATGCGCGACGGCCGCGATCGCGGGAACATCCGGCATCTCGAAGGTTTGCGAGCCCGGCGCTTCGACCAGCACCGCTTTGGTGTTGGGCTTGAACAAGGCGTCGACGCCGGCGCCGATCATGGAATCGAAATAGGTGGTCTCGACGCCGTAGCCGGCCAACAGCCCGTTACAGAAATTGCGCGTCGGACGGTACACATTGTCGCAGACCAAGACGTGGTCGCCAGCCTTGAGCACCGCGAGCAGTGTCGTCGTGATCGCTGCCAGCCCCGAAGGCGCAATGCCAACGCCGGCACAGGCCGGGCCTTCAAGCGCCATCAATGTCTGCTGAAAGGCGTTGGTGGTCGGCGTTCCATAGCGGGCATAGCGGAATTCGCCGCGATGGGCGTGCAGATCCTCAGCGGTGGGATAAAGCACCGTGGAACCATGGACGACAGGCGGATTGACGAAGCCCTTTTGGGCCTTGGTATCGCGACCCGCGGTTACCAGCGCCGTTTCCGCCTTGAGCGGCCTGGCCGCTCCCTCGTCGCCTGGAGAATTCATGTGTTTGCCGCCAAAATATTTCCTGACCAGCCGCGATGTGACTTGAAAGCCCAGTGAAGCGGCAGATTCCGGCTGGGTCCGTTAATAACAGGAGTAGGAAGAGGCGCGTCAACCCCTTGACCCGGCTCGCCAGTCGTTCTGTGATGCACGGCAGTTATTCCGTCGCGCACGTTGAGGGGCTTGCCGCGACCGTCGATCCATTGCTTGACCGGATCGCGCGTCAAACTGGTACTTCAGGATGGCGTTGGTACCGGTCGGATCGTCGGGTTGGCCCGTCGGCTCAGGCGATGATATGCCACCATTCCCGGACGACCCTTGAAAGGCTTTGCCATGAAACGCGTATCGCTGGTCTTCACCCTTGCCCTTGCCGCCGGCCTTTCGACACAGGCTGCTACGGCGCAAACGCTCAAGACCGTCAAGGACCGCGGTATGGTGTCCTGCGGCGTGAGCCAGGGCCTGCCGGGCTTCTCGGCCCCTGATGACAAGGGTAACTGGACCGGGCTCGATGTCGACATCTGCCGCGCCGTGGCGGCGGCCATCTTCAACGATCCGACCAAGGTGAAATTCGTCCCGTTGTCCGCCAAGGATCGTTTCACCGCACTTCAATCCGGCGAAATCGACGTTCTGTCGCGCAACACCACCTGGACGCTCTCCCGCGATACCTCGCTTGGCGCCAACTTTACCGGCGTGACCTACTATGACGGGCAGGGCTTCCTCGTGAAGAAGTCGCTGAAAGTGAATTCCGCGCTGGAACTGAACAGCGCCTCGGTATGCGTGCAAACCGGCACCACGACCGAGCAGAATCTCGCCGACTACTTCAAGGGCAACAACATGAAGTATGAGGTGATCGCGTTCGCCAGCGCCGACGAGACCGTCAAGGCCTATGAATCCGGCCGTTGCGACGTCTACACCACCGACGTTTCCGGGCTCTATGCCGAACGTTTGAAATTGGCCAATCCGGCCGATCATGCGGTGCTTCCAGAAGTGATCTCGAAGGAGCCGCTCGGCCCGATGGTGCGCCATGGCGACGATCAGTGGTTCGATCTTGTGAAGTGGGTGCTGTTTGCGATGGTGGACGCCGAGGAACTCGGCGTGACCCAGAAGAACGTCGATGACATGGCTAAATCCGATAAGCCCGAACTGAAGCGGGCCTTCGGCACCGACGGCAATCTCGGCGAACAGCTCGGCCTGACCAAGGACTGGGTGATACGGATCGTCAAGGCGGTCGGAAATTACGGCGAAGCTTTCGATCGTAACGTCGGCGCCGGCTCCAAGCTTGGGATCGCCCGCGGCCTCAACCAGCTCTGGAACAAGGGCGGAATTCAGTACGCGCCGCCGATCCGCTGACCCAAGCACGCGCAGCGAAAGCCCCGGCAGCGATGAGCATCGAGCCCCGCGCGCCACCGCTGCAACTGGCCGCTAAATTGCGGCGCGCGCTCGGCGGCGGCGCCGGGTGGGGCGGATTTGCCCTTCAGATTCTATTTGTCGCGGCGCTGGCCTGGATCGGCTACGAAATCGTGGCCAATGCCCGCGCCAATCTGGAAACGCAGCGGATCACTTCGGGCTTCGGGTTCCTGTCGAACACCGCGGGTTTTGACGTCAGCCAAAGCCTGATTCCATACAACGGATCCGATACCTATACCCGGGTCTTCTTTGTCGGCCTGCTCAATACGTTGCTGGTGGCGATCATCGGCATCTTCTTCGCCACCTTGATCGGATTTATCGTCGGGCTCGGCCGATTGTCGCCGAACTGGCTGGTCGCCCGCATTTCAGGCGGCTATGTCGAACTGGTGCGCAACCTGCCGCTGCTGTTCCAGATCCTGTTCTGGTACCCTCGCCGTGCTCGGTGTGTTGCCGAATCCGCGGCAAAGCATCTCGCTATTCGGTAGTTTTTTTCTCAGCAACCGTGGCCTGGTCATTCCAAAGCCGATCGGCGCTGCTGGTTTTGAGCCTTTCGCACTCGCGCTCCTGATCGCGATCGTGGTGACCTGGGGGCTGCGCTATTATGCGCGCCGCCAATTGTTCGAAAGCGGCCGGCTGATCAAGGTATGGCCATATGCCATGGGCTTGCTGATCGGCTTGCCGTTACTCGCTTCGCTGGCGTTCGGGGCGCCCGTCACGTTTGAAATGCCCGAGCTCAGGGGCTTCAATTTTTCAGGCGGCTCGCGTGTCCATTCCCGAATTCGTGGCGCTGACGCTGGCGCTGTCGATCTATACCGCAGCCTTCATTGCCGAGATCGTGCGGGCCGGCATCCTCTCGGTCCATAAGGGTCAGCTGGAAGCAGGGTCCTCGCTCGGCCTCAGCCGCGGGACGACGTTGCGGCTGATCGTGATGCCGCAGGCGCTACGGGTCATCCTGCCGCCGCTGACCAACCAATATCTGAACCTGACAAGAACTCGTCGCTGGCGGTGGCGATCGGTTATCCCGATCTGTTTTCGGTGTTTGCGGGAACGACGCTGAGCCAGACCGGACAAGCCATTGAAATCATCGCGATCACAATGGGCGTCTATCTGCTGATTTCGCTGGTGACCAGCGCAATCATGAGTTTCTACGGATGGCGGATCGGCCGGAGCTTGGGCGCATGAGTGATGTCGCCGCATCGTCCTTTGTGCGCCAGGAGTTGGTCCCGGCGCGCGCCGCGCCGATCAAGACCACGGGCTTTGTCGGATTCCTGCGCACGCGCCTGTTCAATTCGCCGACCAACATTCTGCTCACGCTTGCGAGTATTATCTTGCTGTGGCTCACCGTCATTCCCGCCATCAAATTCCTGCTGGTCGACGCGGTCTGGCACGGCACCGACCGCAACGCGTGTCTGGCGGAGAACGCCGGACACGTGGTCGGCGCGTGCTGGCCGTATGTGCAGGCGAAATTTTTCCCAGTTCATCTACGGCTTCTACCCCGAACCCGAACGCTGGCGGGTCAATCTGACTTTCCTGCTGGCCGGGCTATTGTTGCTGCCACTGTTGATTCCGCCACTGCCAGCCAAAAGCCTGAATGCCGGGCTGTTTTTTGTGGCGTTTCCCATCGTTGCGTTCTTCTTGCTGCATGGTGGCGGGTTGGCCGGCTTCGGTATCAGTTGGACCGCCAGCGTGTTGTCGGGATTTGTGGACAGCATCGCAGATGCCGGCCGCAAGGTGGCGAGCGTGGGCGAGACAACGGCCATCGTGGGCCCGCTGCTGCGGGCGTTCGGCAAGCTGATCGTGCTGTTCAGCATCGCCGTTTCCTATGTTGTCTGGCCGCTGATCTGGCTTCGCGACCAAATCCAGGCGTCGGCCGTCCGCTATGGACCGGACTTCGCGGCGACGACGGCCATTGTTTCGATCCTGTTGTTTGTGCTGAACGGTGGGGTTCGTACGGGGATGGCGATCGCTGATCATGAGCCTCGCGATCTTCGCCGGCACCGGCGTCGTGATCGCGGTGATGGGGCTGGACCATGGCGGCTTGCCAATCGTCGACACCAGAGTATGGGGCGGGCTTCTGATTACACTGGTAGTGTCGGTCACGGGCATCGTCTCCTCGATGCCGATCGGGATCGCATTGGCATTGGGGCGTCGCTCGACGATTCCATTGATCCGGGTTTTCTCGATCGCATTCATCGAATTATGGCGCGGCGTCCCGCTGATAACAGTGCTGTTTTTCGCAACCTACATGCTGCCGCTGTTCGTTCCCGCAGGCTTTACCATTGACGGGCTGATGCGGGTCCTGATTGGTGTCGCGCTGTTTTCCGGCGCCTATAATGCCGAAGTCATTAGAGGCGGGCTGCTGGCGATCCCGCGCGGGCAGGGTGAAGCAGCGGCCGCGCTCGGCCTGTCCTGGTCGAAGACGACGTCGCTGATCGTGATGCCGCAAGCCCTGCGGCACGTCATTCCCGGTCTCGTCAACAGCTTCATCGGTCTGTTCAAGGATACCTCATTGGTCTCGATCGTCGCGCTGTTCGATCTGCTCGGACAGTTGCGGGCTTCGTTCGCCGATCCGGTCTGGGCGACCCCGACGACGCTGTTTACCGGGTTCGCCTTCACCGGAATGATTTACTTCGCTTTCTGTTTTGCAATGTCCCGCTATTCGCAGTTCGTCGAGCACCGGCTGAACGCGCACCGGCAAAATTGAGTAGATGACCATGACCGATACCCCGATCGTTGGCATTTCCGCCTCAACAAATGGTACGGCGATTTTCATGTGCTGCGCGACATCGATCTCGATGTAGCCAAGGGCGAGCGCATCGTGATTTGCGGTCCTTCGGGCTCGGGTAAATCGACATTAATTCGCTGCATCAACGCGCTGGAGGAATTTCAGGAAGGCCGGATCGTCGTCGACGGCATCGAGCTTGGGCCGAATTTGCGCCGGGTCGATGATGTCCGGCGCGAGGTCGGCATGGGTGTCCAGAGTTTTAATCTGTTTCCGCATCTGACCGTGCTGGAGAACTGCACGCTGGCGCCGATCTGGGTGCGCAATATTCCAAAGAAGGATGCCGAGGCGGCGGCGATGAAATATCTCGAACGCGTCAAGATCCCGCAACAGGCGAATAAATATCCGGGCCAGATGTCCGGCGGTCAGCAGCAACGCGTCGCGATCGCCCGTGCCTTGACCATGAATCCGAAAGTCATGCTGTTCGACGAGCCGACCTCGGCGCTGGATCCCGAAATGGTCAAGGAAGTGCTGGATACCATGGTCGACCTCGCCAATGAGGGCATGACCATGCTCGTGGTCACCCATGAAATGGGATTTGCGCGCGAAGTCGCCGACCGTATCGTCTTCATGGACGCCGGCCAGATCATCGAGGCCAATACGCCGGAAAAGTTCTTCGCCAATCCGCAGCACGCACGGACCAAGTTGTTCCTTAGCCAGATATTGCGCTGAGCTGATATCAGGACCGCTCCCGGCGTTGGCGCGGGCTTTAATGAATTCGGAAGGCGGTCGGAAACCATAGAAGGAACCGCATCGGAGGGCCGTTCATCGCTCAGAAAGCAAGTCCTGCAGCTTGGCTCGAAAAGGAGCTATCCATGCTGGGCTTCCTGTTCGGTTTCCATGCGCGTCTCGGCCGGCTGCATTATTTCCTGGCCACGATTGGTCTCGCCGTTCTGATGACCGTCTATCGTCCGGGACAACCGATCTCGCCCACTAGACTTGATGGGCTGGCCTACGGTCTTCGCCATGGTGTTCTTCGCGGCGATGACTTTCACGCTGCAATCCATGCGTATCAGGGATATCGGATGGGACCCGGTCTGCGTCATCCCGATGTGGATCGCGATCGTCGTCGTCGACAGGCTTGTCGCGGGTAAAATCCCGGCGTGGTCGCTCGGGCCAGAGCATTCCGGGACGATCGTCGGCCTGTTGTTCAACGCGGCGCTGTTTCTGGCGCTGTTGTTCTGGCCGAGCGGTGACTATGAAGATCCGACGATTGACGCAACGCCGCCGAGAATGCCGGAAACCGCTTCACAGAGCAGCGGCGCAGCTTCGGTCGCCGCCGTGCGCCTCGCGCGTGGGGCAGGATCGGGATTCGGCAGGGCGCGCGTTTTAAACCAGGTCTGCCGGATCACACCTTCTCGAACGGTACATTGATCGTGCTGCGCTGTTCGAGCCAGTCCGGCACCGGCAGGTTCTTCGAGCGCATGAAGTCCGGATTGAACAGCTTTGACTGGTAGCGGGTGCCGTAGTCGCACAGCACGTCACGATGGTGTGGCCCGGTCCCATTTCTTTGGCCAAGCGAATGGCGCCGGCGATGTTGATGCCGGTCGAACCGCCAGGCAAAGCCCCTCATGTTCGAGCAGGTCGAAAATGATCGGGACGCCTCGTCATCGCTGATCTGGTAGGCATCGTCGATAACAGCGCCCTCGAGGTTGGCGGTCACACGGCCCTGACCGATTCCTTCGGTGATCGAAGAACCCTCTGATTTGAGTACGCCGTGCTTGTAATAATTGTACAGCGCCGAACCATGGGGTCGGCGAGCACGACGCGGATTTTCGGGTTCATTTTTTTCAGGCCGATCGAGACCCCAGCAAGGGTGCCGCCTGAGCCGACCGAAGCCACGAAGCCGTCGACCTTGCCGCCGGTCTGCTCCCAGATTTCCGGCGCCGTCGTTTCAATGTGCGCCTGGCGGTTGGCGACATTGTCGAACTGATTGGCCCAGATCGCGCCATTGGACTCGGTCTTCGCCAGTTGCTCGGCGAGGCGCCCCGACAGCTTTACGTAATTGTTCGGATTGGAGTAGGGCACCGCGGGCACTTCGATCAATTGCGCGCCGCACAGCCGCAGCATGTCCTTCTTTTCCTGGCTCTGCGTGTTCGGAATCACGATCACGGTGCGGTAACCCAGCGCGTTGGCGACCAGGGCCAGCCCAATGCCGGTATTCCCCGCGGTGCCTTCGACCACCGCACCACCCGGCCATAATTTGCCGCGCTTGATCGCATCGCGGATGATGAACAGCGCGGCGCGATCCTTGACGGACTGGCCGGGATTCATGAACTCGGCCTTGCCCAGAATGGTGCAGCCAGGTCGCTTCGGAAGCGCGCTTCTTCAGCTTGATCAGCGGCGTATTGCCGATCGCCTCAACGACGTCGTTGTTAATGGTCATCTGCGGAATTGCCAGTTGTTGCTCAATCGCCTGATGACCCTAGTGGACCACCGATGGGGGCACAAGCCGAGGGCAGGGCGGGTGGAGGAAAGCAGAAGCGGGGTTAACCCGATTTCGCGAACACCACCTGACGAACGTCGATATTTCCCGACAGGAATCCGGCTTCGCAGTAAGCGAGGTAGTATTCCCACAGCCGCCGGAACCGGTCGTCGAAACCTGAGGGCGTCAGGTTCGGCCAGGCCGCGCGGAAATTGCTTCGCCAGATTGCAAGTGTTTTGGCATAATCTTGCCCAAAAATGCGTTCCCGAATAACAGGAACACCAAACCGCTCGCCCAGCGACTTGAGGATCTGCGGCGAGGGCAGCATCCCGCCGGGGAAAACGTAGCGCTGGATGAAATCGACTTCGCGCCGATAGGTCTGGAACAGGCTGTCCTGGATGGTGATGGCCTGAATGCCGGCGAGGCCGCCGGGCAGAAGCCGGTCGCGCAACTGCGAGAAATATTTGGGCCAGAACGCCTCGCCCACCGCTTCGATCATCTCGATCGAAGCAATGCGATCATACCGGTCCCGCTCGTCGCGATAATCCTGCAGGCGGATTTCGACCTTTTCGTTCAGGCCCGCATCGCTGATCCGCTTCTGCGCAAAATCCCGCTGCTCCTTGCTGATCGTCAACCCGACCACCTTGGCGCCAAAGGTCTTGGCGGCGAATTCGGCAAAGCCGCCCCAGCCGCATCCGATCTCCAGCACCTTCTGGCCCGGCTGCAGGTCGATCGCTTCGGCCAGCCGGCGGTATTTGTTGTTTTGCGCTGCAGTCAAATCCGGTGTGTCTTCCTCGAACAGCCCGGAGGAATAGGTCATGCTCGGATCGAGCCAGGCCGAATAAAACGCGTTGCCGATGTCGTAATGCGCGTAGATGTTCCGGCGCGCTTGCCGCTTGGTGTTGCGGTTGAACCAATGCCGGACGATCTGGATGAAGCGCATCAGCGGCTTGTCGTCCAGCATCGCCTGAATGAGATCGTGATTGACGCAGAACAGATAGAGAAATTGCGTCAGGTCCGGGGTGTCCCATTCGCCATGCAGATAGGCCTCGGCGATGCCGATGTCGCCGCTGTTGATGAGCCGCGACGCAAAGCCGTAATTGTAAAGCGTCATCGCTGCAGATGGACCGGGCTCGATACCGCCGAGCCGTATCGTCCGGCCATCGGGGAGCGTGACATCGAGCGTTCCGCGCCGCAGCCGTGAGCCGAAGCCGATGGCCAGTCGAACCAGGCGGGGCAAATCGGGCAGCGCCCGGTCGACATTGTCGGGTGTTATGCAAATCGGCACGGACATTCGCGAACTCACGGAGTGAGGTGGTTCTGCGTCCGAGTATAATCAGCGTGCTGGCGATTAGCCAAGCCGGTATTGAAGGCAGCTTTCGCAGGTGCGGCATCCGCTCGCGGCACCAGACGTGCGCCCTTGAGCCAAAGCCGCAACGCTTCCCAGTGGATCGCCGCGACGATCTTGAAGGTCACGAGCGGCAGCGAGAAGAACGAGCGCAGCAGCGCCGCCGTGGTCAAGGCGCGGCGGCGGCCATGAAAGGTCGCGGCGAGCAGCGGCCCCTCGCGGTCGGTTTCGAGGATACGCAGCTTGACGTCATCGGCCGGCGGCGAAACCCGGAAGTGATAGCGCATCGCCATCTCGATGAAGGGCGAGACATAAAACAGCTTGTCCTGCTGTTGCCGGACGCCGGCAGCGCTGACCTCGTCCGGCTTCACGGCCAGTGCGTAGCTGTGGATATCGCCGAAGGTGTTGCGCACTTCATAGATGAGAAGGGCAAGGCTGCCGTCCGTGCGATAGCAGAAATAGACCGACAGCGGATTGAAGGTGTAGCCCAAGAGGCGGGGATAACACAGCAGCAGCACGCGCCCGCCGGTCAAGTCGATGCCACGTTCCGCCGCGCAGTGCTGCGCATAGGCGCGCAAACCGGATCCGTCGCGATCGCCGTGATCGGCGTCGTTGAAACTATAGAGCGCGGCCCGGTTGACGCCGAACAAGGGTGATTGGCGATCGGCATCCCCGAGCCGGTCGAGGTCGATCAACAGGCTCATCACACGATAACTGAAGCGATGTCCCATCGGCTTCAGGCGCGCATGCATCACCTCGCCAAAATAAAGCGCCGCGGCGCTTCCGTCATCAGCTGTTGAGGCCTTGTCAGCTACTTCGGTCATCGCTACTCCGCGGCTTGCGCGAGTTCGAGCAGGGGTCCGCGCCACGGCGCCGCGGCGCCCAGCGCCTCCGCGACGGCGAGACCGGACTGCAAGCCGTCCTCGTGAAAACCATAACCGGTCCAGGCGCCGCAAAACCAGGTGTGGCGCCGGCCCTGAATCTCGTCCAACCGCTTTTGGGCGGCGAAAGCGGCCGCGTTATATTGTGGATGTTCGCACATGTATTTGCCGAAGGTCAGCGCCGGATCCGGTGCGAAGGGCGGGTTAAGGCTGACGAACAGCGGCTTGTCGTCATCGATGCCCTGCAGCCGGTTCATCCAATAGGTCACGGCGACGTCGTTCTCGGTTGTTCCTTCGCGCTGCCAGCGCAGGAAATTCCACGACGCCCAGGCTCGCCGGCGTTTCGGCATCAGTCTGGGGTCGCGATGCAGATAGACGGTGTTGGGCGCGTAGCCGATCGCGCCGAGAATGGCGCGCTCCCGGCTGTCGGCGTCAGACAACATCGCCAACGCCTGATCGCTGTGTGCTGCGATCACTACGTGATCGTAGCTGTCGCTTCGGCCGTGGCTGTCATGGACGACGACCCCGTGCGGCGTGCGCTCGATCGAGGTCACCGCGCAGCCCAGCCGAAGCTGATCGCGAAACGCCGCCGTCATTTTTTCGACGTAGCACCCGCTGCCGCCTCTAACGGTACGCCAGATCGGGCGATCATATTGCAGCAGACGGTGGTTGTTGAAGAAGGCGACAAAATTCTCGGCGGGAAAATCCAGCATCTCATGGGCCGGCGCGGACCAGATCGCAGCCCCCATCGGCGCGAGATAATCGGTCAATAGCCTCGGCGCGAAGTGGTTACGGCTAAAATACTCCCCAAGCGTCAGCCCGGCCAGCCGGCCCGCGGCATGGTCCTGGACGCTTTGGGTGTTGAAGGTGAGGATGTCGCGCAGCATCCACAGATAGGACGGCGAAAGCAGGTTTCGGGGCTGCGCGAACAGGCCGCTGGCGGTTTCGCCCCAATTGGCGCCGCCGCCCTTCCACTCGAAACGACCGGCGTCGGCCGACACCGCAAAACTCATGCAGCTTTCCACGGTCTCGACATCGAGATGTTCGAACAATGCCGTCAGGTCGGGATAGTTCAGCTCGTTATAGACGATGAAGCCGATATCGACCTGAAGCCGATATCGACCGCGAGCTGCGTGCCGTCATAGTCGATGGTGACGGTGTGACTGTGGCCGCCGGGCCTCAATTCGCGATCATAAACCGTTACCGGATAATTCTTGGACAAGGTCCAGGCAGCCGCATTGCCGGCGATTCCCGTTCCGATAACCGCTACGCGCATTCCATCCCCCGCTGGTTGATAAACCAGATACGGGCGCTTGTTCTTGAAGTTTCAGCAGGAATTGGTCCTGCGCGACCCGGGTTTAGCCCGCTCCGGCGTCCGCGAAATGGACCGGAATCGGCCCTGGCTTGTTGAAGCCCGCCGCTGGCCAGCGTATAGCGGACCCATGTCAAAACAATCCGAGCCTGACACCGGCGTCGCGGAAGCGATCCCTGACTGTCCGCACTGCCATAAGCCGTTGCCGCTGTGCATCTGCGACAGCATCACGCCGATCGAAAACCGCGTCGCGCTGCTGATTCTGCAGCATCCGCAGGAGCAGGACAGGGCGCTCGGCACCGCGCGGCTGACCGCGCTGCATTTCGCCAATGCCGTGCTCAAGATCGGATTGTCGTGGCCGAGCCTCTCCAAGGCGCTGGGCCGCCCGGTCCACGATCCCTCGCGCTGGGCGGTGCTCTATCTCGGCTCCGCCAAGGTCGCCGACCTAGAGACCGACCGCGATATCGTTGCCATCAACCGCAAGGGCGAGATCGAGGACAATCAGCGCGCCATCCTGAAAGACATCGAAGGCATCGTGCTGCTCGACGGCACCTGGAGCCAGGCCAAGGCGCTGTGGTGGCGCAATGCGTGGATGCTGAAGTGCCAGCGCGTGATTCTCGGCCCGGCGCGCCCGTCACGTTACGGACAACTGCGCCGTGAACCGCGCCGCGACGGCCTGTCGACCATCGAGGCGGCGGCGATGCTGCTTGGCAGCCTCGAAAAGCGACCTGATATCACCGCGACACTGAACGACAGTTTCGAGCGGATGCTGGCCAGATATCGCGAGGCGCAAAGCACGCTGCCGGAACTAGCGCCCAAACCGAAGCCGAAGCGGGATTACCGTCGCCGCAAACGCGCCTCATAATCAGGCAGGTCGGGTACCGCGAGACGCCATTTGCCGGTGTCCGGAACCCGGCGGGGCCGGAGCGTTTCAGAAACGCAGGGGAATCCGGGTTTCAGAACTTTTTGGCGCGCTGGACCAGCATGGTTGCCTAACGAGTTGAGGCTCTGTATTGATCCCGCCCCATGGGGCCACGTGGCGGAGTGGTTACGCAACGGTCTGCAAAACCGTGTACACCAGTTCAATTCTGGTCGTGGCCTCCATTAATATAATCAATTGCTTGTGGATTATTTCAGAGAATTCACCTTAATCGTGTAAGCGATGTTTACGTGACCCCGGCGACGCGATTCCTGATCGCGAAGAGGGGCGGCTGGCGCGGCTTTCGCCTAAGTTCCGATCCGCTGACGGCCCGAAACATGCATGGAAAATGATGCCCTGCAGAGGGGGCCGATCGCGGTTCTTTCGACAGAGCGTTCTCCTCCAAACTTGACCGCCGCACTTACCCGGCTGCGGCGGTCATTTTTGGATGCGTGCTTGACGCGCGGAACGAGATACCGCTGCAAGCTAAATCATGCCGATCGCAACGGTTGAAAAAAATCGGCTTCCGGCCGATACGCCGGAAGTCATCGCACCTTCAGCAGGAGGCGTGCCAGCCTTCGGGGAACGGAATCAGAGGCCATTCCATCTGATTGTCGTTGGCGGGCGGCGGCGGATCGAATGCTGGGTAGCTCAGAAAATCCTCCTGCGGCGCGGTCGCGACTGCCGTTCGCACGGCATCCAGCAACGTCTCGAATTCAGCTTCGCTCATCGCGCTCTCCAAGGTTCGAGCGCGTAAGGTCTCAGAAGTCCTTTGTTTCGGGGTTGAATGGATCACTCAAATTGTATCGATCCGCTGGTCGCGGCCGATGTGGTTACTGATCCCTTGCCCCCGCAGTGAAACTTAGATCGGCCTGCGGCGGTCACAGGTGAGGCAACTCACATTTGGCGGATATTCTTTTGCGTACCTGAAGGCCACCCTTAGCGACGCCTGCCGGGTGGTGTTCGGTCAGTGAACGCTGGGCTTCGCAGGGCCTGACGCTGGACTGCCTGCCCAGGAGCCGGGTTTTAACTCAGCAGCAAATCCGAGACCCCCGCCTTGAGAAAGGCGGCATCAGTTGGGTTCGCGCTCGGATTGCCCGCACGATGACCCCAGACGCTCGGAATCGGCCGCAGGGTCCCGCGTGCGAGATGGAGGAGTTCGGCCGCATTGTCGGCAACGCGAAAATAGAGGTCCGTCTCGCTCGGCATCAGCAGTATTTGCGCTTTGATGGACCGGAGCGCCTGCGCGAGATCGCCTTCGTAAAGCTTGTTATCGCTGATGTCACCGTGAACCCATGCGAGGGCCTGCGCATAGAGATTCGCCGCGCGGCATTGCGAGAACCGCTCGGCCCAATTGACGCGGACGAAGGTTTCGAGATCCGGCGCGCCAAGCGCGCTTTGGTGGAGTCCGGCACGGTAAAAATCCTGGCTCAGGCCCCAGCCGGCATAAATGTGGCCGAAGGCCTTGAGCGCCAGCAGCGGCTCGCTCGAAAAGCGGCCATTGCCGGTATGCTCGGGCGCGGCTTCGAGTGTGCGCAACAGGCCGGACAGGAAAACCTTGTTGTGATCGGCCGTTCGTGCGCTGCCGCAGACGACGAAGGCGCGCTTCACCATTTCGGGGTAGAGTGCCGCCCAATGATAGGCCTGCATGCCGCCCATCGAAAATCCATAAACCGCGGCGAGTTTGTCCACGCCGCACATTTCCGTAACGAGGCGGTGTTGCGCCCGTACATTGTCGGCGACGGTGACGAGTGCGGGATAGTCCGGGGTCTCCGCCGCGCCAGACGATTCCCCGTTCGAAAACATCCCCACCGCGATGATGCACCAGCGTGTGGGATCGAGTATGCCCTGCGGCCCGACCAGCCAGGACATATCCGCCAGACGCGCGGAATAGCTGCTGGGGTAGAGAATGAGATTGTCGCGCTTGTCGTTGAGCGTGCCGAAGCGCTGCCAGGCGAGCCGGGCCTCACGGATCACGCCGCCTTTTTCCACGGCAAAATCGCCGAGTGCAAAACTGCCCGCTTCATTCTCCCAATTCATGGCTCTTCTCCAGATCAATCCCGGTCAAGGTCTCGACGCTTTCCAAGTCTTGACGCTTTCCAAGTCTTGTTCCAAGTCTTGCCGGTCTTGCCGGTCTTGCCAGGTGCCGCCAGGCACGGCCATGAACAAGGCCTTGGTGTAGGGGTGCTGCGGATTGAAAAAGATTTCGTTGGTCGGCGCCACCTCGACCACCTCGCCCTGTTTCATCACGGCAATGCGGTCGCAGACCTGGAGCGCGACGCGCAAATCATGCGTCACAAAGAGCATGCTGAGATGCAGCCGCGCCTTGATATCAGCGAGAAGGGCCAGTATCTGCGCCTGCACCGACACGTCGAGCGCCGAGACCGGCTCGTCCGCGATCAGCACTTCCGGATGCAGCGCAAGCGCGCGGGCAATCCCGATCCGCTGGCGCTGGCCGCCGCTGAACTCGTGGGGGAAACGCTGGGCGGCGGAGGGATCGAGACCGACGAGACCAAGCAGCGTTTGCGCTTCCTCGCGGGCTTTGGCGGGCAGGGTGCCGTGAATGACGGGGCCTTCTGCGATAATGTCGATGACGCGCTGTCGCGGATCGAGCGAGGCGTAGGGATCCTGAAACACCATCTGCACGCGTTTTCGGATCGGGCGGAGCTGGCGGCGCGAGAACCGGGCGATATCCGTGCCGTCGAGCAGAATTTCGCCGCTGTCGATCGGCAGCAGCCGCGTGACGGCGCGCGCCAGGGTGCTCTTGCCCGAGCCGCTTTCTCCGACGACGCCGAGCGTCTCGCCGCGGCGCAGTTCAATCGTCACGCCGGCCAGAGCAGGCGTGACACGGCCGCCGAACATGCTCCGTGTGCCATAGGTTTTGGCGATGTCGCGCGCCTCGACGATGAAAGGTTGCGTATTCGCAGGCCGCGCCGGGGGCGGCACGAGCTTCGGCACCGCGGCGATCAAGGCCCTAGTATAGGGATGGCTGGGCGCGCCGAGCACCGCGGCGGCCGTGCCGCGTTCGACCAAAGTGCCACGCTGCAACACCGCGACCTCATCGGCAATGTCGGCGACGACACCGAAATCATGTGTAATGAAGAGAACGGACGTGCGGTGCTCGCGCTGCAGCTCGCGGATCAAATAGAGGATTTGCGCCTGGGTCGTCACGTCGAGTGCCGTCGTTGGCTCGTCGGCGATCAACAGGCGCGGACTGAGCAGCAAGGCCATGGCGATCATCGCGCGCTGGCGCTGACCGCCGCTTAACTGGTGGGGATATGAGCGGATGATGCGGCCGGGTTCGGGCAGATGAACGCTGTCGATCAATTCGAGTACGCGGGCGCGGCGTGCTGCTTTTCCGAGCGGCGTATGGATGCGCAGCACTTCGTCGAGTTGACGGCCGATCGTGTGCAACGGGTTCAGCGCCGTCATCGGCTCCTGGAAGATCATGCCGATTTTTGCGCCGCGAATCTTGCGCATGTTGTTTTGCGGAGCGACGGCGAGATCCTTGCCTTCGAACAGGATGCGGCCGCTGCCGATGCGCACATGCGGGCGTGGCAGCAGACCAAGGATGGAACGCGCGACGAGCGATTTACCCGATCCGCTCTCGCCGATAAGGCAGGTCACTTTGCCTGCGCGCAACACTAAATCGATATCGCTCACCGCGTTGGCCCGGTCGGCGCCGGGCGGCAAGGCGATCGTGAGCTTTTCAAGCTCGAGAACGGTCTCGCTCATCGCTCACGCAGCCTTGGATTGAGGGCTTCGTTGAGCCCGTCGCCGACGAGATTGATGCCGAGTACCGTGAGCAGGATCGCGATGCCCGGAAAAGTGCAGATCCACCAGGCGGAGCGCAGGACCGCGCGTCCCGCGCTGATGATCAATCCCCAGCTCATGACATTGGGATCGCCGAGACCCAGAAACGCCAACCCCGCTTCGAGCAAAATCGCGGTGCCGATCAGCAGCGAACCGACCGCGATGATGGAAGAGGCGCAATTCGGCAACATGTGATGGAAGATGATACGCGCATCGCTCGCACCGAGGCCGGCGCTGGCCTGCACGAATTCGCGGCCGCCGAGCGAGACGAATTCCCCGCGTACGAGCCGTGCAATGCTTGGCCAGGAGACGGCGGCGATTGCGATGATCTCGCTTAAGACCGAAGGCGAGAGAATCGCAACGATCAACAAGGCAAAAATGAAGGCCGGGATGGTCTGGAAGAATTCCGTTATGCGCATCAGCACGGTCTCGGTCGTGCCGCGATAATAGCCGGCCACCCCTCCAGCCACCGCGCCGAGGACAATTGCAACGAAAGTCGCGCCGACCCCGATGATGAGCGAGGTGCGCGCCCCGTAAGCGATTTCCGCCGCGATGTCGCGGCCAAGTGTGTCGGTTCCGAGCAGAAATCGCCCGCCCGGCGGCTGCAGAGCGGGCCCGGCAAGCTTGAACGGATTATCCGGGTAGATGACCGGCGTGAGGACGACGAGCAGGAGAAGGCACAGCAGCACGGCCGCGCCGAACAGAGCCATCCGGTTGCGTGCGAACCGCGCAAAGCCCGCTTTCATGTTAAATTTCCATGCGCGGGTCGAGCAGGACGTAGATCACATCGACGGCCAGGTTGATGATCACGACCAGGCAGGCCGAAATGAAGAAGATCGCGAGAAGCAAATTGAGGTCGCGCGATTGCAGCGCGTTGAAAGCAAGCGTGCCGATGCCGGGCCAGCCGAACACGGTTTCCACGACGATGGAGCCCCCGATCAGGTTGCCGGCCTGGACGCCGGCTAGCGTCACGACGGGCAACAGCGCATTGCGCAGCACGTGACCTGTCATGATGCGGCGTTCCGTCTGGCCCTTGGCGCGCGCCGTCGTCACGTAATCCATGCCGGTTTGTTCCAGAATGGACGCGCGCATGAGGCGCGCATACAGCGCGAGATAAAACAGCGCGAGCGAGGCCGCCGGCATCGCGAGATGGCGGCCGATGTCCCAAACCTCGGCCCAACCCTGGTGACCGCTGCCAACGGTATCGAACCCGCTTGTCGGCAGCCAGCCGAGGCCGATCGAAAAGATCACGATCATCATGAGCCCAAGCCAGAATCCGGGCGTCGCATAGGCGACGAGGCTGATGACCGAAATGATGTTGTCGCGCCAGGAATTGCGCCCGGTCGCGGCAAGGAGACCGAGGATGATGCCGAGCGCCAGAGCGGTGCCAAAGGCCGTCAGCATCAGCAGGCTGGTTGGTCCGAGCCGTTCGAGGATCAGGCTGCTGACATCGGCATCGTTGCGGTAGGAATAGCCGAGGCTGAAATGCGCCATGTTCGAGACATAGGTCAGGAACTGCATGCCGAGCGATTGGTCGAGGCCGAATTTATGGCGAAGCTCTTCCATATATTCGGGCGTCGCCGCCCCGCTTTCGCCCGCAAGCACGGAAGCCGCGTCGCCTGGCGCCAGATGGATCAACAGGAAGTTGAGCACGATAATGCCGAAGATCACCGGCAGCGCGGTGACGAGCCGGTATCCGATATAGCGGGCCAATCGCACGGCTTACTTTTCCAGCCAGGCCCGTTCGAAGGCCTGCTGCGTACCGAGTGGCCCGGTGGTGTGATCGTGAAGCTTTCGATTGAAGACCGAGACGTATTGCACGTCGATGAGCCAGACAAGCGGGCAGTCCTCGGCGAGAATCTGCTGCGCTTTTTTGTACAACACGGCGCGCTTGTCGTGGTCCGGCTCGCGCATGGCTTCGTTGAGAATATTGTCGAATTCCGGATTGGAATAAAAACTGTCGTTGACGAACGTCACGCCCTTGCGGATCTGCGACGTCAGATATTGCTTGTTGAGACCATAGACCGGATCGACGCCCTGACTGAGGAAGGGCTCGTTAATGTCGTAATCGTAATTGGTATAGACGCGCCGCAACCAGGTCGCGGTGTCTTCCGAGCGTAGCGTCAGATCGATTCCGACGATCGCCAGCGCCTGTTTCAGATATTCGGCCTGGCGCAGCCATTGCTCGCCAAACGAGTTGACTTCAAGGTGAATGCCGAAGCGCATGCCGTTCGCGCCGCGCGGCAGGCCGGCGCCGTCAAGCAGCTTGTTGGCAATATCGAGACGATCGGGAACGTCGTAATTGCGCACATCGTCCGTATAGAATCCGACGGTCTTGAAGAGCCTGCTGAGCGGGCCTGTGGCCGGCTGGCCGTAGCCATACATGACATCGCGCAAGATAACCTTGCGATCGATCGCATAGGCGATTGCCTGGCGCACTTCTTTCTTGTCGAGCGGCGGATGTTTGGCGTTGAGTTCGAGCACGCTCAAGGCGGGCGTCATCTCATAGCCTTTCATCGTCGTATCCAGGATGGGGTTGGTCTTCATCCGCGCGAGATCGGCGTAGTTGACGGCGCTATAGCCGGCGAAATGCGCCTCGCCGGTCTCGAGCGCGGCAGAGCGCGTCGCGGCATCGGGGATGAAACGCGCGATGATATGGTCGAGATAGGGCAGTCCCGGTTTCCAATATTTTTCGTTGCGATCGAGCCGCACGAACTGCCCGCGGTCCCATTGCCCGAATTTGAACGGCCCCGTGCCGATGGGCTTGTTGGCCGACGGATTCTGCAGGATTTGCGTGCCCTCGAAAACCGATTTGCACATGATCGGCAGGTCACGTCCTGCCAGCGCCTTCATGAGATAGGGCGCGGGATTGGCGAGACGCAGAATAGCGGTCATGGCATCCGGCGTGTCCACGCCGGTCAGCTCGGCGAGCAGCAGCGGCGCGAAGGGATGATATTTTTTCAAAATCTCCATGAAGGAGAATTGAACGTCGGCGCTGGTGAAAGGCTGGCCGTTGTGAAACAAAATGCCTTCGCGCAACTTGAAGGTAATGGACTTTCCGTCGGGCGCGATCTCCCAGGAATTTGCGAGATTGGGTTGCGGATTCTGATCCCAGTCGTAGGTCACAAGACCTTCGTAAATCTGCGTGGCGATAGGCGGGATATTGCCCGCAGTGACGGCGTAATGGGCGAGCGTCGAGGGTTCGGGCTGCACGATCATCACCATCGTGCCACCGCGCACCGGCTCATCGGCCTTGACGAAATTGTTGGCGATCGTCGATGCGGCTAACCCAAGGGGTAAAGCCAGAGCGCTACGGCGCGAGATTTTATTCAAAGGCGGAAAATCAACCAAAATGAGCTCCTCGGTGCTATCAGGGATTAAGCAATTGGCGTGCCACCTTTGCCGCTGTGACACCCCCGCGATCCCGCAAGCTACCCTTGTCAAGCGAAGGTGATCTGACGCCGATTCGAGTTGGGCGAATGCGCGCCTCGACGCTGGACAATGGGCAAGAAAACCCGTCGTCTCGCCCCGCAGATTTTCCGCAGGAGAGGCCTACCGATGTCACTGTCTTCAGCCAAAAATTATGCGCTTCGCGCCGAGCGGTCGCAGGATCCCAAGGAAGCCGCCGATCTCCTCGCGAAAGCGATTCTGGAGCTGGCGGCATCGATCGAAGCGACCGATGCCAAGGTGAAGAAGATCAACAAGTCGGGCGGTTGAAGCGGATCGGAGCGGGATCGTTCGCGTCTTAAGACGATCTTGCCGTTCTCACGCGTTTTGACGCGGCGTCCGGCGAGGCGGCGCCATTGACCGGCTTTGTTGCTGCCACGGCGCGTCGAACTCTCATCCGGGGATGGTGATCGGCGTATTCCTTGCCGTCGATCGACGCGACGTGCGGGGGATCTCTGTTGAGATAAGGCCGTCCGATTCCGAACTCTTTCTCGTGTTCATCGACCCATTTCCAGAGGATATGGCTGGAAGCCAGACGTTCGGCCCGTGTCGCACCCTTGATGCCGACGACGTCTGCCGCAATCCCGTGGCTATAGCCGCCACGCGAACTGCCGCCATGATAGGACCGGTCGTTGGCCGCCTTGAGGCCGCTTGCGATCGATTGACGATAGTCATCGCGGAATGCGCTGGTTATGCCTGGTGACAGGCCCGCGTCATCGGCGGCGCGAAGCAGATGAAACAGTTTTTGCTTGAATTCGCGATCCATGCCTCCGATCACATAGTCCGGGACCGGCATGCCGGCATTCTCGGCGGCCTTGAAATCCTTCCAGGCGAAGTCTTCATCGGCAATTTTCGTAACGGTCCGGGTGACCGTTACCATTTTGCCCTTCTTCTTGACGGTCACCTGTCGCTGTTCGTGCTCTTTGACGCTGTCTTCCTTGGGCGTGCGCTCGTAGAGCGTCCAAAGATAATTGTCGATGCAGCTATCGGAGCAGTCTTCGGAAGTTTTGTTTGACTCGACAACCGCCCCGGAATTGCCGGGCTCTTCGGTTGCTTTGCTGACAACTGGATCTGCCGGCGTTTCAGGACGCAGCACTTCCGCTGGATCCGTCAGCGAGGCTGTAACGATTGGGTCCGGCTCCCTGGGCGCTGGCGCAGGGGCGAGGGCGGGCGCTTCAGCGACCGATATGGTGGCAGGGATTACGGTTGCGGCAGGCGATTCGATCGGCGCGGTTTTGTCGGCGAATTTGGCGTCCGCGGTGAGAAGCGGGGCGACGCGGGCCATGATGGGGGCGGCGCGGGTGTGATCGATTCCCGCCGAACCAAACGCAGCGATCCACGCCAGGACCAAAGCAGGTATCGCGCCCTCCCGGCACAACGCCGCCATCGATGCCAACCGCGGGTTCATGATCACCGTTTCCTATCGGCCGGGTTGCATGGCGCAGAACGCGACGGCCATGATTTTGGCGGGACGATGCAGACGAGCAATGACGGAAACACAGGTTTTCCGGTTTTTCAACAGGGGGATTGCCTAAATGTACCGCGTTTTCGATGCGCGGAGACACCGCGCGGCGAGGGTGCCGGTGCAACTGCGGACCCGGTTCCTATGCCGCGCTTATAACAGGATGGGCGATCCTGGCTCGCATTCCTATGCCCCGATCCGCATCTCCCAATCATCGGAATGATGCACACAGCAAAGGATACCGAGCCATGACGATGAAAAAACTTACTCTCGCCGCATCGATAACGATGCTGGTTGCGATTTCAGGACTTGCGTCGGCGCATGCGGCCGGATCCACCCGGGCTTGGTCGGCAACGACCGGCCATACGGATCAGCAGGTGCGATCCGCCTTCAATGCTTCATATCCGGCGATGACGACGCAGGCATTCGAGGCCAATGCGCACCGTTATCACGGTGGGCCGAAATCGAACGATTGACGTCGCGCTCTTCGATCGGCGCGGACCATGTCCGCGCCCGAAGGCGGTGACCAGCCCCGGGGTTTTCCTGAGTTTGGAGGGAGCAAACGCGCGATCACAATTTTCTGTCCTGCCCCAAATGCCTTTTAAAAAACCAGGTAGATGTCTTAAAAGCGAATCCTGCCTGGGTCGTTCTGGAACCAAGGGGAGCAGTTTGATGGTATCGAGAGAATTCAGGTTCGCTTTGGTTCTTGCCGTGATGGCGACGCCCGCAATGGCCCAGCAGCAACAAGATTTGAGTCAGCCCCCGCAGCAAACCATCAGCACCTATTGTGCGACGATTCAGCCTGGAAACCCCTACAGTCCCGTGTACGACTATCAGTCTTTCAACGCGTTCCGGGGCTCGGGAAGTTATGACAATCGCGGAAGCGCCGCCTGCGCGCGCGACCCGATGTACGCGCCGGGTGGGACTTCGCCTTTCAAGGTAAATCCTTATCCGAACCCAAGCTGGTTCTAGCCTCGCGAGACGCAAGCACTGACTCTCTGGTGCGGGTCTCATCCGGCCACTGGCAAAAGGCCTGAAATGCCATTTCGTGTCTTGATCATCGGTGGCACGGGGCAGGTGGGAGCCGCGGTGGTGTGCGCGCTGACTGCGGAGCCGGCCTGCGCCGAAGTCGTGATGGTCAATCGCAAGGCGATTTCCCTGGGCGCTGATTCCCGTGTGCGGCAGGTGATCCTGGATACGGCAGCTTCTCAGTTTTCGATGGAAGTGACCAGGGTTGCGCAGCGCATGGTTGCGCAAGGCGACCCTGTCTATGGCGCATCCTGTGTTGGCGTCGGTAAAGGCAGCATGAAGTGGAGCGAGGCGGAATTAAAGGCGCTCGAAATTGGCGTGGTCGGTGGCTTTGCCCGCGGTTGTCTGGCTGGAGGGATCACTCAATTTGCTCTGCTCTCGGCCGCAGGAAGCACCGCGAAAAGCAGGATTCGCTATGCGCGGGTCATGGGATTGAAAGAAGAGGCGGTTGAAGCAATAGGCTTCCAACGCCTCGCAATTTTTCGTCCGGGAATTATCGCCGGCAATGCGCACACGCCGGGCTATGTCGCCTGGTTGGGGCGTCTGATTCCGGGACCCTTTGGCGCCATCGAGCAGGACGATATCGGACGCGCCTTTGTCGCTGAGTTCATCAATAGCTCGGCCCGAAGTGGCGGCGTTGTCTATCTCGAAAACGGGGCGATGAGGCAGAGATCGCGTGCGCTTAAATAGCCGCTATGTGGAGATATGCGTGCCGCCGATGAATTTATTTAATGCGCGCCATAGATAAATTCGTGTGCGGCCAAGCCTTGCCTAATTAGACTGCCGATAGCGACGAAGATCGCAACGGAGGAGACGTCTGATGGCCAGCACGCTGGAAAGTTCGCCTCAAACGGTAGCCCATATTGCCAGGCCGCGGCTGGAGACACCGCCCGGCCGCAGCGACAAAGCCCGGTTCGTGCGCAATACCTGGTATGTCGCAATGTTCTCGACGGATCTCGCCGCCGGACAATTACTTCATCGCACCATCCTGAACGAGCCAATCGTTTTCTTCAGGAAGGAAGACGGCAGCGCGGCTGCGATAACAGACCGCTGCTCGCACCGGTTCGCGCCGCTATCGATGGGAAAATTGCTGCCCGGCGACCGGGTTCAGTGCATCTATCACGGCGTCGAATTCAGTGCGAACGGCAAGTGCGTCAAGAATCCGCACGGCAATGGCGCTATTTCCAGTGCCGCGCATCTCAAGAGCTACGCTGTCGTCGAGCGCCACTCGCTGATCTGGATCTGGGTGGGAGACAAGGAAGCGGACGCCGCGAAAATCCCGGACTATAGCTGCCTCGACAACCGGCCGGCATTGCATGTCACGCGGCCGGGCTATCTCAAGGTCGCGGCAAACTACGAACTGGTTGTCGATAATCTGCTCGATCTCAGCCACATCTCCTACGTGCATGTCGGCATCCTCGGCAACGCGGATACCGCCAATGCCGACGTTGCCGTCGATCAGAAGGGCGACGTCGTCTCGGTCAGCCGCATTTCAAAAAATGCCGAGACCCCCGGTATCCTCAAGATGATGAGCCCGGCCGGTTTCGAGCGCGGCGATCAGTGGAACACCATTTCCTGGTATGCCCCGAGCAACATGATTCTCGAATTCGGATCGAGCAAGCCCGGTGAGCCCAAGGAAAAAGGCACCGGATATTTCGCCATCCATTTGCTGACGCCCGAAACCGAGCGGAGCACGCATTATCACTACACCGCCGCGCGCTGGAACGTGCTGACCGGCGATGATAAAAACGCCGCGATCCGGGACAAGATCTACGAGATGCGAACCTTTGCCTTCGCCGAGCAGGATGTGCCGGTGATCGAGGCGCAACAAATCTGCATGGACCAGGCGGGCGGCACGCTCACTCCTGTCTTGTTGACCATCGATGCGGGCCCGGTCCGTTACCGCCGGGTGCTGGATCGGCTGTTGAGCGAAGACGGGGCTTGATGCAGGGCGGTCCACGCCGCTCGGGCGCTACGGCTATTTCGTCGCCGTTCCGGCCCACCTGCCGATCACGGCGATAAAGGCCAGTGTAAGCGACTGCGCGTGCTCGGCCGATATTTCGGAAACGATGCCGGATCGCGGATTGTGCAACATCAGGGTTGCCGTATAGGGACCGCCTTCGGACGTAAAACTGATCCTCCACCCGGAAAGCTCATTCGGGGCGATCAGGTGTTCGGCGAGATCGAGCGCCGAATAGAAAACCTCACCGCGCGAAACGCGGCCTGCCGCGGTGTCGGGAACGGCTCCGGCGAATGTCAGCCAGGCCTGCCGGATGGCCTCATTGTCAATCTCGTCCCGGGATCGCGGTTGATGCAGCGTGCTTGCGGTTTCCGCGCCGATATTATCTCCAGCCATCGCTCATTTCTTCACAAGCCGACAGGTGCTGTCGGCGAGCGGACGGAAGGCCTGCTCGCCGGCGATGGTGTCGATGACTTTGTAATAATCCCACGAGTGCTTGCTTTCCGCCGGTGTTTTCACCTGGAGCATATAGACGTCGTGGGTGAGGAGGTTGTCTTCGCGCAAGGTGGCGCGGCGTGCATACATGTCGTCGATCGGCATCTTGTGCATCATAGCCAGAACATCTTCGGCCTTGTCGCTTTTCGCCAGTTCCATCGCCTTGAGGTACTGCAACGTCGCCGAATAGCCGGCGGCGTGCGACATGGTGGGCATCGAACCCATGATCTTGTAATAGCGTTCGGCCCAGGCGCGGGTCTTGTCGTCCATATCCCAATAGAAATCGCTGACCACAACCAGACCCTTGATGGTCTTGAGCCCCAGCGCGTGCACGTCGGTGATGAACACCAGCATGCTCACCACCTTCTGCTTCGGCGATGTCATCAATCCGAATTCATCCGCGGTCTTGAGCGTCTTCACCATGTCGTCGCCGGCATTCGCCAACGCCACGACATCGGCGCCGGAATTCTGGGCCGATAAAATGTAGGAGGCGAAGTCTGAAGCCCCAACCGGATGACGCACGCTTCCCACGACCTTGCCGCCGGAAGCGGTGACGATCTGCGTAATCTCGTTCTGCAGGGCGTGACCGAAGGCATAGTCGGCGGCAATGATGTACCAGTTCTTGGCGCCGCTCTTCAGCGTCGATTCCGTGATCGCCTTGGCGGCGGCGTAGGTGTCGTTGCGCCATTGCACCGTGTACGGATTGCACTGCGCCATGTTCAATGCGGATGTGGCGCCGTTGCTGGCCAGAAACACCCGCTTTTTTTCATTGGCCGCCGCGGCCACGGCGAGCGAGATGCCCGAACTGACGGCGTCGACGATGGCAACGACATCCTCCTGATCGTACCAGCGCCGCGCAATGCCGCCGGCAATGTCGGCCTTGTCCTGATGATCCGCGGTCAAGAGTTCGATCGGGCGGCCGAGCACTTTGCTGCCGACATCTTCGACGGCGAGTTGAGCGGCAACCGTGGCGCCCTTGCCGGAATTGCCCTGGAAAATGCCGGACATGTCGGCCAGCACGCCGATCCTGACCGGCGCAACGGCCTTGGTCTGGGCTCCTGCAGGCAACAAGCCACTGAAAATCACAACCGCGCACGCGGCGCACAAAAGGCGCTTGGACATCGGATTCCCCCTTGAATGCTCTTGATTGGCTATGATTATTCTTTTTGTTTGGCTACGGTTCTACCGCGCGACGATGCGAGGTGCGCCCCCTCGGAGTCGTGAAATTTTCAAATAGGCCATGAGGGAAATTGCGTGTGCGGATTGTCGCAGCCTGACCGGGGTGCTGAGCACCGATAGACCGTGCCCCCTGAATTTTGCTCATGGGAATTTCGTGAATTTCGCTTGAGCAAAACGAGTGTACGCCGGCAATCTGCGCGGGAGATGCGATACTGGAGGCCGGAATTGACCGTTCAGAATGCCCTGATCCGGCGGGTTTGCGCCGAAGCCGAGGATGTCAGGTCGATCGAACTAGTCAGCCCAGACGGCAAGCCTCTGCCGCCTTTCGAGGCCGGCGCGCATATCGATGTTCATGCCGGTGAACTGATCCGGCAATACTCTCTCATCAATACTACGGCGACCGATGGTTCCTACCGCATCGCGGTCAAGCTGGAGCCGAATTCGCGCGGCGGGTCCCGGTTCATGCATGCGCTCAGGGAAGGCGGATCGCTGAAAATAGGACTGCCGCGCAACAATTTTGCGCTGCACGCGGGCGCCTCGCATTCGGTTCTGCTGGCCGGCGGGATCGGCATTACGCCGCTTCTGGGCATGGCCTATCGGCTGCTGGCCTCTGGCCAGTCGTTTTCCCCTGGATTATTTTGCCCGGTCGGCTGATCCGGTGGCGTTCGCCTCCGAAATCCGCGCCACGCCGCTGGCGTCACGGACGCGGTTTCATCTTGGGCTGGATGGCGACGCCGTCCGCCAGCTTGTGACGTCGCTGCTCGAACTGGCTCCGGCGAATGCGCATGTCTACACCTGCGGTCCCGGCCCCTTCATGCAGGTTGTTCGCGAGGTCGTTGCGTCCAGGCCGGATCAGGTGCTGCATCTGGAATATTTTACGGCCGACACGCCGGTATCGAACGCCGAAGCTGACTCCTTTCAGGTCAAACTCGCCAGATCAGGCGCCGTCGTGCAGGTCCGCGGCAATGAGACCATTATCGAAGCCTTGCGGGCCGCCGGAATCGAAATCGAAACCTCCTGTGAGCAGGGCGTTTGCGGGACCTGCCTGACGGCGGTGCTGGCGGGGCGGCCCGATCACCGCGACCTGATGTTGACGGAGGAAGAACAGCGCGCGGGAAACCAGATGCTGCTTTGCGTATCCCGCAGCCTCGACCCTGAACTGGTGCTCGATCTCTGAGAGGTGCAGCCAAGAGCGGCGTGAGACTTGTGGCTTGAGAGTTGATGCTTGAGACTTGGGGATTGTCGACCTAGGATATTCGACAACGCGCAATCCAGCAGCGATTGCCGGGAGGAACCGTGCTCGAAAACGTCATTCTGTCCATTGGCAAGGATGAGTTCGAAGACGTTCTGTTCGACGCATTTCACCGGGAAATGCGCGCGCGCCAGGTCGTGCTGCACCATTTCCGCGACGACGTGACAGTCGAGACGCTGGCGGCCAAGGACGATCGGCAAGACGGCTGCGTGCACTCGCTGGTTCACGACTACGTCCGCCGCTACCATGTCTACGATCCGTTCCGGTCGCGCTGTACGCCGGCCACTTCGCGAACGGTCGAGTTGCAGGGCTTCGCCGTCAAGGAAATCGCCGACACGGAATATGCCCAGCGGCTGTTTGTCGAACCGGGGATCGCCGGCAAATTGTGCGTGATCCTGCGCAGGCCGCGCGACGCCATCTGCCTGTCGCTGTATCGCGATCGCCGCTGCGGCAGCTTCGGCGGCGAGGATTTCAACAGGATCGACGCGATCAAGGCGCCGCTGGCCGCGGCGTTCGAGCGCCATCTGGACCTCAGGCCGACCCGGGCATTGCCAAGGATGTTGCCCAGGACATTCCCAAGTCTGACGCGGCTCGTGGACATCCTTCAAGGATCTGAAACCGCTCCGATGCTGTCGTCGCGGGAGGCCGCGGTGTGCGCCCGTATCGTGACCGGCTATTCCAATGAGGCCATCGCGCTCGATCTCGGTCTGTCGTTCCATTCGGTCAGGACCTACCGCCGCCGCGCCTATGCCAAGCTCGGGGTCACCTCGCAGAACGAGTTGTTTGCCCTGATTTTGAACGGAGGCGGCCGAGGCCATCCCGATATCCACTGAGGGCCTGCTTCAGGGTGGATACGCCCCATGCCTGTCACTCATTCTTGTCACTCATCGGGGCGACTTGCGAATGGGGTGTTTCGGCGCATGATTGCAGCCTGGAACGATATGGCCGTGTCCGCTGCCGCGCGGCGGCCGAGCGCCAGGACGAGGGGAGCGAGGCGTCATGGCATTTCTTTACAACACCTGGTACGTCGCGCTGTGGTCGCAGGATCTTGCGCCCGAGCAGATGATCGCGCGCAAATTTCTCAACGAGCCGATCGTTCTGTTTCGGCAAGCGGACGGCAAGGTCGCCGCACTCGCGGACGCCTGCGCCCACCGGTTCTCGCCGCTCTCGATGGGCAAGATTGTGAAGGGCGCCAATGTGCGCTGCCCCTATCACGCGCTCGAATTCGATGGCAGCGGCAAATGCGTTTTCAATCCACATGGCAGCGGGCGAATTTCGCCGGCGCTGAAAGTTCGCAGCTATCCCGTGGTGGAAAAGCATTCGATGATCTGGATCTGGATGGGCGAGAAGGAAGCCGATCCATCGCTGATCCCGGATTTCGGCATTCTCGATCCGGACCCGAAGAAGGTCGTCAGCAAGCGCGACTGGCTGATGATGCAAGCCAGTTACGAACTGATCATCGACAATCTGATGGACCTCAGCCACACCGCGATTGTTCATGAGGGGATTCTCGGCAGCGAACATACCGTCAAGGCCAATCTCACGATCGAGCAAAAGGGCACCACCGTCAAAGTCGGCCGCAGCATTCCGAACGTGCCGGCCCCCGGCCTCTACGACCTGATCTACAAGAACGACGGACGGCAGGTCGATTTGTGGATGGACATGCGCTGGGATGTCCCGGCCTGCATGATCAATGACACCGGCGTAACCGAGCCCGGCGCGCCGCGCGAAGCGGGGACCGGTTTCTACGGCATGCATTTCCTGACGCCGGAAACCGAGACCACCACCTACTATCTGTTTTGTGCCGTCCGGTTCAATCCGATCAGCTGGGGTCAGCCGCTCGACGGCGAGATTCAGGCCAAGGTATCCGATCTGCGTCGACTGGCCTTCCAGGAACAGGACCAGACCATCATCAAGGCGCAGCAGGATATGATGCTCAGTCGAAAGAAACCGGAATACCCGGTGTTACTCGAAATCGACGTCGGCCCGGTGCGCTACAAGCGCGTGCTGGAAGGGTTGATCAAGGCAGAGCAGGAAGCCGCCGCCCCACAAAGCGACGAAGGCCGCGCGGCCTGACCGGCAGCGTGCATGCGAGGCGCTTGAAGCGATAATGGGCGAAGGGGCGCGAGGCTTGGTCTCGCGCCCTCAATCGGTCTGCGCTGCTACTGCGGCACGCCCTCGACGACAAAGGTGCGCCATTTTGCTACTTTCGCGCGTAGCGGTAGAAGATCCTTGAACGCCGCTGAATTGCGGTAAGCTTGGTATTTCTCGAGGCCGTCCCATTGTTGAATGACAACGCGCGATTTCGGTGGTTCGCCCTCTACCGCAGTGATCGTGCCTCCGGCGACAAGGAACTTGCCACCGGCCGACTTGATGGCGGCCTGAGCCTTCGGGACATAAGTCGAATAAGCTGCCTGATCCACGATATCGATTTCAGCGACCGAGTAGACAGGCGGCTTGGCCTGAGCATGAAGTCCCTCAATCGCGGCCGCGCCAAGGCCGACGCCTGCGAACATTGCCAGTGCGATGGTGTAATGGGTTTTCATGATTCTCTCCCTCTTGGGCAGGGCTCAACTCGCCCTAAGGTTGGGTCACCATGGAGAGACGAAGGTTCAAGACAGATAACTACACTAGCCCGAAAACGCGCACAGTCCTGGGATCGGGGAGGACGCTTGGGTCCGCATTGTCCCTTCTGTGCGCTCCCCAGACCGTGAATGGTGCGCTGTATTGTCTGGGCGCTGCAGCACGCCATTACGGGAGAGTGATAAGCGGATGGAACCGGGAAATAATTCGCATTCCGCCCCATAACCGAAGTCGTGGGGCGGAGTGGGGGAAACGACGATGTGAGAAATAACTGATTTATAAGGGTAATTTGGCTCCCCGGGGCTGGATTCGAACCAGCGACCACAACCCTCGGCCGGTCATGTCGTTCGTCTTGTCTCAAATCTCGCGGTTCTGCGCGATGATGTCGGTTAGCGCTTGATTGAGGTTTCTTGCGGGAATGCCCTGGTTCTCGTTGAGCTGCGAGAGACGGCAAGGACGGCGCGCACTGACGATCTGGATAGTTCCGGTCTGGGCGCTGTTGAAGGTCAGCGCGCCGTCGGTGATCGGCCGCGCCAGATTCGCTAACGGCGTTCCGCTTGGCTCGTAATCGTCCAGCCGAAAACCGGATCATCTAATTGCGGAGTCACTGCCGGTAAGCAATAGCGTTTCAAAGACCGCATCTTTCATCCCTGACAAGATCAATGGGCCTCATTAAATTCCCTTTTTCGCCAACCTAGTAATTTTTTGATTCAGTCTCGGACGGCTCCAATCGTCTTCTCGGGTGAGGGGATTCGATCGGACGATCTTGCCGCGGTCGCGCGCTCCTGTTGAGGGGACGGCTTTGTGCCGGAAAGGGTGTTTGGCGCGCAGGGCGCCGCAGAAAAAGTGAGAGTCGGTAGTGCTTGGGGACGGTCGGTGGCGACGCTTTGTCGTCGCAGGTCGGCAAAACCTGACACACCTGTGCTGAGTGAAGAGGCGGCTGAGAGCTTCCGACCGAACAGCAAGAGATCGCAAGCACAACAATAGCGGCTGGCTCAAAGGCAGCCGAAACGCCGTCGCATGAGCGACAGCGAATGCAGTCGTGCGGCTCGTGAGGGCCGATGGTTTTAAAAATCTCCGGCGTCGCCGGGCGGAATTCGAAAAGAAAAGAGCGGACCATGTACGAAGCGAACGCGCCGAAAAACTCCAGGGCAAAATGCCGTTTTCTCCCGGCAGCGCCACCTGCTGCGCGGATCGGTAGCGCGCACCGCGCTGCTGGGCGCGGGTGCCGCTGATTGCGCTTTCTTTCACGGGCGAAGCCAGGGCGCAGACCGTGACGTGGACCGCTCCGAGCGGTACCAATGCCAGTTGGTTCACGGCGGCCGACTGGACCGACAACACCGCGACGCACCGGCTGCCTGCAGCGACCGATAGTCCGACGCTCATTCAAACACCCGGCATTGTGACGATCGGCGCTGGTGGCACCGCGACCGCCGGAGGACTTCAGGTTCTTGGCGGGGGCGAACTGGATGTCGTCGCGGGAGGAACGCTTTCGACGGCACTCAACAGCACCATTGGTATCGCACCCGCCAGCGTGACGGGGCGGCATCTCCACCGCGACGTCGGGTACCGGCACGATGGTCGTTTCCGGCACGGGCTCGACCTGGAACGCGAGCAATGTCGGTGTTCGCGTCGGCTTCGGTTCCGGCGCCGCAGGTACGCTTTCCATTGGCACCGGTGCCGGGACCGGCGGCCTTCTGAACATGACGGGAGGGCTCCTTACGGTCGGTTCGACCAGCGGCACCGGTACCCTCAATATCAACGGCGGGTCGGTGGCGGATCCGACCGCGGCGATCCGAGAAGGTTTCAACGGCGGCACGGGCACAATAAACATCACCAATGGCGGTACCCTGACGACCGCTGCCCTCAACACAATCGGCTCCAACAGCGAAGCGGCGGGCGTTCCGGCCGGCGGCACCGGCGCCGTCACTATCGCGGGGACAGGTTCGAGCTGGGTCATCGGCGCGGGGGGTAACCTCACCGTAGGGTCGGGAACTGGTGCTAGCGGCTCGATCACGGTCTCCGCCGGCGGGACTTTCTCGAACCAAGGCAACGCCGATATCGGCTATACCGGCGGCACCACCGCTGCGGGCGGCACTGGATCGGTGACCGTCACCGGGGCAGGATCGATTTGGACAGTCGGCGCAAACAACACAGGCGCCTTGGCTCTCGGCTATGGTACGGGTTCTTCGGGCACGGTCCTGGTCTCGGCGGGTGGCACCTTGAACACCTCGACCAATTCCACGCAGGCTACCTTGATCGGTTACAATGATGGTGTGACGACCGGTGGCACCGGCAAGCTCACCGTCGATGGCGCCGGCTCAACCTGGAACTCTGGATCGGACATTGTCGTGGCCGGCGGCACCGCACCCCGGCACCACCACTGTCGGCACCCTGACCGTTTCCAACGGCGGCAAGATCAAGAACGCTGGAAACAACATCTATGTCGCGCAGATCCCCGGTGCGACCGGTACGCTCAATATCCTCTCCGGCGGCACAGTTACGGCGGTAAATGTCGCGATCGGCGACGGCGGTGCGCTCGGCAACGGCACGATCGATGGCGCCGGTTCGACCTTGACCGCCAGCGGCAACCTTGCCGTAGGCTTCAGTTCGTCCGGCGCAAACAGCTTGACGATTTCCAACGGCGGCGTTGCGAGTTTTGCAGGCACCGGCCAGGTCGGTCAGGGGGGAACAGGGACGGTTACCGTCACCGGCCAAGGGTCGGGCTTCACAATCGGGAACAACCTCACGCTCGGTGAACAGGTCGGCACAGGCACGTTGAATATCGCAAATAATGCGATCGTCACGCAGACCGCAGGTGAGACGCTGGCGGGTTTTGGCGGAGCTGGCACCACCAACACTGGTACGGTGAATATCACCACTGGCGGCGCGTTCAGGGGCACGGCCCTGGTTCTCGGCTTCAATGCCGGCGCGACCGGCAATCTGACCATGGCCAGCGGCGGCCAGGCTACTCTCACCGGGAACCTCGAAGTTGGCTGGAACGGCGGTACCGGAACGGCGTCTATCGCAGGCCAAGGGACAAGTCTGAACGCAACCGGATCTGTGATTGTAGGCCACGATCTCGGCAACGGCGGCAGCACCACGGGCACCCTCACGGTGGCGGACAATGCGACGCTGACCGCAGCTCAACTGAATGTCGGTTATGCCTCCGGTGGTGTCGGCACGCTGAACATCGGCGCCGGCGGCAATGCCGGCACCATTACTGCGCCGATCTTCATGGGAGGCGCGTCCTCCACCATCAACTTCAACCACAACCAGGCGAACTACGTGTTCTCCAGCGTGATCGCTGACAACACCGCTGGCGCGCCGACCACCGGCTCGGTCAACTTCATCGGATCCGGCAATACGACACTGACCGCGGTCAACACTTACACCTCGGCCACCAATGTCACGGCCGGCACGCTCACCGTCGCGGCCGGCGGTTCGATCGCCAACTCGTCGCTGACCACGATCAGCTCCGGCGCGACGCTCGCCGGCGCCGGCAGTCTCGGCAACGTCAGCGTCGCCAACGGCGCTACCGTGGCGCCGACCGGCACGGGAACACTGACCACCAAGGCCATTACTTTCGCCGCCGGCTCGACCTACCAGGTCGGCATCACGGCGGGCGGCCAGAACAGCAAGATCGCCGCCACAACGGCAACGCTGCAGGGCGGCACGGTTCAGGTCAACGCCGGCACCGGCAACTACGTTGCCGGCACGAGCTACACCATTCTGTCCGCGACCGGCGGCGTGACCGGTAAATTCGCCAGCCTCGTTGGTACCAACATGCTGTTCCTGAACTCGGCGCTGGACTACAGCAATCCCGATCAGGTCAATCTCAGTCTGACCCGCAACAACGTATCCTTTGCGTCGGTCGGCACCACCGCCAACCAGAGAGCGGCTGCCGGCGGTGTCTCGTCATTGCCGGGCGGCAACCTGCTCCTTACGTCGGTGACGCAGCAGAACATGGCTGGCGCGCAGACGGCGTTCGACGCGCTTTCCGGTGAAGCGCACGCCAGTGCGCAATCCGCGCTGATCAACAACGCGCTCGCAGTCGGTGACGCGATCAACAACCGCCTGTCGCAACCGTTCGGCAACGGCACGTCGACGGTGGCGCCGACCGCCGGCGTCAATAACTTCGCCGCGGACGACGGCGTCTTGAATTATGCTGAAGGCGACAAGACGAAAGCGGGTCCGTGGGGAGCGATGGCGCGCAAGGCTCCCGTAATGATGACGCCGCCACTGATCTACGCGGTTTGGGCGCAAGGCCTGGGCGACTGGATGAACAGGGGTTCGGACGGCAATGCCGCTGCGCTGAAGGCTTCGACTGGCGGAATTCTTTCCGGATTCGATGCGACCTTCTTGGGCACCTGGAGATTCGGCATCGCCGGCGGTTACTCCCACTCGAATGTCGATGTAAACACCCGCGCTTCCTCGCTCGATGCCGACAGCTATCACATCTCCGGTTATGGCGGCGTGCGGCAGGGCGCATTCGGCCTGCAGGGCGGTGTCGTCTACAGCTCGAACGATATATCGTCGAGCCGTACCGTTGCCTTCCCGGGTTTTGCGCAAACGGCCCTCGCCAATTACAACGCAGGGACGACCGCAGGTCTTCGGGGAAGCAAACTACCGGTTCGTTGTGGCGGCGACCGCACTCGATGCTTTTGCGGATCTGAATTACCTTAACCATCACACCAGCGCCTTCAGCGAGACCGGCGGCGTTGCTGCGCTGTCGGTTACAGCCAGCGATCGCGACGTGACGTTCACGACAATTGGCTTGCGTTCGTCGGCTCAGCTCGGGGAACTTTACGGCGCTTCCTTTGTGGGCCGCGGTACGGTCGGCTGGCGGCATGCCTTTGGCGACACCGATACCGCGATCCTGGCTTCGTTCGCCGGCGGTACGCCGTTCGCTGTGGCGGGCACACCGATCACAGTCGACGCATTGATCGCGGAAGCCGGCCTTGATGTGAACATCCGCCCCGACATGTCGGTCGGCCTGTTGTGGTCCGGGCAGTTCGGCAACAACGCCAACGAAAACCGGCTGAAGGGACAGTTCACCTACCGATGGTGAGAGTTTCTCGATAGGTGATCGTCCGATCCGGCGGCGAGCGCCGGCCAATGAACGGAAGGCCAGCAGGGGCCTTCCGTTCATACGTCTTGACTGGGGAATGGCCATGCGAATCGCGGATAGTTGCGAGACGATATCCACTTGTCATCGCAGCGAAGTAAAACAATGATCCTTGTAAACGCGCTATCGCGTTCCGGCCAAAGAGCTCGTATTTAACTTCGCGGTTTCTGAGGCTTTACTTCGGACAGGATTACTGGGATGCCCCGCGTGTGGTTCGGATATGCCGATCAGGCTGACATTTGGATTTTGCCTCGGGCCATCCGCTTTCCTGCCGATTGGCTGGCTTCGACGTCATTTCTGGGCGCGGTCGCAGCTATTGCCATTGCGCTGGCCGGGGCCGCCGGTGCGTTCGCGGATGATGCTTCAAGCCCGCTTGGAACGCTGAAGTTCGATATTCCGGCGCAGCCACTGATCGAAGCGTTGCAGGCTTACAGCGTTGCAACCGGAACTCAGGTCATGTTTGAGACCAATTCGGCGCAGGGGTTTCGTTCGGCGCCGGTGCAGGGCGAATTTACGGCGCCCGCCGCGTTGCAAATGATACTGGCTGACACTGATCTGAGGGTCCGTTATACGCGAGCCAATGCAATAACGGTCGCGCCAGTTTCCGCGCCCGACGCTGACGAACCGCCGGCGCACGCCCTGGCGCCCGCGGATCTGGCGCTCGGGACCTTGAATGTGAGCGGCGGCACCGACAATAACAACCGGAGTCGATTGGGCGAGTACATTGGCGTTGTGCAGGCCGACATCCAGAAGGCTTTAAAAAAAGCCAAGGCGGCGAGCGGGGAGTATCGGGCCGAGGTCCGGCTTTGGGTCGATCAGTCGCGCATCGTACAGCGCGCCGAGCTATCGCGCTCCAACGGCGACAAGGATCGTGACGCCGCTGTTGCTTCGGCCCTGCAGGGCCTGATACTGAGCCAAGCTGCGCCGGCGAACACGCCTCAGCCGATCCGCTTCATGATTGCGATCCGGGCGCTCTAGATTGGTGATGCAAACTCCGATGGACCAAGACGTACCACCCGAGCTCATCCCCGGCTCTCGCGAAGACATCGATGCTGGTCGAGCGGTAACGCCAAAGCTGCTCGGGTTCCGCCAACTGATTGCGATTGCGATCGTCACGCCGGTGCTGATGGCTGCGGGGGTGTTCTGGCTGCATCATCTGCCGACCGGGACGATAGCGCGGACCAGTGATTCAGTGATCGAAGTTCGTCTGGTCCCTTCGCAGGAGCCACCCCTGCCTTCCAGGGATATGTCGCCGCAACCGCCGTCCCCTGCCGCCGTCTCGCAGCCTGACCCGCTGGTCGAAAACCCGGATCGTCCGGTACCGACGGACAGTCCGGCAAACCCTGCCGGCGAACCGAAGCTGACGCAGCCGTCAATGCCGGAGAAGAAGTCGGATCCCAGTCCACCCCCGATCGGCCAGCTTCAGGCCGATCGGACCGCGACGATCTTCCAACGAGCGCTGCTCTCGCATATTGCCCGATATCGACGCTATCCTGACGATGCCCGGCGCGACGGCATTCAGGGAATTGCTACCGTTCTTTTCGCGATGCGGCGGGACGGCACGGTGGCAGAGGTTTGGGTTCGGTCGAGTTCTGGCAATAACAGTCTCGATGCAGCAGCGCTCGACACGATCCGGCGCGCGGAGCCGTTACCTCGTATTCCGGCGGAATTACCTGACAGGCTGAACGTTCTGATCCCGGTGGCGTTCAATTTGCCCTGACGAGATGGCTCGGATGCGTCTCACACTGCCGTAGTTCGAACTCCGCAGTGCTCTTCGTATCATCTCATCGAAAGTAACAGCCGATCGCAGCATCGGGGTCACGTCGCTGTCATTTTTAACCGATACTCAATAAGTGCCGTGCGGCGTGATGGGGCTTTCGGGCGGCATCGTTGAGGGGCGTTCTAGGTGTCTAGTACAAATAGTAGCTCGTTGCGTGCCGCTCTCTCCGCTGATTATGAAGGGCTAGCGAGGCGATTGACGCGCCGTCTGGGCTCTGCAGACCTCGCCCGGGAAGCGTTGCATGAAACGTTTCTTCGCATGGATCGCGTGTCTGATGCCGTGCAGGTCCGCAAACCAGCCGATTATATTTTCCGTACGGCCATCAACGTTGCGAAGGATCGCAAACGAAGTGACGGTCGGCTGCTGACTTCCAGTGAAGTCGACGCCCTCATCGACGTTCCCGACGAAAGTCCGGATGCCTTCGCGATTGTCTCCGATCGTTTCGAACTAAATGAGTTTGGCAAGGCGTTGGCGGAGCTATCCGAAAGGCGCCGCGACGTGTTTGTCGCAGCGCATGTAGAACAGCTGCCGCACGAGGAAATTGCAAAGAAATTTGGAATAAACGCAAGGACTGTTGCGTTCGATCTGCAGCATGCGATGGAGCATCTGAGCCGCCGGCTCGGCCGCAAGGTGATCCGGAAATTTGGCCCCAAGGCCTAGGGCATCTGAGCGAATTTCCTTTGATAACGACATGTGAAGCGTTTCCATTTGTGTCGTCAGCACGCGCTGAACTGCATTTTGGTCGTGAAATCATTGGATAACTGCTTGCGCGTCTGTTCCGATTCAGTCTTAGGCTGCGTGAATCGTCTATATTAGGGACGTCCTGCTGGCCGCAGGGGTGCCGCACTCCGCGGTGGCCGCGCTAAATTGAGTAAATGAGCCGTGACAGCGCCAGGCGACCCCCCTTCCGAGCTTGCGCCCTTGTTGAAGGAAGCGCTTACTTGGGTCATCCATCTCCATTCAGGTGAGGCAACGCAGGAAGATGGCGATGCCGTAAAGCGATGGCGACAGCAGTCCGAGGAGCACGAGCAGGCGTTCCGCGACGCGGTGAAGCTTTGGCGAACATTTGGCGCCGCGGCGCGGGCTGCCACCGTGGCGACGGCCGCGGAGCCTGCGTCCCCCGGTGACGGCGCGGACCGCGCACTTGCTCACCAGTCGCCGCGCGCTGTTTGGCGGTCTGATCGCCGCGTCAGCCGCGACCTATTTCGTGATCCAGCCGCCGTTGGGCCTTTGGCCGTCGTTGCAGGAGCTTTCGGCGGATTATCGCACCGGCAAGGGTGAACGTCGCGATATCGTCCTCTCGAAGGAGGTTTCGCTCAAACTCAATACTCAGACCAGCATCGCGGTACGTACGACCGAAAGCGGTTCCGGAATCGAGCTGATTTCGGGAGAGATGGCAATCAATGCAAAGCTGGAGACGGGGCGTCCTTTCGTGGTCAAGGCCGCAAATGGGCAAATATCAGCGACCGATGCCGAATTTGATGCGCGTTGTCTCGTTGGAAGGGTGTTGGTGTCTTGTGTGGACGGAGCGGTGCTTGTCGAAGCCGGCAGCCAAAACCTGCGGCTTCGTAAGGGCGAACAGGTTTCTTACGCCGTCGACGGGCTCGGCGCTCCGAGTGCGCTTGACGCAGAACAGGCCACCGCCTGGCAAAACGGGCTTCTGATCATCCGCGACCAGCCGCTCGCCGATGTTGTCGAAGAGGTCAACCGCTATCGTCCCGGCAGGATCGTCATCATGAATTCGCAACTTGGGCGGCGGATGATTACGGGTACGTTTCACCTTGATCAGCTCGACGATTTCGTCGGACAGGTCCGCGGATTGTTCGGCGCGTCCGTGCGTTCATTGCCGGGCGGCGTTGTCCTGATGAGTTGATCCGGTGGTTTGGACCATTTCGCCAGCGCCTGGTCGGGGAACTGGCTGTTGAACGGCGAAGCGGTCAACTCGCGTGGTGGCCGGTCCCGGCTGATCCAATGAAATAGATGATATTTCCCGGCCGGGCAGTTTTTTGATTCAGTCTTGGGTCATCTCAATCGTCTTTTGAACAGAGGGAAGTGGAGCGCGGCACAGCCGCTGCCCAGTCCATTTCTGAGCGAAAGAACGTTTGTGCGGATTAAAGGCTTCCAGCGAACCGGCGCGTTCCGCGCGCTCGGCCGTGTTTCGACGGCTTGCGCGCTGTTGCTTGCGGGTGTCGCGGCAATTCGGCCGGTCCATGCCGCGACCGAGGCCACTGCCCAGCCGGCCGCGCAAGCCGCCGTGGCGCCGCAGCCGCCCAAGCCAACGACCCCGCGAAACTTCGACATTGACGAAATCCGGGTCGACGGCGCCGATGCGATGCCTCAGATCGAGGTCGAGCAGGCGGTCTATCCGTTCCTCGGTCCCCATCGCACCGCCGCCGATGTCGAAAAAGCGCGAGCGGCGCTCGAAAAGAGATACCACGACAAAGGCTACCAGACCGTCGTCGTTTCGATCCCACCGCAGAATGTCGACGGGCACGTGATCGTACTGAAAGTCGTCGAAGCAAAAGTGGGTCAATTGCGGGTCAAGAACTCCCGCTTCTTCGATCTGGCCAAGATCAAGGCCAAGGCAACTTCGCTGCAGGAAGGGACGCTTCCCAATTTCAACGACGTTTCCAAGGATATCGTTGCGCTCAATCAATGGTCTGACCGCCGCGTGACGCCCGCACTGCGTGCCGGCGTCACGCCTGGCACCGTCGATGTCGTCGAGGACAAGGCACCGATCCACGGCAGCCTTGAAACTCAATAACCGTCAATCTCCCAACACCACGCCGGACCGTCTGAGCGCCACCGTGCACTACGACAATTTGTGGCAGCTTGGGCACTCCCTGAGTTTCAGCTATCAGGTGGCGCCGCAGCGTTCCAGCGACGCCCAAGTGTTCTCCGGCTCGTACCTCGCCCGCGTCACCGATTCCGTCAACTTCCTCCTCTACGGTCTGACATCCGACAGCAACGTCGCCACCGTCGGAGGCTTGAACATCGTCGGACCCGGGCAGACGATCGGTGGGCGCGCGGTCATCACGTTGCCGACGCGGGATAGCTTCTTTCACACGATTTCGCTTGGTGCCGACTACAAGCATTTCGGCCAAACCGTCGACCTCGCGGAAGTTCGTTCTCCTCGCCGGTCACCTACTATCCTTTCGTCACTGCCTATTCGGCGACCTGGCAGACCGAAGGCGCGCTGACCCAACTCAACGCCGGGGTCACATTTAATTTTCGCGGCGCTGGCAGTGGCTTCGATGAGTTCGACGCCAAACGCTTTGATGCTGCCGCCAATTTCATCCATCTGAACGCCGATCTGTCGCGTACCCAGGATTTGATGTCGGGCTATCAGCTGTTCGGCAAGGTGCAGGGCCAAGTGGCCGACGGCCCGCTGGTGTCGAGCGAACAGTTCAGCGCGGGCGGCCTCGATACCGTGCGCGGTTACCTGGAATCCGAAACGCTCGGCGACGACGGCGCGGCCGCCACGCTTGAGTTTCGTGGCCCTGATATCGGTGCGTGGCTGCAAAACAAATTAAAGACAGAGGGCGGCGAGAACGCGCCATCGTTTACGGTCTTCAACGAGTGTCGGCTATTCGGTTTCGCCGATGGTGGTTACGTCGACATCCGTCATCCGCTTCCGGGTCAGCAGTCGGAGTTCAGCCTCGCCAGCTACGGCGCAGGCTCGCGCTGCAAGACCCTCAATAGTCTCAATAGCATGCTCGTCGTGGCGATTCCGCTCGTTACGCAGACCTACACGCACGCCAACGATGCGCATGTGCTCTTTCGCGTATGGGGTGAATTCTGATGATTAAAGCACGGCGTTTAACCCGACGGGCAGGGAGCCTGCATGGCGGCCGATCGCGGGTCAGCTTCGCCCGAAATCGCTTTGCCGCGCTGTTGCTGATGCTGGTCGCCGGGCTCTGCCTGATGCCGTCCTCGGCGAAGGCATGGTGGAACGACGATTGGTCGCTCCGCAAGAAGATAACGGTGGACACCAGTTCGTCGGGTGCCAACATCACCGAACCGATTGGCGAGATGCCGGTCCTGATCAGGCTGCATGTCGGAAACTTCAGGTTCGCTCAGGCCAAGGAAGACGGCAGCGACCTTCGCTTCGTAGCCGGCGACGACAAGACGCCGCTCAAGCATCACGTCGAAAAATTCGATTCGCTACTCGGTGAAGCGCTGGTCTGGGTCAAGGTTCCGGATTTGAAGCCGGGCGCGAAGACCGACGTCTGGCTTTACTACGGTAACAAGAAGGCCGTCGCGGTTAACGATCCCAAGGGCACGTACGACGTCGACACGACGTTGATCTATCACTTCAACGAACGCGGTACGCCACCTCAGGATTTCTTCGGTATGGGCGAACGGCGCGCAAAGCTCCGGCCAACCAGCGGATGGCGCCATCATCGGTCTTGGTCTCAGGCTCGATGGCGAGCACACGCTGACCTTGCCGGCGTCGCCATCGCTTGCGACGGCAAACAGCGCGCAACTGACCTGGTCGGCCTGGATCAAGCCGGGCTCACTGCAACGCAATGCCGCACTCTATAGCCGACGCGACGGCGATGGCGCCCTTGTGATTGGACTTGACGATGGCGCGCCCTTTGTTGAGATCACGAGTGCGGGCAGTGTCCAGCGCAGCGCTGCGGCGGCTCCCATAGCTCCTGGAGGATGGCATCACCTGTCGCTGACGGCTTCACCGGGGCTGGTGACGCTTTATCTCGACGGCAATTCCTACGCGTCGCTTAACGCTACCATTCCCGCACTTAATTCCATCGCATTGATTGGAGGCGACAGCGCCCCGGCGGTACCGGTTGCGACACCGCCCGCTGGCGTAGCGCCTGCGACCGGTGATGCGGCGGGTGTCGCCGCGCCGGCAGCCGTCCCCACGCCCGACGCGTCGGGCGGCCGTGGTCGCGCCAGTGTCCGCCGTATCCGGCATGCTCGGGTTTGCCGGCGACATGGACGAACTTGAAGTCGCCAAGACGGCGCGTTCTTCAGGTTTCATCAAGGCCCAGGCGATCGGGCAAGGGCCGGATCAGGCAAGCTGATCAGCTTCAGCCCCGATGAGGAGACCGCCAGTTGGTTCAATGGCTACTTCGCGGTGATTTTGAAATCGGTCACGATCGACGGTTGGGTCGTAATCGGCGTCCTTCTGATCATGGCGGTGATCAGCTGGTTCGTGATGTTCGATAAGGCGCGCTATCTCAACCGTCAAAGCAAAGCCAACGCAAATTTTCAGCGGAGCTTTCGGGAACGCACGGCTGGTCTGACCTTGCCCGGCCATCACGACGTCCCGACGGCCTCAGATCCCAGCGTGAGCGGCGCAGCGGTGGCGAACGACGAGTTGATGAAGAACTCCTCGCTTTACCGTATCTATCAAATCGGAGCGCAGGAATAAGCCGCCGCTTCGATCAGGTCGACCAAAATCAAGCCAGGATGTTGTCGGCGCAGTCAATTGCTGCGATCCGGGCCGCCTCGACGGTGCCTATGTGCGAGAGAACCAGGGTCTCAATCGTCTCATGGTGTTGCTGACGATTGCGATCTCCGGCGGACCGTTCCTTGGACTGCTCGGCACCGTGGTCGGCGTGATGATCACCTTCGCTGCGATCGCAGCCTCCGGCGATGTCAACGTCAATGCGATCGCGCCCGGCATCGCCGCGGCGTTGGTCGCCACCGTGGCCGGTCTCGGCGTCGCGATCCCGGCCCTGTTTGGCTACAACTATCTGATCTCGCAGATCAAGGATCTGTCGACGGACATGCAGGTATTCATCGACGAGTTAACGACGCAGATGGCGGAGTTCTACGATGGCCGGTCAGCGTCGCGGTCGCCGCCACTGGCTGCGGAGTAACTCGGATGCAGCTTCAGTCCGACAGTAAGCCTTACGACGACATCAACATCACGCCGATGCTCGATCTCGCATACGTGCTGCTCATCATTTTCATCGTCATGACGACGGCGACGGTGCAGGGCATGAAGGTCAACCTACCCAAGGCCTCCGCGACGCCGAGCCTCGCACAACAGACCACCAGGCGATCTCCGTCACCAACGACGGCAAGATTTTTCTCGACACGATTCCGGTGACGCTGTCCGAACTGGAGCAGCGCTGCTTCAGCAAAAGGCGTTGACGCCGGAGTTTCCGGTTGTGCTCCGCGGCGACAGCCAGACGCAATACCAGAACGTGATGGACGTGCTCGACCTTCTCGGCCGCTTGAGCATCACTCAGGTAGGCCTTGCCACCAAGCCACTGGTGAAATGATTATGCGGCTCAACCGCACCACCACTCATTGGTACCCGAGGAGAACCGCATCCCTGGCTGCGTTCTCGATCGGCCTCTGGGCGGCGCGGCTTCCGCGATCCACGCCGAACCTGTCGATGGCAAGTCGACATGTCTGGTGCCGGTCAAATGGATCGAACGACGACCGGGGACGCAACGATGAGCGTGTCCCGGGATACATTTCTTTCGCAGGGGGCTGCTCGCCTCCGTGCCGGGCTGCGAAGCGTGGCTGGTAATCTCTCCGTACCGCCGCGCTATCGCAAGCCAGTCGGCGCCGCAGCGGCTGCTGCAACAACGGTGTTGATCATCATTTGGTTTCGGTCTGGTGACGACACGCCGCCGCCTCGACAGATTCGCGAACTGAACCTTGTCAAGATCATGCCGCCTCCACCGCCGCCGCCTCCACCACCTCCACCGCCGCCCGAACAGAAAATGATCGAGCAGCCGAAGCTAACGGAACGCGAGATCAAGGAAGAAAAGCCGGTTGAAAAGCCGAAGGAAGCGCCGCCGAAAGACAGCAAGAACGATGAACCACCGCCGGGACCGTTGGCGCTCGATGCCAAGGCGGATGGTCGCCGGACTCGTTCAATCTCGGCAGCAATCTCGGAGGCCGCGGGATTTTGGGCGGTGGCGGAGGCGGCAGCAAGTGGGGCTGGTACGCGGCGATCGTAACCCAGCAGATCGATAGCGCGCTGCGGGCCAACCCAAAGACGCGAGGGATGGTCGTGCAGACTGAAATACGGCTCTGGGCCGATGCTTCGGGCCGCATCACTCGCGTCCAACTCGGGGCATCGACAGGAGATCCGGAGATCGACGCCGTGATCCGCGACCAGGTGTTGGGGGGGATTGTTCTGCGCGAACCGCCGCCAAGAGACATGCCGATGCCACTGGTTACTCGCGTCACCGCCCATCGCCCGACTTGAGGAAAATCGCGAGCCGGCTGCGCCCGCGAAAAGGAAGAACAGGAAACGAGTTGTGGATCAGAATTGGGAATTGAACTCGATGTCGGGAAAAAATTGCGCGGGCCGGCGATATGCGATGTCGCGCTCGGCGCTGCTGGGCGTTGTTGCACTGGTCGTCCAGGCCAATTCGTCGCTGGCGGTTGCCCAGGATGCGGCGCCGAAGGCGACGAAACCGGTGGTTTCGCGCGCCAAGCCGACGTCCTTCAACTCGACGGTCAACCTTCTGAACCTGATGGTGCAAAAGGGTATGCTGAGCGAGGAAGAAGCGCAGGTCCTCATCAAGCAGGCCGAGGACGAAGCCTACGTCTCGCGGCAAGCTGCGAAGGATGCAAACACCAAGGCCGATGAAGCCGAGAAGACAGCCACGGCGGCGAGTGCCGCCGCCGTGCCAGACAGCCACGGCGGCGAGTGCCGCCGCCGTGCCGCCGGGCTCGAAACGCGTCGTGTACGTCCCAGACATCGTGAAGAAGCAATTGCGCGATGAGCTCAGAGCCGAGGTGATGGTACAGGCCAAGGATCAAGGCTGGGCTTCTCCGGGTACCTACCCGGAATGGGCCTCGCGTATCCATATCTATGGCGACATGCGGACCCGCTACGAAGCCCAGCTGTTTCCCAAAGGCTGCTACAATGCACCGGGCCAGATCATCAATTTCAACGCGATCAATACCGGATCGCCGCTCGACCTCGGCGCTAATTCCGTTTCGATTCCAACCTTTGATTCCGACCAGGACCGCCAGCGTTTCCGGTTGCGCGCACGGGTCGGCATCGATGCCAACTTGGATGACGGTTTCACCGCGGGCTTGCGTCTGGGGACAGGAGATTCGAACTCTCCGGTCCACGCCCAATCAGACATTGGGCGGGTCCGGCGGCGATTTCTCGAGATATTCGATCTGGCTCGATCGCGCCTTCATCAAATATCAACCGGTTAACGACGTCACTTTCAACGTCGTCGTTTTGACAGTCCGTTCTTCGCTTCGACCGATCTCGTCTGGTACAACGACCTTGGTTTTCGATGGCGCCGCCGTTCAGGCCAAACACGAGGTGCTGCCCGGATTCTCGCCGTTTGCGGTGGCGGGCGCGTTTCCGATCCTTCAATACCGATCTGAACGCCTCGAGTCTCGAACCGAATAAGTTCGCAAGCACGGACAAATACTGTTCGGAGGCCAGGCAGGTTTCAACTGGAGATTTTCCCAGAGCTATGAACTGACCCTTGCGGGCAGCTATTTTGACTTCACGAACGTCCAAGGCAAGCTTTCGGACCCCTGCGACATTACGATCGCGACGGGCTTGCAATACGGATACTCTGCGGCCCTCATATGCGCAGAAAGGAAATACTTACTCGCTGCTCCGTAACATCGTGCCGCCGGCGAGCGCGGTAGGCGGCGTCCTATGCGCAACCGCAGTACTTCGGCCTCGCGAGCGACTTTAAGGCCCCGTGGTCGGCAGTGGTCGGCTTGACTTCGGGCAATTCGATCCGGTCCATATAGTGCTCGACGGCGAATATGTCTGGAACAGCGCGTTCAATCGCAATGCGGTGGCCGCCGTCGCTCAGAATAATTTCGCGCCCTCATCGGCCCCCGGAGTTGTCGGTCAATATGCCGGCGGCGATATCGGCTGGATGACTCGTCTCACCGTTGGTGAGAGGAAGCTCGAAAAGTTCGGCGACTGGAATGTCAACGTCGCCTACAAGTACCTGCAATCGACGCAACCATCGATGCCTTCACCGACAGCGACTTCGGTCTCGGCGGCACCAATCTCAAGGGTTACATCGTCGGCGGCAACTTTGCGTTCTCGCATAGCGTCTCGATGGCAGTTCGCTGGCTCAGCGCAAACGCCATCGCCGGACCTCCTTACGCGGTCGACGTCTGCAAGATCGACCTTAACGCGAGATTCTGATCATTGCGACAACGCATCCTATGCGCCGTATTTGCCTTCACTGCGCTTTTCCCGGCATTCGCTTACGGCGAAACCGAAACGGATCGGCTGCGCGAAGCGTTACGCAGCGCGACCGGGCAAATGCGCGCGCTGGAAGATCAACGCACGGCATTGCAGGCCAGGATTTCCGAGGCCGACCGGGAAAGAGCCAATCTGAAGCTTCAAGTAGACGCCCAGAAGGCTCGAGCGGCTCAAGCCGAAAAGGACTATCGCCAGGCGGTCGAGGACTTCAACGCCCGACTGGAAGAACGCAATCAGACCATCGAAAAGTGGAAGGACGCCTATGCGGAGGCCGCGAGCGTCGCGCGCACCAAGGACGCCGAACGCGCCAAATTCGAGAGCGAATCGAAAACCTACATGGCGAGTTCCAAGGCCTGCACAGCCAAGAATATTCAACTGGCCAAGGTCGGACGCGAACTCATGGCGCGCTACGAGGGCGTCACGATCGGCGACTTGATGGCCGCAAAAGAACCGGTTCTCGCCCTTCGTCGCGTCGAAATTCAGAACCTGCTTCAGGATTACAAAGACAAGATTATCGAACAGAAGGTCCAACCATGACCCAATATCCAACCACGCTGCCTTGCATGACACGGCGCCCTCATTCGCGTCCGGTATATGCGTTACTGGCTGGCGCGGCTCTTTGCCTGACCGTAAGCACCGCGCTTGCCCAGGCCCCAGCGCCGCCGCCACGACCTGCAACGCCGAAGGCCGTTACGGCGCGCGCTGCGGCGGCGCCCGCCGCGCCAAAGCCGGCTCCGGCCGGAGATGGTGAAGAAGTCGTCGCCCGCGTCGGCGCGACTGATGTCACCGCGAGCGAGATACGTGCCTTCGTGTCTGGATTAGGCGCGCGGGAGCAGGCTACGATTTTGCGCGAACCGGCGTTGCTCAGTCAGGCGGTTCGCGCCATGCTGGCCAACCGGCTGTTGCTGAAGGAAGCGCTGGAAAAGAAATGGGACCAGCAGAGCGCTGTTAGCGCGCAATTACTGCAGTTGCGCAACAATGCGATTGTCGAAACCTATCTGCAATCGGTGTCGTTGCCAGCAAGCGAGTTTCCGAACGATGCCGAAGTCGAGAAGGCCTACGAAGCGAACAAGGCCGCATTCGTCGCGCCCCGCCAGTTTGAGATCGCGCAAATTTTCGTGGCCCTGGCCGATGGTGCCGATAAGACCGCGGAGGACAATGCGCGAAAGAAGTTGTCCGATATTCAGGCCAGAATCAAGCAGCCGGCCGCGGACTTCGCTGTGATCGCGACCGCCAATTCCGACGATCGGGAGACAGCGCCGCGCGGCGGGGAGATCGGTTGGGTGCCCGAGCCCCAGATCAGGCCGGAGATCAAGGCTCAGGTCATAGGCTTGGCGAAGAACTCCGTGAGCGATCCGATCAGGCTTGACGATGGCTGGCATATTATAAAGCTAGCCGACACCAAGGCCGCCTATGTGCGACCGCTCGCCGAGATGCGGACTGCGCTGGTCCAACAGCTTCGCGCGCAGCGCGCCGACGCCAATCGCCGCGCCTACGTTGCCAAAGTCTTCGAACAAAGCCAGCCGGCTATCAACGAGATCGCTCTCTCGAAGGTCTTTGGCGAGTCCGGCTCGGCGGCCGCGAGGTAGCGCGCCATGACAAGCTTCACATCGATCCCGACCGCTTCTCGCTGGCGCGATGCGCTGCGCTCAGTCGGCTGCAATGTCACCCCCGGCATCGGTCGCCGGGATTTCTCACCTCGGCGAGGACAGCTTTGCGATGATCCGGTTTGGCAATGACGTGAAAGATGCCGCCGACAGTATCCCGACGATGCGGGTAAGCTGCGTACTTCGTCTCGCCGGACAATCATTATCCGATCGCTTGAGCCGCTGGATAATCGAGAAAACCGTCATCTCCCCAGTCGTTCCTGGCGGCATCCGGATCTGCGTCGAACTCGACCTGCTCGTCGCTGGCGCTGCTACGGGCGGCGTCATTGCGGGCAGGTGGTTCGGATCTTTATACGCATCTGCAAGCCCTGATATCGACGCGCGCGACACGCTGAACCTGATTCCGGTCAGCGGAGACATCGGGAAGGGAAGGGCTCGATGCCGGCCCGGTCGTTCACATCGAAGCCGTGACCATCGGAGATCTCGTGGCAGGCGGAGCGGTCTCGTAAGAGGTGGCCGCTCGGGGTTCGGTAAAAGTGAGATCTCATTGCGGCTCGCCGCTTGCGACGTGCTTGCCTACGAGATCGCACCTGAGGTCATCAAGGCATTACGCACCGGCCTTCGCGCCGAGACCTCGATCGCCCCCGCGGCGCCCGGCGAGGAGCGGACGCGAGCGTGGCATACGAGCGCGTATCTACTCCGGCACAATCTCTCGACCATCTATTCCCCGCTCTGAGAATCGAAATGCGTTTCGCAATGGAGACCGCCATGACCGAACTTATTCATTCACTCGACGGCAAGAGCCTTGGCAGCCTGATGCAAGCCGCCGGTTACCGGGTTGAATCCGTCACGGATCCGTCGCCGGCGTTACCCTTCTTCGTTCCCGCCACCAGTGGCCTGAGTTTCGATATCCGCATGGGCAACCGTCTCCCGGCGAGACCGAAGCCTATGCCGACATCGCCTTGGTGGCGATTTTCAACATCGTCGGCGAATTGCCGCTCGCGCCAATCAACGCTGGAACAGCACTCGCCGCTTCGCCCGTTGCAAATCGATACGAGCGTGCCGAACGCGAAGTTCTTGGTGCTGTGCATGGGACGTGGTGGTTGGCGGCGGCGTAACGCCGCGATATTGCGCAATCAGATCGAAATCTGGGACGGGACTGGTCCAGCAATTCGTTCCTGGTTGCGCGACGAACTTGCGAGGCTGCATGTAGCTAATATCGTTACCGTGGATGCGGCCATTGCGCCCTCGCAGACTGCTGGCTCGGCCGAAAAGTCGGACGTCGCGGCAGTCGAGAACGCCTGAGCCAGCGTATCCGGGTTCGTTACCTGCCCACAACAAGTTGTCGCCGACCAAGAGGATCGCAACCATGCAGCGTGACATCCATTGCCGTTCGGTCAGCCGGCTGACGCCTCCGCGCAGATATTCTTCCCGAAGCGTGCTTCTGGTTGGCGTCAGTGTCGTGGCGCTGTTGCTGGCCAGTCAGAACGCGATGGCGGGCTCCAAGACATTGCAGGCCTACACTACGTCGGCGCCCACGACGGCGATCAATACGGTCCAGCAGGGTTCGCAGCAGCGCGGGAGGCGCTGCAGCGAGCGACGGATTCGCTCACGCGGACGACGCAGGCGCTTCAGGCAATGCAGGCAGTGCAGGCCGCTGCGCATAGTGCCGCCATCGGGGCGCCGAATACGGTGCCCAATGGCCTCCTCACCGGTGGTCTGAATCTGCGGTGCCGAAGCCCGCCACGTCCCATACCAAATTCTTCTCCGAATCCCTCGGCCCAGGACCCCACGGGAGTCCTGACCTGGACGCGCGGTCGTATCCGACGCAGACGGTTTCCGCCTCGGGACAGGTCAACGTCAACATTTCCCAGTTCCAGACCAACGCGATCCTGTCCTGGAATAGTTTCAATGTCGGTGCCCGTACCACGCTGACTTTTGATCAGCAGGGCAATACCAATTGGGTGGCCCTCAACCGCGTGGTCGCAACAGCACCGCGCCGAGTCAGATTCTCGGCAACATCAAGTCCGACGGCTCGGTCCTGGTGATCAACCAGAACGGCATCATCTTCGGCGGCTCGGCGCAGATCAATGTGGGTTCGCTGATCGCCGCCGCCGTCGATGTTGGGCCGACAACTTTCGGCGGGGCCTCTCGCCGCCGCCGCCCCCAGCACGATTGCGATGCGTAACCAGAACTTTTTGCAAAACGGGCTGCTCGGCGGAGGGCAGTCAGGTTGCGACGTTCTCGACCCCTGTCGATGGCCACGGGCGAGGCCGACGTACAGGTTCAGAAAGGCGCCTCGATCACCACGAATGGTACCGACGGCCTGATCCTGCTGATGGGACATCACGTCGATAACGATGGCTATCTGTCGTCGCCGTCGGGCCAGGTGGCGCTGGTTGCGGGATCGTGGGTTACGCTGACGAAGGCGACGGGCACGTCGGACAGCACGGATCCCAACGTCCGCGCCTGTTCTTCGATGTCTCCTCATCGGCTAACGCCCTTGCATCGTCGAGCTTCTATGTGAGGAACGGAGCGGATGGCCTGATCGAGGCAGACCAGGGCAACATCACGCTCAAGACCTTCGAGACGACCACAAAGCAGGTCAATCAAAATGGCGTAATAGTTGGTCTTCGGATCGAAGGCGGCGCGGTGGTCAATGATGGCGTGTTGTATGCGACGACCAGCGTATCGCGCAATGGCTCGATATCATCGATGGCGGCGACATCCAGTGTCGTCGGGAAGCGTGATGGCAATTCCCTGCTGACACCGGCGTCGCGACGATTCCGCAGGATCCGGCCTCGCTGTCAGCATTCAAACAGTCCGAAATCCTGATCGGAACCGCGAGCTCGAACATCGACATGCAGTCCAACGCATTTCTCTACGCGCCAGCGCCAATGTGGTCTTCGCCTCAATATTTCCGGCACCAGTTCATCGACAAGCATCGGAACCCCGTCTTCCACTTCCACTCCGGATCGGTATCGTCGCCGGCCCTGCTGTCGAATATTTTCATCGACAGCGGCGCGGTGATCGATGTTGCGGGCCTCGCCGGTGTCGAAGTGCCGGTATCGCGCAACGAAGTCGTGATTTCGCCGGTCAAGGCAATGAATTGCGCGACAGTCCGTTGTTCCGCGCCGTCCTCAATGGTGCCACGGTTTATCTGATCCGCGTCTCTCCGGCGTCCGCGCCGACGGCGTCGCTTGGATCGGCTCGCCGCTGATAGACGCGACAAGTTATTACCAGTTGGTGGGGGTGGGCGCGTCCGAACTGATGACGACAGGCGGCCACGTCTCGTTCGGGGCCTCCGCCTACTTCTCCGGCCCTACCGCCGTTTCCGGAGCCAATGTTAGCAGCGTCGTGATCAAGCAAGGGGCGGTGATCGACATTTCCGGCGGCTGGGTGACCTATCAGGCCGGCACCGTCGTCCAAAGCAAGCTGATTACCGCGGACGGGCATCTCGTCAATATCGGCAGCGCCGACCCCAATGGCGATTATGTTGGCGTCTATAACGGCTACATTGTCGGCCACGACCGATGGGGCGTGCAGGACGTCTATGTCAGTCCGCTGCTCGGGACCAGCCACTATGAAGCCAGCTACAACCGAAGGCCGGGACGCCGGCACGCTGGCTATCGTATCGAGCGCACCGGTTTTTGATGGCACGCTCTATGGGTCAGGCCTATGCGGGTCCCGAACAGATCGCCGGCGGCAAGACCGGGACTGGGAAAAAGCCCCATCGCCTACGATCAAAGAGCTGTCCAGGGTGCCAATAGCGAACTGCCCGCCGGTGGCCTGCTGTGGCTCGGCGGCTTGGCGGATATCGTCGTCAGCCACGATCCGGCAACGGTGTCCAATTCCTTCAGCTACGGTCAACCCGTGATTATCGCCGCCCGATGGCTCCTACACGCCCATCGCCCGCGTGATCCCAATTCGATCCCGCCATCGTCAAGCCTGGCTACAATTCAGGTTTCCGACACCCTCAGCGCGAATGCCGTCTCAGTCAGCTTTCCCTGAGCACCAGTGGCGCGGTGACCGTCGACGCTGATGCCAATGTCACGCTGAACGCGGGAGGTGTTTTCCAGATTCTGGCCGGCCGAAGCATTGTCATCAACGGCAGCGTGTCGGCGCCATCGGGCAACATCGCGCTGCAGACCGGCAACGGCGGCGCGGGTTCGATCTTCGCGCCGACTGTCCCGTCGCTGGGCAGTTTCGACATTGTCGTCAACGGCACCGCTCTCGGTGGCGGGCCGGTGGGTCAATGACTTCCAGGTGCAGCGGAGGATTTCGAGGGCAGCGGCTGGCTCAACGGCGGTTCGATCTCGATGTATGTGGCCTCGCGCATTCTGCAATTCCCCGATGGCACGATTGGGTCGGGCTCGGCCCCGTCGAACGATACTCGAATTCCGACCGACATTTCCGGCAGCATCCTGATCAATGCAGGATCGAAGCTCGACCTCAATGGCGGCGGCCGGATCGATCAAAGCGGCAAGATGGCGCTTACCGCCAAAGGCGGTAACCTGTCGCTGCGCTCCGATACGATGTATTTCCAGACCTCGCTCGGCGACGGCACGCATGACCTGAGCGGATTCCGGGTCCCCAGCCTGTTCCCGTTCGGCGCCACCGCGATCATCGATAATCCAGGCCAGATCAATGCCCGCATCGCGATCGATCCGAATGCCATTGAAGCATACGGATTCGGCGGCGGCGGAACGTTCACGCTGGAAACGCCGCAAATCCAGTTCGGCAACGGGACCGCGGCGGTCGGCACCGAGCTTCCGCTCAACTTCTTCTCGACCGCCGGTTTCGCCAGCTACAATATTACGTCCTACAAGACAGATCTGAGCCCGAGCACCTTTACCAACAACCTCGGCGGTTATAACGCGGTCCTGGCCACGCAAACGCTGACGGTCGGAGCCGGTCAGTCGCTGTCCTTGATCCAATCGGTGTTGCCGAATTTTCTCACGGCGGCGCAGAATGACGCCCTGCGCAACCTCGCCAGCGGCGGCAACGTGATGTCGGTGGTCTCACCGGTCGTGCCGTCTGATGCGTGGGATCAGGCACCGATCAACCTTACGCTCGGCGGTTTGATCGAACTTCATGTCGCCCAGGGCGGCAGCATTATCGGCGCCGCTGGCGGTTCGATTACGGCTTCGAAGCTGTTCAACGAAGGAACCATCCGCATTCCCGGAGGGACCATTACCCAACGCGAGGTTCTTCCGGGCTATTACGGCAGTTCGGCCCTGCCGACGAATTTCGGCAACAGGCACGTTTGGCGTGCACAGTCTTTCCGATCTCTTCACGGTGGCAGCCGACGGATCGATCGATCCGAATGCGAAAAGCCATGTGGGAAATATCACAAATGGCAATTTAGCATCCTATCAGATTGGCGCCGAAACGGCGATCTATCTGCTTGGATTGCTGGACGCGAACCAGGGAATTGTGCTGGCGCCCGGCAGCGTCACTGATCTCTCGGGCGCCGTCATTCTCAATCCACGCGCGGTCAATGGCGGGATTCCGATCGTCAGCGGAAAAATAGTCGGCGGCGGCACGCTGGCGACGACCGGAACGGTCAGCAATACCGGCTCGAACGGATTATTCGGCTTGATCGGTGTCACCATGGACAACGGATGGATCCTGCCGGAAACGCTGGTGGCGCAACCGGGTTCGAAGATCGATATTTCCGGAACCTCCGGCAGCTTCGATCAGGTGTCCGCAAGTGGCGGTTCGTTGTTGAACGCCGCAAAGGTTTCGGCAACGCCGGTCTGGAGCGACGCCGGTAACCTGATCGCCGCAAATGGCGGCACGCTGACGGGCGCGTTGATCAATGCCCATGGCGGCGCACCGCAGGCCAATGGCGGCACGCTCGGATTTTTCGATCCGGTCTTCACGCAGAACGATCCGACGACACCGACGGCGAACACGGTCTCAGCGGCGATGATCGCGAACTCCGGTTTCGACAGCATCGTGGCGATGGGCACCATCACGTCCTCCGGCGATGTCACGATCAAGCTGCGCAACCAATTCGTCCTCACGGGCGTGCCCTACGACACCAGCGCTCAGAACTCGCAAGTCGCAGGTATGACCATCTCTCCCAACACGCAGGTCACCCCGGTGATTCAAAGCGGTGGCAAGATGGAAATCGATGCCGCCTATGTCAGCTTTGTAACAGCCATCGATACCTTGAGCAGCAGCGGGGGAGGGCAGGCCGGAAATGGCAGTGTCGTCTTCAAAGCAAACGCGATCGATTTCACGGGCACGCTGATCGTCGACAAGTCGGTGGCAAATGCCACGTTCGAGGCGGCAGGCGACATGCGCTTCATCGGCGTACAGCCCTGGCAACTGACCTACAATGTGGCGTCGACGCAGACTGCCACGACCCTTGACGGCGCATTGGCCGCCAACGGGAATCTCAACCTGATCGCGGCGCAGATCTATCCGACCACCGGAACTACTTTCGCGATCAGTTCGGCGGCTGCGAACGGGACCATCAGCATCGGACGAAGCAGCACGAGCGATCCTGCCACGCCCTATTCGGCAGGCGGAAATCTCGGCATCTATGCCGCCAACATCGTCCAGGGCGGTGTAGTTCGGGTACCCTTCGGCACGCTGACCCTCGGCGGCAACTCGGCCTATGTCCCGGTCGTCAGCACTGGAACGATCTTTGCTCCGGCGACCCAGAACGTCACCCTCCTGGCAGGGAGCATCACCGGCGTTTCCGCCGACGGTCTCGTGATTCCCTACGGCACGACGACCGACCAGAAGGAATGGTATTTCTCGCCGGGCGGCAACGCGGCGCTGACGGGCCCGCCGGCCAAGGTGATGAGCATCAATGGCTCCAGCATCACAATCAACTCCGGTGCGACCGTCGACCTCACCGGCGGCGGCGATGTTTATGCCTATGAGTTCGTGTCTGGCACCGGTGGCTCCCGCGACGTGCTCAGCCGTCTGAATGCTGACCAATATAGCAGCGACAAGGGCTTGCAATATGCCGACGGGCGGCAGGTCTACGCCATTGTTCCCGGTCTCGCCAACATTCCGGTAGCGACCTATGATCCGATCTATTCTGCAGGCTATGGCAACCTGTACAGCGGATCGGCGGTCGGTCAGCGCGTCTATCTCGATGCGGCGCCCGGGCTCGCGGCCGGCTGGTACACCTTGCTGCCGGCGCAATATGCGTTGCTGCCGGGCGGGATGCGCGTGGTCGAACAGACCGGCGCCGCCAACGTCATTGCAGGGACGGGCTTGCAGAAACGCGATGGCTCGCTGCTCGTCTCCGGCTATTACGGCAGCGCGATCGCGGGCACCTCGCAATCGCAAGAACGACTGTTCAGCGTCGAATCGCAACCGGTGATCCTGCAGAACTCGGACATCGTCACCACATCCGGCAACGCCAACGCAGTGGCCCAGGCGGCGACAAACGGTACGCTTGCGCCGCCACTCGGCATCGACGCCGCGCGACTGGCGCTCAATCCGTTGGTCAATCTCCAGATCAACAGTGCGTTTTCCACCGCGGCGGCCCCGGGCGGACGCGGTGCGGAAGTCGACATCGGGGGCAAGAATTTCGATATCGTCTCGAGCCTGTCGCAGGCCCCCGCCGATGGCGCGATCCATCTGACGACGGAGAGTCTCAACAACATCAACGCGGGAAGCCTGCTGATCGGCGGCGTTCGTACCGAAAATCTGGACGGCACCACCAATCTCGCAATCACGGCGCAAACGATTACCGTCAGCAATGACGCCGCTCATCCCCTGATTGCGCCTGAAATCGTGCTGGTCGTGGACGATCTGCCGACCAATTCGGTCGCCTCCAAGCTCACCTTGTCGGACGGCGCGACCCTGATCGCCACCGGGACGCTCAACGATCAGCGCGGCGGCAACTACATCATCAACGGTCAGGGCACCTACACGGCGGTTCAAACCGGAGTCCAGGTCGCGTTGCCGATTGATTCTGCCCAAGGCGCGTTATTCCGCGTCGCCAATGGGCCGCAGCGTTTGGTGACAAGGATCACCGACCCATCAGGTCCGACATACCCCGGCGGCACGCTGACGGTCGGCAACATCACGGCGCAAGGCACTTCGATCGGCTTCGACACTTCCGCCAATATCACGGTGGCCTCCAACGCCAATCTGCAGGCCCAATCGATCGCGCTAGGCGCCAGCGCGATGGCGTTCACCAACTCGGCGGTAGGAGCGGGTATCGTCGCGATTACGCCGGCCCTTCAAGCCGCGCTTTCGAAAGCCAACAATCTGGTCCTGCATTCGCAGACCTCGATCGGCTTCGACAATGGCAGCTATCAGTTCGGCGATACCACGTTCGACGCGCAGAACCTCCTCTCGTTACAAAGCGGCGTTGTTAATCTTGCCGCCGATCAGCTCCAATTGGGCAACTCCGGCTCGGCCGGCAGCGTCGCCGGCGGCACCGGCACGCTGAACATTGCCGCCAATTCGATCGCCTTCGGATCCGGCACAATTGGCACCAGCGGCTTCGGCGCCGGGGTCAACCTGACCTCCACAGGCGGAATCTTTACCGGCGGCGCCAGCGGCGTATTCGACGCCGGTAACGCCAATCTTACCCTGACGACGGCTTTCCTCGGCGATCGCGCGGTCACTGGATTGCCCACCGAGACCGGCTACGGCATCACGTTCAAAACCGGCGGCGCCGTGCTCGTTACCAACGCGCAAATGGCCGCAATTGATCCGGCGCCACTCACGGGCGTGCCGGGATCCTCGATCGCCATCACCGGCAACAGCGTGACGATTTCGGGCACCACCGTTCGTGCCACCGCCGGCGCGGTCGTCGTGCAATCGTCGGATACGATTACCCTGGCGAACGGCGCGGTGCTCGAAGCGCCGGGCTACGACAAGACCTTCGGCGACAGCGCCGATCCACAGACCCGCTCGGCGGCGGGCGGCAGCGTCTCGCTGGCCGCGGCTGGGAGCGGCGGCATTGCGCTAGGCAACGCCACGCTTTCGGTCGGCAACGGCACGGGTAACGCCGGGACTCTCGCCTTGTCTACTCCCAACGGATCGGTCGATTTCGGCACCGCGACGCTGAACGGTTTCGGCGAGGCGGGTGGCAGCGGTGGTGTCTTCTCGCTCGATACCAAAGGCGCGGTCGACCTCGTCGCGTTGAATTCGCAGGTCGGCGCTGTCGGCTTTACCGGTGGGTTCGATTTGCGAACCCGAACCGGAGACATCAATCTCGGCGCGGGCCAGACCTTGAAGTCGGGATCTGTTAATCTGACGGCCGACGGCGGCGCCGTGGATATAGCCGGGACGATCGATACCTCCGGAGTCAACGGGGGCAACATTTCGCTCTACGGACGGAATAGCGTCACCCTGGAAGGGACTGCGAAACTCACCGCCACCGCCAGCGGCTATGGCTATGACGCCAGCGGTAATGCGACCTATGACACGCGCCAGGCGCAAGCCGGCAACGTCACCCTTGGCACCGATTTTACCGGAATAACGACCACCAATCAGGACGGCAGCATTTCCGGCACTAGCGGCGTCATCAACGTCAAGCAGGGCGCGGTCATCGACGTTTCCGCCACGCATCCGGGCGATCGGCTGGTACCGCTCGTGCAAAACGGCATCACTTATTACCAACTCGTTCAGGGAGACCAGGGTGGCAGTGTGACCTTCCGCGCGCCGGTTTATCTGGATGGCAACGGCAAGCAGAACGTCAACGTCATAGTCGCGGACAAGGCCTCGGTCGTCGGGGCGAGTTCGGTCGTGGTCGAAGCGTTCAAACGCTGGGATCTCACGGCGGTCGCCGGCAGCGGCAACTATACTGGCGTGACTTACGACTCGACGACCAACACTGTGACACTCGACACCCGGATCGGCCTCGATACAACAAACGTCGATGGCACGACGACGGCCGTCGCGGGATTGAACTTCCTTGGCGACAACGGTCCGGGAACGGTGGTCAATTTTATTCAGAACTTCGATCTCTCTGCCGCCTACGCCAAGCTGGGTGGCCTGAACACGCTGGCCAATTTCCACGCCCGCCCCGGCATCGATCTTGCCGACACCGGCAATATCGTGCTGGCATCGAACTGGAATCTCGGCGCTGGCACCGTCAACCTGACGGCGGCGCAGGCCGCCGGCTATGTCACGGTCAATCCGCAGCTTCAGGTCAGCGGCGATCCGACCAGCGGCTATGTCGTGAAGCCGGGTGACGAAGCCTTGATCTTCCAGCAGGACACCAAATTGACCTACCGCACCGGCGGGAGCGTCAGCGGCGAACCCGGCGCCATCACGCTACGTGCCGGCGGCAATCTCGATATCAAGGGCAGCATCAGCGACGGGACGTTCCTGTTTCGCGACCAGACCAACGAACTCTTTCTCAACAGGCTTAATGGCACCTCCTCCATTTTTAACGTGACTGGGAACGGCGGCTTCAACACTGGCAACGGCACGACCGCGCTGACACAGTGGTCGGCGTGGACCGGGGCGAACACGCCGGGCGTTTATCTCGGTCTTTCCCTTAGTTCAGCGAGTACCGCGTATCTCTCGGGAACAGCGTCTCCCGGAGCGGTAAACTCGACGAGTGCACCCTACAGCGCGCCCGGCAATTCTCCGGCAGCGCTTGGATCCTTTACCGCGGATGCCAATGGCAATGTTAACGGCGGCGGCGATCCACTTGGCAGCGCCGTTGTATTCCCGCTGCTCGCGAACGGATCCTTCGTGTCTTCGTCGTCGTATCGGCTGGTGGCGGGGGCCGCCAATCTGGCGGGGACCTCGGTTGCGGGGGCCAGCGTCGATCCGACCGCTGTCAATCGCTCTGTCGCCAGCACGCTGACCGTCGAAGGGATATCGAGCTACACTTTCTTCGACATACTTACCAACACCACACTGTCCTATGGTTCGGTAGCCGCAGGCTTTAACGTCGATACCAACCCGGCCTTTGGGCTTTCAACGCCGCCCACCGGCTCGGCCGTAGCAGTGGATTCGCTCTCCGCCTGGCTCGCCTTCATTTCCGGCGCTAATTTCACCGGAGAAAGCGATACCGGCGTCGCCATCCTGTACCTGGGAACGGCAAATACCACCAATCCAGCACTCGGCACCGATCCCAACCGCGCGCTGGTGCTTAGCCTGTTCAATACGTTCGCGACGGCCAACGGCCTGGTTCAAGACAGCAGCAACACCAATGGATATCGCTACAGCGCTCCAGTCGGCGGGGTCGCAGCGACAGCCGCGACCACGACCTATATCGCCATGACGGTCGCCAATTTTAAGGCGTTCGTGGCGCAGCAACTGGTGCCGCTGCAACAGACGCTCGCGGCGAATCTTTCGACCGTGCTTGGTGTACCCGGTACGAAACCCACCACCAGTAACACAGCAACCTCGGTGGTCCAGAGTCTGATCCGCACCGGTACCGGTGCGATTTCGCTGGCGGCATCGGGCAATGTCGATCTGCGCGGATCGAATGCCATTACATACATCAACGACAGAACCGGACAGATCCTCACGGATCCCACGCAACAATTCAACGTCTCAGGTAATGGCAATAACATCAACCTCGGTTACGGCGTCGGCGGCACGCTGCAGATAGGAGGACCGGCGATCTACACGATGGGCCATCTCGTCAGTCCCGAGGTCGAGACCCTGATCGATCCTGCGTCGGGCATCTCCGTGAAAATCGACTCGACGGCGGGCCTTCTTACCGAAACGGGCCAATACAGCGTGTTCTCGCAAGCCAATACGAGTCAGGGAATATATGGATTCGCAGGCGTGCTGCAGGCCGATCCCGTGACGCTGGGCGGTGGCGGCAATGTCACCGTGAATGCCGGCAACGACGTGCTCGGCCGGGTCGGGCTTTATTTCAACGGACTTGCGCCCGGCACGACTCAGGAGTGGAGCATGAATGCCCATCCCTGGGATGCCACCAGCCGCAACTTCATCAGGGCGCTCAATCAAACCGTGACCATGACGGGCATCGATCCGCAGCTCTTCCGTGAAGGGTTGGGCGCACTCGGCGGTGGCAACGTCACCGTCACCGCGGGCCGCGATGTCTCCGACATCACCACCGCGACCGATGCTTCGGTCGTGTACGGTACGGCGACGCCCAGCAGCGGCCTGACGACCGGCATGGCTGCACGCTACGGCGGCGGCAATGTTGCGATCACCGCCGGGCGCGATATCCTCGGCGGCCGTGTCGACGTGATGTCGGGCGCCGCGACACTCAGCGCGGGCGGCGATATCGGCGATGCCACCGCGCTGAACTATGGACTGAAAAGTACCGAGTTTCACGGCCCAAGCGAACCTAGCGGCGGACTCATCGTGAATTTGCCGTTTGTCCGGCGCGATCAGCTCTCCATTGAGATCGACGATGCAACGGTGGATCTCAGCGCCAGGGGCTCCATCACCCTTCAGGATGTTACCGCGCTGGGCGGGGGCGGCCCGAACCAACAAACGATCCTTGCCGGCTCCAACCCCATCAGCACTGGCCTGGTTACGGTCTGGCAGTCGACCGGCATCGGCACCTATTCAGCCTATAGCGGGCTGAATCTGGTCGCCAATGGCAACATCACCATCACCAACAACGACATCACCGACTTCGGCATCGCGGGTAACGGGTTCTTCCAAACAGGGGCCCAGGAAGTTACCAACGTCCCCAGCTATCCAGGCTCGCTGACCGCGGTATCCATCGCCGGGTCTATTGCCGTTCCCCAGATGCTGATGACGGCAAGCCCGGTCGGACAATTGGAACTGTTCGCGGGATGGAATATCTCGCCGACCGCGATCGCCATGCTCGACAACGATCCCGGCATTCCCGAAACCACTTTCCCGACCGTGCTTTCGAACACGTCGGACACCGCGATCGCCAATCAGCACAACAAGAATCTGACGCACGCCAGCGATCCGACGCCGGTCTACCTGTATGCCGGCAACGATATCAATAACGTGACCCTCAATGTGCCAAAGCAGGCGCGGATCACTGCCGGCAGGGACATCGTCAACATGATGTTTTTCGGCCAGAACCTCGCATCGTCAGACGTAACACGCATCGTCGCCGGCCGGGACATCACGGCGACGACGTTGCTGTTGGCGCCGCAGGCGATCGGGCCGACTCAAAATGGAGGGACCGGAATCGTCCCGACAGGTCCCGCCGAGCCCACTCTGCAGGGCAACACGTTCGTGATCGGCGGTCCCGGCGAGTTCTTCCTGGAAGCCGGCCGCAATATGGGGCCGTTCCTCAATTCCGCCGTCATCAAGCAAGGGCTTAGTGACAACTTCAACGATAACCTCGGCACACAAATGCTGACGATCACCGGCGGCGTGATCTCGGTCGGTAACGGATGGAATCCCTATCTGAAGACGGCGCAAGGCGCCGATCTCAACGTGCTGTTCGGCGTCGGCAAGGGCGCCGACTTCGATGCACTGCGCGACGCCTATGTCGCGCCAGGGACCGCTGCCAACGCGCTCGGCGATTATACCGACCGGCTGATCGCCTGGATGCAGCAGAACGATCCGGCCCATCTCATGAAGGATTTCAACACTACTAGTGTGACTGCGAGCCAAGCCTATAGCGCTTTCGTTCAACTGCCGGAGCTGCGGCAGCGCGCCTTCCTTGTTGAAGTCTACTTCAACGAATTGGCCGCGCCTGCCGACGTTAATAGCCCTTCTTATCTGCACTATTCCCGCGGCTATCAGGCGGTGAACACGCTGTTCCCGGCATCGCTGGGGTATACGGCGAACAGTCTTGAAGGCGGCGCGACCAACACCGCAATCGTCTCCACCGGCGACCTCGACCTGCGCCTCGCCTCGATCGAAACCCAGCGCGGCGGCAACATCAATATCCTCGGTCCCGGCGGCCGGGTGCTCGCCGGATCGGTGGTCGCCACCAGCGTGCAGGCGGCCCGCCGCACGTATCAAGGCTTCAACCTCTATAACGCGTATTCCCAGTTCTTCCAGCAGAACAGCAGCAACGTCGACCTCAACGCCTCTATTCGGAGCATCCCCGCCGGCGGCGAAGGTGTGCTGACGCTGCGCGGCGGCGATATCAATACGTTCACCGACGGAAGTTTCCTTCTGAACCAAAGCCGGCTGTTCACCGAGCAGGGCGGCAATATCCTGATGTGGTCCTCGAACGCGGACCTCAATGCCGGCCAAGGTCCCAAGACCAGCGCCAACTTTCCGCCGATCGTGGTTCACGTCGATGACGATGGCGTCGTCACGGTAGACGAGCTTGGCGGAGTCACCGGCGCCGGCATCGCCGCGCTGCAGTCGACCGCAGATTCGAGCAAAGCTAATGTTTTCCTGCTCGCGCCGCGCGGCACGGTCGATGCCGGCGATGCCGGTGTGCGCGTTTCCGGCAACCTTTCGGTAGCCGCGCGTTTTGTAGCCAATGCCGACAACTTCAAGGTTGGCGGCACCACGATCGGTATCCCGACCATCCAAGCGCCCGACGTCGGCGGACTAACCACGGCTTCCAACACTGTTGCGGGCGGTCAAAGTCGATACTCCGAAGGCCGCCGCATCCGATCAGCCTTCGATCATTATGTCGAGTTCATCGGTTTTGGCGGCGGTTCCAGGGAGGCGGGGACAACGCCGTCAGCTCCCCAACGCCGCCACCCGCCAACCCGTAACGACGATGACCGTGAGAAACGCAAGATCCCTGAGCTTCCGGGTCAAGCGATGCTGGCGCGTCTGTTGCAATTGATTAGAACGGCATTCGGAACGCGATCCGCCGGGCGCGCGTTCGCCGCGTCCGGACTCGCGATCGGTTTACTCATTTCCACCGGCATTGTCGCGTAGACGCTGAATTCCATTTCGACGGGGGTTGCTCCGGCGACCGAGCAAACCGCTCCGGCTACCACGCTGCCGCAAACCGACCCGAAAGTTGCGCTCTCGCCGCCTCCGGCAAGACTATCATCTTCTCCGGCTGTAGCCGGACCGGCCGGCTTTCGCGCGCTGGCCGAAGCGGAAGCGGGCCGGGCAGGTCTGCCCGGCGAAATCGCTGACGCCGTCATGGCGGTGGAGAGTGGTTATAATCCCGCTGCGATCGGCGGTGTCGGAGAGATCGGCCTGATGCAGATACTGCCTTCGACCGCGCATATGTTGGGATTTACGGGCAGTACGTCGGAACTCGCCGTGCCTGAGACCAACATTCATTACGGCGTGACCTATCTCGCGCAGGCATGGCGACTGGCTGGCGGCGACCTTTGCACCGCCGTGATGAAGTATCGTGCCGGCCATGGCGAAAGCCGGTTTTCGTTTTTGTCGGTCAATTATTGTCTGGCGGTCCGCGCCAAGCTTGTGGCCCGCGGCTTTCGCGTCACAGGCAACGTTCCAATAGCGACGTTCGGCCAGCCTGGAAGCTCCGGGTGTAGTCGCAAGTGTCTTGGTAGAGCTCCCATCGGCCGGATCGACCTCGCCGCACTCAATACCCGGCTCAGCGCCCTCGTCGTGCAGGTACGGATAGGACACTCGACGCCATGATACTCAGCATGAACCTCATATCGCCGGTGGCCGCAGTCAAGCCCAGGCTGATCGTCTCGGTTGCGTTCCCCATAGTGCTGACAGCGGTGGCTCTGACGTTTGCTATTAAGCTTGCAAGCGCCGAGGAAAGCTACCAACTGCCCGCGATTTCGATCCCAGCACCTGTGCCCCGGGCAGGCGATGCCAAACATTGTGCTGACGTAAAGAGCGGAGACAGCCCATCGCTGAACTGTCTCAATGAAAAGCTCAGACAAAAGGTCGATCAGGTCAATCCCGTGATCAACTTTCCGCCGGTCGATGCCAAGTCCCAAGACCTCAAGGTCGGCACAGTCAACATACCCGCGGTCCAGCAACAATACGGGAAAAATTTTGGAAACTCGGTGATTCCGTATCGACCACCGCCGCCGGTGTTTTTATCGCCGCTCGTGCATCGCTAGCATTGGTAGAAGATGCGTCCTGTCAAACCAACAAAAGAATGCGAGCAGGTGTCTTTTGCGCTGGGAGGAGCGCCCGATTCGGGCAGCAATTCAAAATGGCTAGAACCCCTGAATAACTCGCTTGGGCGGCTCGACCACAAGTGGCCCCGAACGTGGCCCCAGACCAACGATGCGTATGCTGCGATGGTCTATCGACGGCCTAAGCTATTGATTTGATTGGCTCCCCGGGCTGGATTCGAACCAGCGACCATTCGATTAACAGTCGAATGCTCTACCGCTGAGCTACCGAGGAATAGCGAAACCGATGGTTCGCACGCGGCAGCGTATAACAAAGCCTCCGGGCGTTGCAAAGGGCCAATGGGCCTCGGCGCAGCGGCATCCATATTGGCTTGATGGCCCCGGATAGGCTTGAGATATCTTTGGCGTCACATCACTTTAGTACGGTTTTGGCGATCCGGAAATCGTGATTCCGGCCGCGCTTTCACGCCACGAACCGAGCGCCAAAAGACCGATTTGCCGATGAACTTCGGGATGCCGGTTTTACGAAAGGTGATTCCATGCCCGACACCCAGACCGTTCTCCTCAGGCCTGTTCCGTCGATCGTACCCAGCGATATCCCGGCCTTGAGCGATGACGAATGCCTGGTCCGGCTGGCGCAGGCCGTGGCCGAACATGATTCTCAGCATCTTGACGAAGTCGCTCGGCTGATCGGACGCCTCGTCGTCACGATCGAATAGGCCGCTTTCCAACTCAGTCATGTGACGGATAATGCGACGGGTCGCAGGCTCCGGCTTGCGCCATCGCCGTGTTGCGTTTTGGGCAACCTTGTATCAAAGATGGCGCGGTTCTCGTTCCATCCCGCGGCACTTCCGCGCTTTCTCCTGGGGTTTCCCAATGTCCGGTTTTTCGACCGCGCGCCAGAAAATGGTCGATGGTCAGGTCCGTCCCAGCGACGTCACCGATATCAGGATCATCGATGCGATTGCTGGCGGTGCCGCGCGAGCCTTTGTGCCCCCAAATCAGCGCGCCGCTGGCCTACCTCGACCTCGATCTCGATGTCAGCGAAGGCGGCGCGGCGAAACGTTTCCTGATCAAGCCGGTCGTAACCGCGAAAATGCTGCAGACCGCCGAGATCAAGGACACCGACAATGTGCTGGTGGTCGGTTGTGCGTCCGGTTATTCCGCCGCAGTGATTGCAAAACTGGCCGGGAAAGTGACTGCGACCGAAAGCGACCCGTCGCTGGTGGCGAAAGCCAGGACGCCTTCGCCGAAACTCGGGCTTGGCAATGTGACGGACCGTGCGGCCGCGGCGGCCGAAGGTGATTCGGCCAATGCTCCTATGATGTGATCGTTCTCAACGGTGCGACCGAAATCGTACCGGAGGGGCTGTACCGGCAGCTCAAGGAGGGTGGCCGGCTGCTCGGGTGTTCGCCATGACCAGCCGCAGCGGGCTACCATTGTGACGCATTCCCATGACGATTTCGGGAGCCGGGCGCTATTTGACGCAGCCGTTCCGGTCTTGCCGGGTCTTGAGCGGCCTGCCGCTTTCGTTTTTTAGCGCCCTGCCGGCCGTCCAAATTCCGTTCCGAATCAAAAGTGTGGCCGAGATGCCCCACGTTAAGACTTTCCTGCTGCGCCGCCCGTTCCGGGGTTCCTTACCGCTTGCGCCAAGCATAAGGTATGTACGGATGTTGGCGTGGAACGACGCATCGACCCGATTTGAGCGCCGCTTGAGTCGGGCTAGTTGCATGAATGGATGACCGGGGATGTATGGTATGAAGGTTTTTACCGGAGCTGCGGCTGCGGTCCTTCTGTTGGCTTATATGGGTCCGGCCCCGGTTTCTGGCCGATACTATCGAGGCTGCGCTGGTCCGCGCCTATCAGAATAATCCGCAGCTCAACGCGCGCGTGCGAGTGTCAGGTCTACCGACGAAACGTGCCACAGGCGCTGTCGGGCTATCGCCCGAAGGTCAATCTCACGGCCAGTGCCGGTACCCAATATACCGATACGAATTCCACCCAGGGCGGCGCGCCCAACGCGATCGTCCGTACCGAAATCCATGGCGTTGACCCACCGCGCAGCGCCGGCCTCACGATCAGCCAGACGCTCTACAATGGCGGTCAAACCGGCAACAAGACCCGTGCCGCGGGAAGCCAGGTATCCGGCGCGCGCGAAGCGCTGCGGGTGCTCGAACAGACGGTGCTGCTCTCGGCAGCAACCATCTACATGGACTATCTGCGTTACGCCGCGATCGTCGAGGTTCAGAAAAGCAATACTCGCGTTCTCGAACAGACGCTGAAACATGACCCGCGATCGTTTCAACGTCGGCGAAGTGACGCGTACCGACGTCGCGCAGTCGGAAGCGCATGCTTGCCGCCGGCAAGACGCAGCAACTGACCGCCGAATCGAACCTGACCACCACGCGCTCGAACTTCCGCCGAATCATCGGCAATGAACCCGAGCAATTGGCGCCGGGTTCTCCGGTTGGATCGCTTCCTGCCGGGAACGCTGCCGGTGCGGTCGAACTCAGCTGATCCAGAAATCCGAGTGTGACAGCGGCGATGTTCGGCATCGACGTCACTCTTCTGCAGGTCAAGGTCGCCGAGGGCGCATTGTTGCCGACGGTGACGGTGCAGGCGGCGGTGCAGCAATCCTACGAACAGACCATGACGGTCTACCGCTCCTTTCGGCGCCTCGGCGATCGCGCAGCTTTCGGTTCCTGTTTACCAGGCGGCGCCGAGTACTCGCTGATCGCCAGTCCAGGAAACCCTGGCGCAGCAGCGTCTGGTGCTCGAACAAACCCGCGACCAGACCCGCGCCAACACGGGTGACGGCATGGGGCCAATTGGTGGCGGGCAGGTGCGCAGGTGGCCTCGGCCCAATCGCAGGTGACGGCGTCGGAGATCGCGCTTAACGGCGTGCGCGAAGAAGCCAAGGCCGGACAGCGAACCACACTCGACGTGCTCAATGCCCAGCAGGCGCTGGTCAACGCGCGTGTTGCGCTGGTGACGGCACAGCATGATCGCGTGGTGGCGTCCTATGCGGTCTTGAACTCGGTCGGACGGTTGTCGCCGCAGGTGCTCAATCTTGCCACCAGCGTCTATGACCGAGCGTGCATTATCACCAGGTGCGCGACAGCTGGTTCGGTGTTCGCGCACCTGACGGCCGCTGATTCCTGACGTCCTCTTTCCTGACGTCTCTGTCTTGACGTCCGCTTAAGCCGCCCGCGTTGATGAAACGAACTTCATGGAAACGTCGGGCGGCGTGCGGGCCGCCTTGCTTGCAATCATTTGTTGCCCTGACGTACCGTTGCCATTGGCAGCAGAGCGATTCGCACCTCCCTTTGGCACCATAAAGCCGCGACGCTTCGTTGCCCTGGGCAGGGACAGATTCCGCACGACGTATCGGGCGGCGTTGATCTGGGGACAAGTCGGGCTTGTGAGATGAAAATCCCGACCGCATATCCGGAACCGGCAAATCCTGTCCTGCTTGGTGTAAAACGCATATGAGGGCGTTGATGAGGTGGAATCGGAGATGACGCAAGCCAGCCAAGCTCCAAGAGCCCTCGATGGAGGGAGATTCTGGCGTCGATCCGTCGCATCATCGCCGACGACGAAGCCAACCTGCTGAAGCCAAGCCCGCTGACGCAAAGCTGCGGCGGCCGAGAAGCCCCCAGCGCCACCGACTCCAGCGCCGCCGGCCAAGCCGGAAAAGCCCGCTGCCGCGCCGCCGGCAGCGAAGCCGCCTGCGATGAACGACATTCCCCCGTCAAAGATTCCAGCCGCACAGGCGGCCGTGGCGAAAGCCGCGCCTCCTCCTGCCGCTCCAGCCCCCGCCGCGAGCAACAGTCAGGACGATATCGACGCGATGCTGGCGGGCCTCGACGAGCGACCTCGGAGGCGGAGATCAGGCCAGCTGCGCCGGAAGCCGAAGATGTGTTCGACCTGACCGACGAGATGGCGGGTAGCGCCCCCGAACCGCCGCCGCAGCCCTCGTTCCACAAGATCGAGCCGGCGGACGATCTCGAATTTGCCGAAGCTGCGGCTGCGAGGCCGATGCATCGGACGCTTGCGTTCGAATCATCGCCGTTTGAGACTCCCGCCGCTCCGCCGCCGAGCAGATTCTGTCGCACTCGACCGTGTCCGCGGTCGAGGTCGGCTTTCAACAGCCTTGCCCACACGGTCCTGAGCAACAACGCCCGGACACTGGAAGATCTCGTCAAGGAGATGCTGCGGCCGATGTTGAAAATCCTGGCTCGACGACAATTTGCCCGGGCTGGTGGAGCGCATCGTCAAGGCGGAAATCGAGCGGGTTTCGCGCGGCCGTTAAGCCCTTCGTCGAAATGCCGCCTGCTGCCCCGATATCAGCCACCCCATCAGGCTTTATCTTGGCTTTCGGCCTGACTTGCCGGGTTGACTGGCGTGTCCCGGCGGCTTTCTAGGAGCGTTTTCGAGCGAAGTGGATACCGGTTCGCGTGAAGAAAACGCGTCAAAAAAAGATTAGAGCCCGGTTCTGATTTAATCAGAATCGATAAGGCTCTAGGGCGTTTTCCGGCGCGGAAAAACACCGAAATAACAGACCAAAGCTGTGGTTCTGATCGCTCGGAACCAATCAGGCATTACCCTCTTACCGTCCCCGATTGCACCGTCATGATCGAGAAAAACTACCAGCCCGCGATATCGAAGACCGCATGTCCGGCTCTGGGAGGACAGCGGCGCCTTCAAGCCGGGCGCCCGGACGGCGCGACGCAAAGCCTTTCACGATCGTGATTCCGCCGCCCAATGTGACGGGATCGCTGCATATGGGGCACGCGCTCAACAACACCTTGCAGGACATTCTCTGCCGGTTCGAGCGGATGCGCGGGCGCGACGTGCTGTGGCAGCCCGGCACCGATCATGCAGGTATTGCGACCCAGATGGTGGTGGAGCGCCAATTGATGGAGCGGCAGGAGCCCGGCCGGCGCGACATGGGGCGGGCTAAATTTCTCGAGCGGGACTGGCAGTGGAAGGCCGAGAGCGGCGGCATCATCGTCAATCAGTTGAAGCGGCTCGGCGCGTCCTGCGACTGAGTCGCGCGAACGTTTCACCATGGACGAAGGCCTGTCGCGCGCGGTCGTCAAGGTGTTCGTCGAACTGCATCGCCAGGGGCTGATCTACAAAGACAAGCGGCTGGTGAATTGGGATCCGAAATTGCTGACGGCGATTTCCGATCTCGAGGTGCAGCAGACCGAGGTCAAAGGCAACCTGTGGTATCTGCGCTATCCGCTGGAAGGCAAGAATTTCAGCCCCGACGATTCCTCGACCTTCATTGTCGTCGCCACCACGCGGCCGGAGACGATGCTTGGCGATAGCGCGGTCGCGGTGCATCCAGACGATGAACGCTACACGAAACTGGTCGGCACGCATGTGATCCTGCCGCTGGTCGGACGACGAATTCCGATCATCGCCGACGAATATTCCGATCCGGAAAAAGGCTCGGTGCTTGTGAAGATCACGCCGGCGCACGACTTCAACGATTTCGAGGTCGGCAAACGGCATGGCTTGCCGCAAGATCAGCGTGCTCGATCAGGAGGGCCGTCTCGCGCGCGCGGGCAACGAAGACTATCTGCGCGGATTGCCCGAGGGCGCGGTGCATCTGGCCGACGAACTGAACGGCATCGACCGTTTCGCCGCACGGCAAGCTGATCGTGACCCGGCTGGAGGATTTCGGTTCCTGGAGCGATCGAGCCCAACACCCATATGGTGCCGCATGGCGACCGCTCCGGCGTCGTGATCGAGCCCTATCTGACCGACCAGTGGTACGTCGACGCCAAGACCATGGCGCAGCCAGCCATCGCCGCGGTGCGCAGCGCGCGACGACGTTCGTGCCGAAAAACTGGGAAAAGACCTATTTCGAATGGATGAGAACATCCAGCCCTGGTGCATTTCGCGTCAGCTCTGGTGGGGCCATCAGATCCCGGCGGTGGTACGGGCCGGATGGTAAGGTGTTCGTTGCCGAAACCGAAGACGAAGCCGTCGGCAATGCGCTCGGCTATTACGCCCGTAGCAGGAAGTCATCACGCCGGAGCAGGGCCGCCAGATGGCGCTCGATCCCGCCAAGCGGGAGGCTCATCACGCGCGATGAGGACGTGCTCGACACTTGGTTTTCCTCGGCGCTGTGGCCGTTCTCGACGCTGGGCTGGCCCGACGACGACACCGACGTCAATACGCTATTACCCGACCGACGTGCTCGTCACTGGTTTCGACATCATCTTCTTCTGGGTGGCCCGGATGATGATGATGGGGCTTCATTTCATGAAGGATATCCCAATTTCGACGGTCTATATCCATCGGCTGGTCCGCGACGAGAAGGGCGCGAAGATGTCGAAGTCGAAAGGCAACGTCATCGATCCGCGCGGCGTCATCGACGATTACGGCGCCGATGCGCTGCGGTTTGCGCTTGCGCGTCGGCGGCACAGGGCCACGACATCAAGCTGGCGCCGCATTATGTGGAAACCAATCGCAATTTCGCGACCAAGCTGTGGAATGCCTGCCGTTTCGCCGAGATGAACCGGTTGCGTCTGACGCCGGAATTCGATCGACGCAGGGCAAGGAGACGCTAAACCGATGGATCCGCGCACGAGACCGCGCGCACCCACGCGCGAGGTGACCGAGGCCGATCGAAGGGTATCGCTTCAAATGACGCCCGCGAACTCGGCCTATCGTATTCGTCTGGAACGTCTATTTGCGATTGGTATCTCGAACTCGCCCAAGCCGGGATTGCTCCGGCGAGGAGGGCGCCGCCAAGTCCGAGACCCGGGCGATGGTGGCCTGGGCGCGCGACGAAATCCTGAAATTGCTGCATCCGTTCATGCCCTTCATACACCGAAGAGCTCTGGGCGGTGACGGCCTCACGCGACGGCCTGCTGGTGCTGGCGCCGTGGTCGCCGCAAGACCGGGCCTCGTGGAGGCGCAACTAGGCATTGGCTTCCACTCGCCAGCACCGATGATCTGTTGATTCCACCGATGCTGTTTGTCTCCGATCCCCGCCGAATTTCAGCGATCCCGCCGCCGAAGCCGAGATCGGCCTGGGTGGTCGATCTCGTGACCGCGATCCGTTCGGGTGCGCGCCGAAATGAATATCCCGACGCGGCGACGCTGACGCCGCTGGTACTGGCCTCAGCCTCCGCCGAAACCAAGGGCCGGGCGCAACGCAGGACGACATCGTGAAACGGATGGCCCGGTTGGCCGATATCTCCTTTGCCTGATGCCGCGCCGGAAGGCGCGGTGCAGCTGTTGGTACGCGGCGAGGTAGCGGCTCCTCCCGCTCAAGGGGCGTGATCGATTTTTCCGCGGAGCGAGGGCGCGGCTCGACAAGGAACTCGCCAAGGCCGACGCCGATATCAAACGCGTCGATGCCAAGCTCGGCAACGAGAAATTCGTCGCCAACGCGCCGGACGAAATCGTCGAAGAAGAAAAGGAAAAGCGCGAGGCTGCGGTGGGGCGCGCAAAGAAAAGATTCATCGGAAGCGCTGGAGCGGCTCAAGAACGCGGCGTAGTCCCGGCTTCATCCTTCGAGACGCATCGTTTCGCGATGCTCTGCAGGCATGAGGTCCGAAAATTGTTGCAATCCGGTCCTCATGGCGAGGAGCGCGTCGGAGTTTATCATCGGGCCGCGCTTCGCGCGGTGACTCGTTGGCGCGTCTCGAACCATGAAGCCCACTAGAACTCCGTCGCAATGATCAGGGCGAACCAGGAAGGCTTTTAAAGCATTCCGACCGGATCGAGTTTCTTCCTCTTTCCGGGTGGAAGCACGCGCCTCTTGCAACGACCGCCGGAGCGGCCGATGCCGTTCCAGGCGACGGCCACAAAACGCGCGCGCCAGAAGGTGGCGCCGAGCAGCATATATACCTTCATTGAAGATCGCATAGAGCGCGATGACGATGAACAGGCCTGCAAACACGGTCTCGGCGATCGGGCGTGTGCCTGATTTGGGACGGTTGAGCAGCGTCAGCGTTAGGAACGGCACCGCCGCCATGGTCAGGCTGGCAAACGGAAAATCGCGCCAGCGCGGATCGAAACACCAGGCCCAGCGCGGTTTTTGCCGCGATCAGCGTAATCACGATCAGCACCAATCCTAGCGCCATCGCGGGCACCGATATGGTCCGATCTTCGCGCGGACCGATCAGTTCCAGAAAGGTCGGCAGACTTCGTCCCGCCATCAGGGCATTGGCGCAGAACAGCGGCGAGGCGATTGCGGCTGCCAAAAGTGTCCCCCATCCGAGCCAGCCGCCGAGACCGTAGCTTTCATAAAACACCTTGTCGGCGGCAATCCCGAGCAGGATTCCGGCCGTGGTTGCGGATAGCGCGACCGCGATCCAGGAGGCGAGCGGCGGCATCCACGGCCTGCGCCGCAATGTCAGCCCCGCCACAGCGAAGATCACGACAGCCAGCCCCATTCCACCGGCCATCTGCTGCTTCCAGAGCGGGTAATTGCGGATGGCGACACCGGGCGGATATTTCACCTCGCGATTGGTGCCGTCGAACAGGCCCCAATTGCCGCCCACCGTTCCTTCCCACTCGCGCTTCCAGGACGCGTCATAGGCCTCGATCAGGTTGAGGTGAAAGTTCTCGCGCTTTGCCAGATCGAGAATTTCCGACACCACGCGGGCCTGGTTGGTGCGCGATGCGATGGCGCCTTCGCGCATTCGTCCCATTGCTGGGCCAGCCGGTTTCGCCGATCAGGATTTCCTTGCCGGGAAATGCGGTGGCGACCTGTCTCGCGATCGCCACCACATGCGCGGCTGCGTCTTCGGCGCGAACCGGGATGTTTTCCCAATAGGGCAGGATGTGGACTGTGATGAAATCGACGTCGGCGCCGATTTCCCGGTAGCGCAGCCAGTATTCCCAGACATCGGCGTACGTCACGGGAACGCTGACGCGCGCCTTGACCGAGCGGATGGTCGCCCGAAGGTCTGCTGCGCTCATGTCGCCATGCAGCATCACCTCGTTGCCGACGACGATCGCCTTGACCGTGTCGGGATAGGCCTTGGACAGCGCGACCGCAGTGTCGATCAATTGCGCGTTCTTGGCGCGGCCGTTTCCGATCCAGATGCCGAGCAGAACTTTCAGTCCCACCTTGGAGGCCAGTTCGGGCACCTTCTCCAATCCGTTGTCGACGGAATAAGTGCGGACACATTGGGTGACCTTGGCGAGCTCGGAAAGATCTTCCTGGATATGTTCAGGGCTCACGATCAATTGCGAATTCAGCGGCGTCTGGCTGCCGCGGAACGGCGCATAGGACACGCATTCCAGTTTGGCCACGGGGTCGATCGGCGCACGCGCCAGCGTGACCGGCGTGGCCAGCCACCACCAGACCGCAGCAATCGCACCCAGGGAAATGAGGAGAAGCGTCAGCGGCGCGCGCAAGGCGATTGGCTCTGTCCTCCGGCAGCCGCGTCGATTATGGTCGAGCGGTCCGCGCAGTTTGGTCGGAATGCGGGGAGCACAGTATTAACCTGCATCAAGGGCCGGGTGCCATAGTTGAACTGTGTTCTGATAGCAAATTTGTCTCGGTCCCAACAAGTAAAGTGATGTTGTTTAACAGACTTTCCCGGCGCCATTTTGCCAAAATCGCAGGATGGTCGGCTCTCGGACTATCGACAAAATCCGCATCCGGTCAGACCCGTCAGGGCAAGACATCGGGCACGCAAGCCGGTCCGCCGAAGGCGGGGCAGCCCTCCAGCTTTCCGGCTAACTTCCTGTGGGGAACGGCGACGTCATCCTATCAGATCGAGGGCGCCGTCAATGAAGACGGCGGGGTCCGTCGATCTGGGATCGCTTTGCGCATATCGATGGGAAGATCAGCGACCGCAGCACGGCGGATGTCGCGAACGACCATTTCCATCGCTACAAGGAAGACGTTCAATTGATCAAGGCGCTGGGCGCGAAGGCCTATCGTTTTTCGATCGCCTGGCCGCGGGGTTTTTCCCGAAGGAACAGGGACGCCCAATCCGAAAGGCCTCGATTTCTACAACCGGCTGCTGGATGAATTGCTGGCGAATGGCATCGAGCCGTTTGCCACGCTGTATCACTGGGATCTGCCGCAGTCGCTGCAGGACCGCTTCGGCGGATGGAAGTCGCGCGACACCTCCAAGGCGTTCGCGGAATATGCCGCCTATGTCGCGGAGCGCCTGAGCGATCGCGTGAAGAACATCTTCACGATCAATGAATGCTCGCGGCTGGTCTATTCCGGCTATGGCGCCGGCATCGATGCGCCCGGTCTCAGCCTGCCGCCGCAGGAATTGAACCAGGTCATGCACAATGTCGCGCTCGGGCATGGTCTCGCGGTGCAGGCGGTGCGGGCGCACGGACGGGCAGGGACCAAGGTCGGCCCGGCTGAAAACCTCGTGGTCTGCATCCCGGCGATCGAGACACCGGCGAACATCCGCGCCACCGAAATCGCCACACGCGAACTCAATGCCGGTTACCTGACCGCGATCCTCGAGGGCAAATACACCGACGGATTTCTGGCCTATGCCGGCAAGAATGCGCCGACCTACACCGCCGAGGATTTGAAAATCATTTCATCCCCGATCGATTTCGTCGGGCTGAATATCTATCTGCCGCATCACTATGTCGTCGCGGCCGATAACCCCGCCGGTTTTCGCTGCTGCCGTTTCCGAGGTCATTCCCGCACATGGAATCGGATTGGCTCAAGATCGGCCCCGAAGCGATGTACTGGGCGCCGCGCCAGGTCGCGAAACTGTGGAACGTCAAGTCGATCTACATCACCGAGAACGGCGCCTCGGCGTCGGACCAGCCTGTCGCCGACGGCAATGTCTACGACCTCGACCGCATCATGTATCTGCGCAATTATCTGACGCATTTGCAGCGCGCGACATCCGAAGGCGTTCCCGTGCTGGGATACTTCCTGTGGAGCCTGATGGACAATTTCGAATGGGCCGATGGATATGAAAAGCGCTTCGGCCTCTACCGGGTGGATTTCAACACCCAGCGCCGCACGCCCAAGCTTTCCGCCTCGTTCTATCGCGAGGTCATCGAGCGAAACAGGGTGGTTTGATCGGCGTCGTTTGCCGCTACGCGCCGCGTAGCGCTCCTACCATCCCCAGCCCGTTTGCGGCTGCGCCTGACGATAATACTGACCGCCGGCGCGGCGGCGCGGATCGACCGTCCGGGGATCTACCGTTCGCGGATCGGCAGGCTGGGGTTCCCAGCTGCGCTGGAAGAACGAGCCAAAGAAGCTTCCGTCATCGCCGGCGCGCGCGACCAGAACAGGGGTAGGCTTGCGCGTGATGAAGCCGCCCTGGGGCTGGTTGCTCAACACCGCGACGAACTCGGTGCGGTAGTTGGTCTCCTTGCTCAGCGGCTCGTCCGAGATGATGATCGAGGACCGCGGCATCGCGGTCGGGCCGATGCGGTCGACTATCTCCTGCGGGATGGTGACGCGGTCGAGCGCGTCCCTGGCGTTGTCGCCTTCGTCGATCGTGACCGCGCTCCAGCGCAGGCCTTTGTCGTTGGACGCCATCGCCGTGAACACATGCGTGCCGATCGGCTGGTCGGGATCGCGGATCGTCACGGGAACCTCGATGGTTGAGTCGAATACCTCGCCGCCATCCACCCACGGCTTGTGGGTATCGCGTCGCACGTAAAGCTTCTGCGTCGCGCGGCTGATGTAGACCGAGACCGGCTCAAGCGCGAGCTTGGCGTCTTTCGACGCCTTCGCGATCTCTACTTTTTTGGTCTCGGCCGCCTTGGCGGCTTCCTTCAGCGCGGCGGCATCGGGCTTCGACTTCGCGTCGGCCTTGGCGGTATCGAGCTGCGTCGCGAGTTCCGCGGCCTTGGCGTCGGCCTTCTGCTTCATCTCGGTGGCGCGTGCGGTCGCCTGATCCGTCTTGGCGGCGGCAAGCGCCTTGTCGGCGTAGACGGCCTCGGCATCGGCGCGGGTCTTCTGCGACTCCAGTTTGCGCAGCGACGCCGTCAGCGCGGCCGTCGTGCGTGCTGCCGTCGCGGAGGCTTTCTTCGCCTCGTCGGCGGCCTTGATGGCTTCCACGGACTCGCGGGCGAGCGTCTCGGCCCGCGCCGGAGCCGCGGCGATCGCCTCTGGCTTGGGCGTGAACAGTTTCGGATCGGAAAAATCGATCGGGGCGGCGTCGATCGGCGAGATGATCACCCGCATCCCGATCCGGGTCTTTTCGAACAGCTTCTCCGCAAAGTCGTAGGGCATCCGCACGCAGCCATGCGAGGCCGCATAGCCGGGCAGCGGGCCGCCATGCAGCGCGATGCCGTTCCAGGTGATGCGCTGCATGTTCGGCATCCAGGCATCGTCATAGAGGCTCGAATGATGATCCTTGTCCTTTTCGAGCAGGGCGAACACGCCGGCCGGCGTCTCGCGTCCCGTGGTTCCCGTCGATACCGGCGCACGGAAGATCCAGCCCTCGGAATCGTAGAATGTGACCTGCTGGCTCTTGATAGACACGATCGCCATGATCGGCTCGCCGGCCTCGCGCGGCGCGGTCGCCTCGGTCGGGGGCGCGGGGCGGACTTGCTTCGCCGTGGCGCCGGGGGCCAGCACCGTCAGTGCGGCCATCGCCGTCGCCGCCAGCGTTTGCCATGGCGGGGGAACCCCACCGCCGCATCGCTACGGTGGATTGCGCCGTCCATAACTCGATTCAACATGCCCATGCCCCGGTTGAAATGCGTGTCCTGCGTTTGGGTTCGATCAAGCTTCAGCTTGCGATTTTTAGATTAACTAATTCTCTCATATATGACAGCCGGCACAGGAGGAAGGGCGGCCCGCGACTGAAATTAGTCCGATTCGGACACAGTCCAATGTCCATCACGCATCCGTTATGCACAACGCAGACGATTTGCCCGTCGTGCCAATCTGTCGCACCGGCATGGTCGACAAGGGGCGCAATGCCCGTTTTCGATGGCATGAAATGACCTGCACTTTGGCAGCAAAGAACCTTGTGACACCAGCCTGAACATTTGATGTTCGAGGCCAAGGAAACGGTGAAGGAAACGCGCGTCTGAGGGCTGGCAAAAGTCCCCTGAAGTTCCGCACTGGCAGCATTTCGCCACGGCAGGATTGACGCATCGGGAGCAAGGGGCGGGCACGACCCCGGTCCCCGCATGGAGGATCGCATGCTGCAATTTACCGCGAGACCGGACAGAAGAAATCATCAGGGATCCGAGGTTCCGGAATCTGGCCTCGGCGCGGGCCAAACTGCGCTGGACCCTGTCGATCGTGACGCTGGTCATGTTCGTCGGGCTTCATCGCGCTGATCTCGACTGCCAAAAGCGCGCTTGGCGTCGCGGTTGCGGGTAGCTCGATCCCGCTCGGACTTCTCCTGGCGATGTCCATGTGCGTGGTGGTCGTGATGCTGACCGGCTTCTATGTCTACCGGTCGAATCGCGCTTCGACGCGCTTGCCAGCCGCCTCAATCGGGAGTTCGGCCAATGAGAGTTTTATTGGCGGCACTATTTTGCGGCAGTTCCATTCGCCGCGTGGGCTCAGGCCACATCTGCGACCGCCGGTCGTGGCACCGACTGGATCGCCATCGGAATGTTCGTGGGCGATCGTTCTCACCACGCTCGTCATCACCTACCGCTCGGCGGGCAGCACCAAATCGAGAGCGGATTTCTATACCGCCGGGCACGCCATTACGCCGCTGCAGAACGGCCTTGCGATCGCCGGGGATTTTCTTTCGGCGGCGGCCGTTCCTTGGTATCTCCGCGCTGGTCTATGCCAACGGCTTTGACGGATTTCTCTATACGCGCTCGGTTTCCTCACCGGCTGGCCGATCGTTCTGTTCCTGATGTCGGAGCGCCTGCGCAATCTCGGCAGCTATACTTTCGCCGATGCCGCGGCGTTCCGGCTCGAGCGCACGCCGATCAGGCTGGTCGCCGCGGTCGGAAGCCTCGTCGTGGTGCTGTTCTATCTGGTCGCGCAGATGATCGGCGCGGGCAAGGTCATCGAGCTCCTGTTCGGCGTCAATTATCTGATCGCCGTGAGCAGCGTCGGAATCCTGATGATCCTCTATGTGACTGTCGGTGGCATGCAGGCGACGACGTGGGTCCAGATCACCAAGGCGGCGTTGCTGTTATGCGGCGGAACGCTGCTCGGCTTTGTGGTGCTCTGGCGCTTCGATTTCAGCTTCGCGAACCTGTTTGCCGCGGCCAGCAGCATTCATCCCAAGGGCGCGGCAATTCTAGCGCCCGGCGGGCTGTTCGCCGAGCCGGGTCTCCGCCATTTCGCTGGGCCTGGCGCTTGTGTTCGGGGACGGCCGGTTTGCCGCACATCCTGCTGCGTTTTTTCACCGTGAAGGACGCCGCGGATGCCCGCAAATCGGTGTTCTATGCCACGAGCTGCGTGGCCAATTCAGCCTGGTCATTCCGATATTGGGGTTCGGCGCGGTGCCAATCCTGATGTCAGATTCGAGCTATTTCCGCGTCGATGCTTCCGGGCAGTTCAACAAGATCACCGATCTGATCGGTGGTCCGAACATGGCGTCTATCCATCTGGCGCATGCGGTCGGCGGCCCGGTTCTGCTCGGCTTCATTTCCGCCGTCGCCTTCGCAACGATCCTGGCTGTGGTCGCCCGGGTTGACGCTGGCCGGCTGCTCGGCGATCGGCCACGACATCTACGGCCAGGTGATCGCTAAAGGGCGCGGATCGGACGCCCGCGAGGTCTGGGTCTCGAAGGTGGCGGCCGTCTGCATCGGTATCGTCGCGGTGCTGCTGGCTTATTGTTTTGAAAACCAGAACGTGGCGTTCATGGCAGGGCTGGCGCTTTCGGTCGCCGCCAGTTGCAACTTTCCGGTGCTGGGCAATGGGCCATTTTCTGGCGCGGCACCACGACGCGCGGCGCCGTGACCGGCGCGCTGGCGGGGCTGTTTTGCTCCGTCATCCTCGTCGTCTTCAGCAAGACGGTGTGGGTCGCGGTGTTCGGTTTCAAGTCGGCGCTGTTCCCTTACGAAAATCCCGCGCTGTTCTCGATGCCGCTGGCGTTCCTCTGCATCTGGCTGTTCTCGGTCACGGACCGCACTGGCGCGCGCCGCCCGTGAGCGCAGGGGCATTCGACGCGCAGGTTCATCCAGTCCGAGATCGGCATAACGCTCGCTGCAGAGGGCAGGGTAATGGCGGAGGCAACGTCGTGAAGACAGAAGGAAAGATGATGACAAGGCAGCTTGCAAGGCAGTTTTCCAACGGCTTCGGTATCTGGTGTTTGGAGGATTTTCATGGCGCTTGCTTCAACCAATGGTTCTTCCGGCGTTTCGGCAAATGAAGGCGTCGAAGTGGACGTCCGCGCCGCTGGCCGTCGAACAACTATCGTCATCAAGACCGTAAAGCCGTATCCGGAGGTCAAGGCGCGGATCGAGAAGCTCGGCCGCTTCGATGACGCCATGCGCGCGATGCTGCAAAGAACGACATCGAGGGGCTACGTGCCGCCGCGGAGCGCGCCGCGGGAGCGGATGGCCTGGCGATCCACTACGTGGCGCTTCATGGCGATCTCCTGGCGCTCAGGGGCGAGCGGCGTCCGCTGATCGCCTATTATATCCGGGCCAACATCCTGTCGGCGTCCGAGATGACCAAGGTCAATCCGGCTGCGGGTCTCTACGCGCCGCTGGCGGGTGGTGGTCTATGCCAACGAGCAGGGTGGCACGACCATGGAATTATGACCGGCCAACCTCGATGTTCGGCCAGTTCAAGAAGCGCAGAGATCGATGCGGTGGCGCAATCGCTCGATGATCGGCTCCTCACCTTTCTGAAGAAAGCCGGCTCGTAAGATCATGGCTCACACGCTCGACGAGACCCACGACGCGGCGCGCCGCAGCTTTGTTGAAACGGCGAACGATCCGGATACGGATTTTCCGATCCAGAACCTGCCGCTCGGCGTCTTCAGCACCAAGGCCGATCCAGCCCCCGCATCGGCATGGCGATCGGCGATCAGGTGTTCGACCTGAAGAAGGCCGGAGGCGCGGACTCCGGCCTTGCGCGGCACATCGCGGAAGCCCTGCAGGAAGCCTCCGCTCAATCGTCTGTTTTCTCTCGGCCCCGCCGCGTTACGCGATGTGCGCCGCAAGGCCGCCGACATGCTCGATCAGGGGAGCAGCGGCAATCAGGCCCGGCGGCGCGCGTCAGAACTGCTCACGCCCATGGATGAATGCACGTTCCATCTTCCGACCAGGGTGGCGAATTACACGGATTTCTATGCCGGCATCTATCATGCGCGTGCGGCCGGTGCGTTGCTGACGCCGGAAAATCCGCTGCCGCAAAATTATAAATGGGTGCCGATTGCCTATCACGGTCGTGCATCGTCGGTACAGATCGGGCGAGGTGAGGTGCGCCGGCCGTTGGGCCAGCGTCCGCCGGCCGCACCCGGGGAAGATCCGAGTTTCGGCGCCTGCGAACGCCTGGATTTCGAACTCGAAATGGGTTTTTACCTCGGTGGCGGCAATCCTCAGGGCAAGCCGATCCCCATCGCGCAAGCGTCGCAGGAAATCGTCGGCTTTTCGCTGTTGAACGATTGGTCCGCGCGCGACATTCAGCGCTGGGAAATGTTCCCCGCTCGGTCCTTTTCTGAGCAAAAGTTTTGCCACTTCGGTTTCGCCCTGGGTGGTCACCGCCGATGCGCTGGCGCCGTTCCGCGTTCCCGTCTTGCAACGGCCCGAGGGCGATCCCCCGCCGCTTCCTTATTTGTTCGATGAAGCGGACCAGGCCGAAGGTGGGATCGATGTCCATCTTCAGGTCTATCTGTCGAGCGCGCAGATGCGCGGCGCGCACGAGCCCGCCGTCGAGATCCTGACATCGAACGCCAGATATCTCTACTGGACGCCCGGCGCAGATGGTCGCCCATCACACCATCAACGGCTGCAACCTGCAGCCGGGCGATCTGATCGGCACCGGCACCATTTCAGGACCCACGCGCGCCGAACTCTCAAGCATGCTGGAACTGACCACCGCCCGGCGAGCGGCCGGTCGTCCTGCCGAACCGGGAGCAGCGCAGCTTTTTGCACGATGACGACGAAGTGACGTTCCGCGGCCGCTGCAGCAGGCAGGGTTTTGTCCCCATCGGCTTTGGATCATGCGTCGGCAGGATCGCGGGCGGCGGAAATCTGAAACGGGTGAAGATGGTTTGATTGTTGTTGAGGAGCTCACGATGAACTGCCAAGGTTCGCTTATCCACGCGCAACTCGCGCTTCCAGAGCTTGATCCGGATGAGATTCGCGATGGACAGGATTGTGACGCTTTTGGTTGCACTGTCAGCGCTTCTGGTGACGCATTGGCTAATGTGGGCGATCTAGGCCGCATACTCATATATCGAGATTCATTCACGCGTCTTGATGGGGGCTATTCGATCACTTCGTCGGCAATCGCAAGCACTCCCGGCGGAATGATCAGGCCAAGGGGCTGCGGCGGTCTTGAGGTTTATCACGAGTTCGAATTTCGTGGGTTGCATGACCGGAAGCTCGGACGGCTTTTCACCCCTGAGTATTCTGCCGACATAGACACCGGTTTGACGATAGGCCTCAGCCAGGCTGGCGCCATAACTGACCAGACCGCCTGCAGCCGTGAATTCGCGGAACTGGAACATTGTCGGCAAGGCGTGATGCGTTGCCACCGCAATAAGATGATCGCGCCTGCTGGTGAAGAGCGGAGAAGCCGCGACCAGCACGGCGGCTGCATGCTGCTCGACAAGCGACGCGAACGCCGCGTCTAAATCGCCCTCATTGCCGGCGTTCGCAACGACAAGTTTCCGTCCCACCGCCTGCGCCGCGGCCTCCAGGCTTTTCAATTGCGCAGGAGCCCTCCGGCCGACTGACGTCTATAAGTGCGCCGATGACTTCTGCTGCCGGCAACATCTCTCGCAGCAGGTCCAGGCGCTTGGCATCGAGTTCAATGGTCAGCAAGGCGAGGCCGGTAACGTTGCCGCCCGGCCGATTCAAGCTTTCGACCAGGCCTCCGGTCACCGGGTCGGCCCACGGCGGAGAAAACAATCGGAATCGTTGCCGTCGCGGCTTTGGCGGCGCGCGGCGACGCATTGCCTCCGCCCGCGACGATCACCGCGACCTTGTCTCGAACCAGTTCGGCCGCCATGGCGGGCAGCCGGTCATACCGATCCTCCGCCCAGGCGATATTCGATCCTGACATTTTTTCCTTCTATAAAGCCCTGTTCTCCCAGACCTCGCCACAACGACGGCAAAACACGCCCCATCGTTTCCTGCGACTGCTGCTGAGAAATCCAATGACCGCATCGTTTGCTGTGCGAGCGCCCCGAGCGGCCAACCTGCCGCCACTCCGCCTGCAAGCGTGATAAATTCTCGCCGCTTCATTGCAGTCGTGCCCCCGGATGTGCGCAGCCGGAGCGTAAGCGATTTTACGGCACGGGGCCAAGCGCCACGCCCTAATTGCTGCGCTCCGCATGACGAAAATCGGACGGCGAGCGGTTCGTCCATTTCTTGAAGGCTTTTCGAAAGCTGGTTGCGTCCGCGAAACCGATGCGTTCGGCGATCATATCGATCCCCATATGGGTGTTCTCCAGAAGCTCGGTCGCCAGTGCTCGGCGCATGCCGTCGACGATGGACTGATAGGAGAGGCCTTCCTGCGCCAATCTTCTGTGGAAGGTGCGCAAGGAGAGGGCCGAGTTCAGAAGCAATTCTGGCGGCCGCCGGAAACTGGTTCGGGCTGTTGAGACATGCGGCACGTATCCTGCGGACCAGCTCGGATTCGCCGGGACTTTCGGTTAGCACGACATCGCAGACCTGCTGGCAATCTGCGCCGTGATCGGGTTGGCGTTCGGGCAGGGCATATCGAGCACATTGGCATCGAAGTGCCACTCCATCCGGTCCGCGCCGAAGTCAATCGGGCAGTTGAACATCCGCTCGTAATTGCGCCAATGCGGCGGTGCCGGGAAGGGAAATACCATCCGCTTGCTCGGGAACGGCGATTCCAGCACACGGCTGAATATCGCGGTCATCGAACTGCGCCAGAATTCGGCAGCGAATGGCAGGAGGTCGCCGAGCGTGTCGAGGGCCATGGCTGCGCAGGATGGCGGTCTTTCCCTCGATCCGGAAACTGATCTGGCGAACCGCAGGCCCCGCCATGGTGACATGATCGAGCGAGAACAGCAGCGAATCTCCAAACGTCGGCTGGAAACCAGCGCGTAGCCATAAATGCCGTAGTCGCTGATGCGTTGCCGCGCGCCGGCCAACAGCGCGATGTCGGATCGCTTGGCGAGCCGCTTGGCGTTGCGATAGATCGCGAGCCGCTGCCGGTGCGAGATGCGGGCGCGGGCGTCTTCGAGCTGTGCGGCGTCGACGCCGGTTCGCGCGAACAGGTCGCGGACCGAAATTCCTTCCGCCGCCAACTCAGCAGCGAGCGCGCCGAGCCCGACGAGGTTCTGCGTCGGCGCGTCGGGATCGCCTGAGATCGGCGTGACCAGCTTGATCGGCTTCATGCTCCCTCCCTGCTGCATGGCACAAATTGACTGGTCCGGTCCGGGCTGTTTTCGCCGGTTTGGCAGCTTTTGACATCATAATTGGCATGGCCTGACGTTGTCACGCGTCATAGGACGTTAGACATTCCAAATATCGAAACGCGCTGGAAGCCGAACACGGCGGCGGCAAGCGTTTGTGGCCCGGAAAGAAGCCGCCAGCGGCGCACCGGCAGCTATCGACGAAGGGAGAAACAGGATGACAACCGTTACGCACGAAATCGACGGCAAGGTCGGCGTCGTCACGCTCGCAAAGCCCCCGCATAATCTGTTGGATGATCAGTTGATCAACGATCTCGTCGACGCCTATCAGGCGGTGGTCGCGGGCGGTTGCCGCGCGATCCTGCTGCGCAGCGGTATGCGGCATTTTTGCGCCGGCGCCGAAATGGCCTCATGGGGCACGGGCACAAAAATTCACACCAGCCAGCAGCAGTTCGAAGCGATGCTGAAAAATCTCGAGGACGTGCCGGTGCCGACGCTGGCCGCCATCAACGGCGGCGCGCTGGGCGGCGGTCTCGAGATCGCGCTGACCCTGCGATATGATCGTCGCGGCCGATACCGCGTTCCTGGGGCAAGTCGAAGTCGCGGTCGGCCTTCTGCCGCTGCTCGGCGGCACGCAGCGCCTCGCGCAGCGGGCAGGCGTCGCGCGGGCAAGGAAATCGTGATGCTCGGGACGCCGTCACACACCCGAGGCGTTCGAACGTTGGGGAATTATCAATCAGGTGGTGCCGGAATCCGAACTCGGCTCGGTCTCGATGACCTGGGCACGGCAACTCGCCGCCGGTCCCACGCAGGTCATCAAAGGCATCAAGCTGCAGGCCAATCTTGAAGCGCGTGGCGGCATCGCATCTGCGGATGCGCGCCAGGTCGAGATCAACGACATGATCTGGCAGGCAAAGGACCGGCAGCGCGGGGCTGACGCCTTCTTCACTTCCGGTCCCGCGACCGCGATCTTCCAGGGAGATTGATCATGTCCGGCGCTCCCCTTGAGGACTTCGCGTGGTCGATTTCACCCGCGTTCTGGCTGGCCCTCATTGCACCAAAGCGCTGCGCGATCTTGGCGCTGACGTGACCAAGATCGAACCGCCGGCCGGCGACCTCGGACGTTTCGGCTTGCCCTATGTCAATGGCATGGGCCTTTATTACGTGCAGCAGAATGCCGGAAAGCGGAATCTCAGCCTCGATCTGAATTTTGCCGAAGCGCGGGAGATCGTTCGGCAGCTCTGCCAATCAGCAGACATCATTGTCGAAAATTTCCGGCCGGGAACGCTGCGCGTTTCGGCTTCGCCTATGAAGACGTCAAGGCGTTCAATCCTGACATCATCTATGTGTCCCTGAGCGGATTTGGACAATCGACCTCGTGGCGGAATCGCCCGGCCTTTGCGCCGACCGTACAGGCGGAAACCGGACTGACCGCTATCGTGCAGGATCATTTCGGCGAAGCCCTGTCGGAGCCGCGCGGTGACTCCAGCAGCCATGCGGACGTCTATACGGGGTTGCAGGGCGTCATTGCCGTGCTGGCGGCTTTGCAGCACCGCAATCGCACCGGCGAGGGCCAGCACGTCGACGTCTCGATGGCCGCCACCATGCTGTCGGTGAACGAGCGCGCCGGCGCCATGCTGTCCGACATCGACACCGACGGTGAGCCGATCGCGCTGTCGGCCAACGAATCCCATATTTCGAAATGGCCGACGGCACCCGGATGACGATCGCGTCAAGCCCGATCTATTCGCCGATGTTCACACGCTATTGCGCGATGATGCGGCGGAGCGATCTGCTGGCCGATCCGCGTTACGCGACGGCCCGGCTGCGCCGCGAAAATCTTGTCTCCCTGCTGGCCGAAGTCCGCGCCTGGCTGGCGACATTCGACACGTTCGAGCAGTTGCAGGGCGCAAGTCAGCGAAGCAGGGCTTGCCGTCGGCCGTATCCGAACCCTCGGTGAATTCGCCAAGTCCGATTGGGTCAGGGAGTGAACGCGATCGTCGAAGTCGACGATCGGGGCGGGGGGCTCGGTGCGGATGCCCGGCAACCCCTGGATATTTAGCCAGTCGGAGCTGCCCTGTCCCGGCAGGCCAGCTTACCAGGGCGAACACAATGCGGAGATATTGAAGGAACTGCACGTCTCTGGAGACAAGATTCAGGATCTGGAAAAGCGGAGCATCACGCTGAACCGGCGGTAGACGCCCCGACTTAATTTCTGAATTTCAGAATTTAAGTTGACGGCTGGGTAGAAACAAAGATATTTTGATTCCATCCCGTCCCACAGAGGGGCGTTTCGCGATCGTCACGGACGTTGAACGGGATGCGGTGGACGCGGATGCGCCTTTGACGAATGGCACTGAAGCGGACGGCGAAGTCGTGTGGTCCTGACGCCTCGACGCTGGCGTCAAGTTCGTGAGAAGCAAGCTTCTCAGGGGCGACGGTGGCAAAAGAGCCCGATCACCGGGAGAGCGCGAAGTAAGCCGTAAACCATTGCGCGGGGGAATGCCGGGCGTTTCCGGTGTGACCGTGGTGACTAACGCGCGTGCTTACTACTCTACACGCGCGGCTGCGGGCGCACCAGGCGCCCGGCATTCCCTGCGCCCTCTGATGAGAGGGCGAAACGAGCAGAGCAAAACTCGGGCGAATTGCGCCGCGGGAATGCGGAACTGCGTGCGAAATTAAAGTGACGTCATTCCGGGGCGATGCGAAGCATCGAGCCCGGAATCTCGAGATTCCGGGTCTGGTGCTGACGCACCATCCCGGAATGACGGAGTCCAGAATTGTACCTTGGCTGTTGAAACTTGAATCAAAACCGCTTGCTCACAAATTTCGAATCCTTCAGCCCATAGCGCCAGGGGGCAGGTCGGCCGCCTTGGTGATTCCGATCCGCACACCCCTCACGACTTCCACCTTGCGCGGGCGCGCGTGCAGCGCGATCGGCGGGGCGTCCAGCGGCCAATCCATTATGCGCGTGGGTGATCGCGAGCGCTTCCGTCAGCTTGCCGGGGCCCGAACACAGCGATCGCTCGTCCTGCAATCCACGGCCGGCGCTGCATCGCCGGGATGCCATGGGTCGGTTGCAGCGCGCGGATCAGCACCGCACTGGCCGAGCCTGCTTTCTCGCAGACGAAATTGACGCACCAATGGATGCCGTAGGAGCGATAGACATAGATGAAGCCGGGTGGCCCGAACATCACCAGGTTGCGCGGAGTCGGCCCGTTGTAGGAATGCGCGGCCGGTTCGGTGTGGTGATAGGCCTCGAGTTCGACGATAATGCCGCCGACGCCGTTCACCAGCATCGTCGCACCGATCAGTCGGGCGCGACCTCATGCACGCTGCGGGCAAAAGAAAGCGCGTTTTATCGGTTTGCCGAGCTTTTCCTCAGGCGATGTGCGATTTTGAGCCATTCAAGCCGATATGCTAATAATCCCCGGCTAGGCAAGGCCCAAAGCGGTTGCGATTCCGGTCCAGCGGACTAGCTAAAGCTCTCACAACGACAGTCCATGGTCGTCGTCGTCGATACCATTTCAGCCGCGCAATTGGCGCCCCCGTCACCCCGAAAAGGTGAACCGGCCCGATGCGCTGTCGCCGCCCAGCCGGACTGGATCCGGGTACGCGCGCCGAATACCCGCGGCTATGCCGACACCCACAAAATCGTCAAGGAAAACGGCCTCGTCACGGTGTGCGAGGAGGCGGGCTGCCCGAACATCGGCGAGTGCTGGGACAAGAAGCACGCCACCTTCATGATCATGGGCGACACCTGCACCCGCGCGTGCGCCTTCTGCAACGTCTAAGACCGGCATGCCCGGCGCGCTCGACGCGCTGGAACCGGAACATGTGGCCGAGGCGACCTTCAAGCTTGGGCTCGCCCATATCGTCATTACCTCGGTCGATCGCGACGATCTCGCCGATGGCGGCGCCGAGCATTTCGCCCGGACCATTCGGGCGATCCGGGCGCGCTGCCCCGCCACGACCATCGAGATCCTGACGCCGGACTTTTTGCGTAAAGAAGGCCGCTCGAAGTGGTCGCCGCTGCAAAGCCCGATGTGTTCAATCACAATCTGGAAACGGTGCCGTCGCGGTATCTGAGCGTGCGCCCGGGTGCACGGTATTTTCATTCGATCCGGCTGTTGCAGCGGGTCAAGGAAATCGATCCGACCATCTTCACCAAGTCCGGCATCATGGTCGGATTGGGCGAGGAGCGTCATGAAGTGCTGCAGGTGATGGACGATCTGCGCTCGGCCGATGTCGACTTCCTGACCATCGGGCAATATCTGCAGCCGACCCGCAAGCATCACGCCGTCATGCGCTATGTGACGCCGGACGAATTCCAGGGCTATGAGAAGGTCGCCTATACCAAGGGCTTCCTGATGGTGTCGGCGAGCCCGCTGACGCGTTCCTCGCATCATGCCGGGGATGATTTCGCCAAGCTGCAGGCGGCGCGCGCTGCGAAATCCCGCTGAGCGCAGCCGATGCCGAAATTCTCCAGCAAGCGCCGGGTTCGCCACACCGCGGCCCAGATGTTCGACCTGGTCGCCGATGTCGAGCGCTATCCTGAATTCGTGCCGCTGTGCAAATCGCTTGAAGATCCGCCAGCGCACGCCCAGGCCGGATGGCACCGAAATCGTGATCGCCGACATGACCGTGGCGTTCAAATTGGTGCGCGAAGCCTTCACCAGCCGGGTGACGCTGGACCGTCCCCAACCTGAAAATCCTGGTCGAGTACCTGCAGGGGCCGTTCAGCAATCTCGAAACCGCTGGTCGTTCGAGCCGAAGCCGGACGATGGCTGCGACGTCGGCTTTTTCCTGTCGTATGAATTCAAGAGCCGGATGCTGGCGATGCTGATGGGGACGATGTTCGACACGCGCTTTTCAGCGCTTTGCCGCGGCGTTCGAGAAGCGTGCGGACGTGATTTACGGCAAGCCCGCTGGCGCGTGAGCGCGAAGGCCTGTGATCACGCCGCGGCGGACGCCGCCGCTTGACGGCGCTGTGCCTTGCCGTTCGTGCCACCCGCGGACGCAGCCGGCTGGCCGCTTCGCGGCGCGGTTTGGCCGGCGCTGCGGCCCGCGCGCCAGTTCGGTGAGCATGCGCAAGGCTTCGACCACCGAGCGCTGGCGCACGGTGCTACGGCCAATGGCGCCGAAGCGGCATTCGCGATGCAGGATTCGGCCGTCACGGGCGGCAACGGCAAAGTGCACGAGGCCGACCGGCTTGCCGGGCGTGGGCGCCGGCCGTCCGGCGATGCCGGTGATTGAAACCGCGAGATCGACGCCGGCCTTCTCCAGCGCGCCGATCGCCATCGCGGTCGCGGTTTCCTTGCTGACCGCGCGAAGGTCGCGAGCGTTGTCGGCTTCACGCCAAGCATCACGCGCTTGGCTTCGTTGGAATAGTGGACAAAGCCACGGTCGATGACATCTGACGAACCAGGAATATCCGTCAGCGCGCCGGCGACCAGGCCGCCGGTGCAGGATTCTGCGTCGCAATCGTCAGCTTGCGCATCCGGCAGAGATCGAGCAGCGAGCGGGACAAAGCGCGGGCGTCGCTGCCGCTCATCTTAATCGCTCCAGGGCAGGCGGATGGTGGCGCTCGCCGTGGCGGCAATGCCTTCCTCGCGGCCGTAAATCCCAGCCGTTCGCTGGTGGTCGCTTTGACCGCGACCCGCGATGGGCCTGAGGCCGGCGATCTTGGCGATGCGCGCCGCATGGTGTCGCGCAGGGGCCCGATCTTCGGACGCTCGCAGATCATTGTCACCCTCGAGATGGGCGATGCGCCCATTGCGCGCGGTGACGCGCTCGACGGCGTATTTGAGGAACTGGTCGGAGGAGGCGCCTTTCCACTTGATGTCGCTGGGCGGAAAGTGCGAGCCGATATCGCCGTCGCCAGCGCGCCCAAGATTGCATCGACCAGCGCATGGAGGCCGACATCGCCGTCGAGAATGCGCGAGAAAACGCGGCTATGGGGCACGCGAACGCCGCAGATCATCAGATGATCGCCGTCACCAAAGGCGTGAACGTCGTAGCCAGTGCCGGTCCTGACATCGCCGAGCATGGCGCCGAGGCGAGCTTCTTCGCGCACAAAATCTTCGGGTGTCGTCAGTTTCATGTTTGCAGGATCGCCTTCAAATGTCGCCACCGTCAATCCCGCCCATTCCGCCAGCGCGGCATCGTCGGTGAAATCGCTGCGGCCCTCGCGCGCGGCGCGGCGATGGGCATCGAGAATGACGTCAAATCGAAACGCCTGCGGTGTCTGCGCGATCCGCAGCCGCGCACGCTCCGGCGTGGCTTCGACGTTGCCGTTGCCGTCGACCAGTTTGATAGTGTCGGCAACGGCTATCGCCGGCACCGCAGCACCGGTGCGGCCCGCCGCATCGATCGCACGCGAGATCAGCGCGCCGTGACGAAAGGTCGCGCGGCATCATGAATGAGAACCACATCAGGCTTTTGGCTGGCCAGCGCTTCAAGCCCGGCATGCACCGAAGCCTGGCGCGTCGCGCCGCCATTGGCTGGCGGCGCATAGCGCAACGCGCTGACGGCTTCATTGAAGACCGCGATGTCGTCAGGATTCAAAACCGGCTGCACTGCGAACACTTGGGGATGAATGCAAAACGGCTCCATCGCACGGAAAATCACCGTCTGTCCGCCGATCGAGCGGTATTGCTTCGGTCCACCCGAACCGGCACGCAGGCCGCGTCCGGCTGCGACGAGGATGGCTGCAGTCCGCTCAGATTTGGGCATCAGACCTCAATTACGGGCAAAGGGGTGGGGAATGTCGGTCAGTTGGCGCACAGCCCTTATCATGCTCGCGCTATGAAAACAGAACGATTCCAAGGGAGCTGTGGGGAAAAGCATATTTTGTTGCAGCGCACTTGCAAGATCGGCAGAACTGTTCTAAAGTGTAGGCACGACGCTTGACTGCACAAGATTTGTGCGCAAAATGGATCACGCAGCCGCGATGAAGCGGTTGTCAGAACAACGAGAAATCCGTGACCGGTCCGGGAATCCTCAGGCCTTAAGCCGTTGAAAATAGGCGATATTGAGGTCGCCAACCGGGTTCTCCTGGCGCCGATGTCTGGCGTCACCGATGCGCCCTTTCGACGCCTGACCGCAGCGCTTTGGCGCGGGACTCGTCGTGTCCGAGATGACGCGAGCAATGATCTCGTCAACGGCCGCCCGATGTCGCGGCTGCGGATGCGAGGCGACGGGCATCGGACCGCATGTCGTTCAAACTCGCGGGCTGCGAGACAAAATGGATGGCGGAAGGCGCGCGCATCGCTGAGGCCCGCAGGGGCCGACATTATCGATATCAATATGGGCTGTCCGGCGCGTCACGTGACCGGTGGTCAATCCGGCTCGGCGTTGATGCGCGATCTCGATCATGCGCTGAAACTGATCGAGGCGACGATAGCAGCCGTGAAAGTGCCGGTGACGCTGAAGATGCGGCTCGGCTGGGGATGATCGTTCTCTCAACGCGCCGGAATTGGCGCGCCCGTGCAGAGGCTGCCGGCGTGCATTGATCTCGGTGCATGGCCGCACGCGTTGTCAGTTCTACAAGGGCGAAGCCGATTGGGGCGCGGTGCGCGCGGTCAGGAATGCCGTTGCTATTCCGCTTGTCGTCAACGGCGATATCACTTCGTTCGAAAAGGCCGTGACCGCGCTTGAAATGTCCGGCGCCGACGCGGTCATGGTCGGCCGCGGCGCGCAGGGGCAGCCCTGGCTGCCCGGCCAGATCGGGGCGCGCATCGAAACCGGCATTGTCGAATCCGTACCATCGCTGGCAGAGCAGTTCAAATATATCCGTACGCTCTATGACGAGGGTTTGCAGCCACTACGGACTGCGCATCGGCCTGCGCCACGCGCGCAAGCATCTGGCTGGGCGCTGGAAATCGCCGCCCCAGTGCAGCGCGCGCCGGCAACGACGCTCAAAAGCTGAAGCAAAAAGTTCTGACATCGGACCAACCCGCCAGCGTTCATCGCGCGCTTGAAGATGCATTCGACGACTTTGCGTGGAGTGCCGCCGCATGACATCAGCTGCAGAACATCGCGGCCCGTGCCTTCAGGACGGCGACGCCATCCTCAATGCGTTGCCCAATCCCGTGTTGCTGGTGGCGCCTGACGGCAAGATCGTCGATGCCAACATGGCCGCGGAATCCTTTTTCGAGATTTCTGCGCAATTCCTGCAGCGTCAGTCGTTGAAGGAACTGGTGCCGTTCGGAAGTCCGTTGCTGGCGCTGATCGATCAGGTGCGCTCCAGCGGTTCGCCGGTCAATGAATACAAGGTCGATCTGGGCACGCCGCGGATGGGCGGCGATCGCCAGGTCGATCTTCACGTGGCCCCCTTGACCGAGCGGCCAGGCCACATCGTCGTGATGCTCCAGGAACGGACGATTGCCGACAAGATGGACCGGCAATTGACCCATCGCAGCGCCGCGCGCTCGGTGATCGCGCTGGCCGCGATGCTGGCGCATGAAATCAAGAATCCGCTGTCGGATCCGCGGCGCGGCGCAGTTGCTTGAGCAGGCCGCTTCATCGGAAGACCGCATGCTGACGCGGTTGATCTGCGACGAGGCGGACCGCATCGTCACGCTGGTCGATCGGATGGAAGTGTTGGCGACGATCGTCCGGTGGCGCGCGGTCCGGTCAACATTCACAGCGTACTCGATCACGTCAAGCGGCTCGCCCAATCCGGTTTTGCCCGCACATCCGTTCGTCGAAGAGTACGACCCGTCGGCTGCCGCCAGTGCTCGCCAATCAGGACCAGTTGATCCAGGTGTTTCTGAATCTCGTGAAGAACGCCGCGGAAGCCGTGGCTGATCTTGGCAGCGACGCGGAAATTCAGCTTACCACCGCATTTCGTCCGGGCGTGTGCGCCTGTCGGTGCCAGGAAAGAAATCGCGGGTCTCATTGCCGCTTGAATTCTGCGTCAAGGATAATGGTCCCGGCGTGCCGGAGGATCTGTTGCCGAACCTGTTCGACCCGTTCGTCACGACCAAGCCGACCGGCAGCGGGCTCGGCCTTGCACTGGTCGCCAAGATCGTTGGCGACCACGGCGGCATTATCGAATGCGAATCCCAGCCGAGGAAGACCATCTTCCGCGTGCTGTTGCCGATGTTCAGTACCGCGAAACAGTTCGATCAAAACAACCGCGACGACGTTACGGGGACGACGTTGCATGCCTCGCAAGACTCCAGATGAGGAATAGCTATGCCCGCAGGTAGTATTCTTGTCGCCGACGACGACACAGCCATCCGCACCGTTCTCAATCAGGCGCTGTCGCGCGCCGGATATGAGGTACGACTGACAGGAAACGCGGCGACCTTGTGGCGCTGGGTCAGTCAGGGCGAGGGCGATCTGGTCATCACCGACGTCGTGATGCCCGACGAGAACGCGTTCGACCTGTTGCCGCGAATCAAGAAGATGCGGCCGAGTCTTCCCGTGATCGTGATGAGTGCGCAGAACACCTTCATGACGGCGATCCGTGCGTCCGAGCGGGGGGCCTATGAATACCTGCCCAAGCCGTTCGATCTCAAGGAACTGATCGCGATCGTCGGCCGCGCGCTGGCGGAACCGAAGGAACGGGTCGCGAATCACGCCGACGAATCCGAATTCGATTCGATCCCGCTGGTCGGCCGCTCGCCGGCAATGCAGGAAATCTACCGCGTGCTGGCGCGGCTGATGCAGACCGATCTCACGGTGATGATTTCCGGCGAGTCCGGCACCGGCAAGGAATTGGTAGCGCGCGCGCTGCACGACTATGGCAAGCGGCGCAACGGGCCATTCGTCGCCGTCAACATGGCCGCGATCCCGCGCGATCTGATCGAGTCCGAACTGTTCGGCCATGAACGCGGCGCCTTCACCGGCGCCAACACCCGCGCCTCGGGCCGGTTCGAGCAGGCTGAAGGCGGCACGCTGTTTCTCGACGAAATCGGCGACATGCCGATGGAAGCCCAGACTCGCCTGCTGCGGGTGCTGCAGCAGGGCGAATACACCACCGTGGGCGGCCGCACGCCGATCAAGACCGACGTGCGCATCGTCGCGGCCAGCAACAAGGATCTGCGCATCCTGATCCAGCAGGGGCTGTTCCGGGAGGACTTGTTCTTCCGTTTGAACGTCGTGCCGCTGCGGTTGCCGCCGCTGCGCGAACGGATCGAGGATTTGCCCGATTTGATCCGGCATTTCTTTGCACTGGCCGAAAAGGACGGATTACCGCCCAAGAAGCTCGACGTGCTGGCGCTGGAACGTCTGAAGCAGCATCGCTGCCCGGGAACGTGCGCGAATTGGAAAATCTCGCCCGCCGGCTCGCGGCGCTGTATCCGCAGGATGTCATCACGGGCTCTGTCATCGATGGCGAGTTGGCACCTCCGGCAGTGACTTCTGGTGGCAGCACCCAGCATGGCATCGATAATCTCGGCGGCGCTGTTGAGGCCTATCTGTCGTCGCATTTTCAGGGTTCCCCAATGGCGTGCCGCCGCCGGGCCTCTATCACCGGATTCTCAAGGAAATCGAAGTGCCGCTGCTCACGGCTGCGCTGGCGGCGACCCGCGGTAATCAAATCCGGGCGGCCGACCTCCTGGGTCTCAATCGCAACACCCTGCGCAAGAAGATTCGCGACCTGGACATTCAGGTCTACCGGAGTGGCAATTAGGCGCATTGGCAGCTGGAATGGCTCCAATCGCTCATTTGGAGGGCTGATCCCCGGATTTTACGCGTTTGCATCGGGGCGTGCGCCGCGATTTGTCGCAATTTGGCAACATTGTGATATGAATGCATCAGTCCGCCGTTAGTGGACGGGCTATGACTTCAGCTCACCTTTTGCCGGAATGACCAGCGTAGACACCACGGCCGCACCGTTCGACCCGTCGCTCGCTGAATCCAAGGGGGGATCCCTCCGGAGGTGGCTGGCGCCGTTTGCCGTCGTTATGGCGCTGCTGACGGCGTTCCTCACCTTCGTCGTGCTCACCGGGTTGACCCGGATCGAGCCGACGCGCGAAGTTGCCGTCTCCTTCATGCTGTTGAACGGCGCCACCATCCTGGTGCTGGTCGGCATCATCGTCCACGAAGTCTGGCAATTGATGCAGGCGCGGCGCCGCGGGGCGGGCCGCGGCAAGACTGCACGTCCAGATTGTCAGCCTGTTCTCCATCATCGCGGTGTTGCCGGCAGTGCTGGTGGCGGTCGTCGCCAATGTGACGATCGATCGCGGCCTCGACCGTTTGTTTTCGGGGCCGACGCGCGAGGTGATCCAGAACTCGCTGATCATTGCCCGCGCCTACATGCAGGAACACGCGCAGCTCATTCGCGGCGATATCATGGGCATGGCCAACGACATCGTCCATGCCCGGCCCTTATACGACCAGGACCGCAAATCCTTTCGCGAGTTGCTGACGGCCAATGCGGCCGTGCGGAACTTGCCGGGCGCCATGCTGATCGACAAGGATCGCAACATCCTGGAGACTGCGCAAACCGGCATTCAGTTGGCCTTTGCGCGCCTCCGGCCGAGTTCCTCAGCAACGTCAATGACAATGAGCCAGAGATCGCGGTGCTGCCGGACGAAAATTACGTCGCTGCTGTCATTCGGCTGCGTGCCTTTAACGACACTTTTCTTTATGTCGCCCGTCAGCTCGATCCCCGGGTTGTCGCACAGCTCAAGCAAACCGAGGCCAGCGTCGCCGAATATGCCGAATTGAATCGCGGCGGCTCGGCCTTCAGGTCAATTTCGCGCTGATCTTCGCGGTGATCGCGCTGACGATCCTGATGGCCTCAATCCTGATCGGGTTGAATTTCGCAAACTGGCTGGTCGCCCCGATCCGGCGGTTGATGAGTGCCGCCAGCATTGTCTCGACCGGCGATCTGCATGTTCAGGTCCCGGTGCTCCGCTCGGAGGGCGATCTGGCGCAGCTCGGCGAGACGTTCAACAAAATGACGCAGGAGTTGCGCACCCAGCGCGATGAACTGGTAAGCGCGAGCGATCTGATCGACAGCCGTCGCCGCTTCATCGAGGCGGTGTTGTCGTCGGCCAGCGCCGGCATCATCGGCGTCGATGCTTCTGGCAGCGTCGGCATTCTCAATCGCTCCGCCGAAAAGCTGATCGGTCACGCGGAGTCGGAGACGCTCGGTCATCCGCTGTCCGACGTGCTGCCCGAACTCGACGACATGATGAAAACCGCACGCGAGGGCACCCAGCGGCTGGTACAGGGCCAGATCACCATCACGCGTGATGGCCATGAGCGCAATCTGTCGGTTCGCGTCAGCGCCGAACAAACGAGCCAGACCCGCGACAGCTACATCATCACGCTCGACGACATTACCGAGCTCGTTTCAGCGCAGCGGACTTCGGCATGGGCCGACGTCGCGCGCCGTATCGCGCATGAAATCAAGAATCCGCTGACGCCGATCCAGCTTTCGGCCGAGCGCATTCGGCGCAAATTCGGCAAGGTTATCACCGAGGACAAGGCGATCTTCGAGCAGTGCACGGATACGATCGTGCGCCAGGTCGATGATATCAGACGGATGGTCGACGAATTCTCTCGCTTCGCACGGATGCCGGAAGCCCGTGATCGAAGGCGAGGATGTCGCCGATACCGTGCGCCAGGCGGTGTTCCTGATGCGGGTTGGGCATCCCGATATAGATATCGACGCTGATATCAAGACCGATCCGATGCGCGCGCAGTTCGACCGACGACTGATTTCGCAGGCTCTGACCAACATCATCAAGAACGCGACCGAAGCCATCGAGGCCGTCCCGCCGGAAGAACTCGGCAAGGGTCGTATTGATGTCATCGCCGCGCGCGAGCACGATGACATCGTGATCGACGTGATCGACAACGGCATCGGCCTGCCCAAGGTCAGCCGGGCTCGCCTGCTGGAGCCCTATGTGACCACCCGCGAGAAAGGCACCGGCCTTGGCCTTGCCATTGTCGGCCGTGTTCTGGAAGACCATGGCGGAAAGATCGAGCTCAACGACGCCGCCGATATCCGTCCGGGCGCGCGGGGAGCCTGGATGCGGTTACGGTTTGCTGTATCGGGCCACGCACCAAAAGTTGAACCAAAGGAGCCCGTTTCTGAAACAAAACCGCCGGAATTCGAAACCATCGAGCCGGCTGCCACGACCAACAATCAAGTAAAAATCAAAGCCGCAACGGGCAATTGAAAAGACAAAAGACAGGCGTGATCCATGGCGAATGATATTCTTATTGTCGATGACGAAGCCGATATTCGTGATCTGGTTGCGGGCATCCTGGACGATGAGGGCTTCACGACGCGGACGGCGCGCGACAGCGATTCGGCGATGGCGGAAATCGCCAATCGCCGCCCGAATCTGGTGTTTCTCGACATCTGGCTGCAGGGCAGCAAGCTCGACGGGCTGCAATTGCTGGAGCAGGTGAAGCGGGATCACGCCGACGTGCCGGTCGTGATGATCTCCGGGCACGGCAACATCGAAACCGCAGTCGCGGCGATCAAGCGCGGCGCCTATGATTTCATCGAAAAGCCCTTCAAATCCGACCGGTTGATTCTGGTCGCGACGCGGGCGCTGGAGACGTCGCGCCTGAAGCGCGAAGTGAAGGAGCTCAAGCAACTGGCACCGGCCGCGAGCGTGTTGACGGGCCATTCGGCTTGCATGAACCAGCTGCGCCAGACCATCGACCGGGCCGCCAAGGCCAATAGCCGAATCCTGATCGTCGGTCCCTCCGGTGCCGGCAAGGAATTGGCTGCGCGCACGCTGCATAATTCATCGAGCCGCGCCGAAGGACCCTTCGTCGTCATCAACGCCGCGGCGATTACGCCGGAGCGGATGGAAATCGAGCTGTTCGGCGTGGAGCAATCCAACGGCGAGCACCCGCGCAAGGCCGGTGCGCTCGAAGAAGCCCATGGCGGCACGCTGTTTATCGATGAAATCGGCGATCTGCCGCGCGAGACCCAGAACAAGATCCTGCGGGTACTGGTCGACCAGACCTTCCAGCGGGCAGGGGGAAACACCAAGGTCAGCGTCGACGTGCGCATCATTTCATCGACCGCGCGCAACCTCGAAGAGGAAATCGCCGAAGGCCGGTTCCGCGAGGACCTTTATCACCGCTGTCGGTGGTGCCGATTCGCGTGCCGCCGCTGTCCGAGCGCCGCGAGGATATTCCGGAGCTGATCGACTATTTCATGGACCAGATCTCGGTCGCGACCGGCTTGCCGAAGCGTCAGATCGGGCAGGATGCGATGGCGGTATTGCAGTCGCATATCTGGCCGGGAAACGTCCGTCAGCTTCGCAACAATGTCGAGCGGGTGATGATTCTGGCAGGCGGCGGCCCGGAAGTCATCATCACCGCCGATATGCTGCCGCAGGATGTGGGCTCGATGGTGCCGGCGATGCCGACCAGCAACAATGGCGAGCACATCATGGGCCTGCCGCTGCGTGAGGCGCGGGAGGTGTTCGAGCGGGATTACCTGATCGCCCAGATCAGCCGGTTTTCAGGCAACATTTCTCGCACGGCGGAATTTGTCGGCATGGAGCGCTCGGCGCTCCATCGCAAGCTAAAGGCGCTGGGGGTCGGCTGAACGCCGGCTTCCAGATTTTTTCCGTCTCAACCGGGAAATTCTACCAGTTTCCGGGCTTTTACGGAGAAATGGGGCCTCGGCTCGGCACAGGTAACGTGTGAACTGGCTTGCCTAAAAACCAAGCCTGCCCTCTAATCGTTCCGCCGCGCTCCCCGGAGGGGGATCTTTGGGAAGCCGGCAACCGGGCGACGGCTCCGACAGAGGGCCGCGATCGGTAATAAAAAGAAGCAAACAAGACTGCGGGACAAAAACAATGGCGGCAGACCGCGCACAAAATCTACAGGACACCTTCCTAAATCACGTTCGTAAAACCAAAACGCCACTGACGATCTTTCTGGTCAATGGAGTGAAGCTGCAGGGGATTGTCACCTGGTTCGACAATTTCTGCCTGCTGCTGCGGCGCGACGGTCACTCGCAGCTTGTCTACAAGCATGCGATCTCAACCATCATGCCCGGCGCTCCGATCCAGCTGTTTGAAGGCGGTGAGGATGCTCCGACTTGAGAGAGAACTGATTGGAACCCCGAAATCTTGAAGGGGGAGCCGACCGTCCGCGGTCGGTAGCGGGCCAACACAGCGGGCGGGTGATTGTCATCGGCCCCTATTTACGCATGCGCCGCGGCGACCCCGAGGCGCAAACGGACGTGCATGCCATCCGCGATTCCGAGGCACGGCTTGAAGAAGCCGTGGGATTGGCGCGTGCGATTGATCTCACCATCGCCGAGGCGCTGATTGCGCCGATCAGTCAGATCCGGCCCGCGACCTATCTCGGCAAGGGCAAGGTCGAGGAAATCGTCGGGCTGATCACCGGGCATGAGATCGAACTGGTGGTGATGGATTGCGCGCTGTCGCCGATCCAGCAGCGCAATCTGGAGAAGGCCTGGAACACCAAGGTGCTCGATCGTACCGGGCTGATCCTGGAAATCTTCGGCCGCCGCGCCAAGACCAAGGAAGGCTCATTGCAGGTCGAACTGGCGCATCTGAATTATCAGCGCAGCCGCCTGGTGCGGTCCTGGACCCATCTCGAGCGCCAGCGCGGCGGCTTCGGCTTCATGGGCGGTCCCGGTGAAACCCAGATCGAAGCGGATCGCCGGCTGATCGGCGAGCGCATCACGCGTCTTGAGAATGAAATCAAGAAAGTCCAAGCGACGCGGCGGCTGCACCGCGCCGGCCGGCAACGGGTGCCATACCGCGTCGTGGCGCTGGTCGGCTACACCAATGCCGGCAAGTCGACGCTGTTCAAACCGCCTGACCCGCGCCGATGTGCAGGCCGCGGACATGCTGTTCGCGACGCTCGACCCGACGCTGCGCGCGCTCAGCCTGCCGCATGGCGGCAAGGCGATGCTGTCGGACACCGTCGGCTTCATCTCCAACCTGCCGACGCAACTGGTGGCGGCGTTTCGTGCGACGCTGGAGGAAGTGCTGGAGGCCGACGTTATTCTTCACGTTCGCGATATCTCGCATGAGGACGCGGACGCGCAGGAGCGCGATGTCGACACCGTGCTGCGCCAGCTCGGTATTGATCCAGACGCCGGACAAAGGATTCTGGAAATCTGGAACAAGATCGATCGCTTCGATCCGGAGGAGCGGGAAAACCTGCAGAATATCGCGGCCCGCCGCCCGTCGGAGCGCCCCTGTTTTCTGGTCTCCGCCGAAACCGGGGAGGCGTCGATGCGCTTCTCGCCGCGATCGAGGATCGGCTGGCGGCGACGCGGATGACGCTGGATCTATCGATCGACGCCGCCGATGGCGCCGGCATCAGCTGGCTGCATCGCAATTCGGAAGTGCTCAACAAGGAGCTTCACGACGGGCGCTTCGACATGACCGTGCGCGTCGATCCGACCAAGCGCGATATCGTCGTCAACCGTTTCGACGCCGTACCGCACGCGATGTGATTGTGGTCGCCGCGAATTGGCTTATTCTGCGGCTTTCGCCTCGTTCCACAGCGTATCCATTTCGGCGAGCGACGCGCTTTCCAGCGACCGCCCCCTGTTTGGTGAGCGAACGTTCGATGTAGCCAAAGCGTCGCTCGAACTTGGCGTTGGTTCCCCGTAACGAGGATTCCGGATCGACGTTGGCGTGGCGCGCCAAATTGACCACGGCGAACATCAGATCGCCGGTCTCGTCGGCGAGTTCGCCGGCATCGCCGCGGTCAAGGGCGGCTTCGATCTCGTCGGCTTCTTCGCGAATTTTATTCAGCACCGCGCGCGGATCGTTCCAGTCGAAGCCGACCGTTGAGGCCCTTGCGTTGTAACTCCATCGCGCGGGTCAAGGCCGGCTGTCCTGCCTTGACGCCCGACAGCAGGGAGTTTTCCGTGGGCTCTTCCAGGGGACGGCGTGCCGCACGTTCAGCCTTCTCCTCGGCCTTGATGCGGTCCCACACATCTTTGACGTGGGACGGCGTCAATCGTCCATCCTTGTCGGCGAAAACATGCGGATGCCGGCGGATCATCTTGCGGCAGATGGCATCGACCACGTCGCCGAAGGCGAAGGCGTTCTGTTCCTCAGCCATGCGGGCGTGAAACACCACCTGCAACAGGAGGTCGCCGAGTTCATCCCGCAAATCGTCGAGATCGCCGCGCGTGATGGCGTCGACGACTTCATAGGCTTCCTCGATGGTATAGGGCGCGATGGTCGCGAAATTTTGTTCGAGGTCCCAGGGGCAGCCGCTGCCGGGGGTTCTTAGTTGCGCCATGATATCAAGCAGGCGTGAAATATCGCGGGAAGAAGCCGTCATGGTGCACCGGGGCCTGAAAGTGTGTCAGGCCTGTATGCCGCAAGATGCGGCGGCGTCCCAGCGAAACGAACCCGATTAGAAGCTCTTTCCACCGGTTGGCGAGGAGCGCGCCAATGGGTGGCGGGGCAATATGCCGGGCGTGGCTTCTAGCCCGCAAAATCCTCCGGCCGCAATTCGATCGGCAACCCGTGCGGGGTGCGGTCGGCGGCGTGGTCCCAGGCATTTCGATAACGATGCTGGGTTTCGGACGAGGCGACGCCTTTGGCGGCGATCAGGCCCTCCAGCGTCGCGAGCCAGTGCCGGTAGTAAGTCTCGCCCGTATCCGGATCGCCGTTGGCTTGAGCGCGCTTGATTTCATCGGCGAGTGCGGCCGCCCACTCGGTCCAGGTGAACAGGCCGCGCCCATGCAGCGCCAGCGCCATCGCAAACGCCTGGGCTTCCCAGGGTTCGCGGAACACCGGTCCGTCATTGTCTCGGGGAATGCCGGGGATGGCTTGGGTCGCGTTGGCCGCCGCAGCGTCCATCAGACCGCCTCCAGATATGGCTCGAACGCATCGATCGAAATCCTTACCGTGGGATCGGCATCCGGCCCCCACAGCTCCGCGCCGTCGAATACGACGGTATAGAGCCACTGCGGATTCTCGCCGGCTTCCATCGCCGCCGAATCCGGAAAAACGTGACAGCCATGATCGCGCTCGACCACGCCGACATGGCCGCGCACATAGCGTGGCAGCCTGGTGTGCGTCGCCGGATGGATGTTCCTGGCGCGCACGCGATCGCCCGCCTTGAACTTCGCGGGCGCCGGCGCGGCGCGTCCAAATCGGCCGCGCACCATGATCCGCTCGATATCATCGAGCGTGAACTTGCCGTGCTTGAGCGGTTTTGCCGGTTCAACCGCGTGGCCGGCGGCGACATCCCCAGCGGCGATGTAGCCCTTGTCGATCAGCATGTCCTCGAGCCCGAGGAACCATTTCTTGTAATAGGAACTACTCAGATAAACCGGGGGCGGCAGCGCCTCCCGATAGTAGCGCGAGGTATCGATGTTGAAAGCGCCGGCGGCGCCCATCGCGCGCACCATCGCCAGCACGCGCGCTTCCCATTCGGTGTGAAACATCGGCTCGTTCAGTTCCGGCTCGACCTTGCCGAAACCGTCCATCCCGCCCATGTCGTGCACGCCGTTCACGATGGCGCTCCCGGTGTTTTGGGGAACCCAGTCCCGATCATCGAATCCCGCGTCACGAGGTCGGCAAGTTGTTGCTCGCTCCAGCCGTCGGTGCCATCAGGGCGCATCGGCAGCACCAGGAAGCGGGTCTCGGCTGTGGAAATCCCACACCCTGATCTCAATGTCCTTTGACAGGCTCACGCCGAAATCGGCGAGCACGCCGCGCGGATCCTTAACGGCGCGGGAGCGGTAGGGCGCGGCCTTGTACCAGACCGGTGGCAGCCCCAGCATTTCCCAGGGGTAACAGGAGCATAGTGTACACACGACCATGTTGTGGCGCTGCGGCGTGTTCTCGATGGCGACCAGATGATCGCCGACCCGGCTGACGTGACCGAGCGTACTGACGGCCTTGCTGGCATCCGCCAGCAAGGATGCTTTGAACGCCGGATCGGACCAGGCCTTGGCAACCACCTGCGCGCCATTGTGCGGGCCGATTTTCGTTTCATAGGCCTGGATAATGGCGTCGAGCGCGGCCGGATCGACATAGCCTTTTTCGGTCAGGATGGTTTCGAGCGCGCGCACCCGCAATTCGTTTCGGACAGTTCCGAATGCTCGTGGTGATGGTCGTGATCACGGCTGCTCATGGCCGTGAAGATAAACGCAATGTTCGGTTCCTGTCGAGAGTGCTAGCCTGCAGCCCCAAGGCCAGATCCGGAGCAGCGCTGTGACAACAATCAATTGTGATATGGGCGAGGCGTTCGGCCTCTATCGGATCGGCGACGACGAAGGGCTGATGCCGCTTATTTCGGTCGCCAATGTCGCCTGCGGATTCCACGCCTCCGATTTCAACCATATGCGCCGGACGGTCCAACTGGCCAGGCAGCATCAGGTCAAGGTCGGCGCGCACCCTTCATTGCCCGACCTGCAGGGATTCGGCCGCCGCGAAATGAAGATGTCACGGGACGAACTCGCCAACTGCATCATCTATCAGGTGGGTGCGCTCAAGGGCTTCCTTGAAGCGGAGGGCATGCCGCTCAACCACATCAAGCCCCATGGTTCGCTCTACGGCATGGCGGCGCGGAACGAAGCCATGGCGCATGCGATCTGCGACGCCGCGGACATCTTCAAAGTGCCGCTGATGGGCATGATCGGCACGCAGCACGAGATCATCTATCCGGCGCGAGGCCATATGTTCATCGCGGAGTATTATGCCGACCTTGAATATAACGATGACGGCAGCCTGATTGTGACGCGTGAACATCAGGCCGTCGACCCCGAGGAAGCCGCCGCCCGCTGCCTGCGCGCGATGGCAGAGGGCAAGACAAAGAGTATCAACGGGCTGGATGTCGCAGTGCGCGCCGATTCAATCTGTGTTCATTCGGATACGCCGAATGCCGTTGCCGTCGCTCAGGCTGTGCGCCGCGCTTTGTCCCATCGTCGCTCGTAGGCGGACGATAACGGATCGCAGGCGATTTTATTGACAATAACAACCTGAGGGAGCAATTTGCCGCGATCAATTCGCGCGCGACTGAAGGGGGCCGTAATGTCGAAAATACTGCTCGTGCTCGGTTGCGTCTGGGGTCTCCTGTATCCCGTCGCCGCATTGGCCTGGGGTTATCAGGGTCACGAGGTCGTCGGCTCGGTCGCAGACCGGCTGTTGAAACCGAACGCAAAACAACAAGTGCGCCAGATTCTGGGATTCACTTTGCGCACCGCGGGCCCATGGGGCGATTGCGTTAAAAGCGTCGTGCGGCATGACGACGCATGACGACGGCACTTTCCACTATGAAGTCAATCATTTGGAATTCGAAGTGCCGTGCACGTCCTTCAACTCAAAGGAGGAGAGGGCGCGCATCGTCGATTACGCCGCACGAAACTGGTTCACCTGCTCCTACAAGCCGGATGGATTCGAGCGCGGCTGTCACAATACCTTTCACTTCGAGGACATTGCGATCTAGCGCAACAATTTCGATCGAAGTTTTCAGGGCACGAATGATCACGACGTGGTCGCGGCCATCAGTGCGGCGATCGCCGTCTTGACCGATAAGCCTGCGCCGCCACCGTTCTCGATCAAGGACAAGAAGGAGGCGTTGTTCATGCTCGCTCATTTCATGGGCGACCTGCATCAACCTCTGCATGTCGGCTCGGTCTATCTCGATGCCGACGGCCATCTCGTCGATCCCGACGTGAAGCATCAGATCGATCCCGCGACCGAAACCATCGGCGGCAATGCGATCCAGGATCAGAACGTCAATCTGCACCACGAATGGATGATATCCCGACCGATATCGGGGAGGCCGCGACCCGGGAATTGTTGGCCGATGCGAACGCGTTACCGGCGAGCGAAGGCCCGATCGAAGGCTGGCCGGCGGCCTGGGCTTCGGACACCATCCTGGTTTCGCACGATGCTTTCGCGGGCTTGAACTTTCGGCTGACCGAGACTCATCCAGGCAACCCGCCAAATAATAGTTGGACTGTCTTGTTTGAGGACCACGTGGCCTATTTGCGCTGGCAGGACGCGATCAAGCGCAAGCAACTGGCCAAAGGCGGCGCGCGACTGGCCGAACTCTTGAACGCGATCTGGCCCTGATAGGGATCAGCGTACGGAAGCGGCCACGTGCTTGCCGATCCAATCCAGCAAGATGTCCGCGATATCCAGGCTGTTGTCGTCCTGCATCAGCATATGCGAGTTGCCCTTGATGCCGATGTCGGGCAGCACCAGCAACTCCGCCTTGCCGCCCGCCGCGTTGGCGGCGGCAATGAAGGCGCGGCAGTTTTTCAGACGTGGCGCCCAGCGCGGAAACTCGTCCACATAGTCGCCGAACAGCACCAGGATCGGCAAACCCGCAAAGGGCGCCATGTCGTCAGTGGGCAAGGGACACGCGCCGGGTTCGATCGAGACGATCCCGGCGATACCTTTGCGGCTGAGCACCGCGGTTTGAAACGGATAGATGCCCGATTGCGAATGGCTCATCAGCACCGTGCCGTCGATCTTCTGCGCAAGTTCCGAAAGCGCCGGGACAGTCGGATTAGGCGTCGGCAGGCTGTTCAGGCTGTCGGGGACCATCTGCTTCCAGAACTCGGCCTGCGCGCCCAGGGGAAAGCGCATGCCGGGCATGGTCTGCGGATATTCCTTGCCGAACCGGAAGATCGCCCAGGCGCCCTCGTGGCCGGCGGAGAATACCGTCGGCAATTGATCCACCGCGGCCTTGCCGCTGCGCACCGCGTTGATCGCTGAGGGGTCGGCAGCCGAGCGGCCGCGCCAGACCTGATCGATCACATAGGTCGCATGGTTATGCCGGACGAAATATTCATCCCATCCCATGCGGCCGTCCGGGGGTGGTTTCCCAGGTCTTGCCGGTCAGGCAGCAGCCGTGGATCAGGGTGATGGGAACCGCTGACGTGCCGACCGGGATCTGATAGCGCACGTACATCTGGTCGACGGTAATGGTGCCGGACGATGCATAGGCCGGCAGCGTCGACAATGTATCGGACTTCACCTCGCGACCGCCGATGAAAAAGCTGCCTTGACGGGCAATCGTGAGTGGACCGGGGTCGGGACGAGGAGGGGTCTGCGCGGCGGCCGAGACCGCCATTGTGCAAAGGCTGGCGGCGATAAGCATTGCGCGCATGCGGCGTTCCTTCCCAAAGTCGCGGCGCGTTTGCGCCATTCTTGTTGGCCTAAACTTAGCTCTCGCGCTTGTGCACGGACTTCTTGTCGCTCGTCTTGCAGCCCATCCTGGGCTTGGATTTGAACGTTTCGATGACGGTCTGCGCCGTGGCAATGAATTTGGAGCTGGGTCCGTTGCAACCTGCCGATTGCCGGCTGACGCGCGCGCCTTCGAGAAGCAGCATCAGGGTATCGGCGAGCACTTCGGATTTGGTGATGCCGGCCCGGCGGCACAGCCTCGCCAGCCGGTCGCGCTGATCAGCCTTCATTTCCTCGATGACGCGCCGCGCGGGATGTCCGGTCTCCGTCAGTTCGACCGCGGCGTTGGCGAGATCGCAGCCTCGGCCGTCGACCGAGATGCATTCCTCCGCCCGTTTTAGCCAGGACCTCAATTGCGCCTGCGCATCGTCGGGATTCTCCCGTTCGATGTCCCGCCAGATGTCGTCAGCTTCGGAAACGACGCCGCGAAGATAGGCGACGATAAGCTCATCCTTCGATTCGAAATGCCGATAGAGCGTCATCTTGTTGGTGCCGGCAGCCTCTGCGATCGCATCGACGCCAACGCCGCGAAGGCCGTGGCGATGGAACAGATCGCGTGCCGCGGTGAGGATGCGCGCGCGGGGAGGCGCGATCACAGCAAGTTCGTCGGGCACGCTTGTTTCCTCCAGTGGACGGTACCGCACGACCCGCTTGACCACGATGTTACCGATCGGTAAAGTCCGATGTTACCGGACAGTAACATCGCTCCATATTCACGGTCAAGATCGGTTCCCGCGGGCGTTCGCTCTTGATAAACGGAGACTCCCTCCGTATAATAATCGGAACCATCCTCCGTTTGTATCCGGGGATGGAATAAACCCCGTCACATTTACGATCAAGATCGGTTTGCTACATGGTCAGCTTCTTCATTCACCGGCCGATCTTCGCGTCATCGATTGCCGTCATCATGGTGCTGGCCGGCGCCATTTGCTACTTCCTGCTGCCGGTATCGCAATTTCCGGATATCACGCCGCCGCAGGTCGTCGTCAGCGCCGTGTATCCCGGGGCCAGCGCCCAGGTCGTAGCCGACACGGTGACGACACCGCTGGAGCAGCAGATCAACGGCGTGCAGGGGATGACCTATATGTCATCCTCGAGCTCGAACGACGGCTCCTCAACCATCACGGTCACCTTCGACGTCGGTTATCCCCTGAGTATCGCCGCGGTCGATGTGCAAAACCGCGTGGCGCAGGCCGCGGCCTCGCTGCCGCCGATCGTCAATCAGGCCGGCGTCATCATCAAGAAACAGAATCCCAACTTCGTCCTGATTGTGAATCTGGTCTCGCCGGACCGCTCCGTCGATCCCGTAGCGTTGAGCAACTACGCTTATCTGCAGGTGGTCGATCCCTTGAAGCGCGTGCCGGGCGTAGGCGACGTGCAAATCTTCGGCGAGCGGCGCTATTCGATGCGGATCTGGCTCGATCCAGACAAGCTGGCCAAGCTCGGCTTGACCGCGGTGGACGTACAGCAGGCAGTCGCCGAGCAGAACGTGCAGGTTGCGGCGGGAAAGATCGGGCAGTCGCCGGCACCGGCCGGCACGCCATTTGAAATGCAGGTGAACGCGACCGGACGGCTCAGCGATCCCCAGGAATTCGGCGAGATCGTGGTGCGTTCAGATCCCGCCAGCGGCGCGATCGTCCGGATGCGCGACATCGCGCGCATTCGAGCTTGGCGCGCTGCAATATTCCTCCACGGCAGTGTTCGGCAAGGATCCGACCGTCGTGCTTGCCGTGTACCAGATGCCGGGCTCGAACGCGCTCGACCTTCAGCAGCACGTGAAGGACAAGATGGAGGAACTCTCGAAGCGCTTCCCTAGGGGTATCGAGTATGCCCTGCATTACGATACGACCCGGTTCGTGTCGGCCGCCAAGCGTGACGTGATCATCACCCTGACCCAGGCGCTCTGCCTGGTCGTGCTGGTTGTCTTCATCTTCCTGCAGAACTGGCGCACCACGCTGATTCCGACCATCGCCATCCCGGTATCGCTGATCGCGACGCTGGCGGTAATGCAACTCATGGGGTTCTCGCTGAACATGCTGAGTTTGCTTGGCATGGTGCTGGCGATCGGGCTTGTCGTCGACGACCGCCATCGTGGTGGTCGAAAACGTCGAGCGTCAGCTTGAGAACGGTCTGCCGCCGCTTCGCGCCGCCCAGGCTGCGATGGCGGAGGTGACCGGTCCCATTATCGCAACAACTGCGGTGCTGATGGCGGTTTTCGTGCCGGTCGCGTTCATTCCGGGCGTCACCGGGCGGCTTTACAACCAGTTCGCCCTGACGGTTGCGATCTCGGTCGGAATTTCGGCGTTCAATTCGCTGACGCTAAGCCCGGCCTTGAGCGCCGCTTTCCTGCGTCATCGTCCAGCGAGTAATTTCGCGCCGTTCCGGTGGTTCAACGCGGGCTTTGAGCGGCTTTCGCATGGATATGCCAATTTTGTACGGCTGCTGATCAGAGCACGGTGGGCGGTTCTTGCGGTGTTTCTGGCCGTGCTCGGCGCGACCTATTGGCTGTCGCAGCGCATTCCATCAAGCTTTCTCCCGGTGGAGGATCAGGGCTATTTCTTTGTCGTGATCCAGCTTCCCGACGGCGCCGCGCTTGAACGCACCGATGCGGTCGCCGAAAAGGTGAGGGGCATCCTGGAGGCCACGCCGGGCGTCGACATCGTCGGCTCGATCAGCGGGCTCAACTTCCTGACCAATGCCGCGCAATCAAACTCCGCGGTCGAATTCGGCATTCTCAAACCCTGGGACGAGCGGCCGCCTGCACAGAACGCCTCGCGCATCGTCTCGGATGTTCGCCACAAACTGCTCGCGATACCCGAAGCCTTTGTCTTGAGTTTCGACCCGCCCTCGATTCCCGGTCTCGGCACCACCGGCGGCTTCGAGTTTCAGGTCGAGGACCTGACCGGACGCGGTAGTTTTGCGCTGAATGAGGCGACCCAGGCTTTGATCGCCGAGGCGCGCAAGCAGCCTGAGCTCAATCCGATGCAATTGTTTTCGTCGTTTTCGACGTCGACGCCACAATTCAAATACGATCTCGATCGCACCAAGGCCAAGCTGCTCGGGCTCAGCGTACCCGACGTGTTCAACACGCTGCAGATCTATCTGGGATCGCTCTATGTGAACGATTTTAACCTGTTCGGCCGGACCTTTCGTGTGACACTTCAGGCCGACACGGCTTCCCGCGCATCGGCGACCGACCTTTCGCGGCTCTATGTGCGTAACGCGAGCGGCGGCATGGTGCCGCTCAGCACTCTCGGGCTTCTCAAGCCGATCGTCGGCCCGGAAACGGTGCCGCACTACAACAACTACGCGTCAGCGCTGATCAATGGTGGTGCCGCGCCGGGTTATAGTTCCGGACAGGCCGTGGTCGCGATGGAGCGTGCGGCGGCCGCGGCACTGCCACGCGATTTTGCCTTCGAGTGGACGGGCATCACCTATCAGGAGTTGAAGGCCGGTTCGATCGCCATGGTGGTGTTCACGCTCGCTATCGTTTTCGTGTTCCTGATTCTGGCCGCGCAGTACGAAAGCTGGAGCATGCCGTTCATGGTGCTGTTCGCGGTGCCGCTGGCGTTGTTCGGCGCGTTCCTGGCGCTGTTCGTGCGGGGTCTGCAGACCGACGTCTATTCGCAGATCGGCTTGGTGATGCTGATCGGATTGTCAGCGAAAAAACGCCATTCTGATCGTCGAATTCGCCAAGCGGCGGCGCCAGGAAGGCCTCAGCATCGTCGAGGCCGCGATGGAAGCCGCACGGCTGCGGCTGCGGCCGATCCTGATGACGGCGTTCGCGTTCATCCTCGGCGTGATCCCGCTGATGGTGGCGAACGGAGCGGGCGCGGCGAGCCGGCAATCGATCGGCACCACCGTGTTTGGCGGCATGCTCGCCGCGACGATCCTCACGCTGCTTTTCGTTCCGGTGTTCTACGCGGTCATCGAAGGCTTCCGGGAACGGAACCATAAAACAACGGCTACCAGCGGCGATGCGCCGCTGGCACACGCACCAGCCGAATAAATTCAGGGGAACATCATGCGAGCTTGGAAAATCTTGTTGGGAAGCGCCGTCGTCATCGGCGTCGGGGCGGGCGCGTTTGTCTATTCGAACCGCGGCCCGCAGTCGGCCGCCGCGGCGGCGCCATCAGGTCCACCGGCGATGCCGGTGCCGGTCACGGCGGTGATCAAGAAGACCATTCCGGTCTATCTCGATTATTCCGCGCGCACCGAGTCCATTCGCGAGGTTTCTCTCCAGGCCAAGGTGGCCGGCTACATCCAGTCGCAGCCGGGAACATGACGGCGCCGACGTGAAGGAGGGCGATCTCCTCTACAAGATCGATGACCGGGATTACCGGGCCACGCTGGATCAGGCCAAGGCGCAGGCGCAACGCAATGTTGCGGCGCTCAGCTATGCGCGGTCGAACTTCAATCGCGGCGACGAACTGGTCAAAACCGGATTCCTCGCCAGAGACAATTACGACCAGCGCGCCAGCACGCTTGGCCAAAGCGAAGCATCGGTCGCGATGGACAGCGCCAATGTCCACAGCGCCGAGATCAATCTCGCCTATACCGAAATTCGCGCGCCGTTTAACGGCCGTCTTGGCCGCAATCGCGCCGCCGTCGGCACCCTCGTAGGCGGCGCCGGGACCACGCTGAACACGCTCGTTCAACTCGATCCGCTATACGTGACGTTCAATCCCAGCGAGCGGGACCTTGCCGCCATTCAAACGGCGCGGACGACCCGCAAAGTCGTCGCCAACGTGTCGTTGCCCGACGATTCTTCGAACCGCTATTCGGGCGAACTCAGCTTCATCGATAACGGCGTGGACCCGCGGGACGGGAACGATTACCGCGCGCGCGACAGTGGCCAACCCGAAGTTCACGCTGCTGCCGGGCCAATATGTCCGCGTTCGCCTGCATGTGCGCGACGAGACTGACGCGCTGCTGGTTCCGCAGACCGCTTTAGGCTCAAGCCAGCTCGGCAAATACGTCTACGTTGTCAGCGCCGACGGCAAGGCCGAGCAGAAGCTGGTATCGTTGGGACCGACCGACGGCGACTCCGTCAGCGTGACCGGCCTGTCCGAGACCGACCGCGTCATCACCGGCAATCTGCAGAAGATCGGCCCGGGATCTCCGGTGGCGCCGATTGCCGGGAAGGCAGCGTCGCTCTCAAAGTGAGATGAGAGAAGTTCGCAGCATCATCCGGCTTCTCCTCCGGTTTTGGGAGCGATGGGCGAGGGGCTCGCCCGACGCTCCCGATGCACCCTCGATCGATCCGGACGAATTTTCAGAGCTGATCCGAAGCGGCCGCAAGCAAGACCTGGAAACGCTCGCCAAACGATTGAGCGAACGCCAGAAAACCTGGGTTTAGAACCGCTGGTTGGTTACTGGCCGCGCTTCATGCTCATGGCCTGCTGCGACGGTGTATCGCTTGGCAGTTCCTTGTCCCCTTTTGGATACTCGTTGGCATCGAGCAGAAAGGCGGCAAGCTCGGCATAGCTTTGGTCGGTGAGGCTGCCGGGCCGATCCGGCGGCATCTTGGCTTTCATGAAGCCCACCAAGGCGGCCACGGAGCCTCCGGCCCAGTGCTTCTTGAAATACGATCCGTTCAGCGGCGCGCCACCGAACTCGCCATTATCAAGCTTGTCGCCGTGGCATTGGACGCAGCGGTCCGCATAGATGTCGGAGCCGGTCGTCACCTGGTCTGCGGTGAAACTGACCGGTACCGATCCGCCAGCGCCGTTCGCCGTCGCCGGCGCGCCGCCCCCGAATGTACCTGACCGTAGCGCATACACCGCTGCCGAGGTGAGTGGCGGCGCGCGCAAAGCCTTGATCTCATCGGCCGTAAAGGGCTTGAAGCCTGCCGACAGTGACTTGCCGTTATCCCAGGCGTTGCCGACATAGTTGAGCACGGCTGCGATATCGCTGTCGCTCAACGCCTGCCAGTCCGGCATGGTGCCGGCATAGTTGCCGCCGTTGACGCTGATCTGGCCCTCCAGGCCGAACAGCAGCACCTTGCCGACATACGTGCGCCCGTCCGCCGGCTTCAGCAGATCGGGAAAGTGGCCGGCCAGCGGCGGAAAGGCGTCGGCCATGCCTGTGCCGCCGGCCTGATGGCAGGCGGCACAGTTGCTTGCATAGATGCGCGACCCTGCATCCGCACTCCCTGCGCCGGTTTGAGCCAGTGCGGGGAGCGTCGCTACCAACAAAGCTGTGGTGGCGACGATGCCGTGTAGGGAGGGGCGGAAAAAGCGTCGTTGCATCATTTACTTTTTGTTTTCCGGCAGCGCGAACACGAACAGCGCGGAGCCGCCGTCGGGGATCGCGATTTCCGGCGTCAGGGTTGCCAGCGAACGCGCATGACTGGACCCGTTGCCTACCGCGACCGCGACATACTGCCGGCCCTTCACTGAGTAGGTGATCGGGAAGGAGTTGACGATGTTCGAGGTGCGCATCTGCCACAAGACCTTGCCCGTCTTGTCGTCATAGGCGCGGAAGTAGCGATCCAGTGCGCCGGCGAATACAAGGCCGCCGCCGGTCGAGATCGCAGCACCGGTCTGTGCTGCACGCGTGCGGTCGGACCACACCGCTTTCTGGGTAAACAGATCGACGCCGTCCATGCGACCGATCTTGCCGTCGCTGTTCGGAATCTGTCCGCGCGCGAAGATCGCGCGGCTGCCGCCGGTGTAGGTCTTGCCTTCCTCGATCGGAATCGGGGTGGTGTCCGAGCAATATTCGTTCAGCGGCAAATACAGCATGTGCGTGCGCGGGCTGTAAGCGGTGGCCGGCCAGCCGCGGCTGCCGGGGTCCGCCGGGCAGTTGGTGGTGGTCTTGCCGATGTGCGGCACGGCCGCCTGGTTGATCGTCTTGGCGCCGGTCTTCGGATCGATCGCCGAGATGACGTTCTGATACACCGTCTCCTTGCCCCATAGCCACTGGCCGTTGGTGCGGTCGAGTACCTCGATGATGCCGAGCTTGCCAACGGTCACCAGCGCCTTGCGCACCTTGCCGTCGACGGGAAGGTCGACCAGCACGCGCTCATAGGCGTAGTCCAGGTCCCAGGTGTCGTTCGGCAAATGCTGATAATACCACTTCAGCTTGCCGGTATGCGGGTCGAGCGCGAGCGTGGCGCCGGTATAAAGGGCGTCGTTGTTGGCGCCTTCTTTTTTCGGCAGCAGGCCGCCGATTTCGGCGATGTGCGGGTAGGGCTGGCCAACGCCCAGGAACAGGGTGTCGGTGTCGGGATCGTAGCTGCCGGAATTCCAGGTCGAGGCGCCGAAGCGCTTCTCCAGCGGCAGGCCGTTCCAGCTATCGCCGCCGGGCTCTCCGGGTTGGGCGACGGTGTGGAAGCGCCAGAGCTCGTTGCCGTTGTTGATGTCGTGGCCGGTGATGAAGCAGCCGCCGGGCATCGCGTTACCGCAGCCGGTCATGCCCTGCACGATGACGTTGTTGGCGACCAGCGGACCGCCGCTATAGCGCCAGCCTTTCTTGTAATCCTCGGTCTGGTGGTCCCAGAGCAATTTGCCGGTCTTCATGTCCAGCGCGATGATGTGGACGTCCGACGTCGCAACGATCAGCTTGTCGTCGACCATCGCCATGTTGCGCTTGGCGGCGAAGTTTCCATTCTGCGCGGGATTTCAGCGGGGATGTCGCGCTTGTATTCCCACAGCAGGTCGCCATTGGCGGCGTCGAGCGCCTGCACCTTGTCGAGGAAGTTATAGAGGAACATCACACCGTCATGGACCAGCGGCGTGGTTTCGGTGGCGCCTGGCGTCATCGCCCAGCTCCAGGCCACCGTCAGGTTCTTCACATTGTCGGTGTTGATCTGCTTCAGCGGGCTGAAGCCCCAGGTGTCGTACGTGCGGCGCCACATCAGCCAGTCGCTTTCCGGCGGATTGAGCAGCATCTTTGCCGGCGCCGGGGTGAGGGCGCGCAGCAGGGAGTCGTTCTTCGGCGGCGTTACCTGCGGCTTTTCCGATACGGCCAGCGGGGGCGGCGCCTGCGCGAAAGCCGGGGCGATGCCCAGCGTGCCGGCAGCCAGGGCGCTGGCGCACAGCAATCGTTTAATCAGATGTGTGACCGGCTTCTGCTCCGGGTTTTGCCCTGATTTTTTCTTGGGAATGCTCATTTTTGTTTATCTCCCGTATTGTTTGACTGGTGGATGCCTCGGCGCGCAGCAGCTCATGCGATATATCCACATGAACATAACGTTCCGCCACACACTTGCGTGAACCATCAGAATTGCTCGATCGTGCATCGAGGCTTTTCCGTTACGACAATTTACGCCGGGAGGACAGCCCTTTGGCTGCGGGCTTCCCGTGATCGGCATGCGATCGACGCGCATTGAATAGCTCATGCCGGCACGCCGTGGGTATCAACCGCGCATCGCGGCTCTTTGAAGTTGCGCGGCGCTGGTGCCCAATTACAGTCTCGACAAAACCCATCGATGTCATTTGGCCATGAGATTTTTGGGCCGTGAGATTTTGCAAACTGGGTGAGGGCGTCGCCCATGGCGTGCGAACCCCGACGTGCCCGGCTCGCATCGCCGCCGACGGATTGGCGTCGCTCGAACCGAGGCCGTTGCTCGTTCCAGGAAAACTGGCGCATCAGCGGCCGTATTCCATCCGAAAAGCAAAGCTCTCGTCGGGTACCAATCCGGCCTCGACTCCGGTGCCGACGGTCGCCCGAACCGTGCAGGCTGGGTGGAGTTCTGTAGTCCAGCGCGGGCTCCGACGGAATTGAAGCCGACAGGGCCGAGACCCGGGATCCTCGTTTGCTTTTGCATACCTCAAATTACGATATTCGCATAAGGTATATTATGGAATATTTTATATACAGATATTTCAAGTATTTGGAGCAAAGTTTTGCTGTTCTTGCTTAGTCGTAGCCCGAGTTCTGCTCCGGTCCGGCTGATATTCGGCCGCAGCTAGCTGCGGCTGATATTCGGCCGCAGCTAGCTGCCATCGGCGTTGAAGACATGCCCGGTCATAAAGCTGGCGTTTGCTGCCGTCCGGCAGGAACACGGCGGCACCGGCGATCTCGTCCGATGACGTGTAGCAGCTCGACCAGGATCGCGTGATTGGGTGGCCTTGGCGTGCGGCGCGTCGAGCCGGGCGCGCAGGACAGCGCGTGGGCCTGCGCGAGATCGGCCGGGACGAGTTTCCAGCCGTCGGCGAGGAGGGCCTTGGGAATCGAAAAACCTTGCCATCGCAAAGCCGGTCCCGATGGCCTCCCCCCATTCCTTTACGCACCTAAAGCACCGGTTTTTGCCGCGACCGCCGACGGGCTTCCGCGAGCCAGCTTTGCACAGTATTCCGCGACAAAAAGCCAAATCGCAGAAGGCTTGGTATTTGGATCGAAAGCGGGCAATAAGCCGGTCAAAGACGGCTGGTGACCCGGCGGGCGCCGGGTCCGTATGATCAAAATATAAGAATATTCAGGGAGAAGAACCAATGAGCTTTTCACGACGGACGTTATTGAGCATCCGCGGCCTCGGCGGTGATCGGCAGCGTCGGTGCGCCGTTCGTCGCGCGCGCGCAAGCGGCCGAATTTACCTACAAATTTGCCAATAACCTGCCGGACTCGCACCCGTTGAACACCCGCGCCAAGGAGATGTCGGCGGCGATCAAGACCGAAACCAACGGCCGCGTCGATGTTCAGGTGTTTCCAAACAACCAGTTGGGGGCCGATACCGATGTGTTGAGCCAGTTGCGCTCGGGGCGGCGTCGAATTCTTTACAATATCGGGGCTGATCCTGGCGACCCTGGTGCCGGCCGCGTCGATCAACGGGATGGGGTTTGCATTCCCGGATTATCCCACGGTCTGGAATGCCATGGACGGCGATCTCGGCGCCTATGTGCGTGGACAGATTGCCCAAGGCCAATCTGGTGGCGATGGACAAGATCTGGGACAACGGCTTTCGGCAAACCACCTCCTCGACCCGGCCCATTACCGGACCCGAAAACTACAAGGGCTTCAAGATCCGCGTGCCGGTATCGCCGCTGTGGACCTCGATGTTCAAGGCGTTCGATGCGGCGCCCGCTTCGATCAATTTCAACGAAGTCTATTCGGCGCTGCAGACCAAGATCGTCGAAGGCCAGGAAAATCCGCTGGCGCTGATTTCGACCGCGAAACTGTACGAAGTGCAGAAATACTGCTCGCTGACCAACCACATGTGGGACGGCTACTGGTTCCTGGCTAACCGCAAGGCCTGGGAAGCGCTGCCGGAGGATATCCGCACCATCGTGGCCAGGAACATCAACGCCGGAGCGGTCAAGGCCCGCGCGGATACCGAAAAACTCAACGCAACCGTACGTGAGGAACTCACGTCCAAGGGCCTGATCTTCAACCAGCCCGATGTGGCGCCATTCCGTGAGAAACTGCGCTCGGCCGGATTCTATTCGGAATGGAAAGGCAAATACGGCGAGGAGCCTGGGCGATCCTGGAAAAATCCGTCGGCAAATTGTCGTAACGGAAAACCTTGAGGGCGCGGCCGGGATACTGACATGACGCATGCCGAAGCGACGCAGGCGGTGAACGGCGAGGTGACGTCCCCTCGCCGCCGTTCGCTCGTGGCGACGCTGGAAGCCTGGCTTGGAATGCTGGTCGAAATTCCGGCCGCATTGCTGGTGGTCGCCGAGATCGTCATTCTGTTTGCGGGCGTGGTGGCACGTTATGGCCTGCAGCGGCCGCTGATCTGGTCCGACGAACTGGCGTCGATCCTGTTCCTGTGGCTGGCGATGCTGGGCGCCGCGGTTGCGTTTCGGCGCTCCGAGCACATGCGGATGACGGCTGTGGTCGCCAGCGCCAGGCCGGCGTTGCGCGCCTATCTCGACGTCGTGGCGACCTGCGCCGCGCTGGCATTTTTGCTGCTGATCGCCAGGCCCGCCTACGAATTCGCCTATGACGAAAGCTTTATCACCACGCCGGCGCTGCAGATCCCCAATTCCTGGCGCGCCGCCGCGCTGCCGACCGGCATTTGCCTGATGGCGCTGTTTGCCTGTCTGCGGCTGGCGCGGGTCGGCGATATCGGGCTGGTGCTGCGGGCGGGGATATCGGTCGCGCTGCTGATTGCGGTTTTCTGGCTCGCAGCGCCATGGCTGAAGCCGCTCGGCAACCTCAATCTGGTGATCTTCTTTGTCGGCGTCGCCGGTTTCTGCGTCTTCACCGGCGTGCCCATTGCTTTCGGGTTCGGGCTTTCGATCTTCGGCTATCTCGCGCTGACCACGCGCACACCGGTGACCGTGCTGGTGGGCCGGATGGACGAGGGCATGAGCCATCTGATCCTGCTGGCAGTGCCGCTGTTCGTGTTTCTGGGCCTGCTGATCGAAATGACCGGCATGGCGCGCGCGATGGTGGCGTTTCTATCGAGCCTGCTCGGCCATGTGCGGGGCGGCCTGCATTACGTGCTGGTCGGTGCGATGTATCTGGTCTCGGGCATTTCAGGCTCAAAGGCCGCCGACATGGCGGCAGTTGCGCCCGTATTGTTTCCCGAGATGAAGCTGCGTGGCGCCAAGTCCGGCGATCTCGTCGCCCTGCTCGCGGCGACCGGCGCCCAGACCGAAACCATTCCGCCGAGCCTTGTCCTGATCACCATCGGTTCGGTAACGGGCGTCTCGATCTCGGCGCTGTTTACCGGCGGCCTGTTGCCGGGCGTCGTGCTGGCGATCACGCTGTCGACGCTGGTGTGGTGGCGTTATCGCGGAGAGGATCTCAGTCACGTCACGCGCGCCACCGGCCGTGAGATCGTCCGTTCCTTTATCATCGCCCTGCCCGCGCTGGCGCTGCCGTTCGTGATCCGCGCGGCCGTGGTCGAAGGGATCGCGACCGCGACGGAAGTCTCCACCATTGGCATCGTCTACGGGACCATCATCGGTCTTCTGGTCTATCGCTGCTTCGACTGGCGGCGGCTGATGCCGATGCTGATCGAGACGGCATGCCTGTCCGGTGCGATCCTGCTGATCATCGGCACCGCGACGGGCATGGCCTGGGGATTGACCCAATCCGGCTTTTCGCGCGCGTTGGCCGCCGCGATGACCGGCCTGCCCGGCGGGTCCGCGACCTTTATCGCGGTATCGATCGTGGCGTTCACGATCCTGGGCAGCGTACTCGAGGGCATTCCGGCGATCGTGCTGTTCGGACCGCTGTTGTTTCCGATCGCGAAAGCGGTCGGCGTCCACGAGGTCCATTATGCGATGATCATCATCCTCGCGATGGGTATTGGATTATTCGCACCGCCGTTCGGAGTGGGCTATTATGCCGCCTGCGCCATCGGGCGGGTCGATCCGGCCGAGGGCATCCGCCCGATCTGGGGCTATCTGCTGGCGCTGTTGGTGGGGTTGATCGTCGTTGCGATATTTCCGTGGATCTCGATCGGGTTCCTGTCAAATTAATCTCGCGAAATGGATGACGGCCCATGAGCGCTGCGCAAAACCAATACGATATCGGTCTGGACAAGACGCCGGCTAATTTCGTGGCCCTGACGCCCCTGAGCTTTTTGGTGCGCACCGCGGCGATCTATCCCGGTCACACCAGTGCCGTATATGAAGGTCGCGTTTTCACCTGGTCGCAGACCTACGCGCGTTGCCGGCGCTTTGCGTCCTATCTGGCGGACCGAGGCATCGGCCATGGCGACACGGTGGCCGCGATGCTGCCGAATATCCCGGCAATGAACGAACTGCACTTTGCGGTTCCGATGGCGGGCGCCGTACTTAACGCGCTCAATATTCGGCTCGATGCGACCTCCATCGCGTTTCAGCTCGATCACGGCGGCGCCAGGATCATCCTGGTCGATCCGGAATTCGCCGGCGTGATAGCCGAAGCCCTCGCCTTGATGAGCGGACCAAAACCGTTCGTCATCGATGTCGACGACAGGGCTTTCGCCGGCGGCCAACATATCGGCGAGATCGAATATGAAGACGCGTTGTCGCAGGGCGACGAGAATTTTGTTGCACGGCTGCCGCAGGACGAGTGGGACGCGATTGCGCTCAGCTATACATCAGGCACCACAGGGAATCCCAAGGGCGTTGTCACCCATCACCGCGGCTCCTATCTCAACGCCGTCAGCAATATCCTCGCGGGCAATCTCGGCCAGCACCCGGTGTATCTCTGGACGCTTCCGATGTTCCACTGCAACGGCTGGTGTTTTCCCTGGACCATCGCGGCGGCGGCCGGCGTCAATGTCTGTCTGCGCAAGGTAGATCCGGCAAAAATTTTTGAACTGATTCCAAAACACGGCGTCACCCACATGTGCGGCGCGCCGATCGTCTACAACACGCTGATCAATGCACCGGATGCGCCGAAGCAATCAGCCGCGCGGCCGGTCGTCGGCCTGATCGCGGGCGCAGCACCGCCGGTCGCCGTGCTCGAAGGCGCCGAACGCATCGGCATCAAGCTGACGCATGTCTACGGCCTGACCGAGGTTTACGGCCCCGCATCGGTCTGCGCGGAGCAACCGGGCTGGGATCAATTGCCCGCCGATCAGCGCGCCCAACTCAAGCGCCGCCAGGGCGTGGCCTATCCGTTGCAGGAAGACGTCACCGTAATCGACCCGGAAACCATGCTGGAGGTGCCGCACGACGGCGAGACCATCGGCGAGGTGATGTTTCGCGGCAATATCGTGATGAAGGGCTATCTCAAAAACGAAAAGGCCACCCGCGAAGCCTTTGCCGGCGGCTGGTTTCATACCGGAGACCTCGGCGTACTCGATGAACATGGCTACGTCATCATCAAGGATCGCTCCAAGGACATCATCATTTCGGGCGGCGAGAATATCAGCTCGGTCGAGGTCGAGGACGTGCTCTACAAGCATCCGGCCGTGCTGTTCGCGGCCGTGGTCGCGAAGCCCGACGGCAAATGGGGCGAAGTGCCCTGCGCCTTCGTCGAATTGAAGGACAATGCGCAAACCACCGAAGCCGACATCATCGCGTTTTGCCGCAGCCAGATGTCGGGCTTCAAGACACCAAAAACTGTGGTGTTCGGTCCGATCCCCAAGACATCGACCGGCAAGATTCAGAAATTCATCCTGCGCAATCAGGTCGATTCAGCCAAGGCGTTTCTGGCGTAAAATTAGGCCATCGATCGATTTTGGGCGGCCTTCAGCCAAAGCAGGTACGCCCGGTCAATGACCCCGTTGTTGGTCGCTGTGGTTGCCGCGGCCTCCTCTTCCGTCAAATACGTCACGGGTCCGAGCCGCATCGCTTCGGATTGCAGGCGTGCGCCCACTTCGGTGTAGACCGCGCGGAACACGACCTGACGCACATTGCTGCCGACCACCGTCGAGCCGTGGCCGCGCATCAATACCGCAGGACGATCACCCAGGCTTTTCGCTAGCGCCGCGCCCAGGCGAGCGTCGCGGATCAGAAGATCACTCCCTGTGCCGGCGAAATCACGGATCTCGAATACCGGCGTATCGCTGCCCAGAAAGCCGCACATGTGACAGATCGCCCGCAGTCTGGTGCCGGTCACCACGCTGAACGGAACCACCGAAGGCGAATGGCTGTGCACGACCGCATTCACATCCGGCCGGGTACGAAAAATTTCGCTGTGAATGTAACGCTCCAGATAAGCCGTCGGCCCCCCAGCCTCGACGGCCTCTCCGTTTGCATCGAACTCGAGGATGTCCTTCTCGGTAACCAGTCCCGGCGCCATGCTCCTGGCGAGCAGAAAGTGAGCGGGACGCACGGGATGACGCACGCTGATATGGCCGAATCCGTCCACCACGCCTTGATCGAACAGGATGTGGTTGGCGTCGACCAATTCGCGGGTCGCCGCTGCGATCGTCTCGGATGCATTGTCGGTCATGGTGGATCGTCGCTCCCATCGATGAAGTTGTTCTTGCGCGAGATAGTATGGACCCATACGATGTTTGGCAAGAAATTGAGATCGACCCCGGGGAACAGAGGCATATGCCATCGACGGCCACGAAAGCGGCGCCCGCTCAGCGTTCCCGGAGCACCGGCCCCGCGCCGGCGCTGACGGATCGCAGCCTCAGCTTTCTGGTGCGCCAGGCCCATCGGGCCTTTGTGGCGCGGCTGGTGGACAAGCTTGTGCCGCATGACGTCAGCGCCGCGGAATGGGCCGTACTGCGCATGCTTTGGCTGCAGGAAGGGCTCACGCAGGTCGCCCTCGCCGATCGGATGCGGGTCCGAAAAGCATCGCTGACCTCGGTTTTATCGACGCTGGAGCGCAAAGGCTTCCTGCGCCGCACGCAGCGTGGGGAAGATCGCCGCAAGTACCATCTGTTCCTGACCAGGTCCGGACGGGCATTGGAGACGGAACTGCTGCCCATCGGAGCCGCGATCAACCGGAGGGCATTGGCTGGAGTCGATCCGGAAGATGCTGACGTGGCGGCGGTCGTGCTTGAAAGGGTTATCGCCAATCTGGCGGCACAATGATCCAAACAAAACGTTGATCTAACTAAAAAAAGACGATGGCGGCTCAGCCGCGGGGGGACAAGGAAATGGCGGAACGCATTTTGGATGTGGGGACACTGATCGAAAGCCGCCCGATTGGTCGCGCGCAGTGGATCGTAATCGGACTCTGCGGATTCGTGGCCATGCTGGATGGCCTGGACCTGCAATCAATCGGGTTGGCAGCGCCCGCGATGATCGCACAATTGCACGTCGCGCCGCACATCTTCGGATTCGTGTTCAGTGCGGCACTAGCCGGTCTTGCCCTCGGCGCCTTCCTGCTCGGCCCGCTTGCCGATCGGGTCGGCCGCAAGCAGGTTCTGGTCGGCGCCACCTTCGGCTTCGGGGTCTTTACGCTCGCGACCGCCTATGCCGGCGATCTGACTCAACTCTTGGTTTGCCGCTTCCTGACCGGGCTTGGGCTCGGCGGCGCGATGCCGAGCTTCATCAGCCTCGCCTCGGAGTATGTTCCGAAAGCGCGCCGGGCCACGGTCGTGAGCCTGTTGTGGGCTGGCTTTCCGCTCGGCGGCGTCATCGGCGGCGTGTTGGGATCGTGGATCATCCCGGCCTATGGCTGGCAATCCATTTTCCTGGTCGGCGGCGTCCTGCCGATTCTGTTGTCTGTGATCTTGGCGAGCGTGCTTCCGGAATCCGTGAGCTTCCTCGTGGCCGCCGGCAAGCCGGCAGACCGGATCGCCCGCACGCTGCGCGGGATCTTTCCCGACGTTTCGATCGCTGTGGGAATGCAGTTCGAAATCGCCAAGGAAATCGCACACCGGGCATCGGTCATCGAACTGTTTCGATCGGGACGAGCTTTGGGCACGGTGCTGCTGTGGGTCAGTTTCTTTTTCGCGTTCATGATCCTGGTCACGAACTCGTCCTGGAGTCCCATTCTGCTGCGCCGCGTGGGCATCCCGACCGAGCAAACTGCACTGGCGTTGGCGCTCTATAATTTCGGCTCATTGTTTGGTTCAGGAGCCGCGGGCATGTTGCTCAGCCGTCTCGGTGTTTTGCGCGTGTTGCCACCGACCTTCGCGCTCGGCGCCCTCGCCTATGTGATGGTCGGCTGGACCGCGCCGTCGCTCAGCTCCCTCATGGTCGCGCAATGCCTTTTCGGGCTGTTGCTGGGATGCGCGAGTTCAGGCCTGATCGCGCAATCCGCCATCTATTACCCGGTCGAGATCCGTTCCACCGGTGTTGGCTGGGCGACCGGGATCGGCCGTCTCGGATCGGTGACGGGACCCCTCGTCGTCGCCCAGATGGTCGGCGCCCAATGGGATGTCGCGACGATCTTCGCGGTCGCCGGCGGATCGGTGTTGATTGGTGCCGTTGCTTGCGCGTTGATGGGTTTGCTGCCGCCGGCCGGCACTCCTCCTGCCACGCTGGCGCCGGTACCAAATCCTTCCAAGAATCCTTCCTTGCAAGCCTGATGGAACAATCATGAGCAAACTGCAGCTTTCAGTCGCGATCGGCGACTATGACCGGATGCGTCCGCTGGTCGACGGCCTCGTGCAGATCGACAGTGTCGATCCGCAATTCATGCTGCTCGATCCGGAGGAGATTTTCTTCCGCGCCTTCAGGCATGCGGATTTCGACATCTGCGAATTGTCGCTCTCGAGCTACAGCGTCAAGACGGCAGCCGGAACGAGCCCCTATATTGCCGTGCCGGTGTTTCCCTCACGTGCGTTCCGGCACACTTCGATCTATGTCCGCACTGACCGGATCAAATCGCCCGCCGACCTCAAGGGCCGCCGCGTCGGCGTGCCGGAATATCAGCTCACGGCGAATATCTGGGCCCGGATGGTTCTGGAGGAAGATTACGGAATCCGTCCGTCCGATATCACCTGGGTCCGTGGCGGTTACGAGCACCCCGGCCGAATTGAGAAGATCAGTCTCAATTTACCGGCTGACGTGGTCGTGGAGAATGCAAGTCCGGACACCACCATTTCCGCACTGCTGGCGAGCGGAGAGATCGACGCGGTGATCGGGCCGCGGGCGCCGTCCTGTTTCGATCAGGGCCATCCCAATGTCGGCTATCTCTTTGCCGATCCGCAGCAGGCCGCGACTGACTGGTATAAGCGAACCCGGCTTTTTCCCATCATGCATACGCTGGGGATCCGCCGCTCGCTGGCCGACAAGCATCCCTGGCTGCCGGTCGCGGTCTACAAGGCGTTCGAGCGATCCAAGGCGATGGCGGTCGCGAAATTGCGCGATACGTCCGCCACCAAGGTGACGATGCCGTTCGTGGAGGAGCAATTGCGCGGGGCGCGTTTGCTGATGGGTGAGGATTTCTGGTCCTACGGGCTTGAGCCGAACCGCGACGTCTTGAACCGGTTTCTGCAGCGTCACCATGCCGAGGGATTATCAGCCCGGTTGCTGACGCCGGAAGACCTGTTCCATCCGGCTGCGCTAGAGCTGCACAAGGTCTGAGGCGGGAGCGTTTTTGAGCGAAGTGGGTACCGGTTCGTGTGAAGAAAACGCGTCTAAAAAAGACTCTAACCCGCTCGTTCCAACGTCAGCCGCATACCGTCATAGGCCGGGATAATTTCCGGCGGCAGGCTCTGGCGTAGCACTTCGTAATCCAGATCGGAATGCATGTTGGTGATGACGGCGCGGCGCGGCTTGAAGCGTTCGATCCATGCCAGCGCGTCGTTGACGCTGAAGTGGCTGGGATGCCCAGCATAACGAAGCCCGTCGATGATCCAAAGCTCGAGATTTTCCAGCAATGGCCAACTCTCTGGCGGGATATCGTTGACATCTGGCGTATAGGCGGCATCGCCGATGCGATAGCCGAGTGCAGGGATGTTGCCGTGCTCCAGGATAAAGGCGGACAGCGTCACCGGACCGCCCTTCCCTTCAATGGTCCGGCTTTCGCCGGCTTCGATGGAATGATTGTCCAGGATCGGCGGATAGTCGCTGCCCGGCGGCGACACGAAGCAGTAGGAAAACCGCAGCAGGATATGATCTGCCGTCGAGCGGTTCAGATAGAGCGGAATGCGCTTGCGCTGGTGCAGCACCACCGAGCGCAGATCGTCGATGCCATGGGTCTGATCGGCATGTTCATGCGTCAGGAACACCGCGTCGATATGATCGACATCGGCGTCGATCAACTGCTCCCGCAGATCGGGCGAGGTATCGATCACGATCCGTGTGGTCCCATGATCTCCCACACGCTCGGCCAGCAGCGAACAGCGGCGGCGACGATTTTTCGGATTGTTGGGATCGCAGGCGCCCCAGCCGAGTGCCGGGCCGCGGCACGCCCGCCGATGACCCGCAGCCGAGGATCGTGAGCGTTAGCGTCATGCCGCCGTTTCCGGCGGTGGCACCTTGCTGAACAGGCGAAAGAAATTCTGCGTGGTCTGGCGCGAAATTTCCTCAAGCGAGACGCCGCGGGTTTCCGCCAGCACCTTGGCGACCTCCACCACAAAGGAAGGCTCGTTGCGCTTGCCACGGAATTTGCCCGGCGCCAAAAAGGGTGCGTCGGTCTCGACCATAATGCGATCGGCCGGAAGTTCGGCGGCGAGGTCGCGCAGGGCCTGCGAGTTCTTGAAGGTCAGAATGCCCGTGAATGAAATCGAAAGACCGAGCGAAATCGCCTTCATCGCGAGCTCGCGCCCGCCGGTGTAGCAATGCAGCACGGCGCGAAACGCCCCCTTGGCCATTTCGTCCTCCAGGATGCGGGCGCAGTCTTCATCAGCCTCGCGGGTGTGAATGACCAGCGGCAGGCCGGTCGCCCGAGCTGCCGCGATATGCACCCGAAAGCCGCGCTCCTGCGCTTCGCGCGAACCGTGCTGGTAGAAATAATCCAGCCCGGCTTCGCCGAGGGCCACGACCTTGGGATGATCCGTCAGCGCGATCAGTTCATCGGCGGGAATCCCGTCTTCCTCGTCAGCCTGATGCGGATGGGTGCCGACCGAGCAGTAGACATTCGGAAAACGCTCGGCGATGGCGAGCAGCGCGGCAAGGCGCTTCACCCGCGTCGAGATCGTGACAATGCGTCCAATCCCCGCACTCGCCGCGCGCGCCACGATGCCATCGAGATCGTCGGCGAAGTCAGGAAAATCGAGATGGCAGTGGCTGTCGACGAGCATTGCTGTTCAAACCATTCAGGCCGCGGTCGGCTCAACATAGCGCGGAAAGATTCCCGTCGGCGCCGGCAGCGCGGTGCCCGGCTTGATGCGCGTGCCGCCGCCAAGGAAACTGAAATCCCGCTGGTCAGGGGGAACGCCGAGAACGTCGAGCATCTTCGCACAGGAGTCGGGCATGACAGGCTGCGCCAGGATGGCCACCTGACGAACCACTTCGGCGGTTACGTACAACACCGTTTTCTGACGTTGCGGATCGGTCTTCGCCAGCGCCCACGGCGCTTCGCCTGCGAAATAACGGTTGGCCTCGGCCACGACCGCCCAGACAGCATTGAGCGCCTGATGGATCTGCTGGGTAGCCATCGCGGTTCGCGCCAGGGCGATCATGGCATCAGCCTGCGCCAGGATCGCATTGTCGTTGTCGCTGAAGGCGCCCGGCTCCGGCAGCACGCCGTCGAGTTGCTTGGCGATCATCGACAGCGAACGCTGCGCCAGATTGCCGAGATCGTTGGCGAGGTCGGCATTGATGCGCGCGACGATGGCTTCATGGTTGTAACTCCCGTCCTGTCCGAACGGCACCTCGCGCAGGAAGAAATAGCGCATCTGATCGACGCCATATTGATCGGCGAGATTGAACGGGTCGACCACGTTGCCGACCGATTTCGACATCTTCTCGCCCCTGTTGAACAGAAAGCCGTGGGCGAAGACGCGCTTTTGGATCGGGATGCCCGCCGACATCAGGAACGCCGGCCAGTACACCGCGTGAAAACGGATGATGTCCTTGCGATGATGTGAACGTCCGCCGGCCAGTAGCGCCAGTTCGGATCGCTTTCGTCGGGAAAGCCGACGCCGGTGATATAATTGGTCAGCGCGTCGACCCACACATACATCACGTGCTCGGGAACGCCGGGTACCTTGACGCCCCAATCGAAGGTGGTCCGCGAAATCGACAGATCCCGCAAGCCACTTTTGACGAAGCTCACGACCTCATTCTTGCGCGAGTCCGGGCCGATGAAGTCAGGCTGATTTTGGTACAGCGCCAAAAGCTTGTCTTCATAAGCCGACAATTTGAAGAAATAGCTCTTTTCTTCGACCCACTCAACCGGCGTGCCCTGTGGTCCGCGCCGCACCTTGTCCTCGCCGACAACGGTTTCGTCTTCGGCGTAATAGGCTTCGTCGCGCACCGAATACCAGCCGGCATAGCTCGACAGGTAAATGTCGCCACTGGCCTCCATCCGTTTCCAGATTTCCTGGACCGAACGATGATGCTGCTCTTCGGAGGTGCGGATAAAACGATCGAACGAGACGTTCAGACGCTGGTCCATTTCCTTGAACCGGCCGGCGTTGCGGGTCGCGAGATCCAACGGGGTCATCCCCTCGCTCTGCGCGGTCTGAACCATCTTCAGACCGTGCTCGTCGGTCCCGGTCAGAAAAAACACGTCCTTGCCGTCCAGCCGCTGAAAACGGGCCAGCGCATCCGTGGCAATCGCCTCATAGGCATGGCCGATATGCGGCGCCCCGTTGGGGTACGCGATCGCGGTCGTGATGTAGTAGGACTCACGGGGCAAATTGGTTGCATTCGCCATCGTTGCGAAGGCCTTTCATCGCTTTATCTTTTCAACGCGCGGTGATGCGGTCAGGTAAATCCGGCCGGTTAGCCGATCGCCTCCGCAAGCAGCCCGAACACCGAGAAAACCAGCGGTTTTCGTTCAAGATTGTAGGCTTCGGTGTCGCGCGCGGCGCGGTTGATCTTTTCCCACACCTCCGCCAGCCGTGCAAGGCGGGGCAGGTTCGCATTGGCATTGGCATCGTCGCTGCGCAGGCGTTCGCTGACCCAGCGATCGACGCTGTCGATAAAGGCCGCCAGCGCAACCCGGTCGCTGCCCCCAAGTGCATCGCCCAGCGCATGCAGTTCGCGCGGATCGACCTGCGGCAGCGTTGCCAGCAGCGCCGCGGTCCGCTGGTGAAGCTTGACGGCGTCGCCCCCCAGCAGCGTCAGTGCGCGGGCGACGCTGCCCTCCGACGCCTCTGCCGCTTCAGCGAGTGCCGGGTCGTCGCTCTCGATGCTGGCGGCCAGCGCCGCGGCCTGGATCACGTCGGCGGTCGCAAGCGGCCGCAACATCAATTTGCGACAGCGTGACAGGATGGTCGGCAACACCCGCGCGGGCGCATGGCTGACCAGGAGAAACAGCGATTGGCGCGGCGGTTCTTCTAGGATCTTGAGCAGCGCGTTGGCGGCATTCGGATTGAGTTCATCGACGGTATCGACGATGCAGACCCGCCAGCCTTCAACAGCGGCGGTCGAGCCGAAAAACGAGATCGTCTCCCGGGTCTCGTCGACCGTGATGACCGTGCGCATCACGCCCTTGTCATTGAGGCTCCGCTCCAGCGTGAGCAGGCCGCCATGGGCGTTGGCCGCGACGTGGCGAGCGACGGGATCGGAGGGATCGACATTCAATGTCAGGGCGTGTTGCACGTCCGCAGCCACGGGATCGCGATGCGCGAGCACGAACCGCGCCATCCGGTAGGCCAGCGTGGCCTTGCCGATGCCTTGCGCGCCCCCGATCAGCCAGGCATGCGGAATACGCCCGCTGCGATAGGCATTGAGCAAGGCCGTCTCGGCGTCGTGATGCCCGAAAAACGCTGATGTCTCGCGCGGAAGGGCCACGCTGATCTTTGGTTCGACCTGACGGGCGCTCATGCGGAACTCGCCAAATTGGTGGCGCCGGTCGTGAAGAAGCGGTCGCGCAGAGCTGCCCACACGCTCGCGGCTACCGTGCCGGCGTCGGCGTTGGCATCGATCAACACGCATCGCTGCGGTTCGGCAGCCGCGATCTGGCGGTAGGCGTCGCGCAATTGCTGATGAAATTTGACGTCTTCAGATTCGAATCTGTCGGGCGCGCCGGTGCCGCGCCGGGCCGCAGCACGCTGCATCCCGATCTCGACCGGGATATCCAGAATGATCGTCAAGTCGGGCTTAAGATCGCCAATGGTCACCCGTTCCATCGCATTGAGGATTGCGGGAGCCACCTGCCCCAGCCTGCCCTGATAGACCCGCGTCGAATCCGAGAACCGGTCGCACAGCACCCAAATTCCCTGGTTCAGGGCCGGCTCGATCACCGATCGCACATGGTCGTCGCGCGCGGCCGCAAACAGCAACGTCTCCGCATCCGGCCCCAGCAATTTGCCCATGCCCGACAGCACCAGATGACGGATGATTTCGGCGCCGGGCGATCCGCCGGGCTCACGCGTGACGATGGCGCGCAGCTTTGCGGCATCCAGACGCTCGCTCAGCGTTTTGATTTGTGTGGATTTGCCGGATCCCTCTCCGCCTTCAAAGGAGATGAATCGTCCGCGCCCCGGAGTTCGTTTAACCGCTGCCTCGGTCATGGTCAGAGTTTCTCGGCGCCCGCGCGAAACATCCCGATCACGAGTTCGCTCACGCCATCGAATGCCCGCCGCATCGTCGATCCCTTGCTGACTGATTCCGCCGTATAGACCGGCGTTTCCACGGCGATATTGGCGCCGCGCCAGACCTTGACGACACCGACCTGCTGGCCGGATTCGAAGGGAGCACGGACCGGCCCATTGTAGACGACGCGCGCGATCAATTTGTCGGTGCCGTTCTTCTGCACCATGACCTTGACGGGCTCGTGGCTGGTGAGCTTCACCGAACGGCTCTCGCCGCCAAACACCTTGGCGTAGCCGACCGGCTGGTCTGCGGCGAACAAGGTGCGCGTTTCGAAGTTCTTGAATCCCCATTCGAGCATTTTTTTCGCTTCGGTGGCGCGATCTTCGGGATCGTCGAGACCGTTGATGACGACGATCAGGCGGGTGCCGTTCTGCACCGCGGAGCCGACCATGCCGTAGCCGCCTTCCTTGGTAAATCCGGTCTTGAGGCCGTCGGCGCCGTCGAGCGAGGTCAGCAGCGGATTGCGATTCGGTTGCCGTATTTTGTTCCAGGTGAATTCGCGCTCGCCAAATATCTTGTAAAAATCAGGGTAGGTCTGGATCACGTAGCGCGCGAGGGTTGCCAGTTCACGCACCGTCATCTTGTTGCCAGGGTTCGGCAGCCCGTTGGAATTGGCAAAGGTCGAGCGCGTCAGCCCCAATTCGCGTGCGCGTTTGGTCATCATCTGCGCAAAGCTGTCTTCGTTGCCCGCAAGGCCTTCTGCAAGGACGATGCAGGCATCGTTGCCGCTCTGGATCAGCGCGCCGTGCAACAGATCGTCCACGGAAATCTTGCTGTGAATGGCGGCAAACATCGTCGAGCCGCCCGCCGGCGCACCGCCCTTGCGCCAGGCATACTCGCTGACACGGTATTCGTCGGTCAATTTGACGTCGCCCTGTTTGAGGGCATGAAAGACCACTTCGGCGGTCATCAGCTTCATCATGCTGGACGGCGCCCGCAATTCATCGGCGTTCTTCTCGAACAGCACGCTGCCGCTGGAGGCCTCGATCAGGATCGCGGTCGGCGCATCGCCGTCGAATCCAAGCTCGTCTTTTTTGGTGGCGCCCTGCACGCTGTTATTGGCGGCATAGACCATGCCGCCCCACCCCACAGCGATGACGACCGCGGCCGCGATCAGGCCGCGCCACGGGGACACGAACCCGTCCTCGCGTGTGGATGATATCTTGTCAGCCATCGATACGACCCGACGCCCAGAAAGCTGGACTCTAATTCAGTTGAGGATCATGCTCTAACAGTTGGAAGTATCGGGAACAACACAGGTTTTATACGCTGCCTGGGTTGATCGGATGGGGATCTTTTTAGTCTACGCTTTGGTCCGCCTCAGCTCGTGCCGTGTCGAGACCCACCGACAAAATCGCTGAAACAAGGCGGAAAAGCGATACCATCCTCACGCACCATTTCGCCAACCAAACTTAGGTCAACGCGGTATTGATTGCATTTTTTTAAATATTGGCCGCTCAAGTTGGCTCAAGGGCTCGTTCAATAAAACGAGATATGTTCAGTAAAGACCGCGTCCGGCCAAAATTTCGCTGGGGCCGCGCGGATCGACCGGGGCATAGGCCGAGACCGACCGAACATCCGGCGAATAGCGACCATCATCCTCGTACGACACCGCGCGCGGATTTTCGAGGACACGGCTGCTTGAGCGCGACCGTGCAGATGCGGACATCTCGGATGTCGCTGACAGCGACGCCTGATCCGCCGAAATATTGCCGAGGCTATAGGGCCGCCCTTCCGGCATCGGAACTTCGCCGCGGATCGGACGGGACGATCCGGACATTTCCGGAACGAACGGACGGGCGGACGCTACCCGGACCAGTGAAGGTGACGGAGCCGGCACGCCGGTGCGCAAGGTCGCCATCAATTGACGGTCGTCGGAGCCTTCGAGCGGCGCCCGGCCGACATATTCGACCCGCACACGCGCGATGCCATTGCCTTTGAATTCGAGCAGTTCGGCAGCCCGGCTGGAGACGTCCATCACCCGGTTGCCATGATAGGGACCGCGATCGTTGACGCGGACGACCAGGGATTTGCCGTTGCTGAGGTTGGTGACGCGCGCATAACACGGCATCGGAAGCGTGGGATGGGCCGCGGACAAGGACGCCATGTCGAATACTTCGCCATTGGCGGTCAGGCGGCCGTGGAAGTCATCGCCGTACCAGGAAGCGAGGCCCTCCTCGCGATAATTGACGTCTTCTTCGGGGACGTAGACCCGTCCCGCGACGGTATAGGGTTTGCCCACACGGTAGGTTCCCCCGCCCTTTGGCACGGGATCGCCGAGGGCGACGACGCGGGGGACTACTGGACACGCCATATTTGGGGTCGATCCGGCTGGAAAGGCTCGACGAGGCACAATTGGCGAGGACAAGGCATGCCGCCACGGCTGCAGCGCCTCGCGCGGCCCGGAAAACCGGATCTGACCGTCGAATCCCCATACGCCCCAATTACCATTCCACCGGCCGGGTGCCTACTTGGGCACTTGGCGGCCATACGTCCCCGATGCAGCCCATTTCCGCATCAACGTATGAACATACCGCAGCCCGAACACGGCGGAAATGGGGAGAGCGCGGGCGTGGTGAACCAATCGTTGCTTTTGCGGCGATAGCCCACGATTTCCAAAGGTTTGACGTCTGGATCTGGTCGAGGGAGGTCCCGGCCTTCTATTTCGCATTATTTCTGGATGGATCGAAGCCGCCTGGTCATATCAGCGGTGGTTGATGGCTTCCGAAATGGGTACGTAGCTTTACTCGCGCCCCCGTTATGCGAAGCCAAAATCTGCAAAGGAATGTTCAATGCCAATTTCGTCTCACCTGGCCGCCGTTCGCGCCAAGGTTGGCCACGATCTTCTCACCATCACCGCGGCGTCCATTTCCGTTTTCGATTCCAGCGGCCGGCTGCTGTTGGGAGAAGACACCGGGACCGGCGGTTGGACATTGCCGGGCGGAGCGATCGATCCAAACGAAAATCCCGCGGACGCGGCGGTTCGCGAATGCTTTGAAGAAACCGGTCTGCTCGTCAAACCGGAAAGGCTTGTCGGCGTATTTGGCGGGCCGGAATTTTTGATCCGCTATCCAAACGGTGACCTCACCTACTACACAACGATCGCGTTCGAGGCATCGATCATTGGCGGAGCCCTGAAAGCCGACGGCGAGGAAATCGCAAGGCTGCGCTACGTCACGCAAGCCGAATGCGAAGCGCTGGTGTTAAATCCATCCAGCCGGATCATTTCGCGGCAATCCTTCAAAAAGGATCAGCATCCCTATTTCGCGCCAATCCAGTGGCATCCCGGGAAAGACTGACCAGGTGGATCCCGCCGCTGTAGTCCTGATGCTCGCCGCGGGTGTTTTTCACGCAAGCTGGCACGCCATCGTCAAGACGGGAAGCAGCCTCTCGGTGCTGGCCGGAATGGGACTAGTGAGTGCGGTTCTGGCTTTGCCGTTTCTATTTCTGGTGCCCGTCCCCTCGATAGAAGTATGGCCGATCCTGCTGCTTTCGCTTGGTATGCACGCGGCGTACAAGGTTAGTCTCGCACTGGCCTACGAAAGAAGCGAACTGAGCAGAGCCTATCCGTTGGCGCGCGGTATGGTTCCCTTGTTTGCAACTGTTCTGTCGTATCTGCTGCTTTCGCAATTGCCCAAGCCGATGCAATTGGCCGGCATAGCCGTGATCGTTTGCGGCGTCATTGGACTGTCGATTGAACCGAAACGTTCAAGCCTTCATTTTCGGACCATGCTGGCAGCCGCGGGCGCGAGCGTGATGGTCGCCGGTTACTCGGTCGTCGACGCCTTGGGAACGCGAAGCGCGTCCGGATGGTCTTCATTTACGGCCTGGTTGATTGTTCTCGACAGCTTGAGTTTCTTCGCCGTCGCGCGCGCCATTCGCGGGCCGCAGATATGGGCGGAAGTGCGCGGGGCGAAGGGCACGACGATCGCCGCAGGCATCCTCGGCGTTTCTTCCTTTGCGATATTGCTATGGGCGTTGAGCCGGAATCCGGTCGCGAGCGTCGTTGCCTTTCGTGAATGCAGCGTGCTGTTTGCAGCGTTGATCGGAGTCATGTTGTTGAAAGAGAAAGTATCCGGCAAAAACCTGTTGTCGATTACGCTCGTCGCTATCGGTTTGATCGTTGTGGCAACTGCGAAATAGACGCGCGCTGCGTTTGCCTTTTTCGCCACCGCTCAATATGTTCGCCGCATCTTCCGTGCGTAGATTTCATGCAATTCAACAGCCTTTCATTCATTCTTGTTTTCCTGCCCTGCGTTCTCGCCGGCTATCTGCTGCTGCGCCGCACGCCGTTCGCCAATTTGTTCATGTTGCTGGCGAGCCTGTATTTTTATGGCGTCAGCGCGTGGTGGTATCTGGCGCCATTTTTCGTTACGGCCCTGCTCGATTTCTTCGTCGGCCAGCGGATCGAACAAAGCGACGATCCTCGTTATCGCAAAGGGATGCTCATCCTCAGCGTCGCAGCCAATCTCGGCCTGCTGTCGGTCTTCAAATACACCGGCTGGCTTACCAGCGATTTATCTTCCGCGCTTGCGCCTTTCGGCATATCGCTTACGCCGATAGCGCTCTCGCTGCCGCCGGCGATCTCGTTCTACACATTCCAGTCCATGAGCTACACGATCGACATCTACCGTCGCGAGTTCAAGCCCTATCGCAACGTCGTCGATTATCTATCGTTCGTATCGTTTTTTCCTCACCTCGTTGCCGGCCCGATCATGCGTGCGCGCGATCTGTTGCCGCAACTGGCAAAGATGCGGCCGCTGCCGTCTGCGACCACGGTGAGCACGGCGCTGTTCATGATCCTGTTCGGCCTTTTCCAGAAAACCGTGCTTGCCGATAACTTCGGAAGCCTCGTCGAGATGAGCCGGAACACCATGAAGGATGGCGTCATGCCGTCGGGCATCGGCCTGGTGTTCACCTACGCCTTCGCTTTTCAGATCTATTGCGACTTCGCCGCTTATTCCACCATCGCGCGCGGCGTGGCGCGGCTGTTCGGCGTCGAACTGATGCGCAATTTTCTCACGCCTTATTTTTCGGTCAATCCGTCCGAATTCTGGACGCGATGGCACATTTCGCTATCGACCTGGTTGCGCGATTATCTCTACATCCCGCTTGGCGGAAATCAGCATGGCCATCTGATGACGTTCCGCAACCTGATGATCACGATGTTCTTGGGTGGCCTGTGGCACGGCGCCGGCATCTTCTTCATCATCTGGGGCGTCTATCACGGGCTGCTGCTGGTGTTGTACCGCCTCTTTCCAATCGACCGGAAACTGACGCAATGGTTTGGCGCGCTCGGCAAGCCTCTTTCGATGCTGCTGTTCTTTCATCTGGTGTGCCTTGGATGGATATTCTTCCGCGCGACACCGGCGGAATTTCTTCCGATCGTGAAGTCAATTGCCGATCTGCCGTTCGCCATTGTCAGAGCTTTCACGGGCGAAGCCGGGGCTGTGAACACCATGGCGATAAACCAGGTAGAGGCGTTGAGCACCATCGCGAATTACGGGAAGTTGTTGCCGGGTCCACTGGGTCAATTCCTGACGTTCAACCCGGTGTTTGCGGCCTATATGTGGGGCCTCGTGTTGTTCACGCTTCCGCTTGCCGGCGCCGATTATCTTGGCTGGCGCTTCGGTTGCGAATTCCCCGATCTGTTCGAGCGCATGCCGTGGCCGGTTCGCACGATCCTGATCGCGGCGCTGTTCTACGGCATCCTTTTCCTGGCGCGGCGAGAGGCCAATGAATTCATCTATTTTGCCTTTTAAGCCCTGGATTGCGGCACTCGCGCTTGTCGCCGCGATCGAATGTCTCGTTCAGGCCGTCTATTCGCCTCCCCTGACGGCGCGAACAAACTTTCTGCAATTCTCGTTTGCGCGGGATGAAACTCCGCAGCGGCTGTTCGTGTTCGACAAGCTTACGACCTTTGCGGACAGCAATCCGGCCATCGTTCAGTCCGGTGACAGTTCGGGGTTTTACGGCATCGAGCCAAAGACGATCATGCGCTATTTGCCGGAAGGAATGACGTATCTCAATCTCAGTTGCTGCGCCAATCTTGGCTTCAATGGCTACTACAACGTCTTCCGCTTTATGGCAGCGCGCAACCCCGGACTTCGGTACTTCGTGCTGCACATCACGCCTTACACGATGCCCAGACCGGAAATGTGGAACAATGACGGCGCCGCCTTGTGGGGTGACTCGAACATCAAGGTATTCGGAGATGCGATCTACCGGGAGTTCATGAGCCCGCAGCGTTATCTATATCCGCCGTCGCTGGCCTTTCGCCGCGACGTGTCAAGCCGCATCTTTTATCTGGACGGGTTGCTCAGGAATCTGAATCGTCCGCTGCTGCAGAACGAAAATTATCTGGAGTTTCTGCGCGTCTACAAATCCAATCTGGGCTGGATGCCGGAGAGCGACGTGCGCGCTGGAGTATATGCCTCCGAATGTGACATCGCAGAATCAGAAACTTTCGACACTCACACCCTTGGATGGAAGACCTACACCGAGGAAGTGTTGGACGCGTTTGCGGAGCTCGCACAAAAATATCGTAAGACCCTTGTGGTGGTTTTTCAGCCCGTCGCCTGCGTCTACGGTACAGGGCACGGCAGTGAAAAAACGCGCCAGGCGATCGACCATTTCCGGATCGTGCACCCCGAGGTCGAAATGCCATTCCCGCTGATCACAAGCTGGCCGGCTGATCTGTTTTCTGTTCCAGCCCATATCAGGCACGAACACACCGATTTGCTGACACAACGTCTTGGACCGGCGATGGCGGAAATCGTTGCACGTCGGGGTCACTAATGCGTTGTTGGCCTTTATTGGCGCCGTGATCGCGGACCTGCTGATAGAGACGAGATGGCAACTGCCTAAGCCTTATGCGCGGACGGGAATGAGCGAAAGGCGCGCCTCACAACAAGTTTATTGTCCCAATTTCAGGATCGAACTATCTAAATCGAGCGCTATGAGGCGTCTTCACAACAAGCCAATCGATGACCTCGATTGACGCCGACAAATCCTGAAAGCACGACAATGCAACGATCGCTAACGCTGCCCGGCGTGCGGGCTGGCTCCATTCCGGTATTGGCCGTCGCTTGCGGCGTGATGGTCGGGAATATTTATCTCTGCCAGCCGCTGCTGGCGCAAATAGCGCAACAATTCGGAATTGCCGAGAAAGCAGCCTCGCTTGTCGCTGTGGCGACGCAGGTTGGCTATGCGTTTGGTATTCTGTTGATTGTTCCCCTTGCCGATATGGCAAAGCCCGCCCTGCTCGTCCGTTCGCTGATGGCGCTGACGGCGATCGGCCTCGCCGCAGCGGCTTTGTCGCCAAACGTCCCGGTTCTGCTGGTGGCGAGCATGTGCTTTGCGACCGTAACGGTGATCCCGCAAATCCTGATGCCGTTGGCGCCGGCCTTGGTCGCTCCGGAGAATCGTGGCCGCAGTCTCGGCGCCCTTCAGATCGGACTCGTCCTCGGCATTCTTCTATCACGCACCGTTTCAGGCGCTGTGGCAGGGTTCAGCGGCACATGGCGCGCGCCATATGCGCTGGCCGCGATCCTGACCACGATCCTCCTTTTCATAGTTCCGCATTTTCTGCCGGAAAAGCCAAAAGACCAAGCGCCGACACGCTATCGAGACCTTCTTGCGTCGCTGCCTGCGCTGCTGCGTCACCGATCGCTTTTGGTCTCGATGGGAATGAATTTCTGCGTCTTCGGCGCCTTCTCCGCCTTCTGGGCCACGCTGGCGTTTCATCTGGAAACGCCGGCCTTCGCACTCGGACCGACGGCTGTGGGACTTTTCGGCCTGTGGGGTGCGCCGGGAGCCCTTGTCGCGCCCGCCGCCGGACGCTTTTCGGACCGCTTCGGATCGGCGCCCGTGAATGCCGCCGCGCTCTGCGCAACCGCGCTGAGCTTTGCGATTGCGGGAACGTGGGGCGCGGCTTCGATCATCGGCCTGGTCGTCGCGGTGAACCTGCTGGACTTCGGGCTTCAAAGCGGTCAGGTCGCCAATCAAACCCGGATTTTTGGAATTGACGACACGATCCGGGGGCGGCTCAACACGGTCTACATGGTCGCGACATTCTCGGGCGGCGCCATTGGCGCCCTCGCCGGAGGGCTCGCCTGGACGTCGGGTGGCTGGTCCGGCGTCTGTCTGCTCGGCGGCGGATTGGCTATCGCCGCGGCCATCATCTTGACGACAGATACATTCGCAACGACCCGCGTTGCACCACAACGAGGCGATGTGGAATGATTGGTCCGGCCTCCGTTGCGCGATCTGCCTCAGTCCCCGAAGCATCAGGTCGACCACACCCTACCCCGGATGAAGCGCGAACGTCGGCGCAACGGCTTCGGGAGGTTGCGGAGCACCCTGCCGGAAAGCCTCTTCCTTGTTGAATGTCTCTACCATCATGGTGCGCAGCCATTGATTGGCCGGGTCGCGGTGATAGCGCGCGGACCAGAACAGATTGATGGGAATTGAGGGTAGCTCGAAGGGCACCGGTACGGACGACAGGTCGAAGGGACCGGCACACCGGTTGACCAGCCGCTGTGGAACCGTGGTGATCAGATCGGTTTCATGCAGGATGTACCCGACCGATGCAAAATGCGGGATTCTCAATTTAACATTTCGCGCGATGCCGCGCCGCTCGAATTCCTCATCCGCTACCCCGTGCCCGGTTCCGGCCGACACCACGACGAGATGGGAGGCCGCGACGAACTCGTCTGGCGTGATGTGCGATTTATCGAGCGGATGTCCGCGCCGGAACAGGCAGACATATTCGCTGACGGTCAATTGCCGCGTGAAGAAGTTGGTTTGCAGGTCCGGAAGAAGGCCAACGGCCAGATTGACCTGACCGTTCACCATCTCCTCCCTCAGATGCAAGGCGTTGTTGCGTACCGTGTTGATCGTGACGGAGGGCGCCACGCGTCCGACAGCGTCCATCATGCTCGGCAGAAAGTCGATTTCGCCGATATCGGTCATCGCAATCGTGAAGCGGCGCTTGCTGGTCGCAGGGTCGAACGGCGTCGCGACATCGAGTGCGCTTCGGATTTGTTCCAGCGCCTCGGAGATCGGCCCGGCCAGTTGCATGGCATAGGATGTCGGCTCCATGCCATGGGGTGTGCGAACGAATAACTCGTCGTTCAGGAGGCTGCGGAGCCGGTTGAGCGCATTGCTGACGCCGGGCTGCGACAGGCCTAAAATTTCGGCTACACGCCGGACGCGTTTCTCGCGGAACAGGTGCGAAAAACACCAGAAGCAAATTGAGATCGATTTTTTCCGGGTCCACAGCTTCAACAATCAGTCGTCTTGCGGTCGTCTTGCGGTCGTCTTGCAGTCGAGACCCCATTCTAGAATCGTTGTATTTATATGAATATAGCGTATTAGGCTTTGTTCAATGGGTGTTCTGTAAATTGTTGCAGTGCAACATCGGACAAGATCATCCCGGGTGATAACGAACATTCAGCGCCTTTCGTCGCTTTGCGACGAGGGTCGCGTTACCTCTATCCATCAGGGAAGAAATGCGGAGGCGCGCCGATGCAACAGCAATCACCGATCCAGTCAGATACAGATGTCGAAATGCCGGTATGGAGCCATGAAGGGTCCAGCCGGATACCTTTCTGGGCCTATACAGACCCGGAAGTGTATCAGCGTGAACTCCAGCGCATTTTCTACACCAAGCACTGGAACTATGTCGGCCTCGAAGCCGAAATTTCCAACCCCGGCGATTTCAAGCGATCTTCGGTCGGAGAGCGGTCCGTCGTCATCGCCCGGGACACGGATGGTTCGGTAACCGCCGTCGAAAATATCTGCGCTCACCGCGGTGCCCAGTTCTGCCGGGAGAAGTTCGGCAACACCAAGGAATTTCTCTGCCCGTATCATCAGTGGACCTACGACCTGAAAGGCAACCTTCAGGGCGTGCCGTTCCGCCGCGGCCTCAAGAAGGATGGCGAGGTCCGTGGCGGCATGCCCGCCGACTTCAAGCCGACGGACCATCCCCTCAACAAGCTCAAAGTCGCCGTGCGCAACGGCGTGATCTTTGCGTCGTTCGATCACGACATCGAGCCGCTGGAGAGTTATTTCGGCCCGGAAATCCTACCTTACTTCGACCGCGTGTTTAATGGCCGCAAGCTCAAGGTGCTCGGTTATTCGCGCCAGCGCGTGCCCAGCAACTGGAAACTGATGCAGGAGAACATCAAGGACCCCTATCACGTCGGCCTCCTGCATACCTGGTTCGTGGTGTTCGGGCTGATCCGCGGCGACCAGAAATCGCGCCTGGTTACCGACGTGCACGGTCGTCATGGCGCCATGGCTTCGACCCGCGAAAAAGAGCAGGCGGACAGCGGCGTGACCAAGGGCGTGAGCAGCTTCAAGGAAGGCATGATCCTGCACGACAAGCGGATCGTCGACGTCAAGCCGGAAGCCTGGTGGAACGGACCCACCGTGGTGATGTTGACGCTGTTCCCGAACCTGATCGTGCAGCAGCAGTCGAACAGCATGTCGACGCGGCAGATCATGCCGCGCGGCCCGGGCTCTTTCGATTTCGTCTGGACCCATTTCGGCTTTGAAGAGGATGACCCGGACATGGCGCTGCGGCGGCTGCGGCAGGCCAACATGTTCGGACCGGCCGGCTATGTATCGGCTGACGATGGCGAGGTGCTCGAATTCTGTCAGGAATCGTACGAGCAGGAACCCACCCGCAGCACGCTGGCCGAACAAGGCGGCCGCGACTGGGGCGAGGTGAACCATCTGATCACGGAGAATCCGATCCGGGCCATGTTCGCCTATTGGCGAAAATTGATGGAGATTTGACGATGATCGACGTGAGCAGCGGGTATATGGCGCTGCAGAATCTCTACGGCGAATATTCGGCTTGCCTCGATCAGGGCGAATTCGAGAAATGGCCCGAGTTCTTTCTCGATGAGTGCGAATACCGCATCCAGCCGAGGGAGAATTATGAGCGCAAGATGCCGTTGTCCATCATGTGGCTGGAAAGCAAGGGGATGTTGAAGGATCGGGTCTACGGTATCCGCGAGACTCTCTATCACGACCCCTATTATCAGCGGCACATCGTGTCGGCGCCGCGGGTGCTCGCGGCGCAGGACAACGAAATCCGTTCGGAGGCGAACTACCTCGTACTGCGGACCAAGCAGGACGAACTCTCCGAGGTTTTCAACGTCGGCCGCTATATCGATGTCGTGCGCAAGACCGATGATGGACTCAAGTTCAAATCACGGCTGTGTATCTTCGACAGCGAATTGATCCCGAATTCGGTCATCTATCCCATCTGAACTTTTTTAGTCGCGCAACGCAGCGCATGCACCGCGTGCGCGCCAGCATTTCCGAGGTACCGATGAGTGGAGAATGGCGGCCGGTAGCGGCGCGGACCGATGTGCCCGAAGGCGACGTCATCGCGGTGACGGTAGGTGACCAGGAAATCGCGCTGTATGGCGTTGACGGCGAGGTCTATGCGACCGCCAACATCTGTACCCACGGCCATGCCCGGCTTTGTGAGGGATTCCTCGAAGGCAACGAAATCGAGTGCCCGCTGCATCAGGGCCGGTTCGACGTGACCAACGGACAGCCAACTCTGGAGCCGGTCACGGAAAGCATCCAAACCTATCCAGTCAAGATCGAAGACGGCCAGGTGCTGCTATTGATCGGGTAGCCAAATCTGATCATCGGTCGGCCGCCGATCCGCTGCAATGATTGGGGCCAGGGTTGGTCCCAATTTCGCCTGTTCGATCTGCAGCAAACCGCTTCGATCAGGGAGCGTAGCCGGTTTTCTCATAGGAATACTTCAGCGCCTGCTCTGCGACGGCGACGTCTTGCACGGCCGTGCCGGCGCTGATCCCGAAGTCACCGACGATCTCGCCGCTGCGGCAGCCGCTAACTACTCGACTGCGGTAAAGAAAGGCGTGTCGCGTGGGCTTGCGCGGCGGAGGCTGCTGGACTCGACCCGTACCCACGCGACAGCCTGACAAGTTTCGAGACGGCAGGCAGGTCAGCGTGGCCAGCCCGCCAATCCACTCAATCGTAAGAACAAACGCCTGCCAGTCAATGAAATGAAACATGCGTTGTTTGCGCAAGCTTGCAACAATCGCATTACTGTTCATGTTACGCTTGGAAAGATCACCGTCGTGACTGGAGCGCATCCGCATAATGTGGAAACTTCGCTCGAAAGACAGACTTGACGCCGCCATGACGAGAGGCTTCGCTGGACATAGGCATCGTCATATCCCGCAATCCACCAATGTAATTGCCGATGCGCATCCTTCTTCTGACATTCCTGCTGCTTCTTCCCCTTCAGGCCATCAGCGCCGAGCTGCTTTGGCAGACACTTCCCCCGACGCCCGCGCCGGTCTCCGGTGAACATCGCGGCCGCGCTGACATCAACGGCATCAACCTTTACTACGCAACTATCGGCCACGGTTCCCCGGTCGTCCTTTTACATGGCGGACTTTCGAATTCGGATTATTGGGGCCATCAGGTCAGGGCTCTCGCCCGGCGTCACACCGTCATCGTCATGGACAGCCGCGGCCACGGGCGAAGCACGCGTGACGCCCGCCCTTACGGTTACGACCTCATGGCCGATGACGTTGTCGCGCTGCTTGACAGACTGCATATCGCGAAGGCCGACGTGGTGGGGTGGAGCGATGGCGCCATTCTCGGCCTCGATCTCGCGATCCGTCATCCGGAGCGCGTGGGCAAAGTGTTTGCGTTCGCCGCCAACACCGTCACGTCAGGTGTCCAGGAAGGTGTTGAAAAGACCCCGGTGTTTGCGCGCTTCATCGAGCGTGCCAGAGGTGAATACACGAAGCTGTCCACAACGCCTGGGGATTATGATGCCTTTGTCGCGCAGATAACCAGGATGTGGGAGACCGAACCGAACTGGACCGACGCCCAGTTACGATCGATCCGCGCGCAAGTCCTGGTGGTCGACGGCGACCACGACGAGGCGATCAAGCGCGCGCATACCGAATATATCGCCGCCACGATCCCCAACGCAGGCCTCTTGATCCTGCCCAACACCAGTCACTTCGCATTCCTGCAGGACCCTGCGCTCTTCAACGCCGCGCTGCTGCATTTTCTCGACAACGAATAGATCAGAAGGATCGCTTGGTAGCCGGGTAGCCCCGCAGGGTCCGGGCGCAATCGGAAAGATTAATCCGATCAACTAGTTGATCGGATTATCTGGCGGAAGGGGTGGGATTCGAACCCACGGTACCCTTGCAGGCACGCCGGTTTTCAAGACCGGTGCCTTAAACCACTCGGCCACCCTTCCGTTGCTGCGACATCAATCACTTGACGGCAGGAAGATCAAGAACGACCTGCGAACGAAATGGGGACCAATGACGTTGGTTCGTCCCGAGGGAACGGGCTTGCCCGTGGAATCGTTCATTGCGGCCGCCAGCAATGTCGCTGCCCTCGCCTAACGCGCCCCCTTCAGCGTGCAGGACGTTGTGCACGTAGTTATGGTCCCACGGTCGCATTTCTTGCAGACATTCACGCACTGATCCATGATCTTTGGATTGTAGCTCGGAAACAGATCCCTCGCACAGTTGCTGATTGCGCCCGTCGTTTCGGCTTCGGGAGAGCAGCCGCCCAACGCTCCCAAGACAACGGCCATAGCTACCAGAACGGCAAAGCGTTTCATGCGGCCTCCGGGTTCTGATGGCACCGATGCTGCGCCGGCCCCGCCTCTCGTTCAAGCGTTAATGCCGAACCGGCTGTTTGTTCCGTCTATCGCGTCAACGGCCGCCCATGCGGCGTTACGCTGCCGGCTGCGCTCCCGGATCGACCGGCGCCAGACCCGATACGGCTTTTGTGACGCCGGTCACAGTGCGAGCAAAGCCGGTCCTGTACCCCTCGGCTACGGCCTTAGAAAACAGGGGACTGACATGACTGACACAACCGACCGATGGGATACCAACCGGCTCGACGTCGTGATGCAATTTCTGATCGGACCCATCGCCCTGGCGTGGGTCGTCCTGTTCGTGGTTTTGGCCGGACTGACGAATTCGGCTTCTGCGAAGCCTGTGCCTCCCAGGTTTCATTTCACGATAAATCAGGTTGAGGAGAGTTGCTTTAATGGCGGCGGAATGTTTATCGCCAGCACTGGACGAAGCGGCTATGGATGCACGGGCGCTGGCGGCACGCTTTCGTGCACCGCCAAGGCCAACTGCACCTTCACAACCAATCTTCACGGCCTGAAAATCCGCGAAAACGCCACCATAGAAGATCTCATGCGGGCGCGGACCTGAAGTCGCTGGTCTACGATAGCGTGGCACAATAGTCGCGCCAGAACTGGCGATAGCCCTCTTCCACCCGGCGCGTATAGATCGCGCCATTTCCGGCCGCACAGGCCGCAACCCTGGCAGGCAGATCGGCGCGCAGCGCTTCCAGTCGCGGCGCCATCGACGCATAGGTCCGGGCGATCGAGTTATAACCATCATCGTCCTCGGCCACCCACTCATCGAGGCCGACCGCTTTCACGATAGCGCCGCCGAGACGCGACGTCGTGCCGATGCCGAGCTTGGTAACGACGGGAATGCCTGCCTGCAGCGATTCCCAGGTGCTGACACCGCCATTTTGCGGGAACGGATCGAGCGAGATGTCGATATTGGCGAATTCGGCGAGATGTTCGCTGCGTAACGTCGATCCGAGGCACCTGACACGGTCCGGTGAAATCCCCCGAGCTACGAAACGTCCGATCAGGCCGTCGCGCAGGAACGGATCGTCGAGCGCGTTGTTCTTGATGACGATGATGGATCCCGTCACCTGCTGCAGAAGCTTCGACCATACGATCAGCGCGTCTTCGGATATCTTGTCGATCCTGTTGAACACGCCGAAAGTAACATACCCGTTGCGAAGCATTGGAAGTGCTGACGGTTGCTGATCCGCCAATACTTCGGTCGTGATCACACAGGGCAAATCGTAAATTCTTTCCGCGAACAGAGGCCGGGCTGCCTCCGGAACCGTGACCGGGTCCGCCAGAAGATAATCCATGGTCTGCAGGCCCGTACCGGTTCCGTTGCCGAGGGCGGTGACCTGGATCGGCGCAGGCTTTTGGGCGAAAACCGTGAGCCGGTTGCCGGCCGTATGGCCGGACAGGTCAACGAGAACATCGACACCATCGGATTGAATCCGGTCCGCCAGCTCGTCGTCGGAAAACTGCCACGCATCGACCCAGCAATCGGCCAGCGATTGACATTCTTCCGTCATCACGTCCCGCAGCGGCGAGCAGGAATAGCAGATGATCTGAAACTGCGCTCGATCATGATTGCGCAGCACTGGCAGGAATCCAAGGGCCGCCGAATGAGACCTGAAATCCGAGGAAACATAACCGACGACGATCCGCTTGTTCGGATCCGGCACCAGACGCGGCAACTCTCTCCGTTTTGTATTGTTTATCCTGGCGCCAATCGCGTCCCACCAGGCGCGTCTGGCAGCCTGATGGACTGCAAAGTCCGCATCGGGAGCGAAATCAAGCGCGAAGATTTTCTTCATGATCGCTTCTTCGTAGTCCGGCTTGATCGCCAGCGCGCGGTTGAAGTGCTCAACCGCCGTCGCGATGTCTCCTTGCCGGGCATGGCAGCTGCCGAGCAGCGCGATAGCGACCTCCGAGGCCGGGTCCCGTTCGAGCGCCTTGATGCAGGCGGCCATGGCCGAGGCGGTATCGCCCAGCAGCAGCTTGATGGCCGCTTTGCTCCGCCACGCGGATTCCATCGCAGGATCGATCGCAATTGCCGCGTCAAAATCGGCCTCCGCCAAAGCGAGCTGTCCCATTTGCTGATGGACCCGTCCGCGGTAGTTCAAAATCTCCGCAAAGTCCGGCTTGATCGCGAGCGCTGAGTTAAACGCGGCGAGCGCCGCTTCGCAGTGTCGCAGCTCGAGACTCACCAACCCCTTGCCGGCGATGGCGTGCAAATGACGGGGCTGAAACGAAAGGGCGCGATCGAAACTCTGATCGGCCTCACCGTTCCGGCGAAGCAGCAACTGGGCCGTACCGCGGTGAAAATAGGCGTCGGCGTAATCGGGTTTAAATTTGATCGCACGGTCGTGGGCGTCGACGGCTTGCTCGATGAGCCCCAATCGCATCAGCGTGTTGCCAAGATTTGTCCACGCTGTCGGAAAATTCGGCTTGAGAGCAACCGCCTTCTCCTGGCTTTTGCGGGCGGCGTCGAAACGCCTGAGCTTGAACAATGCCAATCCGAGGTTGGAGTGTGCTTCCGCAGACCGCGGCTCAACGTTAACGGCTTGCGTTAGTATCTTCTCGGCTTCCTCGAATCGCCCGCAATCCAGTTCGGAAAAGCCAAGCAAATGCAGCGCATCAAAGTGCTCGGGCAAATCCTTGAGAATTTGCCGGCAAAGCGCCTGGGCCTGCGCATGCTTACCCTCGCGATAGGCCGCCGCCGCCGCCGGCAGCAACACCTCAGCCTGTTTCCTGAACTGCTTTTGCAGCCTTGCGTTATGAAAGGCGCGCGAACCAACACTGCTTTGCAAGTGCCCATTCCTCGTGGAGAATCTGATCCTGTGAGGGTAGCAGCAACTCAGTGATTCGCGGCAGGTCTGTGCAAGCGTCGTTGGGATGCGTCATTACAAAACATCCCTCGAAAACCTCGCGTTTCCGTCAAGGCCCGGATGGCGGCGGGGCGGAAATGTTGCCAGGTAGCTGGGCCGCTTCGCGTGACGGGCGAAATATGCGGCGAGGTGTTTCGCCGACTGCACCATTTCCCTCCCCTCAGGTGCGCGCTGCGCAACCTCGAGAACCGGCATCACATAGATGTCGGCGAGCGTGAAACTGTCGCCGACCAGGTGACCGGACCGGGCCACCGCCCGATCCAGCACATCGATTTGCGCCTGCATGGCCGGGAGGACTGTACCGATCACAGCGCGGTCAGGCTTGCCATCCGCCCCCTTGGGAAACAGGTAGCTGAAAATGTAATTGCGTATCAGACAGGGATCGATGGCGGTGTTGACGAGCGATACCCACTGCTCGACCTCCGCCGCGCCATGCGCATCCTCGGGGATCAGCTTTGGGCCAGCGAAAGTCCGGTCGATGTAGGTCGCGATCGCCTTCGACTCGCACAGCGTGACTTCGCCATGTCGCATGACCGGTATCTTTCCGAACGGATGTATGGCCAGCACTTCGGCGCTGTGCATTCGTTCGGGTATCAAATCATATGGCACCTGCTTTTCCTCGAGGGCCATGCGCACGATCCAGACATAACTCGAAAACGGCGCGCCGATGATCTGAACCCTCTGCATTGTGGTCTCTCCAGTTTTGGCGTGCATCGTCGCACCCTCCTGCCATCCGCGACCATGGCCGGCCGTCAGGGCTTCGACGTCAGACGTTTGAGAGAGGTCGTGGACGACAATTTCTTCGGGATATTGTCGGCCTTTTTGGGATAGTCAGCCTTGCCGTCCGCCAAGATCATCCTGAGCTTGCGGCACCGCAACAAAAATCACACCGATCCGGTTTTGCTGGATCCAGGCAACGTCGCATTCATGGACCGACGAATCGCTCGCCATCACCAAGCGAAAATGCGGGGGGACGAAGGCCGCGTTCTCGACGTCGATAGCGGCCCCCTCGGCCGAGATATTGCGCACCACACAGCTCATGACGGAACCGCCTGACGACACGTAGGCCGCCTGGTTTATTTCGGTCCGCGGGTACTTTCGTCTTTCGTCCATCGGCGCGTTGGCCTTGCTCAAGCCTTCGGCAAATCTACCGGCAAACCTTAAATAATTCGTCGGGGACGCTTCCGGGCCGTGGAATCCGATTGTTCATCGCAACAACGGACCGCCTTTTACGCAGGTGCCCCCGCGTCGGCTCGGGCTTCCGCCCGTCACGTTGACAGGATAGCCTCAGCGTCACTGCCGGTGCGTAGGCGCGACGCCGGCTCAAAATAAACAAGCGCCGGGGGAAGCGCCATGTTCGAGATACTCGATCGACGGACGAGTCTGACCGCTAACCAGATCAAGATCCTGGCCGCCGCCATTATCGGCGACGCACTCGAATTCTTCGACTACTTCCTGATCGGCTTTGTGCTCGCCTTCCTGATCGGACCCTGGAAACTTACCTTCGGCCAGTCAGCCACCGTGCTGATGAGTTCCGGCATCGGCGCCATCATCGGCGCCTATGTCTGGGGCTGGCTCGCCGACCGTGTCGGACGTCGCAAGGTCTTTATCGGCACCGTGCTGAATTTCTCGATCGCGACCGGCCTTTTGTATTTCACACCCGATAATGGCTGGATCTATCTTTCGGTCATGCGGTTCTTCGTCGGCCTTGGTGTCGGCGGGCTTTATTGCGTGGATCTGCCGCTGGTGCAGGAGTTCATGCCCTCCTCCAAGCGCGGCTGGGTCGGCGGTCTCGTGACCTGCGTGATTCCGCTCGGCACCGGCCTCGGCGCGCTGCTCGGCGCCTCCGTGGGCAGCGGCGAGTGGCGGATATTGTTCGCGATCGGCGTATTGCCGGCGCTGCTGATCCTGCTGGTTCGTCTTTGGGTGCCGGAATCGCCGCGCTGGCTGTGCCGTCAGGGCCGCTATGAGGAAGCGCGTCGATCGCTGGCCTGGGCGCTGCAGATGGAGCCCTCCGCATTGCCGTTGCCGACGGCCGCGGACGCCGGGCCAGTTATTAAATCGAACTGGTCCGATCTGTTCAAATATCCGCGCAGCCTCCTGGTCTCCTGGCTCGGGAATGCCGGCGCCCAAACCGGCGTCTATGGCATTACGCTGTGGGTGCCGTCGCTGTTCGTCCTGCTGCTCAAGGTCACGCCGCAGGAAGCCGCGAAAATGATGATCCTGCTGACGATCTTCGGCTTCGTGGGCCGGGTCTCCTTTGCGTTTTTCTCGGAATGGATGGGACGGCGCAATGCCGGCGGGCTGTTGGGTTTCGGTGCAGGTGTCCTGACCATCGTGGCAGGCTACAATTACGACACCACGTTCATGGGCGTGTCGGCCTTCTGGCTGATCCTGGCCGTCGGCTACTTTTTTGCCGATGGCGGATTTGCCATCGTCGGCCCCTACGCAGCCGAAGTCTGGCCTTCCCATCTGCGGACCTCAGGCATGGGGTCGGCCTATGGCTTCGGTGGTATCGGCAAGATCATCGGGCCGGTCGGGCTCGCCTTGATCGTCGGCTCGGGCAACTATCTCAAGCCCGACGTGCCGCTACCGCAGATTCCGCTGGCGTTTGTCTATCTCGGCTGCTGGTTTTTGATGGCCGGGGCGGTGTATTATTTCTTCGGGCTTGAGACCCGCGGCAAGTCGATCGAGCAGATCGACAGGGAGCTCGCGATCACCGCCTGACGATCGGCATTGGCCGATCTGATCTTTGTCCAAGGAGAACCACGATGCCACTTGGCGGACTGCAACACTACACGATCGAACCTTCGGATCTGGAGCAAACCAAGGATTTTTATTGCGACGTGCTGGGACTGGAAAACGGCGATCGGCCGCCGCTCGGTTTTCCCGGCTACTGGCTCTATTCCGGCGGGGTCGCGACCGTGCATTTGATGGGCACGCGCACGCCCCGCGAAGGAATCGTGGTGCGCGGTACCGAGAAGAAATACGAGGATACCGGCCGTCTTGACCACATCGCCTTCGCCGCGACCGACGTTGCCGGCGTGCGCAAGCGCCTGCAGTCCCGCAACGTGGCATTCCGTGAAAGCATCGTGCCGCGCACCGGCGATACGCAATTCTTTCTCTACGATCCCGATGGCGTCGGCGTGGAGCTCAACTTCCCCAAGGAATAAGCCATTTTCCTGCGCTTTCGCGATATCCCGGCCAGCGCATTGCTGGCCGGTTGTGCTTTGCAATGGTGCTTTCCCGCCGTTGTCTGCGTGCAACGAAATCCCGACAAGGCCATGACCCAGCCATATCTCGGGCGCGAAGCGGTCCGCTTTTCTTCAATTTTGCATGACGAGTTGGCGAGCCGCCGCTGCGGCAGGATAGCCGGGTGCCGCGCCTTCAACCTACCCCAGGGCATGTGTGCCCGGCTATTCGCGGCGCGCTTTTAGTCCAGCCCGCGCTCGTGGCTCAGGCGGACCATTTCCTGGATGAAGACCGCCTTTTGCTTGTCATCGAGGCTGGTGAACAGCGGCTCGGCCGCATCGGCAACACCGCGTTGATCGACGGCCCGGTCGTTGAGAAACTGGGCTTCGTTGCGCATCTGCTCGATAATGTCGTCAGGCGGGTCGCGCTGGGCGCGCGCAATTCTGAGGTTGAGACGGTCGGCGCCGTTATGGCCGAGATAGTGCATCGCGCTGTTGAACGCCGTCCAGTTTTTCTCCTGCTCCGGCGTCAGGTTCAATTCGGACTTGATCCGGTCGATGTCGGCATCGCTGTTGGCGACGATCTGTTCGGCGCTGAGTGTCGGTGCGCCGTCCTGGGTCAGGACTGCGGGCGCTCCGGCCTTGGCGGCGGCTTTGGTACCCTTCGTACCCTTCGTGGCCTTCGTGTCTTTAGTATCCTTGGCGTCCTTGGCGGAACCGGCCTGCTTGGCTCCGTTCGCGGCCGGGGCTTGTGTGTTCTGCCCGACACCGAGCACGCCGTTGAATACGCCGACTACCCCGCCGATGGCGCCTCCCAACACGCCGCCGACCGGCCCGGCGGCCTTGTTGCCGGCTTCGGCTCCCTGTTGGACACCCTTGACCAGCCCTTGTGCTTGCGCCGCCGGAGGCGTGCCGAGAAGCATGACGACCACGGCCCCAAGCGCAAAGCGCCATTTCATTTGCGCAGGTGCTGCCGGTGTCAGGCGGATCATCATCTGGTCTCCTTTTCGATCTCGGAAATACCGCGCCAGCGCGCTTCCCCCGAATCCGGACTTTATCGTTTTCGTGGCGACCAAGTCTACCGCGCTGCCGCGCAGTTCATGACGACGTCATGCCGCAGAAGTCGCTTACGTTCCGCCTGCCTTTTGTCTTCATGTGCGACGCAACAAGCCGCCATTCCGACACGCGTGCCCACCGGGATTGGCAGTGGACCTCGGCAAGAAGCACCTGCTAAACGAAGTCGCGTTTGCATACGAAAAGGCCATGCGGCAGGTTGAGAAAATCACGCGGGGAACTCGGTAATGGCGGCCAACAAGAAGAAAATTTTCATCACGCAAACGCTGTCGCAACCGGGACGCGCCGTATTGAATGCCCGCGACGACATCGAGACCATCGAATTTCCCAACCTGATCTCGGCCCGGGATTTCGAGGCCTTACTGGTCGAACACGCCCCGGTTCACGGCGTGGCGCTCGGCGCGACCCGGTTCGGCGAACCGGAGCTCGAGGCGGCAAAGGACATGAAGGTCGTGACCCGGATGGGCGTCGGTTACGACGCCGTCGATGTGCCCGCGCTCAGTCGCCGCGGGATTCCCCTGCTGGTGGTGGGCATCGCCAATTCCCCCTCGGTCGCCGAACAGGCTCTGTTCATGATGCTGACGCTGGCCAAACGCGCCGTCGAACTGCATGCGCTGGTCAAGGACGGCAAATGGGCCACCCGGCTCGGCAAGCTGCCTTTCGATCTCTACGGCAAGACGGTCCTGATTATCGGCTTTGGCCGCATCGGGACGCGAACCGCCAAGCGCTGTCTCGCCATGGAGATGAAGGTTCAGGTCTATGATCCCTATAAAACGCCGGCCGAGATCAAGGCGGCCGGGTACGAGCCCGTTACCGATCTGGACGCGGCGCTGCCGAACGCCGATTTCGTCAGCATTCACTGCCCCAAGACGCCTGAAACGATCGCGATGTTCGATGCGGCTCGGTTGAAGCGCATGAAGCCGACGGCCTATCTCGTCAATACCGCGCGCGGCGGCATCGTCAACGAAGCGGCGCTGTATGATGCGCTGGTGTCCGGCCAGCTCGCGGGCGCAGGTCTCGATGTGTTCGAGCAGGAGCCGCCTCCATCAGGCCATTCGCTGTTCGAGCTTCCCAATGTCATCATCGCCCCTCATGTCGCCGGCGTGACTGTGGAAGCCGTCGACCGGATGAGTGAGCAAACCGCGCTCAATATTCTGAGCGTGCTCGACGGCGAACCGATCCGCCAGAACGTCATCAATCAGGACGTGCTAGGCTGATCGGCGCTTGATCTTCGGCGACCGGCAATCTCCCACCGCAGATAATCGCGGGAGGAAGGGAATACCGCCGGTTTGTGTGCGGCCGACAAAACTCAGCCGCATTCAAGGACAAAATAAGGAGACCCGGCGCGGGTGGGGATTCGTTGTCCGCGCAACGGGTTGTAGGTGGAGGCTGAAATTTTGAGTCAAAGCGACCCGACCGATCATGCGCTTGCGGCCATCGCCAGCATCCTCGATCACCCCGAACCCGTTCGCGAGCCTGAAAAGCCGGCCGTTGAAGAACAGCCCGCAATCCCCGCACGCGTAGAGGCGGAAGGCTATTCGAAAATGGGTCCCGGTCCGATGGAAGCGATCCGCTTCAAATGGACCGTGCGCCGCGAGGACAACGGTCAATATTTTGTCGATGAGACCATTGGGGAGAATTCCCGGCCGGTGACCAGCGGACCGATGTTGGCGGACGAGGCCGTGCGATTTGTGAACGACCGCGAGAGCGAGGCGCGGCAGCGGTTCGAACACTTGAAAAGCGAAATGAGCGGACGCGCGCCCATGGCGAATGTGGTTCGCGACGACGGCCACGAAGGCGGAGAAATGTAATCGGTCGATCCGGCCAGGTTAAATCCGGGTTGAGGACACAGGCGTTCAGCGCGGCACGCCCAAAAAGTCCTTCTTGATGAGATCGACGCCGCAATGGCGCAGGATGTCGTAAGCCGTCGTCACATGGAAAAAGAACTGCGGCACGCTGAAGGTCAGCAGCAGCGATTGGCCGGTAAAGCTTCGCGTCGCGCCGTTCCGAAACGTAAAGACCACTTCTTTCTCAGCGGCAGCATCGATCTGCGCCGGTTGCAGACCGCCGATAAAGATGATTGCAGTCGCGATGCGCGCCTTGAGTTCGGCAATATCAGGCTCGGCGTCCGGAAATACCGGCGGATCGACATCGGCCAGTAGTGCGCAGGCAATCACTGCATGCCTGATGGCTTCACCAACTTGGCGCGTGAGATTATACATGTTCGGATAGAGGCGCGTATTGAGCAGTACAGCCGGATCGATTTTCCGCGCCTCGGCATGAACCGCGGCATGGTCGAGCAGATCGGACAAATTGCCGAGAAATTGCGTAAATACGCTGACGGACGCCTGGTGCATCGGGATGGTCACGGTCGCAATCCTCTTGCGTGGATATGAAGTTGGAATAGGCCCCCGAGTGGCCACAAGTCTATGAATAGATCACGCTTGAGAATGCCCAAAAATTGACCGGGTACTCCAACGCAAGCAACCCCGTAGGTTTGAACCAAACCTAATCCATCACGACTCATACGGGGAAGATCGCGTCACTCAGAACTGCCAAGACTTGAACTGCCAAGACCTGAAGTATCAAGACCTGAACTATCAAGACGCCGGATCGGGCCGAAATTCCACCCGATCGTCTTCCACCTGACCTGGAGGTGATGATGAAAAAGCTTTTTACGATCGTCGCATTTCTGCTGGCGAGCACCGCCGCCCAGGCTCAATACACCATCGACTACAATGGACAGACCATCCGGATCGATCCCGACCGCGGGACGGTTTCGATCCCCGGCGTCTACGATAATACCGGACAGCCGGCAAAGCGCCCGCGCAACAACCAGGACAGCAAGCGTCCCGCCAAGCCGGCGTCCGAGCAGGCGAAGGTCGATCCGCAGACACCCGCCACGGCGACCGCGCCTGCCAGCACGGCTCCCGCGCCTTCAGGCGCGACGGCGAACGTCGCACCTGCAAATAGTCCTGCTTCGCCCCCGCCTCCGGCCAGCACACCCGCGCTGCAAGCCCAGCAGGGTGCGGTTCCCGCCAAACCCGCCTCGCCACCGGTGGTGGCGGCCGCGCCGGTGCCTGCGCCTCCGCCGGCGGCAGCAAAGCCGGCCAATTCACCCCTGGGCATTTGGCTGACCGAGCAAAAGGAAGGCAAAATCCGCATCGAACCATGCGGCGCCAATCTCTGCGGTTATTCAATCGATCCAAAAACGAACCTGAACCGCACGCAGATTTTGATCGATATGAAACCCGACAAGGATGCGAAATGGAGCGGGCACATTTTCGATCCGAAGGGCGGCAGCACCTATGATTCCACGATCGCGCTGAACGGCCCGGATAGCCTGCGGGTCCAGGGCTGCGCCTTTGGCGGCATGTTCTGCGGTGGCCAGACCTGGACCCGGGTCAATTAGCCGACCCTCGGCCTGATTGAACGCGCAAAAAATAGCGGGCATCTGCGTGATCGAAAGATTCCCTCAACGTTGCGGACCTATCGGATTTAAATCGCAGCAGGCGAGCGCGACGTTTCGATGTGGGGACGGAACGTCGATTTTTCGGTTCCACAATCGGGGCACCGCCAGTTCGCGGGAATGGCGGCGAAGGGGGGTACCGGGCGGGATCGATTGGTCCGGAAGTCCGGCGGACGGTTCGTAGATAAAATAGCATCCGCCGCACATGAAAAGCTGGCGACCCGGTCGCAACGCGGCGGCAAGCGGCCGAACGACAGGGCTCGCGCCGACAGGCATCGGCGTAGCAACGGAATCTCCCACGCTGACGCAGCCGCCTTCCTTTGCCACCAGGTAAACACCTAATTCCTTGTGCCCGAAAGCGGCACGCAAGGAACTCGGCAGATCGAGGTCTCGCCGACCGGTTTCTGGGTTGACGTTGGTGGCACCACAGCGGCCGTTGCGTCGATCTACCCGAAAAAGCCCCTCTCCGATCCGGATGTCACCGCCGAGCCACTCGAATTCCTCCCACGGTCGTGCGCCGTCGATATAGAAATTTGCTCGAAAACGCAGAGGATCAATCTTGATTCCCCACTGTTCTTCAAGGCTGCGCACGGTCGCGAGATTGATCAGCGACATGACATTGTCCGGCTTGTCCATGAAGTGGCCGTCACGCGAGCGAACCAGCGTCGGCGCGCTGCGCAAAGCCGGAACAAGTTGCCAGATGATCTCCTCGACCTTTGCGCGCGCCTGTTCGTCATTGAGATCGGCGACGATCAGCCGATCATTGTCCTGCGTGATCGTCAGTTGCAGGGTTTCTACGTTCAGATCCGTGCGGACTCTCGCCAATGCTTCCTCAAGCATCAGCATCACAAACAGTCCCTTTTTGCCCCATTTGGGATGGCTGGTATCGAACGGAGCCCCTGGACGAACCAGGGCGAAGACGCGGTCGTTTGGGAACGGCTTCTTGGCCTGCAACTCGACCCGGAGCAGTGGCTGCGCACTTAAACCCTTGATGGGATATCGATAGATATTCTTCAGAACGGGCATCGGCGCGCCACCTTGTCGTGCAACAATCCTTTCAGAAAATGCACGGCGGGATGGCGGATTGCGTAGAGCCGGTTGCTGGCGAAGTCGTGGGGCCAGATAGGACTTCGCAGGCAACAGCGCCTGATGGATCGCAAACTGATCGGAGAACAATGCGGTCATATCGGTCGCGGGATCGTCGATAGCGTCGTCGATTGCGTCCGACAGGCGCGCAATGCCTTTTTCGATTTGCTTTGGCGACAGCGCGGCATAGCCGAGAATGATGGCACGACTCGTCAAGGCGGTTTGCCGCGCGATATGCACCCGCGCCGACGGCAGCGAATACACCCCTACCCGTGCGCGCAACGCAAGCGCCTCGACCGTCACTGCATCCGGGATGCCTGGTGGCAGATGCCATAGGATGTGCAATCCGCTGCTTTCTCCGTTGACGATAACGTCGCCGAAATTGCGTCTGAGTGCGCCGACAAGCCAGTCACGATTATCTTTGTAATGGGACCGTACGCGAAGCAGGTGCGCGGCATAACCTCCGCTGTGCATGAAGTCGGCCAGCGTGGCCTGCTCCAGCCATGGATTGCCATGGTTGAGGAGCCGCTTTTCGTTGCAGACGGCTTCGGCGATATTCTCGGGCACGACCATATAGCCGAGACGCAATCCCGCACCGAGCGATTTGGAAAATGTACCGATATGAATGCTGCAGTCCGGCGCGAGCGAGGCCAGCGGTGGAAGATGCGACCCATGGTAGCGTATATCGCAATCGTAATCGTCCTCGATGATGTAACAGCCGTATCGGCGGGCCCAGCCGATAATTTCGCTGCGCCTTTGTGCCGATAACGTTACGCCGGTTGGATACTGATGCGAGGGCGTCAAATAAAGCAATGACGCCGTGCGTTGTGGCAGGTCGTCGGCGATCAATCCATCCTGATCGACCGCGACACTCGCAACCTCGGCACCCGTGGCTTCGAAGATAAGCGCCGCACCCTGATAACAGGGGTCTTCGACCACACTAAGCGCACCGCGTGCCAGATACAGCCGCGCCGCCAATGTAAGTCCTTCCTGGACTCCGGAGACGATCACGATACGGCTGGGATCGGCGACAATACCGCGGGCTACCGCCAGATGATTGGCGATGGCGGTGCGCAGCGCAGGAAACCCCGCCGGATCGCCATACTGCGTGAGACCGGTTCCGCCGCCATGCGATAGATTCCTCTGCAACAATCGGCGCCAGGTTTTTAAGGGAAACAGTTCCGCGCTGGGCCGGCCCGGAAAGAAATCAAAGAGCAGGCGACTGCGCAGAACCTGAGGCAACGCCAACGCACGCGTGTGGCGCAGCGGCATGGGCATGCGCGACTGCGGCACCGGATCATGCGGATCAGCCGCCAATGGGGGCGCCGCAACAGTGCCCGGAAATTGCTGAGCAACGTAGATCCCCGATGCCGGGCGCGACTCGACAATCCCTTCCATCAAGAGCAGATCGTAGGCGCGAACGACGGTGTTGCGCGATATTGCCAGTTGCTCGGACAGCCTGCGTGAAGATGGCAGGCGGGTGCCTGGCACAAGCCGCGCGCAGCGGATCGCTTCGCGAATTTGATCCACCATCTGCGTGGTCAATGCTTCCGGCCGGGACCTGTCCAATAGAACGGAAATCTGCATCTCAACCGTCGTGCTGCTAAGCTTCCTGTCCCATGAGTGGGAGCAGGCACCGGACCAGTTATGAGTCCAGTACGTCAATTTTTGACAGGATCTGCGTCGAAGTCAGCCAGTTTGTTGTTAAATTGGACTGGCCCCCTCGGTTTGTCAGCAACTGGACTGATCGCACATGATTGGCGCCTGGGTTGCCCAGTGCCCAAGCATATTTTGCCCGAAACCCTGCAGCGCCGTCTATCTCCTGAGCAAGCCGCAAAATCTTGCGCCTATTGCAAAGCCGGCTGATGGAGCCATCGCATTTCCCGGCGGCGGCTCTCAGGGCCGTTTGTTGCTTCGTGCGAGCTTCGCCGCACTGGCCGTGAGAGCCGCGCCGCGATGCTCCCGGCAATTCGAACGCAAAGGAGATCCCATGAGTACCGCACGAATCCGCTGGCTGTCTGCCGCGGCAGCTATTCTCGCCATCGTCGGCTGTGGCTCAAACAGCGCAAAAGCCGACGATACGATCAAGATTGGAATCCTTCACTCGCTGTCGGGGACGATGGCAATCAGCGAGACGATCCTGAAGGATCTGATGTTGATGGAGGTGGCTGACGTTAACGCCAAAGGCGGTCTTCTCGGCAAGAAGATCGAGCCTGTCGTGGTCGACCCCGCATCGAACTGGCCTTTGTTTGCTGAAAAAGCCCGCGAACTTCTGACAAAAGACAAGGTCGCTGCCGTGTTCGGCTGCTGGACGTCGGTGTCCCGCAAGTCGGTATTGCCGGTCTTCGAGGAACTCAACGGTCTGCTGTTCTACCCGCTCGAATATGAAGGCGAGGAAGCGTCCTACAATATTTTCTATGGCAGCTCCGTGCCCGACAACAAGGCGGTGCCCGCTGTTGAATATCTCATGAGCAAGGAAGGCGGCGACGTGAAGCGCTTCGTGCTGGAAGGCACGGATTATGTATATCCCCGCACCAGCAACAAGATCATCCGCGCGTACCTTAAAACCAAGGGCGTCAAGGATGAAGACATCATGGAGAACTACACGCCGTTCGGCTTCTCCGATTGGCAAACCGAAGTCGCCGCGATCAAGAAGTTCGGTTCATCCGGCAAGAAGACGGCGGTGGTTTCGACGGTCAACGGCGATGCCAATGTGCCGTTCTACAAGGAACTCGGCAACCAGGGCGTCAAGGCTACCGACATTCCCGTGATAGCGTTCTCGGTCGGCGAGGAAGAACTCGCCGGAGTCGACACCAAACCGTTGGTCGGACATCTTGCGGCCTGGAGCTACTTCCAGTCGGTGAACACGCCCGAAAACAAGGCGTTTATCGAGAAGTGGCGCGCCTACACGAAGAACCCCAAACGCGTCACCAACGATCCGATGGAGTCGGCCTACATCCTGTTCCACATGTGGGTACAGGCCGTGCAGCAAGCCGGCACGACGGATGTCGAGGCCGTTCGCCAGGCCATGATCGGCCAGAAGGTCAAATCACCGTCGGGCTTTGAGGTCGTGATGGGCAGCAATCATCACATGGCAAAGCCCGTAATGATTGGCGAGATTCAGGCCGACGGCCAATTCAGCATCGTCCACAAGAGCAAGGCTTTGCCGCCCAAGGCCTGGAGCCCCTATGTCGAAGCCAACAAGGGCAAGGTTGCCGATTGGTCATGGCCCTGGGTCTGCGGCGGTTGTACGGCTCCCCGTTTCGCGGCGAACTGATCTCCCCAGTTTACCCAAACGGTCGTAGCGTGAGGGGCCCCGTCTCGCAGGCGGGGCCCTAACATGAAAGCGCAGCCTATCTAAAGCGTTTTCGAGCCAACGGGTCGCGCAAATGCGCGCCCGATGACAGGCTCCGTGGATACCGGTTCGCGTGAAGAAAACGCGTCAAAACAAAAGATTAGAGCCCGGTTCTGATTCAATCAGAACCGATAAGGCTCTAGGTGGCGCAGAGCAGCCATCAGCCGAGCTTCGCGTTGTATTCCTCGTCCGTCACCGGCTCCATCCAGGTCGAATATTTCCCCTCCAGCGATTCCTGCATCGCGATATGGGTCATGCGATTGGTCGGCGTGCCACCATGCCAATGCTTTTCGTTCGGCGGAATCCAGATGGTGTCGCCGGGCCGGATTTCGATGATCGGACCGCCCTTGGTCTGAAACCGGCCAATGCCCGAGAGCACATACAGCGTCTGGCCAAGCGGATGCGTGTGCCAATTCGTGCGGGCGCCCGGCTCAAATGTAACCTTCGCGGCGACGATCCGTGCCGGCACTTCGGCCTGGATAATCGGGTCGTTCCAGACCGTGCCGGTGAAATTTTCTGCAGGCGCGCGACGGGTCGGGCGTGAGCCAGCGAGTTCGATTTTCATGATGTTCCTCCTTTTGCGGACGGAATTGGTCCGGATTATTTTTTCGACGTGGCGTAGCGCGCCTTGGTTTCGGCGTTCATCGGATAGAGGCCCGGCAGCGCCGCGCCATTGTTCACCTCATTGACGATCCAGGCTTCCATGCGCTCCTGCTCGGCGCCTTCGGCTAGGATGAGATCGAGAAACGCCTTCGGGATCACGACTGCGCCGTCCTGATCGGCGACGATGATGTCGTCCGGGAAGATCGCAACGCCGCCGCAGCCGACTGGTTCGCCCCAGCCAACGAATGTCAGCCCAGCCACCGAGGGTGGCGCGGCGTAGCCGTCACACCACACCGGCAGTCCCGTACCGAGCACGCCTTCGAGGTCGCGCACCACGCCGTCGGTCACCAGGGCTGCCACCCCGCGCTTGACCATGCGGGCGCACAGGATGTCGCCGAAAATGCCCGCATCCGTGACGCCCATGGCATCGACCACGGCAATGCAGCCGTCCGGCATGGCTTCGATCGCCGTGCGGGTCGAGATCGGCGAGGACCAGGATTCCGGCGTCGCCAAATCTTCCCGGGCGGGCACGAAACGCAGCGTAAAGGCCGGCCCGACCAGCCGCTTCTGTCCGGGGCGCAGCGGACGCGAACCCCGGATCCAGACGTTTCGCAGGCCCTTTTTGAGGAGAACCGTGGTGATGGTGGCGGTGGTGACGCGGGAAAGTGTCGCGATCGCTTCGGGGGTCAGGGACATCGAACAGGCAACTCCGGTAGGGATGGATCGGGCGGGTGCATCTTGCGGGGCGCAAGCGGCGCGTCAAGGGGCGTCTCTAGCGCCGATATGGGAAGCTGCATTGCTTGGCGTCACCATCCCATCTTATCGGCGGAATGCGGATTAATTTATTGAACTTGCAAGACGATTTGCCAAGCCGATTTGCACGAAGCGAATTCCACTTCGCCGCAAAACGCGCTAGAGCATGGCCTCGATTGAAGAGCTCTGAGGCCATGGCCGCGATATCAGCCCCACCCCGCCTTTTGCCGAGCGGCGACAGCGCCATTACGGTAGAATTTAGCCGCACCATTGATGAAGCCGCCAACCAGCGCGTGCTGGCGCTCGATCGCACTTTGGCCCGTGAGCCCGTGGCCGGTGTGACCGAGACGGTGCCGACCTATCGGTCGCTGCTGGTGCATTACGATCCCGTGCAGATCGATTTTGGCGCGCTGAGCGAGAAGCTTGCAATTCTGGCCCAACTCCCGGTCCCGGCGGAGACAAAAACCCGGCGCTGGCGCCTCCCCGTGGTCTATGGCGGCGAGCACGGGATCGATCTCGAGGATGTCGCCAAGGCGCTCAACACCACGCCCGACGATATCGTGGCGCGGCACACCGCCGGCGATTACCGCGTCGCGATGATCGGCTTTACGCCGGGATGGTCCTATCTCAGCGGCTTGCAGGACTCGCTACATATGCCGCGGCGGCAAAACCCGCGTCTATTGACGCCGGCCGGCACCATTTCGATCGGCGGCATCCAGACCGGCGTACAATGTCTCGCGGGGCCAAGCGGCTGGCATCTGCTGGGACGGACCGCCGTGCGAACCTATCAGCTACATCGCGATCCGACCTTCCTGCTGGAGCCCGGCGACTACGTCACGTTCTCTGCGGTGGATGCGAAAACCTTTGCGGAACAGGATCTCGCAGCCGAGAGCGGCGAGATCGTCGCCGAATTGATGTCCTCATGAGCAAACTCGTCATTTCAGCGATCGGCCCTTCAAGCTCGGTGCAGGATGGTGGCCGCTTTGGCGCCCAGCGCTACGGTCTCACGCCAAGCGGCGCGATGGACCGGCTTGGGTTGGCTGCCGCGAATTGCCTGGTCGGTAACGCGCTGTTTGTGGCCGGAATCGAAATCGGCCCGTTCGGCGCGGCGTTTACGGCGCGCGAAGGTGCCGTTCGTGTCGCGCTCGCGGGCGCGTCGCGCAATGCCGATATAGCCGGGCGCGCGGTCGCCCCGGATACTTCGGTGACGCTGGCCGACGGCGAGACCTTGAAGGTTGGTTTTGCCCGCGGCGGATTGTTCAGCTATCTGGCGATCGAAGGCGGCATCGCGGGCGAGCCGGTGTTCGGCAGCATGGCGGTGAATGCCCGTGCCGGGCTCGGCAGCCCCTACCCGCGCCCGCTGCAGGCCGGCGATGAATTGCAGGTTATGGCCGCGAGCGGTGCACCAGAGCGCCGGATCGAGCTTCCGGCTCCGGTCAAGGCACCGATCCGTGTCGTGCTGGGTCCGCAGGACGACGAATTCGCCGAGGAGCAAAAAGCCCTGTTTCTGGACAGCGAGTGGAAGATCTCGGCGACCAGCGACCGCATGGGCTATCGGCTTGAGGGCCCCGCAATCAAACATCTGCATGGCCACAATATCGTTTCCGACGGCACGGTCAGCGGCAGCATCCAGGTGCCCGGCAACGGCGCGCCGATTGTGCTGATGTCCGACCGCGGCACCAGTGGCGGCTATCCCAAGATCGCGACCGTAATCTCCGCCGATCAGGGCCGCTTTGCCCAGATTCCGGCTGGAACCGGCTTTCATTTCAAGGCGCTCAGCATGGCCGAAGCGCAGGCCGAGGCACGCAAATTCGCCGAGTTACTACGCACCCTGCCCGATCGCTTGCGCGCCATCGCAAACTTTGATCTCAACATCGAGGCACTGCAGGATGCTAACGTCGCGGGGGCTGCCGTCAGCGCCATCGACGCCAGGACATGGCAGGTTCTCTCGCCGGCAGAAACGTTGACGCCAGACTAAAGCGTTTTCGATCAAAGTTTCAAACAACCAACAAGCGGACAAGAAACATGAAAACAGTCGATCTGAACAGCGACCTCGGAGAAAGCTTTGGCGCCTGGGAAATGGGTAATGACGCCGCGATGATCGACGTAGCGACGTCGGTCAACGTGGCCTGTGGTTTTCACGGCGGCGATTACGACACCATGCGCAAGACCGTTGATCTTGCCAAGGCGCGCGGCGTCAGCGTTGGGGCGCATCCGGGCTACCGCGACATTCATGGATTCGGCCGCCGGCCGTTTTACGGCATGAAATCGTCCGAGATCGAGAACCTCGTCGCCTACCAGATCGGCGCGCTCCAGGCGATCGCGATCGCGGCGGGTTACAAGGTCACCCACGTCAAGGCGCATGGCGCATTGTCGAACGTCGCGTGCGAGGAAGACACCACGGCGCGCGCAATTGCCAACGCCATCAAGGCCGTCGACCCAAGTCTGATCTTTGTGGTGCTGGCCAACACCAAACTGGTGCAGGCCGGCGAAGCGGCAAATCTGACATTGGCGCATGAAGTGTTCGCCGACCGTGCCTATGAGGACGACGGCACCCTGGTGTCGCGCAAGAAGCCCGGCTCGGTGCTGCACGATCCCAAACAGATCGCCGACCGCGTGGTGCGGATGGTTCAGGATGGCGCGGTGATATCGGTGACGGGCAAGGTGATCAAAATGCGCACCGACACGGTCTGCATCCACGGCGACACGCCGGGCTCGGTCAATATCGCCCGTGCGGTGAAGCAGGCGCTGAAAGATTCCGGTATCGACGTCGCACCGTTCAAGACGGCGAAGTGAGCGTTTTCGAGCGAAATGGGCACCGGTTCGCGTGAAGAAAACGCGTCAAACAAAAGACTAGGCTCTAAAACGGGTGAACCGAAAGCGTGCCGAACAACACGGCCGCGATCAGCGCAAAAGCGCTATAGAACGCCGCGGCATGAAATCCTGTTCCGGTTCGCCGGGACAGGGAACGCGCGTACAGGTGCAGACGGGCTTCCGCCGATAATTCGCGCATGGTCGATCTCCAACGCAGCATGAACGATAACTGAATATCGTTCGTGGCTGGATGCAAGATCACCAGGGAAATAGCGATACGATACTCCGATAAAGTCCTTCCGCAGGGAAAAATTCCCTGCGGTGAATTCAGTCGAGAATTTTATTCGCTCGCATTTGCGTCTTATTGGAACCGGTTTCCGCATTCAGTAGACGTCCTGCTGGAACCGGCCCTTCTTTTTGAGGTCGCCGACAAAGCTGACGGCCTCATCCGTCGACCGCGCACCATGCTGGGCAACGATATCGACCAGCGCGCGCTCGACATCCTTGGCCATCCGCTTGGCGTCGCCGCAAACATACACATTGGCGCCCTCGGCGAGCCAGGTCCAGACTTCGCGGCCGACTTCGCGCATGCGATCCTGCACGTAGAATTTCTTGTCGCCGTCGCGCGACCAGGCCAGCGACAGCCGCGTCAACAGGCCCGATGTTTTCAACGCATTGAGTTCATCAGAGTAGAAGAAATCGCTGGCGCTACGCTGATGGCCAAAGAACAACCAGTTCTTGCCCGGCGCTCCCGTTGCCTTGCGGTCGAGCAGGAACGCGCGGAACGGCGCGACGCCGGTACCTGGCCCGATCATGATGATCGGGATTTTTGGGTCTTCTGGCAGCGCAAAGCCATGGGCCTTCTGAACATAGACTTTTAGAGGAACGCCCGGCTGGATGCGTTCGGCAAGGAAGGTCGATGCGAGGCCCAGGCGCTTGCGCTTGCCGATGACATATCGCACGCAATCCACCGTCAGCGACAGTCTGCCCGGCGTGGCATTGTGCGACGAGGAGATCGAATACAGCCGCGGCTGCAGTGGCTCCAGCGCTTCGACAAAGGCTTCGGGGTGCGGACGCACGCCGGAGAATTTTTGCAGCGTCGCCATCACGTCCAGCGTCGCGGCGTCGCCGTCGGGGTCCTCGCCTTGCGCCAGCGCCCGCGCCTTTTCGCGCGCCGCGCCGCCGGTGATGAACGAGATCAGCTCAAACAGTGAATCCGGCGCTGGCGCCAGCGAAACTTCATCGGTCAAGACCTCACGCAGCGTCCTGCCCCGGATCGGAGTGGTGTGCAAGGCGCCCAGCAACGCGATGATCTGATCGACGTGGCCGAGATCGTTGCGCGCGAAAATGCCGAAGGAATCGCCGACGACGTAATCGAGGCCGCAACCGCTGAGGTCGAAATCGATGTGCCAGGTTTCTTTTTCGGAGCCAGTCTTGTTCAACAGCCGGCGCGACACGAATGTCGCCTCTATCGGATTGTCGCGGGACCGGCCCGGCTCGGCCGTAACCGCGGGCGTTGTGACGACCGGCGCGGCTGCGGGGGTGCCGGGCGCGAGGGCCGGCGCCTTTTCCAACTCCTCGTTCAGCGCTTTCAGCATCCGGGCGGTTTCCTTGCCGCCGGGAACGCACAGATTGAGACGCCCTTCCGCCTTGGTCGCGATCGCATCGGAGTAGTCGTTGCAATTATAGCCGCACTGACCGCAATCCTGCTGCGCCATCGCCGCCATCATGCGCCGGCGCATCGGGCGACCTTCGGCCAACTTCATGCGATCGACGATCGGCATGGTCTGGTCGTGCCAGGGCGCTTCGCCGTCGTCACCGTCGCCCTGGAGAACGGCCGCCCCCTGCTCCGCCGACAACGGCGCCGCACTGTCAGGCGACAGCAGTCCGGCGAAGAATCCGTTCAGCCAGGAACGCTGCGCTTCGGAGAACGGCGCGCTGGTGGGAATGATTTCGATCTTCGGCGGAGGTGTCATCTGGTTCATATTGAGGCCTCCGCATCCGCCAGCTTGCGCAGCGTTTCGCCGTCGTGGCGGCGCGCAAATGTCAGGAAGGTTTCATCCGGCGAGGTGCGATGCGACAGGTAGGCTTTCAGCAGTTTCTCGACCGTCTTTGGCGCATCTTCGGCCTTGAGGTCGTGATAGACCTCGTGACCGATATCGGCATTGGGGCCGAACCCGCCGCCCGCGAACAAATGATAGCCCTCGACTGTGTCGTCGTCCTCCTCGCCGACCGGCACCTTGGCGGCGATCAGGCCGATATCGCTGATGTAATGCTGCGCGCAGGAGTGGTGGCAGCCGGTCAGATGGATGTTCAACGGCGTGTCGATTTCTACCCGCGGCTCGCACCAGTCGCCGATCTCGGCGGCGTGGCGTTTGGTATCGGAAGCTGCGAATTTGCAGCCGGCATTTCCGGTGCAGGCAATCAAGCCGGCGCGGATTTGCGACGCCGTGACCGCCAGACCGATCTTCTCGATGGCTGCAGTGGCAAGTCCCACATTCTCATCGCGCACGCCCGGGATCAAAAGGTTCTGCCAGACCGTCAGCCTGATATCGCCATCTCCCAAGTCGCGGGCGATCTTGGCGAGGCCGCGCATCTGCTCGCAGGTCAATTTGCCGAGCGGCAGCGAAATGCCGATCCAGTTGAGGCCATCCTGCTTCTGCTTGTGCACGCCGATATGCGCCATGCGATCGAACGCCGGGCGCAGCGCGAGCGCTTCAGCAGGCACGCGGGTAAAGGCGTGGCCGAGTTTCTCTTCGACCAGAACGAGGAACTTATCCATGCCCATGCCGTCGATAACGTATTTCAGGCGCGCCTTGAGACGGTTGGTGCGATCGCCGAGATCGATGAAGACCCGCACGATCGCGTCGGCCACTTTCGTCGCATCCGCCGGCTTGACGATGATGCCGGTTTCCTTGGCAAAATCCCGGTGACCGGTGATGCCGCCAATCCCCAGGCGAAACCACACGCCGGGCTCGACATCAAAGCCGTCTTTCACCTCGACCGCGGCGAAGGCGATGTCGTTGGTGTCTTCCAGCACCGCGATCTTGCCCGCCCCGTCGAACGCGACGTTGAACTTGCGCGGCAAGCCCGTCAGCGAGCGGTCGTTGAGAATGTGGTAGTGCCATTCGCGAGCGTATTCGCGGGTGTCGATCAACTCCTGCGGATCGATCCCCGCGGTCGGCGTGCCCGTAACGTTGCGAATGTTGTCGGCGCCGGAACCGCGCGAGCACAGGCCCAAATCCTGAATGCCCTCGATCAACGCGACCGCATGCTTCGGCGGAATTTCACGTACCTGCAGATTGGCGCGGGTCGTGACATGGCAGAACGGCCCGCACAGGCGCTCGGCGAGATCGGCCATCCCGGCGAGTTGCCAATGCGTCAGGATGCCGTTCGGCATCCGCAGCCGGCACATGTAGGAATCCTGCGCGGGTGCTACATAAAACAGTCCGTAATAGCGCCAGCGGAAATTATCCGCCGGCGATGGCGGCGCGTTGTCGAGCGCCTGCTGCTTCAGCCGCGGATAGGCATCGAACGGATGCTCCTCGCGCTTGAACTTTTCCTGATCGACGAGCTTTTTGCCGGACGCGAGAACCCTGTCCTGCGCCTTGAAATGCGCGGCATCAGGTCCAATCGGCTCGGCACTGGTCTTGGACGCAGAGCCGCCGCCGAGACCGCGCCCGACCCGGCTGATCTGCAGGCCGGTAGTGAACCCTTCGAGGTAGCGCTTCTGCTCGTCGGTAAAGTCGATTGGGAGAGTTTCTAGTTTCATAGTGCCTGACGAAGCTCCTGCGGCCACGACCGGTGGCGCCAACGGGAAACGGAATGTGACCGCACAGGAGTCAGGTCGACGGGGATCGCCGGGCTCGATTCCAGGGTGCGGACCTACCAGCCTCGTTGCTGCGGAAATCCATCTTGGACATAAGCCAGCGGGCATCTGCGACGGCTGGCTGCACTGCAGCATTCAAGTTGCGTGCCATGCGGCCGGATATAAATTAATTAATACTTTCAGTGGCTTATGAAATGAAGCGCAGAACCGGAGGGTTCGCGCTGCCGCCAATCGTGAGCAGTCAGCCTAAAAAATAGCCCGCCTGAGCCTGTGCCCAATATTACTTCAAGATTTCCGGCGTCCGATCCGAAACGCCGCCAGATGGCTCGCGATGTCGTCAGGGTTGAACGCCGGCCCGGCAAAGGCCCCGACCGCATCGGATCCATCAGCGGGCTTGGCTGTAAGCCCCAGCGCCGCGTCGTAGAGATCGGCCCGGAACACCGCCTTGGCGGTCTCCAGCGCCTCCGGGCTAAAGGAGGCCTGCCCCCAGCGGACCATCTGGGCATAGAGCCAGGCGGCCTGCGCCGGATCCGGCCGTGCGGCGTCCTCGCGTCCGACCAAGAGATAGCGGCTACTTTCGCGCATCGTGCCATCGGGCAAAATCTTGAGCCGGCCGTCCAGCGTCCGCTGGATCACCTCCGCATCGACGCCGATGCGTTCCGGCTGCGCCAGGATGCGCGCCACCTCGGAGCGATTGTGCGGCTGCTCGATGAACTCGGCGGCGCGGGATGCGGCCCGCACCAGTGCGGCCACGACTTGCGGATTCCTCTCCGCCCAGCTTTGCCGGATCGCCAACACCTTTTCGGCAGCACGAAGGAGAATATCCGAGACGAAATGCAGGATATGGCCGACGCCGCGATCGACCGCAATGGAATTCCAGGGCGCGCCCACACAAAACCCGTCGATCTGGCCGCTGGCGATGCTCTCCACCATATAGGGCGGCGGCAGCACCACGAGGCGAACGTCCTCGTCGGGATCGACGCAGCCGGCGGCCATCCAGAACCGAAGCTGGTAATTGTGGGTCGAAAACGGGAATGTCATGCCGAAGGTCAGCGGCTCAGCATTATTTTTGCGCCGCGTAGCGACGACTCGCGCCAGCGCCAGCGCGGTGGCCATCGGATCGAACGGGTCGCCGTCGAGTTCCGCCATGATCGCGGCATGCAGTGCGGGTGACACGGTAATCGCGTTGCCGTTGAGGCCGAGATTGAAGGGCGCTGTGATCGGCACCTTGACGTGACCGATCCCGAGGCTGGAGGCGATCGCGACGGGCGCCAAGAGATGCGCGGCATCGAACAGGCCGATGTTGAGCTTGTCGCGCACATTCGACCACGACACTTCCCGCACCAGCGTAACGTCGAGTCCCTCCGCAGCGGCAAATCCCTTGTCGACGGCAACGATCAGCGCTGCGGCGTCGACCAGCGGAATGAAACCAATGTGCACCGGTGTGGTCATTTCAGCAGCTCCGACGCGGTCAGGATCGACTGCGCGATCTCGCCGATCTTCTTTTTCTCGCGCATCGCGGTTGACCGAAGCAGCACATAGGCCTCGTCCTCGGTCAGCCCCTTCAGCTTCATCAGGATTCCCTTGGCGCGGTCGATCACCTTGCGGTCTTCAAGCGCGGATTTGGCGCGATCGAGTTCGTCCTGCAGCTTCGAAAACGCATTGAAGCGCGAAATGCAGAGATCGAGAATCGGTTTCAGGCGCTCTTTCTTCAGCCCGTCGACGATATAGGCGGAAACGCCGGCATCGACCGACGCCTGGATCGACGCCGCGTCGCTCTGATCGACGAACATTGCGATCGGCCGGCGCACCGCGCGGCTGACCTGGAACATCTGCTCCAGCACGTCGCGGCTGGGGTTTTCCAGATCAATCACGATCACGTCGGGATCGAGCGCATAGATCCGGCTGAGCAGGCTCTGCATCTCGCTGATATGCACGACGCTGGTAAAGCCCGCCTCCCGCAGCCCCTCCTCGAGGATCGCAGCACGGATCGGGCTTTCGTCGACAATAACTATCTTGGGAGACGACTCGGCGCCCATCGATCACTCGCATTCCGGCAGGTCATCCATAGCATGCCGCAAGCGGGCTTGAAGCCTTGTAATTATGAGCAATTGGGACTAGTTCCTGCCTGTCAATCAGGCAGATCAACATGCAACAGGCCGCCGCGCCCAAAGTCAGCTTTGTGTCTTTGGGATGCCCCAAAGCGTTGGTGGATTCCGAGCGCATCATTACGCGGCTGCGTGCGGAAGGCTATGAGCTGGCGCGCAAGCATGACGGTGCCGATCTTGTGATCGTCAACACCTGCGGCTTCCTCGACAGCGCCAAGCAGGAATCGCTGGGTGCGATCGGCGAAGCCATGGCCGAAAACGGCAAGGTCATCGTGACCGGCTGCATGGGCGCGGAACCCGAGCAGATCGAGGCCGCCTATCCCGGCGTACTGTCGATATCAGGCCCGCAGCAATATGAAAGCGTGCTCGATGCGGTGCATCGCGCGCTGCCGCCGGTCCACAATCCCCACATCGATCTGGTGCCCCCGCAGGGCATCAAGCTGACGCCACGGCATTATGCGTATCTGAAGATTTCCGAAGGCTGCAACAATCGCTGCAGCTTCTGCATCATCCCGAAGCTGCGGGGCGATCTGGTGTCGCGTCCAGCCAATGATGTGCTGCGCGAGGCGGAGAGACTGGTCAACGCCGGCGTCAAGGAATTGCTGGTCATTTCGCAGGACACGTCAGCCTACGGCGTCGATATCAAATATGCTGCGAGCCCGTGGAAAGACCGCGAAGTGCGCGCAAAATTCTTCGATCTGGCGCGCGAACTCGGCGAATTCGGCGCTTGGGTGCGGCTGCAATATGTCTACCCCTACCCGCATGTCGACGAAGTCATTGGCCTGATGACTCAAGGCAAGGTGCTGCCTTATCTCGACATCCCCTTCCAGCATGCAAGCCCGGAAATTCTCAAAGCCATGAAGCGTCCCGCCGCGCAGGACAAAACCCTGGCGCGGATCAAGACGTGGCGCGAGGAATGCCCCGATCTCACGCTGCGCTCGACCTTCATCGTCGGTTTTCCCGGCGAGACTGATTCCGATTTCGCTTATCTCTTGGACTGGCTCGAGGAAGCCGAGATCGATCGCGTCGGCTGCTTCAAATATGAACCGGTCGCGGGCGCTTCATCGAACGCGATCGGCAATGCCGTGCCCGAAGAGATCAAGCAGGAACGCTGGAACGCGCTGATGGCGCGGCAGCAGACCATTTCGACCCGCCAGCTGAAGCGCAAGGTCGGCACCCGGCAGCAGGTCATCATCGACGAGGTCGGCCCAACCGTCTCAAAGGGCCGCTCCAAGGCCGATGCGCCCGATATCGACGGCGCGGTTTATCTCTCCAGCCGCCGACCGCTGCGCGTCGGCGAGATCGTCACCGCGAAAATCGAACGCGCCGATCAATACGATTTGCACGGCAGCGTCGCCGGGTTTTAGGAATTACGGCTTCAGGATCGACGCGCCGGTCGTGGCCCGGCTCTCCAGATCTATATGCGCCTTGGCGACATCCTTCAGCGCATAGGCATGGTTGATCGGCACGTGCAGTTTGCCGTTGATGACAGCCGCGAATAGCGTATCCGCGCCTTCCAGCAATTCGGAGCGCTTGCCGACATAATCATTGAGTTTCGGCCGAGTCGCGAACAGCGAGCCGTGATTATTGAGCTCGGCGATCGAGAACGGCGGCACCGGGCCCGACGCGTTCCCGAAGCTGACGAACAGGCCCCGCGGCTTGAGGCAGGACAGCGATCCCGGAAATGTGGTTTTGCCGACACCGTCATACACGACATCACAGAGTTCGTTGCGGCTGATTTGTTTGACCCGCGCGACGAAATCTTCCTCGTTGTAGAGGATGACGTGATCGCAGCCATTGGCGAGTGCGAGATCGGCCTTGGCCTTGGAGCCGACGGTACCGATGACATGCGCGCCCATCGCCCGGGCCCATTGGCACGCCAGCAGACCGATACCGCCGGCCGCGGCGTGAATCAGCACGCGATGGTGCGGCTCGACCTTGAAGGTCTTGTGCAGCAGATACCAGACCGTCAGGCCTTTCAGCATCAAGACCGCGCCCTGCTCATACGTAATATGATCGGGCAGTTTGACCAGTTTTTCCCAAGGGATATTGCGCTCGGAAGCGTAGGCGCCGAGATTGAAATAATAGGCGACGCGGTCGCCCGGATGGAAGTTGGTCACGCCGGGTCCGACCGCGAGCACCTCGCCGGCCGCTTCATTGCCGGGGATGAACGGCAATCCCGGCGCCTTGTAAAGGCCGGTGCGAAAATAGACGTCGATGAAGTTCAGGCCGACCGCATGCTGGCGGATGCGCACCTCGCCGGGTCCCGGCGCGGGCACGTCGACCGCCTCGTAAACCAGGGCTTCCGGCCCCCCTATTTTGTGCACACGCACGGCCTTGGTCATATCAGGTTCTCCCTTCGCATGCTCTTGCGGCGGAGCGAAAGCCATCGGGCCGGCATTGTCAACTCAGCGGCCGGCGGCGGTGCAACGCTCAATTAGTTAACGGTCTTTTTGCGGTTGCGGCTGGCGAGAACGTTGAACAGTTCGACCGCGGCCGAAAACGCAATGGCGAAGTAGATGTAGCCGCGCGGAATGTGAAACTTGAATCCGTCGGCGACCAGCGCCACGCCGATCAAGACCAGGAACGCCAGCGCCAGCATCTTGGTGGTCGGATGTTCCGCCACGAACCGCGCGACCGGCCCCGAAGCCGCATACATGATCACGCAGGCGATGATCACGGCCGCGATCATGATGGGCAGTTCCTGCACCATGCCGATCGCGGTGATGATAGAATCCAGCGAGAACACCATGTCGATGATGATGATCTGGATGATCACCCAGAAGAAGGCGCCGGCTTTCGAGGTGCTTTCATGCGCCTCGTCGCGCGATTCCACCTCGTTGTGAATTTCATGGGTCGCCTTGGCGATCAGGAACAATCCGCCGCCGATCAGGATGATATCGCGCCATGAAAACGCGATACTTTTGACGGTGAAGACGGCCTGCGTCATGCCGATCAGCCATACCAACAGGCTGAGCAGCAGAATCCGGAAAGCCAGCGCCAGCGCCAGTCCAATCTGGCGCGCCCGGTTCGCCTGCGCCGGCGGGATACCGGAGACGAGGACCGACAGGAAAATGATGTTGTCGATGCCGAGCACGATCTCGAGCGCCGTCAGCGTCAACAGTGCGGCCCATGCCTCCGGGCTGGTCAGTAATTCCATCATGTGTTGAGCGATCGCAAAAGCCTTATGGCCGCATCGCTGGCCACGACATAGGCCGCGATCAGGCAGAGCCCCACGGTCACGGCCACATTGACGTGGAAATCACTGGTCAGCGCGATCACTGCGAGCACGCCGCCGACGCCAATCAGCAACAATGTCAGCCAGCGCAGCCGCACCACGCGGACGGGATGAACGACGTGGAACGGCGCAAATGTCAGCCCAATCAGAACCGCGATGCCAAGGCTCGACAGCGCCGGCGGCAAATGCAGCAGGAACAGATAAAATGCCGCGATATTCCACAGACCGGGAAAGCCGCGAAAATGATTGTCCGCGGCCTTCATGCGGCGGTCCGCGAAATAGAGCGCGCCCGATACGGCAATGCCGGCGCCCAACAGCGGCGCGGCCAGCGGCAGCAGCAAACCGCTGGCGGTGATCGCGTAAGCCGGCACAAACACGTAGGTGACAAAGTCGACCACGAGGTCGAGCACTTCGCCGGACCAGTTCGGTTGCAGACGCACCACATCCAGCCGCCGCGCGATCGGCCCATCGATCCCGTCGATCACCAGCGCTATGGCGAGCCACCAGAACATCGCGGCCCAATGCTCACGCACCGCCTCGAGCAACGCGATCAGCGCGATCCCGGCGCCCAGGGCCGTAAAGACGTGCACCGAAAACGCAGCCGCACGCATCAGCAGCGACGCTGATGTCAATGAAGAATCTGGCTGGTTTACCTGGTCCATCTCGTCAGCAGTGCTAACAGGAATCGCCACGATTTGTACATCCGCGGTTGCGGCGTTCAGCCGCGCAATTCGACGAAAGTAAGAGACAATAATGCGGACTTGAAAATGCCGCCGGGAACGTCAATTGTCCTTGTCATGAACGATGCAATTGTGACATCTGGTGTGCCCCCCTCCGATAGCTTTGATGTCGCCGTCATCGGCGGCGGCCCCGCGGGATTGGCGGCCGCAATCGCGGTGGCACAGACCGGCGTGACCACGGCATTGATCGCCCGTCGCCAGCCCTATTCCGACAACCGCACCACGGCGCTGCTAGGCGGTTCCGTCGATTTGCTACAGGCACTCGACGTCTGGCCGCGCGCCCGGGACAAGGCGGCCGAGTTGCAGGTGATGCGTCTGGTCGATGACACCGGCCGCCTGATCCGCGCGCCCGAGGTTCGCTTCTCCTGCGAGGAAATCGGGCTCGATGCGTTCGGCTACAATATCGAGAACCGCGTACTGCTTGCCGCATTGGAGGAGCGCGCCGCGGAGATTGCCGGTCTGACGCGACTAGGCGACGAGGCGGCCACGGTCGGCCCGCAGGACGACGTCGTCGCGATCGAAACCGCCCAGGGAAAAACCCTGTCGGCGCGCCTTGTGATCGGCGCCGACGGACGCCAATCGCTGTGCCGCAAAGCCGCAGGGATCGACGTCAAGCGCCGCGAACTGCGTCAGTCCGCGCTGACCTTCAACATCGGCCATTCCCGACCGCACCGAAACATCTCGACGGAGTTTCACACCCCTCAGGGTCCCTGCGTCTTTGTGCCGTTGCCCGGCAATCGTTCCAGCGTGGTGTGGGTTGCCGAACCCAGGGAAGCCGAGCGCCTGATCGCGTTGAGCGATAGCGAATTGTCGGAGGCCGCGGAAAAACAATCGCACTCCATTCTCGGCCGCATCAGCGTCGAACCAGGACGACATTTGTTTCCGCTGTCGATCGAGCAACCCAGGCAGTTCGCACAGAATCGAATCGCGCTCGTTGGCGAAGCCGCACACGTGCTGCCGCCGATCGGTGCGCAGGGTCTCAATATGGGATTGCGCGATGCCGCCGATATCGCCGAGATCGTGCGTAACGCGATCGCCGCGAACGAAGATCCCGGCGCACCTCAGGTGTTGAAGCGTTACGTGTCGGCGCGGCGTGCTGACGTTGCCAGCCGGACCTTCGTGATCGACATGGCCAATCGGTCCCTGCTGAGCGCGTTCCTGCCGATGCAATCATTGCGCGCGGCCGGCCTGCATCTGATCGGCTCGTTCGGGCCGCTTCGTCGACTTGCGATGCGCGAGGGACTGTCGCCATCGTGGCGGCCTTCACGCGTTAGCCAAGTTTCTATGGAAACACCAGTCTCCCCGTCTGAATGACCCACATCACGCTGGTCAGCGTGACCACAGATGCGAAAGTCCCGAGCAACACCGCCACGGATGCGGGCTCGATCCAGGCATCGTTCTGCCGGGCGATCACAAACACGTTCAGCGCCGGCGGCAGTGACGCCATCAGGACGGCGGTCGCCGCCCATGGCTGCGGGAAAGGCCCGAGCAGCAGCATCAAGGCGAATACGACCAGCGGATGGATCAGGAGTTTGACCGCGATCACCCCAGGCACCTCCCAGGGCACCCGCCCCAATGGACGCAGCGCAACCGTCACGCCGAGCACAAACAGCGCCGTCGGTGCCGCGGCGTTCTGCAGGAACAAAAGCGTATTGTCGATCGCGACCGGCGGATGGATATGCAGCGCTGCCGCGAGCGCCCCCGCGCAAGCCGAGATGATCAGCGGGTTTAGCACGATCTGACGGACCACAAGACCGATCACATGCAGCCAATGCCGGCCTTCTCCGTCGGTCAGCGCGATCAAGAGCGGCACGATCGAAAACAGGAAGATGCTGTCGCAGCAGAAGATCAACGCGGTCGGCGCGGAGGCCTTGGCGCCGAGCACGGCCAGCGCCAGGCCGGGGCCCATATAGCCGATATTGCCATAGCCACCGGAGAGCCCGGCCAGCGTTGCCTCGCGGAACGAGAGCCGCCCGATCAGCCGGCTCGCAACCAAAGCGAGGGTGAATGCACTCATCGTTCCGAGGGTGGTAGCGATCAGGAACGGGGGGTTGTTGAGTTCCTCAAACGGCGTCTTTGCCGTGATCATGAACATCAGGGCGGGCAGCGAGACGTAGAGCAGGAAGAAGTTCATCCACGCCAGCCCCTGCTCCGGCAGGCCCTTGGCCTTGCCGCAGGCGTAGCCAATGAAGATCAGGCCGAAATACGGGAGAGCGAGGTTGAGGACGGCGATCATGGGGAACGTTTCTTTTCATCGCAGACAGCCCCGATCAGCACTTGGGACAGACCAGCCATAGCAAAGGTTAATTCGACCGTTTGCCTCTAGCATCGGCCACAATCATGGTCTATTCGACGAGATATGATAAAAGCGCGGACCGCCAAATTTCAGATCGGACAGATCGTCCGTCACCGGATATTTTCGTTCCGGGGCGTGATTTTCGATATCGATCCGGAATTCAACAACACCGAGGAATGGTGGTTGTCGATCCCCGAAGAGGTCCGGCCTCACAAGGATCAGCCGTTCTACCATCTGCTTGCCGAAAACTCCGAGTCGGAATACGTCGCCTACGTTTCAGAGCAGAACCTGTTGCCCGACGAGTCCGGTGAACCGATCCGGCATTCACAGGTCGCCGAGATTTTCGTGAAGGACAAATCGGGCGGCTATCGCCCGCGCAATCCGTCGCTGAATTAAAGCACGGCTTGCTATAAAAGCGCCCCTCTTCGATAAAAACTGTCCAATAAAAAAGCGCTCGATCGGAGCGCCTTTTCCGTTGATGAATATTTCGGTTCTTACTTCGCTGCCGGAGTGGCTGCCGGCTGGGTCGCCTCAAGCTTCTTGCGGGCCTCTTCGGCGCGCTTTTGCAGCTCTTCCTGCAGCTTCTTCTGGGTTTCCTCGAATTGCTTCGGGTCGGTCGGCGGGCCGTCATAGGCCTTGGCGAATTCGGCCAGCGGCAGCGGCAGCGTCAGCGGCGCGCCGTTGGAGTTGATCGCCTGCACCACCAGGTTCTGGCCCTTCTTAAGATTGGCCAGCATTTCCGGGGTGACTTCATAGTCGGACATGCAGCCGTTCTGGAAGCAGATCACATAGGGGCTTTGCGCCGGGGCGTTGCTGTCGATGATGACGCGGGTGCCGTGAACCAGCTGCATGCCGAGCGGCAGCGTGACGCGCAGGATCTTCTTGGGCTCGCCTTCGGGCTCGATGACGACGGCCGCGATCACCGGCTGGCCGGACTCGATACGTCCGTCCTTGCCAGTAAAACAAACCTGCTTGGCATTGGCGTCCTGGCCCTTGAGGCAGAATTTGGTCCAGGGCGCGTAGATCAGCTGAACCTGTTCTGGCTGAGCGCCGGCTGGGGGCGCGCCAGCCGCAGGCGGCGCCGCCTGAGCGGATGGTGCGGGCGCCGCGGGCGCAGCTTTCGGTGCAGCCTTCGGGGCCGCCTTGGCCTTGGGTGCAGCAGCGGGCGCGCCGGGTGCGGGCGCCGGAGTCTGGGCCTGGGCAGCGGAAGCAATCAACGCGGCACTCAGTGTCGTTGCCGCAAGCAGGGCGAGAACCCGCCCACGCGGCCAGACCGGCGCGGCCAAGATACGGAAATTCATTGCGGAAAACCCTTTCTGAACGGGAGCGCCCGAAACCGCCGCGGGCACCGACACCTAGCCGTTTGGGCGGCTGTCTCCTTGCCAATTGAGGCAGATGCGTGACAGGCCCTGCCGCCTTGGTCAATTGCACGTCTTCATACAGGCGCGGACGAAAAGATCAATGCCGACAGGTGTCTTTGGCGCATGTCACGGCCGGATACCCAACCCGTGGTAAAATCGATCAGTGAACCATTCCGAATCACATCAACGCGTCATATCGCGGGCTCCGAAGCGCATCAACATCAGCGCTTTTGTCTCCGGCGTTCTCGCCTTCGGCCTCAGCCTTGCGCCCGGCGCCAACAAGGTATGGGCGGAGCCGAGCTACGCCATCGCTATGCATGGTGCACCGGCGTTGTCGGCCGATTTCACCCACATGCCCTACGCCAATCCCGCCGCTCCGAAAGGCGGCCGGCTGGTCCAGGGCCTTATCGGCACCTTTGACAGCCTCAATCCCCTCATCGTCAGGGGGCTTGCGGTGCAGCAAATCCGGGGCTTTGTGGTTGAAAGTTTGATGACGCGAGGCAATGACGAGGCCTTCACGCTCTACGGCCTGTTGGCGAACAGCGTCGAGACCGATAACGCCAGAAGTTACGTCACCTTCCACCTCAATCCGCTGGCGCGCTTTTCCGATGGGCAACCGGTCACGTCGGACGATGTGCTGTTTTCATGGGCCCTGTTGCGCGACAAAGGTCGCCCCAATTATCGCCAGTACTACGCCAAGGTCGCAAAGGCCGAAGCGCCCGACCCGCTCACAATACGATTCGATTTCGGCGGCGCCCCGGATCGCGAACTGCCATTGATTCTCGGCCTGATGCCGATCCTGGCCCGCCATGCGATCGATCCCGTAACCTTCGAGGACACTTCGATGACGGCGCCGCTCGGGTCCGGCCCATACCGCGTCAGCGCGGTAAAACCGGGCGCCAGCGTGACGCTGACGCGCAATCCCGATTATTGGGGCCGCGACCTGCCGGTCAATCGGGGTTTGTGGAATTTCGACGAAATAAGATTAGATTTCTACCGCGAAGCCAATGGCCAGTTCGAGGCTTTCAAACGCGCCCTCTATGACTTCCGCGTCGAGACCGAGCCGCTGCGCTGGCACGACGGCTATGATTTTGCGGCCGCCCGCGACGGCGAGGTGATCCGCGACACCATCGAGACCGGCATGCCCAAGCCTTTTGAAGGCCTGGTGTTCAACACAAGGCGTCCGCTGTTTTCCGACATCCGGGTACGTCAGGCACTGACACTGCTGTTCGATTTCGAATGGATCAACCGCAACTACTTCTTTGGTCTCTATGGCCGCTCGGCGGGCTTCTTTGCCGGCTCCGAACTGTCGGCCTATCGCCGTGCCCCCGGACGAGCGCGAGCGCGAACTTTTAAAGCCCTACGCGTCGCATATGCCGGCGGACATTATCGACGGCAGCTACCGCCTCCCCGTCAGCGATGGCTCGGGCCGCGATCGCGTGGCGCTGCGCACCGCGCTGAATTTGCTGTCCGAAGCCGGTTACGACCTTGACGGCACCGTGTTGCGCCAGCGCACGACCAAAAAGCCCTTCACTTTCGAAATTCTGGTGACCACCCGCGATCAGGAACGAATTGCACTGGCCTTCACCCGCGATCTGAAGCGCGCGGGCATCGGGGCCTCGGTGCGTGCGGTCGACGCCGTTCAGTTCGATCAGCGCCGCCTGAGCTTCGATTTCGACATGATCCAGAACCGCTGGGATCAGTCGCTTTCGCCGGGCAATGAGCAGTATTTCTACTGGGGCAGCGAGGCCGCGGACAATCAGGGCACGCGAAACTATATGGGTGCCAAGGACCCGGCCATCGACGCCATGATCGCGGCCATGCTGGCGGCGCGGGAGCGTCCCGCCTTTGTCTCGGCGGTGCGTGCGCTGGACCGGACGCTCATGTCGGGTTTCTACGCTATCCCGCTTTTTAACATCGGGGAGCAATGGATCGCGCGCTGGAATCGGATAGAACGACCGAAGGCCATCGCGCTGACCGGGTATCTGCCGGAGACGTGGTGGTACAGTCAAGCTCCTCCGAATCTTCCCGCGCTCCAAGTCTTCCCTCATTCCAAGTGAAACCGTGATCCAGACCAACGTATCGCCAACACTTGATGGACTGTTTCGCCGGATTCTGGCGCGGCAGCCGGATGCGCTCGCATTGATTGACCCGCTCAACAAGCCGCGTGTCACCGGCCAGGCGCCCAAACGCCTGACCTTCGCGCAGGCCGATCGAGCGATCTCCGCGCTATCAGCGCATTTCATCGAATCGGGTCTGCCGGTCAATTCCGTGATCGCGATCCAGTTGCCGAACACCGTCGAGTTCATGCTGACGGTGCTGGCCGCGCATCGCGCCGGATTGATCGTCGCCCTGCTCCCGCAACTGTGGCGGCAGGCGGAATTGACGGTGGCGCTCAACCGAAGCGGCGCGCGCGCGGTCGTGACCATGAGCAAGGTCGATGGCGTCAACCATGCTGATCTGGCGATGAATGCCGCGGCGGAGGCCTTTTCGATCCGCCATGTCTGCGGCTTCGGCACGGATTTGCCTGAAGGCATGGCCTCGCTCGACCTGGCCATATCCAATGGATCGACCACGTCGCGCGCGGTCACGCAGGATGGACGCCGCGCCGCGGTAATCTCGTTCGACGTGGTCGCTGACGGATTCCGGGCAGTCCCGCGCACGCATCTCAATCTGATCGCCGGCGGTCTCGCGGTGTTCCTGGAAAGCCGGGTGCCCCAGGGCGCAACCGTGATGTCGGCCTTCACGCCGTCATCCTTCGCGGGCCTGACGTCGTCGCTGCTGGTCTGGCTGTTGTCGGGCGGAACGCTGGCGTTGCATCAGCCGTTCGATGCCGACGCGCTCGAACAGCAGATCGTTGAGGATTCCTGCGACACGCTGGTGGCACCGGCGCCGCTGGCATTGCGGCTGACCGAGATCGACATGCCCTTGCGTATGCCGACGCTGCGCAATGTAGTCGCTCTGTGGCGCACGCCGGAACAGGTCGCATCGAGCGCGCCGTGGACCACGGAATCCGTTGGCTTCACGGACATCTACTTGTTCGGCGAAGCCGGATTGTTTGGCGCTGCCCGTGCGGCGGATGGTTCGGCCGCGCCGATCATGCCGGGACCGCACGGCGCGCCGCGCGACATTCCGGGCACCTCGATCGCCGGCGAAACCATACTGACCCCGAGGGGAACGCTGGCGCTGAAGGGACCGATGGTGGTGGTCGCGGCTTACGCACCGCCGCCACCGCCAAGCGACTCCCTGATCGCGCCGCCGCCCCGCGATTATGTCGACACCGACTATGCCGCGCGGATCGACCGTTCCACCGGCGCGATCTGCATTACCGCGCCGCCCTCGGGCATTGTGGCCGTTGGCGGCTATCGATTCCTGTCGCAGGATTTGCAGCAATGGGCCAAACGGCTCGGACAGGGTGCGCTGTTGACCGCGTTGCCCGACCGTTTGAGCGGTTATCGCCTCGCCGGCCGCGCCCAGGACAATGCGCGCGGCCGCGAAGCCCTGAGCGAACTCGGGCTTAACCCCCTGATGGTGGAAGCTTTTCGCGACCGGACCAATCCGGCTTGATGGAAATTACGCTACTTCGTTGACGCGGCATTAAGGCTGGCAAACTAGGATCGCGCTTCCGCGTTGATCCGAGTTTTACATGTCCCAGCAAGGCCCGATCCTCGCCGTATCGACCGCCGGCCGGCCGTCTTTCGCGGCATCGCTCGACGAAGCGAAGATGTTTCCGGTCGTCGAGACCAATTGGGCCGAGGCCTCCCATGCGGTCGCGCAATTGCAGCCGGCGGCGGTGCTGGCCACGATGTCCGAGGCCGTGCAACCCGGCTTTGTCGCGCTGGCGAAACAGGTCGCGGCACGGCAGCCTTATCTGCCGATGATCGCGATCGATCCCGTGACAGCGCTGCCCGAAAACGTCATTCCGTTCACGCAAACCGCAGGCCAGCCCGACCGCCTCGCCGCGCGTCTGCGCGCCGCGCTGCGTATCCGCACCTTGCACGCCACGGTGATGCGCCGGCTCGACGACGAACCGGCATCGCGGCCGCCTTTGGCTGAGTTAGACCTCGTTCGCGACGCGACCGTTTTGTTGATCGGCCGTGGCGCGGCCTATCCTGCGCTATCGGTTGTGCTCGGCGAGCGGATGGGCGTGGTCGGCGCGCTCAGCATCGAAGCTGCGGCCAAGCATCTCAACACCCGCGACGTCGACGGCATCGTACTCGGCGAAGGTTTTAGTACCCGCGTGGTCGATGCCTTCCTCACGGTGCTGGCTGAGGATTCGCGCTTTCGCAACTTGCCCATCATCCTGACATCGAACGAACTGGCGCCGGCCTATGATCTGGCCAACCTCGAAATCATCGTCGGTGAGCCGTCTTATGTAGCCGCTAACGCGCTGCCGCTGATCCGTCAGCACGCCCTGGAGGCGCATCTGAGCCGGACCTTGCGCTCGATCGATGCCGGTGGATTGCTCGATCCGCAAACCGGACTGTTGACGTCGGCGGCGTTCAGCCGCGACCTGGCGACATCGGTCTATCATACATTGCAGCGCGGCGGCGGCTTGTCGGTGGCGCGCTTTGTATTCGATCCGGCCTATCCGCGCGCGCAGATCGACGGCGCGCGGATTATCAGCCGCCTGATGCGGCAAATGGATTTCGGCGCCGTTCAGCCGGATGGTTCCGTCATCGTGGCGTTCGCCGAAACTGATTTGCGCACCGCCCATATGATCGCGCGGCGGCTTTCCAGCGTGATGCGCCACACCACGCATGGCAAGCGCGACACGCGCTCGGAACCATCGGTCACGCTCGCGACCATGATGCCCCCGGATACGGCGCAATCGCTGCTGGCGCGGCTGCACGAAGAAGCCCGACGCGCCGCGTCCTGATTGTTCCCAAATTAAATTCAGGAACATTCGTTCCCGCCTCTCGTTGTAGGTCGACAATCTACACTGGAGGATTCATTGTGAAGAAAATCGTACTCGTTGCTGCTTCCCTCGCCATGCTGGCCAGCCCGGCATTCGCACAGGATTCCAAGACGGTTGGCACGGCGCCGGCCGACGCCAAGTTCTCGACGGTGTCGAAGGACGAGATGTTCAGCTCGAAGCTCAAGGGCCTGAACGTCTACAATCAGAAGGATGAATCGATCGGCGAGATCACTGATCTTGCGATCAAGAATCATCAGGTCGACGCGCTGATCCTGTCGGTCGGCGGGTTCCTCGGCATGGGCGAGCACTATGTCGCGGTGTCGCCGGCCTCGGTCAACGTTCGCTACGACACCAAGAACGACAAGTGGCTGGCGTCGATGAACACCACCAAGGATGCGCTGAAGGCAGCGCCTGAGTTCAGATATCCGAAGTAATAGATCCGTTTGATTGCATAGAGGCGTCCGTCGGCAGTGATGCCGGCGGGCGTTTTCGTGAATCACGCCGCCTTCTTGTTCTCCGCGAGATTGGCAAGCTGGCGCAGGATTTCGGTCGTACCCATCAGGCGCTCTTCCGGCGTTTCCCATTCCTGCAGGAACACCACTTTCATGTCCGGGCGTACCTTGGCCGCCTGGCCATGCTGGCGGATGAAATAGACCAGACGATCCGGCTGCGCGAACTTGTTGTCGCGGAAGCTGATGACCGCGCCCTTCGGCCCGGCATCGACCTTCTCGACATTGGCGCGGCGGCAATAGCCCTTGATCGCGGCAATCTTGAACAGATAACGCACTTCATCGGGCAATATGCCAAAGCGGTCGCGCAGTTCGGCGGCGAAATTGTCGATCTCGTCGTCGGTGTCGAGATCGGCGAGACGACGGTACAGCGACAGCCGCACCGAGAGATCCGCGACATAGTCTTCCGGAATGAGCACGGGCATGCCGACGGTGATCTGCGGCGACCAGCGATCCGCCACGGGTTCGATCCCGCCGGCCTTGAGGTTGAGGATCGCCTCCTCCAGCATCGATTGGTACAGTTCGAAACCGACTTCCTTGATATGGCCGGACTGTTCCTCGCCGAGCAGATTGCCGGCGCCCCTGATATCGAGATCGTGCGAGGCGAGCTGGAATCCGGCGCCGAGCGTTTCCAGCGACTGCAGCACCTTCAGGCGCCGCTCGGCTTGGCCGGTGATCTTCTGCTGCGCCGGCAGCGTGAACAGCGCATAGGCGCGCAGTTTCGAGCGCCCCACCCGCCCGCGCAATTGATAGAGCTGCGCCAGCCCGAACATGTCGGCGCGGTGCACGATCAGCGTGTTGGCGGTGGGAATATCGAGGCCGGACTCGATGATCGTCGTCGACAGCAAAATATCGTATTTGCCGTCATAGAAGGCGACATGATGTCCTCGATGACCGTCGGCGGCATTTGCCCGTGCGCGACCGCGACCTTCATCTCCGGCACGTTCTTGTCGAGGAAATCCTTGACGCTGGCGAGATCCTCGATGCGCGGCACCACATAGAAGGCCTGCCCGCCGCGGTAACGTTCGCGCAACAGCGCCTCGCGGATCATCAGCGGATCGTGCGGCGCCACGAAAGTGCGGACTGCAAGCCGGTCGACCGGCGGCGAAGCGATGATCGAGAGGTCCCGCACCCCTGTCAGCGCCAGCTGCAGCGTGCGCGGAATCGGTGTCGCGCTCAGCGTCAGCACATGCACCTGGGAACGCAACGCTTTCAGGCGTTCCTTGTGATTGACGCCGAAATGCTGCTCCTCGTCGACAATGACGAGGCCGAGATCCCGGAACTTGATCGACTTGCCGAGGATGGCGTGGGTGCCGACCACGATGTCGACCGCGCCTTCCGCCAGCCCCTTCTTGACCTGGGTCATTTCCTTCGGTGCAACCAGGCGCGAGGCCTGCGCTACATTGACGGGAAAACCCCGGAACCGCTCGGCAAAATTCTTGCTGTGCTGGCGCGCCAACAGCGTGGTCGGCACGACGACGGCGACCTGCTTGCCGTCGAGCGCCACCGCGAACGCCGCGCGCAGCGCCACCTCGGTCTTGCCGAATCCGACGTCGCCGCAGATCAGCCGGTCCATCGGCCGGCCGCTTTCGAGGTCCTTTAAAGTCGCATTGATCGCGCCGAGTTGGTCCTCGGTTTCCTCGTAGGGGAAACGCGCACAGAACTCGTCATAGACATGCGGCTGCACCGGCATTTTCGGCGCTTCGTGCAGATGCCGCTCGGCGGCGATCTTGATGAGCTCGCCGGCGATTTCGCGAATGCGGTTCTTGAGTTTGGCTTTACGCGCCTGCCAACCGCCGCCGCCCAAACGATCGAGTTCGACATTGGCGTGGTCGGAACCGTAGCGTGACAATAGTTCGATGTTCTCGACGGGCAGAAACAGCTTGGTCTCAGCGGCATAGTGCAGTTCGAGGCAATCATGCGGCGCGCCGCCGACTTCGAGCGTCTGCAAGCCGACAAATCGTCCGATGCCGTGTTCGACGTGCACCACGAGATCGCCGCTGGCGAGACTCGTGACCTCCGAGATGAAATTGTCGAGCTTGCGGGTCGCCTTGCGCGGTCGCACCAGACGGTCGCCGAGGATGTCCTGTTCGCTGATGACGGCGACGTTGTCGGTCTCGAAGCCGGATTCCATGCCGACCACCGCCAGCATCGCCTCGTTGCGCGGCGTGGCCTGCACCTTGCGCCAGGAATTGACGCTGGTGAGATTCAGCAGCTTGTGGTCTTTCAGCATGCTGCCCATGCGGTCGCGCGAGCCCTCGCTCCACAGCGCGATCACCACCTTCTTGCGCAGCGCCTGCAATGCCAGGACATGGGCGACAACGGCTTCAAACACGTTGACGCTGCTGTCGGCGCGCTCGGGCGTAAAATTGCGCCCGGCACGCGCCCCGGCATCGACCACCGCCGGCGCTGCCCTCGGGCACCGCGAACGGCGTCAGCCGCGCCAAGGCAGCTTCATCCAGACGCTTCGTCCACTCATTCTCGGTCAGATAGAGCCGGTCGGGCGGCAATGGCTTGTAGATCGCGCCGCCGCCGGGATGCTCCATCGCCTCGCGCCGGGCTTCGTAATAGTCGGTGATCTGCGTGAAGCGCTCGCGCGCGGCATCCTCGCCCTGCGGCTCGATCACAACAGGCGCCTCGCCGAGATAATCGAACAGCGTGTCCATCCGCTCGGCAAACAGCGGCAGCCAATGCTCCATGCCGGGATGGCGGCGGCCTTCGCTGACCGCTTCGTACAGGGGATCGTCGCGCTCGGGCGCGCCGAACGCCGCGACATAGCCCATCCGAAACCGGCGGATGGTCTCGGTCACCAGCTGGAATTCGGAGATCGGCACCAGATCGAGCGCGCGCATGTCCAGCAGCGTGCGCTGGGTCTCGGCATCGAATGTCCGGATCGATTCCAGGGAGTCACCGAAGAAATCGAACCGCACGGGCTGATCGAGCCCGGCTGGAAACAGATCGAGAATGCCGCCGCGCACGGCATATTCGCCGGGCTCGCGCACGGTGGACGAGCGGTTGTAGCCGTTGTGCTCCAGCCACGACACGATCGAATCCATCGGCACGACATGGCCGGGCGCAACCGACAGCGCCTGCGCCGCGACCAGTTCGCGCGCGGGCACCCGCTGCACGATCGCGTTGACCGTGGTCAGCACGATCAGCGGCTTGTCGCTACCCCGCAAGCCGGGACAGCCGCGCCAATGTCGTCAGCCGCTGCGCCAGGATGCCGCCATGCGGCGACACCCGGTCATAGGGCTGGCAGTCCCAGGCCGGAAACAACAATACCGGCAGATCCGGCGCAAAGAATTCCAGCGACCGCGCCAATTGCTGCATGCGCGCGCCGTCGCGGCACACCACCGCGAGACTGACGGCCGGCGGTTTCGGCCGTGCCGCGACCGCACGCGCGAGGTCCGAGACCACCAGGCCCTCGGCGCCCTCGGCGACATTGGCAAAGGTCAGCGCGCGGCCGGCGACGAGCTGTTGCGCGGGTGATTGGGTCGGCGCCTTCATGCGCCGTAATCCGTCGGACGAAACGCCTTGATCCGGTCGAACAGCGAGCTCGAATATTCCGGCGCCAGCGGCACATTGCCGGTCAGCGCGGCGTACAGATCCGGCTCAGGCACTTCGATCAGCTGCTCGAGCAGACCCAGTTCCTCATCGGTGAGACCAGTAATCTCGGCATCGGCAAAACGGCCGAGAATAAGATCCATTTCCCGGGTGCCACGATGCCAGCAGCGAAATAAAAGCCGCTTGCGGCGGTCATCGAGCCCGCCGCTCGATCGTGTTGATCCCGTCATATTCCACTTCCAATTCGAACGCCAAAAGCCCGGACGTGCCGGGCGGGTTGATATAGCCTTGGATCAGCGAATGTCAGCCCTAATGTCCCGCGAATTATCAACTGTCTCGACATTGCCGGGCTTGACCCGGCAATGTCAGGCCTTTTGAAGATGGATGCGCGGATCAGGTCCGCGCATGATGGATTGTATGCAACGAGAAAGTCTCAATGCGCCCTGCTCTGCTCAATCCCCTGTTTGCGCCGGTCACGAGTCTCGGTGGCGTCGGGCCGAAGCAGGACAAATTGTTCCGCTATCTGCTTGGCCGCAGTGAAACGCCGCGGCTGGTCGATCTGCTGCTGCATCTGCCAGCCAGCGTGATCGACCGCCGCGCGCGGCCGAAAATCCGCGACGTGGCGGCTGGAACCGTGGTGACGCTGGAGGTCACGGTCGACCGGCACCGCCCGACGCCCGCGCGCAACCATCGCGCGCCGCATCTGGTCTATGCCAGCGACGATACCGGCGATGTGGTTCTGACCTATTTTCGCGCCCAGCCAGGCTTTGTCGAAAAACTGCTGCCGGTCGGCGAAAAACGCTACGTCTCCGGCACCCCGCAGATGTACGACGGCACGTTGCAGATTACGCATCCGGACCGGGTCGTCGACGAAGCCGGCTTTGCCAAACTGTCGGGCATCGATCCGGTATACCCCTTGACCGAAGGGCTGGCGCTAGGCTCCTTGCGGCGCGCGATGGTGCAGGCACTGCAAAAGCTGCCGGACCTGCCGGAATGGATCAGCCCCGAGGTGATCCGCCGTTGCAAATTTCCAGACGTTCACGAGGCGCTGAACCGCGTCCATGTCCCGGTCGAACTGACGGACATCTTGCCCGGCGAGCCTTTCTGGTCGCGGCTTGCGTTCGATGAGCTGCTAGCGGGTCAACTGGCGCTGGCGCTGGTACGGGCGCAATTGCGCCGTCCGGCCGGCGACCGCCATGCCGGCGACGGCCATCTGCGCAACAAGATCATCGACGCACTGCCCTACGCGCTAACCATTTCGCAACAGCAGGCCGCCGCCGCGATCTCGGATGATCTGCGTCAGCCGCTGCGCATGTTGCGGCTGCTTCAGGGCGACGTCGGCTCCGGCAAGACCGTGGTGGCGCTATTGGCCGCCGCGGCCGTCACCGAAGTCGGCAAACAGGCCGCGCTGATGGCACCGACCGAGATTCTCGCGCGCCAGCACATCAAGACCATCACGCCTTTGGCCGAGCGTGCGGGCTTGCGGGTCGCGATCCTGACCGGACGCGAAAAAGGCAAGGAACGGCGCGATCTCCTGGCTCGGCTCGAAGCCGGCGAGATCGATTTTTTGATCGGCACCCACGCGCTCATTCAGGACGACGTCGTGTTCAAGGCGCTGGCGCTGGCGGTCGTCGACGAACAACATCGCTTCGGCGTGCGCGAGCGTCTGGCCTTGACCGCCAAGGGCGACGCCGTAGACGTGCTGGTGCTGAGCGCGACGCCGATTCCGCGCACGCTGGTGCTGACATATTTCGGCGATATGGACGTCTCGGAATTGCGCGAAAAACCCGCCGGGCGCCAGCCGATCGATACCCGTACGGTGCCGAACAGCCGCCTCAACGAAGTGACCGAAGCCGTCGGTCGGGCACTGCACGCCGGCAAGCGCGTGTACTGGATCTGTCCGCTGGTGGAAGAATCCGAAGCCGAGGGCATCGAGCACCTCACCAACGCGACACAGCGCTTTGAAAGCCTGCAACAGCGTTTCGGCGACCGCGTCGGCCTGGTGCACGGCCAGATGAAGGGCACCGAAAAGGACCGCGTGATGGGCCAGTTCGCCGATGGCGAAATCGGCCTCTTGGTCGCAACAACCGTGGTGGAAGTCGGCGTCGATGTGCCCGCCGCCACCATCATGGTGATCGAGAATGCCGAGCGCTTTGGACTGGCTCAGTTGCACCAATTGCGCGGACGGATCGGTCGCGGCTCCGAAGCCTCGACCTGCCTGTTGCTTTACAAGGAACCGCTGAACGAAATGTCGACCGCACGGCTGAAGGTGATCCGCGAAACCACCGATGGTTTTCGGATCGCCGAAGAAGATCTAAAACTGCGCGGCGAAGGCGACGTGCTCGGCGTGCGGCAAAGCGGCCTGCCCGGCTACCGCATCGCGCGCTCCGAGGTGCATGCCCAGCTCATCACCCAAGCCCGCGACGAAGCGCTGCGCATCCTGAAGGATAATCCGAAGCTGAAAGGCGAGCGCGGCGAAGCACTGCGTTGCCTGTTGTATTTGTATGAACGGGATGAGGCGATTCCGCTGATTGGCGCGGGGTGAAATTTTAGCGATCGTCATTCCGGGGCGATGCAAAGCATCGAACCCGGAATCTCGAGATTCCGGGTCTGGTCCTTCGGACCATCCCGGAATGACGAACTCGATCAATCCACCTTCGCTGGTGCCGGCTGCAGCGGGGATGCATTCGCCACGCGAGCGGCGTTCGCCATTCCGGCGAGCGCGGCGATCTTCTTCTGCGGGTCGGAGCCCGGCTGCACCACGCCGGCGGACATGATCAGGGTGGCGGCGTCTTCGGCGCTCATGTCGATTTCGACGATCTTGTTCTTGGGCACGTAGAAAAAGAAACCGGTGGTCGGGTTCGGCGCGCAGGGCAGAAACACCGAGATATGTTCTTCCTGGCCGGGAAGGTTGTTGGCGATCTCGACGCTCGGCGATTGCGAGATCAGCACGATCGACCACATGCCTGGCGAGGGAAATTCGACCAGCCCGACGCGGCGGAAGCTCGATCCCGAGCCCGAAAACAGCGTCTCGAACACCTGCTTGAGGCCGCGATAGATCGCGCGCACCACCGGCATCCGTCCCAGCAGCTTTTCGCCGAGATCGACCAGCGTACGCCCGATCAGATTGGCGGTGAGGAAACCGAGTAGCGTCAGCGCGATCACGGCGACGATCAAGCCGGAGCCCGGCAAGCCGAACGGCAGATAGGTTTCCGGCCGGTAGGCGATCGGCACAAACGGCCGTACCAGACCGTCGACCCAGGTCACAAACCACCAGGTCAGATAGAAGGTAATGGCGATCGGGCCGGCCACGATCAGGCCGGTGAGGAAGTAGTTCCGAAATCGGGCCATGAAACCGCGCGGCGCGTCCGGCGGCAGGTCAGTCGGGGGCAGATCGTCGCGGTTCATCGGGGGTTCCAGGTCGGCCGGAGCGGCCGGTACATCATGCCAGCTAAGCCATCCTAGCAGACTTTTGAAGACCCTACCCGGCCGGCGCCAAGGAGACACCAAGGAACGGTTAGGCAGCGTTTATGGGGCGGTTATTCCACCGTTACCGATTTTGCGAGATTTCGCGGCTGGTCGACGTCGGTGCCCATGACCACGGCGGTATGATAGGCCAATAGTTGCACGGGGACGGCATAGACCATCGGCGTAAAGGTCGCGGCCATATCGGGCAGCACGATCGTCACCAGCGACTGGATGGTGGCTTCCGCGGCGCCCTTGGCGTCGGTCATGAGAATGATTTTACCGCCGCGAGCGGCTACTTCCTGCATGTTGGAAACGGTTTTTTCGAACACGCGGTCGAACGGCGCGATCACCACGACCGGCATGTTCTCGTCGATCAGCGCGATCGGCCCGTGCTTCAGTTCGCCGGCGGCATAGCCTTCGGCGTGGATGTAGGAAATTTCCTTCAGCTTAAGCGCACCTTCCAGCGCCAGCGGATAGCTGGTGCCACGGCCGAGATAGAGCACATCCTTGGATTTGGCGATATCGCGCGCCAGTTTTTCGATCTGCGGCTCAATCCGCAGCCGCCATCAACCGCGGAATTTCCACGAGGCCATGCACGAGTTTTGTCTCGTCCGCCTCAGACAATTCGCCGCGCGCTTTGCCTGCAGCAATCGCAATCGCGGCCAGCACCATCAGTTGGCAGGTAAACGCCTTGGTCGAGGCAACGCCGATTTCCGGACCGGCCAGCGTCGGCATCACGGTTTCGCTTTCGCGCGCGATGGTCGAGGTCGGCACGTTGACGACGGACAGCGTGTGCAAGCCTTGTGACTTCGCATAGCGCAATGCCGCCAGCGTGTCGGCGGTCTCGCCTGACTGCGAAATGAAGATCGCCAGGTCGCCTTTGCGCAGCGGCGCCTCGCGGTAGCGGAATTCCGAGGCGACATCGAGTTCGACCGGAACGCGGCCCAAGCGCTCGAACCAGTATTTGGCGATATAGCCGGCATAGCTCGCGGTGCCGCAGGCGGTGATGGAAATACGCTGAATATCCTTGAAATCGAACGGCAGTGTGATCGGCAGCGCGACGCGTTCGGTCGCCATGTCGACGTAACGCGCCAGCGTGTGGCCGACCACTTCCGCTGCTCGTGAATTTCTTTGGCCATGAAGTGGCGGTAATTGGCCTTGTCGACCAGGAAAGACGATGCGCCGGATTTCAGCACGTCGCGATTCACCACCGAACCCTGTGCGTCATAGATCACGCCGACTTCGCGGCTCAGAACCACCCAGTCGCCATCCTCTAGATAGCTGATGGTGTCGGTAAAGGGCGCCAGCGCGATCGCATCGGAACCGAGATACATTTCGCCGTCGCCATGACCGATCGCCAGCGGCGAGCCCTTGCGGGCGCCGATCATCAGGTCGCCATGGCCCTTGAACAGAAACGCCAGCGCAAAGGCGCCGCGCAACTGTGGCAGCGATGCCTTCACTGCTTCCTGCGGCGAATGCCCCTTGAGCAAATAGGACGTGACCAGATGCGCCACGGTTTCGGTGTCGGTCTCGCTGGTGAATTTGGCGCCCTGCGCTTCCAGCATTTGCCGCAGCTCGCGGAAATTCTCGATGATGCCGTTATGAACCACCGCGACATGCTCGGTCGCGTGCGGATGCGCGTTGTTCTCGGTCGGCTTGCCGTGGGTGGCCCAGCGGGTATGTCCGATGCCGGCGAGACCGTCGAGCGGTTGGGATTTCAAGCGCGATTCAAGATTGCGCAGCTTGCCTTCGGCGCGGCGGCGCACAATTTGATCGCCTTCCAGCGTGGCGACGCCGGCGGAATCGTAGCCGCGATATTCCAGCCGCTTGAGCGAATCCACGATCTGCTCCGCGACCGGAGCGCGCCCGAGAATGCCGACAATGCCGCACATGTGGAGATATCCCCAAATCGACGAAACATCGCCGAAAACCCGCTGATCTCTTAACGAAAAACGCGGATCGACCGTTACTCAATAATTATTGCGGATTGAGACACCGTTAAGCCGAAAGCTTAACAACGCCTGCCATTGTCAGCCTTTCGGCGTCTTGCCGCGCATCTTGATGTCGCGATATCGCTTGGCGCCGCCCTCGCGGGTGGTCTGCTGGCTGCGCTCCACGGCCAGCGCATCGTCGGGCACGTCTTGGTGATCACCGATCCCGATCCGATATAGGCGCGCTTGCCGATCTTGACAGGCGCGACCAGCGAGGAATTGGTGCCGACAAACGCGCCCTCGCCGATCTCGGTCTTGTGCTTGGAGAAGCCGTCATAATTGCAGGTGATGGTGCCGGCGCCGAGGTTGGCGCCCTCGCCGACATGGGCATCGCCGACGTAAGAGAGATGATTGACCTTGGCGCCGGCTTCGATAACGGCGGCTTTGGTCTCGACGAAATTGCCGATCCGCACGCCGTCGCCCAGCGACGTCCCCGGCCGCAACCGCGCATAGGGACCGATGGAGGCCTTCTTGCCGATCGAGGCCTGCACGATATGCGAGAAGGAATGGATCACCGCGCCGTCTGCGATCGACACGCCCGGACCGATCACCACAAAAGGCTCGATCGTCACATCCTTGCCGAAGCTGGTATCGGCGGCGAGATAGACCGTCTCGGGTGCGATCAGCGTCACGCCGGCATCGAGCGCGGCCTTGCGCAACCGTGCCTGCATCACCTGCTCGGCTTCGGCAAGCTGGGCCTTGGTGTTGATGCCGCGCACTTCATCCTCGCTGGTCTCGATCACGACGGCCTCCTGTCCCAGGTCTCGAACGATCGAGACCGCATCCGTCAGATAGTATTCACCCTTGCTGTTGGCATTGCCGATCTTGTCGATGATCGACAGTGCCTTGCGGCCATCGAACGCCATCACGCCGGCATTGCATAGTTTAATCGCGCGCTCTTCGGCGCTGGCATCGGACTGCTCGCGGATCGCCACCAGTTGGTCGCCCTCGACGAGTAGCCGGCCATAGCCAGTCGGATCGGCAGCGCGAAAGCCCAGCACGGCGAGCGCTGCGCCATTCTTCAAGGGCGCGCGCAGGCGCTCGAGTGTCGCGGCTGAAATCAGCGGCGTATCGCCGAATGCGACCAGGAGATCGTCGGCGCCGTGCGCGATCGCCTCACGCGCCGCCAGCACCGCATGCGCGGTGCCGAGACGCTCGCGCTGGATAAAGGTCCTGGCGTCCGGGCGCACGCGGGCGACCTCGTCGGCCACGGCTTGGTGGTCCGGACCGATCACCACGGCGAGCGCAGCGCTGATTCCCTTGGGGGCGGCGCTAAGCACATGGGCCAGCAGCGACTGGTTGGCGACGGGATGCAGGACCTTCGGCAATGAAGAACGCATGCGCGTGCCCTCGCCTGCCGCGAGCACGATGGTCAGGCTGGTCCTGCCTGTCTTGCCGGTCATCCGAATCCTCAAACGTTGCGGCCGATATTACGCCGCCGCCGTCATAAAGCGTTTTCGTCATGCATGGAAACGATTCGGCATCCGGGAACGCCCGGATTCAGGAACAAGGCCGATTTCCTGTTAATGTTTGCGAAATGATTCGGTTAAGCTTCAGGGGGCCGCAAACTTCTAATGGCAAAGGATGCCGACAATCTGGCTGATCGCTTCGAAACCGAGAATACCGGCGGCTTGCTGTCCGGATTCCTGGCCGAGGAGGATGAATTCGACCGGCGCGCTCTCTGGCGGCTCGGGTCGTGGGCGGTTGGTACGGTCGCCGCCATCACCATTGCGTTCCTCGCCAACCAGTCGTCGATCGGATCGCGGCGGGACCAAATAGCCGCCGTCGATCTGGCGCGACAGGCGCAGCAAATTCAAAGCGTCGCCAAGGAAAGCCAGAGCGAAGCGCGGCGTCTGGCCTCCGCTATCGACACCCTGAACGGCGACCGCGACCGGCTGTACTCCCGCGTCAACGTTCTGGAGCAGGGGATGGATTCGGTCACCGGCGCGATCGCGCGGCAGAATGCCGCGTCGGCTTCGCCGCAAGCTTCTTCCCAGGGCTCGTCCTCCCAAGGCTCGTCGCAGGCCGGCGCGACGCCGGCAGTTTCCGCTCCGACGGCGGTGGCAGCGCCGACCGAGGTGCAAAAGCTGCCGATCGGCCCACCCGTCGCCCCGGTCGTGACGAGCGCGCCCGCGATGGCCGCAATCCCAATCCCGGCGAAACCAGTTGCAACGGCGGCAACGGTAACATCACCCGCGGACAAACCGTCAACGGTTGCGACCGTCACGGACCCCGCCCCGGCTGCGACGCCATCCACGGCTCAGGCGCCAGTGCAGGCCCAGGCGTCTTTAAACCAAGCGCCTTCGACCCAGACCCCTTCGAATCCGCCAACGGCCACCGTGCCGCCGCCGCTGATGGAATCGAAATCGATGATGGGGCCACCTGATCCGGCGGCCGGAAAACTGATCGAACCGCCGAGCGCGCCGTCATCGCCCATGGCATCGCCAAAGACTGCCGCCGTGCCCCCGGCTCAGGCGCCGCAGAAGCCGGAGGTCGTGGCGTCAGCCCCGCCCGCTGCCACCGATGACGGTCCGGAAGCAACGGAGTCGCCCCCCAAGGTCCAGCGGACGGAATTCGGCGTCGATGTCGGCGGCGCCAATTCGGTCGGAGGATTGCGCGCGCTGTGGCGCGGGCTTCTCAAAACGAGGTCGAATGCGCCGCTGGCGGCGTTACGGCCGATCATCGTGGTCAAAGAGGGCAGCACCGGGCTCGGCATGCAGCTTCGGCTGGTGGCGGGGCCGCTGACCGATGCGGCGGCGGCGGCGAAAATCTGCGCCGGCATGATCGAAAATGACCGCTCCTGCGAGACCACTGTGTTCGACGGCCAGCGCCTGTCCCTGACCGGTAACGATCGCGATCAGCCGGCCCCAACGGCGACGACGACCAGCATCAAACCGTCCACGCATGGCAGGCACAGCAGTTCCAGGCGTTCCTCCGCAAGAGACGAGCCGGCGCCGAAGAAACCGGAACCTTCAACGCTCTCGTTGCTCTTTGGCCGCTGATTTTCGGCCGCGGATATCGGGGGCGCATCAAGACCATTGCAATAATCTCGTTATTGCAACGGTTTGGGATCGACTTCGAATTCTATTTCGCCGATATGACGGACTTGCTACCGCCGCCGGGTTGTCCCGAACCGGATTCCCCAGCATATTCGGGGACCTTCGAACGCAGCCTTTCTGCAACGACCCTTAGCCGGAACATGATCCCGTGAAAAAAACACCTTTCGGCTGACGCCTATCAGGTGCAATGGTTGATGTTGGTCGGCTTCCTGACCGTCGGCTACGCGCTCTATCTGCGTTATCTCGCGATCGAGTTGTCGACGGTGTCGCTGGCCTGCGATGCCGGCTTGCAGAGCATGCTGTGCCAGGCCCGCAGTCTGGCGACCGTGCTTTACAAGAATTCGGTGTTCGGGATCACCGCACTTGTCATTGCGGTCCTCAACCTGATCCGGCCGTCGATCGTCCTGATGACCGCGGCGTGATCGCCGCGGGGCTCGGCATCGTGCTCTACAATATCGAATTGTCGGGACTTGCGATCGGGCTGCTTATTTTGGGATTTGCACGCCCCGCGCCTGCCACAGCGTAAGCCCGAGCAGGAAATACAGCGCGCAGGTCCACATCGACTGCCAGTTGTTGAACCCTTCATTGAACAGAGTGAACAGCGCCGCCATCGCAAACAGGCCGGCGAATACCGCCTCAGCGATCGGACGCGGCCCTCGCTGCGGACGGTTGAGCAGCGTGAGCAGCGCAAATGGCAGCACCGCCATGGTCAGCGCGGCGAACGGGAAGTCCTTGTAGCGGGGATCGAACACAAACCCGAGCGCGCTCTCCGCGCCGACCAGCACGGTGACGATCAGCGTTACGCCTAAGAGAACCGCCGACACCGATCGGGTTCGGTCCTGGCGCGGGCCTAACAATTCCAGAAAGGTCGGCGCAGCCCGCCCCGACATCAATGCGCTGGCGCTGAGCAACGGCGCGGCCACACCCGCCGCCAATAACGCGCCCCAGCGCAGCCAGCCGCCAAAGCCGTAGCTCTCGTAAAACATCTTGTCGGCGGCGACGCCGAGCAGAATGCCGGCAGCGGTCGCGAAGAGGCCGACCGCGATCCAGGATATAAGCCGCGGCGTCCACGGCCGGCGGCGCAGCGTCAGCCAGGCCGCGCCGAATATGCAGAAGCTCAAGCCCATGCCGCAGCCCATCTGCAGCTTCCAGAGCGGATAATTGCTGATCGCCACGCCGGGCGGATACTTCAACGCGCGCTGTACGGAATCGAACAGGCCCCAATAGCCGCCGACGGTGCCTTCGAGCTCGCGTTTCCAGGGCTGGTCATAGGCTTCGATCAGATTGACGCGAAAGCTTTCCCGCTTGGCCAGATCGAGGATTTCGGACACCACCCGCGCCTGATTGGTGCGCGACGGCAACGCGCCTTCGCGCATCCGCCCGGCGCTCGGCCAGCCGGTCTCGCCGATCAGGATTTCCTTGTTGGGAAACGCCACCGCCATCCGCTTGCGGATCGCATCGACATGGGCGGCGGCGTATTTGGCGCGGATCGGAAAGTCTTCCCAATAGGGAAGAATGTGGATGGTGACGAAGTCGACCGCTTCATAGACCTCGCGGTAGCGCAGCCAGAATTCCCAGACATCGGCATAGGTGACGGGAACCGGCGCGATCTGGGCCTTTACCGAGCGGATGGTTGCCGCGAGATCGGTCGAGGTCATCTCCCCGCGCAACAGCACCTCATTGCCGACGACAACCGACGTGATGACATCGGGAAACTGTTTGACGAGGCCCACCACGGTCGAAATCTGCGCGAGGTTCCTGAGGCGGTCGCTGCCGAGCCAGATTCCCTGAATGACCTTCAACCCTACTTTCGAGGCAACTTCAGGTACCTGGTCGAGGCCGCTTTCGATTGAATAAGTCCGCACGCAGTCGGAGATCTTGGCCAGTTGGGCCAGATCTTCGGCAATCTGTTCCCGTTCGATATGGGTAGCCGGCGACAGCGGCGTCTGCGCGCCACGGAACGGCGCGTAGGAAACGCAAAGCAGCTTGGCGTTGGGATCGATCGGCGCGCGCACCAGCGTAATCGGCGTGCTGAGCCACCACCACACGCCGGCGATCGCGCCCAGCGATATCAGGAGAAGCGCCAGTGGCGTGCGAAGAGAAATCGGTTCCATCCTCCGGGCGAGGCTCGTCGCTTACCCGGTCGCCGGGCGTCTGCCAAGGGGCTGGCCTGTACGGGCTTTACCACGGCGCGATAAAGTTGTGAGTTTGCTGGACAAAATCCGAAATGTCCGTCATGGGAATCCGGAACTGTCTCCGCCGTATTGGGGACCTATTTGAACGGCATCAAAACCGGCTAGGGTCAGGCTGGTTGGTAACAAAATCGGGGAATTTATGCGTCGAGGTGTGCTTGAGTTGAAAAGTACGGTTTTGCGCCACCTCGCCGTTTCCGGCCTAGCCCTTCTGATCGGTACTGGCTGTGCCTTTGCCCAGAGCGGCAGCGCGCAGGACCCGGCCCCCAAACCCGGGGTTACTAATGCACCGGCCGCGGCGGATGCCACCAAGGACAACCAGCGCAAGACCGACGAATTCGTCGAAGCGGCGCAGGCCATCAATGGACCGGCCGGCAACCCCGAATGCGTCTGGCTCGGCCGCCGGGTCGTGCGCCTGATGTGGCTCGACGATCTCGACACCGCGTTTCGTCACCTCGATCTCTACGACCGGTTCGGCTGTCCGGGCGGCCATGTCCAGGCGACCTTTCGCTGCCTGACCCGTTTCGGTGGCCAGATCGACCCCAAGGTAGCCGAGACGCTCAACAGCCGCGTGCATGCCTGCTGGATCAATCCCGGTGCGCAACCGCAGGCCGCAGCGGCCGCCTCACCTCCGCCGGCCCCGACCACGGCCGGAACAGCAGCGCCCGCCACACCGCCGGCAACGCCCTCGCCGGCTGCCTCGCCCGCGCCGGCCGCCAAATAGCGTTCGCTACTAGTTCTAAAGTAGTTCCGGCGGGCACCGACGCGATTTCTTGTCGATTCTGGATTTTCAGCATTCCGGCTCGCCTGCGCCCTCAAAACGCCACGGCGTCATAAGAGTTGTTTAATCGCGTGGCAGATATATGCTCGTGCTGCCGCTGACTTGGTCGGATCTCGGGGACGGATCCGCTTCCCTGCCATATTGACCCCGTATGGTTTTTGTCGCGATGCGCGCCGTCGTCGCCGTTTTGTTATTTGTTGCCGCCGCTCACGCTGCGTTTTGGGGTCTGCTCCAGGAGAAGCGATCAGCACCGGAGTTCCGCGGCATATTGCCGAGCGCGTCCTATGCGCCGTTTGAACCGGGTCACGTCGTTGCCGACACGGCAGGCGATTCCGAGAAGGTTCGCGCCGACCTCAAGAAGCTTTCGACCCTGACGCGGGCGCTGCGCCTGTACTCCTCGACCGAGGGCAACGAACTGGTGCCCCCGATCGCCGCGGAATTCGGCATGAAGGTCACGGTCGGCGCCTGGATCAACAAGAACACTGAGCGCAACGAACGCGAGATCGATGCCGCCATCAATCTTGCCCGGCGCAACAGCAATGTCATCGGCGTGGTCGTCGGCAACGAGACGATTTACCGCGCCGACCAGAAGGTCGAAGACCTGATCGAGCTCATCAAGAAAGTTAAGAAATCCGTCAATGTTCCTGTAACGACGGGCGAAATCTGGAACATCTGGCGCGACAATCCGCAGCTCGCTTATTCCGTCGACTTCATTGCCGCGCACGTGCTGCCTTACTGGGAGAATTTCACGGACAAGCAGGCGGTCGATCAGGCCGTCGCGATGTACCAGCTGTTACGCGACCAGTTCCCCGGCAAGCGGATCATGATCGCGGAGTTCGGCTGGCCGAGCGCCGGCTACAATCTCCGAAACGCCGACCCTGGCCGGTTCGAGCAGGCCGTCGTGCTGCGCAATTTCGTATCCCGTGCCGAGGCCATCGGCATGGAATACAACATCGTCGAAGCGATCGACCGGCCGTGGAAGTTCTTCGAAGGCGGCGTCGGACCCTACTGGGGCATTCTGGACGCCTCCCTCGAACCGAAGTTTTCCTGGACCGGTCCTGTGGTCGACGAGAACTACTGGAAGCTCGCGACCATTGCAGTCCTCGTCGGCATCCTGATGTCGCTTCCCATTCTGGCGATCGCCGAGGCCACCGCGATGCAGGCGCTGCTGCTCGCGGCCGCGGCGCATGGCGTCGGCGCCTGGACCGCGACCGTCTTTGCCTACTGGAATGGGCACTACTTCATATTCGGCTCAGCCTTTGCCTTGACGTTGGGCCTGATCCTGCTGGTTCCACTGGTCTTGATCGCGATGGCGCGGATCGAGGAAATCGCGGCCGTGGCCTTCGGCCGGGCCCCGCGCCGCCTGCTGGTCAAGAGCGCCCCGGTCGCGCCGGCCACCATCGGCGAGGGCGTTACCTTCCCCAAGGTCTCGATCCACATCCCCGCCTATTTCGAGCCGGTGGACATGCTCAAGCAGACGCTGGATGCGGTGTCCCGGCTGGACTATCCGAACTTCGAATGCGTCGTGATCATCAACAACACGCCCGACCCCGAGTTCTGGCAACCGATCCAGGATCACTGCCGCACGCTCGGCGAACGCTTCAAGTTCATCAATGCCGAGAAGGTCCAGGGTTTCAAGGCCGGTGCGCTGCGCATCGCGATGGACCGCACCGCTGTGGATGCCGAGATCATCGGCATTATCGACGCTGACTATGTCGTGCAGCCGGACTGGCTGAAGGATCTTGTGCCTGTTTTCGCCGACCCGCGCGTCGGCCTGGTGCAGGCGCCGCAGGAACATCGCGATGGCGACCGTTCCCTGATGCATTACGCCATGAACGGCGAATATGCAGGGTTCTTCGACATCGGCATGGTCCAGCGCAACGAGGCCAATGCCATCATCGTGCACGGCACGATGTGCCTGATCCGGCGCGCCGCGATGGAGATGGCCGGCGGCTGGAACGGCGACACCATCTGCGAGGATACCGATCTGGGCCTCGCGATCATCGAGCACGGCTGGCTGACGCATTACACCAATTACCGCTATGGCCATGGGCTATTGCCCGACACCTACGAGGCCTTCAAGAAGCAGCGCCACCGCTGGGCCTATGGTGGCTTCCAGATCGTCAAGAAGCACTGGCGGCGCTTCCTGCCCGGCGCGAGCCGGCTTTCGCCCGACCAGCGCCGTGAATTCGCGCTGGGCTGGCTGAACTGGCTCGGCGCCGAAAGCCTCGGCGTGGTCGTGGCCATCCTCAACCTGATCTGGGTGCCGATCGTCGCATTCGCCGACATCGCTATTCCCGACCGGATCCTGACGCTGCCGATCATTGCCTCGTTCGTCGTTTCACTGGTGCATTTCGTCGCGATGTATCGCGCGCGCGTGAACATCAAATGGGGGCAGATGCTGGGCGCGATGATCGCTGCGATGTCGGTGCAATGGACGGTGTCGCGCGCGGTCGCGAATGGGCTGATCACCGAGCACCTGGCGTTTGCGCGGACCTCCAAGGGCGGATTTTCGCTGATGTCGGTCGAGTTCCAGGCGTTCTGGGAAGCCGTGATCGGCGTGCTCTTGCTGATCGGCGCCGCCGTGCTGGTCGCGACCAACAGCTACAAGGAAGTTCGCGAAATCTATATTTTCGCCGGCGTGCTGGTGCTCGAAAGCCTGCCGTTCCTCTCGGCCGTCGCGATCGCCATCCTCGAGAACTCCAGGATCAATTCGTTCCCGTTCTGGCGCAATACCGGCATCCGGACCGCCGAATTGATCGGCCTGCGTCCGGTGGCGATGCCCTCGGTCGTCAATACCTCCCAGCCGGTGGCCTCGGAGATTCGCCGGGAAGCCAACTGATCGCGGGAGTTCCTGCGGCGACCCGCGGGTGACTGTTGGGCGGCAACGGTGCTAAGCTAGCGGCCTGCCGTTTGGCACGACGCTTGCATTTTCTGAAATCGATAATTTACAGGCACTGGATCAATATTTTATGAGATCTTACTATCCGTGGCTGGATCTTCTACGCTTTGCCGCCGCTCTCAGTGTTGCTTTTTTTCACCTGATGTTCTCGTCATGGGCTGGAGACCTCCGGGGCTTGGACCGATATCTTTATTCCGGCGCTCAATTCCCATCTGCAGTCGCCTTTACCTGGTTCGGTTGGGTTGGAGTTGAAATTTTCTTTGTTATTTCCGGATTCGTTATCGCAAACTCCGCGAGCAAAGCGTCGCCGATTGAGTTTCTAATCAATCGTGCACTCAGGCTCTATCCGGCTGTTTGGGTATGCGCTACAGCGGCTTTCGTTGTTCTATTAATTTTTGCAAGAGACTCGTTTCCTCAACTTATCGGGCCCTACATTAGGTCGATGCTACTCGTCCCGCGAGGCCCTTGGATCGACGATGTCTATTGGACGCTGTCCGCTGAAATATCATTTTATGCCCTTGTGTTTGTGCTCTTAGCACTAAAGAGAGTAACTCTGCTTCACGCGGCATGGGCTCTTACTATTTATAGCGGGATCTTTAATGCATTTTTCCTGTTGGCGATGCTGAAGTTTCCGTTGTCCCATCTGTATTGGTTTTTCGTAATACATCGGGTGACGGCGGCACCTCTATTGATGTACCATGGTTGTTTGTTCGCGTTGGGAATCTGGTTTTGGGCTGCCGCTAATCGAAAATTGAGGCCGCTTGAACGGTTTGGACTGGTCCTTGCTTTCATTTCCGGGGCTGCGGAAATATACAGCACGTCACTATTTCACGTAACAGACCTTCCTGCCGTCTCAGGTCAATGGCCTCTTGTTCCGGTCGCCGTCTACGTCGCAGCGATGTGTGTCGTTGGCTTCACTGCGATGGAAAGTAGACGCTCGATCAATAGGAGCGTCCCTGGAGCGGGTTATTTTAGAACGGTTGGGCTGATAACCTATCCGCTTTACCTCACCCACAAGACCGTTGGCGGAACTATCGCTCGCGTTCTAATTGAGGCTGGTTTAGATGCCACTCTTTCAGTATTGGTAGCTCTGAGTAGCGTCATTGCTCTTTGTTGGGTGGTTTGCTTGAACATCGAGCCCCCCCTTAGAGCTTTGATGAAGCAATTTCTCTCATGTCTCGGATTGCTACCGACGCGCGCGACCAGCCTTTCCCCGATCTCGCGTCAGACCTGAAATAATCGGTGATCTCCGGATCGCCGGCGCCGGCAGCGCGCATGCTGGCCTCTTTGGTCTCGAACCAAGCCGTTACATTGGCAGCGTAGAACGCCCTGATATCGACGACACATGGATTGGCCAGCATGCATTCCATGACGGCCCCGGCGCGCCGCCCCGGGCAAAAAGCTGCAATTCAAATATGGCGATTCTTACGGTCGGGATAGTGCAGCAGCCCCGTGACTGGATGAAAGGCCGCCAACCAACGAGTTTCGTTGCGCCGTCAACTGAACGCTCTACCGTCAGTGCACCGGATATTGTCCCCATCCGGGCCCACCGTGAGCAAAGCCGTCAGGCGATTATATTCCGCCGGGCGGCTTTGTTCGTTTGAACCCGGCGACATGTCGTTACGACAACTGGTTGATTTTCGGAGGGACCTTATCTTGAGTGACAATACAAGTCAGTCACCAAGCTCGGAAGAGACCATCGTGACGGAGGAGCGATTACCTCTCCGGTACGCCGGGGTTCTGCGGTTGCGGAGGGCGGTCGAAGAAGAATTGGCAGCTCAGTCTGGAGATCGACGCCGCGTAAGGGTCGCCGCCCATTAGTTCCGCGTTTCCACGCGGCTTTTGTTTGCGCCGGCGCGCCCGAGCAAACTTCCGCACAGTTAGCCCCGATGATCGTGGGACCCGTTTCTGAATGGTCACAATGTACGTCACCGCCGTGCCACACGACGCAAACAGCGCTCCTGCAACTGGCGTCGCCGTCGGTGCCCAAGGCCCTGATTGTCGTGCGCACAGTGATGCGCGAAGCAGCCTTTGCGCCTTTATCCGAGATGGCGGACGTCTATCTCTACACAGGGCTTCAGGACAAGCACGACGGCGCCTTGGCCTGGATTGACGTCCTTCCGAAATTTGTCGCCGACGAACGGGCAAGGCGTCTCCGCGGGAAGAAATCAGTTCGCGCCACAGCCTGGCGACAATGCGAATCATCGCAGAATCAGACCCGCCGGAAGCTTTTCCGGTGGGCATTTTGTTCGAAGCATGCCACTTATGCTTGTGTCCCCAACGCATCCCCAATCACAGAATCGACTGACCGCAATTCTTTTGATTTCCGAAGAAGCTACTGATTATGTTGGGGCTTCATGGTGAGCGCGGAGGGACTCGAACCCTCGACCCCATGATTAAAAGTCACGTGCTCTACCGCCTGAGCTACGCGCTCACTTGCCGCGCTGTGTAGGGGGCGGCCGGGTGCGGGTCAATAGCGCGAAAGCGCGCAAATATTGGGCGGGGAAAACCCGGATTTCCGCGGTGACCCGGTATTTTAGCGGCGTTTCTTCAAGCGTGGGTGGCTTTGCGATCGTGGACTTCGCCTGTGAACACCCGGTCGATGATATCGCGCCCGGCCCCTGTGGCAGACGATTGCCGCCGCAGCCAGAGACTTGCAGGGCGCAATCGCCGTTCAGTTCCGGCTGTCTCCTAAAGTTCGACTTGCTTGTACCTGTGCATTTGCGTGTACGTCCCGGACGTAGCGTTCTGAACGAGATAGCCGATCTGCAGGAACTTGTCCTATGGTGCGAGGCACGTAAGCTTCACCGGCGGTCGATTGATAGCGGCCAAAACGACTGGCCGCGGTCGGTGCATTGCGGCGGCGCGAAGCCGCAAATGATGACATTGTAAAACAGGATCATTAAAGGAGCACACCAATGAAATTCGCAGTTCTTGGCGTTGCGGCGGTTCTTCTCTTTGCAAGCGAACCGGCGATGGCCAAAAAGGTGCGGTATGGCCAGAGCATCTATTGCGCCACCCGAGAACCGGGAAATCCATATAGCCGGCTTTGCGACTACCAAGGCTGGGTGCAATGGCGGCGGCAAGGTAGTTGGGATAGCCGCTTGGACAACGCTTGCGTTGCCGATCCTCTTTATAAACCACCAGGATGCGACCGACCTTATTCGCTGATGGGACGGTAGAGGATACGTCGCTGTGAAATTTGCGACTGATCTACCTGCAAAAAAATGGAAGGACTGTCCATGTTCCGCTTAGCAACCATCTTCTTCATCGCGATGGCGTCCACCGCGATGGCGCAGACCAACCGGACCGAGTTGAAGCGCGCCGATCTCACCGGCACCGACAAGGAGATCATCATCGCCGTTCTCGAGGTGCCGCCCGGCAGCACGATCGACCGGCATACGCATCCCGGCGAGGAAGCGGTGTATGTGCTGGAAGGCGCGACCTTGCAGATGCCCGACGGCAAGGAAGTCACGCGCCCGGCCGGACAGGCCGGGGTCAACGTCCGCGATGTGCCGCATGCCGGCTACAAGGTGATCGGCGACAAGACGCTAAAACTGCTGACGGTGCATATCGTCGACAAGGGCAAGCCGATGACGGTGCCTGCGAACTAATATTCGTCTTAAATATTCTTCACGGCCTTGCGAGGCCGACCGTCGAGGGCTCGGCGGCCGGCACGGTCTGCGGCACAACCAGATGAACCGGTAATTCCGTCGGAGTCACGGATGCGCCGGCCTTTGTTGCGATCGCCGACGTGATCATGCCGTCGCCATGGCTCAGTGAATCATTGCGAAGGTCCGACCACAGGCAAAATGCGCCCAGCGCCGCCACAACAGTGGCGATGATCACGGGGATCAGCTCGCGGCGTTCGTTTTTGGCCGGCATCGTATTGCTCTTCGTTCGTTTGATGGTTCGACTGGTTTGATCGGTTCGACTGGGGTCGATCAGTTCGAACGCTTGGGCACGTCTTTGCCCGGATTCGTTTCAAATCAGTTAACGGTGTGATGCGGCAAAGCACGATCACCTTCAAATCAAATGTTTGAAGGCTCACATTCGTATGATGCGTTGGGAAAGATGATGTCTCGGGAGAGATGATATCTTGGCGAATATGCCCCGGGGAATCTCTAGAGCGTTTTCGAGCGAAGTGGATACCGGTTCGCGTAAAGAAAACGCGTCTAAACAAAGACTAGAGCCCGGTTCTGATTCAATCAGAACCGATAAGGCTCTAGCGGCCGGAATCACCTGACAAAAAGCAGATGAGTCCTAGCTCATCAAAACAGCTTCTAATGCTGTCCGTCCTCGAGTCCGTATTCCCGATAGATGGACAGGGGGTCGACGTCAGGAAATAATCTGCATTTTGCCTGGGCCATATGCAGGTTGACGGTTCCGGGTTGGGAGCCCGCCGTCAGAAGCTTCTTGACGTCGTCCATATGCGCACGCGGTTGATGTTTCGATGGAAGCTGTTCCATCGCAACCAGCGCCGTCGCCAGCGCTTCGGTCAGCACCCACTCGTCGTGGCCTGTGATTCCCTTTTTTGACATGTGGACCATCCCCGAATTTTATCTGTCGCAGGAAACCCGGCGTCGCTTCGGCAACTTCCAGAACCGCCCTCAAACCTGATATCCGGCCCGCACACAAGCAGCGTGCACCGGACGGATGTTTTACGTCGATCTCGACATTCTGATGACGCGTGAGCCTACGGAGCCTCGCGGCTGTGGGGAAGTGGCGGCAGCGAAGAAAAACCCGCTGGCGTTGCAATGCCTGTCAGGCGCCGGGATAGAGCCCATTCAGGCTTTTCGGCGCGAATCCATGTCGGCCCGCAACGCCAGAAGCTCCTTGCGGGCGGCGGTCTCCGCCGAGCGCTCGATTTTCCGGTAACGGGTCACGAGCGACAGGCCGAACGGCGTGAGCACGGCGCCGCCGCCATTCTTGCCGCCGGTTTGCCGCTCGACGGCGGGGCGTCCGCAGATGTGGTTGATCTCATCCACCAGATCCCACGCCCGCTTGTAGGACATGTCCATCGCGCGGCCCGCGGCCGAGATCGAACCGCAGGCGTGGATCGCTTCAAGCAACTCGATCTTGCCCGGCCCGATGCGTCCTTCCGCATCGAGATCGATGCGAACGCTGAGCGATGGAAGCGATGTCGCGGAAGACTTTTGCATGTCCGGCTGGCTCAAGTTCGTTTGCTGCCATGACACTACCGCTTATGCATCGGCGGCTGCAATGGCGGAACTCACATCGTTGGCATTTCCGAACCATAACGGTTGCCGGCAGGCTCATCGCTGGTCTGCCGGCTCAACTCACGCGCATTCGGATTGATTTCAATAACAACCGCGCGGATCGACCTGAACGTATTGCCCCGATGGATATCGATAGTAGCAATTGCCTTGCGCCAGATAATAGCCGGCCCGTGCTGTAGCCTGGGCGCCGGAGATCGCGCCAATTGTTCCACCGGCCACCGCGCCGGCGATCGCCCCGCCCGGCCGTCCGGAAATCAGGCCACCCAGCAGTCCGCCGACAATAGCGCCGCCGACCGCGCCCGAAGCTGCATCCGGCGGACCCGGAGGTGGCGGTGGAGGCGGCGCATAGGCGCCAGGCGGCGGATAATAGGCCCCGGGCGGTGGATAACCGCCCACGACCGTTCCATCATCCGGTCCATCCGGACCACCACCGTCGTCGACGAATTCGAGATCGGACACATAGGCCGGCGGACCGTCCATCCGTTGCGGATAAAAATACCAGGCCCCGCCGACGTCCCACCACCAGCCATAGCGCCCATTGTGCATTTCCTGGCGCCAGCGTCCGCCTTCCCAGGCCATGCGGCCGCGATAAGCGTGGCCGCCAAAATTTCGGGCCGGTGCGCCGCGCGCGAAGCGCCCGTCCTGAGGCCCCCGGCCCGGCGCACCCGCCGGGCGTCCTGGACCTCCCGGCCCTGCTTGCCTTGGACCTGCTTGTCCCGGAGCCGTTTGTCCTGGACCTGCCTGTCTGGGACCTGCCTGTCTGGGACCGGGCTGCCCCGCGCCAGGCGGACGAGCACCCTGAACCGCCGGCTTGGCCGGGCCGCCCTTCGGCGGGGATCCCTGTGGCGGTCCCTTGGGGGCTTCCTGCGCCTGCGCCGACAGCGCAAACGCGGTCACGATCGACACCAGAGGAAGGATGATCCGTGAGCGCCTGCTCTTGGATTTGTTTCCGGATGTGTTCATGTTCTCGCTGCCTCCATTGCCGTGCCGCAGGTCAGAAAACCCAATTCAGAAAAGCCGTATAACGCGATATTGGAAACAGCGTCGCCGCAAAAAGCCGCCCGAACTATCATTTCTGCGACATTGCTGACGGGGTTCACGCATTTTGTCTTGTTAAAAATCAGTAAGATCGCGTATCGAGCGGTCGCTCTTGCACGCTGCGGTCCATCGCCTTAATCCGCAAGCGGGGCGAGATCGCGGCAGCCAAATATGCGCTGGCGAAGCCAGGCCGCGCCTAGTAGAGAGCTTCGACTCAAGGCTTTGGGTTCAAGGCTTTGGATTCAAGGCTTCGAACTCAAGGTTCGGGCTCGAAGCAAAGGGGAAAATGATATGAAGAAGTTGCTGGCGCTGATCGTCGTACTGTCCACCGCGGCAGCCTTTGCGCAAACCCCGCCTCAAGACGACGGCGCGGAGCCGGCGCCCGCGCCAAAAGCTAAACCGCACAAGAGCGCCCCCGCTGCGTCCAATCGGTCGATCGCTGAAAAACTTCAGGACTGTCTGACGCTCGACGACGGGACCAAGGACCGGCTGGATTGCTACGACGGCGTGATCCCGCCGAAGCCCAAGCCGAATCCGCCCGCCGCCAAGGGCGTGATGGACTGCAAATTCGTGAAAGAGCAGGATGAGCGACTGACTTGCTTCAACGGATTCGCCGAATCGATTCCGAAGTTCGGACGCGATAAGCCGGGCAGCAAATCGGGCGTTAAGCCGAGTAAATAAATCACGTCATCACCGCCAAACAATCTTGGCTTACGGCATAGCCCGGCGTGGCTCGTCCGTGAGGCACAACAACCGTTATGAGGGAGAAACGAATGAACAGGCTTGTCGCTCTTGCTTTCATCCTGGGACTATCGGGCAGCGCCGTGCAGGCGATGCCGCTGACGCCGAACCTGACTTCGGACAGCATGATCATCAAGGTCGCTGACGGCTGCGGTCGGGGATTCCACCGCATTCCGAACGGCGCTTGCGTACCGAACCGCGGCGACGTCATCGTCGTTCCCGGCGCGGTGATCGTCGAACCCGGCCGCGGTCCCTGCGGCGGCGCCGGACGTCATCGGGTCTGCTACCCGGACGGCCGTTGCGTGATGGTCTGCAACTGATCCGCAATCAAACTGCTGTTCTTAAGTCAAACCGCTGGCTTCACGACACGAAAGACCGCCTCTGGCGGTCTTTTTCGTTTGAAAAGGCCGTGTGCTCAGCGGTAATGACCCCAATATGACCGTAAAGCGTCCTTGGCACATGTCTGGCATGGCCGGGGCCTGTTGATAACCCGCTGCCGCCATTTCCGGTGGCGTGACAGACGCCTGCGACGTGTTATCGACGGGGCGGATGTCTAACCCTGACGGAAGAAACCTTATGCGGATCACCCTCGTCGGCTCCCGCCATTTCGGCGTGACGACACTGGCCATGCTGCGTCAACGCGGTGTCGATATCGTCAGGGTCGTGGTTGCGGACGCCGATGACCGGCTTGCTGCGGCGGCCCGCGCTGCCGGCATCGAAGTCACCGTGCAGGCTGATCCCAAGCTGGTCGTGGCCTCGGAAATCGCCAGAAATACCGACCTGATCGTCACCGCGCACAGCCATGCCCGCATCAGCCGCGAGGCCCTCGCTGCAGCACGGCTCGGAGGCATCGGCTATCACCCCTCGCTGTTGCCGCGCCATCGCGGCATCGCTGCGGTCGAGTGGACCATCCGCGAGGGCGATCCGATCGCTGGTGGTACCATCTACCATCTGGCCGACCGCATGGATGCCGGGGCCATCGCGGCGCAGGAATGGTGCTTCGTCAAAAAGGGCGAAACCGCCCGCGAATTATGGGAACGGGCGCTGGCGCCGCTCGGCCAGAAGCTGCTCGGCGAAGTCGTCGATTACGCCAAGACTCACGACGCCCTGCCCGGCAAGCCGCAGGACGAGCAGTTCGCGACCAAGGCCCCAAGCCTGTCCTGAGAAGCCTGTCCTGAGAAGCCTTTCCTAAAAACGTCGGTTCCTGCCCATCCGAATCGGCTGCAACAGACGGCCGCCTGCGCGCGATCCCCGGCGGGCGGCATGTTTTTTCGTTCCGGGCACGGAACCAATTCCCCTCTCAAATCTTTGTTTCCGCGGGAACTTTCGTACTTGGTGCGTTGCAGCAAGCTTTCAACACATTGTCCAGAAATAAGCCGGATCATCACAAAATCGGGGATTATTCTCATGCGCCACCACCGCATCCGAGACGCTTTTTTGGGTTCTGCTTTCTTGACCGCTTCCTTGGCCGCGGCCGGTCTTGCCGTCACACCCGCGATCGCCCAGACCCCCTATGATGGGCTTTGGGAAGTCACGATTGTGACCAAGTCCGGATCCTGCGAGCCTTCGACACACTCGACGCTTACGGTCGCGGACGGTAAGATTACGGCTCCCGGCGCTGATGTTTCCGGCAGCATCGGGCGGGAGGGACTTGTGCGCGTATCCATCCATGGTGCATATGCGAACGGTCAACTCAGTGGCAATGCCGGACGGGGGAAGTGGAATGGAGCATCTGCAGGCGTACCGTGCAGCGGACATTGGGAAGCGTCACGGCAATAAGGCTGCTCCCCACGCATTTGCGCGTCGGCTGATATTTGCTGTTGTGACTTTATTTGCTGCGTCCGCCTTCAGTTCGGCGAGCCATGCTCAATCGGGACCGTTCGCCGGTATGGCGGGCACGTGGTCCGGCGGGGGCAGCGTCACGCTGGACGACGGGTCGAGCGAGAGAATTCGCTGCCGCGCCACTTATGCCGTCGGCGAAGGCGGAGCTGGTCTCAATCAGTCCCTCACCTGCGCCAGCGACAGCTATAAATTCGCTTTGAGCACCAACGTCACCGCGCAGGGTAACTCGCTCTCCGGAACCTGGAGCGAAACCAGCCGCAACATCAACGGCGTGATCCAGGGACGCGGCGGCAACGGCAACATCGAGGTCGTCGCCACGGCGCCCGGATTTTCCGCGAACATCTCGCTCACAACGCGCGGCAACAAGCAGTCCGTCGTGATCAGGCCCGACAGCCAGTTCAAGGGCGCCTCGATCTCGCTGACGCGTTCCTGACGGTCGATCGTTAGCTAACCAGATCAGTTCAAAAAAAGCCGGCGGGTGACCCCTGCCGGCTTTTTATTTACATGCGCGCTTTGATTACGACGCTGGAACGAACGCGGTGACTTCGATCTCGACCTTGGCCCTGACATCGACCAGCCCGTCGATGTAGAGCAGCGTCGAGGGCAGGAAATTTCGCCCCAGCGTTTCGCGCCAGGCCGCGCCGATGCCGGCGCCCGCCGCCTCGTATTCGCTGCGGCTGGTCAGATACCAGGTCAGGCGAACGATGTGCTCAGGCCCGGCGCCGGCCTCCGCCAGCAGCTTGATGATCCTTCGCAGCGCAACAGCAACCTGCGCGGCCATATCAGGCGGATAGTCACCCTTGTCGTCGCCGCCGGTCTGGCCCGCCAGCACGATCCATTGGCCGGGACCGTCGACCGCAACGCCGTGTGAAAAGCCGCGCGGTTTCGACCATTCGGCCGATTGCAGGACACGCATGGGCAAATCCTCCTCGCTTTGGGAACGACCAGCAGCACAGCGGCAAAACCCTTAGCACCGATGACACGGCCGCTCACACCCCAAAGTGACTTGATCTCAAAGTGACTTGCAAAGCTGCATCGGCAGATCTGCCCGTTGCAAATCGGCTAGATGTCGCCGATACCGCCTCCCCGCTCTCCTCTGCTGCATTTGCACAACCCGACGACTGGCATCTTCCGCTAATGGACCGAACACCTTCCAAACTAAAGGCCGCGCTATGGATGGCGGGCTGGCTCTGCCTGATGCTGGCGGTGGCGGTTGCCGCCCGCGAGTCGCTGCGTGAGGTGAACGTGTTTCAGCTCATGCAGATGCGCTGCGTGCTCGGCTTCGTGATGCTGTATCCGCTGGTCCTCATGAGCGGCGGCTTCGCGGCGATGAAGACGGCGCGGCCGCTGCAGCACGTCACGCGCAGTTTCATTCACTATGCGGCGCAGATCGGCTGGTTCTTCGCGCTGACGCTGATTCCGCTGGGACAGGTGGTTTCGATTGAATTCACGATGCCGATCTGGACCGCGATCCTGGCTGCGAGCTTTCTCGGCGAGCGCATGACGGTGTGGAAGATCGCCGCGATCGTACTGGGGGTGATCGGCGTTATCGTGATCGTTCGTCCCTCGACCGGCGAGGTCAATCCCGGCCAGCTGATCGCGCTGTTCGCCGCGGTCGGATTCGGTATCTCGGTTGCGATGCTCAAATCCCTGACCCGCACCGAATCGACCGTGGCGATCATCTTCTGGATGCTGGTGATCCAGAGCGTGGCCGGCCTCATTCCGACGATCTATGTCTGGGTATGGCCCTCGGCCGCCGTTTGGGGATGGCTGGCCGTGGTCGCCTTCTGCGGCACGTTCTCGCACTACTGCATGGCGCGTGCGATGCTGCACGCCGATGCCACCGTGGTGCTGCCGATGGATTTCCTGCGCGTGCCGCTGACCGCGACCGTCGGCTGGCTGATCTATGCCGAACGGCTCGACATGTTCACGGTGCTCGGCGCGGCGCTGATCCTGACCGGCAATCTGTTGAACCTGAAAAGCCCCGATCCGGTGGCCGTGCCCGTCGGAGCGTGATCGCGAAACCGCGCACGGCGAGACCTACTTCCCCGCCGCCTTTCGAAGCGCATCGTTGATCCGGTCTTGCCAGCCGGGTCCGCTTTCCTGAAAATGTTCGAGCACGTCCTGATCGATCCGCAGCGAGACCATCTCCTTTACGCTCGGCAGCGCAGTTTTCTTCGGCGGCACTTCCGGCGTCTTGGTGGTGACCTTCTTGAACACGGATTCGGCTTCGGTGCGCGCGTCGTTCAGCGTTCTCGGTCGTCGCGGTTGGTCAGGCACAGGCTAGATTCCTTCAAACAAGGCGGTCGACAGATAGCGTTCGGCGAAGGACGGCACAATCGCCAGAATGGTCTTGCCCGCACTTTCCGGACGCTTGCCGATCACCAGCGCCGCGGCAATCGCCGCACCGGAGGAGATGCCGCCGGCGATGCCCTCATTGCGCGCCAGCGCGCGCGAGGTTTCGATCGCGGTGGCGCTGTTGACCTTGACGATCTCGTCGATCACGGAACGATCCAGAATATCAGGCACAAAGCCGGCACCGATGCCCTGGATCTTGTGCGGAGAATGCTGACCGCCTGACAGCACCGGGCTTTCTTCGGGCTCGACCGCGACGACCCGCAGCGAAGGCTTGCGCGGTTTGAGCACCTGCCCCACGCCGGTGATGGTGCCGCCGGTACCGACCCCGGCGACGAAGTAATCGATGTTGCCGCCGGTATCGTTCCAGATTTCCTCCGCGGTGGTGCGGCGGTGAATTTCAGGATTGGCGAGGTTCTTGAACTGCTGCGGCATGACCGCATTGGGCGTCGTGCGCACCAACTCTTCGGCGGTGGCGATCGAACCCTTCATGCCCTGGGCGGCCGGCGTCAGCACGATTTCGGCGCCGAGAAACGCCAGCATCTTGCGCCGTTCGATCGACATCGATTCCGGCATCACCAGTTTCAGCCGGTAACCGCGCGAGGCCGCGACGAAGGCCAGCGCGATGCCGGTGTTGCCCGAAGTCGGCTCGATCAGCACGGTATCGGCGTTGATGATGCCGGCCTTCTCCATCGCAATCACCATCGCCGCACCAATGCGATCCTTCACGCTGACGGCGGGATTGAGATATTCCAGCTTGGCCAGAATGGTGGCGTGCACGCCGTGCTGCTGCGGCAATTTGCGCAGCCGTACGATCGGCGTATCGCCGACCGCTTCCACAATGCTGTCAAAAACCCGTCCGCGGCCGGGACGGTGCACTGCACCCGTTGTGGACGATGGCTCCATGATCGACTCCTGTGGCCGCGATCGGTGTTGACTAAAGGCTCTGCGACAAGCGCTTTTGGCATTAGGGGCTGCGCGTGCGCGTTGCGCAAGTCGAAATCGCTGCGGCAAAAATTCGCTGCAATGCAAAATCAAAGTGATTCTAAATAACGCAAAACCAACGCATTTGTGTTGCGACACAGTCAAACAAATCGGTGTATGGTTACGCTTGAGGTTCAGATCGCAAGGAGGTCACGATGCCAGCAGTTGCTGCAGTCCGCTCGACCGTCGCGCACAATCCCGATCCCCGCGGGTGCGATCTGCCGACCTGCCCGGTTTGTGCTGACTCCATGGTAGCCGCGGAAGCGTCCGCCTATCTCGCCGACAATTTCGTCAGCTATCTGTGGACCTGCGATACCTGCGGCTATGGTTTCGTGACCAAGCACGCGCTCAAGCGCATGGTTTGCAATTAAGATCCTGCAAGATCCCGCCATTAAGTTTTCGGTAACGTTTCAGCCAGTCACTTCCCAGCGCGTCACTTATCAACGCGGCGTGATGTCGCCTTGCGCCCAGCCGGCGCGTGTTTGCGCGCGAAAATTCTCGAATGTTCCCGCCACTATCGCATCCCGGATGCCCTGCATCAGATGCTGATAATAGGCGATGTTGATTTCCGACAGCAGCATCGCGCCGAGCGTCTCGCCTGATCGAACGAGGTGATGCAGATAGGCGCGCGAATAGCCCGACGTCGACGGCCACAGGCTTTCCTCGTCGAGCGGCCGCGGATCGTCGGCATGGCGGGCGTTGCGCAGGTTGATCTGGCCGAACCGCGTGAACGCCATGCCGTGACGGCCGTTGCGTGTCGGCATCACGCAATCGAACATATCGACACCGCGCGCGACCGCTTCCAGGATGTCATCGGGCGTGCCGACGCCCATCAAATAACGCGGACGGTCCTGCGGCAGGATCGGCTCGACCTCCTCGATCATCGCCAGCATGACCGATTGCGGCTCACCAACCGCGAGGCCGCCGATCGCGTAACCGTGAAAGCCCGTGTCGACGAGGCCGCGCGCGCTGGCCTGGCGAAGTGCGGGCACATCGCCGCCCTGCGCGATGCCGAACAGCATGTAGCCCGGCGACGCCGTCTCGAACGCGCGTTTGCTGCGCTCGCCCCAGCGCAATGAGAGCTGCATCGCCCGCTCGATATCGCCGTGCTCGGCCGGCAACCGCACGCATTCGTCGAGCTGCATCGCGATATCGGAGCCGAGCAGCCGCTGCACCTTGATCGAGCGCTCCGGCGACAATTCGACCTTGGCGCCGTCGATATGCGAGCGAAAGGTCACCGCATGTTCGCTGAGCTTGCGCAACTGCGCCAGCGACATCACCTGGAAGCCGCCGGAATCGGTCAACATCGGCCCGTTCCAGCCGGTGAAGACTTGCAACCCGCCAAGTGCCGCGATCCGCTCGGCGCCGGGCCGCAGCATCAGATGATAGGTGTTGCCGAGCACGATATCGGCGCCGGCGTCGCGAACCTCGCGCCAGTGCATGCCCTTCATCGCCCCTGCAGTCCCGACCGGCATGAACGCCGGCGTGCGCACCACGCCATGCGGCGTCGTCAGGCGGCCGGTGCGGGCCTTGCCATCGGTCGCGGCGAGATCGAAGTAATTAGGAAGGCTCATCGGCTAGCTCTATCAGGAATCAGCAGGCAGGCATCGCCGTAGGAATAGAACCGGTAGCCGTCTTTGATGGCGTGGGCATAGGCGCGCTGCATGGTGTCGAGGCCAGAGAAAGCCGATACCAGCATGAACAGCGTCGAGCGTGGCAGATGAAAATTGGTCAGGAGAATATCGATCGCGCGGAAACGATAGCCCGGCGTGATGAAGATCGAGGTCTCCCTGGCGAACGGCTGGATGATGCCATCTTCCGTCGCGGCACTTTCCAGCAGCCGCAGCGACGTGGTGCCGACCGCGACGATGCGCCCGCCCTTGGCGCGCGCCGCATTCAATGCGCCCGCGGTCTCAGCTGAGATTGTGCCCCACTCGGCATGCATCTTATGGCCTTCGGTTTCCTCGACCTTGACCGGCAGGAAGGTCCCTGCCCCGACATGCAGCGTGATCCGATGGATGGCGATGCCCCGCTCGCGCAGCGCATTTTCCAGTGCCGGCGTAAAATGCAGCCCGGCGGTCGGCGCCGCGACCGCGCCTTCGTTCACGGCAAACATGGTCTGGTAGTCGTCCGTGTCGCGCGCGTCGGGCGCACGCTTCGAGGCCCGATTGCGAGAAGTTTCTCTTGCGCCGTTCACGACGCACCAGCAAACGCATTCCACACCATCGCCACCCCCGCTACGATCATGATCCCGTCCATCACCAGCCGGAACACATTCGGATCGAGCTTCAGCACAAAGCGTTTGGCGATGAAGGCGCCGGCCATCAGCGAGGAGCCGGTGATCAGGCCCTGCAGCGCAATGTCAGGGGTCAGCGCGCCGAAGCGCTGAAACACGATCGATTTGCTCAAATAGAGCCCGAGCGAACTCGCGGCTTCCGTGGCGAGGAACGCGCCCCTAGTGAGGCCGTAGAACAGAAACAGCGGCACGCTCAGCGGGCCGGTCGAGACCACGATGCCGGTGATGTAACCGATGATGGCGCCGCCGATCGCCAGATGCCACAGCGAGAATTTCAGATTGTGTTGCGCGAGCCAGTGCCGCACCGGCACCATCGCAATCAGAAACAGCCCGATTGAAATGTCCACCGCGTGCGACGGCAGCGCCAGCAAGGTGCGCGCGCCGAGGGCTGCGGCCGGAATGCCGGGGATCGAATAGGCCGCGCAGGCGCGCCAGTCGACCTCGCGCCACCAGGCCAGGATGCGCGACAGGTTGGCCATGACAGCGGCGATCGCCATGATCGGCACCGCTTGTTTCGGCCCGTATTGATAGACCAGCACCGGCATCAGCATGATCGACGACCCGGTGCCGACGATGCCGCTGATGGTGCCGGCGAGCAGGCCCACCGCGAGGACGAAAAGGAAGTTCAAGGGGATTATTTCTCCGAATAGACCACAAGTCCTCATCCCCAGGGAGCGGCCTATTGGCCGCGTCTCGAAGGATGGAGACAGACTGTGGCCTGATGGTTCGAGACGGCGCAAGAGCGCCTCCTCACCATGAGGGATCGGTGGGTGGCGTCACGGGAGTCTAGAACTCCATCGTCGTCATTCCGGGGCGATGCGAAGCATCGAACCCGGAATCTCGAGATTCCGGGTCTGGTCCTTCGGACCATCCCGGAATGACGAAATCAACTCTCGCCCGACAACCGCGCAAAGTCCGCCAGCACGGCCTCAACCAGATCGCGATGCTGCGTATCGGCCGCACCCAATCCCGCGGCGTACAGGTTCAGGACGTAACGCGCCTTGGCGGCGGCTTCCGGCCATGACGCTGCGGGCACCGTCCGAAGCTGGCTTTCCAGCACTTCCTGCCGGTCGCGCAGGGTCCGGGCATTGTTCTCGACCTCCGCCAGAATGCGCCTGATGTCGGTGGCCTTCTGAGCGGCCATGCCGCGATGCTTGTCGAGATCGAGCGGCTTGTCATTCATGATGGATTTTCCGTGCAGGCGTCGATGCGCTGGGCATCGGCCAGATCGACCGAGCCGATCGAAATCATCTCCATGGTCGAGCCGCGCGGCGCTGCCGCCGGCACCATGATCATGGTGGCGACGCGGCGATAGGAAGCGAACGACAGGCCCTCGATCATTTCCTCGTCGGTGACAACCTCGTAGTCGCCCGACGGCAACAGGCGATCGATGCCCTTGATCCGGAACGGATGCTTGAAATGAATCGTTTCGCGCCGCGAGCGCGTCGTCATATCGTGAGCGCGGCGTTGGCGCGTTTGGGGTCGCTGGCATGTTCCTGCATCCAGGCAGGCTGCGCGCATTCGCGACAATTAGCCATCGTTTTCTCGGAGAATGCAGCCAAATGGCCGCGTGTGGCTTGTATTCGCCGGTTTCGTAGCCATCTCCAAAATACATTTCAGGAAAGTATTTCGAATGGAAATTCGCGTCGGATTCGAAATGCATTATGAGTTTCCGCAACCGACACCGATGATCATGGTGCTGGGAACCCACTTCACGCGCGCCTCCGACATCATTGTTCCGGATTATCTGACCACCAGCCCTTCGGTTCCGATCACGCCTTATCGCGACCTGTTTGGCAATTGGTGCAGCCGCATCGTCGCGCCGGCCGGTCAGTTTCGCCTTGCGGCTGACGGGGTGGTTCGCGACAGCGGCCTGCCGGATCCGGTGTTTGCCGGGGCTGCCCAGCATGCGATCGAAGACCTGCCGCCCGATACGCTGGTGTATCTGTTGGGCAGCCGCTACTGCGAAACCGATCGCTTGTCAGACATTGCGTGGCGGCTGTTCGAGAACACTCAGCCGGGCTGGGCGCGGGTGCAGGCGATCTGCGATTTTGTTCATAACCATATTGCCTTCGGTTACGAACACGCGCGCGCGACCAAGACGGCGTGGGAGGCCTATGAAGAAGGCAAGGGCGTGTGCCGCGACTATGCGCATCTCGCCATCGCGTTCTGCCGCTGCATGAACATTCCCGCGCGTTATTGCACCGGCTATCTCGGCGACATGGGAACGCTGCCGCCTTATGGGCCGGGCGACTTTGCCGGCTGGTTCGAAGCCTATCTCGGCGGCCGCTGGCATACGTTCGATCCGCGCAACAATGTCCCGCGCATTGGCCGCATCCTGATCGCCCAGGGACGCGACGCATCCGACGTTCCGATCACGCAGACATTCGGACCGAATACATTGGTCAGCTTTAAAGTATGGACCGACGAGGTAGTGGCATGACGCGCACGCTGGAACTGCTCGCACGAACTTTGGAATTCGTCCTTCGCTTCGGAAACTATCCGCCGGTCCCTTCGCCGTCGCGATGCCCCGCGGGTCCGCGCCCGAAGACGCCGTAGTTGCTGGATTTGATACCCGGCCCCGCGGTCTCGCTGACGGCTGCGAGACCCAGCCGCAGTAGTTCGCGAACCGCCGCGGCCCGCGTCGGCATCCGGTGCTGGAACCTGAAATCATCGACGACGGATAATTCTTCCGGCGACAGCATGATCTGCAATCGCTCGCCCCTGAGATCGTTCACGGCAGCCCCTGATCCGCTGAAAGATGAACTGTGCAAACTGAGTAAATTACTCAATTCACTCAGCCAGCGTTGGTTCCCGGAACTGAGCTAAAATCACCAAATGAGTATAAAATTTCAGTAATATCAATAACTTGTCACTTTACTATTGATGTTGCGAGACGCATCTTTCCCTTAACGAAGGGATATCGTCATGGCTGACAAATCAAGATGCCGCGAAAATCCGGCGCGTCACGCGACCAGACCGACGACAGCGCGCGGGATATCGCGCAAAACACCAAGGGTGCGAGCGCGGCGAAGAATCTCGAGGGATGGCTGCGCAGCAAGGAGCTGCAGCCGCCGGGCTGATCGCGCTCATGGTTTTGTGCCGGCGCAGAGGTTCGAAAAATAATTTCTGAAATTCAGAAATTTCGCTTTTCGCCGCACCCAAATCAATTGTATAGATTTCGCCGTCTCGTCCCACAGGAGGGGCGTATCGCGATCGTCACGGACGCGGGGCGGGATGCGGTGGACGCGGATGTGCCTTTGACGAATGGCGCAAAAGCGGACGGCGAAGTCGTGTGGTCCTGACGCCTCGACGCTGGCGTTCAAGTCTCGCGGAGGTATCCGCAAGGCGACGGTGACAAAAGAGCCCGATCACCGGGGAGAGCACGAAATAAGTTGTTAAAACCACTGCGTGCGGGAATGCCGGGTTCTCCGGTGCAACCGTGGTGACTAACGCGCGTGCTACACTACATTACACGCGCGGCTGCGGGTGCATCGAGCACCCGGCATTCCCCACGCCCTCAAAGGGGGCGGAAGATCTTTGCAATAACTCGGGCAGAACAAGCCGCGAGAATGCGAAGGTGTGTGAATTGTGCAGGTATTGAGCGCGCGGCTTCTTACCCTCCCCTGGAGGGGGAGGGTCGACGCGAAGCGGCGGGGTGGGGTGATCTCTCAACTCGGGGACTGCTCGGGATGACAGACCTTCACCCCACCCCGGCTCACATTTCGCTGCGCTCATGTGATCCGACCCTCCCCCTCCAGGGGAGGGTAAGCGCCCCCACGCCTACGCCGGAATACCCGTTCTCGCCGCGATCGCATTGAAGCTCGACGCTTGCGCGGACCCGTCGTGCCGCGACAAGGATCTACCCACGTGACGCAGCATCACGCTCGCTTGCCGGGCGCTGTGTTCGAGCAGCCAGAGGCCGAACGCGGAAGGCGACAATGCGGGCGCATAGAGAAATCCCTGGATCACTTCGCATCCGAGTTCCGCCAGCAGATTTCGCTGCCCTTCGGTCTCGACGCCTTCGGCGACGACGGTGAGTTGCAAGCTATGGCCGACGCTGATCACTGTCTTGACGATCGCCCGCGCGTTGGGATTGTTCTCGATGTCGCGCATAAAACTGCGGTCGATCTTCAACTCGCGAATGGGCAATTGCGCCAGCCGGCTCAGGCTCGAATAGCCGGTGCCGAAATCGTCCAGCGACAGCCCGACGCCAAGCTTGCGAAGCGCGGTCATCGTCTCGATGGCGACCGAGCGTTCGTTCATGATCACGCCTTCGGTGATCTCAAGCATCAACACTTCGGGAGGCAGGCCATGATCTCTGAGAATCTCGGCAACCGCCGCCGAAAGATTCTCCTTCTGGAAATTGATCGGCGACAGGTTGACGGAGACGGAGGGGATATCCAGCCCGGCTTCGCGCCACGCCGCCATTTGCCGACAGGCCTCGCGAACCGACCACAGGCCGATCTGCTCGATCAGCCCGCACTCTTCGGCCAGCGGAATGAATTTGCCAGGCGATACCTCGCCGAGCACCGGGTCGTACCAGCGCGCCAGCGCCTCGACGCCATGGATGGCGCCGTCGATAGCGCGGATCTGAGGCTGATAATGCAATGTCAGCGCATCATTGGCGATCGCGGTGCGCAGCGCCGCGCTGTAGATCAACCGCTGTTCGGCGAGCCGGTTCATGTCCGCGTTGAAGAAACGATAGGTGGAGCGGCCGGCTTCCTTGGCCGTATACATCGCCGCATCCGCCTGCTGGATCAGCGTATCGATGTCGGTCGCACTGTCCGGATAGATGCTGATACCGATGCTGGCAGACATCGGAACCTGTTTGGTGCCGATCTGAAGCGGCATCACCAGAGTGTCGGTGATCCGCGAGGCGACCAGCGCGGCTTCGGCAGCGTCCCGGTTCGGCAGCACGATCACGAATTCGTCGCCGCCGAGGCGCCCGAGCATGTCGTCCGGCTGAATCTGCGCGCGCAGGCGTTGGGCCAATTCAACAAGCAACTCGTCGCCGGCCGAGTGTCCGAGCGTGTCGTTGACGTCCTTGAAATTATCGACGTCGAGAAAGGCCAGCGCCACCTGTTTTCCGGCAGGACAGGCCTGGATCGCTTCGGAGATCAAATGTCGCAAACGGGCGCGGTTCGGCAAGCCGGTCAGCGTATCGTAATAAGCGAGCTGCGCGATCTGGGCACGGGCTTCCTCGCGCTCGATCGCGAGCGCCCCGAGATGGACGCAGGCATCGACAATGCGCTGGTGCCAGCGGCTCGGCGGGCGAGATTCCCTGAAATAAAAGGCGAAGGTGCCGATCACGCGGCTGTCCCTGGATTTGATCGGCGTCGACCAGCAGGCGCGCAGACCCACCTCAAGCGGCCGGGCCTTGAACGGCTGCCAGCGCGGGTCGGTGTCGATATCGATCGCCAGCACCGGTTCGCCGTAAAACGCGGCAGTTCCGCAGGAGCCCAATGCCGGACCGATCGCGACGCCATCCAGCGCCTCGGAAAAATCTGCGGGCAGGCTGGGGGCGCCCAACGGATGAAGCAATCCTGCGGCGTCGACATGGAGCAGCGAGGAAACCACATCGGGCGCGATCTCTTCGACACGCCGGCAAAGCTGGTCGGCAATCTCGGTGATCGGCATTTCATCGGCCAGCGCGCTCATGATCAACTGCTGCAGCGAGCGCAACTGCTTGGTCTCGGTGATGTCGGTCAGCAGGGCGAACAGATATTTGACCCGCCCGCGCCGGTTGCGGAACGCCTTGACGTTGGCCGAGAGCCAGACTTCGTCGCCATTCTTGTCATAGGCCAGGATTTCCTGGTCGCCGCGGCCCTCGGTGCGGATCCCGCGCCGCAGCCGCGCCAGCGTCTTGCGGTCGGTGCAGCGGCCGGCCAGCAACTCGCCCGCCTTGCGCCCGGTTGCTTCCTGGAGCGAGTACCCAAACACTTTTGTAAATGCGGCGTTGGTGTAGACGGTTTTGAGATCGGGATCGGTGACGATCACCGCGCGGTTGGTTTCATCGGCGACGAGGTTAAGCAGCGCCAGCCTTTCCCGCCGGTCAATCTCGGCGGTGATGTCGCGAACGAATGCGATGGTGCGGCTTTGACCGCCGACCTCGATATGCGAAAGCGACAGTGCGGCGAGAATCCGGCCGCCGTCCTTGCGACGGATCGTGATCTCGGAGTTGTTTTCGCTGCCGTTCAGATTCTTGAGCCCGAGATCGCTGGCATGGCATCCCAACATTTCGGTGCGGTCGAGCCCCCAGATGTGCTCGGCTGCCGCATTAAGATGGCTGATCCGAAGATCGTCATCGACGATCACCACGGCATCGTTCGCCAACTCAAGTGCGGCGAGCAAGAGATCGGGGGTTTCGGCCACAGGGTAATCTTGCGTACGCATTGTTCATCCCAGCGCCGGTTTGGCCGTCAAGGCCCGATCCCGGAGAGGCACCGTATTCGGTGGCAAGCTTATCGTTCCGCGGGTGTTAAAAAGGTTTGCTCGTTTCACCCCCGCGCGTTGGGAAAGAGATCATCCTTAAGAATTCACTACGCGTGGTTGAGAATGTGTATGAACCGCTGGAATCCAGCCACGGCTTGCTTAACCGGTCGACAGCCATGCACTTAAAATTCGAGGCGCATTCTAACGTAAAACATGCTGCGCTATTTGAGCACGATCCAGGCCGGCGCGTGGTCGCTGGCGCCTTCTTCGCCGCGCACCGTTCGATCGACGCCGGCCTTGGTCAGAAGCGGGGCCAGTCCGGGACTGAGCAGGAGATGATCGAGCCGCAGGCCGGCGTCGCGCGGCCAGCGGTTGCGCTTGTAATCCCAGAACGTGAACATCGGCTTCGACGGATGGGCGCTGCGGATCGCATCGCACCAGCCTTGCGCCACCAGCGACTTGAACGGCGCGCGGCTTTTCGGCTGGATCAGCGCGTCCTTGTCCCACGAGCGTGTCGGATAAATATCCTGTTCGGTCGGGGCGACATTGTAATCGCCCGCCAGCACCACCGGGATGTCCTGCTTCAGCAATTTGGCGGCGTGCGATTTGAGCCGCCTGAACCAGGCGAGCTTGTAGTCGAATTTCGGTCCGGGCTGCGGATTGCCGTTCGGCAAATAGAGACTGGTCACCAGGATGCCCTTGACCGCGGCTTCGATGTAGCGCGCCTCGCTGTCGCCGGGATCGCCCGGCAGAGCGGTTCGGGTCAGCACCGGATCGGCCTTGCGAGCCAGGATCGCGACGCCGTTCCAGGTTGGCTGCCCGCGCCAGACCGCGCCGTAGCCGGCCTTGTTGATCGCTTGAATCGGAAAATCCTTGTCCGCCGATTTGAGCTCCTGCAGGCAGACGATGTCGGGTTTCGCCTGCTTGAGCCATCGCAACAGGTTCGGCAGCCGCCGGTTGACATTGTTGATGTTGAACGTTGCGATTTTCATTAATGGCGATCGAGGTGATCGACGGCAAATCCAGGGTGAGGCGTATTTGTTACGAAGCAGCTACGGACTCGCTGGAGCCCGAACCGCCCTTATACACGCGGGCGTAACGGCGGCCGAGGTTGGTGAGCACCTCATAGCCGATGGTGCCGAAATGATGCGCGAGTTCGTCGACGGTGACGCCTTCGCCGATCAGCGTCACCATGTGACCGCGCCGCACGAGATTTTTGTCGAGATCGGTGACATCGATCGCCATCAAATCCATCGAGATGCGGCCGACGACGGGACAGCGCTTGCCCGCGATCACGACGTCGGCGCCGCGGGTGCCGTCATTGCTGCCGCCGGAACGGAAATAGCCGTCGGCATAGCCGGCCGAGACGATCGCGAGCCGGGTCGGCCGTCGCGTCGTCCAGGTGCCGCCATAACCGACGCTTTCGCCGCGCTCGACATTGCGGATCTGCACGATGCGGGCTTTCAATTCGACGACCGGCTGCATCGGATTATCGGCCTCCGGCGTCGGATTGACGCCGTAGAGCGCCGCACCCGGCCGCACCAGATCAAACTGGAATTGCGCCCCGAGGAAAACGCCCGACGAATTCGACAGCGACGCTGGCACGCCGGAAAACAGACTGGCGATCTCACGAAAACCCGCGACCTGTTTGGCGTTGAGCGGATGATTGAGGCTCTCGGCGCAGGCGAGGTGGCTCATGACCAGCGTGATGCCGTGATCCCCGGCAACGATCCGGGGCACGATACCTTGGGCCTCCGTAATCGTCAGGCCGAGCCGGTTCATGCCGGTATCGATATGGACAGCTGCGCCGCCGGCCCAGCCGGTGCGCCGGCAAAACACATCCCATTCGGCCAACTCGTTGAGATCGCCGATCACGGGCCTGGCGTCGATCTTGGCGTAGGCATCGCCGCAATTCTGGAAAAAACCATCGAGCACATAAATGACGGTCGATGGCAACGCTGCGCGGACGGCGCGGGCTTCATCCAGTGTCGCGACGAAAAACGTCTTGCAGCCGGCGGCCGCGAGCGCGTGCGCAACGGGATCGACGCCGCAACCATAGGCGTCCGCCTTGATCACGGCGGCGCATTCGGCCGGCACGGCGGTCTTCTCGAGCTTGCGCCAATTGGCAACGATCGCATCGAGATCGATGGTGAGGACACCGGTGGCGGTCGCCAGCGCCGCCGCCTGATTGGCCTCAGGCGAGAGCAGCGAGCCGGCCGGAATCGCTTTTGGATCGGGGACGATGTTCATGCCGTACTTTACGCGCGCCGCGGCGGCCGTTCAACCGTACACGACCGCGTCAGTACGTCCGCTCGGGCAGATGGCTGTCGGCGGTGAGGTCGCTGAACCGCGTAAACTGGCCCTCGAACTGCAATTCGACCATGCCGGTCGGGCCGTGGCGCTGCTTGCCGATGATGACTTCAGCCTTGCCATGCACCAGCGACATGTCGAGTTGCCATTTTTCATATTCCGGCGTGCCGACCCGCGGCTCCTTGTTCGCCAGATAATATTCCTCGCGATACACGAAGATCACGACGTCGGCGTCCTGTTCGATCGAGCCGGATTCACGCAAGTCAGACAATTGCGGGCGCTTGTCGTCGCGGCTTTCGACCTGACGCGACAGCTGCGACAGCGCGATGATGGGAACGTTCAGTTCCTTGGCCAGCGCTTTCAGGCTGGTCGTGATCTCGGTGACTTCCTGCACGCGGTTGTCGGAACGTTTGCCCGATCCCTGCAACAGCTGGATGTAGTCGACCACGATCAGATCGAGGCCTTTCTGGCGCTTCAGCCGGCGCGCGCGCGCCGTGAGCTGCGAAATCGAAAGGCCGCCGGTTTCGTCGACAAAGAGCGGCAGCGCCTGCAACTGGATCGAGTAGTCGCGGATTTTCTCGAAATCGGCCTCGCTGATGCCGCCGCGGCGGATCGTGCTGGAGGCGATGCTGGTCTGCTCGGCCAGAATACGGGTGGCGAGCTGTTCTGCCGACATTTCGCAGGAGAAGAAGCCGACGATGCCGCCATTGACGGACTTCATCGTGCCGTCAGGCTGAACTTCCGCGCGATGCGCCTTCGCCACATTGTAGGCGATATTGGTGGCGAGCGCGGTCTTGCCCATGCCGGGACGTCCGGCCACGATAATCAAGTCGGAATGCTGCAGGCCGCCCATCTTGTTGTCGAGATCGCGCAGGCCCGTTGCGATGCCGGATAGTCTACCGTCGCGCTGGAAGGCGGCCGCGGCCATATCGACGGCAACGGTGAGAGCCTGACCGAAACGCTGGAAGCCGCCGTCATAGCGGCCGGACTCCGCCAGCTCATAGAGGCGGCGCTCGGCATCCTCGATCTGCGCGCGCGGTGCAAAGTCGACCGGCGCATCGAAGGCGACATTGACCATATCCTCGCCGATCCGGATCAGATCGCGGCGCAGCGCCAGTTCGTAGATGGTGCGTCCGTAGTCCTGGGCATTGATGATGGTGGTCGCTTCCGCAGCGAGGCGGGCGAGATATTGACCGACGGTCATGCCGCCGATGTCGGTTTCGGCCGGCAGGAAGGTTTTCAGCGTGACGGGGGTCGAGACCTTGCCCATCCGGATCAGGCTGCCCGATGTCTCATAGATCGTCTGATGGATAGGCTCGAAGAAATGTTCCGGCTTCAGAAAATCCGACACCCGGTAGAACGCGTCATTATTAACCAGGATCGCGCCCAACAGGCTCTGTTCCGCTTCGATATTGTGCGGTGCGCTCCGGTAGGCCGGAGTTCCCTGATCGGGGGCGAGCTTGAGGACGTTCGAATCAACGAGGGCCATGGCGATCGAGTATTCTCGTAACTTTGTTGGATGCGGGGCGGCGATAAAGCGCCAGTCCCGCGGAAAGCGAAAGCGTAAGCTCGCGGCTTATGCACCGTTCATTAAAATGTGGATGATTCCCGGACCCGGGAAGCGCAATGCTTGACGGGTTTTCGGCAGCGGTCGGCATACTCAGTGCCTGGACCACGTAAAAACTCGGATTTGGCTGAACCTTATCGCCGAACGGACAGACTTATCCCTCACAGGACGTATGTGCCGGGCCGCGCGTTCGGCGTCGATCAGATCAGAATGAGATAGATCAGCGCCAGCAGGGCCGCTCCGGCGCCAGTGAGGATCAAGGCGTAGTCGATGCGGACGTCGGCTTTCGGACTGAGCGGCGATGGTAAGGTTTTCTGGTCCATTTCGGAGCTTTAAGGCAAGCCGGCCCAGCCCTTTGTGAAGCAGGTCACATCCGGGTGATTTTCTTTGCGGCATGGTCGGCCAGGAACGTGTTGACGATATCCGCGTTGATAAAAAGTTGGTTTGGCAAAGATACGGGCCAAGGACACAGATGATGGGCCAACAGCTTCAATCCCGGCGGACAAGACAGGCTTGGCAGTCGGATGGCCAAAATCTCTGGCTGTCGAGGCTGGTCGACGCGATGGAAAAATCTTCCCGTCCCGAGTTGCGTGCGGTTCCCTGCGACCGATTGGCACTGGCAGCGGTGTGTGCGCATTTGGCGCGACCCGCATCGGCCTACCTGACGCATTCCAATTTCAGTCTGCGGAATTAGAGCGTTTTCGAGCCAACGGGTCGCGCAAACGCGCGCCCGATGACAGGCTCCGTGGATACCGGTTCGCGTAGAGAAAACGCGTCAAAACAAAAGACTGGAGCCCGGTTCTGATTCAATCAGAACCGATAAGGCTCTCGAACACGACTCATCTAAACGGAACTGAGGCGGTGATGGCGTGTTCGTGCGGTCTATTCACCGGCGATCTGCAGCCGCGGTCGCGCGCCGCGTTCGATCTCACGCAGTCTGGCTTCCTCGCGCCCGATGTAATCGCGCGTCATCGGTATCACGCCCTGACGCTTGGCGAGCTGAATTTGGAAATTCATCAGGTTCTGCTTGCGGAACGACATCTCGGAGCAGGCGAGGTAAAATTCCCACATCCGCGCAAAGCGCTCGTCATAGAGCCGCACGGCTTCTTCCCGTCGCGCCATGAAGCGCTCGCGCCACGCCTTCAGCGTTTCGGCATAATGCAGCCGCAGGATTTCGACGTCGCAGATCAGAAGCCCGGCGCGCTCGATCGCAGGAAGGACCTCGGAAAGTGCCGGGATATAGCCGCCGGGAAAAATGTACTTCGCGATCCAGGGATTTGTGACATCGGGGCCGTGGGATCGGCCGATCGAATGAAGCATCATGACGCCGTCATCGGTAAGGAGTTCGGCGCAGCGCTTGAAATAAGTATCGTAAAAATCGACGCCGACATGCTCGAACATGCCAACCGACACGATGCGATCGAACGGACCGGGAATGTCGCGATAATCCTCGAGGAAGAATTTCGCCGATTGCGTCAGGTTCTTCTCGGCGGCGCGAGCATTCGACGCCTGCAATTGTTCGGTCGACAGCGTGACGCCGGTGACGTTGGCGCCGGTCATTTCGGCCAGATACAGCCCAAGGCCGCCCCAGCCGGAACCGATATCGAGCACACGGTCGCCGCGCCGGATCGAGAGCTTGGCGGCAAGGTGACGCTTCTTGGCAAGCTGGGCGTCGTCCAGTGTCGCGTCCGGCGTTTCGAAGTAGGCGCAGCTATATTGCCTGTCGGCATCGAGGAACAGCGAGTAAAGCCGTCCATCGAGGTCGTAATGGTGCGCGACATTGTCTTTGGAGCGGCCGCGCGGATTGAACTGCTGGGCATGCCGGACCAGATAGCGCAGCCACCATTGCAGCTTGGCCCAGCGCGGCACCATCTCGGGTTGATTCAGCAGGATCGCCAGCACGTCCGCAATCGACCCATTCTCGACGACGAAGGTACCTTCCATGTAGACTTCGCCGAGCCCCAGTTCAGGGTCAAGGAGAACGCGGCGCTCGGCATTGCGGGTCAGAAATCGGACAGACACCGGCTCGCCGGTCCCGTCGCCGCAGGTGAATTTTGCTCCGCTCGCGGTCGTAAACGTCATTGCGCCGCGGCGAATGAACTGGCTCAGGAAATAACGCAACAAACGGTCCATCGAAACCACCAAAGAGCGATCCCGTGAGGGTGAAGCTTACCGGCCGTCACACTTTACGCATATGGGCAACCAGGTTCCACAGCGCCACTGTCTCAACATAATAGTGAAGGCACCGGTGCGCTACTGCGTTGTAGACAAAGCGGATATTCCGAAACGCGGCATTCACGCCGTTTTTGATCTGTCCGCTTCCATTCACGGGATAATCGGCTAAAAGGTGACCGCTGTTGTCCAGGTCGAATTTAAAGACGCTGGAAGCGATTCCCAAATCTGGAGAATAAGGAATGTTGGGCCGAGCGCTCAGTTTAGCGACGGTGACGCTTCTGACAGGCTGCTTCGCCGTTTGGTTCGCCATGGGCCCGGTTTGGGCGCAGACGCAGAACCTTGAGGCCGGCAAAAGCCCTTCCCAGATTTTTGCGGGCACCTGCAACGCCTGCCACAAGAGTCCGCGGGGTCTGTTGAAGACCGTCGCACCAGGATCCCTGCCGGGCTTCCTGCGTCAGCATTACACGACCAGCAGCGACATGGCCTCGACGCTTAGCTCCTATCTGGTCTCCAACGGCGCGTCCGATACCCGCGGAGGCCGCGACAAGCCGAGCACCGAGCCGAAACCGGCGGAGGCCAGATCCGGCTCTGGATCCGGCGCAGGTTCCGATCAACAGCCCGATCGGCAAGGCCGCAAAATGCGCCCCGGCTCTCAGGAAGCAGCCAAGCCTGACGCGGACGGACAGGCTCCGGCTCAGATAGGCGACGACCGCAAATTGTCGTCCAAGCGGCTGGGCAAGCGCGGCAGGCCGGGTGGCGAAGAGCAGTCCAAGCCCGATACCGCCAAGACGGATGAGTCGCCCAAGAACGAACCGGCAAAGGACGACAAGCCCAAGAGCGAAACGGCCAAGGAAGAGAGCGCCAAGCCTGAGGGGAGCAAGCCTGCCGGCGAGGGCAGACCCGAGCCCGCCAGGTCGTCCGAGCCGGCAAGGTCCGAGTCGGCAAAGTCCGAGCCTGCCAAATCCGAGCCTGCCAAGACCGATAACAGCGGCGCGCCGCCGGTATTGCGGGCTGATCCGGTACCCCAGGTTACACCGGCGCCTCCGGCTTCGGCTGTGCCGTCCACGGCTGTCTCCAGTGGAGCACCCGCGCAACCGGCCGCCCCCACGTCGTCGGCGCCTGCGCCTTCGCCCGCGCCAACGGCCGTGACGGCCTCCGCGCCGCCACCTGCGCCCGCGAGCAATGCGGGACCCCCGGCACCGCCGATCTCCCAATAGGCTCTTATCAGGGGCCGGTTTCGGTCCGGGCTTGACCACCGCATTGGCGTCGATCACGATGCTTAAAAAAGCCTGGCCAAACTAAAAAGCCCGGCCTGATCGGCCGGGCTTTTATTCGCAAAACGTGTCGCAGGTGAGTTGCTTACTTTTCCGAAGCGGCTTCTTCGCGCGGTTCGGCGTCGTGCTGCGCTTCCGGATCGAAGAATTCGCCGGCCGCAGCGAGCGCTTCGGCGGCGGCATCCTGATCTTCCTGACGGGTCGAGATGTCCTCGCCGCGGTTGATGCGCTCAGCCTCATCGGCGTTGCGCGCGACGGTGACGCTGACGCCGACTTCGACTTCCGGATGCACGGCGATGGCAATGGTGTGCTTGCCGATGGTCTTGATCGGCGCGTCCAGCATGACCTGGCTGCGGCTGATGGTGAGACCGTCGCTCTCGAACGACGCGATGATGTCGCGAACGGTCACCGAGCCGAACAGCTGTCCGGTTTCGGACGCCTGACGCAGCACCACGACGTTACGGCCGTCGATCTTCTCCGCGACCTTGGTGGCTTCGCCCTTGGCCTGCAGGTTGCGGGCTTCGAGTTCGGCCTTCATGCCATCGAACTTGGAGCGGTTAGCGGCGGTGGCGCGCAGGGCCTTGTTGCGCTTGAGCAGAAAGTTGCGGGCAAATCCGTCCTTGACGCGAACGACTTCGCCCATCTGGCCGAGCTTGGCGACACGTTCCAGCAAAATGACTTCCATATTCGTTCTCCTTTAGATGATGAGTTGATCGGTTGGGTTGAAGGGTAGAATTTCAGGACGCGGGGAGTGGCGGTGGTCTCCCTTGTAAATAACGCCGGCGAATTCCGAACAGGGCGTCGGCGAGGCCGAGCACCGCCATCGCCAGAACCGGCCAGACGAACAACACGACAATGGCGTAGGTGCAGCCGAGCCAGAGTGCGCGGCTTTTGATGGCGAGCGTCACCGTATGCAACACGGCGAGGCCCGTGAGGGCGTAAGCCATCATCAGGGCCGTTGCGATGATCTGCGCCAGGATCGCCAGCAGTCCGCCAACGAAGCAGAACGCGATCGCCGCACATAACGCGGCCAGCGTCAGCGGCGGCAGCGCCGCACTTTTCAGGTCGGGCCACGGACGATGCAAACGGCCTGACGTCGCGGTGATTTTTGCAGCCAGCCAGAGATTGAGCGTCAGCGTTATCATGAACACCATCGCTGCCGCCGCCGGCGTGATGGTTGCCAAAGCATCAGCCAGTTGTTCGATCTCGCTGGTGGCCACGGTGTTGCGCGGATTAAGAATCAGAAGCCAGCTTTGTCGAAGCGCGCCGGTGATGGCGGCGACATCGGTACCAAAGGCCATCAGGGCCACCATCGTGATCAACGTGGCAAAGCCGGCTATCCAGAGCAGAATGCGACCGACCGGATACCATTCCATCGTGGGCGTCGCAGGCGCAGCACCGTTACCCGGCGAAACATCGCTGGCGACAGGACGGCCCAGCAGCGCCAGATGCCCGAGCCACCAGGCGGGCAGCGCGACCGTGACCACGAAGACGATGCAGTAGGGAAGGCCGAAGATCGCGCCGAGGGTCGTTGCGGCGGCGATACCGCCGATGGTGGCACACAGCGGCCCCCATCCGAGCGCGGCAACCATCAGCGGCAGCGGCGCCAGGTAAATCAGCAATATCGAGATCAGGACGCCCGAGATCATCGAGGCGAACATCAGCGCCGACGCGCAGCCGGCCGCCAGGGCTATGAGAATGATCGCGATCATCAGCTGTCCCGCTCCTTTCGAGCGGTTAGAGGTTTCTGAGAACCCCAACCATCGGCGACCGGACGACCCGGAAGCCTTATGAAATTGTTTCAACCGGCGGCGTTACCGCCGCCGGTTGGGTTTCGCGTTAGCGAATGACGTAGGGCAGCAGACCCAGGAAACGCGAGCGCTTGATCGCGCGCGCGAGTTCACGCTGCTTCTTGGCGGAGACGGCGGTGATGCGGCTCGGCACGATTTTGCCGCGCTCGGAAACGTAACGCATCAACAGCTTGGAATCCTTGTAGTCGATCTTCGGCGCGTTCGGACCTGTGAACGGGCAGGTCTTGCGACGGCGGAAAAACGGACGGCGTGCACCAGCTTCGGCCATGATTCTTACTCCTCAACCGCTGCGTCAGCGTCATCACGGGGACGGCGCGGACCACGGTCGCCGCGATAGCCGCCACCCTCACGATCACCGCCACGAAAACCGCCGCCTTCGCGGTCACCACGGAAACCACCGCCGCCACGGTCGTCGCGATCACGATCGCGATCGGCCTTGCGCATCATCGCCGAGGGACCTTCCTCGTGCTCTTCGACGCGAACGGTAAGATAACGGATCACGTCTTCGCTGATCCGCTCCTGACGCTCGATCTCGCTGACCGCGGCCGAGGGGCCGTCGATGTTCAGCAGCACGAAATGCGCCTTGCGATTCTTGTTCATGCGATAGGTCAGGGAGCGTACGCCCCAGTTTTCCATCTTGACGACCTTGCCGCCGAGTTGCTCGACGATACCGGTCATCTGGGTGGTCAGTTCTTCAACCTGCTGGGTGCTCGCATCCTGACGCGCGAGAAAAACATGCTCATAAAGAGGCATGGGTGTCCTTTCCATTGTTAGCGCGGTTCCCGGCGGCAAGCCCTTCGAACCCTTCGGAAAGGACTCGATATGCTCAGAAGGCGGAAGCACGGGACGACGGACCAACTGGCCCTGCCACATCAACATCGCCGATAAGGTGAAATTGCTGAGACCGTCCGTTCAGCTCCCGGCCGGGATCCACGGATGGCGCGGTTTATACGGATTTTGAGCGCGATGGCAAGGAAAAGGGGGCCTGATTTCGGGGAAATATAGCCTATTACGGCCCGATTAACGGATTTAGGCGGCCGAATCCACCCGTTCGGCGGCCAAGCCGGCATCGGCAGCAGCCGAAGGGACGAGCGAGGGGACGAAATCGACCACCTCCATCCCGGCGCCATGAACCACAAAGCAGCCCTTGCCGCGGCGCTTGGCGTCATACATCGCGCGGTCGGCCGCGCTCAACAATTCGTCGGCGGTCTCCCCGTCGCGCGGCGCTGAGGCGAGGCCGATGCTGACGCCGACCCGTGCCGCCGCAGCAAACTCGAATGGTTCAGATATCTGCGCGATAACACGCTGCGCGATCGCGGCAGCTTCTGTGTCGGTGATGTCAGGCAGCAGGATAACGAATTCGTCGCCGCCAAGGCGACATACGAAATCGGCATCACGGACACTGGCCTTGAGGCGCTTTGCGACGGCGACCAGAACGGCGTCGCCGGTCGCATGTCCGAGTCCGTCATTGACACCCTTGAAGCCGTCGAGATCGAGGCAGAGTACGGTTAGTTTTGCGCGCGCCGACCCAGCCTTCGGGGGCGGGGCTGCGAGCAGTTCGCCGAAAAGCTTGAGGTTGAGGGCGCGGTTGGGAAGACCGGTCAGCAGGTCATGCTGCGCCATCTGTCGATTGTTGCGCTCTGAATGATGCAGGTCGAGCAGGATCTTGTGGTTCTCCAGCAGCAGGAAAATCATTCCGCCAGTATAGACCGGCGTTTGCAGCCCGATCAGAAACAGCAACGGGATCGGCGACAGGATCGTGGCGAGCGCAAACGGCAGCGTCAGGATGCATATCAGGAGAATTCCGTAGCGCGGAGTTCCGGCGTTGCGCGAGGCAATTCCGCCGATCAGGTTGGCCAGGCCGATGCCGGACATCAGGATCAGCAGGAAGTTGCCCGATCCAACGCACTGATAACAGCCGGCGGAAATCAGGATCACCGATGTCAGCCCGGCCCAGACCGGCGCGATGGTCGTTGCGTTTCGTTTGCCCGCTTTCGCGTTCGCAAGCGCGTTCACCATCAGCGACATTCTGATGCTGCCCAGCACCACTTCCGCCAGCACCCAGGCGTAAGCCCATTTGGCGCCGGTCAAACCGGCGGCAATCGATGCGATCAGCAGCGATCCCAGCACGGCCACCACAAGTGTCTTGGTCTTGCTCGCTCTTTGCTGCAGCAATTCGGTGCGGATATCGTCGTGCTGCGAACGGGGGTCCGCAAGGAGCCAGTCGCGCAGGCGAAGCCAAGGCTGCTGCAATGGCCGTTGCGGTTGTGCTGCGACAGCGGAGTCGGTCGATGAGGTCGATGGGATGGTGAGCGCCATGATCCCAGTTTCCGTCACCGGTATTGAAAGCCGATTAAGCGCAGCGACAAAGTTCCACACAGCGTAAACATTTGCCTTCCCAAATGATTTTTGGCCCGTGCGATTGCGCCCTCCGTCCGGCTTGACAGCGCGGCGAAAGCCGGTGTCTTACGACGGTATTCCATGGAGTTTCGGGCAACAATGACTGCAGCATTTACCTTTCCGGGCCAGGGCTCGCAGGTCGTCGGCATGGGCAAGGCGCTCGCCGATGCGTTTCCGGCTGCCCGCGCGGTGTTCGAGGAGGTCGATTCGGCGCTGGGTGAGAAATTGACCGCGGTCATCTGGGACGGCCCGCCTGAGACCCTCCAGCTTACCGAAAATGCCCAGCCGGCCTTGATGGCGGTCTCGCTCGCGACCTTGCGCGTGCTGGAGACCGAGGCCGGGTTTTCGGTCGCCGACGCGGCCTTTGTGGCCGGACATTCGCTCGGCGAATATTCCGCGCTGGCGGCGGCCGGCAGCCTGACGATCAGCGACACCGCCCGGCTGCTGCGTACCCGCGGTCTGGCGATGCAGAAAGCCGTGCCGGTTGGCGTGGGGGCGATGGCCGCCTTGCTCGGCCTCGATTACGAGACTGCGGTCGCGGTCGCGGAAGAGGCCGCGCAGGGTCAGGTCTGCCAGGCGGCCAACGACAATGGCGGCGGCCAGGTCGTGGTGTCCGGCGACAAGGCCGCGGTCGAGCGCGCGCTCGAGATCGCCAAAACCAAGGGCGCCAAGCGTGCGATGCTGCTGCCGGTATCCGCGCCGTTTCATTGCCGGCTGATGCAGCCCGCCGCCAATGCGATGGCGAAGGCACTGGAGGGAATTACCATCCAGCGGCCGGCATCGCCTCTGGTGTCGAATGTGTTGGCCGCGGCGATCAGCGAGCCCGACGAGATTCGCCCGCCGCCTGATCGAACAGGTTACTGGCACGGTGCGCTGGCGCGAGTCGGTGGCCTATATGGCGGGCCAGGGCGTCACGCGGTTTTTCGAAATTGGCGCAGGCAAGGTGCTGAGCGGCTTGGTCAAGCGCATTGCCGAGGGTGCTGTGGGTGTTTCGGTCGGTGGCCCCGAATGATATTGCCTCGGCGAAAGATGCGCTCGCTGCCGCCAAAATGGCTTGAGCGCGAAGTCGGCTTAAAGTCCGAGGGAGAATAGAATGTTCGATTTAACCGGCAGGAAGGCGCTCGTCACGGGGGCGACAGGGGGCATCGGTAGTGCGATCGCGCAGGCGCTGCATGCCCAGGGCGCGACGGTGGCGATCTCCGGAACGCGGCGCGAGGTGCTGGACACGCTGGCCGGAAAGCTCGGCGACAGGGTCCACGTGCTGCCCTGCAATCTCTCCGATGCCGCCGAAGTCGAAGCGCTGGTGCCGTCAGCCGAACAGGCGATGGGCCAGCTCGATATTCTCGTCGCCAATGCCGGCATCACCAGGGACAATCTCTTTGTGCAGTTGCGTGACGAAGACTGGGACGAGGTCATCAAGGTCAACCTGACCTCGACCTTTCGTCTCGCCCGCGCCGCAACCAAGTTGATGATGCGCAAGCGGTTCGGCCGCATCATCGCGATCACGTCGGTGGTCGGCGTCACCGGCAATCCCGGCCAGGGCAATTACACGGCGTCGAAGGCGGATTGATCGGCATGATCAAGACGCTCGGCGCGGAATACGCCAAGCGCAATGTCACCGCCAACTGCATCGCACCCGGATTTATCTCAACGCCGATGACCGATGCGCTGAACGACAAGCAGCGCGAAACCATCCTTTCCAAGGTTCCTGCGGCGCGGCTGGGAACACCCGATGACATCGCCGCGGCGGCGGTCTATCTGAGTTCGAATGAAGCGGCTTACGTCACCGGACAAACCATTCACGTCAATGGCGGAATGGCCATGATCTGAGACGGTTGCTGACCCCCTTGGCGAGACCAAAGGCCGCTTGCGGCGGCCGGCCGGGCTTATAGTCAAGGCTTGGGAAGTATGATAACCGAACCACCGGCGGATGGGCAAAGAACACCATTGCAGGAGAGTGAAACCCTGTATATTGGCGATGCGGAGCCTGCCGTCGCTCGCCGGGTCTGCGTCGGCCATGACGCGGGTCAAACAAGAGACGGGGCCAAATTCAAGACTATGCGCGATTGCGAAGGAAGTTTAACGACCACGATGGCTCGTACATCTTGGGGTCGGGTCCAATGGAACAAGCACGAGGTTGAACGATGAGTGAGATTGGCGAGCGAGTTAAGAAGATCGTGGTCGAACACCTTGGTGTTGAACCCGAAAAAGTGGTCGACGCAGCGAGCTTCATTGACGACCTCGGCGCCGACAGCCTCGATACCGTCGAGCTCGTGATGGCGTTTGAAGAAGAGTTCGGATGTGAAATTCCCGACGATGCGGCGGAGACGATTTTGACCGTCGGCGACGCGACCAAATTTCTCGAAAAGAACGCGAAAGCTGACGCCCCCGGGCGGTACTGACAAAGCCGGGCGGGCCGTGGTCACGCGGTCCACGGTTTATTGTTGTGAGCCGCGAATCGAGGGCCGGAGTGATGGATATGAGACGGGTGGTCGTCACGGGCCTTGGCATGGTGTCGCCACTTGGCTGTGGCGTCGAACCGACGTGGAAGCGTATCCTCAACAGCGAGAGCGGCGCCAGGAAGATCGACACGTTCGACGTCTCCGATCTGACCAGCCAGATTGCCTGCGTGATTCCACGCGGCGATGGCACCGATGGCACCTTCGATCCCAACCAGTGGATGGAGCCGAAGGACCAGCAAGGTCGACGATTTCATCATTTTCGCGATGTGTGCGGCGCGCCAGGCGCTCGACGATGCCAACTGGCATCCGGTCAGCGAGGAAGATCAATGTGCCACCGGCACCATGATCGGTTCGGGGATCGCGGTCTGTCCGGCATTGCCGATACCGCGCTGCTTCTGAAGGAGCGCGGCCCCCGCAAGGTGTCGCCGTTCTTCATTCCCGGGCGCCTGATCAATCTGGCTTCGGGGTATGTCTCGATCGAGCACGGGCTCAAGGGTCCCAACCATGCGGTGGTGACCGCGTGTTCGACCGGCGCCCATGCGATCGGCGATGCCAGCCGGCTGATTGCGCTCGGCGATGCCGAGGTGATGGTCGCGGGCGGAACCGAATCACCGATTTGCCGGCTGTCGATGGCGGGCTTTTGCGCGTCGCGCGCACTGTCGACGGGCTTCAACGAAACCCCGGAAAAAGCCTCGCGCCCCCTACGACAGGGATCGCGAGCGACGGTTTTGTGATGGGCGAGGGCGCCGGCATTGTGGTGCTCGAGGAATACGAGCATGCAAAAAACCGCGGCGCGCGAATCTATGCGGAAGTGATTGGCTACGGATTATCCGGCGATGCCTATCATATTACGTCGCCGTCGCCGGACGGTGATGGCGCGTTCCGCAGCATGAGCGCCGCGATGAAGCGCGCCGGAATTACCTCTTCCGATATCGACTATATCAATGCGCACGGAACCTCGACGCAGGTCGGTGACGAAATCGAACTCGGTGCGGTTAGAGCGGCTGCTCGGCAATGCGGCTTCGAGGGTTTCGATGTCGTCGACCAAATCGTCCACCGGGCATTTGCTCGGGGCCGCGGGCGCGATCGAGGCGATTTTCAGTATTCTTGCGATTCGCGATAACATCGCGCCGCCGACCATCAATCTGGAAAACCCGTCGGTGCAAACGGCGATCGATCTCGTGCCGCAAACGCCGCGCAAGCGCGAAATCAACGTTGCACTATCGAATTCATTCGGGTTCGGCGGTACCAACGCATCCGTGATCATGCAGCGCGTGGCCAACTGACGCGCCTATCAAGAAGAGTCCACCGTTTCGCCGCATTCGGTGCTAAATCCTAGATGTGGGTGGAGACGACCGGCCGATGCGAGAGTTTTGGCCACGATTGAACCGACAGGATTCAGGTTGCATCGATGAGTGAACGTCCACCCATTTCGCCCCGGAGCCCGCGCGCCGCGCTGGAGCCCCGAGCAGGTTCCGCCGCCGCCCAAGCGATCCGAGCGCGCGCGCAATCCATTCGTCATCGTCGGCAATGCCATCATCACCATCGTGCTGGTTCTGATGCTCGGTAGCGGCGGCGCCTATATTTACGGCAAGCAGAAGATCGAGGCTCCGGGTCCGCTGCGGAAGACAAGGTCGTCAATATTCCGGCGCGCGCGGGCATGACCGACATCGCAGACATCCTGCAGCGTGAAGGCGTGATCGACAACAATCGCTGGGCGTTTATCGGCAGCGTGTTTGCGCTGAAGGCGCGTTCCGAGCTCAAGCCCGGCGAATATTCGTTCCAGAAGAACGCCAGCCTGCGCGACGTCATCGGAACCATCGTTGAGGGCAAGGTGGTTCAGCACGCCGTCACGATTCCTGAAGGCCTGACCTCCGAACAGATCGTGGCCCGGCTTTCCGATAACGATATCTTTGCTGGTTCGGTGCGTGAGATTCCGCGCGAAGGCACGCTGCTGCCGGAGACCTATAAATTCCCGCGCGGCACCACGCGCGACCAGGTGATTGCCCGCATGCAGCAGGCGCAGAAGCGCGTGCTGGCGGAAATCTGGGAACGCCGCAATCCCGACATCCCGATCAAGTCACCGGAGCAACTGGTGACGCTGGCCTCGATCGTCGAAAAGGAAACCGGCAAGGCGGATGAGCGCAGCCGTGTAGCCGCGGTATTCGTCAATCGTTTAAGACAGAAGATAAAGCTGCAGTCCGACCCGACCATTATCTACGGGCTGGTTGGCGGCAAGGGCACGCTGGGGCGGCCGATCAAGCGCAGCGAAATCCAGCAACCGTCGCCCTACAATACCTATGTGGTTGACGGTCTGCCGCCAGGGCCGATCGCCAATCCCGGCCGCGCCTCGCTGGAAGCGGCGGCCAATCCCGCGCGTACCCGCGATCTGTTCTTTGTCGCCGACGGCACCGGCGGTCACGCTTTCAGCGACACTTACGACGTGCACGCGAAAAATGTCGCCAAACTGCGGACCATGGAAAAGCAGATCCAGAACGACACGGTCGAACCGGCGGATGATCCCGCGCCGGCCGCCGCGGCCAATGCGCCGGCCGATAGCGGCTCGACAGCCACGACGGCCAAGCCGCCGACCGCCGCGAAGAGCGCAGTGCCTCTCCTCCGCCGCCGCGGCAAGGCGCCGCCCAGTCGACGCCGACGCCGCCGGTGGGTCCAGCAATAGCAAAAGCGGTATCCACTTTTGCGCAAGACGCGCTAAGCTTGCACCATCGTTAGTTCTGCGAATCTCACGCCCGTATCCTCCTGGAGAATTTCACGCGATGGCACTGTCGAGCATGACCGGCTTTGCCCGTAGCCACGGCGCCAGCGGCCCCTACACATTCGAATGGGAACTGAAGTCGGTCAACGCCAAGGGCTTTGATCTGCGCATGCGGTTGCCGGCGGGATGGGACGATCTCGAGGCCGTCGCCAAGAAGCGCGCCGGCGAAGTGCTGTCGCGGGGCACGGTCTACGCCAATCTGAATGTCAAGCGCGCCAACGCGGTTTCGGCGATTCGTATCAACGAGGATGTGCTGGCATCGATCGTCAGGGTTGCCGGCGTGCTCGCCGGCAAGATCGACGCGGTGGCGCCGAGTATCGACGGGCTATTGTCGATCAAGGGTGTGATCGAGGTGGTCGAGCCGGAGAGCGACGAGGCCGAAGACAAGGCTGCCAAGGCGGCCGCGGCGGCGGCATTCGAGGAAGCGCTCGTTAATCTCGTCGAAATGCGCCGGCGCGAAGGCATCGCCCTCGGACAGATCCTCGCGCAGCGGATGGACGAGATCGAGACGCTGGCCAGGAAGGCCGAGGCCGCGCCCGGCCGCAAGCCCGATGCGATCAAGGCACGACTGGCCGAGCAGATTGCTGCGTTACTTGAATCGTCGGATCGGTTTGACCCCGACCGGCTCAATCAGGAAGCGATCATGATCGCGACCAAGGCCGATATTCGCGAAGAGCTCGATCGCATCGCCTCGCATATCGCGCAGGCCCGCGAGATGATCGGCAAGGGCGGACCGGTCGGACGGCGGCTGGATTTCCTGGCGCAGGAATTCAACCGTGAGGTCAATACCTGCTGTTCCAAATCGAACGATCTCGAATTGACCAATACCGGGCTTGAAATGAAGAACGTGGTGGAGCAATTCCGCGAACAGGTTCAGAATCTGGAGTGACGCATGACGGCTGGCGGTCACGGTTTCGACGGGGTTGAGCGGCGCGGACTGATGTTCGTGCTGTCGTCGCCATCGGGTGCGGGGAAGACCACGCTGTCGCGGCTTTTGACCGAGCGGATGACCGGCCTGAAAATGTCGGTATCGGCGACGACGCGGCCGATGCGGCCCGGCGAAAAAGACGGCCGCGACTATCTGTTCGTCGACAAGCCCAAATTCGAAACCATGGTGAAGCATGACGAGTTGCTCGAATGGGCCACCGTGTTCGACAACCGCTACGGTACCCCGCGCGCGCCGGTCGAAGCCGCATTGGCGGCGGGGCAGGACGTGCTGTTCGATATCGACTGGCAAGGCACGCAGCAATTACGGGAAAAAGCCCGGGCCGATGTCGTCAGCGTCTTTATCCTGCCGCCGTCGGCGGGCGATCTGGAAAAACGGCTCCATACCCGCGCGCAGGATAGCGATGCTGTCATTCGCGGGCGCATGAGCCGCGCAACCCATGAATTGAGCCACTGGGCGGAATACGACTATATCGTCATCAATCACGACGTCGATGATGCCTTCGCCGAAGTGCAATCGATCCTGAAGGCCGAGCGGCTCAAGCGCGAACGCCGCACCGGTTTGACGACGTTCGTGCGCGAGTTGCAGCGGCAGCTGGAAAAATAACCGGCGTTACGTCGGCGCCCGCCTGGATATCTGCGCGAAAAATTCCGCAGTCCTGTCGCGGCGGTCCGTGGTCCGGTAGCGGCCGCGCGCGAAACCGTTGGTGCCTGGATGACGCGACAGCACGATGCGATCGTCATCGGTCGATTCCCAGACATGTCCGCGCCGGTTGCTGATCTCGCTGGGCTGCAGTTGTGGCGACCGGCCGAATTTGAACATCACGGTTCCGATGATGCCGGCCAGCGCGAATACGCTCGCCAGTGCGGCCAACTGCAGCGGCAGTGAATAAAGCGAGGTGCCTGACGACGCGTCTGCCGTTGCGAATTGGCCGGCCGCAAGGACGGATGTCGGCTGGTTTTGTGAAGCTGAGGTCGCGCCGGTGCCGGGATCGCGCTTGGTCGGCGACGGCGCGGCCTCGGAAGCCGAACTGTACGGATCCGGCCATCGAGACGCGACCAGCGATCCCTGTGCAAGCTGCGTCGCGACGTTGTCGCTATTTTCCGCGCGGGTGGCGTCCGCGGGTAATTCGGCGTGGGCATTCGCGACCGATTGCTGCAAGGCGGCGTCGGCGTCCTGGGGCTTCGCCGAGGTGGGGTTCACCGCTGCGGTTTGCGAACGTGGTGTGTGCTGCTGGTCGGCAAGATACCAGCAATGACGCTTGGTGGAGCGATCGACGCGGTAGTACCAGTGCGCGCCTTGTGGCGCCTGGCCCTTCGGGCCGGACAAGCAATCATCGGCTACCGTCGTCGCGCCGTGCGTCACAGTCGTAAGGGGCGCCCCCGCGAGGAGGCTCGCAAAGAGGGCTGATACGAATTTCGCGGTTCGGTTCGGCATGGGTATCTCCGGCGATGATACGGGACACTTCGCATGCCAAATCTCGGCAAAGACTTGGGTCGTAATACGCCCCAATTTCGGACACCATGGGGCTTAATTCGGGCCTGCCTTGACGGTCCCAAGGCCTGACTGAGCCTGAGGGGAGCCCGGACGGCGGCTGATTGGAGCCGCCGTTTCACCCGCTGGGTGGCCGGACGCGCCGCGTCAGTTTTTCAGCACGATGCGCCCGACGACCTTTCCGGCCCGCAATTCGTCGATCCATTTCTGGACCTCGCCCATCGGCTCCTCTTTCATAGGGGTCGGCTTGATCTTGCCGGACCGCGCCAGCGCCATCAATTCCTGCGCTTCGGCGAGCGTCCCCACCATGAACCCCTCGATGGTCATGCGCTTGTAGACCCACTGTACCATCGGCAGGCTGAAATTGCCGCCCATCAGGCCGGAGACCACGATCTTGCCGCCGCGCGCGAGCACGGCGACGGCAAACGCCATCGATTTCTCGTTGCCGGCAAAATCGACAATCTCGTCAAATCCGCCTTCGGTCTCCTTGATGATGCGTTTGACCACGTCGGCTTCAGAGGGATCGTAAGCCACCGCAGCGCCGTTCTGCAGCGCGGTCTCGCGTGCGGCGGGGCTCAAATCCGCCACCGCGATATTCTGCGTGAACATCGCCTTCGCGAAAGACAATCCCATCATGCCGACGCCGCCAAGGCCGATCAGCAGCAGATTGCGCTGCCGCGGCCGGTCGACCAGCCGTTTCAGCGCACCGTAGGCGGTGACGCCGGAGCACATCAGGGTCGCCGCCTGATTGACCGGAAGGGAGCCGTAATCCAGCAGGTATTTCGCATCGGGCACCAGCACATGGCTGGCGAAACCGCCATCGATCGCGACACCGAGAAAGCGTTGCTTGGCGCAGAGGTTTTCGTCGCCGTTAAGACAATCACGGCATTGGCCGCAGCCGATCCAGGGGAACACGGCTTTCTTCGTGCCGATCAGATCCCCGGAAACATCGGGGCCGACTTCCTCGACAATCCCGGCGATCTCGTGCCCCAGGGTGAACGGCAACACCATGCCACGCGTGGTGTCGAGCTTCTTGCCGCCGCCAAGATCAGCATAGCCGTCCTGGATATGCAGGTCGGAATGGCACAGTCCGCAGCGCTCGATCCGGACCAGGACCTCCTTGCCTTGCGGCTTCGGCGTCTCGACAATGGTTTCGCACAACGGCGCATCGAATTTGACCAGCGACTGGCGACGCATCAGCGGCATGGCATTCTCTCCTCAGGGCGTGTTCGATTTTATGTTGCGTATATCGGTCAATTCCCGCGCCATGGCAACAAAACCGCTGACCGGGACGGTCTCGGCGCGCCGCGTCACATCGACATTGGCCGCCGCAACCAGCCGGGCCGGATCCACCGCCAGCGATTTGAGGCTTTGCCGCAGCATCTTCCGCCGCTGGCCGAAGGCCGCGGCCGCGATCTGCTCCAGCGCCCGGCGATCGCACGGCTCCGGCGCGAGGCGGGGCACCAGCCGCACCACGGAGGAGGTGACCTTGGGCTGCGGTACGAAGGCGGCCGGAGAAATATCGAACAGGATTTTTGTCTCGGCGCGCCAGTTCGCGAGCACACCGAGCCGCCCATAGGCCTCGTCGTTCTCGCGCGCGACGATGCGTTCAGCCACTTCGCGCTGAAACATCAGCACCATCATGTCGTACCAGGGCGGCCATGGCTCGATCGACAGCCAGTCGATCAACAGTGCGGTCGCAATATTGTAGGGCAGGTTGGCGATGATTTTCGCGGGCGTGCCGCCGAGCAGCGGCCGCGGATCGAAATGCTGCGCGTCGGCGCAGATGATTTCCAGCCGTCCCGGATATCGCCGTGAAATTTCCTCCAGCGCACCAAGCGCGCGCTCGTCGCGTTCGACCGCGATCACGCGCCGCGCGCCCAACGCGAGCAACGCCCGGGTCAGTCCGCCGGGACCGGGGCCGATCTCGATAACCACGGCATCTTCGAGAGGTCCTGCGGCGCGCCGCGCGATCCGCGCCGTGAGGTTGAGGTCGAGCAGGAAGTTCTGGCCGAGCGATTTGCGGGCCGACAGGGCATGCTGGCGAATGACCTCGCGTAGCGGCGGAAGGTCATCGATCGCGCTCATGCCGGTTGCGTCTGCGCCATACGGGCAGCCAGCCGCAACGCAGCGATCAGGCTGGACGGATCGGCCTTTCCGGTTCCGGCGATATCAAAGGCAGTGCCGTGATCCGGCGATGTCCGGATAAACGGCAGGCCCAGCGTTACATTGACCGCGTCCTCGAACGCCAGCGTCTTGACCGGGATCAGCGCCTGATCGTGATACATGCAGATCGCGCAGTCGTAGGTTCTGCGCGCGGCCTCGTGGAACATGGTGTCGGCCGGCAGCGGTCCCCTGATCTCGACGCCTTCGCCGCGCAGGATTTCGATCGCGGGCGTCACGATGGCCTTGTCCTCGGTGCCGAGCGATCCGTCCTCGCCGGCATGCGGGTTGAGGCCGGATAGTGCGAGGCGCGGATTGGCGATGCCGAAACGGGTTTTCAAGGAAGCAACCACGATGCGGGCGGTCGTGACGATCAGATCGCTCGACAACTGCGCGATCGCGTCGCGCAGCGACAGATGGATGGTCACAGGCACCACGACGAGGGCAGGAGACCACAACATCATGACGGGTTGCGGTGCGCGGCCGTCGGTTGCTGCGAGTTCGGCGAGATATTCGGTGTGACCGGGATGGCGGAATCCGGCGCGATAGAGCACGCTCTTGGCAATGGGATTGGTGACCACTGCGCTGGCTTGTCCGGCGGTGACGTCGCCAACCGCCTGGCGTATCGAGGCCATCGCGGCGCCTGCACTGGTGTCATCGGGATGGCCCGGCCGGGCCGTGGCGCGATGGCCGGTGGCCACGACCGGCAACGCCTGAGCGAACACGCCAGGGGCCTCCCCGGCGCTGACCTCGGCGAGTTCCAGCTTTAGTCCGAGCGCCTTGGCCCGGTTACTGACGGAATCGCTATCGCCGAGCAGATAGAAGGCCGGAAGCTTCAGCTCCTTGCGGCGCAGCCAAGCCTCGATGGTGATGTCGAGCCCGACACCCGCGGGTTCGCCTGTCGTCAGCGCGAGGGGCTTTGTCATACGTCAACGGTATTCGATCATCGAAGCTCTGCGGCACTCCGCCAGATACGCCTTCGACTTTGCTTCGAATTTATCGGCGAACATCTTGTCGCGGATTTCTTTCTTTTTCGGCGTATCGACCACGGTTGGATTTCTGCTGCACAGCGCAAACCATCTCCACGCCCTGTTTGGTCACCTCGGGCGGGGTCAAATGACCGATCGGTGTGCCGTCCAGCACTTCGCGAAGCGGTGGCGGGATGTCGGCCGAGGTCTTGGTCACGGAATCGCGGATCGCGGCGTTTTGCATCGACTTGAAGAGGGCGTTCGCCTCGTCGCAGGTCTGGATCCGGGTGCGAAGGGGCTTCGGCCTCCTTGCGTCGCGTCTCCACGGTGGCAGCATCGGAGCCGCGCGGGACGATCAGAACGATCGGCTGCATCTTGTATTCGAAACCCTTGGTTTCCGGTTTCTCCTCGCCTTTGTCTTCGGACTTGGTCTTGTCTTCCACGTCCTTTTCGCTGACCTGGAGGCTTTCCTTGTAGCGGCCGCGGACGAGGTTGGTCCAAACCATCTCGACCTTCATGCGGGCCTTCAGGGTGTCGGGCCGAATGCCCTGGCTTTCCAGGGATTTTGTCAATTGGTCGGCCGAGATTCGCATCCGCGCGCTCATCGTGGCGTAACTCTGCTCGACATCCGCAGATGTAGGCTCGATACCGAATTTCTTGCCTTCCTTGAGCTTTACCTTTTCATCGATCAGTTCGTTAATCACCTGCTGCCGATCCGCCGGCTTGTGGGTGCTGAGCGTGATCAGCTTGCCGCGCTGTTCGATGTCGTAATTGGTGATGGGTTCGCCGTTGACCATGACGGCAACGGATTGCGCGCGCAGCGGCGATCCGCTCCCGATCAGGATCAGGGCCGTGGCGCAACCCAGGATGACGGCTGAAAGCCGGTGAGAGAATGTGGTCGTCATGATCATATTAAACCGATGTTGACCGATCCTGATTCGGTTGGAACGCGTCCGCCGGGGCGCGTACCCCGATTCCTTTTGTTTTGGCGCGTTTTCTTCACGCGAACCGGTATCCACTTCGCTCGAAAACGCTCTAATTCGTCGTATTGGCAAGAGTTCGCAGGCCGAGCTGCAACATGAAAGCGTGGCCAAGTATGGGCGGCGACGTTGCTGTGGCATAGGAATAGGACGTGACATAGTTGGCGGCCAGCACGAAGCAGTCGTCCACATAGCCTGCGCCGACCACATATTGATTGATCTGGTTGGCGACAAGATCCCATCGGACGGCGCCGGTGGCGACCCAGTTGGTGGCGACCTTGACCGAACCGTTGACCAGAATGCCTTCGCGGCGCACCAGGTAGCCGATATCCGGCTGGGCGGCATAGTCGCCATACATCACGCTGACCGACCAGCGGTCGAACGCGGCGCGGCCCTCGGCCTCGAAGCGCTGGACTTCGCCGGTCGCCTGATCCAGCCGCACGCGGGTGCTGAACGTATAGGTCCGGTTCGGCGAATAGCTGAGGCTGCCGACATAATCGGATTTCGGGGTCTGCAGGCCGGAATCGACCGCGGTGTTGGTGACGTCCGCCACCGCAAACGAGTTCATGCCGAACAGCTGGTACGATTGCCCGAACATCGCGGTGACCGAGCCGCCACGATCGAATTGCGTGGTGACCTGCGCGCCGACATTGGCGCGGCCGCCGCCTTCCTCACGGTCATAGCCGGAGAATTTGTCGACTGCGAACAGGTTGCTGGTGTCGAAGGTCATGCTCTGCGAATCCTCGTTGGGCAATTTGCCCGCATAGGTTTCGTTGGGACGGATGATGACCTGGGCGATCGGCTCGATCGTCGTGGTGCCCCAGGGCTGCACGTTGATGAAGGGGTAGCGATATTCGAGGCCGACCGTCGGCATCACGCGCAGCGCGTTGGTGTTGCCGACCGGCAGAAAGTTCGCCACACCCGGCTGGTTCGAGATATCGGCATTGATCGCGTCGGCCCGGATGCTGGCAAACGGGGTCCAGATTTCACCGGCGGAATCCGTGAACGAGCGGCGCCAGTCGGCTTCACCGGTCAGCCGCGTATAGGTGCCGGGCATGCCGCGCAGCAGGCAGTTTGCCGGCACGATGCTTCTGGCGGTATCGGCGGATGTTGTCGACGCGCAGGTCCCGGCATTGCTGGCCGCGGCGTTGACCGGATCGAACACCGCGGTCTCGCGGGTCAGGTTGGTGAAGTTGGTCTTGTAGCTGAGCTCGCCGCCCAGCACCGAGTGGTTGATCACGTTCGAATAGTCGATCACCGGTGCGACGACCGGCACCTGGGACTGGTTACCCGACAGGCTCAGATAATAGATCGCGCGGGCGTCGAAGTAGCTGCGATTGCCGACGCCTGTCAGATAGACCTGCGAGACCGCTTCGGTCGGCAAGGTCAGGAAGGATTGCAGCGGGTCCTTGTATTGGGCGAGCCTGTAATCCGACAACAGCATGTAGTCGGTGAGGGCGATGCCTTCCCAGCCCCAGACCCATTTATCGTTCAGCGCAAACTCGCCCTTGGTTTCGACGCCGCCGCGAAACTGGCGGTCTCCGGGCTGGCCGGCGAAGGCGTCGGGGGAGAGCTGATCGATGCCGTAAGCGCGAATCTGATAGGAACCGTCCAGCAGCCGTTCGCGGAACTCGGCCTGCATGAACACGCCCTGCTTGCTCGTGATGCGCGGGGTGAAGGTCGCATCATAATCAGGAGCGATCGCCCAGAAGAACGGAATGTCGACGCCGTAGCCGTAGCCCGCGGCCTCGTTGAAGCCCGGCATCAGGAAGCCCGTCTTGCGTTTGACGGTCGGATCGGGCGTCGAAAAATACGGCAGATAGGCCATCGGCACGCCGAAGAACTCGAGCTGCGCATTCTCGAAGTACAGCATCTTGTCGATCTGGTCGTGAATGATGCGCATGCCCTTGACCTGCCACAGCGGCGGCTTCTTCGGGTCGTCGCGGCAGGGCTCGCAGGCGGTGTAGACGCCGTTCTCGAACACGGTGTAGTTGCCGCTGGTGCGGTCGGCGCGGGTCGCAGCCATCCTGGTATGGTCGGCGGTATCGACCCGCAGCGAATCGACGAAGCCGTCGCGGTAGTCGTCGCTCAAATCCATGATGTTGGCGTAGGTGATCTTGCCATCCGCATCGGTCATGCGGATGTTGCCTTCGGCATGCAGCCGCTTGGTCTTCTGATCGTAGATGACCTTGTCGGCCTCGACGCTGGTGCCGTTGTAGAACATCTGCACGTTGCCGACCGCCGAGACCCGCGAATTGTTGTAGTCGTAATCGACCTCCGTCGCCTGGACCAGCATCTGGCCATCACTGGACGTCTTGGGCTGTTTCGGCCGGGGCGGGATCGGATTGTAGGTAAAGCCCTGCGCCGAAGCGGGGGGTGACGACCGAAATACCCGGCACGCCGGGAACCAGGACCCCCAGAATCAGGCACCCCAGAACCAGCGCAAAAACCTGTCCGATGACAGCGACCAAGCGGGCACGATAGCGGCGCATATCGGCGCGCCGCTGGAACGCAGGCAAGCGTCTCGGGAGGGCGGCTACAAATGCCACTACCCGTCCTCCTGGTACAACAAGGCCAAAAAGCCGGTGAGGCCGCCCACGCACACGGGCAGCCACGCCGAAGCGATCGGATGCATCAACTCAGCCTTGCTCAAATCCTCAGTTACTTTCGAGAGCACGTAGAGCAGAAAGCCAGCACCCACGCCACTCAAAACCATCTTTTGCACGCCGCCGAAACGGAAGAAGCGCAGGCTCACGGCCGCTGCCAGCATGACCATTGCAGCCAGCAAAAACGGCTGTGCCAGCAGCTTGTGATACTGCAGCCGGTAGCCGGCGGTCGCGAATCCCGAACTTTCCGACGACCGGATGTAGCCGGGTAGTTGCCAAAAGGACACAGTTTCCGGGGTGGAGAAACTGTTGCGAACCTGGGCCGGCGTCAGGCTGGTGTTGAGGGTAAAGCTGTCCTGATCGACCGGCGGTCCCTCGAGAGAATATCGCCGTACGGATTTGAACAGCCAGCGGCCCTCTTCGAGCGTGGCTTCCTGCGCTTCGATTCGCTCCTTGAACTGGGAGTCATTGTCGAACCGGAACACCGTCAGCCCGGTCAACCGCACACCCTGCTGCTCGCTGCGAGCGGCGTTGATGATGGCTTGGCCGTCGCTGTTGATCTGATTGATCCAGAATCCGGCCGCATCCTGGATGCCGCCGCCGGGCGCTGAGCCGAACAGCTCCGCTTCCATCCGCTTGGAGATTTCGCGCAGATTGGCGGACATCGGATTATAGGCGACCGTTGCCAGGGTCCCGAGCAGGATCGCGCTTGCCAGCGCCGGCGCGATGAACTGCCAGGCGGAAACGCCCGCGGCGCGCGCGACCACCAGTTCCAGCCGCCGCGACAACGCCAGATAGCAGGTCATCGCCCCGATCAGGATGCAGAACGGCATCATCTTTTCGAGCAGTTGCGGCACTCGGAACAGCGACGTTTCGGCGACCGCAATTGCGGAAGCCCCGACCAGCCCCGAGGTTTTCCTGACCATTTCAATGTAATCGACCAGCACCAGCAGCACGAAGATACTGGCAAACACGCCGAGCGCCGCAACCACAAAGCGGCCGGCAAAATAACGCCCAAGCGTGTTGGTCATCATGCTCATGCTGTGGCCGGCCGCCCAACAAGCCGCAGCAGTCGCGCGTTTGATCTGTTGATCGCCTCGATCAATCCGGCCGGTGGCTCGATCACAACGCCGCCGATGATGATCCAGAAGCTGACGCCGATCGCTGTTGCCAGCATCAGATATTGTATGATCGGCGCGAGCGGTGATTTCACGGCCATCACGGAGCAGGCAAATCCCGCCATGCGCAGTCCGAACACCGCAAGGATGGCGCCGCCCATGGAAAAATTGCGGCTCTGGCGCGTGGTGCGCGGCGCGCCGAGAAAGGCAAAGGTGAGGGCGGCGAAGGCAAACGGATAGACCGGCGACAGGAAGCGATCATGCAGTTCGGCGCGGAACTGTCCGGGTATTTGCCCGTAGACGGGATCGTTGTCCGCCGGCCAGAGCAATTCCCAGAGGTAGCGTTCGCGAATGCCCAACGCGACATCGTGGCCCTGATTCGAGAACTTCGACATGTCGAATCCATAGCGGGCGAATGCCACCAGCGCCGGATCGCGTTTGCCGAGTTCAAAGCGCTCGAGATTTCCGTCCTCGAGAATCAGAAACGAGCCGCTGTCGGTTTTCACGACGGTGCCGTGGTCGGCGACGATGCTGACGCGCTCCTTGGGATCGCGGCGATCATCGATGAAGACGCCGACCAGCAGACCGCCGGGTTGCCGCTCGCGGATGCGGATGGTCAGGTTCTGGTCGAGCTGGGCGAAGCGGCCGGGCTGCAGAATGTTGGCAAGCACATCGGCGGTGATTTCGGCGTCCCATTGCTTGAGGCGGCGCATGCCGTCGGGAGCAAGGTAGGAGGCGATAAAGGCCACCATGATCGCCACCACGCAGGTGGCGTAAAGGAAGGGACGGAATAGCCGGAACGGCGACAGCCCGGCCGCGTTCATCACGATGATTTCCGAATCGGTCGCGAGCTTGTTGAGGGTATGCGAGACCGCGATCATCAAGGCGATCGGCGAGATGATCAGAACCAGCGCCGGAATCACCAGGCTGGTGACGCCGAGGAAGGTCAGGATCGTCTGACCTTGGCTGGTCATCAGGTCGATGCCGCGCAACGCCTGCGTAATCCAGATCACGCCCGTCAGGCTGACCAAGACCAGCGCAAACGACGCAAGCGTCGTGCGGAAGATATACTTGTCGATCGACCCCATCGTGACCGTACGATCCCACCTTGCGAGCTTGAACTGCGGCTGCAACCAAACCCGAAAATCGGGTTCCCCTTTGGTCGCGCCGCCATTCGTTCAGCCGCCCCACTCTCTCACTACCATCCCTTTGATCCGTCAACAAAATGGCTGAGCCAAGGCACCCTTGCGATATGGTTAATAATTCGCCCTATGTGGCCATCCGGCCACGGCAGCGCTTGGCAGTACGGCGCTGAACAGGCCATAGTGCTGCGAAACGCGCTCTTGACGGATGTGCATCGCAGCCGGAAGAGAACATTCGAAGCACCCCGGCGGGTCACCGACCCCTGCGACAGCCCTGATTTTGGAGGATTTGCCCATGACCGACGCCGTCAAGGTCGGCTTCGTCCCGTTTTCCACCGCGCCCAAGGGCATTCTGGTGGTTTTCTGCGACGATACGTTGAAGCTCGGCGCGGCCACCCGCAAGGTGCTGGGGAGCGCGGCCGATCTGGTCAAGCGCGCCGCCGCGACCAGCCAGTTCAAGGGCAAAAAACGGCTCGACGCTTGATATTCTGGCGCCCGCGGGTCTCAAGGTCTCGCGCCTGATTGTGGTCGGCGCCGGCAAGCTCTCCGCGCTTAAGGAAGGCGACTTTTTGAAATTTGGCGGCGTCGCCGCGGGGAAACTACGCGCCGGCAATGATGCGGCGACGATTATCGCGGAATTGCCCGATGGCGCCATGAAACCGGATCAGGCCGCCGCGATCGGGGCCGGCGTGCGGCTGCGCGCTTACAAATTCGATCGCTACAAGACCAAGAAAAAGGACGGCGAGGAGGGCGCATTGCATGCTGATATCTCGATTGCGGTCGACGATGTCGGCGCGGCGCGCAAGGCGTTCGCGCCGGATTCGCACATCGTTGATGGCGTGATCACCGCGCGCGATCTCGTCAACGAGCCGCCCAACATATTATTCCCGGTAGAATTTGCCCGCCGCGCCGCGCAGCTGCGCAAGCTTGGCGTCGATGTCGAAATCCTCGACGTCAAGGCCATGACCAAACTCGGAATGGGCGCGCTGCTCGGCGTGTCCCAAGGCTCGACGCAGCCCGGCCGCACCGTGATCATGCGCTGGAACGGCGGCAAGCGCGGCGATGCGCCGGTGGCCTTCATCGGCAAGGGCGTTTGTTTCGACACCGGCGGCATCTCCATCAAGGGCGCCTCCGGCATGGAGGACATGAAGGGCGACATGGGCGGCGCGGCCTGCGTGGTCGGATTGATGCAGGCACTGGCCGCGCGAAAGGCCAGGGTCAACGCGGTCGGCGCCATCGGTCTCGTCGAGAACATGCCCGACGGCAATGCGCAACGTCCCGGCGACATCGTGACCTCGATGTCCGGCCAGACCATCGAGATCATCAATACCGACGCCGAAGGCCGCTTGGTGCTGGCCGACGTGCTGTGGCACGTGGCGAAGAAGTTCAAGCCGAAATTCATGGTCGATCTCGCCACGCTCACCGGCGCGATCATGGTTGCGCTCGGCACCGAATATGCCGGGATGTTTTCCAACAATGACGAACTGGCCGAACGCCTGAGCAAGGTCGGGCTTGAAACCGGCGAGCGGGTCTGGCGCATGCCGCTTGGTCCCGAATACGACAAGCAGATCGATTCGCAGTTCGCCGATGTGAAAAACACCGGCACCCGCAATGGCGGTTCGATCACCGCCGCGCAGTTCCTGCAGCGCTTCGTCGACGGCACGCCATGGGCGCATCTCGATATCGCGGGAACCGCGATGGGCGCGCCGAAAACCGAGATCAACCAGAGTTGGGGTTCGGGCTATGGCGTGCGGCTGCTGGAGCGGCTGGTCGCCGAATATTACGAAGGCAAAAAATAGCTGCCAACCGGATGACGGAAGTTCTGTTCTACCATCTGCAGGACATGACGCTGGAGAGCGTGTTGCCGCCGCTGCTCGAGAAATCGCTCGAGCGTGGCTGGCGGGTGGTCGTGCAGTCGACGTCGCAGGAACGCGCCGACGCGCTCGATGCGCATCTGTGGACCTACCGCGACGATTCATTCCTGCCGCACGCTACCTGGCGCATCGGCGACGCCGCGGATCAGCCGATTGTGCTGGCGGTGGAGGAGGGCAATCCGAATCGCGCCAATGTCCGGTTCCTGGTCGATAGCGCGCCGTTGCCGGCGGATTCGGAGGCCTATGACCGGGTCGTTCTGGTCTTCAATGGCGACGACGGCGAGGCGCTCGCTGCAGCGCGAAGTGCCTGGACCGATTGCAAAAAGCGGGGTTTCGAGGTCACATATTGGCAGGCGGATGAGCGGGGCCGGTGGCAGCGGCGGGAATAGCGATATAAGGCAATTAATGATAATCTGCGGTTTCGCTCCGTGAGCTTGCCTATAGCCACGGTCGTGCCGCAAAGTGATGGTGGGACAACCCCTTAGGGCGGGGATTGGGACTTAATTCATCGTGCAAGACAAATACCGTCACGGAAAACGAGTGCTGGCGTTGCTGCTGTTTGCCCCCTTGATGGCGGGCTGCGCGGGCTCGTCCGATCTTTTTTCTTCCGATGCGGAATGGTTTTCCCGCAGCGGCAGGCTTTTCATCAAGAACGTATCGATTGAAACGCCGCCTCTGACCCCCGACAAGCCGGTAACGGCCGGGGACCTCGTCAGCGCCGAAGGCTTTTGCCCGGGCATGAGTGCGGCGGGTCCTTCCAATGCTAACGCGCTGGCCGATGGTGCGACTGCCGCGCCGGCCCCTACGACCACGGGAACCGTAGCGCTCGGCCATACCGAATGCGATGTGGTTCGCGGCATTGGCGCGCCTGACAATGTCAGTCTCTCGAATAGTCCCCGCGGCGATCGGGTCGCGGTCGTGAATTATTCGCGCGGACAGCGCGCCGGCATCTACACCTTCACAGGCGGGCGCCTGACATCGGTGGAGCGCGGATCCGATCCGGTGATCGAGCCCAAGCCCGCAGCAAAACCCAAAAAGAAGAAGCCGGCCGCGACCTGATCGCGTTTCGAGCTGTCGTCAACCAGCGCTGATCAGCTCAGCCGGTCGCCTCGTCATATTGCGAACTTGCCGTGAGCCATTCTTCTTCGGCGCGCTGTAATGCGTTCTGTGCACCGGCGCGCGCCTTGCTGAGCTGGGCCGCCTGTTTCGGATCGCGCTTGAACAGATCCGGCAGTGCCAGCGCCGTATCGATCTTGGAAATGATGCCGTTGATGCGCGCGATTTCGGCTTCGGCGTCCGAAATCTTTTGCTTCAGCGGAATGCGCTTTTCCTTGACGCGGGCCGGCTTGTCGCGTCCGCTGTCGCGCTCATTGCTGTTGCGGTCGCGTGAATTGGTGCGCATGCCGCGCGCCGACAATACCATCCGGCGATAATCATCGAGATCGCCGTCGTACGCCGTCACCTTGTGATCGGCGACCACCCATAATTGATCGGCGCAGGCTTCGATCAGATAGCGATCATGGGAGACCATGATCACCGCGCCGGGAAATTCATTGATCGCTTCAGCCAGCGCCGCGCGGCTGTCGATGTCCAGATGGTTGGTCGGCTCGTCCAGAATGATCATGTTGGGACCGTAGAAGGTCGCCAAACCCAGCAACAACCGGGCCTTTTCGCCGCCCGACAGGCTCTTGACCAGCGTGTCGCCGGCCTTGCCGGAGAAGCCGATCGCGCCGGTGCGCCCGCGCACTTTGGTCTCCGGGGCGTCCGGCATCAGCCTGCGAACATGATCGTAGGGCGAGCCGTCGAGATTGAGTTCATCGACCTGATGCTGCGCGAAATAGCCGACCGAGAGTTTTTCGGCGCGGGTGACGTGGCCGGAGAACGGCGGCAGCTTGTTGGCCAGCAGCTTGACCAGCGTCGATTTGCCGTTGCCGTTGGAGCCGAGCAAAGCGATGCGGTCGTCGGTGTCGATGCGGAGCGTAACGCGATTGAGCACCGGCTTTTTCGGATCGTACCCGACCGAGACGTCGTCGACCGCGATGATCGGCGGCGACAGCATTTTCTCAGGGACCGGAAACGAGATTTCGCGTACATCCTGCGTCACCAGCGCGGTCACCGGCTTCATGCGCTCCAGCATCTTGACGCGGGACTGGGCCTGACGGGCTTTTGAAGCCTTGGCCTTGAAGCGATCGACAAAGGCCTGCAGGCGTTTGCGCTCGTCGGCTTGCCGTTTGGCGTGCTTGGCATCGAGCATTTCGCGTGTCGCGCGCTGCTCTTCGAACGATGAATAGGTTCCCTTGTAGAGTGTCAGCTTGCCGCGATCGAGGTGCAGGATCTGGTCGACCGACGTGTCGAGCAGATCGCGATCATGGCTGATCACGATCACGGTGCGTGGATAATTGGCCAGATGGTCCTCGAGCCACAGCGTGCCTTCGAGATCGAGATAGTTGGTCGGCTCGTCGAGCAGCAGAAGATCGGGCGCCGAAAACAAGGTCGCCGCCAGTGCCACGCGCATGCGCCAGCCGCCGGAAAATTCCGAACAGGACCGTGCCTGGTCGGCGGTGGAGAATCCGAGGCCGCTGAGGATCGCCGCGGCGCGGGCAGGGGCGGAATGCGCGTCGATGTCGACCAGCCGGGTCTGGATGTCGGCGATGCGGGTAGGATCGTGTGCGGTCTCCGCTTCACGCATCAGCGCTTCGCGCTCAAGATCGGCCTTCAGCACGACATTGATCAGGCTTTCCGGGCCGTCGGGAGCTTCCTGCGCGAGACTGCCGACGCGCCAGCGCGGCGGAATGCTGATGCTGCCGGATTCGGTGGGCAGTTCGCCACGGATGGCGTGAAACAGCGTCGATTTACCGACGCCGTTGCGGCCGACAAAGCCCACGCGCGCACCGGGTACGATTTGCGCCGAGCTACTATCGATCAGAAGCCGTCCGGCAATCCGGATCGAAATATCGGTGATTGAAAGCATGCGGGCTTTTCACCGGAGCCATCCAAAAACGCAACCGGTTTATTGCCCGAAATAGCGGCGTGACGGGCTCTTATGCTGGAATAACAGGCCTAGTTCGACATCGCGCCGTTGCCGCCTTCGTCACGTCTGCGTAATTCGTCCATCAGATGCTGGAGGTGAGACGAAAGACCTGAAGTCTCGGGGCGGAGATCCCGCTGCAGCCGTTCGCCCACGGCATCGCAGATCGATCGGCTGGTCTCGCGATCAATCCCTTCGCTGTCGTCGTTGACTAGGCTGTTCATGGCGAGTTCCGCGTTGTGATCCGTTTCAAATATCGCTGGATCAAGTCTTTGACGCAGAAAATGTTTCCGGCTGTTACCGAATTGAGCCTTTTCTGGTGAAATTTCGATTAAAAGGCCGCGGATTGTTCCACAACCGCAAGCAGAAAAGCCCCGGCCGCAGGGGGCCGGGGCCTTTTTTGACGTCCGGATCGGACGATTTGATCAATAGCAGCGATTGACCACACGCCAGCGCGGTCCCCAGGGGGTCGGGACCAATCGCCGCACATAGCAGCCGCCGTAACCGTACCCGGCATAGGCGCCGTACCCGTAATAGCCGGGGCCGCCGGCGAAGAAGCGCGGACCGCCCCAGCCGCCGTGCCATCCACCATGCCCCCAACCATGGCCGCCAAAGGCCGAGGCGGAGGTCGGCGCCAAGGCGGCCAGACCCAGCGAAGCCGCGGCAACTGCAACAAGCGAGAGTTTGCGTAACATGTCGTTCTCCTTAACGTTCGGCGCCGTCGGCGCCATCAGGTGAAACGTGCTGCCCCGTAAGCCTCAACAGGAGAGGCGTGCGGTTGATCGAAGCCTATGTCCGGCAAGCTGAACGCGACCGGCACGATCGCTTCAGAAAAGGTTCACCTTCGTGAAATCGTTGTAATTTCGCGCCTTAAAGGAGACCCGGCAGATCGGCGGTATTTCACCTGATCGCTTGCCGTTCGCAGGCTACGCCGATATAAGCCCGGCAACTTCCATCAGCGTTTTCAAGGACGAAACCATGGCGATCGAACGTACCTTTTCCATCATCAAGCCGGATGCGACCGAGCGTAACCTGACCGGCGCCATCAACGCGCTGATCGAAAAGGCCGGCCTTCGCATCGTTGCGCAAAAGCGCATTCGCATGACCCGCGGACAGGCCGAAACCTTCTATGCCGTGCATAAGGCGCGGCCGTTCTTCGGCGAACTGGTGGATTTCATGATTTCCGCGCCGGTCGTGGTGCAGGTTCTTGAAGGCGAAAACGCCGTGCTCAAGCATCGCGACGTGATGGGCGCCACCGATCCTTCCAAGGCGGCCGACGGCACCATCCGCAAGCTGCACGCGAAGTCGATCGGTGAAAACTCGGTGCATGGTTCTGATGCCGCCGAGACCGCGGCGATCGAAATCGCGCAGTTCTTCTCGGGTAACGAGATCGTCGGCTGATCGACGCGTCAAAGCATGGATTGAGAGTCTGATCAGTTCTGATCGGACTCTCGATGACGATAACTGCGGAGGGCGGCCGGTTGCGCCAGGGGGGCAGGCTGTGAATTGGCTGTTGCAGGTGTTCGATCCCGCCAATGTCGGTGTGTTGCTAACGCAATTTCAGGCCGACCTGCAAAAGCCTGCATTCTGGCTCGCGGTCGGCAAGATCATCTGGATCAACGTGCTGTTGTCCGGCGACAATGCGCTGGTCATCGCGATGGCCTGTCGCGGGCTGCAGCCCCGGCAGCGCCTCTGGGGCATGGTGATCGGCGCCGGCATCGCCGTGATCCTGCTGATCGTGTTCACTGGCATTGTCGCGACGCTGATGGCGTTGCCTTATCTGAAACTGGTTGGTGGCATCGCGCTGTCGATCATCGCGGCCAAGCTTCTGGTGCCGGAGGATGAAGGCGACGACGTCACCGCCGGCACCACGCTGTGGCACGCGGTGCGGATCGTCGTGATCGCCGACATCGTGATGAGCCTTGATAATGTGATCGCGGTCGCCGCCGCCGCGAATGGCGAACTCGCGCTATTGGTGCTCGGCCTTGCCATCAGCATTCCCATGATCATTGCAGGCGCCGCACTGATCATGATGGTGCTTGACCGCTTTCCGGTGCTGGTCTGGCTCGGCGCGCTTTTGCTTGGATGGATTGCGGGTGACGTGATCGAGAGCGATCCGGCCGTCGATCCCCTCGTGCAGCGGCTTCTCGATGGCGGGCTTGCACCGAAACTTGATGCCATATCGGCTGTCGTCGGTGTGCCGCCGCACGATCTCGTCGGATATCTCGCCTCGATATTGGGGGCGATCGTTGTATTTGTCGCCGGATCGATCTGGCGCCGCCGCAAGCTGCGCCACAACGCTCACGCCGCGGTTTTAACGCCGCACGATCGTTCCGGAGCGGCCGAGCAATCTTGCAAGCTGCTTGAAGCGGCTGCCGACCCGATCGGCGACCAGATCGACCATCCGGTGCTCGAACACCAGCATCAATTTACGGCCGCGGCTGCGGAAATGCGTGGCCGGCAAGACGCCTGGGCGCGCCGCCGAGATCAGATGGGCGACGCGAAAGGCCGCGCCAAGCACGCGCGCGCGCTCGTCCATCGCCGGCGGCACCAATCCGCGAATGGCCGCCGGTGGCTCGTTCTCTTCGCTCAAACCGGCATAGCGATAGAACACCGACAGCGCGACAAAGGCCCGGCCCTGATGACTGATCGCGCCGAAATTGCCGTTCATGATGAGACTGAGGGTCTCTTCGCCGCGGTGATCGGGATGAACGCGCCATCCGATGTCGGATAACAGGCACGCGACATGGCGCAGGCGGCGATCTTCATCGGTTTCGCGCAGCTTCACGACCCGGACCAGGCGATCGGTCCATCCGATCAGTTCCTGGGCATGGCGCGCGGACCGCGAGAACAGCTCGTTCAGCGTTTGCGCGGCGCAGATCAATCCATCCTTGGATCGCTCCAGCGGCGGCAGCAATCCGTAGAGCAGGCCTTCGCGTACGCCGAAGGTTGAAAACACGATGGTCTTCGGCTTCGCGACCCGAATGATGTATTCGAGAACCAGCGCGGCGTAGGTCAATAACGGTCGCCGCGCGTCGGCGACGGCTTCGATATTGGCCAGCATGTTCGTGGAGGCGAGACGGCGCAGGCGCTGCGCGAAATCGAGCGCTTCCGCGGCCGGAATCGAATAGCCGTGCATCACCCGCAGCGGATATTCGCTCTGTATGATGTGGATGCGCGCCAATGCTCGCCATGTGCCGCCGACCGCGTAAAACGTGCGGCCGCGGCCGGCCTTCAGTTGGGCGACGCCGGAAAGGTCGGTCCGGACGATACGCTCGGCGCGCTTGAGCGATTTGTCTGAGGCGTCTTGCAGCGCCAGACTTCCGAGCGGCAGTGTCACACCCTGGCGAACGCGGTTGCCGCGCACGTCGATCAATTCCAGCGAACCGCCGCCGAGGTCGCCAACAATGCCGTCCGGCTTGTGGACGCCGGAAATGACGCCGAGTGCCGATAGTTTGGCTTCGCGCGGACCTGACAGGATTTCAATCTTGGCGCCGCAGATGCGCTCCGCCTTGGCGATGAAGTCGGGACCGTTGGTGGCGTCGCGACACGCCGCGGTGGCGATGGCGTGGACGCGGCCGACCTTCATGGTCTTGCAGAGCGCGCGGAAGCGCCGCAGCGAAGTCAACGCCTTGGCGACGGCGTCCGGTGCCAACAGGCCCGTGCTCTGGACTTCGCGTCCGAGCCCGCACAGGGTTTTTTCGTTGAAGATTGAAACGAGACTGCGCGTCATCGATTCATAGACGACAAGGCGCACCGAGTTCGAGCCAATGTCGATGACCGCGACGCTGGGGGCGCGTTTGCGCGGCCGCTTCACAGTGTATGCCCCTTATGACGATTGCTGGCGTTCGGTACGGCGCGTGAGGCGGCGCGGCGAAGATTCCTTGAGCGACTTTCCACGGCCTGACAGACTCGGATTCGTCATGAAATAGTTATGAAGGTTGAAAGGCTCTTCGCCTTTCGCGGCCTTCATACGCGTTGACGATCCATCCGGCAACAACTGCCAGCTCTGTTCGGTATCTTTCAGATTCGCGACCATGATCTGTTCGAGAACCTGCTGATGCACCGTGGGATTCTGCAACGGACACAACACTTCGACGCGACGGTCGAGGTTGCGCGGCATCATGTCGGCGGACGAGATATACACAGCGGCCTTGGCGCTCGGCAGGCCCTGTCCCATCCCGAAGCAGTAGATGCGGCCATGTTCGAGGAACCGGCCGATGATCGATTTGACGCGGATGTTCTCGGAAAGTCCGGGAATACCCGGCCGCAGGCAGCAGATGCCGCGCACCACGAGGTCGATCGAAACGCCGGCCTGCGACGCTTCGTAGAGGGCGTCGATGATATCAGGGTCGACCAGCGAGTTCATCTTCAGCCAGATCGCAGCGGGCTTGCCGTGGCGGGCGAAATTGGTTTCGCCGTGAATATGTTCCAGCATGCGCTTGCGCAAGGTGAGGGGCGATACCGCCATCTTTTCGATGTCGCTCGGTTCGGCGTAGCCAGTGATGTAGTTGAACACCCGCGCAGCATCGCGGCCGATGGTCGGATCGGACGTGAAATATGACAAATCGGTGTAGATGCGCGCGGTCACCGGATGGTAATTTCCGGTACCGGTATGCACATAGGTCGTGAGGCTGCCGGCCTCGCGGCGTACGATCAGCGACAGCTTGGCGTGGGTTTTCAACTCGATAAATCCGTACACCACCTGCACGCCGGCGCGTTCGAGGTCGCGCGCCCAGCGGATATTGGCTTCCTCATCGAATCGCGCCTTGAGTTCGATCAGCGCGGTCACCGATTTGCCGGCCTCCGCGGCTTCCGCGAGCGCGCGCACGATCGGCGAATTGTTCGAGGTGCGATACAGCGTCTGCTTGATCGCGACGACGTCGGGATCGCGGGCCGCCTGTTGCAGGAATTGCACGACGACGTCGAATGATTCATAGGGGTGATGAACGATCAGGTCTTTTTGCCGAATGGCCGCGAAGATGTCGCCGCCATGATCGCGCACGCGTTCGGGATGGCGCGGCACATAGGGTACGAATTCGAGATCGGGCCGGTCGAGCCGCGTCAGTTGCGACAATTCGTTCATCGCCAGCACGCCATCGACCAGCAGGACCTCGTCGTCGGCGGTGGAGAGCGCGCGCTGTACGAAGGCGCGCAATTCCTCGGGCATCTTGGCTTCGATCTCGAGCCGGATCACCGATCCCCGCCGCCGCCGCTTCAGCGCGGTTTCGAACAGGCGAACCAGATCTTCCGCCTCTTCCTCGATTTCGAGTTCGGAGTCGCGGATGATACGGAACGCGCCCTGACCCTTGACGGTGTAACCAGGGAACAGCCGGCCGATGAACAGGCCGGTGGCTTGCTCGAGCGTAATCAGGCGCACCGCGCCGTCCTTGCCGGTGGGCATGCGGATGAAGCGATCGATCTTGCCGGGCATGCGAATAAGCGCGTTCATCGGCTTGCCGTCGGAGACCCGCGCCAGATGCAGCGCGACGGTAAAACCGAGGCTCGGGATGAACGGAAACGGATGCGCCGGATCGATCGCCAGCGGCGTCAGCAGCGGGAAGATGTTGTGGAGGAAGTGATCTTCCACCCAGGCGCGCTCGGCCTTGGTGACATCGCGGCCGTCGACCAGAACGAGGCCGACCTCGGCCAGGATGCCCCGCAGATCGCGCCAGATCGCCTGCTGGTCGCTGGCGAGTTTTGAAACCGTCTCGTTGATGGCCACAAGCTGCTCGGCGGGGGTCAGTCCATCCGGACTGCGCTCGGCAATGCCTTCACGCACCTGGGCCTTGATACCGGCGACCCGCACCATGAAGAACTCATCAAGGTTATTGGCGGATATCGACAGAAATCTCACCCGCTCCAGCGCGGGGTGGCCGGGATTGACGGATTCCTCCAGCACCCTGCGATTGAAATGCAGCCAGGAAAGCTCCCGATTGATGAAGCGTTCGGGGCTGTTGGCCATCGTCGCGCCGGCTTCGGCATCCGCTTCTTTTTCTTTAATAACAATAGCTTGTGCGGATTCCATCGGGCTCTCATCCATTCCAGTTCTCGCGGTCTGGCCGTTCGAACGAGACGGCGCAAACAATGTGTTATCGAGATGACGTTTCGATGACATTGACGTTCCCGCCGCTGGCGCCGTCGAGGTACCAGCATAGGGGAAACGTCAGGCATCGCGCAGCAGGTCGGCCGCCAATGCCCGGGTCACTGGCCGGCCCAGTCGCAGGGCCTCGGTGTCCAGCAACTCAACGGCCTGCCGCACGGCCGCATAAGACCGCTCGATCCGGGTCGCGAGATAACTTACCACGGTCTCATCGACGGTCAGTTGACGGTCCGCGCAGAATTTGACGATCAGCGCGCGAAACAACTGGTCGTCCGGCGGCAGCAGCGACACGGTCGGGACCGCACGCAGGCGCGAGCGCAGGTCACGCAGCTCGATCTGTAGCGCCGTGGGCGGCTCGCGCGCCGTGATCAGGACGAACGCGGCATCTTCGCGCGCGAGATTCAACAAATGAAACAGCGCGCGTTCATCGAGGTCTTGCGATTTCAGATCCTCGACCACCAGCGCGCCGGTCGCCAGTGCACCCGGCACCGCCGTTGCGGTCAGCGCATGCGCTGATATCGATCGCGCGCCGGCCTCCTCGGCCCAGATCGCGGCGAGGTGGCTTTTGCCGGATCCCTCCGGTCCCACCAGCAGCATGACCCGGTTCGGCCAGTCGGGCCAGCTATCGACCAGCGCGAGGCCGGCTTCATTGGCCGGGCCTCCAAGGAAATTGTCGCGTGTCAGGCTTTCCGCATGCGGCAGCGCAAATGCCAGCTGACGAGGTTGAACGCGGCCTGCCACACAAGTCTCCAAGCCGGGATCGCCCGGCATCTTATTTCCGAAATCGAGATTCCGAACGTCAGCTCGCTTCGATCGTGCTCATGTGCCGCACCCACTCGACGAGATAGAAGGATACGGAAACCAAAGTAAAGATCGTCACAAACCCCATCAGGATGAGGTCATACGGCCTTGGCGTGAAGCCGAAGCCCAATGCGGCCAGGACCAATGCCGCGAAGGCCACCTGCGCCACCGTATTGAGCTTCGACACCATCAGCGGTTTCATCGGAATCGGTTTGCCGAACAACCATGACACAATCACGGCGGACACGATCATGATGTCGCGCGAGACCACCAGGATGACGATCCAGCGCGGCACCGCGCCCCAGATACCAAGCGCCACATAGATCGACACCAAAAGCGCCTTGTCCGCGAGCGGATCGAGCAGCGCTCCCAATTCACTGGCCATATTGAAGCGCTTGGCGAGAAAGCCATCGACTGCGTCGCTGACGCCCGCGATGACGAAGATCGCAAACGCGATCTCCATCTGGCCGGAGGCAATTGCCCACACGATAATCGGCACCAGCAGGATGCGGCCGAGGGTAATAATATTTGGAATACTCACTCGGCGCTTCCCGGCTACCGGCCTGATGGCGTAACTATCCAGCCCTTTGCAGGGTGAGCCGGTTCCCGTCTACATAGTACATGCGCCGGCCGCTTGCGAGCCATTGCACATCGGTGGAATCCGACGTAACCAGCCGCCTTCATCTGGAACAGGCCATGATCGACCGTAAAAACGGGCTCACTTACGCGGATTCGGGCGTTGATATCGATGCGGGCAATCGCCTCGTTGACATGATCAAGCCGCTGGTCCGCGCCACCGCCCGCGCCGGCGCCGATGCTGAAATCGGCGGGTTCGGCGGGCTGTTCGATCTGAAGGCGGCCGGCTTCAAGGACCCGGTTCTGGTCGCGGCCACCGACGGCGTCGGGACCAAGGTCAAGATTGCCATCGATACCGGCCTGCATGACGGCATAGGCATCGATCTGGTCGCGATGTCGGTCAACGACCTCGTCGTGCAGGGCGCCGAGCCGCTGTTTTTTCTGGATTATTTTGCCTGCGGCAAGCTCGATCCCGAAGCCACCGCTGCGATCGTGGCCGGGATCGCGGAAGGCTGCCGGGAATCCGGTTGCGCGCTGATCGGTGGCGAGACCGCCGAGATGCCCGGGCTCTACAAGGATGGCGACTACGACCTCGCGGGCTTTGCGGTCGGCGCTGCCGAGCGCGGCACGTTATTACCGCGCCCGGATATCGCGGCCGGCGATGCGGTGATCGGTCTGGCTTCGTCGGGCGTTCACTCCAACGGCTACTCGCTGGTGCGCAAGATCGTCGAGCGGTCCGGCCTGGGCTTCGACGCGCCGGCGCCGTTCTCGCCGGTCATGACGCTGGGCGGTGCGCTGCTGACGCCGACGCGGCTCTATGTGCGCTCATGCCTGCGCGCGATCCGCGAGACTGGCGCGGTGAAGGGCCTCGCTCACATCACCGGTGGCGGTTTCACCGACAATATTCCGCGCGTGCTGCCAAAACATCTCGGCGTCGGGATCGATCTGGCGCGCCTGCCGGTGCTGCCGGTGTTCAAATGGCTGGCAGAGCAGGGCGGCATCGCCGAACTCGAACTGCTGCGCACCTTCAACTGCGGCATCGGCATGATCGCGATCGTGAAAGCGGACGCGGTCGAAGAGGTCAGCGATATTCTGACGCAAGGCGGCGAGACCGTCGCACTGCTCGGCGAAGTGATCCCCGCCGAGGGCGAACACCGCGTGGTTTATAACGGTCATCTCGATCTCATATGGTGAGGCCATGAAACGCCGCGTCGCCATCCTGATTTCCGGGCGCGGATCGAACATGGCCGCTCTGATCGAGGCCGCCACGGCCAATGATTTCCCGGCCGAGATCGCGGTGGTGATTTCCAACAGGGCCGATGCCGGCGGTCTGGCTAAAGCCGACGCCAGCGGTGTTGCGACCGTCATCATCGAAAGCAAGCCGTTCGGCAGGGATCGTGCGGCGTTCGAGGCGGTGCTGCAGTCAGCGCTGGACCAATACAAGATCGAGCTGATTTGCCTCGGCGGCTTCATGCGGTTGTTCACGGCCGAATTCGTGCAGCGCTGGCACGGAAAGATGCTCAACATTCATCCGTCGCTGCTGCCGTCATTTCCCGGGCTCGATCCGCACGGTCAGGCGCTGAACGCCGGCGTGAAGATTTCGGGCGCGACCGTCCATTTTGTGATTCCGGAAACCGATGCCGGGCCGATCGTGATGCAGGGCGCGGTCGCGGTGGCCGACGATGACACACCGGAAACGCTGGCGGCGCGGATCCTTGAGATCGAACATCGGATCTATCCGGAGGCACTGCGGCTTCTCGCCGGCGGCCGGATCAGGCTGGAGGGCGATCTCTGCAAGACAACAGACAGCGCCGGTTCAGCCGGCACGTTGATCTCTCCCGCGACGAGTCCACGGGACGTTTGATCAATAAAAATCCCCCGGCGCGGGCCGGGGGGTATCGATGGTTTTACGCTGATCGTGATGAAGTTTAGGAGACCTTGAGGTTTTCCGCGGAGCTTTTGCCGCGGTTTTCCACGAGGTCATATTCGATAACCTGATTTTCATTGAGGGTTGAGAGCCCAGCGCGCTCGACCGCCGAGATGTGGACGAAGACGTCCTTATCGCCGGCCATCGGCTTGATGAAGCCATAACCCTTGGTTGGGTTGAACCACTTGACGGTGCCTTTTTGCATCGCCTGTCTCCTGGTCTAGACGTAAAAAAGACGCGGCCACGCTTTTCGCGTGCCACGCCACAAGCGGGCTTCCGGAGGTCTGCTCAATTTCCTAATCGCGAAACGCACAGTCGAACGGCCTAAATCCGATTGTGCCTAATATTGCAACACGAAATTTGCGCGTTAGCAAGCTTCTGGCGCGGCTTGGGAAATCGGGTGGGCCGCGAAATGGCACCCGGCCACCTGTGGCGGCAGAACAACAATGCCCGGTAATCGCCCCGGGCCGGCGGCCGTGAGCGATTGACGCTCCGCGCGAAGTGGGGGCAAATCGACCTTGGCCAACAATGATTTCGGCCAGCAGATATTTGGACTGACAGGGATCGGCATTCCTGTCCGATTTGGCGCTTGGGAATGGCATCGATGCGCTGCGAACCGCGGTCTTCGCGAGCAATGGAGACCGGGATCGCCCGGCGGCTCGCAGCGGCCGTCGCCATCGTTTTCACCCTGTTTGTTGCCGGTGCGTCGCACGCGCAGACGCAGGCGCCGCCCGCATTCGTTCCGCCTCCACCGCCGCCACCCACCCCGACGCCGACGCCATCGCCGGTCCCGACATCGACCAGCATCAATTCCGACCTGTCGGCCGGTGCGGCGGTGCAGAACCTCGGCAGCAACTTTCTGGAGCGGCTCGGCAGCCAGGCGACAAACGGGTTCGGCAGCGTCTCCCGGAGCAATCCAGGCGGCGGCGGCGCCTCGGCGGCGACCGAGGAGCCGAAGTACCGGACCTGGGGGGAGGCCTACGGCATTTCGGTGAAGAACGGCGCGCAGCCGAATTTCGTCGGCGATCAGCGGGTGACTTTTGGCGGGGTCGCCGGCTTCGGCGCCCGCCTTGCGCCCGGCGTCAATGTCGGCATCTCGGTCGACCAAAGCCGCACCTCCATCGATGCGCCGCTGGCGATGCAGACCGCGACGCTCGACCTCACCCAGTTCGGCTTTAACGCCTCGGTGGACAAGGGGCCGTGGACCTGGGCCATCGCGCTGGTCCATGGCTTTGGCAAAGTCGGTACCAGCCGGGACACCGGTTCGGGCTTTGCTACGGCCGGCTACAACGCCCAGATCGACGGCGCGCTGACCGAACTCAGCTACTACTGGAGCATGGACCAGAGCCGGATCGTGCCGAAGGTCGCGCTTGAATATACCCACGCCTCGACCGGCGCGTTTCAGGAGGCCGGCGGCCTCAATCCGGAAACGGCGACCGGCGCCACCATGGAGCGCTCGCGGGTATTAGTCGGCGCCGAGATCGGTCATTACTGGATCATCGACCGGAAGATTCTGGATCTGTCCGCCTATGGCAAATTCGTCGACAACATGTCGCAGAACTTCAGTTCGATCGTCGTCAGCCTTGGGCCTCAGAGCATTGCGGTGCAGGGCATCGGCGAAAGCCAATATGGCGCCGATGCCGGCGCCTCAGCCTCGCTGAGCCTGACCAACACCGTGCGGCTCTATTTGAATTATGACGGCAAGTTCCGCGCCGCGATGCAGTCGCATCAGGGCACGGTTGGCGTTGAGGTGAAATGGTAGCTCGTCGGGGTCATTGCGCAGGGCCTGACCACCAGTTCAAACGGGACTCGCTGCTGCATAGCCTTGGATACCGAAATTCGCCCGGGCCGCCGCCATGATCGGCACCAGATCATTCGGGTGAATAAAATCGTCCCTGAAGCACGGATAGGCCTTGGGATCGAATATCTGTTTCAACCAATCTATCACGATCTTGTGCCGATCGGAATTCCGAAACTCCTTGTGGTAGGTGAGCCAAAGATCGGCGTGGTGATGGACGCCCAGATCGACAGCAACCAGGGCCGCACCCATTGCGACCGATGACGTCGGCAGGAAACCCATCCCTGCTCCCCGTTCGACGGCATACAGGACGCCTATGCTCGAGTTGGTTTTGATTCCAACCATGCCTTCCAGCGACGTCAGCCCCAAGACCCGGGCATAGGCAGAATCATCGACTTGAGGCGCATGTTGTATGACCAGTCGGTGATTCCTGATTTCCGAAAGGGACGGAACGCCATGACGATTACGGTATTCCTCCGAAACGAAAGCATAGATGTGAAGTCTACCGAGTTTGGTGACGATGAGATCAGGGTTGGTCGGCCGCTCAAGCTGAATGGCGATGTCGGCTTCAAGCCGCGCCACGTCCGCTTGCTCCATGGCACAGCGAAGATCGACAGTTATCTTCCGGTAGGTTTTTTGGAAATCGATCAATCTCGGAAGGATCCAGAAATTGCCGGGGCCTTCGGTCACGGCCACGCGTACCGTGCCGGCGGTGTCGTCCAACTGGGCTGCGCGCCGGAAAATATTGAAGGCGTGACGTTCCATTTCGATCACGTCGCCCATCATCGCAGTGCCGTCGTCGCTTAGCGTCAGCCCGCTCTGGTCGCGCAGGAAGAGCTTGCAGTCGATGCGCTCTTCGAGCCGGTCGATCCTGCGCATGAGAGTCGTACTGGTAACGCCAAGCTCCTCTGCGGCGTTGCGAAAGCTTTTGTATTTGGCACAAGCCAGAAACGATCGCAGATCATCCCAGGAGGCGTTCAGTAACTCGTCGTTGCGGTGCTGCGTCAGCGCAGCACCCCGGTGCAATAGTTGCTGCATACTCCAAATCCTCGCCCGGTATGTTGCGATCGTACCGGCAGGAGCAACGATAGATGCAGGACCCGTCTCTGGAAAGGGGCACATTTGCCGCAAGGCACGATTTCGATGCGCTGCCCCGAAGCGCGGAAATCGAAGTGAGGCCGACGCGGCGCTGCGAGCTTTCAGCTCTGGCTGACATGGCGAACCGCTTGGTGCCCGGAGTTCGAATCACGGAGCCGGACCTTGAAAGGTACTTTGCATTCGATCCGGGTAGCATTCTGACATTTAGCCGAAGGAAGAAACTGCTTGGTGCTGTGGCGTTCCTCTATCTCAACAGCCGGGGGCACGATGCTCTCATTCTTGACGAGATGAACCTGACGCATCCAGATCTGGGATTGCTCGCGTGCCACGCGGATGAGGTGAGCGCCATTTATGTTTGGGCGATAGCCGGTCAAGGCAGAGCTATGGCGGGATTAGGTAATGTATCGACTTACCTTTCCGAGCCGCGACTGGCGCCTGCCGATCTTTACGCCCAACCGTCAAGCGTCGACGGACGCAACCTCATGGTCGCGCTCGGCTTCGAGCCGACCCCCAGCTATCAGCGCGAACTCTGGCGTTACCAGCGGCCCTGGAATCGTCCCCTACCGCACATACCGGCATCCAATGTTGCAGCAAGGAGTTTCGCAGATGCACGGTACTAAGGCGTCATCGCCGGACAATCCGAACCCGCGCGCGATTTCGATCCGCATCGCGCGCGATCCCAACGACCTGATGCTGGTGACTGCGATCCGCGCTGCCGTCTATATGGCCGAGCAGGATTGCCCCATCGAGGAGGAGTTCGATGGCAACGATCTGGTCGCCGCGCATTTCATCGGGTTTATCGGAACAGAGCCCGCGGGCTGCCTGCGCGTTCGATTTTTCGGTGACTTCGCCAAGGTCGAACGGCTGGCGGTGCGCCATCAATTCCGGCGCTCGCGGGTTTCGTTCAAGCTGGTGCAGGCCAGCGTCGATTACGTCAAGCGCAAGGGATTCCGGAAAATCTACGGTCAGGCGCAGGACCGCCTGGTGGATTTCTGGGCGCATTTCGGCGCCAGGCCACTCGGCCACAACCGCAAGATCACGTTTTCCGATTTCTCCTATACCGAGATGGTTCTCGATATCGAGCCGGATGTCGATGCGATCACCCTCGACAGCGATCCCTACATGATCATTCGGCCCGAGGGCGATTGGGACCGGCCGGGTGTTCTGGACGTTTCATCCGGCCGCGCGGCGACATCGCCGCTGCGCACGGCGTGATTGTTGGCAACACATGACCTCTTATCAAAAAGCAGTGGCCAGCATGCATGACGATCCGCCGATCCTGGTCTGCGCCGATCTTCAGGTCGAGTACCTGACCGAAGGCCGCAGTCACTTCATCGCGGACGCCGAGGCGATTACCTCGCGATGTCTGCAGTTGATGACGCTTTGGCGCAACAATCTGTGGCCGATCATGCATCTGAAACGGATCGCACAGGCCGCCTGGTTCAATCCGGCTTCCAATCTGACGGATTGGATTGCGGGCCTCAAGCCCCGGCCGGGCGAACTCACCTTCGAACATCCGCTGCCGTCGGCCTACAGTTCGGCGCGGTTCGCCGAATACATGTCGAACATGAAAAACATTCGCTGCGTGCTGTTGGGATTTTCCCTCGACGAAACCATTCTGTCGACCATTGTCGAGGGATTTCACCGCAGCCACCGGTATCAGCTCGTTGGCGATGCCGTGGCGTGTAGGCGCCCCGGCGCCGGCGACGCCGCTTCCTACAAACCGGCGGTGGTTCGGGTGATCGGCAACTTTGCCGGCATTCAGAACAGCGCAGAACTGATCGAAGAAGGCGCCAGGATCGCGGTATGATTGAAGGTTTTAAAATTCGCCGCTGTAACGGGCGGTTATTTGGCAGGCCGCCGCCATGCGGCGGCTACTTGGCCAGCCGTTCGGCGAGTTCGAGGACGATGCGCCGGTCAGACGGATCCTTGATTTTCCTGAACGCGACGACGAGCCGTAGACCTTCAACAACACTGAGATCGATCTGATCATCACGAACCAGCCGTAGCAACTTGTCACTAGGGTGATCCGTATGATCCGTGCTCACCGTAAAAGCTCCAGAAGCGAGTAGCAGATGGCGACCCTTGACGACGACCTTAATGAACTGGCTATCACCATTTCAATGGCGATCGAAAAAGCTCGCCAGCTAAAGCTCCCTACAAGCGCTTATATTCTATCAATGGCGCTGGTGGAAGTATTTGAAACTACTAAAGATGGCCAAGAAGGCCTGACACGCGACTTCACGCAATAGGATTTTTTGCATCTGCGTATGAAATCTCTTGATGCAATCTTGAATTGTAGTTCGGTCGGGTGATGGAACTAATTTCGGTCGACCCTGACCACGCGGCCTTTTTCAATCGCCAGCGCCAACCGGCCGTGTTTCAGCGACAGCGCCGCCTCGCCGAACAACTCGCGGCGCCAGCCATGCAATGCGCCGACATCGGCATGATCGTCCGCCGCGATCTGCTCGAGATCGTCCACGGTCGCGATCACCTTGCTGGCGACGGCGTGCCGCTCGGAGGTCATCCGCAGCAGGACTTTCAGAAGCTCGACGATCGCCGCGCCGTTTGAATTGCCGCGCGGCTTTTCGATCTTGGGCAGCGTCGCGGGATCGCGTGCGATGCCGCGCTGCACGGCGGCGACGATATCGGTGCCCCATTTCGACCGATCAAAACCCTTCGGCAGCGAGCGCAGACTGGCGAGCCGTTCCAGGCTGGTTGGCGCGTGGGTCGCGATGTCGCCGACCGCATCGTCCTTCAGGACGCGGCTGCGCGGAACATCGCGGCTCTGGGCCTCCTGTTCGCGCCAGGCGGCGACTTCCATCAGCACCGCAAGCTCCTTCGGCTTGCGGACCCGTGTCTTCAGCCGCTCCCAGGCGCGCTCCGGGTGAAAATCGTAGGTCTTCGGCGAGGTCAGAACTTCCATCTCCTCGCTCACCCAATCACTGCGTCCGCGTTTCTTGAGATCGGCGTCGAGGGCCGCGAACACATCGCGCAGATGGGTGACGTCGGAGACCGCATAATGCATCTGGTCTTCGGTCAGCGGCCGGCGCGACCAGTCGGTAAAGCGGTGGGTCTTGTCCGGCCGGTGGCCGGTGATGCGCTCGACCAGTTGGTCGTAGGCGATGGAGTCGCCGTAGCCCAGTACCATGGCTGCGACCTGGGTATCGAAGATCGGGTGCGGCACAATTCCCGCCTGATGCCAGACGATCTCGATGTCCTGGCGCGCGGCATGAAAGACCTTCAGCACCTTCTCGTCGGCCATCAGTTCGAAGAACGGCTTGAGGTCGATACCCTCGGCCAGGGTATCGACGACGACAGCTTCTTCCGCGCTCGCCATCTGCACGACGCAGAGCAGGGGGTAATAGGTCGTCTCACGCAGGAATTCGGTATCGACGGTGATGACCGGGTGCTTGGCGAGGCGGGCGCAAACTGCTGTCAGTTCGGAAGTGGTGGCAATCAGATCCATGAACGGTCCATAACGCTTCTCAAAGGGCGTTCTGCCGAAAGCGCTGATCTGTCAAGGGTCTTGCGGTGAATTCGAGCCTTGCATTTACGCCGGACAGCGTCCTTCGCCGGGATTTAGGCCTTCAAAGGCCGCGCCCGATGATGACGGCTCCCGGTCCGTTAAACGCCCGCTTTGGCAATGGCTGCGGTCAGTGGCTGATGCGCCGGCCACGCGGTCGCTGCGAGGAAGGAACCGCCAGTACGATGACGCAAAGCGCCGCTATCGCAAGCCCTATGAATTCAAACACCAGCGCGTCCACAGCAATCTCCCGAAACAATTTGGGTAGATTTGGTATGAAGCTGTTGATCGCTTCTTAATTTTTGGCCGGAAGCGGCGCCAGTGGCGTCTGATAGTGCAGAGAAGGTTAACGGCTCACGTGCCGCAAAACGTCTGCAGCACGCGCTGGTCCGGCAGCGGCGGCTCGGCATAGGCCGCGAACGCCGGCTGGTCTTCATAGGGCCTCGACAGCACCGTCAGAAGCTCCTCGAAGGGCGCGAAATCGTCGTTATTCACAGCGGCCTGGATCACGGCTTCAACCCGGTGATTCCTGGGAATGAAGGCCGGATTGACCTTCTGCATCGCGTTCCGCCGCGCGGGTCGCGTCCTGCGGCTCCTCGCCGAGCCGTTGCCGCCAGCGCGCCGCCCACTCGTCATAGGCGGCGGGATCGGTGAACAAGGCCCTGACTTCGCGATCACTGGCCGTATCGAGCGCGGCGTCGCCGAGGCGCCGGAAGGTCAGGGTAAAGTCAGCCTGATTTTGCGCCATCGCACTCAGCAGATCCTGGGAGAGCGCCGCATCGCCGTCGCGCGCCGTGAACAGCCCGAGCTTCGCGCGCAACCCGGCCTGATAGGCGGCGTCGAACTTCTCCGCGAAATCGGCGAGCAGCGCCTGCGCCTCCGAAATCGCTTTGTCTTGGTCGCTGGAATACAGCGGCAACAGGCATTCCGCCAGCCGCGTCAGATTCCACAGCGCGATCCGCGGCTGGTTGGCATAGGCGTAGCGGCCTTGCTCGTCGATCGAGGAAAACACCGTCGCGGGATCGTATTGGTCGAGGAAAGCGCACGGGCCGTAATCGATGGTCTCGCCGGAGATCGAGCTGTTGTCGGTGTTCATGACGCCGTGGATGAATCCAACCAGCAGCCAGCGCGCGATCAACTCGGCCTGCCGCGCGATCACGCCTTGCAGCAATGCGTGATAGGGGCGCTCAGCTTGAGCGGCTTCCGGATAGTGCCGGCTGATGACGTGATCGGCGAGCTGCCGCACGCCTTCGGTGTCGCCGCGCGCTGCAAAATACTGGAATGTGCCGACCCGGATATGGCTTGAAGCGACGCGGGTGAGCACGGCTCCCGGCAAGACCGTTTCGCGCATCACGCTTTCGCCGGTCATGACGGCGGCGAGCGACCTTGTAGTCGGAATCCCCATCGCCGCCATCGCCTCGCTGACGACGTATTCGCGCAAAACCGGCCCAAGCGCGGCGCGGCCATCGCCCCGGCGCGAGAACGGCGTCGGGCCCGAGCCCTTCAGCTGGATATCGCGGCGCACGCCGTCGGCGTCGATCACCTCGCCAAGCAGGATCGCGCGGCCGTCGCCGAGCTGCGGCACGAAATGCCCGAACTGGTGTCCGGCATAGGCCATCGCGATCGGGTCCGCCCCATCGGGAACACGCTTGCCGGCAAGGACTTCAGTTCCTTCCGGGCTGGCAAGCAGGTCAGGGTCCAAACCAAGATGGATGGCCAGTGGCCGGTTCAATTTGATCAGCCGGGGGGCTGCGACCGGCGTCGGCGCGACCCGCGCGAAAAAGCCGGCCGGAAGCGCCGCATAGGTGTTCTGGAAAGGGAAATGGACCGTCATGCTCCGAAGATGGGGATTTCCGCAGGATTAGGCAATCGGTCTTGCCGTCAATTAACGGCAGAGCTCTCCCCGGGGCCTCAACAATAGCCATTTCCCCGTGATTTTGAGTGTATCGGCTCGGTTGCGGCTGTGGTTTGGCTCGGCTAAACCCTGCGCTTCGCGGTTGACTGCGAAAACCCATGATTCCGCCCTCTGACGCCATTTCAGGATACCCATGCATCGTTACCGGTCCCACACCTGCGGCGCGCTCCGTGACAGCGACATCGACCAGAGCGTTCGTTTGTCCGGCTGGTGCCATCGTATCCGCGACCATGGTGGCGTGCTGTTCATCGACCTGCGCGACCATTACGGCCTGACGCAATGCGTCGCCGACCCGGATTCGCCGGCGTTCAAGGACGCCGAGAAACTGCGTTCGGAATGGGTGGTGCGGATCGACGGCAAGGTGCGCCGCCGGCCCGGGGGTACGGAAAATCCGGAATTTGCCGACCGGCGCGGTCGAGCTTTACGTCAGCGAGATCGAGGTGCTGGGTCCAGCCGGCGAACTGCCGCTGCCGGTGTTCGGTGAACAGGGAATATCCTGAAGACATAAGGCTTAAGTACCGTTTCCTCGACCTTCGCCGTGAGAAGCTGCACCAGAACATCATGACCCGCGGCGCGATTGTCGATTCCATGCGCAAGCGGATGAAGGAACAAGGTTTCTTCGAATTCCAGACCCCGATCCTGACGGCCTCGTCGCCGGAAGGCGCGCGCGACTTCCTGGTGCCGTCGCGGATTCATCCGGGCAAGTTCTACGCGCTGCCGCAGGCGCCGCAGCAGTATAAGCAGCTGCTGATGATGTCGGGCTTCGACCGCTACTTCCAGATCGCGCCCTGTTTCCGCGACGAGGATCCGCGCGCCGACCGCTTGCCGGGCGAGTTCTACCAGCTCGATCTGGAGATGAGCTTCGTCGAGCAGGGACGATGTGTTCGCGGCGGTTGAGCCGGTCATAACAGGCGTGTTCGAGGAGTTTGCCAAGGGCAAGCCCGTCACCAAAAAATGGCCGCGGATTCCGTTCGCGGAAGCCCTGCGCAAATACGGCAGCGACAAGCCTGACTTGCGCAATCCGATCCTCATGCAGGACGTCTCCGAGCATTTCCGTGGCTCCGGCTTCAAGGTGTTCGCGCGGATGCTGGAGGACCCGAAAAATCAGGTCTGGGCGATCCCGGGCACCGGTGGCGGCTCGCGCGCGTTTTGCGACCGGATGAACTCCTGGGCGCAGGGCGAGGGCCAGCCCGGGCTCGGCTACATCATGTGGCGGGAGGGCGGCGAGGGCGCCGGTCCGCTGGCCAACAATATCGGTCCCGAGCGGACCGCTGCCATTCGCGATGCGCTCGGATTGAAGGAAGGCGACGCCGCGTTCTTTGTCGCCGGCGACCCCGACAAGTTCTGGAAGTTTTCGGGTCTCGCGCGTACCAGGCTTGGCGAAGAGTTGAACCTGATCGACAAGGAGCGGTTCGAACTGGCCTGGATCGTCGACTTCCCGATGTAGCCGCGTTCTTTGTCGCCGGCGACCCCGACAAGTTCTGGAAGTTCTCAGGCCTCGCGCGCACCAAGCTTGGCGAAGAGCTGAACCTGATCGACAAGGATCGGTTCGAACTCGCCTGGATCGTCGACTTCCCGATGTACGAATACAACGAGGAAGACAAGAAGGTCGACTTCTCGCACAATCCGTTCTCGATGCCGCAGGGCGGTCTTGATGCGCTCAACGGGCAGGACCCACTGACCATCAAGGCGTTTCAATACGACATCACCTGCAACGGCTACGAGATCGCCTCCGGCGGTATCCGTAACCACCGGCCCGAGGCGATGGTGAAGGCGTTCGAGATCGCGGGCTACGGCGAAAAGGATGTCGTCGAGCGTTTCGGCGGCATGTACCGCGCGTTCCAGTACGGCGCGCCGCCGCATGGCGGCATGGCGGCGGGCGTCGATCGGATCGTGATGCTGCTGTGCGGCACCAACAATCTACGCGAGATCTCGCTGTTCCCGATGAACCAACAGGCCGTCGATCTCCTGATGGGCGCGCCGTCAGAGGTCGGGATAAAGCAACTGCGCGAGCTTCACATTCGGTTGAACCTGCCGGACAAGGGATAGGCTGGAAAACCGGCCTCGTCTTGATGTACCACCGGCCTCGTCTTGTTGTATCAAGAAGCCAAAGCTCAAGGGCCGGAAAACGCGGGAGTACGCATGTCGTCCTATTCTGAAGATCTCACTTCCGCAGCACTCGCCTATCACCGCCTGCCGCGACCGGGAAAGCTTGAGATCCAGGCTATCAAGCCGCTGGCCAATCAGCGCGACCTCGCGCTGGCCTATTCGCCGGGCGTGGCGGCTGCCTGCATGGCGATTGCACAAAATCCCGCCGAGGCGGCGTCGCTGACGATCCGCGCCAATCTGGTCGCCGTCGTTTCCAACGGCACCGCGGTGCTCGGCCTCGGCAATATCGGCCCGCTGGCGTCGAAGCCTGTGATGGAAGGCAAAGCGGTTCTGTTCAAGAAATTCGCCGGTATCGACGTATTCGATATCGAGATCGCCGCCGACACCATCGAGCGCGTGGTCGAAACCGTGGCGGCGCTGGAGCCGACCTTCGGCGGCATCAACCTTGAGGACATCAAGGGCCCGGAGTGCTTCGAGATCGAGGCGCAGCTCAAGGAGCGGATGAAGATCCCGGTATTTCACGACGATCAGCATGGCACCGCCATCATCGTCGGGGCCGCGATCACCAATGGGCTGCTGCTCAACGGCAAGAAGCTCAAGGACGTCAAGATCGTCGCTTCCGGCGCGGGTGCGGCCGCAATCGCCTGCCTCAATCTGCTGGTGTCGCTCGGCGCGCAGCGCAAGAACATCTGGGTCTGCGATATCGACGGCGTGGTGCATGAAGGCCGCAATACGCTGATGGATCGCTGGAAGGCGGTCTACGCGCAGAAGACCGACAAGCGCGTGCTCGGCGAAGTGATCGGCGGCGCTGATATTTTCCTTGGCCTGTCCGCGCCCAATGTGCTGACGCCGGACATGGTCAAGCAGATGGCGGACAAGCCGCTGGTGATGGCGCTGGCCAATCCGAATCCGGAGATCATGCCGGACGAGGCGCGAAAAGCGCGGCCGGATGCGATGATCTGCACCGGACGTTCCGACTTTCCCAACCAGGTCAACAACGTCCTGTGTTTTCCGTTCATCTTCCGTGGCGCGCTCGATGTCGGCGCCACCGCGATCAACGAGGACATGAAGCATGCCGCGGTGGACGCGATTGCGCAGCTCGCGCGCGATCCGCCGTCGGATGCGATCGCGCCCGGTTTCGACAGCGGCGAGACGCAAGGATTTGGGCCGGGCTCGCTGATCCCGAGCCCGTTCGATCCGCGGCTGATCCTGCGCATTGCGCCCGCGGTGGCCAAGGCCGCGATGGACTCCGGTGTTGCGACCCGGCCGATCGCCAATTTCGAGGATTATACCGCGCAACTAGAACGCTTCGCGTTCCGATCTGGTTTGGTCATGAAGCCGGTGTTTGCCAAGGCGAAGACCCAGCCGGTGCGTGTGATCTATGCGGAAGGCGAGGACGAGCGCGTGCTGCATGCGACGCAGGTCGTGCTGGAAGAAAAGCTGGCGCGGCCGATTCTGGTCGGGCGCCCCTCGGTGGTCGAAGCGCGGATCAAGCGATTTGGTCTTGCCATCAAGGCCGGCCAGGATTTCGATCTGATCAATCCCGAGGACGATCCGCGTTATCGGTCTTACGTGCAGTCCTATATCGATCTGGCCGGCCGTCACGGCGTCACTCCCGACGCTGCGCGCACGGTGGTGCGCACCAATGCAACGGTGATTGCCGCGCTTGCGGTCAGCCGCGGCGAAGCCGACGCCATGATCTGTGGCGTCGAGGGCCGCTATATGAGCCATCTGCGCCATGTGCGCGAGATCATCGGCTTTCTGCCAGGCGTCAGCGATTTCGCGGCATTGGCGCTGATGATCACAAGCAAGGGCGCTTATTTTATCTCGGACACCCAGGTGCGGCCGAACCCGAGCGCCGAGGAACTGGCGGAAATGGCGGCGCTGGCGGCGATCCATGTCCAGCGTTTCAATCTGAAGCCGAAAATCGCCTTCGTATCGCATTCCGATTTCGGAAGTTATGATACCGACTCCTCGCGCAAGATGCGCCGCGCCACCGCGCTGTTGAAGCAGAACCATCCGGAACTCGAGGCGGACGGTGAAATGCAGGGCGATACCGCGCTGTCGCAAGCGGCGCGGCAGATGATCCTGCCGCATTCGAAGCTGGAAGGTGAGGCCAATATCCTGATCATGCCGAACCTCGACACCGCCAACGTCGCCTATCAGATGATCAAGGCGCTGGCCGATGCGTTGCCGGTGGGGCCGATCCTGATCGGACCGGCGCGGCCGGCGCATATTCTCACGCCGTCCGTGACCGCGCGCGGTATCCTCAACATGACCGCGGTGGCCGCGGTCGAAGCCCAGGAACGCTCCGGCCGTCAGCAACCGACCCTGTTTGGTTAGGCGGCCATCAAGCCGATCGATTTGACTGTTTGAAAAGCGGGGGCGGAACGCCCATACTCGTTCCGCCGTATTACGACTTTCGCATTTGCAGCATTCAGTGAGGCCGACCATGCCAGCGTTTATTACTTTCGGGCGGATTCTGTTCGCCGTGCTGTTTATTTTTTCGGGAGGGTCCAAGCTTCTGGATCTGACCGCGACAGCACAAGTGACGGAGAAGGTGGTTATCCCGGCCGTGCTGGCAACCTACGCCTCACAGCTCTCGGATCTGACGGGCATGACGATGCCGATGATGCTGGCGATTGCGGCAGGCGCGCTTGAATTGATCTGCGGCATCATGATCGCGCTGAATTTCGGCGCGCGTTTTTTCGCGATCCTGCTGATCCTGTTCGTGGCGGGCGCGACTTTCTACTATCATGATTTCTGGAATCAAACCGGTGCCGACGCCAGGGGCAACCTCGTCCAGGCGTTGAAGAACCTGTCGATCATCGGTGCGCTGTTCATGATCGCAGGCTATGGCCGCGGCGCGCGGGTGTTAGAACCAGCCTACGACGTCTAAAACCTGATCAGTCGACCTACGCCGCGCGCCGCCATGGCGTGACGCTGACATCATGCGAGCGGTCCAGAATCCGGGCCTCGCCGGCGCGCAGGCCGTGCGCGGCCAGGATTTCCTGGGGTGTCTGGCGGGGCACGCCGGGGAAACACGCTTCGCCGCCCGGCAGGTGCACCCGTGGCGCCTGCGAAAGCCAGAACGTGTCATAGCGGTCGAGGAACATTCCGAAGATCACCGGTCCGCCGATGATCGCAATCGTACTGGCGCGCACGCCTGATCGATCGCACGCGGCTTCGAAGGACGCGCCCGCGGGATTCCAAAGTGTTGCCTTGGGATTGGACGGGTCGGGCGCGAGCGCGCCGATCGTGCGGGTCGCGATGATCCGGTTGCGCTGCGGCGAGTTCGGCTGATCTTCGTAGGAATGCCGGCCGTGCACGATCAGATCGGCACGGTCGAGGGCGGCGTTGAAGAATTGCTTGTCGCCCTCGAATTTCAACTGGTCCGGCATCACGTGATCGGCGCCCGCCAGCATGCCGTCGGCGGAGACGATGACATAGCCTTCGATAAGCGGTGCCGTCACAGTCGTGCGGCCAGATTATTCTGAAATCGTCTGCACGACGCTGGACACCGGACGATCGCTGACTGTCGGCAGCTTGACGTCCTTGACGATCATTTCGTCATATTGCGGAAGCGTCTGCACCGGCGCCTTGGCCTTCATCTGCACCACCTTGTAGCCACCGGCCTTCAGCTTGCGCAGCAAAGCCGGCAGCGCCTCGGCGGTATGCTTGTGGAAATCGTGCATCAGGATGATGCCCTTGCCGAGCTTGTCGAGCTTGTTCATCGTCACATCGATCACCTGCTGGGCGTTGCGGGCCTTGAAATCGAACGAGTCGAGATCGCAGGAAAACATCGCGATGTTTCGCGTGCCGAGATAGGTCACCATTTCCGGCGGATGCTGCAAGGCCGGAAAGCGGAAGAACGGCGAGGGCGAGGTGCCGCCGAGCGCCCATTTCACCGCGCTGAAGCCTTTTTCGATTTCCTCCTTGCGCTGATCCTCGGTCAGTTTCTTGTTGGTAAGCGTGGCGTGCGACCAGGTGTGCGATCCGATGGTATGACCGGCAGCCGCGACCTGCTTGAGGATTTCCGGATAATAGGTCGCATGCTTGCCGATGCTGAAGAAAATGCCAGTCGTGCATTCGTCCGCCAGCGTCTTCAAAATCGAAGGCGTATTGACCGGCCACGGGCCGTCATCGAACGTCAGCACCACTTCCTTTTCGCGCAGGAAATCGAGCTGCTTGAAATGCTCGAAACCGAAACCGGGTCCACCCTTGGTGTCGATCTCGACCACGCGGCCGATCCCGAGCGCATCGGGATTGGCGCAGGCGGCCTTGGCCGGGGCAGGGGGCGCTGCGGGAGCCGGCGCGGCGGCGGCTGCCGCGGGAGGCGTTGCGGTGCCCTTGGCGGCCGGTGTCTGCGACCAGGCAGCGCCCGACAGACACAGTGAAACCGCGCCCGCAAAAATCAAACCTGCCGCAATACGCATCGCGCTCTTTCCTTATATTGACCTTGTACTGATCCTGAGCCCGGCCTCGGCTTTTGCCCTTGCCCGGGCCGTTTCCTGCGACCGACGAGCGTAGCCTAGTTGGACCGGCGCGGCCACGGCAACGGGTTTTTGACCCCGGATGGGCTTGTCAACTGATGCGGTTAATTCAGGCGGCGGCGAGAGCCCGCGCGACAGCTGTTTTGACGCGCGTATCCAGGGGATCGACGCTTTCGGGAAAGACGTCGGCGAGATAGCCATCGCGGCCGACCAGATATTTGTGAAAGTTCCAGCGCGGGACATCCCTTGGCCGCGCCGTGGCGGCCCATCGGTAGAAGGGATGCGCGTCCGGGCCTTTCACGACGGCTTTGGCGGCCATCGGAAAGGTCACGCCATATTGGTGCTGCGCGGTTTCCGAGATCTCCTTCGGGCCGCCGGGTTCCTGTCCGCCGAAATCGTTGGAGGGTACGCCGACGATCACCAGGCCGCGATCGTGAAATTCACTCCATAGCTGCTGCAACCCGGCATATTGCGGGGTGAAGCCGCATAGCGACGCAGTGTTGACCACCATCACGGGATGGCCGGAATAATCGGCCAGCTTGATATCGCCGCCGGCCAACGCCGGAAACGAAAACGCATAAGCGGTGATCCCGCTCATCGCGGCCTGTGCGTGAGCCGTCCGCGTTGAGGATGGAATTGTCGTTGCGGCCAGCAGAGACGCGAGAATGGTTCGGCGATCGATCATAGCGGACCCCTTGTCGTCGCGATCACGGCTGGGTGATCCTAGCCTAGTCCGAGCGAAGTCGCCTCTCAACAAGCCGTTATGACGGGGATTTAGAACACCATGGTAGCGCCAACAGCGGCATGTAATGCGGACGCCATTCGCAGATCGGCTCCGGTCCCCGGCGCATGAAGGCGTATTTGATCGGCTCGGCCTGGCCGATCGCGATGTGCAATCCGAACAGAACCAGGGCGATGGGATAGGCCCATTTGCGAAGCCGCAGGTCGCGCAGCGCATCGAGCAGGACCGCGCTGGAGAGAATGATCAGGGGATCGGTAAAGATAAAATATTCCGATTTCAATCCGCGCCGCACCCCGAGCGTGTCGATCCCGATCGCCGCCAGCAGCAACGTCAGCGCCTGGATCGCAGTCTGTTTTTCGCCGCGCGCCCACGCATAGACAATGCCGGGCGCGATCAGCCAGGTCAGGAACACCGTCGGCCGCGGCGAGGAGTGCAGCACGAACGTGTAGCGCGCGAAAACCGAGGCGAGCCCGTCGAGCAGCAGCCATACTATTCCCGAAGCGCTGGCGCCGTTTGCGGCGTTGGCTGTGCCGGCGTCGGCAAAGGTCAGCATCTTTTCCAGCGGATTGAATACCGCGATCACATTGCTGGTGTTGTATTCAAGATTGAGCGCGAGCAGCGCCAGCGATGCGCCAATGGCCAGCGCTGCGATCGACGCCAGCGTCTCGGCGGCGCAGACACGCCAGATCACGGCATAGGCGATCACGCAGCCGCCGATCAGGCCCAGCAGCGCAATCTGATAGAGGCCGAAGCGACCGAGCACCAGCGGATGAAACAGCGCGGCATCCAGCAACGCGCGATCGAACCCGGTCGCGATCAGCGGCCACGCCGCCCACGCCGCGGCCAGCGCCACGAGGACGGCGATGATGGCTGCGGGCCAGCCTGATCGTACCCCCCGCCAGAACGCGACGCTGGCGCTTCCGGCGTTGCCGAACGGCAGCAACAGCAGGGGCAACGCACCGATCAGCAGGATCGCCTGCACTTTGTTTTCAAGACCGAGCACGCAAAGTGCCGCGGCGAAGGCCATCGCCAGCGGGCGCGCAATGCTGGCGCGGCGCCCGGCCACGATCAGGATCATCAGCGCAAGGATCACGGGAAACGCTGCCAGCAATTCGCTGCGCAAAATCCGTAGATGCACCGCGATCGCGCCGGACAATGCGAACGCCAGCGTCGCGATCAGCGCGACACGCCAGTCGCGCACGATGCGACGGATTAATATGGCAAAGGCCAGCACGCAGCCCGTGGCGATCAGCCAGACCAGAATGCGCCCGGCTCTGATCGCACTGCTCATCGCGGCATCGAAGGCGCCGGGATCGGAGGCCGGTGGGAGGGACGACAGCGACCATGCTTCAAGCAGGCCGAAACGATGCAACAGCGCAAACCACGTCTTCACCGACAGGATGGTGAAATAGGCGGTGTGATCGAAGAACAATTGCGGCTTGCCGTCATTCATGGCCAGCGCGTTGTAGATCACCATGAAATCCATGTCGGCGTTACGCCAGTAGATCAGCGCGTAGCCGTACAGAAAAAACGATGCCGCAAGTGCGGCGACGATCGCGGCCAATCCCCCGCGCCAGCCGAGAAAGGTCAGCCGGTCGAACGCGTCTTTTGTCGCGACAGCAGTGGTGGAGGGATGGCTCATGACGGCGGTCTTTTAGCGTAGCCGCCGGTCCAAAGCGACCGGCGGGCTAACGCACTAGGACCTGCCCTACCTAGCGCAGCGAGACGATAAAATCCGTGCCTTCGCCGGTTTCGCCGCCCGAGATGCCCTGATCCGAGACGGTCAGCGAGCCGCCGGTCGAAAGCGCTTCGGCAATCCTGGCCAGCGCGTCCGCCGGCAAATTGAGGCGATCCAGCGCTTCGGCGGGGCTATCCGGCGTCGGCGATGGTTTCATCTCGACCGCGCCAGCGATCTTGCGCCGGCGCGAACTGCGGTCGTCTTCGTCGCGTCGCTCCGCGGCTTTGTCCGCAGCCCTGGAGGCAGGCAGCGTCACGACAGACCAATGCAGGACGTTGGGGTCTTGCTTGTCGACCTGCGCGGTGAACACATGCGTTCCCAGCGGTCGGTCGCTCGGTGCGATCGTCACCGGGGTGTCGAACAACGGCAGGAAGTTCTGCCGAACATAGAGCTTCGAATCCTTGCGGCTGACGAACACCGCGATCTGGCCGCTGCGCTTCGGCGCCTCGGGTTTCACGGCGGCGGCCTTTTCGAGACCGGCGGGACGCGCCTGATCTTTCTTCACCGGCGGTACAATGGCGGGCTCCATTGCTATCTTGCTCTCGGCAGGTTTTTCAGCGGATTTGGCCGGCTCGGCTTTCCGCTCGTCCGCTTTTACAGCTTCGCTGGCGTTAGCTTCGACCTTTGCGGGTTCGGCCTTGACGGCCTCGGCGCTTGCGCTGGTTTCAGCAACTGCCGTTTCCGGTGCCGCGGCGTCAGACGATTTGGCCTCGGTGGATTTATCTTCGGAGGAGGCCATGTCACTTGGCTTTGCAACTTCACCTGGCTTCGCAGCGTCCGGCTCGGGCTGCGCAACCGCGGTCTCGGCCGCCGGCGTCGCGCGGCGGCCTGCGTCCGACATCGTGACCGGGGCGCTCGATATCGGCAGGGCGTTGCTGGCGTCCGCGGTGCGGGTCGATTCGGGTGCGCTGTTGGCATGCCCGATGGTCGAGCGCAGTTCAACCGGGGCTTCCGCGATCGTCGGCTTGGTCCTGGTGTCCGCATCTGCGGCCTTGTCGGTTTTTGCAGCGCTTGGCGCATCGGATTTCGGCTCGTCGGCCGCCATCGGCTGCGGTGCAACCTTTACGGCCGCGAGTAGCGGATGTGTGAAACTGGCGGGCGGTGTCATTTCGCCGGGCGTGACGACCACGCGCGCGCCCATCCTGGTCCAGCTCCACATCTTCACCGCAAAGGCCATCGGCATGCGGATGCAGCCGTGCGACGCCGGATAGCCCGGCAGCACGCCGGCATGGATCGCGATGCCCGACCAGGTGATGCGCTGCATGTACGGCATCGGGGCGCCGCTATAGATATTGGAGTGATGCAGCCGGTCTTTTTGAATGACGCTGAAAACACCCATCGGCGTCGGATGGCCGCGCATGCCGGTGGACACCGGGGTTTCGGCAAACAGACCGTTGGCGTCGTAAATTCTCATCTTTTGCTGGTCGATCGAGATCGAGATGATCACCGGTCCCTGCGGCTTGGACGATTCTTTTTCCGGCACTTCGCCCTTTTTGGCGACGTTTTTGCGAACCTTCGGCTTGCGGGCCGGAGCCGCCGGATCGGGCTGCGACATTCCGGGCTCGGAACCCGGCCAGTAAAGCGCGGCTTCAGCCTGGGATGTGACGCCAATGGCGCCGGCGGTCGCCAAGGCGGCAATCCGCCAAATCCGTCCGGTCGCCATAGCCGCTCTATGCCCACTCACGCGCGTCATTTTCGATTCCCAGCCCGTTCGAAGTTTTACTGTTGCAGACGAGATACGCGTTCACCAGCGGAACGCTTCCAATGCCCACGATTTTCACCCCAAGCGTAACAAAAAAGCCTCACATTGCGTTAAACGCCGGGGATTTTGGCCTGATAGCACCCGCTATCGCTGGCCTTCCTGCGACGCCTTCCAGCCATTACATAAGTGAAACCCGCCCACGGAGATTTCCATGACACGTCAGGACTTAAGCCCATATGACAGACCGTGGATCCGCTGGGGATTATTGGCGCTGGCGCTTATTTTGTGGCCGGCAAGCCCTACATTTGCGGCCGATGAACCAGATTTGATCTTCCGCCGCTCGACGGTGTTCAAGTTCCTCAGCCCCAATGACAAGCTCGCGACCTACGGCGTCGATGACCCCCGAGGTCGAAGGGGTTGCCTGCCATTTCACGGTGCCGGAAAAGGGGCGGTTTCAAAGGCTGGTTGGGGCTGGCCGAGGAAGTCTCGGATATTTCGCTGGCATGCCGCCAGATCGGCCCGATCGCTTCAAGGACAAGATGGTACAGGGCGACGATATGTTCCGCCAGCGGCGCTCGCTGTTCTTCAAGAAGATGCAAATCGTCCGCGGCTGCGACGCCAAGCGGAACGTGCTGGTCTACATGGTGTATTCGGACAGGCTGATCGAAGGGTCGCCGAAGAATTCGACCTCCTCGGTACCGATCATGCCCTGGGGCGCCGCGGATGCGTCCGTGCAGAAATGCGGCGAATTCATCCAGTAGACTGGCGCACTGAAACTTACGGCTTGGCCGGAGCCGGGCGCGGGCGAATCCGGGTTTCGGGCCGCGGATTGGGGTCGCGATACCCTACCAGACGCACGAATTTCTGCGGCGCATAGTCGTTGCCGCGGCCGCTGTCGCCGCATTGCTGCGCCATCGCGCCGCAAACCTTCGGCCTCTCCATTTTTTGAGCGTCCAATTGAGCGGCTGAACTGACATTGCCGACAGGAGTTCCCGCCATCGGCTGGCCCGGTTTGCGGGTCGGGGATTTCTTGCCACTATCGATGTTGCCATTGCCCACGACAGATATCCTTCGGTGAGATGACGGCATAACGCGCAACGATCCATAAAAGTTGCATGGCGTTTGCGCAGTCTTGTTGCCCAAGTCGGCTTTGGCGAAAGTTCCGTTCATCTCGCGATGCCGAAGCGCTCTCTCCACCAGAGAAAGGTTAAAAAGTCATTCGCGGCTTCGAACCATCATGTCCTGGAGGGCGTCTCATTTGTGAGGATTAGTGGAGACATCGAATGCGAGCCCTCATTTTCGCGGTGGTTATGATTCTCGCCGGCCCCTCTCTTGCGGGCTCGAGGGACGGTGACCTGCCCGGGGTGGGGACATTCAGTTACTCAGGACCGCCGATTCCGGCACCGCAGTTGCTGGCCGCGATCGGCCGCTAAGGCTGGCCCGGGCTCGGAACGTCTCGTTTAACGGCCGTATCGGCCGCCATTTGCCGAATTGTTTCATCCGGAAGCCACGACGAAACAATTCTCCCGCCCGATGAAACCATTATCCGTTTGAAAGCAGAACGCTGGAAACCGCGAATGGTTATTAACGTGCCAACGAGACGGCCGATAGAGCCGACAGGCAAACCGGAGACAGTCAAATGCGGACCTTCAGCTTTATCCTCGCCTTCATCCTGGCTGGTCCGACCCTGGCTGGCTCTTCGGACAACGCTCTGCCGGGCATCGGCGCCTTCGCTTACAACGGTTCGCCGGTCGTAACGGCCGTGCCGCAGGCTATCCTTGTCGCAGCCCGCTGAAGCGCACTGAACGAAGAGTTCCAAGCCGGTATATTCCAAGCCAGTACCTTCAAGGTCTCGCAAGGTCTCGAATGATTTTTCGCGTTTGTTCAGTCGTGATATCAGCCGGTTTGCTGTTGAGCGGCTTATCGGCGCAGGCCCAAGTACCATCGCCGCAGGTACCATCGCTGCAGGTGCTTTCGATCCAGGTCCGCTCGCCAATGAACATGAGCGATGAGCGTTCTGAATTCGTGCGCCTCTGCGTTCCCCATATGAACGGCCGCTGGGCCCATCCGGAGTCGGTTTGTAGTTGCCTTCATGATTACGCCGCCGCCACCGTCGATGACGCCGACCTTCGCACCGCGCTATTGCGCGGGATCAGCGAAACTGGCGTGCCGACCATCGAGACCGATTGGGTTCCGGCGTCGAAACGATCGGAGATCGGCGCGACCTTCACCAAGATCGCCAAGCCGACTCTGCAATGCATGTTCGAGCCGGCGAAATAGGCTAGCGTTGCGGGATGTCTTTTGACTTGGGTTTGACACGCGGGATGCATTTCCGCGACGCCAAAACTCCCGCTGACGTCATCTTGGTCCCGGAGACTTCCTTGACCTGTCCGGCGGGGCAGGTTCCGTCGTCGACCTTGATCCGCTGCCCGAGCCGCAAACCCCACAATATCCTGTTCGCGCGAAACCTGCTGTGCTGCGGCGGGTGCGGCAAGCGTGAGCAGGGCGATGCCGCCGATCAGCATGGTCGAATAGCGCGTCACTAACGAGGTTTTCATGGTCGGGGGGATATCCGGTTTCACTTGTTCTGTATCTTCAGGCCGTTCGGACCGACATTGATCTGCAGGCCTTCCGGTTCCTTCTTGGTCTGGTAGAGATTGTAGCCGAGCACGCCGACCGCCACGATCAGGGCGCCGAGGATGAGATACAGAATGTTGCGATTGCCGGGCATCCGTGTATCTCCTTGAGGCGAGCGGTTCGGTGGCGGACTGTATGGGCGCGGTCGCGATTCTGAAAGCGGCAACGGGACGTAGCGCGTGAACGTCAGCGACGAGGCCTCGATTATTCCGGCCACAACGCGGCGACGATCGCGTCCAGTCCGTCGGTCAGCGCGGCCGGACCGGGCTGCAGGATCAGCGGCGACTTGATCTCGACAATGCGGTCGTTACGGACGGCTGGAATTGCGTCCCAGCCGGGCCGCTGTCTTATTTTGTCCACAACGACCTTCTTGCCGCACCACGATGCCAGGATCACATCGGGCGACGCGGCGCACACGACGTCAGGTGAAACGATCCGGTCCTTCGCGGCTTTTTGAGACCGCAAATGCGACAGGATGTCTTCACCGCCGGCGACCTCGATCAGTTCGGACACCCAGCCGATGCCGCTGATCAGGGGATCGTCCCACTCCTCGAAATAGACCTGGGGTTTGGGACATGGCCGCATGATCGAGGCGATCGTCGCGAGACGCGCCTCATAACCGGTCGCGAGTTGGTCGGCTTGTTCCGCTGCGCCGACCAGTGCGCCGAGGGTGCGGATCATCGCCAGGATGCCGGCAATGTCGCGCTGGTTGAAGACATGCACGGCGACCCCGGCGCGGACCAGGTCGGCTGTTATGTCGGCTTGCAGGTCTGAGAAGGCCAGCACGAGGTCCGGCTCGAGCTTGAGGATTTTGGGGATGTCGGCCGAGACGAATGCCGATACCCGCGGCTTTTCGCGCCGCACCTGCGGCGGCCGCACGGCGTAACCGGAAACGCCGACAATGCGGTCCTGCTGGCCGAGCAGATACAGCGTCTCCACGGTTTCCTCGGTGAGACAAACGATCCGGCGGGGAGGAAAGTGGGACATGGGATGGCAGGAACACCTAGGATTGCGATATGCGGGATGGCGAACACTTTGTCGCGACGGCTAGAATAATCGTCATTCCGGGGCGATGCGAAGCATCGAACCCGGAATCTCGAGATTCCGGGTCTGGTCCTTCGGACCATCCCGGAATGACGCGTCTCTAGCATCGCCGGGAGGATTACCCCACCATGACGCCGCTTGAAAAAATCAAAACGAGAAAACTGCCCTTTGCCGAATTGATGGGCGTGACAATCGTCGAGGCAGAGAAAGATCGCGTGGTGGCGCGGATGCTGGTGCGGCCGGATCTATGTACGCTCCACAATACGATCCATGGCGGCGCGGTGATGGCCTTCGCGGATTCCGTCGGTGCGACGGCGACGGTGCTCAATCTGCCTGACGATGCCAAGGGCACCACCACCATCGAGAGCAAGACCAATTTCATCGGCGGCGCCAGGGAAGGCACCACCGTCATCGCGATTGCGACGCCTATCCATCGCGGACGCCGCACCCAGGTCTGGCAGACGCGGCTGGAGACCGAGGAGGGTAAATTGGTCGCCGTGGTCACCCAGACCCAGATGGTGTTGTAGAGGTCACGTTTTATGCAGCGTCAACCGTTTGCACCGCGTTCAACATGCCGGTTTGCGGATGACAGTTCACGTATTCGAAAAACTGCTCATCGGCCCGGGCGACGGTGACCTCGTGGTAAAGCCGCAGCTTCGCGGCCGGTCCCAACGTCGACAGATATTTCATTGCGGCGCCGAAAATCCTGACATGGGTCGGATGCGATTCCGCCCAGCGCTCCAGCGCCGCGAGGCTCTTCCACCAGCTCATGCCGTATGATTTTTCGGTCGGCGCGCCATCGGACCCGACGACGGTCATATAACGGTTGGCGTAACAACCAACCGAGCGGCCGTTGTCGCGCAGAAAATCCATGCCTTCCCGCAGCACCGGCTCGACGTCATCGAGGTACATTTTGCGTTCGGACGCTTCGGTGTCGCCCCAATCCTGGCCGGATCGTATCAGGCAAAGATTGGCGTTCGGGATGACGCGAATGCGGGCGCCGTCACGAACGGCGCGGGCGCTGCCGGAGGGCGCCATCTCGTCGGTCTGGGATAGTGGAATGCGATCGCGCATGCCGCCCCAATAGGCGTGTTCCTGGACTTCGGCGCTCATGGCATCGGCGAGGACTGCGACGCCTTCGGGTCTTCCCAATGAAGAGAACAGAGTTTCGTAGCCTTCCACGGATGGATAAAGCACCTCGATGAAGGCGCCGAACCCGTCCGTGGTTCGCTTGTCGCCGGTCCAGCCGTCGCGGGCCGCCGGAAACCAGCTATCGAATTTTTTGCGATCATCCCAATAGGCCACCGTCACGATATTGGTGAACCCGGCTTCGTCGACATATCGCGCCCGGTCCCAATGCGTGGGACCGCCGTTCGATGCAAAACGCGAAACGAGCGATGCCATGGCCTGCTCGGCGGCTTTTGAAGACGTGTTTTTGGTCTGGATACCGAAATAGGCCATCACCACCCGCAACAACGCTCGGTTTGTGGCGCGCAACGAACGACGGGTAGGGTGGCGCGTAGTCATCGGGGACGCGCCGGTGACGCGTGCGGGCACTTTTGAGATGCTCGGGGATTGCGGATTCCATGGCGCGCTCCTCTTGAAGTTGATGGATCGGACAGATGGGCTCGTCCAGGCCTGCAGCCTGATCTCGCTCATGACCTCGGCATCGACGGGAAGCGAGAAGTGCTCGACGCGGCTGGCGCGGGAGGTGTTGAGCAGGAGTCGCGTAACGTCGGGCCTGGAATAATGTCCCGCGGGATCGGCGGCGTTCTTGGCCACGCCGATCATGCCGAGATCGATATCGGCATAGAGAATGCCTTCCTGATCGGGTGGCAGTTTTTCGGCGAGCGAACTTCCGTCCGGCCCAAAGATCACCGCATGGCCGCCGCCGGCATGCAGGAATGCATGTTTCTCAGGCGAGTCGCAGAGCTCATCGATCATGGCTTGCGAGACCACGGCACAGGGGCCGAGGAAGAAACAGGAGCCTTCGACCGCGTAGACCTTGCTGGCGGCATTGTTGACTTCCCAGCCCAGCGCATGCGCGAACGGGTCGTACAGCGAGAAACTCGGCCACGCGCCGACGTGAACCTGCTCGTTTTGGGCATACATCGCGTATTTCGACAGCGGCTGCAGGTGCTCCCAGCAGCACAGCGCGCCGAGACGTCCGACGTCGGCGCGATCATGGACCGCGAGATCGCTGCCATCGCCTTCGCCGAACACGGTGCGTTCGGCATGGGTTGGTCTTAGTTTGCGGCGCTTGGCGATGGTCTCGCCGTCCGGACCGATGAACCATTGCCCCATATAGAGGCTGCCGCCGTCGCGTTCGGAGATGCCGATCACCGCGGTCAGCTTGGCGCGTTTGACGGCCTGGCTGATTTTCTTGGCCTGCGGACTGTCATAGGACAGCGAATTGTCGAAATAGCGTTGCACGAAGCCACGGCCGATCGCCCAGGCCGGCGCGCCGAGCCAGATATGCCACGGATATCCGGGAATGAAGGTTTCGGGAAATGCGATCAGCTTGGCGCCCTTTGCGGCGGCCTGCTCGATCAGGTCGATGGTCTTGTCCACCGTGGCGTCGAGATCGAGAAAAACCGGGGCCGCCTGAACTACCGCGACTTTGTATTTCTGATGCACCAGACCCATCGACGTCATCCTTTGCTTCGGAGAAAAGACACTTGCCGATCCGGAGCCTACAGCCATGCGGCCGCGCGCCGCTTGTCCGCAGCAGAACGAAAACTTGTGTTAACTGGCGAAGTGATGGGACGGGGCGGCGGTTTCGGCCGCGCGGCGCGGACGCCAGGTGATCTCGGTCTCAATTATTGTTTAAGTGCGCCTCGTTGCCGGGGCTGTCGCGGTGCACTACAAGGCAAGACCAAGAAAGAACAAGTTTGGGGTGAGTGTTATGGCGTTGCGGGTTATCGATTCCCTGGCTCTGCGGTTCGAGGCGGTGATCCTGTTGTTGGGCCGGCTGTGCATCGGATCGCTTTTTCTGATGTCGGGGATCAATCACTGGCTGGATCTGAAACTGGTCACACATTTCGTGATGGGCCTGCCCGGGTCGCCGGAGGCGTGGGCGATGCTGGCGGCGACCATCGAGGTGGCGAGCGGGGCCGCGATGGTGCTGGGCTTCCGCACCCGCGAATTCGCGCTGTTGCTGGTGTTCTTTAATCTCTGTGCCGCGGTGATTGGCCATCCCTATTGGTCGATTTCAGATGCCGCCGCGCGCTGGGGGCAGTTGATCCATTTCTGGAAAGACATCGGGATCGCCGGTGGGGCTTTCTTCGTCCTCGCGCGAGGCGCAGGACCCCTCAGCCTCGACCGAGGACAGTAGCTTACGACAACAACAGAGAAGGTTTGATGTCATGACCAAGACCGTTGAGCACATCCATTGGCCCGACGCGCCGGATTTGTGGATGCCTTACGCACCGGCCATCAAGGTCAAAGGCGGCTCGACCGTTTACCTCGCCGGCGTCACCGCCGCGCCGGTCTATCATCATCACCCGCACAGGCCCGAAGAATTCGACTCCATGCCGTCCAACATGGAAGGGCAGGCGCGTGCAGCATTGGAAAATCTCAAGCGCGGGTTGGATGCCGTGGGCGCGACTTTTGCCGACATCGTCACCGCCGATCGCTTTGTCACCGATCTCAGGGAACAGGACGCGCTTAATCGCGTATGGGCCGAATACTTCCGGGATACCAAACCGACGACAACGACGGTGCAGGTAGTGCAACTCGCCACCGATCCGCGCTGTCTCATCGAGATCAATGCAATCGCCGTCATCGACTAGATGATGCCAATATTCGCGGGCGGCGGCCATCGCCGAAAGTTTGATGGACGCCAGTTCCGGTGTCAGTCGCGGTCAGGAAGCTTGAGCGCTGAGATAGCAGGGGCGGAACATGCTCGTCAGTTCCTTGCCGCGCAGGAAGATCATCTGCGGTTTCAGGCCGCCGCGGGCGGCGATCCAGCGTCGTATCGAGGAGGATAAAGCGAATAAAGCATCTGCGTCGCCACCCGGTTTGTCACCTGACGGCCGGCCGGCGCCCGAATCCCATGCCGCGTGAAAGCCCAAAACGGCTTGAGACGTGACGCATATCCGCTCGCGCGGAACCGAGCCCAGCACCATGGTGCATGCCGAGGCACAGAGAACCATCGATGACAACCGTCTCGCCTGAACTGCGGAGATCCTGATATTTGTCGATGTAAGTTCCTATCTTGCCACACGGGATCATCGGCAATCCGCATCGCCGCCTGGCCTGAACCGGAATTCGCCAACATCAGAAGTCCCGCGATCAGGGCCGTGGCGAATTTCATGTTGTGGCCTCCGCATCTGATGTTGCTTGTCCCGGTTGCATTCGATGCAAGATGCTTGCCAGCCGGCCAGGCTATTTCCGGTTCCTGCTGCTGGTGCGTCGGGCGCGCGCTCCATTCGCGGGGCGAGGCGTGCGCGACCGGGAAACAAGGTCTCATGCGCCTGAGGTGTAGAGGTCTTCAACGGACGCACCGCGATGCTTGTTTCGTCGGCGTACTGCTGTGATAGAGTGGAGCCAAAGCCGCGCCACGATAAAAAACAAGGGGGAGTTTTCATGAAAGCGCTATTGATCGCGGGCTTGATGCTGACGGCGACAAGTCTTGTACAGCCAGGTCTTGTCCAGCCGAGTTTCGCCCAGCAAAGCGCTCCTCAAATTCCCTTCGATTCCGTAGCCGGATTTCCCGAAGCTGCCGGACGGCATGAATTTTGGCGAAGTGCCCGGTGTGGCCGTGAACTCCAAGGGCCACGTCTTCGTGTTCACGCGCTCCAATAGCGCCGGCGGTCCAGCCTATGCGCCGGCCGCAGCCCAACTGCTCGAATTCACCGCCGAGGGCGATTTCGTCCGCGAGATCGGCAAGGGTCTCTATGCCTGGTCCTTTGCCCACAGCGTGCGCATCGACATGGACGACAACATCTGGGCCATCGACAAGGGCTCCGACATGATCGTCAGGTTTAATTCGGCCGGCCGCGTCCAATGGGTGTTCGGCCGCCGCAAGGAATCCGCCGAGCGATGCCAAGCCGTGGGAGCACGTCAACCCGCCGCTGCCGCCGATCGACGGCCTGTTCCGCGAGCCGACCGACGTCGCCTGGGATTCCAAGGGCAACACCTACATCAGCGACGGCTATATCAATTCGCGGGTCGCCAAGTTCGACGCGCATGGCAAATGGGTGAAGTCATGGGGCGAGCCGGCACCGAGCCCGGCCAGTTCCACTTGCCGCACGCCATCGCCATCGACAATAATGACAAACGTCTATGTGGGCGACCGCTCCAACCACCGCATCCCAGGTGTTTGATACCGACGGCAAGTTCCCTGCGGATGTTCGCCATCACCGTGCCGCCGGACACGACCACGCGCGCCGTCTACGGCGCCACGCCAACCGGCGACCGTCTCACCCAGGTGATCGGTGCGCCGAATTCGATCTTGCATCACGCCGGGACCCAACCAGGTGATGTTCGTCGGCGAGACAACTTTCCCCGGACGCATCTTCAAGGTTGCGCTCGATGGCAAGGTGCTGGGTGTGTTCGGCAAATCCGGACGCGAGATCAAGGAATTTTCCGGCGCCCATGCGCTCGCATGCCCGTCGGAGAATCTGATCTATGCGGCCGGAGACCGCCAACTGGCGGGTTGCAGAAGCTGATCCTGCGCCGGTCGCTGAATAGGGGTGAGGGACTCTAAAGGATTACGCTTGAGTCCCGTCTGAGCTCTCGTCTCGCGAATACGAAACGTCAAACCGAGGACTTTCGGTTTGCGCAGGAAGTCCCGCGATTCTGCCGCGAGCTCGGGCGCAACCTCCTTGATGGGTCCGATCGCCCGGGCGCGAAGATGCTCTCTGCGGCGTGCTCCATCCATACAGCCAGCATGGTCGCTTCCTCGATCGAGGACGCGGCGGTGAGCAGGCCGTGGGTGGCCAGCAGAATGGCGTGCTTGGTTCCCATCGCGTCGGAGATGATCACGCCCTCATCGTCGCCGATCGGCAAGCCCGGCCATTCCGGCAGAAAGGCGCAGTCGTCAAACAGCGGCGTTGCATCCATATGGGCGATCGCGAGCGGCTCGCCGATCATCGACAGCGCGGCACAGGCGGGGGGATGCTTATGGACGATGGCGCTGACGTCGGGACGCTTGGCATAGATCCAGGCATGAAAGCGAACGCCGGGGTTAGGCATCCGGCTGCCCTGCAGCGTATGCAGATCCTTGTCGACGAGAGAAAGCGTGCTGGCGCAGCCTCGTCAAAGCCCACGCCAAATCCGAGCGTGACCAAGTTGGTCGGCTCGTTGGCGCGGCAGGTGATCTGACCGGCCAGACCGCGCCAGTGTCCTTCGGTAGCGAGGATGCGGCTCGCCAGCGAAAGTTTCTGGCGCAGCGTCCAGTTCTCGCCGGGCAGATCCTGCATCTCCTGGTTCAACCGGGATTCGATGGCGCTCTTTAGCTGGATATTCATGACCTCTCCGTTTTGTCTTGAAGTGGATTGTTGGCGCGACAGCTCAGGTCCAAACAGGTTTCATCAATCGGCGCAGGTCGCGGAGATCAATGCGAGACAACTCACATAGATGCCGACCGCCGCGAGACTTCCAGTAGGAGGAAGCAACGTAGCCGCGACGACCGGCGCCAGGCCGCCTCCCAGCGCCGCGGCGATATGAATGCCGATCGACATCCCGGTATAACGCAACCGGGTTGGGAACTGCGCCGAATAGAGCTGCGACTGCAGGCCGTACATCGACGGGTAGTTGAGCGCCAGGCCACAGATGACCGCGGCGTAATAGGCCGGCACCGATCCGCTTCCGATCGCCAATGAACAATGGAACGGCCATGACCGCCAGCACGAGACCGCTGCACGTATAAACGCGGCGCACACCAACCCTGTCGGCGAGCCAGCCGAAAAATGGTGTGGTGAAAATCTGAAACGCCGCGCCAACCATGATGGCCTGAAGCGCCGTCGCACGCGGGAAGCCAAGCTTCGTCGTGACGAACGACAGCGCGAAGACAATGATTGATGGTGTAGAGGGTCACTTCCGACAGTTTGCCGCCGATCGTCAGCAGCACCGAGCGCCCAGTGCCCCGCGAGGACATCGCGAAATGGCACGCGTGCGGTTTCGCCACGATTTTTCACCCGGCTGAACTCCGGCGATTCCGCCACACTGAGACGGATGAAGACGCCGACCACGACGAGAATAGCGCTGCCCCAGGAAGGGCAACCGCCATCCCCAGCTCAGGAAGTCCGCTTCGGGCAATTGCGAGACAATTGCAAAGGCCAGCGTTGAGAGCAGCATGCCGATCGGTGTGCCTGCCTGCGGCAAACTGCCAAAGAACGATTTTCGTTTCGCGGGTGCATGCTCCACGGCCATCAGCATGGCGCACAGCCTGTTCGCCGCCAAACGACAGCCCCTGGGCTACCCGCAGCAGCGTCGAGAAGCACGGCGGCCCATATCCCGATCTCGGCATAGGTCGGAAGGCAGCCAATGAGCACGGTCGCGGTGCCCTTCACGATCAGGCTGACCGTCAGCATGGCCTTGCGGCCCAACCGGTCGCCGAAATGGCCGAATATGATTCCGCCGATCGGCCGGACGAAGTACCGGCTGCGAATGCGCCGAAAACGGCAAGCGTCCCGACGGTCGGATCAAAGGTCGGAAAAAATAGCTTGTTGAAAACCAGCGCTGTTGCGGTGCCGTAACTGAGAAAATCAAACGCCTCGATCGCGGAACCGACCATCGTGGCGACCGCGACCCGCGTCAATCGGCGGGAGGGCTGAGCTCAACGCTTTCCTGAGTGATATCTGCAAGTGCCGAGTCCAATGTCCCCTCCCACTTAGCCGACGCGCGTAGAGCAACAAAGTTGTCATAAGGACAACTCATTGGCAACACGTATTTGTGACCGGGCTTGTTTTAAATTCGGCAAATGACGTAGGACTAGTTGCCGCCCAGATTGATCAAAAATCGTGCAGACGATGGTCGCGGCAGAGGAAGCAAGTGGCTCGAACAACGGCATCTAAAGTCAGAGAGAGCGAGGCCGGCGCTGAAGCGAGCACCAATGCGCGCAATAAGCGTCAGAAGCGGAAGGCAGACTCTCGACCAACTCGCTGAAGTTACCGGCCTCAGCAAGGGGCACCTATCCCGCTTTGAGCGAGGCGAGAAGTCGCTGTCGGTTGCGGCGCTCATGCGCCTGGCCCAGGCGCTGGGGACTTCGGTTTCGTTTCTGCTCGGGGAAGACGTCGACCACAGCGAACATCCAACTGGTGCGGGTCGGGGAGCGGAAAAGTAAGTCAGCTCAACGCCGAAGATGGGGGGTACGGCTTTCTCTCTTCTCAGCCGTTCGGATCAGCCGCATGACATGGAAGTGTTCACCGTCGAGCTCGTGGCTGGCGCCAGCGTCAGAAGCAAGGTGAGCCACGGCGGAAAAGAGGGCTTCTTCGTTCTGGCCGGCGACGTCGAAATCGAAGTCGGCGACCAGATCTTCAGGCTTCGTCCGGGCGACTACCTGGAATTTCCCGCCAATCTCCGGCACGCCACGCAAAGCCGATCGGCTCGCGCTACGGTGTTCTCGTCATCGTCGGTCGCTGATGCCCTAGAGCCTTATCGGTTCTGATTGAATCAGAACCGGGCTCTAGTCTTTTGTTTTGACGCGTTTTCTTTACACGAACCGGTATCCACGGAGCCTGTCATCGGGCGCGCGTCCGCGCGCCCGTTGGCTCGAAAACGCTTCTAATGCGTTGCGCGCTCGCGCCATTCGCGCGGCGAGGCGCCGAACTTTTGCTTGAAGATGCGGCTGAAGTGGGCGAGGTCGTTAAACCCCCAACCGAAGGCGATATCGCTGATGTGCCGGGCCATGTGGGCTGGGTCCGACAGATCGCGCTTGCATCGCTCCAGACGTTGCATCTGGACGTAACTGCGGAACGAGGTCTGTTCGGAGGCCATCAGATCGGCTGGCATAGCGCGGTGAGATTCCAATGGCGGCCGCGGCGCGCGGCACCGACAGTTCGGGGTCGCGCAGATGGGTCAGGATATAATTCTTCAGACGATAAAGCAGCGCGGATCGGTGAAAGGACAGATCCGGCGAATGCTGCTGCATCTTGTCGGCCGAAGCCATGGCGATCAGATCGAGCGCTTGATCCAAAAGGCGCGTTGCGGTCGCGCCGTCGACGTCATCGATGGTCTTGCTCATCCCGAGCAGAAATTCATAGGCCAGCCGCTCGAGCGGCCGCTCGCCACGAAAAAGTGGTCGCGGTCAACGTATCGAACGAGCCGACGCGCTGGTGCAGAAGCTTCGCGGGATCTGGAAAACCGTCTGCGTGAAACTGTCGTCGATGCGCAATTCGTAGGGGCGGGTGTGTCGTAAATAACGAACTGACCTGATGACATCACAGCTTCGCGGCCGTCCTGAAACACGCCGTTGACGCCGCTGGTTCCTACCGCCACCAGCACAAGTCATCGCTGGCGCGCGAAATCCGGGACGGCGTGCGCAGCACCCGCTGCGCGCAGGAATCGACGCGCGTCGACGAGACCGGCCCGATCATCGTTTGCGATACCGATCCCCAAAACCCGTCATGCATATCCGACCGGCAATCGAGCCCAGACAAAGGTGTCGCAGACGATGTCTTGCCAAACGGCAAGCCGCCGATCCGGAACTGAAGAACGCGTATCGAGCACGACGGGCACGATGGACCTCCAGAAATCCGTGAGCCAACGCCCGGCTCAAATCCGGTTCCGCAATTCACTGGCCAAGCGCTGCAAAGGTCAAGGAAATCTTAACCGTGTCGAAGCCGCTGAAACGTTAATTTTCAGGGATGCTCTGCCGCTATTTGAGGCGGCAATCGGCCTTGAATTTTATGCTGCAATGCACAATATCTGGAGTCTAGGGATTCGACGCCTCCTCGAGGGCTATCCAAGAGGAGTTTTGACGTGAGCTACCAAGACGCTATCCGGCCTTCGCCTGCGAAAGGCACGGTTCGGACCCTGCCCAGCAGGAGGAATTGCCGCTGCTGCGCGACCATCTGTTGCGGCTCGACGCGGAAAGCCGCCGTGACCGCTTTCACGGCTTCCTGGACGACAGCTTCATCGAACGCTACGACGCGAAGTGTGCCGACGATGGCACCGTCATCATCGCCTATATCGAGGGTGGCGTCGTTGCGTGGGGCTGCGGAGCTGCATCCGCCCTGATCAGTCCGTGGGCGCGCTGCCTGAAGTCGCTTTCAGCGTAGAGGCGAGTGTCCGGCGTCGGGGCGTCGGCAGCATCCTGTTCGCAAGCTGATCGCCGAAGCGCGATCGAGAGGGTAACCGCTCGTTGCGAATCACGACCGGGGCACAAAAAACCGGGCGATGCGCGCACTCGCGGGGAAGTTCGGCGCGAATCTGACATTCCGCCACGGCGAATCCACCGGCACGATCGATCTAACGCTCAACCGCAGCCGGAACTTGAATCCGGCAAGCTGGAATCCGGGAAGCTCGCGATCTCTACGCCGTTCGATGCGGCGCGCGCGATGGCCGGCGTCAACAGAGCCTATTGGAAGTGGTGGTTACAAATGTATCGCTGGGGGCGGACGGCCTGATCGCCATCGCCTTGGCGGCAATTCGCTGATCTCGGATCACGCGAATTGCCGGAGCGGTGCGCGCGTTTAAGTGCCGGTGCGCTTGTCGTTGCCAAATTTCCGGATCACCCGGGTCGTTCGACCACAACGGAGCGCTGCGCGCCCTGTTCGCCGGCGATCACGCGGGTCGTGGACCGCGCGGTCAGGCGGTTGGCCTTCTTGACTTCGGCGGTCACGGTTTCGATCGGCAGTCCCATCAGCGAGGCGGCGATTTCAGCCTGTTCGTTCTGATCGTCGGTAATGCCGACCGCGGCGAAAATAGCTTCTTCCAGCGTCGGAGGATCGCGCCGGACGCGCCGCGTTCCATATTTGGTATTCAGTCTTCGCTCATTGGGGCCTCTCGTGTGAGGGGGAATACCTAGTTGCCCTTATGTTGCATTGCAATATGAAATTCGTGTGGCAAGCCAGCCATGCATTCACAGTTTCAGAGGCCTTCCAGTCTTTTAGCGTCATAAATCTCGAGCGTCGGGCTGGCCGCGACCCAGCGGCTGCAGCGCGCGGACGAAGTCGCGCGAGGCGGGGACCGCGAAATGCGCCTGTAACGCGGCCCGGTCGGCCCATTGCTCGATGAACACCAGCCGCAGTGGATTCTCGCAATCGATGTGCACGGCGTGCGAGATGCAGCCGTCCTCTTTTCGCGAGCGGTGCACATGCTCGAGACTCAATCGGCGGATCTCATCGAAGGAATCTTTTCGCGCCGTCACGCTTCCGGTCACGGCACGATCATTCCCATCCTCCCGTTTTGATCGCCGGCATTTTTAAGGAATTGAATCGCCGGCGCCTGCAAAGTCGATCGGTTGTTGCGGCCAGCGCTTGAGCGCGGCATGTCCGGCGTCGGTCAGAACATAGATGCCACGCTCGGCGCGATCGAACCAGCCATACACATTATGCTGCAGAATTTTCGCCGCATCGGGCATTTCGGCTTGAGGTCGCGCAGCCGCCGCGGCCCCTGCGACAGCGCCGATGCGCAGGCCAGCGCCTGCTGGCGATAGGCGGTCATGATCGGCGCGCGCGTGCTGCCGCCCAGCGCCGGATCGCCCTTGCGCCGCCGGTGCTCGCTGACAAGGCGCGAACGCTTCTTCGGGGTTGCGGCGCGGGCTGGTCGTGGCGGGCTGCACGATCACCTCAACATCGCCGCTATTGGTGACGGCGAGCATGCCGAAGCCGAGCCGGCGGCACAGATTGCGATAGCGCGCGTCGCTCTCGCGTCCCTTGCCCGCGTGCGGAGAATTTGGCGGCAAGCCAGACTTCGTCGGCGGCGGCGGCGCGATCGACCGCCTGCAACACCAGTTCGAGATTGAAGGTCAGCTTCAATTCACCGATCACCACGATGGGCGGATCGTCGCCGCTCAGCGCAACGAGATCGCAGCCGCCGACTTCGCCCTTGACCGTGAAGCCGAGCTTTTCGAGGAAGCGTTTGACGGCAGATAAAGCGCGGTTTCCAAGGGAACTCCGGTGTGGCGCCTGCGACTCAGTGTCCGAGTTTAGCCCGGATCGCCATCCGCGCCTTCAGCCCGATTTGATCAGGCCAGGCGGGAGCGGCTATATCCCGGCGCGGGGATGAGCGGGGAAAAGGGTCTCTTTCGACGACCGAGACGAGGAGTCATGGAGGTGATGGGCAAATCTAGTGAGGAGCTAGTCAATGCCGGAATCATTGGGCGCAATGCCCGGCGCGATTGCTGAAGTCGAACGGCAAGCTGCGGCCCGAGTTATCAACCGCCTACACGCGCAACGTCGAGGACGGTTTCAAGAAAGGTTTCAACGTCTACACCGGGCAGAGAGGCCATCGTGTTCTTCAGGCGGCCGTCGAGCAAGAGCATGGCCAAACCATGCACGAGGGACCAGGACGCTGTTGCTCTCGCTGCCACTTCGACGGGTTTCATCGGCTTGGCTTCCGCCGTGGAAATAACTGCCGTTCGTAAAGACTGGCGCGACTCGTCAATTGCCGCCAACAGCGAGGGGCCTTTTCATGTCAGCCGTTCGCTATGGAACATTAGTAAAAACAGCTTCGGGTGAGCTCGCGCGAATGCGACATACGCCGATCCCATTGCTCTCAACCGGTCACGGGCGTCAACGGGCGTCGAGTCGATCGCTTCCCCAATCGCTCCAGCAAACCTTAGATAGCCAACGGCGGCGAGCTCACTCAACAGCCCCATAAGATCTCCAAAATGATTCTTCGGCGCAGTGTGCGAAACGCCAACGGCGCGTGCCACTGCGCGCAGTGTCACGGCCTGGAGCCCATCACGCTCCAGAATCTTTTCCGCAGCCAAAAGGACGGCCGATTTGAGATCGCCGTGATGATATTGCGAAGCGATACGGGTAGAACGCTTGACCATGCACAATGTTTACACTGGAAATATTTCGATTGACAAGCATCGATTGCGATCCTACGGATGTTTCCACTGTAAATATTCGGCTTCGGCAGCTGAAACAGCGCGTCTGCGTCGATTGCGCTTCGGCTGGCCCGAAATGACGTTCGATCGTCGTACCGCGAGCGCCCCTGCAAGGCGCTGCGCCCATTGCTTGATGAAGGTGAAGTGTCATGCTGGCTGAATTTATCAAGACGACCGTCGCATTCTTGATGTCGAACTACTCGCTGAGCTTCTTTTTACTCGGACTGGTCGTTTCTCTTGTTGCGATTGCACGGTCGGGGAATTCGATCGACCCACTGTTGGTCGTCGAAAAACTCCTCGCCTGGTACGTGTTCTTCAGCATCGGGATCGATAATTTCTATAACTTTGTCATGCACGTGTTCTTCGGCCAGATGTCCGCTGCTTTCATCGGTTGGGCCGATAGTCCGTTCCAGTTCGAGGTCGGAACGGCGAGCCTTGGTTATGCCGCCGTCGGGCTGCTCGCAGCCTTCAGGAGCTATGATCTTCGCCTCGCGGCCCGTGCTCGGCCCAAGTATCTTCACGCTGGGAGCGGCGGCCGGTCACGTCAATCAGATGGTCACCGCGCACAATTTCGCGCCGGGCAACGCCGGCATCATCTTCTGGACGGACATTTTCATCCCGCTCTTCGGATTTGCTTTGCTGTGCCTGCAGCGTCGCAACGTCGGTTCAGGCGCGGTTGCGGTGCCGATCCCGACTTAGCCACCGTAGATACCTGAACCGGTCTTGAATGGCATGGAGAGCAAAATGATCAACGGCATCACGCGGCGGAGCTTTAACGAACTTTTGCTCGCCGGCACGGCGGTGGCGGGTCTGGGCCTGAGCGCCCGCCTGGCGACGGCTCTGCAGACAGCGGATATTGCATGGACCTCCGATGATCCGCATCTCGGCGGAAACTTCGCTCCGATCGGTCCGGAATTGAACGTTGACAACCTGCCTGTGATCGCAGGTCGTATCCCACCGGGCCTTAGTGGCGCTTATATGCGCAATGGTCCCAATCCACTCTTCAAGCCCATTGCTTTCACCTATCCCATGGACGGCGATGGAATGATTCACGCCGTATATTTCGACAACGGTCGCGCCCGCTATCGCAAACCGCTTCGTGCAGACTGCCGGCCTGGTGGCCGAGCGTCGCGCCGGGCAGGCGATCTACGGCAGCTTCACGCACCCGGTACCGATCGATCCGAAGCTGCTGCAATCGGGCGATCTACAGGGGCCGTTCAAGAATGGCGCCTTCATCAATGTCATCCGACATGGTGGTCATTTGCTCGCCCTCGATGAGTCGACGACGAGCTACGAAATCACCATGGAACTCGATACCATCGGTGAATGGAAAGCGGGCACCGACAAGCCGCTCAGGCTTGGCGCGCACAACCGTCGCCACCCGAAAACCGGCGCGCTGTTCGCGATTGCCTATTCGCACGCGGAGCCGACCGTTCAAATCCATCAGATCGACGCGTCAGGCAATCTCGCCAACAGTTTTCGATTGCGCTCGCTGCGCCGACCATGATCCACGACTTCGTGCTGACCGAACGGTATATCGTGCTGCTCGCCTGTCCGGCCGTGTTCGACAGTGCAGCCGCGCGGCAGGGGCAGCCGTTCCTGCAATGGCGGCCGGGCATGGGCACGCGCATTGGCCTGATCGCGCTCGACGGCAGCACGACTCAATGGCATCGACGCCGATCCATTCTTCGTCTTCCATTTCGCCAACGCCTTCGAGCGTGGCGGCAACATCTTCATCGACTACGTACAGCACGAAAGCCTCGCGCTCGGCTATGCTCAGCATGACGCAAAAGTCGCCGACACTGCACCGGTTGACGATCGACCTGGCTGCAACGCAAGGTCAGCGACGCGCAGGTGGCAGGCATGGTCACGGAGTTTCCTCGCATCAACGACGAGCTCGATGCATTGCCGACGCGTTTCGTCTATCTGCCGACGCTGACGGACACCTTGCGACAGATCAAGCCACCGTCGGCCACCCTTCAACACCATGATGAAGGTAAACACCGAGACCGGCGATGTGGTTCGCCACGATTTCGGCAACAAGATCGCCGGCGAGGCCACGTTTATTCCGCGCGGCACGAATGGCGAGGACGACGGCTATCTCGCGATTTATGCCTTCGATCCAGAGAACCAGACCAGCGACCTGGTGCTGCTCGACGCGGCGCACATCGACGCCGACCCGGTTGCAGTGATCCGGTTGCCGCAACGTGTACCGCAGGGCCTGCACGGCAACTGGATTCCAAAGGCTTGATAATTGACCTCAACACCGATCGACTAACCGAACTGAAGGAGCCGTTGTGACACCCGCGCAAAAGGAAATTGCCATCACCTGCCTACGGGGAGCTGAGAACAATACGATGAATTTCCCGGAGATCGTTCAAACGCTCATGCAGGCGGGCTTCGAGAGCTACAGCATTGATTTTCGTCGCGCCCGCGCGATCTACTATCTGAGCGACGGACAAAGCGTCGAACACCCCACCCACGAATCAGGGGCTGTTGCGGAGCATTTTGATGTCGCCACCATTCGGGAGGCAATTCGCGAGGCTCAAAAACTCGTCTCCGGTTACTCCTACAACGGGTTTTGCAAGAAGGTGATGAAGGCGGGCTGCGCGGGGTACTTTGTGTCGTTTACTGGACGTCGGGCGGTCTATATGGGTCGCACAGCCGATACCCATGTCGAGTATTTCCCGTCTTGAGAACTACGCCATGCCAGAATGCGTAAGGTTCGCTCCGGTCAAAGGAGACGTCCGCGCTCGATCTCGGGTTGGCCGAGTCTATCCTGAAGCCGGACATCCCAGCCTCCTGGAGAAAAAGGGGCTTGACCTTGCGCCGCGCCGAATATCGCGCAGCTTGCGGGACTCTAGCAGCGGCGTAGATTTGTTTAGACCCGGCCGCTCACAGGTATCAACGCGCCCGTGACTGCACTGGCGGGCATCGCTGGCCAGAAACAGGATCACGTTGGCGAGTTCTTCCCCGGTCACCCATTTGGCGAAATCGGCTTTCGGCATGCTGGCGCGATTGGCTGCCGTATCGATGGTCGATGGCAGGACCGCGTTGACGGTGATGCGGCCCTTCCATTCGGCGGCGAGCGCTTCGGTGAGGCGATGCACGCCGGCTTTTGACGCGGCATAGGGCGCCCATGCCGGCCCCTGCCTGCAGCGCGCCCATCGCGCCGACATTGACGATACGGCCGGTTACCGGAAGCGGCGAGGTGAGGGAGCGCCGATCGCGAGGCATTGAGCGCGGTCAGCACGTTGAGCGCATACATTCGCTGCCAGGTCCGGGGATCACCTTCGGCAATCGCCTCGAAGGCAAAGCCGCCGGCGATATTGATCAGCGCATGGATCGCGCCGAAATGCGACGCGACCGCGTCGATGGCCTTTTTGGCCTGGGTTGCATCGGTCAGATCGACGCCGCCGATGTCGATCCGGTTTTCCGTCGCCGCAGTCTCCGTCGGCGCGTGATCCACGCCGGCAACGCGCGCGCCCCGCGCCAGCGCTACTTCCGCAACGACCTTGCCAAGCGCGCCCGAAGCGCCGGTGACGATAACGACTTTTCCGTCCATGATGGATCTCCGGGTTAGGGGGCGAGGTGCCCACTATCGCCTGACAATATTCATTTGCAATGCTGCGGAAGATCACACTCAAGTATAGGCTCATAAGTATAGGCTCACGAGGGATTGATCCCACGGTTCGATATTTGGGAGCTTCAGATGCCTGACCCATCACGGCCCAATCTTCATCCCGAACTCCTCGATTTTGACTATCCGCTTCCGCATTTGAGAAAGGCGCTCAAGCGCCAGCGAAAAATCAAGGTCGTCGCTATCGGATCGTCATCGACGGCAGGCGTTGATCGGATTTTGCCGTATCCGCCCAGGCTGGAATTGGTGCTGCGCCAAACATTCCAAGGCCGGATGATCGACGTCCTCAACCGCGGGATCGGAGGGCAGGAGGCCCCCGAAGAGTTGTCGCGTTTTGAGTCCGACGTCATCGCCGAAGCGCCCACGCTTGCGATCTGGCAGGTCGGCACCAACGCGATTTACCGCAACCTGGACTACGACCCCAAGGATGTCACCACGGCGATTGCGGTCGGACTGGATTGGCTGGCCGATCTGCCGATGGATGTGGTGCTAATGGATTTGCAGTACACGCGGGCCCTTGTGGGGGCCGACAAGATCGCATCGTCCATAGATATGGTGTCCAGCATATCGACCATCGGCAGGCGAGCGAACGTCAATGTGTTTCGTCGCTTCGCCTTGATGCAGCGCTGGCTTGATGATGGGTTTGAGCTTCCAGAACTCGACGACGGCGGCCAACTCCATACCAGCGAATGGGCGACTGCGGGCGTGGCCCAGGCTCTTTTCAATTCAATGATCGGCGCGCCGCAGCCGAGGGAGTGTTCGCCCGGGTTTGTCCGATCCTGATCGCTAAAATTTGCGCGACTTTTGTAAGCGGAATGCAGAACCCGTCCGGCTATACCCCGATGCTGTTCGATCCAGGGGCTGCATCATGATGAAATATCTGCCTGACCACGGTCTGCCGCTCGTTCAGCTCAAGGAGCAGCGGCGGGATTTGGTTGTGGCGCTGCAAAAATCGCACCGGCCCGGTCAGCGGCTGGGAGCTGATGCAGATCGCGGCGGTTCAACAGGCGATCTCGGCCTTCGAGGACGTCATCGCCGACCTCGACGCGGAATTGGAAGCGGCGGCGTAAGCGCTTTCAGGCCTCGTCGCACGGCGTAGCGCTTGTTGCGGTCCGGTCTATACAGCTGCGCCTCGCGCGGGTATTCCATGCCCCGTGCCCCCGGGATTTGATCTGCGGGGTCAATACCGCGGGGGCTGATATGAATGGGTACAAGACCGACATTTTCGGTGCGGCACTTGTTGTGGCGGGCGGTGTGACCGGTTCATCGCCGGCGCTGGCGCAGACTTTCGAGAACTATCATTGCGCCGACGGCACCAAATTCATCGTCGGCTTTTTCAAATACGACACGCGCGCGCATCTGCAGATCGGCGGCGAGGCGGTGACGCTCAAGAAGCGCGTCGCATTGTCCGGTTCGCGCTATTCGGGCGATGGCGTCACGCTGGTGATGAGCAAGGCCGGCGTAACCGTCAGGCAGGCCCGACGGCCGGTCACATCATGCGAGCGGTCTTAAATAGCTGAAGGAAACAAAAAGGGCCGAAACTTTTGGTTTCGACCCTTTTGCAGTTCGTCGTACTGGCGATGGCCAGCGCATCGGCATGACGCCTGCGGTTGGCATCAGCTCTCACGCACCGGCATGGACACCAGGTTCGATTTGGACTCCTGGATCGCCGCTTCGTGATACCAGTTGCCGCCGACCGCCGCTTCGCTGACGCGCGCGCCGAGATCGGTTGATGTCCTGGTTTCCTCAAGGCGACGACCTCCGAAGGCCGCGCGGCCCCCGGCAGGGAATTGGTAGATCCTGGCGGACCCGTGATTCAAACTCGTATTCATCTGCATCTCCTGATTGTCGCGACGCGCTTTAACTCATGCTGCGCCCGACTCGTTCTCGACTGGTTACTGAAATCGATATCGTCCCATGCACGCCGCTCGTGCAACCTGATCAAGGAGAAATCATTGATGTATAAAATGTAGGCATTTCCGGCATTGCACGCTAGGAAGCAGACGCTGGCTGGCTAACGCTTAGGCCATCACAGAGGTTGCGAAGACGGCCCATTATCTTTGGGATTGTTGCCCGGGATTGACGCTGCTTTAATCGCGGCGAAGGACCTGATCGGCGATTGCCACGGAAACAGGCGTGATTAGGGCTTTTGCGGGAGGTTGCTGAACCCAGGGAGAATGCAACCTGCGCGGCTTTGCCGCACCCCCAAATGCGTTTAAGAGACCGTCAACCGGCTCCCAACCGGTTCGGTCGGTTCACCGGCGCTATCCTGCCGCAGTGCAGCGATTGGCACTTTAATTGCTTGGTAAAGAGCTGGCCGATGGTGGCCGGGTATTCGGTCTCCCACCTTTCGCATCATCACTCATGAGAGGCTCAATGACAAAGTATAAGCTCGAGTATATCTGGCTCGACGGATACACGCCGACGCCGAACCTGCGCGCAAAACGCAGATCAAGGAATTTGATGCGTTTCCCGACGCTCGAGCAGCTTCCGCTGTGGGGCTTCGACGGAAGTTCGACGATGCAGGCGGAAGGGCACAGCTCCGATTGCGTGCTGAAGCCGGTTGCGATCTATCCGGACGGCGCGCGCATCAACGGCGCGCTGGTGATGTGCGAAGTCATGATGCCCGATGGCAAGACCCCGCACGCCACCAACAAGCGTGCCACCATCCTCGACGATGCCGGCGCCTGGTTCGGCTTCGAGCAGGTATATTTCTTCTACAAGGACGGCCGCCCGCTTGGCTTTCCGACCGCTGGCTATCCGGCGCCGCAGGGCCCGTATTACACCGGCGTCGGCTATTCGAACGTCGGTTCGGTCGCCCGCGAGATCGTCGAGAAGCACCTCGATCTGTGCCTCCACGCCGGCATCAACCATGAAGGCATCAACGCCGAAGTCGCGAAGGGCCAGTGGGAATTCCAGATCTTCGGCAAAGGCTCCAAGAAGGCCGCTGACGAAATGTGGATGGCCCGCTATCTGATGCAGCGGCTGACCGAGACCTACGGCATCGACATCGAATATCACTGCAAGCCGCTCGGCGACACCGACTGGAACGGCTCGGGCATGCACGCCAACTTCTCCACCACTTTCATGCGTGAAGTCGGCGGCAAGGAGTATTTCGAGAAGCTGATGAAGGCGTTCGAAACCAACCGCGAAGATCACATCGCGGTGTACGGTCCGGACAACCATCTGCGGCTGACCGGCAAGCACGAAACCGCTTCGATCCATCAGTTTCAGCTATGGCATCGCGGACCGCGGCGCGTCGATCCGCGTGCCCCACAGCTTCGCCAACAGCGGCTACAAGGGCTATCTGGAAGACCGCCGCCCGAACTCCCAGGGCGACCCCTACCAGATCGCTTCGCAGATCCTGAAGACGATCGCGTCGGTTCCGACCGCCAAGGCGGCTGCGGCCCTAACGCATCAGGCAAAGAGTCGAAAATCCGATCCGCCAGGGCGCAAGCTTTGGCGGATCGTTTCGTTTTGGGGGCGTGCATTTGAGCGCCAAGCGTTTAAGGACCCTGGCACCTGTGATTAGAAGCCGCCGCAGTTTCGATTGCGCGCGGCCTTCGCTGCCGTCCGCGCGGAGGGGTTTGCGGATGCAGGATACGGTTCGATTGCTCTCGACGCTGGCCTTGAAAGGGGCGATCCTGAGCCTGGCGGCGCGATATCAGGCGGAGGCGGGCGCAGTCATCAATGCCGATTTTGCGCCGACGGTGCCGCTGCTGGACCGGCTGCGCGGCGGCGAAGCCGCCGACGTCGTAATCCTGACGCGCGAAGGGCTTGAGGGCCTCAAGGCTGAGGGAATCGTGGTGGCGGAAAGCTGCGTCGATCTCGCGCGCTCGTTCGTCGGCCTCGCGGTCAAGGCCGGCGCGGATCATCCTGACATCGCGACTGAGCCGGCGTTTCGCGCGGCGCTGTTGGGGGGCGCGTTCGGTGGCCTATTCCGGCCTTGGCGCCAGCGGCATTTTCTTCGCGCAACTGATCGAGCGGATGGGGATCGCCGCCGAGATCATTGCCCGCGCCTCGATCATCCGCCAGGGTTTTACCGCGGAACGGCTCCTGACCGGGGAGGCCGATCTGGCGGTGCAGCAGATCAGCGAATTGAAACTGGTCGCGGGCATTGAAGTCGTCGGACCGGTCCCGCTTCATCAGGCAAACCCCGGCGGTATTTTCCGCCGGGCGTATCGCGGCAGCGAAGAATCCTGTTCACGCCGAGGCGCTGCTGAAATTCCTCGCTTCGCCCGATGTCGCGCCGGCCGCTGCGCGCGTCCGGCCTGGAGCCCTGATTCAGGATCAGCCGATTATTTGGTGCCGAACATCCTGTCGCCAGCGTCGCCGAGGCCCGGCAGGATGTAGCCGTGATCGTTTAGCCGCTCGTCGATCGCGGCAGTCCAGATCGGCACGTCGGGGATGCTCGAGCTGGATTGCGCGATGCCTTCGGGCGCCGCCAACAGGCAGACAAAGCGAATATCGCGCGCGCCGCGGGTCTTGAGCAGGGAGGCCGCGGCACAGGCGGAATTGCCGGTGGCAGCATCGGGTCCATCAGATCACCGTGCGGTCCGACAGGTCGTGCGGCGCCTTGAAGAAATACTCCACCGCCAGCAGCGTCTGCGGGTCGCGGTAGAGCCCGATATGCGCGACGCGGGCCGATGGGTCGAGCGCCAGCATGCCGTCGAGAAAGCCGACGCCGGCGCGCAGGATCGGCGCAAAGGTCAGCTTCTTGCCGGCGATCATCGGCGCCTTCATCGGCCGTCAATGGCGTCTCGATCTCGACCATCTCGAGCGGCAAATCGGCGGTGACTTCATAGCACAGCAGCGTGCCGATCTCGTTCAGCAACTCGCGAAAGCCCTTGATCGAGCGGTCGCGTTCGCGCATCAGCGTGAGCTTGTGCTGTACGAGCGGGTGGCTGACGAGATTAACCTTCGCTGACATGTACTCTCCTGGCGACTGTGGCGCTGCCCGGCTCAAGCGGCTCTCCGCTGTACCCCGGCATCGTATTGTTTCTGTGCTTTTAGCACCTTGTCGATATGGGGTTTCTGCCCATACCCGTAAACTATCCACCGTCGCGGACAATGTCCGCCCCAAAGGCGTGATCGAATACTCGACCGTGACCGGCACGGTGGGGGATCGCCTTGCGGCTGACCAGGCCGTCCGCGTTCCAGGCTTTTGAGGGTCTGCGACAGCATTTTCTGCGAGATGCCCTCGATCAGCCGGCGAAGCCCGTTGAACCGCACCGGCTCGTCGGCCAGCAGCCCCAGGATCAGCACGGCCCATTTATCGGCCACCCGGTCCAGCACCAGGCGGGTCGGGCAGGTGGCCGCATAGGCATTCGGATTGGGGCAGGCGGTCTTCATCGGCGGTCTCCTTGATAGCTTGATGGTTTCCTGGGAGTGACCAGCTTACGCAAAGGTGCCTTCTTCACAGCTGTAGTCCAATCGACTAGTTGGTATAGAATAGTTACCACATCGGCCGTTCAATGTGAAATCCCCCAAAACTGAAATGGAGCATCTGATGAAAATCGCCCTGATCGGCGCCACCGGCAATGCCGGCTCGCGCATCCTCGCCGAACTGTCGCGCCGCGGACATGCCGTGACCGCAATTGCCCGCAATTCGCAGAAGGTCCCCGCGCTGCCGGGTGTGGTGCCCGTAAAGGCCGATGCGGATGACGTCGCCGGGCTTGCCGCCGCCATCAAGGGCCACGACGCCGTCATCTCCTCGGTGCATTTCACCGCCAGCGATCCGCACAAGCTGATCGCGGCCGTGCGAGAAGCCAAAGCTCCCCGCTATCTCGTGGTCGGCGGCGCCGGCAGCCTCGAAGTCGCGCCCGGCGTGAAGCTGATCGATACCCCGCAATTTCCGGAGATCTATCGAGCCGAGGCTACAGCCGGAGGCGTCTTCCTCGATCTCCTGCGCCAGCAATCCGATCTCGACTGGACCTATTTGTCGCCTTCCGCCGTGTTCTCTCCCGGCGAGCGCACCGGCAAATTCCGTCTCGGCCGCGATCAATTGCTGAGCAACGATAAAGGCAGTCACATCTCGTTCGAGGACTACGCGATCGCGCTAGCCGATGAGATCGAAAAGCCGGCTCATTCGCGTCAGCGTTTCACGGTCGGGTACTAGGCGATGCACGGAGCGGGTCGCCAAACAATATGTAATGGCGACCCGGCTGCACTCCTTACAGCGCTCATCGCCGCTACAGCGACCTGGCGTTCAGCTATCGTCATTGCGAGCGAAGCGAAGCAATCCACTAAGCATCAAGAAAGAATGGAATTGCTTCGTCGCTTTCGCTCCCTTGCGCAAACGCTCCGCGTTTGTCGCAGGCAATGACGCGAGGGACCCACCTCTCACCGCGGGTCTTCGTTCGAACCCTGGCTTGCCGACCTGTGTTGCGTCTGTGGCTGCGACGGGGCTCCGACTTCCTGGCACGACACCGGATTCCACGATCCGTCGGGGGGCTGCTGGTAGGCGTGGCAAGAGGATGAGCCGCTGAAGTCGAGGTATCGTCGGTCTTCTGGGTATTGGAATTCTTCGCCAGCGCGGGCGGCGTCAGCACGGCGAGGGCGGCGATCGAACCGGTGAAGATCAGATGAGCGATCCGCATGTGAGGTTCTCCTTTTTCGAAACGGATTCTATTTCGAAAAGGATTATGACAATTTTTTGCTTGACGGATTTCTTTAGATTTTCTTGCCGGTTTCTCCGCCCCGCTTTGGTTAACACTCCGGAAGCTGGTTGGGCGCGTTGGGGAGCGGCGAGGTTTCGCAGGACGGAGGCTCGAGGCGCAGCGATGGCTCGGACTTCAACCGGGTGATCACCCCGGCGCCGGCGATTGGATCCAGCGCATAGAGCATGAAGGGCGTGCTCGCTACGAAGCGGCCCTGCATCGGATGTCCCTTGAGCCCCATGGCGTCGAGCCTGGCCTGATCGATATTTGTTTCCACCACTGGCCCGATTTCGAAATAATGCGACGTCGCATCTTCGATCTGGGCATCCGCCTCGAACCCGGCGGACTCGCCGGCGCGGTGAACGGTGAGCTTGTGGGTTCCCTGCGCGCGATCGGCGATGATGTAGAGGGTGGTGCCCGGAACCAGCGAGCCGATGACTTTACCGTCGACCTGACCTCGGCGGTCGCTATACCGCCCACGTCGGAGACGGTCCCGGCCTTGCGAAAGAAGTAGATTCGCGAGAGCCGCGGGTCGAGTGTCTGATCCTGCGGCTCGAAGGCGGTGGTCTTGGCGCAGGCGCCCAGCAACAGCAGCAACCCGCATGCCATGGCACCCTGATAAAAACGCCGCATCTACCCCTCGGCAAGCATCGATGAACGCTACAGCCGCAGCGGATGGCGGCCGTTCTACAGGGAAGCCCGGTGAGGTGCAATTGGGCAGTTATAGCCCCTCTACAGGCTGACGAATCAGAGAATTAATCCTGTGCTACAATAGCCACTCAAACCGCGCTGCCGGCACCGACGGCAGGTTCGGATTTATCGGGGAGTCCGGTCCTATGAGTCTGTTCGACACGCCATTCGATTCTACGCGGGAGGCAGCGCTGGTGACCGGTGCGGGAAACGGCATCGGACGCGCGATCGCGCAAGCGCTGGTCGGCGAGGGCGTGCGCACCGTATTCGCGGATGTTGAACCCGGAGACGGTAACAGATGCTGTCAAAACCTCGCCGCGTCCCGAACTGGCTTGGCCTGGGTTGGCGATCTCTCGAAACGCAGTGCCTGCGATGCGCTGCTGGCGGAGGCGCGCTCTGCCGTCGGGCAGGTGACGCATTTCGTTCACAGCGCATCGCCGCCGCGGCGCGAGGCCGATCATGCGCTCGCGGTCAGTGACGCGACATGGGAAGAGATGCGTGCGGTCAATGTCGATGCCGGTTTTCACCTCGTCCGCGAACTCGCGCGTCAATTGATCGCCGCGCATCAGCCCGGCTCGTTTCTGTTTCTAACTTCGCTGCATGCCGGCACGCCGCGCAACCTGCCGCATTACGCGACCGCGAAAGCCGCACTCGCGATGCTGGTAAAGGAATTGGCCAAGACGTTCGGCCGCTTTGAATCCGCGTCAATGCGCTGGTGCCCGGCGCCAACGCCGCCGGCGGCTTCGTCGCCGATCCCGCTTTGGCGCGGCACATCCCGCTCGGCCGTCTCGGCCGCGGCGAAGACCTTGCGCCAATGGCGCTGGCGGTGTTGTCGAACCGGGTGTCGGCCTACGTCACCGGCGCCGCCATCGTGGTCGATGGCGGCTTGTCGCTGACGAACTGGTTCGATCCGCCGGTGTTGGATGATTTCTGAGATAGAGCGTTGGCGGCGCATATCTATCAACGTCGTCCCTGCGTTCGTTCGCAGGGACGACAGCGAGATTTTATGCTGCGATCAACGCAGCGGAAGTGGCGCCGCACCAAGGGGCCGCCGTCTTCGGCTGTGGTTTGCGGTGGCGGCGGCAGCGGCGCAGGGGCGGCGTACGACGGCGGCGGCAAGGTCGAAGCCGTTGCGGGTGCTGACGGCTGGTAGGTTTGGGTGACCGGTTTTGGCTTTCGCACCGGCGCCGGTGCCGGCACCGCTGCAACGACCGGCTTTGGCGGCAATGTCGCGACCCGCGGGTGCAGGCCTGGATCGGACGATTTGGCAACATCGCGCGCGATCTGCGCCTGACCGGCCTTGAGCTGCTCGATGGTCGCTTTGAGCTGTTCGATCTGCTGACCCATCGCGGCGATGTCGCGTGCCATCGATTGCACCGATGGTGACGAGTCCGCAGCGGCGGTGGCTAGCGCGGCGCTATCGGTGGGCTGGGCCGGTGGAGCGCTCGCGGGATCTGCGGTGGCGGCTTGCGCCGGCGCATTCGATTGATCGGCGGGCGGCGGCGTGTCTACCGGCGACGATGCAGCCAGTACAAACGGCGGCAGCCAGTCTGCGAGCATCTGCTTGGCCGCATGGCCGTGATGTGTCCACAGCGCGGCGGCCATGGCACTGACAAGCGCGAACAGGAATCCGACGATGGTGTTCCTCACCAAACCGGCCAAAGCCCGATCGCTTGCCCGCCGGCTTGTTGCCATCGACGGCGTGGCACGAAACGTGGTTGTCGACCGCAGGGCTTGGTGCAGCGGGGCTCGGCGTAGCTGCTGCAGCCGCGGAAAATTTGGGTTGGATTTCCGTTCGCTGATGCGCGAGACGGCTCAGGGCCTCATGCACGGGATCGGCGGAGGCCTGGTCTGTCTGGATGGCGTCTGTGCGGACGGTATCTTTTCGCGCAGCGTTCGGGCGTACGGCATCCGACCGTGCGGCCAGCACGACGTCAGGTTCGATCACGAAAATATCGTGCGGATCGGTTTGCTGCGGTGTCAGCGTGGATTGCATAGGAGGTCCCTGGTTGGTCCGATCTCGTCGGCAATGGGGCGAGCGGCGACTTGCGCGCCATCGACGATTCCTGCCCAAGCGCTAACCCTATCTCAAACGGCCCGCCATGTTTGACCAAAGCAAGGCAATGGTATGGAGAGGTTGGGGCCGCACGGTCAGCAATTGTCTAAAATTGCGGGAACCAGGGTTGCGTGACCAGTAACAGGGTCTGTTGCCAATATCGGCAGAACCATGGCACGGAAATACTCTGGTTTTGACGGTTCCAAGAAAATCTGAATCTCAAGACAACGGATTTGACCACATGACGCAACCGCTTCGATCGGCGCTCATCACCGGCTCCAGCGCCAGCGGCGGGCTCGGCCTTGCCGTTGCGGAAGGCCTGGCGGCGGCCGGTTTCAACATCGTGCTGCACGGGCTCGAACAAGCCGGAGCGATTGCGCCTGACGCGGCGGCGCTGGCAGAGCGCCATGGCATCCACGCCGTCTATTGCCAGGCGGACCTCGCCGATCTCGGCGCGGTGGAGCGGCTGATGAAATTCGCGGCCGACGCGTTCGGCGGGCCGGATGTGGTCGTCACAATGCGGTGGTGCGGCACTTCGCGCCGGTCGAGGAGTTTTCGATGACCGATTGGCAGCGCGCGCTGGCGGTCAATCTGACGGCGCCGCTGCGGATCATCCAGCTGGCCTTGCCGGGCATGCGCGCGCGCGACTACGGCCGCATCATCAATCTGTCCTCACCCTATTCGCATCGCGCCGCGCGCAATCGAGTCGATTACGTCACCACCAAAACCGCGATCCTCGGGATGACGCGGACGGGTGGCGCTGGAAACCGCCGGCACCGGCATCACCTGCAATGCCGTCGGTCCGGCGACGCTGCCGACGGACGCAATCTATTCCCGGATCGATGCGATGGCTGCCGCCAAGGGACTGTCACGCGAGGAGGCGGTGCGCGAATACATGAAGGAGCGCCAGCCGAGCGGCCGCTTTGTCGAACTCGCCGATGTCGCGGCGATGATCGTGTTTCTGTGCGGCCCCCGCGGCCCGCGACATTACGGGCACGGTGATCCCGATGGATGGCGGCTGGTCGGCGGCCTAGCTTCGCTACACGGGTGTCTCGCGAACCTTTATGCGTCGCTCTTGGGAATGTATTTTCCCATCACGCATTTGTATCGTTGCAGAGTCCAATCATGATACGGACCATTGGCGAGCCATTCGGCGATGCCGATTTGTCCATTCACCTGACACGCCGTCATGGTGATTCCTGATTGCTCACTGGTGGTGATGACTTTCTCCATGCAGAGCTGGGCATGGCAGAGAACGGCGACGAGAGTAACGAGCATAGGTGCCTACGTTGGTCAGAAAAACCCGGTCGGGCAGGGTTATGCAGGGTTCGTGCCACGGCGGGCGTGTATCACGGGCCAATGACGCGAAATTTATCCTTGCTCTGCACGGCGGGAACTGATTCGGCCGGCGATTTACAGGAGTTCACTCTACGAGCTTATCAATTTATCGTAGTCGGCATGCGAACCGATCCAGAACCACAGATGACCACCCTCGACGTCAACGGCTAACGCACGATAGCGCAGGCCTACGCGTGCAGACCAATATCGTCCAACCTTCTTGAACTGTAACGACGGATGGCGCGGATCACGTTTTAGAAGTGCGAAATTCGCATCCGCCAGTTTTCGAACCGGAAGCGGCAACGCTTCATAGCTGGCCCAGAATTTAGGTGAAGCGAAATGCTTCACAATTCACGCGAGTGCCCGGCGCGGTGCGCAGCAAGCGCTTCCTCTGCATGCGCATCGAGCTTGCCAGCGCGTGCATCCTGCTCAATCGCGGCATCAAATCGTTCGGCGTCAAAGACTTCGAACCAGGCACGAAACCGCGCCAGTTCTCGCGGGGCGAGCCGTTCGACGGCTTTCTCGATATCTTCGGCGGTGGTCATACCGCAAATATAGCATTTGCCAGCGGCGAGGCCAAGGCGGCAGACTGTGAGGGGCGCCTGCAGATGCCGGCCTGCGCACAGCCCTCAGGCCAGCATCTCGCGCACCAGCGGAATCACCTTGCTTCCATAGAGCTCAATGCAGCGCATGATATTGGTATGACTGAGCGCGCCGGCGCTGTACTTCATGTCGAAACGCGAAAGGCCGAGCGCCTTGGCGGTCGCCGCGATCTTGCGCGCGACGGTTTCGGGTGAGCCGACATAGAGCGATCCCAGATTGGCTTCCTGGTCGAACTCTTTCCGTTCCATCGGCGGCCAGCCGCGCTCCTTGCCAATCCGGTCGCGCATCACCTTGTAGTCCGGCCACAGTTCTTCGCGCGCCTGCGCGTCGGTGTCGGCGACGTAACCCGGCGAGTGGACGCCGATCGGCTGCGCCGGTTTGCCGATCTGGGCATAAGCCCGGTGATACAGATCGACATAAGGCGTGAACCGCGTCGGGTCGCCGCCGATGATCGCGAGCATCAGCGGCAGATCGTAGCGCACGGCGCGTACCACCGATTCCGGACTGCCGCCGACACCGATCCAGGTTTTCAGCGCGCCATGCTCGACCTTGGGAAAGACGTGCTGGTTGGACAAAGGCGGACGCGTGGTGCCGCTCCAGGTCACGGCCTGTTGCGTCAACAGCGCCGCAAACAGATCGAGCTTCTCCTCGAACAGCCGCTCATAATCGCGCAGCTCGAAACCGAACAGGGGAAACGACTCCGTGAATGAGCCGCGGCCGAGAATGACTTCGGCGCGCCCGTTCGAGACCGCATCGAGCGTGGAGAAACGCTGAAATACCCGGATCGGATCGTCTGAACTCAGCACCGTGACCGCCGATCCCAGCCGGATGCGCCTGGTGCGCGACGCGATCGCGGCCAGCAGCACCTCGGGAGACGAAATCGCAAAATCGGCGCGGTGGTGTTCGCCGACGCCGATGAAGTCGATGCCGAGGCTGTCGGCGAGAACAGCTTCCTCGACCACGTCGCGCAGCACCTGCGCCTGCGACAGCGGGACGCCAGCGGCGCTATTGGTGACGTCGCCGAAGGTGTCGAGACCTAGTTCGAGAGGGATTGCAGGGGCTGCCATGGGGAAGATGGCTCCGTGACCGGTTTGGCGTCAGAAATCCCGTCACGTCGCATGCGCTTGGCGAGGCACAATTATGTGCTCGCGTGTAACAAATCGAGGCTCAGGGGCGAACATATCAGCGTGAAACATCCTGCATGTAACAGCTCCGGAGCGAAGTTCCAGATGGATAAATTGCTGGCGCGCGCTATTTCGGCATTTCCGTCGCTGGCGCCAGACTGGTATGCGATCCCGCTGCGGCTGATTGTCGGCTATGGATTCCTGGCGCATGGCTTCGCCAAACTGTTGCGTGGCCCGCAATCCTTTATCGACATCCTCGGCGCGTTGGGCGTGTTCGAGCCGTTTCTGTCGGGCTGGATTACAATCCTGATCGAAATCTTCGGCGGCCTGGCGGTAATCGCCGGCTTGTTTATCCCGCTGGCAAGTGTGCCGATGACCGTCGTGCTGCTGGTCGCGATCTTTACCGTCCATCTGCCGAACGGCTTCAGTTCGATCAAGCTGGAATCAGTGACCACCGCCGGCGCGCATTTTGGCCAGCCCGGCTACGAGACCGATTTGCTTTATCTCGCGGCACTGGTCGCGTTGGTATTGGGCGGATCGGGACCGCTCGCGCTGGACCGCGCGATGTTTCGCTGGTGGATGAGGCGGAAGATCGTGGCGAGCGGCATGTAGAATGTAGCCCGGATGAGCGTAGCGATATCCGGGGGCTTCATTGCATCGAACCCCCGCATATCGCTACGCTCATGCAGGCTACAACCGTCCGCTCAATTCGTCTTGGCCGCCGCGCGAACGAAGCTCGCCAGTTCGCTGTTGAAGCGCGGGGCATCCTCGTAGAACGGGGAATGCCCGATCCCTTCATACACCGAGAGCTTGGCGCCCGGAATGACCGAAGCCGTATACTGACCGGCGCCGAGCCTGGCGTTGCGGTCCTCCGCGCCATGGGTCACCAGCACCGGCAATTTCAGCTTGGACATCATCTCGGTGGCGTCGAGCGGACGGCCGCTGAGACCGGCGCGCACTTTCGGTAGCACCATCATGTTGAAGGCGAGCATGGTCTCGTAATCATCGGCGCTCGGCTGCCTGGAGAAACAGCCATGCAGGAAGGCGCGCGTCGCCGTGATGTTGGTGACGAGATCTTCCGACGCCATCAGCGGCAGGTTCTTGAGATTGTCGCCGATCAGCGCGGGATCGACCTTGATCGGCGCATCGACGAAGTTGATCCCGGCGAGTTTGTCGGCGCCATGGGTCGCGAGATAATCCGAGATCACCCGGCCGGCATAGGACCAGCCGACCAGTACCGGGCGCTTCAGCCCGGCGGCGTCGATCACGGCCTGCACTTCGTCGCCCCAGGCTTTTGAATTCCGGTAGCTCGCGGGATCGAGCGGCTTGTCGGAATTGCCATGGCCGCGCAGATCATAGGTGATGATGCGGAATTCCTTGGCGAGATCGCTGTCGGCCTGACGCATCCAGGACAGATGGCTTTGCGAGAAACCGTGGATGAACAGGATTTCGGGACCATTTGGATTGCCCCATTCCTGCGCCGAGATGGTCAGTCCGTCAGGCGTCTTGACCGTGATGGGCTTGGACTTGGCTGCATCGGCAAAACCAGGCTGCACCGCGGCGACCAGCAAAGCGACCGCGATGGTACTGGCGACAAGAGCGCCCGCGCGAAATGTCTTTGACATCGAATTTCCTCCCGTTTTTTCTTTATGTAAGGACAAGCCTAGCATAGGCGGCGAGGTGAGTTAAGCGGCGGCAAATTTATTCGCTGTGCGAAATCTTGCCGACGAGGCCGCCGGCATCTGCTATCCCTTGGGGATTCCGACCGCCGCGAAGGGAGTGTCGCAATGACCGGGAGCAGAAACCGTATGAGAACACCTTTCGCAGCCGCGCTTTTCGCATCCGTGACGGTCCTGTGTCTCGGCGGTCTGGCGAACGCCGCCCCATGCGGCAGCGGACCCGGCGGTTTCGAGGCCTGGAAGCAGGCTTTTGCGGAGGAGGCACGCGCCAAAGGCATGGGGGCTGCCAGCGTCGCCGGCTTGATGCAGACCAATTATGCGAGCGCGACCATCGCGGCCGACCGCGGCCAGCGCAGCTTCAGTCTGTCGCTCGAGCAGTTTCTGGCCAAGCGCGGCGCGCCCACGATTGTCGCGCGCGGCCGCAAGATGAAGCAATCGCAGGCGGCGCTGTTCGCCTCGATCCAGCAGCGCTACGGCGTGCCGCCGGGGCCGCTGATCGCGATCTGGGGCATGGAGAGCGGTTTCGGCAGCCAGCGCGGCAACCAGAACATGCTCTCCTCGATCGCCACGCTCGCCTATGACTGCCGGCGGCCGGAATTCTTCACCGACCAGCTTTACGCCGCGATGCGCCTGATCGATCGCGGCACGTTGTCGGCGGGCACGCGTGGCTCGATGCATGGCGAGGTCGGCCAGACACAATTCATGCCCAAGAACATCCTGGCCTACGGCACCGGCAATCTCGACGTCGCCGCCAACGCGCTGAGCTCGACCGCTAACTTCCTCAAAGCCAATGGCTGGCGCGCCGGCGCGGGGTATCAGCCCGGCGAGCCGAATTTCGTCGCGATCGAGGCCTGGAACGCGGCGGGCGTCTATCAGCGCGCGATCGCGTTGATGGGCCGGCAGATCGATAGCGGAGAGTAAAAAAGCGTTTTCGAGCGAAGTGGGCACCGGTTCGCGTCAAGAAAACGCGTCAAAATAAAAAGCGACTTAATTCGCCGGCCGGGCGATGTGCCAGAGGTTGGCCGGATCGAAGCCATTGACGTCGCCGGCGGCCTTGTCCTCGTGGGACGTGTAGAGCGGGCGATTGCGATAGGCCCACATCTTGCTCTTGTCGTTGCGGACGATCACGGTGAAGTCGCCCGTCGGCTTGGACTCGTCGGCGGCGGCAAGCGGAATCCATTTCTCGGTGCATTTGCCGTTGCAGGTCGATTTGGTGCCGGAGTCGTCGCGATCGAACCAGTACAGCGTCATGCCGCTGGTATTGGCCAGCACCGTGCCGCGTCTGGTCTCGGAGAATTTGATCGGAACCGCCGGCGCTTCCTTCTTGGGCGGCGGCGCCGGGGCCTCCTCATGCGCGTTCGCTGCGCCCGCTGACATCAGCATCGTCGCCACCATCACGGTGCCAAATCTGAACATCGCTATGCTCCCAGACCAAAACGCAGGCGCGTAAAGTTAATCGCGCGTTAAAATTCGAATGGGAGCAAGGATAGCGCCAGAAAGTTAGTTCCGCGTTTCTACGATAGTGGACCGCCTGCGGCAAAGAAGTCGCCCAGCCGCCGCACTATCAGTCGCGCGCGGACGGCAAACGCCCGGTACAGCGCACGCGTTGTCAGTGGCTTGCGCGCACGAAGCGTCCTGCCAAGCGGCATCGGCGGGTGCGTGACCGGAAGGGCACGTTGCAACATCTGATATTTCCTCCACGGCCTGTCTTTGAGCAGGCGCGTCCAAGGCGCATCATGTTTGTTCTCGACCGGACTTTCAAGGAGGTCTTGCAAGGCGCTATTGAAGCTGGCGGGCAGGGTGAATATGTGCGGCGCAGCAGCGCGATTGCGTTTCATCACAGCGCGTTTACCGGAGACCGACATGCGCAGAAGCGTTTTGACCGTTCTCGCTGCGGTGCTGATGGCCGCATTGACGATTCCAACGGCCGATGCCGCGCGTCACGGCCGCAAGCCCGCGCGTGGTGCCGCACCGCAGCAGCAGGGCGACCCCAGGCCCGGTGCGAGTGGCACCAGAAGCTGCGATGTCATCTGGTGCTATCAGGATTGATCGGGCGCGCTACTCTACGCGCCTCGCCACGGCCGGGATAAATCCCGGCCATGACAAAACCGCCGTCTTTTAGTGCAAACCACCGGTCACATGCAGCGTCTCACCGGTGATGTAGGACGCATCGTCCGACGCGAAGAAAGCCACCGCCGCTGCGATCTCCTCGACCTTGCCGATCCGTCCAAGCGGCGTGTTGGATTCGATCCACTTGCGCATGTCGCCTTCGTTCAGACCCGCGGAGATCACGCCCTCGGTGGCGATCATGCCGGGATTGACGGTGTTGACGCGGATCTTGCGCGGCGCCAGTTCCTTTGAAAGTACCGAGGAGATCGCATCCACCGCGGCCTTGGTCGCGGTATAGACCGCGGTGTTCGGCGGCGCGATCGTCGAGACTCCGGAGGAGATGTTGATGATGCTGCCGCCGGCCGGGTTGAAATGCCGCGCGGCTTCCTGCGACACTAACAGCAGTCCGAGCACGTTGAGGTCGAAATGCTTGTGGAAGTGTTCGGCGGTGATGCCGTCGAGCGGCGCAAAATCATAGATACCGGCATTGTTGACGAGGATGTCGATCGCGCCCAGCGCCTTGACGGTGTCGGCGACCACCTTTTGCGCCTGGCCGGCTTGGGAGAGGTTGCCATGCACGGCGACGGCCTTGCCGCCCTTGCCGGTGATTGCGGCCACGACCTTGTCGGCGCCTTCCTTGCTGGAACTGTAATTCACCGCCACCGCGGCGCCTTCCGCGGCGAGGCGGGCGGCGATTTCGGCGCCGATCCCCTTGGATGCGCCGGTTACCAGCGCCACTTTGCCTTCGAGTCTCTTGGTCATTTTGGCTCTCCTTTCGCGCCGCAGCGCATTGTCCAATAGTTCAGTAATAGTGAACTATTGAACCGGTTCAAGGGCGGCGCTATATATTTGTGATGGTGCAATTCGTTCACCCAGCGCGTGAGGACATCACATTGGCGGGCGTGCTGGCAGCGCTGGCCGATCCGATGCGGCTGCGCATCGTCAAGAGCCTACTTGAACAAAGCAATGATTGTATGTCCTGCACCGCCGCCGCGCCGTGCCCCGGCATGGCCAAATCGACTTTGTCGCACCATTTCCGGGTGCTGCGCGAAGCCGGCCTGATCCGGACATCAAAACAAGGCGTCGAACACCGCAACGTCGTGCGCGTCGCCGACATCAATGCGCGGTTTCCCAGATTGTTGAAGACGATTTTGGGATATCCGGAAGGGGCGTAGCCCGGATGAGCGAAGCGACATCCGGGACTTCGCTCCGTCAACCCCGCATATCGCTATCGCTCATGCGGGCTACGCCTCCGCCCCACGTGCTATGGTGTCCTCATGAAACCAAATCAGATTATCGGCGGCCTCTTCATCTGTGCCGGAGTGGTGTGCTTCTACGTGGACACGATCGACCAGTCCGACTGGAAGCTTGCCCTTGGTGGAATAGCCCTTGTCCTGTTTGGACTGTGGATAGGGAAGTTCAATTTCAGGAAAGACCAGGTGAAGTAAGCCGACGAGCACGAAGCACTGCAAATCGCAGGGTGGTTAGTGCGTAGCCCGGATGAGCGAAGCGATATCCGGGGGCTTTGCATAATCCATCCCGCATATCGCTGCGCTCATGCCGGCTACTTGCTGCGAACTAAGCAGCGTGTTCGGTCGAACGCGTCACATCACCGCGGCCAGCCAGCAGGCCAGCGATGGAGATATCCTCATCAAGCTTTTCCCAATGCAGACCAACCCGGCTCAATTCTACCTGTTCGCGTTCAGCGGGCGTCGCTCCCAGTAATCTTGGAAACCAAGCCAGGGGAACGCCGAGCGTCCGCCCGTCGGTCAGTTCGACCCACATGGTGTGTTCGTCAAAGCGGACGCTGGTTGCCGAAATGGTCATGCGACTGATTTTAAAGCAATTCAATAAATAACGTCAATTCGTAGGGCGCAATAGCGAAGCGTATTGCGCCGAACGGTTGGGTTGGAGGCGGATTACGCCGCGCCAACCCGCCCTATGGGCTTGCCACCAATCGATGCGATTTACGAGTCAAAGCATCGCCAAAATTTCGGTGCGCCTCGCTGCAATTTTCGTTCGAATCGGCTTGTGACTCTTCAAATGTGCTCCGAAACGAGCATCGCAGCGAAAAATGTCCATGTAAGGAGCGTACAACAGATGCATTAGGTCGCCAAAATCACTCTTTTTTGGAGTTGTTGGCTGCCGGTTACCGGTTTGGAAACGCGATAAATTGGACTGTACCAAAGTATGAACGTACTCAAGTATGACGTGGGTCATTGTGGCTATCGCCGGGCAGAGACAAAATAAGGAATCGATCTCAGATTCGCTCAAGGAATCCAGAGAGCGGCTTGAGAATCCAGTCAATAAGCGTCGTACAAACTCTTTCGAGACAAATTGTTTTGCCAATTTTCTAGTGTCTATTGTCGAATGGGCTTCAGTCGATATCTCGAACAAATTCATAAGATTTTGTCCCACGGATTCCAAGTCCGTTGATAGTTTTTCCCCGGCAGTTCGAGTCAGGGCATAAAGCTGCTCGCGATGTCCGGTACGATCAACGAAATGCCCGAACAGAACGTATGGATCTGACATCAGGCGACGAAGATGTTGACGTATATCTTCGTCGCTTTTTTCCCTTAAGAACCAGTCGACAAATAGGTCTTGATTGATCAAGCTCAACAACGGGTCGCTTTCAATTGTCGGCGTCGAACGCCCATCCTTGATCAATTGTCTAAATATTGGTTTCGAACTGGCCTTGGATAGGTCAAGTTGCGACTTGAATTTCCTGCGTTGCGCGCGGGGCAATCTGTCCAAGCCCTGGTCTATTGTTTGCTGTGCGTTTCTCCTCGATTCACTTAATGAATTTGCATCGAACTTGCATCCAAACCATTCATCCTCTGATGAAAGGATGTCTTTAAGGGTCAGGTCGGTTCGATCGTTGGATAATGCACGATCGATTTCCATCGAGCATATGTCCGTTGGGAGCCGAAGGATATTGGTTCCGCAAAGCTCTCGCATTAACGATGCACGGCGCATCGAATCTTGCTTGTTGGCCATTGTTGCATGCACCGCTTCTGACAATAGGGGCGGCGACATTAAGATTCGTGCTGAATTGTCTGCTTGAGCTTTTCGAAGAGCTGCGAGAATTGCTGCGTCATCTGCTCCAAGCGCTGCTGCGGGCGCCGACAGATCGGAAAAATCGTTGCTATCGAGATAGATGAGTTTCTGCATTATATTTCGCGAAAAATAAGGGCGGCTGGATGGCCGCCCTTTTTATTTGATGGATGGCCGGGTCATCCCCGATCTAGTCGGGGACAGGCGCCCGGCCATGACGCCGTCCGCCGTCCCTGTGAAAAATTCACCAAGTCGTCCAGTGGAGCGCTGAAAAAGCCCGTATTTATTGAGGATTTGAATGAGGGTGGACGATCAAAATGACCCAGTGGTTCGACTAAATTGACCCCACGAACGCGCTAATCTCGCAGGTTCCTGTGAGGTAGAAAAAGTTGTTACAGGTTTGTGGTCTCGCGCAAACAAGGTCAAAAAAAGGGAGCCCTCGCGGGCTCCCTTTAATGTACTTTCAGCTCGATTTCGGCGCCTAACGCATCGTTCGATGCTTTTGGTCTGCCCATTCGCACCATTGAATGTGGATCGGAATGGGGACGTAATATTCATCGACGACGGAGGGCGGAAGGCCGTCACGAAATGAGACGCGCTTTTCTTGTTTCATGATTAGGCCCCTCTCCAGAAGACTGGTCAGAGTTTTTTTGCTGCAGCTCGGAGCCAGATTGATTGCAATCGCCTCGAATGCGTCGGTCTCCGCCTTCGTCATTCCATGGCAAGGATGTTGCGCCGTCATGAGAAGCCTTTCTGCCTGTTCGTGGCTCATGCTAATTGAGAGAGTTCGTCCATTTCGACTTAACCGCAGGATGGGTCACAGAGACAAACGAAACCGTTTTGGTAAAAAATACTAAATGTGGATAACGATCGATTTGCCCTTCGGCTCGCCCTTCACGTTCAAGAGCGCATGTCGTCGCGCTTGAAAAAAGTAGCGCCGACCCCTTTAAACTCGAGGACTGGCCGAATTCCGAGGGCCGCCAATTCCCGAAGCAGGATAGGCATGTGCTTCCCGCTTTCGCGAGCGAGCGTGAATAGCGACACGAATTCGTCCCTGAACCGGGTGATTTCTTCATGAGGTATCACAATTTGCGGATTCCGCTTCACTGGGTGCCGTTGGACGATCGTTTGGAAGGCGCCGACCTTGAGCAGACCAGCAAGGACCTTGCTGGTTACGCGCAAGGCCGAAACGGCTTCCGACGGCGTTAATCCGCGGAGGTCCGGCAGTTTGGTGAGCGTCCGCACCTCGAGCGGATCGACTAAAATGGCCAGGAAGCCTTCGACGTCAGTCCGGCGTCCTACCCACGACAGGCGATCATCCACGATGAGCCGCACGAGTTCGATTAATGAGCAGTTCGCGCGACGGGCCGCCGCCAGGAGATCGTAAGCGCCTGGCCGCGCGTCGGCGACGGGTTCCGCCTTGCGGTGCAGGGAGGCAAGGAAAACATCCAGTTCGGATTTCAGAAAAAACTCGTTGAGCGCGTCGCTTCCTGTCGAATACCTGCGAATAAATCCGGCGTCGAGTAGCATCTTCGTCGACTGACGAGGGGCATTGATGTGCTTCTCCACCTGCTTCAGGGCTATCGCGTCAGCTTCGCGCCTTGCGATGCGGTCGGCGACGCTTACCTCAAAAAGGACGTCCCGGTCTTTGACCGCCGGATCCGGGAGCAAATTCTCCGCCTCGATCAGCTTTCGGAGGCGCTTCGGATGCAAGCCGTAGGCCTCCGATGCGGTTCGGATGCTATGGAACCGGCGCGCGGTGACGGGTTTGCCGAAAAGCCGATCCTCAGGACCGAGGGCGAAATTTGCCAAAATGTGATCCGCGATCGCCGATCGGACCGGATCGAAGCCGGCGTCGGGAAGCCCCTGCGAAAAGACCGTGTACAGACGCCCGTACGTAGCCTGCAGACCGGTCGCGTGAACTCCCCCGCTGGACGCGGTTGCGCGTTTCATTCTCGACATCAAATCGCCGATTCCCGCTGCACCGGCCTTGGTGATTTCGAAGCCTGCAGCGCCGGCTTTGTACATGTCGTCGTCGGTAAGCAGGTCCAGGTTAACGCGCGGTCCGAACTCGGACACGGCGCCGACGATCTCAGTTGTCCAGGCGGCGGCGAAGAATGGGAGTGTGTCTAGCCACGGCTGGCCCGCGCAACCCTCGATGCGGGACAGCAGGTATTTTTCCAATCCAGAGATAGGCCGCCGCAAAGCGTGCGCAGCCAGCTGATCCACGTTCGGGACGGCTGCCGATACGTTGCATGCAAAATCGTGATAATGGCCCGGTGGCAGATCGCGGGCGACTTCGACGAGCGCTACCGAGTGCTTCGCGCATGTCCGGATTGACCCGATCGTCCAGTCGAATCTGCCGTGGGGGGCCAGCTCCGGTGGGAGTTCCGACGAGGCGATGTCATCCTGCATGCAAGTCGGGCAGACATGAACCCGAGCGCGACGCAGGCCCAGCTTCGAGATGGCCTGGCCGCGGAATTCAAATGCCGTCCCGATCTTGCGGATTGCATTCGCCAGCAGGAGCTGCACTTTCACGCCACCGAGCTCGGCCAGCCGGCGTATTTCGTTGGCGTCGCCGTCGACGACTTTCTGGAAGGACAGGCCAAAATCTTTCGCGAGATCGCGGCCGGCGACGAAATTTCTCCGTGCGAGACGGGAAGCGAAGCTTGCCGGCGTCTCCCGTTCACCGACCGGCACGGAAAGGCTAAGGCGTGACATGGGCGACCCCTTTAATTCAAATATGGCATTCAAGTCTGCGAAAAAGGCCCGGCGCCTTGCGAAGCCGGGCCGATTTTGAACCACGCTTCAAGCGGCCTCGTTCGGCTTCGCCCCGCGAGCTGTAGCCAAAGAAGGGCCGCTGGCGTTAGCCTTGTCGACATGGGTACGGCAATTGATTTCGTGCCATCTGTCTGCAAGGAACGGATTATCGGGCGCCGCCCGGGACCACTTTGCTGCGTACACAGCGGCAAAGTGTTCTCGGATGAGCGTCTTCTCGCCTTTGCGCAAGCAGTGCGCGATGGCCGCGATCGTGGTCTCGATCGACAACCCGAGGGCATTCAACGAAGCATGCGAAAGCCTCGCGAAAAGAAAGTCGGTGTCGGAATACGCCACCTCGACGCCGGCTTCTTCGGCGTACGCATGAACCATGTCCGCCAGAGTATCGTGGTCTTGCGGCGTGAGTTCACGGAAGTAGATCTTCGTCAGACGACGATCGAGCTGCGGATCTAGGGCGATGAAAGGCGTCAGAGTTTCCACGCCCGAAAGAATGAGCGTCAACCGCTCCGTTTCCATCAGGTTCTTGAGGGTGTCCGCGACCGTTTCCTGGTCGCGGACGGAGACGTTATGGACAACGTGTTGGAACTCCTCGATGAAGAGTACGATTTTTCCCATCGCATTGAGCCGCTGTCCGACAAGTTCAAACAACCGATGTGCCGGCAGTTCGCGGTCAAGCGGATAGCCGCTTTTGACAAGAATGCGGCGACCCAGTTGAACGATGTTGCAAGGCGAGGGCGCGGTGATCCACAACAAAGGCGACGCCGATGCTGGATCGCGATAGCCCGCGAAGGCGGCGTGGTTGTCGAAGAAGTGGCGCAGCGACTTCGTCTTTCCCACGCCAGTAGGACCGATTACGACGAGTCCCTTGCCTTCCGACCTGTTCTCAAGCGTGAGCGGGAGTTCGGGATCCTTGCATTGGACCGCATTATTGATGAGCAGATTCATCTCCTCGGCGAGTTCGGCTTCGCGCGGCGTAGGCATGAAGATTGCCTTCATACGTTCGATCGCGCTGAAATGGCTTTTGAGTTCGGCAGGAAGGGAGTCACGCAGGTGGATCAACGGATTGTTGGGCTTCGTAGTCATGGTCACTTCTCCAGTTTGATGTTCGGTTTGCGGGTGCGGACGGTCGGTTTGTTGCTGGCCGTCGGCGGGGTGGTTGCGTCCTTTGGGGGCGCGGTGGTCTCGTCACCCGAAACCGGGCGGTCGAGAATCGGGGGTCGCGTTCGCGAAGCGCGAGCGGTTGCCGTCCTTGTCGCGGTTCGCCGTTACAGGGGGGGCCGGATCGTCCTCTCCGACGATGTCGAACCCGTACAGCAGTTCGCGTTCATGGCGGTCGATGTCCGCAGCTGTGATGGTCGGTGACGCGATATTCGCGCGTTCCATGGCAAGCTTCCGATGGCCGAAATCGCGAGGAGGGCCTCGTCGACATAGTGACGAGAGAGATTCGCCTGGACGAGATTGCGGCGCCGCAGGTCCTTCATCGCTTCGACCCAGACGTTGAGGTGCACGTGATCGAACTTTCCGCGCATTGCGGGCACGGCGAGCCATCCTTCGTCGACCCAGACGCTTACGCGTCCCAAGTCTTCAGGATCGAACTTGACCGCCACCTTGCCGTCGCCGATCTTGCGCCGATACTCTTGGAGCTTTGCCGACTGGTAATGGATGCCGGCGATGCGCACGCCGCGATGATCCAGCGATCGCTCGACCTTCGGGCCGAACACGTTGCGCAGTTCGTCCCGACCCGGCTTCGGCAATATGCCGTACTTGTCGACCAGTTCGTGCCAAGCCTCATATGGCGTTTTGCCAAAGAGGCCTGCGTGTGGCGTGTGGTGGTATTTATCGACGATGTATCGAATGAGAGGCCCGCCGATCTTGTCGACGAACATCGATGCCTCCGCTCCGGGGTCGTAGTCGCCTTTGTCGACGACGTTGGCGAACGTTCGTCCCGAAAAGTTGGGCAGGAAGCCGCGATCGAGGGTCCCGAAGAGCCGCTCAAAATGCCCGCGGTGCTGTGGAACACCGACAGGGGCGTTTTCAAGCGTCGCCCGAAGGTCCGCAACTGAGGACCGAAATTCGGTTGCGATCCATGCTGAACCGGTGTCCGTATGCACGGACCCCGGGCGCGCGGTCATGGGCCAATCCGATTTGCATCCCGCCGCCTTGGCGTAGGCGCTCTTGTCGGAAACCGACATCCTCAGCGTTGCGATGGCAGTCTCCTTGTTTTCGGTTGTCGAATACCGAATCCCAGTGACGCAACGAGTGGCGGTACATTCGGAGCCGTGCAGAACCAGGCGAACGCGCTCCGCCTTCTTTTTATCTGCCGGCGTCATCAAGTCCCATTCGCCCATCTTCACGTTGATCGTGGACAGCTGCGTCTTCCATCCGTCCATCACGAGGCGCTGGAACGGCCGGATGATCGTCATGCCGCTTCCGACAACCGTAAACTTCCGCTTGGCCGCTTCGGCGCCATGCCTTCCGGCATAGGCTTCGAAAGCCGGGATTTTCTTGATCGCCCGTCGAAACGTGCTCTTTGCAGGAATTTTGAGCTGTGGCTGACCGTCTGCCTCTCTCTCCTGATTGATCAGGTTGATCTCGGTCGTAAGCGCCTCGTGCTGCCCTTTCATGCTAGGACGGCGGATGTCCGCCCACGCATTCGCGTGCTTCACGACGAGAGCATAGACACCGGGATCAAGGCTCGAAAATTCGTTCCCGCTGCGATGGTGACCGTCGCGAAGGGCCATGATATCCAGGCCGCATTCTTCGTAAGCTTTCAGCCAGCGCCTGACGGTGCGAGGCGCGGGACACTTGCCCATTTCGAACTTCTGGTCGCACCGCTGGGACTTGCCCTCGGCCACCCGCGCGGCGTTGCGCTCGCAGATGACGCCAAAGATGCTGACCAAAGCATCCTTGATGGACGCGTCGGTGCGCTTGAACTTCGGATCGGCTGCTTCTTTCTGAAGAAGCAGGTCGCAGAATTCCTGCCTTTCCAGCATCACGGCTTGCTCCTTGTCCGTAAGCTGGAACAGGGAGATTGCGCCGCCGGCCCTCAGCCGCGCTCGGACCTTTGCTTCGTCGTAGTAAAATACCTCATGCTGGAATTGGTCTTTGCTTAAGAGGTCGTTGAGTTCTTCGTCGGAAAAACCTTCGGCGACGGGTTGGCCCAATGACTGAGTCGGCAGGAGAACGTGCCCGAATTCGTCTGAACTCTGCCACCGGTAATCCCGGCCCTTGATGGTGATCTTGTCCAGGGGCCCGAGGACAAGGCGGGCGCATTTCGGCTTCATCGAGAACATAGTTCTATTCCTTTCGAGGTTTGGTTGTGGGTGGTTCGAATTCCGGCGCTTGCGCACGCCTGGTGAGGTGTTGATCAGCGAGTCCGTCGTGTGGTTGCAGTTGGATCGCTCGCTGCCGCGGCGTCTCGTTGAAGATTCTGAATGGCCTTGCGAAATTGTTCGCCGACGAACTCGTGACCAAAGTCGGTCACCAGCTTGCTGCTTGCGCCGAAGCCATTGGGCTTGCGAAACTTCGATTTCTTTTCGCGTCGAACGTGGAAGAGGTAACTAGGCATCTGGGGATCTCCTTCTTGATGGACGGTGGGTGAAAGGGTCAGCGGCGCCGAATTCGAGCGTCGTAGTCGACACGGGTGTCGGGAGCGGCCAATTGGAAGAAACGGTCGGCCAGGAGCCTGACGACGGCACGGAAGCCGTCGCCGCGGAGCCCGCTGAGAGTCACGACGTCGGAGATCGTGACGGTGCCGTTGATGTCATGGGCTATCTCCCGCACATGCTGATCGTGTTCGGGAACCGGATGACGCCGGATTTCGTGCGCCTGTTCGGCGTTGAAGCGCTCGTTCTGACTGAAATCGCGTTCGGTCAGCAGCACGATCTGGTCGGCCACGCGCCTGCCGGCCTGTTCCGAAATCAATTGGATCGTGCGGCGAATCCCGGAGCGGGCCACCATCGTCGAGTGCTTGATTGCCGTGAGAGTGCGGATGCCCGACGCGGTCGAAAAGAAGTCGAACGTGTGATGACGCAGCCGACCGCGGTCCAGGTAGCCTATCGGCTCCGCTTGTTCGACGAACCAGTCGATGGCGGGATCAAGCGCGAATGCTTCGGCAGCAAACCGCTCCGGGCGGGACTCGAAATTGACCACTCGGTCGTCGTCAATGATGAATCCGACCGATGAATAGCGGGACCGCAGCGCCGTGTCGCGGCTGCCTAAGCTCTGCGCTACAGGCCTCCAGATGTCGTCATCGCGTTGTGGCGGAGTAGAGCCGCCGAAAAAATTGCCTTGAGAGCGAAGCTGCATGGTGACCTCGGGACAAAGGGGGAGCGCTTCCGGAATCGGGTCCGGATGGATGGGCACAATCATTGGCTGGGGGAGAGGGCCTTGACCTTTAAGTCACGGCAGGACCGTCCCGTGGCCGGCTGAGCGGCAGGTGACACCGATCAGGCGGCAAGTCGGAAGTTAGGCAGAGGGTCATTGCGCTAGTCCTCGGACGCGCTGCAGATGTCATCGACGCCCAGCCAGTCGCGCAGGTGTTCCTCCGTCAACTTGAAACGGCAACTGAGCCGGTGGTGTTGTTCGACGCAGCTGACGGCGCGCATCATCTCGGCGTAATTCGACAGGCCATTGATCTCAGGAACCGCCCTGTGCATCCATCGAACAAAGACGGTTTGATAGGCACGGTGGACGCGGTTCCAAACCGCGTGGTCAGCGATCGAAGTCACGAGCGCCGCTCGGTCCGTCGTAAGTGCCGCAAAGCTGCGGCTGTATTCGTGGTGATAGAGAACGACCGGGTGACGGCGGTACCTCTTCAGCCAATTGCGCAACTCGCTTAGCGATGGGCGATCGAACTTTCCGAGCAGATCATGGCGTTCGTCGCAAAGCGCTTCCTGCACCAGGTCGATTACGCTGGTGACGTCGTCATAGCGAAGGATCGGGTGAACCGAGTGGAGCTCGACCTCCATGAACGCACAAACGTACGCCAGTTCGAACTGCAGCCTGACGACGTCGAACTCGGCATCGCGTTGCTGATGCTCATGAACAAGCAGCGTCTCGCCAGATTCGGTTTCGTGTGCCTGGAAGAACTTGGCCACTTCGGCTTCGTCTGCGTCCGCGCCGAGAGCGCCGAAGACAACATGTTCGTCGGGAAATTCGATGGTATGGATGATGTCTGTCACGTCAACCTCCGCGTAAAGGAAAGGGGATCTGCTTTATTTCAAGTTGGGGCGATCGGACTGCTAGAAGCGCTGGCCCATCCAACGCCGAAGGTGGTCGAGCGTCACCTTGAAGCGGGGGCCGAACCGGTGGTGGCTGGACCTGACCAGTTGGGCGGCGCGCCAGATGTCGTCGCGGTCCGACAGTTCGTTGAGTTCGGGAAGCGCCTGATGCATCCACCGAACGAAGACAGCATGATAGGTCCGGTGCACGCGGTCCCAGATCGGGTTCATTGCGATGGTTTCGACGAGGGCGTCGCGATCCGCGTCCACGCATGCGTAGGGGGCGCCAAGGGAGTAGTAATAGGCAACGACGGAATTCCGGGAGTATCTCGACAGCCAGCCCCGGAACTCGGGAACCGAGGCCTGTCTGAAAATCGAGAGCAGGTCGTGCTCTTTGTACTCGAGGGCTTTCTGCACGACGTCCAAGGCGAGACTTATGTCATGGTCGCGCAAGATCGGGCGGCCCGCATGCAGTTCGATTTGCATGAACGCGCAGACGCAAGCCAAAACGTACTGCTCTTTGACGACTTCCCACTCTGCGTCGCGTTGCCGGTCGAGATAGACTAGGCGCGTTTCGACCGGACCGATCTGATTCACCGGCCGAAACTTAGCGACCTCTGGCTCAGCCGTGATCAGGGCAATTACGCCGGGCGCGAACTGCTCTGTGGGAAACTCGATCGCCGGGATCATCTTTTTCATGTCAATTCCTCCTATAAGTGGGGAGTTTCTGCGGACCGAGCGTCCGCAGAAACTCCCCCGTTTTTCGGGAGGGTCGACAAGAAGCCGTGGCCTGACTTCACGCTTGCGCCATTCAGCGCCGCATGCGAGTCTGTGGAAGTCCCGTGAGGACAGTGGTTGGCTTCTTTGTCGACCCGCGAAGGCACGTCTTTCCAGGGACGTGCTTTCGTCGTTTTGGGTCACGCGTCGTAACTAATGTTCGATCAGGTAGTGGAATGATAATTGACCAGTCGCCTGCATTTGGCAAAAGCCGAAAAGCTGATTCCGCTGAGTCGCTTACGACGGTTTGTTGACAAACGATTCGACTCTTTCCGGCGACGGTCTCCAGCAGAGTTAGACCGACGCCTTGGATTAGCGTTCGACGTCTGGCGCAAGTTCAATAAAGTCGGGTGGAGTCGACGGCTTCGCTGTCGTTTACGCGAAACTTTGTGCCCGCGCGTGAGCGAATGAGAAAACGCAAAATTTCGCGCTGTGCACGAAATTTGTGCAATAAATAATTTTTCGGCGCTCTCAGGAGCACGATCGATTCCCAGCATCAGTTGCCTTCCGTTCTTCGATTGGGCTCTAAAAGCGGCGACGAGGTCGCTCCGGAGTTCTTTTCGGGGTGCCGCGGGTTGGGCGCGTCCGCCGTAACCACGATGAAGTCGGCTCGGCAGTCCATTGTCGTGCTTCGCAGGCCGCTCAGAGTCCGCGCTGCCATTTCCAAATTCCTCGTAGTCGGCATCGTGCTAATCCCTGACTGCAGTCTTGCGAAGGGCCAGCGCGCGTCGTCTGAGATCAGAACTCGTCGAACTCGGCGAGCTGGATCTCTTCTGTGGCGCGCGCGATGAGGGCCCATACCGATTGGCGCCGGTCATGGCGGGGTAACGATGCAAGTTGCGGAACGAGCCTTGGCGCCGGTGAGATGATTTGCCGACTCCAGGGCGTCGACGCGGTAGTCCGAAACGTTGGCCAAGTCGGTGATGTTTCCAATCGACATCGATGCGATGGTGCGCCGAAATTGGCGAGCGCCGCCCGGGAAAATCTCGATGGTGACCTTGAGCATATGTGCTTTCCTCAATCAGGAAGAATGATAGGCTTGCGGGGACCTTCGACCGATCGCATGACCGAAAGGACTTCTTCACCGGTCAGGTAGCGGGTCTGCATAAGACGTTCGGCCACAGCGGAAATGGCGCTGAGGTGCTGCTCGACAAATCTGCTGGCGCGCCTCTCAAGCTGGCGCAGATGCTGCTCGACTTTGTGGCGGAGCCGGGGGTCGCCGCGGACCGTGGCCAGCGCGTCGCTCGCCGAAGAGCGGTGAAAGAATTCACCCGTCAGGGACGTCGACGAATATATCATGCACAAAAGTGAGGTCGCCACGCCGTCGTCGCTGCCGTCTCCACCGCCGGATCCGACTGACTTGGCGCCGGTCAGACGGCGCTCGGCAACCCCGGCCGACAAGATCGAGATGATGCGGTTTTCGATCTCGGAAGAGTCATGAGGTCTTCGTCGCTGCTATCGGCTTTTGCATGTCCGCCTGCGTTGCCGCGAGCCACAAGCGTGACGTGACGCAACGTGCCGACCGACAGCGCGACGGTCGCGACGGCGTGGCTGGCCTCGTGGACCGCGATCCGCCGCAGGAGTGCAGGCGTGATATCCTGGTCGCCCTCGATCTCCTGTTTCAGGTCGTCCAAGCACAGGGAGCGCTCGGCATCCCTGGCACGCCGGCGGGCTCCTCGTACCACGTCCATGAGTTCGGCTGCGGTAGACCCATCCGCCAGCCGCGCGATCTGGGCGATGTCTTCGCCTTGCAGATCGTCGCCAAGGTGAAAGCGAAGTATGTGCATGATGCCGGCGAAGCCTGGAAGACCCACCTCGATCGCACGCTCAAAACGGCCGGGCCGCAGCAGGGCCGGATCGATTGATTCCAAGCGGTTCGTCGTGGCGCATAATATGACGCGGTCGTGTTTTGCCTGGTCGCATAGGAAAAGCAGGTCGTTGCAAATTGGCATCCACCAGTCAGAATTGCGTGAGGATGATGATGGAGCCGATAAGCTTGACCTGCTTGGAATTCCGTCTAATTCATCTATAAGCAGCAAGCAGGAAAAATTGCGCGCAGCAAGAGACTTGGCTTTGAGGAAGACCTCTCGCTGCTCTTGCAATACAACACCAAGATGTGCTTCCCCTTTGAAGTAGTCGGCGGGTGTAACCTTCAAAAATGGGATGCGGCATTTTTCGGCGATTGCGCCGCACAGAAACCCCTTCCCGGTCCCGGGCGGTCCAAAAAAAATTGCTCCGCGGTCGATTGCATTCCAAGATTCCAATTTTCCAGAACGCAATCCATCTAAATCTCGAGCCAATGCCAGGCCCCATTCGCGGCCGCGGCCATATTCGACGGCGGTGTCCAGGTTCGGATATCGGTCAGTCGGCGCGTTGGTGCGGCGTTGATCGACCGCATGGCGCATGCGCTGAACTGCGGCCGCCGGCGTGGCGCCGGAGCGCATAACCGCGACCAGATCGTCGAAATCGAGATCGGCGACAAGCGTGTCGTCGATGCGGCGAGGCACCCGCCCTTTGAGACAACGTTTGAGTGCGTCGCGCACCACTGCGCCGGTCGGCTGCGGGATCTTGATCGTGATGTCGGCTACTGCGGTGAGGACGCTCGGCAGGAACATGGCGGGATTGGCGGCTATGCCAACTACCTTGCGGCCACGAGAGATCTTTTTGCTGGCTTCGTCATTGCCGACGGTCGGCTTGTCGCGGCTCCGGGTGCTGCCGTCGCGTGCAAACGTCGCCCATCCCAGGAAATATTCGTCGACCGGCTTGACCCACGCGGTCGTAGGCACGTCGATGACGACCGCCAACGCTTTGTCTTCCTTCAGGCGGGCACGGACCGCAGGCGTGGTGGCCGCATCGATCGCGGCCGCGATGATTGCCCTGCGCGCGTCATGATAGGCGGCGTCGGTCTTTTCTGACGCGTTGCCGTCTTCCGCTGCTTGCCCGTCTTGCGCCAAGCGGACGGAACCTGACTCTGCGGTCGGCTCAGTCTGTGCGTCGTCTTCCGCTCCGTCAACGACGATGCGAAAGGGCCTGTGCATCATCTCGTCGAAAGCCAGCTTCAGCCTGACTTCCTGCAGATAGCGTTCGAGCTGTTCGTTATTTCTCACGTCGAATCCTTGCAATCGTTTCCGGGCCGAGGGGCCGGCTGAGGAGATCGAGTTCGATGAGATCGCCGCAGCAGAGGGCGAGGACCGCGGGGCCGGGGTCCCGGTCCCCGCGCAGGACTGAAAGCAGGCGCCCCAAGTTCATCGGGCTGTCGTCGACGAGTGTTTGAAGAATGGCCATGCGCTGGCTGATCCCGACAAAATGCGCTCGGTATGCCCAAACCAAACGGCAATTGGAAAACCTGGGCTCCTTCTGAATGTCGGCCGCCGTCAACGTGATGCGGGCCAGGCCCGAAGCCGGAGGCGCGGTTCCGATAGAGCGGTCTTGCCGGGCGTCCCCTGCGGTGCGGGCCGGGACGACGTCCAGCACCATGCTCCCGCTTTCCCGGACGATGATGATCGCATTGATGTCCTTAGCCGTGTCACCGACTTGGGTTTGTGCGAGGAAATCGATCTTGAGCACTTCTGGATCAAGCGTCGCCTGCACGAGCGCATCATGCGTGAAGGTGCTCGAGACCGGGATGGCGGCGCTGGTTTTGGCGGAGATGAAAGGAAGTAGCGCGGATCCATTGGCGGCTCGGGCAGCAAACATCTCTTTGACCTCACTATGATGACTGAAGGGGGTACGGATCGTTCAACAGTATGGTTGACGATCGTTGCGCACGGGCCCGACCGCTTATGGCCTGCGCGGCTCTTAGATTTCCACGACGAACCGCGGATCGAACTGTTTGTTCTCCCAGGTCGACCCACGCGTCCAAGGCCCATAGCCTTTTGCGTTGCTGACGACCCGAGTTGACGCACCGACCCGGAAATCGCGGCTCTCGTGGGTGTGGCCATAGACCCAAAGGTCAGCGCCTTCGACATGCGCCCGGGAGCAATAGCACACTGAAAGTGGGTCGTTCTCGTACAGGACGGGAACTCCCTCCTCGTGAAAGCACATGTGCGTCACGACGACACGACGTCCGACTTTTGGCTTTTGAAGCTCGTGCTCCAGGAAGGCCCGGGTCTCCAGATGGCGGGCGAGCGTGTGGCGGGGCTTCAAACGCTGCTGGTATGAGTTGATGCGAATCTTATTGTAATCGTTCATTCCACCGGCGGCGATCCGCATCCCGCTTTCGGGATTGCCGAACAAGTTAAAGTCCGTCCAACCGGTTGCGCCGTAGAAGGCCACCTGGCCGCCTACCGGATCGTCGATGTGCACGACGTCGTTTTCGAGGACATGAACGTTAGTTCCGGCGGCGGCGATCCGCGCTTTCTGAACCGTCCGGCCCAAGTCTTCACCGTAGGCCTCGTGATTCCCCGCGACAAATACACAGGGTCGGTCGCTGACGCGTTCAAGTATCCAGCGGACTCCGCGATCCATTGCGGGCATGAGATCACCTGCGATCACTAGCACGTCAAATTTCGGCCGATCACCAATGGGCGGTAAGTCCCATCCCCGGGTGGACTCCAAGTGTAAGTCTGACAGTATCCAAATAAGCAACTATCACTCCACAGTGCGGTCGAGTGTTTCGGTGTGGTCTTCAACAGTGACGGTCGATGCCTCGTCACAGCCAAAATCTTCGATGTCCACAGCGAGCCGCGGATCGACTGACGCACGCCGCGGGCATTCGGGTCTGGTGGAATATTGAGAGCTAACGTCGATGCCGCGAGCTCGACAGCGTGATGGCGCCATGACCTTATTCCTCGTCGAGGTTGAAAGGATACGGATCGATTTCAACGAAGCTGTCGGTTTCGCGTATGTAACGACGTGCGCTGACCACGCGTTTACCGTCAATTACTCGGCGTGTGAGACGCAGATTCTCTAAACGGGGTCGTTCGCGTACCGGCTCTCCCTTGCCGTGCTCGTCGCAGGCAGTCAGGTACCAGCCGCCACTCTTGAACAGTCGACCAGGGGAGCCACATTTTTCGCAGGTGCAGGCGGACCGAGCTTCCGCAAGCTCGATGGCTTCATTGACTGCCACATCCATGACATCGGTGAAGCCAGTGCCCGCCCACGTGTACAGCCGCAGCGTGCCGAACTTTTCCTTGATTTGGGTAATTCGCAGACTGCCCGGCGCTTCTGATACCGCCGCGGCGATGCGCTCGACGGCTCGCCGCACCAGATCCTGCCAACCGTCACCGGTCGTCGGATAGCCCGGCGCAATGACCCGACCGTAGAGTTCTTGGTTGAACAGGTGCGGATAGCGCGCGATCAGGGCCGCCTGCCAAGTCTGATTTGAAGAATTCATGCTACGCGCCGGGAGTTGTCCACGAAGAAATCGCTCAGCCGTTGTCCACCAAACCCAGTGCGAACGAGTGTTCGGCTGCAAAGCGGCATCTCAGAGAAGGCAATGTCGATCGATCCATCGCAAGCCAACGCAAATACAGTGCTCTTCGCGGACATGAAGGTCTCGACACGCCGGGCGATCTCGCCGAGCGTGATTGCGCCGCCGCTCTCTTCTATTGCTGCGGAAATTTCCCGACGCTCGTCAAGCGGGACAGTGGCGTTGGCCAGCCGCCAATGTCGCGGCAGTTTGAAAGCCGGGGCTCTTGTCTGATATCTGCTGCCGTCATTGCAAGGTAGCTGACACCAATGTCACGGAGGGCGGTCTGAAAGGCATCTTCATCATCGATATCTCGGGGCGGGCGCGCCTCAGCGATTTCGATGGCAAACCGGCCGTCGTCTCGAGAAATTACAACTGTATCGAGGCGCAGATTTCGGCCGCCGATATTTACCGAAGAGACGTAATCGATCTGCCGAATGGATGAATCCAGCGAAGCTTGAATGAGCATGTCGCGCGTAAGGCCACACGCAACCGGAATTGCCGTAGTGCATTTGTTACTTACAAAAAGGCGCGAAAGGCTCTGTTTCTTTTTGAATTGAGAAGCACGCATCACTAAGGCTCCAGGTTTGGCTGAAGACGCAACGAGGATGTTTAATCGTCGCGTAACGACTCGCGGGTGGGTTTGCGATTTGATGCGAGTAATTGATTTCGGTAACTGAACCCCGCCGTGCGGCAGCACAGCGTCAGGCTCAAGCCGGAGAAGGATCTCGCGCGAGTGGCGCGGACGAAGCCTAGTGCTCGCTTGTCGCATCCATGAAAGTCGTCCCCACCTCAGATCGCCCTGCGGATGAGTCGTCGAAAGGCGTAATGCTAAAAAAACACAAAAGCCAAAAAAGTCAACATTAGATATTTAGATATCTAGATATTTAAATAGCTACATCATGTACTTAATCGAGATGTCGCTTGATATTCGCTGGTAGGGTTCGGTCGGCGGCGCGAGACAATCCTCTGGATATCTTGCGATCGTGGTCATGCGCCGGAAGTCTTTGTGGTATGACCACGTAGATATTCGAGGATCAGCTTTGAAAAAACCGAATGCCAAGAAAAAGGGGAAGGGTGCGCCAATCCGAGAGGACGGGCGGCGAGCCGCGCTGATGTACTTGAGCCCCGATGTATCCAAGAAACTGAAATTGGCGGCCGTAGAGCTGCGCACGCACGCTTATGAAATAGTGGAAGAAGCGATCGAGGATTGGCTGAAAAAACCGAGACGAAAAAGCTGAGATCTCGATGCGTCGCTGACAGATGAATCTTTTGAATAAAAGATCAGGCCGCCAACAAACCCGAGAGTATGGCGGCCGACCTTCCCAAACTATATGAGGCTCCGAAGATAACGACCGGCAATTCGCCGAAGCTTCGCGCCTCCAGATTTTCTGTTTTAAGTATTACTTCTTTTTCTTTTTGGCGGTCTTCTTAGCCTTTTTGGCCTTCTTCGCTTTCTTCGCCATTTTCGTCTCCACACAGTTCTATGTCGATTTGACAGCCCGGCCGAGAATCAGCTGAGCGAACCTAGCGTACACCAAATCGTTTAATCGCGTCTTACGAGCGGGAATCCGATCGGCTTGGTTCAGAAAATCGAGCCAGTCTCGGGGCAGTCTTCGTATGACCGTTCTAACGGCGCTGATAGCTTCTAGCTTCCCAATTTCGTTAAGCCCTGTCGCGCACATGCGCACACGTCCCAACGCTTTGCTTCCTGTTGGGTCAACAGATTGGGCGAAGCGAATTGAAAGACGGAAGTTTGATTTTCCATAGGTGGCAATAATAGGCATCTGGCGGCGTGTCTCACTACCAGTTGAAAAGCGTCTTTCGTTTTTCCTATTAGCCACTTTGGCGATCAGGATTAGTGGCGGTCGCGGTCTTCGTCTATCGTTTTCGAAAGCGGCCGACGCGCTTGCGTCGTAGCCGTGTCAACAAGAGCGAGGGATCGATGGCCGATAAGGTGTTTGCGGGGACGGTTGTTTTGGCCGACCGGATCGTCGAAGAAGGTTATGTTTTGGTTGCTGATGGGAAGATAAGAGCCGTCGGCGCTGGATCCGTACCGGGCGGCGAGCGTCACGGAGGCCCCGGCTTTTTTGTGTTCCCGGGAGCGATCGATGCGCAGGTTCACAGCCGCAGTCAGCTCGCGCAGGAAGATTTCATTTGGTCGACGCGAAGCGCCGCTGCCGGCGGGGTTACCACGATCGTCGACATGCCCTACGACGACAACTGCCTGATCGCCACGGCGGACCGTTTCCGCACCAAGATAAAGGAAGCCGGAGCGCAAGCCCGCGTGGACTACGCTCTTTACGCCACGATTGATCCGACCGAAGGCGCAGCTAGAATCGATGAACTCGTCGATGCTGGAGCCGCGGCTTTCAAGTTTTCCACTTTCGGGACACACCCCAAGCGCTTCCCTCGGATACCCCCGGATGTCCTCTACAAATGTTTTCAGGCTGTCGGCAAGCGTGGCTTGGTTGCCGGCATTCACAACGAAAACGACGAAATGGTGCGTGCCTTCATTGCCGACGTGGAGGCGAAGGGAATTACCGACTACACTGCGCATGGGTTGTCTCGGCCGCCGATCGCGGAGGCATTGGCCACCGCTGAGGTCTACGAGCTTGGCGCAGGTGCGGGATGTCCGGTTCATATCGTACACAGCTCGATCGGCCGGGGATACGAATTGGCCGCAGCCTACCGCGCTCAGGGGCATGGCGCGACGATCGAAGCCTGCATCCACTATCTGATCCTGGACGAAGAGAATGATGTTCGCAGACTAGTCGGCAAAGCCAAGATCAACCCGCCCATTAGGCCGCGCGCTGAGGTCGAAGCGCTGTGGAATCATCTGGCGGCGGGCAACGTCACGATCGTGTCGACCGATCATGTGAGCTGGTCGGAGGATCGTAAAAACGATCCGAACATGCTCAAGAATGCATCGGGAGTACCGGGTCTCGAGGTCCTTTATGGATTGTTGCTGAAAGGACTGGACGAACGCGAGCTGTCATTGACTCATGCCGCGCGCCTGCTTGCGCACAATCCGGCGGCGCTGTTTCGTATTACGCATGCCAAGGGCGCGCTGCAGGTCGGCGGGGATGCCGACATCGTATTGATGCGCCGCGATCCCCACCGCTACAGCGCCGCCGAGAGCGGAAACAATTTTGCTCCTTGGAGTCCTTATGACGGGATTGAGTTGCCGTTCCGCCTGGTGGAAACTTATGTACGGGGCACCTGTGTAGCTTCGGATGGGCGCGTGTTGGCCGAACCGGGGCAGGGACGGTTTGTCAGCCCCATTCATGCACATTAGTCCGTAGGCCACATGACGAAATCCAATCTCCCGCTCGACGCCGATCGCTTGTGGGACGATGTGATGGCGCTCGCGGAGATTACCGACCCGGCGCGCCCCTATACGCGACGGTCCTTTACTGCTCTGTTCCTGGAAGGCCGGGCCTTCTTAACCCGCCGGTTTGCGGAAGCTGGACTGAAGACGCGGATCGATACCGCCGGCAATCTGGTCGGCTGGCTCGAGGGCAGCAACCCTGCCCTCGGGGTGATCGCGATCGGGTCGCACAGTGATACCGTGCCGGCCGGGGGACGCTTCGACGGTATTGCTGGCGTGGCCGCGGGGCTGGAGATCGCGCGCTCGTTGCGAGATTCCGGCACTCGGCTTCGGCACACCCTCGAGATTATCGACTTTCTCGCCGAAGAACCCAGCGAATACGGGCTGTCCTGCGTCGGCAGCCGCGGTATGACCGGCTCCCTGGATGACAAATTGCTCGATTTGATGGAACCAGGAGGGGAGGCGCTGCGCGACGCCTTGCGCCGCGTCGGTGGTGATCCGACCCGCCTTAGCGAAGCAAAGCGCGACGATATCCGCGCATTTCTGGAGTTGCATATCGAACAGGGGGTTGTGCTAGAATCCCGTTCGCTCGACGTCGGCATTGTCACGTCGATTGTCGGCATCCGGCGCATCGAAATCGTGTTTCAGGGCGAGGCCGACCATGCCGGCACAACGCCGATGGCTTTGCGCCACGACGCGCTGGTGCCCGCTGCGGCAACGGTCGTATCTGTGCGGAAGGCGGCCGAACAACTGGCCAGCGGGGGATCGGGCTATTTCGTCGCAACCGTTGGCACCCTTATCGTCGATCCGTCGGCATCGAATATTGTGCCTGGCCGGTGTCGGCTTATTATCGACATCAGGACAACGGACCCGGCTTTAACGAAACAGTTTGTGGAAACGATCGACAAGGAAAGCTCGGCGCATTCCGAGGCCGCCCAGGTCACACGAACATCGTTTGAGACGCTGTCTGATGGACCGCCCGTCGCCTGTGATGAACATTTGCAGTCGGCCTTGCGTCGATGCGCAAATGAGTTGGGTCTCAAGCAAATGGATTTGCCCAGCGGCGCCGGGCATGATGCTGCGTTCATGAGCCGCATCGCGCCGGCCGCCATGGTTTTCGTGCCTTGCCGAGCAGGCAAGAGCCATGCGCCTGAAGAGTGGGCAGGCCGCGACGCGCTGGCGGCGGGGGCCGCGGTGATCTATCAAACAGTAAAGGATATCGATCAGTCTCTGACGCGGAACATGCAACAGGGAGCCGGATGATGGGCCGTATTCTCGGTTTACAAGATGTCGAGGCCGCGATCCGCGGCGGGTCGGTATTTGCTGCAGGCGGCGGTGGTTGGGCGGATCACGGGCGCATGCTTGGCACGGCGGCGGTAAGCATTGGCCAGCCCGAACTGGTCTCGATGGATGAGGTTCCCGACGATGCGTACATCGCGACGGCCGCGGCGATCGGTGCGCCGGCCGGTACGACCGAATGGCAGATGCTGGGCGTCGATTACGTCAAGGCGGTCGAGATGCTTCAGGAGGCTCTCGGTGCTCCGGTTTACGGTCTGATGATCGGTCAGAACGGCATGTCCTCCACGATGAATGCGTGGCTCCCATCAGCGTTGCTGGGAACCAAGGTGGTCGACGCTGTCGGTGACATCCGCGCGCACCCGACCGGCGACATGGGATCGATCGGCATGGCCGGCAGTCCGGAGGCGACGATTCAGGTCGCGGTGGGCGGCCATCGAAACAGCAATTCCTATATCGAGTTGGTCGTCCGAGGCGCCACCGCAAAAATTTCTCCGGTCCTGCGCAAGGCCGCTGACATGTCTGGCGGCTTCATCGCAAGCTGCCGCAATCCGGTGCGCGCATCATACGTAAAGAAAAACGCAGCACTCGGCGGAATTTCGCGGGCTTTGGAACTCGGCAAAGCAATCTTGGGCGCGGAAGCCAACGGAGGTGACGCGGTCATTGATGCGATCTGCAAGGCGACGTCGGGTGTCATTCTTGGAAAGGGCAAGGTTACAAGCAAGGCCGTGACCTATACCGAAGCCGCGTTCGATATCGGCACAATCACGATCGACTGCGGGCCGCGCAATCTTGTGCTTCACGTCATGAACGAATACATGGCCATCGAGGGCGGCGACGGCCATCGGCTGGCAACATTTCCTGACGTGATCACGACGTTGGGTTCGGATGGCCGTCCGGTCAGCGTGGGCCATATTCGGGAGGGCGTCGAGCTCTCCGTGTTCCACATCGCAAAGAAGCATTTGCCGCTGAGTTCGTCGGTCAAGGATCCCTCGGTTTATCCGGTGTGCGAGGCGGCACTCGCATACCCATCGCTAAATATGCGCTGGGATGAGAAGGCAATGAGCAGAGAATTCACCGTTACATCGGGATCGAACCTGCGCTGCCGTGGGTGGCGTCAGGAAGGGCTGCTGCGTCTGCTGGAAAACGTGCTCGCGGTCGGAGAAGATCCGAGCAATCTCGTGGTCTATGCCGCCCTCGGAAAGGCGGCGCGCGACTGGCCGTCTCACGACAAGATCGTCGAGACGCTGCGCACGATGGCGGAAGACGAGACCCTGATCGTGCAATCCGGCAAGCCAATCGGACTGATCAAGACCCATGACAAGGCGCCTATCGTGATCATGGCCAACTGCAACATGGTCGGGCAATGGCGAAAGCCGAAAATTTCTATGAACTGCAGAAGAAAAATCTGATCTGCTGGGGCGGTTTGACGGCTGGGGATTGGCAATACATTGGCTCGCAGGGCGTGATCCAGGGCACCTATGAAATCTTCATGCGGATTGCCGAACGCCATTTCGGCAATAGTCTTAAAGGTCGCTTTATCCTTACGGCGGGTCTTGGCGGAATGGGTGGCGCACAGCCCTTAGCCGGGCGAATGGGCAGGTGCGGTGATCCTGTGCGTCGAGATGATCCGGAGCGGATTGCCAAACGCTTGGCCAACGGGTTTCTCGATCAGCGTGCCGACGACCTTGATGCGGCCATGGTGATCGTTGATGCAGCCCGGCGTGAGGGACGCGCGGTTTCCATCGGTTTGGCCGGCAATGCGGCAGATGTCTATGAGGCGTTGCTGGCGCGCAATTTCATTCCTGATGTCGTGACCGATCAAACCTCGGCGCATGATCTTGTTTAGGTTACGTTCCCTCAGGACGGACGTTGGCCGATGCGAAGCGGATGCGCACCGAGGATCCGAAAACATTGATGCAGGAGAGCCGCGCCACCATCGTGCGTCATGTGCGCGCGATGCTGGGGTTCAAGCGTGCCGGCGCGGTGGTGTTCGATAACGGCAACCTGATCCGCACGCAGGCGTTCGAAGGCGGCGTAAAGGATGCGTTCGACATCCAGATTTTTACCGAAGCCTATCTGAGGCCACTGTTCGCGCGCGCGATCGGGCCGTTCCGCTGGATCTCGCTATCCAACGATCGCGACGATATTCGCAAAAATCGACGATCATCTGCTTAAGGCATTTCCTGACAATCACATTCTGACCAATTGGATCGCGCTGGCGCGCCAATACGTGCCGTTCGAAGGCCTGCCGGCGCGGATCGCCTGGCTCGGTCACGGCGAGCGCACGTCGGTGGCCATCGCCGTTAACCGCATGGTCCGCGATGGAACGTTGTCGGGTCCGATTGCTTTCACGCGCGACCATCTGGACGCCGGGGCGATGGCGCATCCCAACATCATGACCGAACGGATGCGGGACGGATCGGATGCAATCGCCGATTGGCCGCTCCTCGACGCGATGGCGATGTGTTCATCGCAGGCGGATCTCGTGGCGATCCATTCAGGCGGCGGCGGCTATTCCGGTTACATGACCAGCGCTGGCGTGACCGTAATCGCGGACGGCACCCGCGAGGCGGAGGAGCGCCTCGATCTGTCGATGACCAACGATACAAGTCTTGGTGTCATGCGCTACGCAGACGCGGGATATCCTGAGTCGTTCGAGGAATCGAAAGCAAGAGTCTGCGGCATTTTCGCCTCCCGTAGACTCGCAAACGAGGTGAGCGTCAGTTGCCGCTGCGCGGTTCGGATAGCTTCTTCCGCAGCGAATTCACCAAACTTCGTTCCGGCTCGCTTAATGTTCGCTCACCCGAATAGATTACAAACAGGACGACGGGAGATCACGGGGGTCGATGATCGGATGCGCAATCAGATCGCCACTCGCTATTTCACGTTCCACAGCAGAAGGTGGCAAAACGGTGCAGACAGGCGATCGGGCGAGGATCGTCACGGCCATCGAAAGCGCGTCGATCTCCATGTAGGGCTGGATTTTCAGGCTGCGTTCTTCGGCGGCGGCGTCGAACAATTGACGCAAGCCAAACAGGTTGGTCGGTAAAGCTAGTTTCATCCCTACAAGGTCCGCGAGTCTTACAGGTCCGGCGGAAGCAATTTATGGCGCTTATGCGCTACTGCCGCGAGCCTTCGAGGAACCCAGAGGCAAACGCGGCATATGTGGCAGGACCGTTTCGACGATCGCCACGCCCACCAATCCACGCATCACCCAGTCCTGTAATGTGCTGTTCGGCGCTTCCTGAATGATGAGTTTGAGAGCGGGATGACGCGTTTGAATGTCCAATACGGCTTCGGTGATCTGGTTGACGAGAAGCCGTGTTGGTTGGACCGATGGAAGGATACCGACGGCTAGGCGTCGGCTCTGTGGCGGGACGGCATTTTCGTCTTCCGTAGTGAGCCTCCGAAATCCGGGCTCGATAAGTGCCGCGATCGATGCGAAACGGCCGCCCTTTGCGGTCGGAGTGACGCCGTCGCCATGCCGTTCGAACAAGGCGCCTCCAGCGACGCTTCCAGCTTGTGGATTTGTTCGCTGAGAGCCGGTTGACTGATGCTGGCGCCACGCGAAGCGGCGGATACCCGCCGAAGGCGGTGAACCATGTTGAAATAGTGAATCTGCCGAAGGCTGATCTTTGGCCGCTCGACCCGAGATGGGCTTTTGGTTGCGAGCGCGGACTTGAAGTGATGCACGAATTGCCGCCGTTATTACGTTCGGATTTGTCGTACGCGCGACGATCTTCATCGCCAGCGGCTTGTTCGGTGTCACGACCGCAAACGTTTGACAAGTCCCAGCCGTGAAGAGACCAGGCTTTGCGGCACGAACAGCGCGGCATCGGGATAATCGTCCATGACGCGCGGCAGGTCGCCGGGATGATCATTGAGGAAGCGCACGCCGGTTATCTTAGCTGGCTGAAGAACCGGTCGGCCTGTTCGATCAGCAGCGGGGAAAGTAAAGGGATCACTAGGCGGCCTGCGACCAGCTCAGCGGCGCTCGGGAGTTGGCGCGTGCCCGCCGGTAGGCGACAGGCGAACACCCAAGGGTCGGTCAGCAGCGTGATGGCGCGCCGGGACTCTCTGTGGTTCTCGTCCCCCAGGCCGATCGTGACACGGCTGCGCTCGGGTTCCTCCCAACTCACTGCCAGGCCGCTGATATGCGGAATGTCCCTTTTCGTCCGTCCACATGGGGGTCGACCAGAATGTCCGGACGATCCGCTCCCATCGTCTCGATGGCACGGCGCAACGCCTTGCTCATTCCGCCGATAGTGAAGCTCAAGCCGACGTCGATCTGAAGAACCTTGAGTTCGGCCTTGGAAGGAGACGCGACCCAACGGCGCGCGAACAACTCGGCCATGAGCAACGGATCCGCCGCGCGCATCAAGGTCCGCGCCGCCTCCGTTGGATAGAGACCGTTGTTGATGCGCCGGAACAACTCCAGACCCAAATCCTGTTCAAGCGTCTTCATCGTCGTGCTGAGCGTCGACACGGCGATGCCGAGTTCGTCAGCGGCCAGCGCGAGGCTGCCGGCCCGACAGGTGGCCACAAAGTAGGCGAGGGTGCGGAGTTCGACCAGGGATCCCGTTCGTTGGAGCGATCTTAGCCGTTCGGCAAGCGCACGTCATCATGGCTTCGCTTTTGCCTATGCCCCCACTTCGCGGCTTGAGGCGATGGACCCCGGCTGAGATGACCGATATGATCCAAAACATGAATGGCGCCGGGATTGATGAATTCGCGCTGAGTTCTGAAGGAACGAGGTTAGCCTCGCATGCTCGCACAGGAAACCATGACAGACGAAACGCCGGTTTGCCGGCAGTCGATGCGTGCGTTCCTGTCTGCACTCGAGGGACGCTGGTCAGCTCGTTTCGATCTCGCAGTCGGTGAAGTTGGATTTCGAGATTGCTGCGTGCCTATCCGAATCCGCCGCTGCCTTCGCTTTGAGCGCGTCGAAGGTGACGCGGGTTCGACGAAGATGAGCATCGTGGGCAATCTGCTCAATTCGATGCCACGATTTGCCATCGGAATGAGCAGTACGACCGGCGAGATCCAGACGTCGCTGCTGGCGGCAATAGAAAAGCCATTACCCCACCGCGTCGTGGCGACGGCACCTTGTCAGGAAGAAATCATCGACAATCCCTCGCTTGCCGAGGAACTGCCGATTCCGCGCTTTTTCGAGAAAGAAGGCGGCCCTTACATCACGGCTGGCGTCATCATCGCCAAAGACCGGGTCAGCGGCGACACTAACCTCTCGATTGCCCGGCTGATGCCACTAGGCGCAAACCGGGCTTTCGTCGGAATCGCGCCCAATCATCACCTCGCCGTCCTGGGTCGGGCGGCACACGCCAGGGGCGAGAAGCTAAATATCGCGGTCTGCATCGGAAATCATCCGACCGTCTTGTTGGCGGCTTGTCTTACCTTGGTCTGGGCGAGAACGAGCTTCCAGTGGCGGGTGCGCTTTTGGGGGAGCCGCTCGAGGTGGTCCGCTCCACGCAATCAGACCTGATGGTGCCAGCACATGCGAATGCGTGTTGGAAGGAACGCTCGACGCGGGTGAGCCGTTTGTCGAAGGGCCGGTCAGCGAATTTCACGGCATGTATGAGAATTACGGCCCGGGCATTGTCGCGACCTTCACGCGGTTGACGCGCCGGCACGACGCGATTTTCCAGGTCGTACTTCCGGGATATCATCCCGAACATTGCCTGCTCGGCGGTGTTGCTATCGCGGCAGGGCTTTTTCGCCAGGTCCGCCACGCAGTGCCATCCGTCAAAGAGGTCGCGGTCGGGATCGGTGGGGCCGGGCGCTTGCATGCTGTGGTGGCGTTCGTCGCTGCCGTCCAGGCGAAGCGCGCAAGGCAATGTTCGCAGTCTGGGCCGCCGTCAATCTGATCAAACAGGTCATCGTCGTCGATGACGACATCGATCCCTGGGACGCAGTCAGGTCGAGTGGGCCAATGCGACGCGTGCGAAGCCGGACCGGGACTTCGTCATCATTCCCGCAGTTCGGGCAGACAGATCAGAACCACTCGAACGGGGCGGCACGATTGCCAAACTGGGTATAGATGCGACTCGCAAGACTAATGACCGTCCGGACTGGGATCTGGCCAGACCACCGGAGGCCGCGCTAGCCCGCGCTCGGAATATCTTGCACGAAGCTCAAGTTCCCGCGTTCGGACCGACCAATTTTAGGAACGGAGAAAACCATGTTGAGACCTAGCTTCCGTCAATCGGCGCGCACCGCAAACCTACTCCTGGGCTTCGCCAGCGTTTTGGTCCTGAGCACCGCGGCAATGCCGGCGCGTGCCGATATCAAGATCGGCTTCCAGGCGCCGCTGACCGGGCCGTCGGCTACGGACGGCAAATCCGCGCCAGATCGCGGCGACGATGGCGGTCGAGGACATCAACGCCGCAGGCGGTGTGCTCGGCCAAAAGATCGAACTGGTTACCTACGACGACCAAGCCAAGTCGGACCAGGCGATTTTCACCGCGAACAAGCTAATCGGTGAAGACGGCGTCAAGCTTGTCGTTTAATGGCAGTTATTCGGCATCGGGTCGCGCGGCGGCACCGGTGTTCCAGAAGGCCCGGTGTCGTCATGATCTCGGCCTACGGTGTGCATCCCGATATCACGCGCGCCGGCGACTACATGTTCCGCCTGGTGCATCTCGGTGAGCCGCAGGGCGCTGCGACCGCGCTCTATATAGGCAAGACGCTAGGCGTCAAGAAGGTATCCGCCATTACAATGGACAACGACTACGGTCAGGCGACCATGGATGGCTTCCTCCAGGCGTCCGGCAAGTACGGCATCGAGGTTCTCAACAAATACAGTTATTCGCTGAAGGACCGCCAGTTCGGTTCAATCGGTTGCCAGTGTGAAGCGAGATAATCCTGAGCGATCTATGCCACCGGCTACTTCTTCACCGCTGGCCCTCTGGTGTCTCAGCTGCGCGCGGCAGGCATTACGGTGCCCATCATCGGTTCGCAGGCGTTTGATTCGGAAAAGTTCGTTGAAATCGCGGGATCGGCGGCCGACGGCACCTATATCATCGACAGCTTCGATCGCGACCGAAAGGACGAAGCGTTGCAGAGGTTTTTTGCCGAATTCAAGAACCGCGCGGCTACGCGCCGGAAGGCGTCGCAGCGATTACCTACTCGCGGTCAGTTGATGGCAGACGGCATCAAGCGCGCCAACAGCACCGATCCCGACAAAGTGCGCGATGCGCTCGCGGCCACCAAGAACTTTCCTCTTCTGGAGGGCAGTATGAACGGCTTCAATAGCCTCCACGAGATGATCATGCCAATCAGAGTCAACGTGATCAAGGATGGAAATTCAAATCTGTCGGCGAAATCACCGATCTTGACGCCCTTTGCGCCGCCAGCGAAATAGGTGACCGCCAGCGGAAGGCAAACGCCTGCCGCTCTCTCTCCAGACCAAGGATTGATCGGTGTACTACGTCGATTTAGCCGTAACCGGCGTCAGCTTCGGATGCATGTACGCGATGATGGCGGTAGGCCTTACACTTGTTTATGGCTTGCTGCGCATTTTGCACGTCGCTCATGCGGCAGTATTTGCGCTTGGCGCCTATATTACGGTTCTCGCCTCCAATGCGAGCGGAAGCATCGCGCTCGGTTTTTATGGCTGCCATCGTCGTTACCCCCTTTGTTTGGGATGGCTATCTACCGGTTGCTGTACGAACCGCTGCTCAAATACCGTCCCGATGTTCCAATGATCGCTTCGGTGGGCCTTCTGGTGCTGATGCAGGACGCGTTTCGTATTGTGTTCGGAGAGCAGGGCATCACATTTCAACGCAATGTGATTACGTCCCAAAACTTTCAATTTCGCGGGATCACGGTCGGCGCGGTACAAATCGCGATCGTGATCACCACCATCCTGGTATTTTTGGCGCTACATTTGTTCACAACGCGAACCCGTATCGGGATCGGCTGGCGCGCCACAGTATCGAAGCCGCAGATTGCAGCGAGCTTCGGGATCGACCCGATCAAGGTGCGTTATCTCAATTTCGCGATCGGCTCGGCGCTCGCTGCCGTGGCAGGCGGTTTAGTGGCGCTTCTGAACAATCTCGTCGATCCCCGGCATAGGCTTTGTGGTGAGCTATAAAGCCCTCGCCATCATCGTGCTGGGCGGGCTCGGCAGCGTTCGAGGTACGCTGATAGCGAGTCTGGTTCTGGGCATGGTCGAATCTTATGGCACTATCTTCGTGGGGGCGTGGCTCGATCGCGATGCGATCGCCTTCCTGGCACTGATCGTTCTGCTAATGGTCCGCCCGCAAGGCTTTACAGGAGCGCGGCGGCATGAGCGCCTATGAGATCAGTATCGTTTCGATCATCGGTATCAACGTCATTTTGGCGGTTAGCCTGAACATGATCAGCGGATTCTGCGGGCAAATCAGTCTCGGACATGGCGCCTTCTTCGGTGCCGGGGCTTACGCGGCGGCGCTGGCGATGGTCGGAACCGGAAGCGTGACGTTCGCGCTCTGCGCGGCACTGGTCACCGGCAGCATGCTCGGGATTGTCGTCGGCTTTGCATCGCTGCGGGTCCGGACGGACTTCCTCGCCGTTACCACGATCGGCGTCAATTTCCTGTTTATCGGATTTGTGCGCAAGCAGGCCTGGTTGGGTGGCGAGATGGGGATCAGCGCCATTCCCGCCACAGGCCTTGGCGCAGTCGGAAACATGGTCATGATCCTGCTATTCGCCTGCATGACGATTGGGTTGAGCTTTTACATCAGTCGGTCCTGGATGGGTTTTGCGTTCCGCGCGGTCGGAGAAGATGAAGGCGCTGCTGCCACGGTCGGCATCAATTCGGGTGCATACAAGCTTGCAGCATTTGGCATAGGAACCGCACTCGCAGGTCTCGCCGGCGGGCTCTACACGTTCTTCACCCAGTTCATCACTGCAGATGCGTTCGACTTCATCCTGTCGGTGATGCTGATGGCGATGGTGGTGATCGGGGGGATCGGATCAACCTGGGGCGTGGTGGTGGCGGCTGTCGGGCTCACGCTGCTACCGGAAGCGATCCGGTTTGTGAACGATTACCGTCTGCTGATCTTTGGCGGGCTCCTGGTGCTGGTGATCCGTCTGGCCCCCGGAGGTCTTGCGGCCATGGCGCAAGGTCTCTTCCTCCGGTTGAAACGATCATGAGTACAGCGATTGAACTCGATGACGTGGCTATCCGCTTCGGCGGCGTTCAGGCCGTAGACGGGGTATCGCTTGCGGTGAAGACCGGTGATTTCGTCGGCTTGATCGGCCCAAATGGTGCTGGCAAGACCACGCTGATCCGCATGATCGCCGGAATATTGCGGCCTGACCGCGGACGCGTCATGCTCGCCGACAGCGACGTCACAGGCGATACAACGGCGGCGCGCGTCCGTCGAGGTCTTGCGCTGACGCACCAGATCGTACGTCCGTTCCGTGAAATGACGGTACTCGATAATGTGGTGCTCGCAGCCGGTTACTGCCGGACATCGAACCCGTTCCGGGCGATGCTTCATATCGATCGGAGGCGCGAAACTGAGCGCGCGGGGCATATCATCGCTCAGGTCGGTCTCGCCGGTACCGAAGGCAAGCTTGCCGGGTCGCTGCCGCTCGGACAAATGAAACGCCTGGAAGTGGCGCGCGCGCTCGCCGTGGATCCAAAGGTAATTCTGCTCGACGAACCCTTGGCGGGCCTCAATCACACCGAAGCGGCCAAACAAGTCGAGACCATTTCAGAGGTCCACAAAAACGGGATCACGGTCATTCTCGTTGAGCATAATCTGGAAGAGGTGATGCGCATTTGTCTCCGCCTGATTGTGCTGAATAACGGGCGGGTGATTGGCGACGGCGAACCGCGGGCCGTCATGGCCGATCCGGTGGTGCATGATGCCTATGTCGGCGGCGGAATGGTGGCGAATGCTTAAGCTTGACTCTCTCAGGTGCGGCTATGGCTCCGTCGAAGCCGTGCATGATGTCAGCCTCGACGTTGCGGCCGGTTCGGTGTTCGCGCTGCTTGGACCGAACGGCGCCGGCAAGACTTCGACGATCATGGCGATCATGGGTCACGTCGATATTTTCGGCGGTCATATTTTGCTCGGTGGCGAAGACATCACATCTCGCCGCCCCATCGATCGCGTCGGCCTGGGCATTTCGCTGGTGCCGGAAGGGCGGCAGCTGTTTTCCGATCTAACGGTGGATGAAAATCTGACGGTTGGAGGCTACGCGCGCCCAGTAGATCGGGATGCCGGCAAGCGCGACCGCGTGTTCGGCGTGTTTCCGCGACTGTATGAGCGGCGCACCCAACTGTCTGGATCGCTGTCGGGGGGCGAACAGCAGATGCTGGCGATCGGTCGGGCGCTGATGGCAGAGCCGCAGCTATTGCTGGTGGACGAATTGTCGCTCGGGCTGATGCCGAAAATGGTCGATCTATGCCTCGACGCCTTGATGCAATTGAAACGGGAAGGCCTGACCATTGTTCTCGTCGAGCAGAATACGGCGCGCGCGCTCGACGTGGCTGATCATGTCTGCGTGCTCTCGTCCGGTGTCCAGGTCTACCAGGGCACGGCTGCTGAAGCCAAAGCATCTGGGTCGATATTTGCGGCCTTCCTTGGGATTCAGGATCCGGTCTAGACGCGGCTAACTAAGAGCGGCGATGCCGTTAAGGAGAATGATAATGACGCGAATGTTGACGGCGGAAGATTTGGAAGCAGGGTTGATGGGAGGCCTTTTTCTGTCGGCTGGCGGCAGCGGAAGGAAGGGGATCGATAAGAATCGTCGGGTTGGTCGGATGGCCCTGGATTATGGCGACGTTCGACTTGTCGATCTCGACGACCTTGATCCCGACGCCCTGATCATCACTGCAACCGCTGTCGGCGCGCCGGGTTTCGCTAACTGGGCCATCAAGCCGCGTGATTCCATCAATGCGGCCAGGCGCCTTATCGAAAAGCTGGAGCGGCCTCCGGTCGGCGTGATCTGCGGTCACGTGCCAGGATTCAATGCTTGGCTGGTCGCGGCCGCGCTCGGCCTGGATTACATCGATGCGGCGTCGAACGGCCGCGGCCACCCGACTGTGAAGATGGGCGGTATGGGTCTCGCCTCGCGGCTCGATCTTTCGATCACGCAGGTCTGCAGCAGCGGCAGTAAGCCCGAAAATTCGGAATTCACGATTGTTGCTGAAGGCGACATCGTCCGCACCTCCAATATGATGCGCCAGGCCGCTGTCATCAACGGCGGACTGATCTATGCCGCGCGAGGCCCTTTGACAGCTGGATTCATTAAAGAGAATGGGGCCCCACGCGCCATTACTTTCCAGTTGGAACTCGGCCGGGCAATGCTGGCCGCAACCATCACCGATCGCGTCCGCGCTACCGTCGAATTTCTGGGCGGCGAGTTGCTAGTGGAGGGAGAGGTTATTGAAAACACCGTCACCTACGAGGGTGGTTTCGATCTCGGACAGATGATCGTGCGGGGCGCCAATGGCGATGCGGTGCTTGGCGTCTACAACGAATTCATGACCGCTGATTTTGGTGGTAAGCGGGTCGCTACGTTCCCGGACATGATCGGAACGCTTGATCCACAGACCGGAGAGGTTGTTTCGATTTCGGAGTCCAAGCCTGGTAGCCGCGTGGCCGTCATTATCGCGCACCGGTCGAAATTCCCGGTCGGCAAGGGAGCGCTCGATCCTGTGGTGTTTCCGGAGGTCGAGAAGGCCATGGGCGTCGACATGCGTTCTTATCTCTGAGGAAAAGGCTTCGATCATGCTGCGTCTTTACGATAGCCGTTTATCCGGCAATTCCTGGAAGGTGCGTATCCTGCTCACGCAGCTGGGTATTCCTTTCGAACGCGTTACGCTTGATCTGGCAAAGGGTGCCGCTAGCGAGCCGGCATTTCGTGCGAAAAGTCGCTTTGCCCGCGTTCCCGTGCTCGAGCTTGAGGATGGCCGGACCATAGTAGAGTCCGTGGCGATCATGATGTATCTCGCCGAGGGAACGCCCTTACTGCCTGACGACCGATACCTTCGGGCCGAAGTCACAAGCTGGTTGACGTTCGAGCAGGCCGACTTGCTGCGTGCACTCGCTTTGCCACGGTTCTTCCGTATGCGGGGCATCGCCGATCAGATGGCGGGTCGCATCGCGGATTTCCAGGAGGGGGCCTACGTCGCGTTAGCCAAACTTGAAGACTGGCTTGCCAGGCACGAATGGCTTGTCGACAACCGTTACACGATCGCCGACATCGGTATGTTCGGTTACGTTTCGATGGCGCCGCAGGGCGGCTACGATATGGCGCGATTTCCGTCGATAGGTTCGTGGATTACGCGGTTTCAGTCCCAACCCGGATGGGTTCCCCTAGTGCAGGAGACTTAAGCATGAACATTCCCGTCCGTCGCGGAAAAGAAGTTAAAGCTGAACGAGGCACGACGCTGCGCTGCAAGGGCTGGCGTCAGGAGGCAATCCTGCGCCTTCTAGAGAACAATCTCGAAAACGCCGAGGATCCGGAAAACCTTGTGATCTACATGTCGATCGCCCGTGCGGCGCGCGACTGGAAGAGTTTCGATCGCATCGTTGCGACGCTGACTACGATGCGCGAAGACCAGACATTGGTGATGCAGTCAGGCAAGCCGATCGGTGTATTCCCGGGCCAGCTGACAACGCCGTTGGTGATCATGGCTAATGGAAATATAGTCGGAGAGTGGAGCAGGGAGGAGAGTAGGCGCAAACTCGACGACAAAGGGCTCACGATCATGCCCGGCATGACGGCCGCTGCATGGCAGTACATCGGAAGCCAAGGAATTTTGCAGGGCACTTTCGAGACGTTCATGGCTATTGCGCGACAACATTTCGGTGGGACGCTCGCCGGCCGCCTATTACTCACGTCGGGTTGCGGCGGCATGAGCGGCGCGCAGCCGCTTGCCGGGAAGCTCGCTGGCGCGTCGACCTTGGTGATTGAGGTTGATCAGGCGCGCATCGACCGTCGCATCGCCAGCGGTTATTGCGATGCTGCTACCGACGACCTCGATGATGCAATTTCACAGTGGTATGCCGCGCGAGACGAGCGTCGCCCGCTGGCGCTGGCGTTGCGTGGGAACTCGGCAGTCGTGCTCCCCGAACTTGCCAAGCGGGGCATCCTTCCGGATATCGTCACCGATCAAACATTTCCGGATCCGCTCAAAGGCTACGTACCAGCTGAACTTTCGCTTGATGAAGCACGCGCAATGCGCCAGAGCGATCCGCAAAAATTGATGGCGCTGGCGCGAAAGTCAGTCGCCGTGCATCTCCGCGCCATGCTTGGCTTTATGGATCGCGGTGCGGTCGTGTTCGAATACGGCAATAGTTTGCGAGCGGAGGCGAAGGCCGGTGGCGTTGAGGATGCCTTTAGAATGGGCTCGTTTGTTGATCAGTACATACGCCCGCTGTTTTGTGAGGGAATGGGACCATTTCGCTGGGTTGCCGTGTCCGGGAACCCCCAGGATATCTACACAATAGACGAAATGATCCTCGAGATGTTCTCTTCCAACCATCCAATATCTTCATGGATCGGCAAGGCCCGCGAACACGTGAAATTTACAGGGTTGCCGGCCCGCATCGGTTGGCTCGGTTATGGAGAGCGTAGTCGCTTGGCGCTGGCGGTGAATGAGGCCGTCGGCAGTGGAAAGATATCAGCGCCGATTGCGTTCACCCGCGACCACTTGGATTCCGGTTCCGCGGCGATGCCGCATCGCGAAACCGAAAATATGATGGATGGCTCCGATGCGATTGCAGACTGGCCGATCCTCAATGCGCTGCTCAATTGCTCGTCAGGAGCCGATCTTGTTGCCGTACATGGTCTGGGTGGGCGAGGGGTGAGCGCAGGTGTGACTATCGTTGCTGACGGCAACCCGGCGACCGCCGAACGGCTAAAGCGTGTACTCGATGGCGACCCTGGTATAGGCGTGCTGCGTCACGCAGATGCTGGTTACCCCGCAGCGATCGAACGGGCCGAGCAATCGGGTCTCTCATACACCGTGCCTCTTGGGCTGCCTTCTTAATTCGGCCCAGTCGAGTAAAGCGCCGCAGTTTGTCGTGGCGTTGCTCTACTTTCTCAGCGAAATTCGATAGGAGAATTCGGTGACCGTTCGACCCATCAGCAGATTTCCCGTTCCTAACATCGAAGATATGCCTGAAGACATTGCTACGCGGATACTTGCGGTCCAGGAGAAGTCCGGATTTATCCCAAATGTCTTTTTGGTGCTTGCGCATAGGCCGGACGAATTTCGAGCATTCTTCGCCTATCACGATGCTCTAATGGACAAGCCTGGGAACATAACTAAAGCCGAGCGCGAAATGATCGTCGTCGCCACGAGCAGCCTGAACCAGTGCCAATATTGCGTCGTCGCCCATGGCGCCATCCTGCGGGTCCGGGCCCAAGATCCGTTGATCGCTGATCAGGTCGCTACGAACTACCGCAAGGCCGACATTACGGCCCGGCAAAAGGCGATGCTCGACTTCGCGATTAAAGTCTCGACGCGTGCATATGAAGTCTCAGAGAACGATATGGAGACTCTCAGAGAACACGGGTTCTCTGAGGAAGATGCCTGGGACATTACCGCCATCACCGCCTTCTTCGGCATGTCCAACCGGCTCGCCAACGTGACAAGTATGCGACCGAACGACGAATTCTATCTTCTCGGGCGCAGCGCGGCACATTAGCGGTGCGAGTCCCCGTGGGGCCGCGTTTCAGGTTCGAAACGACGCTTTGTTGTTAGCCATACGTTTGGCGCTAGTAGCGATCGAGGTATCGTAGCGGCGGTGTTGGGGTCTACCGGGCTTCTCAGGCCTCATCCGCGATGGAGTTTTTGAGAGTGCCAAGACCTTGGATTTCAACCTCACATATATCGCCGGCTTTCAAGAATAGCTGCGGCTTCCGCGCCCAACCAACGCCGGGCGGTGTACCGGTGACCAGGATGTCGCAAGGAGCGAATTCGAACGCGTCGCTGAAGTAGGATATGCAGGTGGCGACGTCGTAAATTAAGTTGGCTGTATTGGAATTCTGGACGACCGTTCCGTTCAGACGAGTCTCGATCTTGAGACCCTTGCCGCCTTTTGGCACCTCGTCAGCCGTCACAAATATTGGACCGATGGCACCCGTTCCATCGAAATTTTTGCCAAGCGTCCACTGCGTTGTTTCGAACTGATAGTCGCGCACGCTAGCGTCGTTGAAGATAGTGTACCCGCAGACATAGTCTAAGGCTTCATCTTTCGGAATGTGGCGGCCGCTTTTGCCGATCACTGCCACCATCTCGCCTTCGTAATCGAACTGTGTCGACACGCGCGGACGGATGAGACTGGCTCGATGCCCAATTAAGCTTGATGGAAAGCGCGTAAAGATTGTCGGGTGTGGTGGCACCTTGTTTCCGGTTTCTTTGGCGTGATCGATGTAATTAATGCCAAGGCATATGATTTTGCCGGTGATTCCGAGGACCGGAAGATAGTCCGAAGTCTCAGGGTCTATCTCCTCACCTTTCCTCAGGATATCGGCTGCTTTCTCCAATGCACCTTGGCCGCCGCAGATTAATGTTTCCAGTTCGCCGGGGAAGCGAGCGTCATCGGCAAAAATACCACGAGCGGTCTTGCCATCCAAAAGTGCCAGGCCGTTTCGAGCATCGTTACGATAGCGGATGAAGCGCATTTGTCGTCCTCTCTCATAGCACGCGGGAGTAGAGGTCAGAATGAATACTGACCAAATTCCAAGCATGCGATTGGTTTCAGCTGATTATCTGGTGCCGGTAGCGATCCTATAGCGGCAGCGTTTGCGCGCCGCCGACCTTCAAGAGAAACGTTAAAAGCCTTTTATCGACGGACTGCGCCATTGCATCGATCTCGGGCTCCTTAAATTGTCCGAACATGCTGGTTGGCCTGTCGTATTCCATGGTCGTGCCACCCTCGTCGTTGGCATAGGCAATTACGCGAAGTGGGGCATAAAGACCGGCTGCAAGGTTGACCTTTGTCATTTCAACTGCAGATAGGACGTTACCTATCAGGTAGGCGGTCACCGGACGACGCTCGCCCTTCAAGGCGAGAAAATCGCCGTGTGTCCCGATATAGTGGATAGCGAGACCATCTTCGCCGGCTATTCGTTTCAAAGCCGCGCGCAAACCTTCAATCTCGTTTTTTGCTAAAAGAGCTCGAATACTGTCGTCGAGCCGTCCCAGCCTTTCGATTCCAGCCTTTACCTCAGAATAGGACCTTTTAGTCGTTATCTTTACGTGCTCGACGGGCAAGGGCTCGGAAGTTATTCCGATTCCTTTTGCGGCCGCTCCAGGCGAGAGATCCGAGTCTGAAAGAATAAGCATTTCCGGTGAAATCTCCGCGCAGTGATCGCTCACCCTATGACGCCAACGAAAATTCGGGCGGCGTGTCCTTGGCATTTTTCATGCGACTAACGAGTCCGTAAATATCACCCAAGACCCAGAGGTCCCGAACCTTTGAACCATCGAAGGTGAATAGTGGTGCGCCCTTCCATTCGATGTGTCGGTTAGTCGGTTCGATGCCGAACACGGTGCGGCGATGAATGCCGTGAAAACGCACCTGTCCGAAAACCTTATTATCTTCCTCGACCATTTGCAGGATATCGGTGGTGTATTCGCCGATGGACTGTGTCACCCAAGCTACGTATTCGGCGAACTGCGCATGCCCGACCAGTAATGGTCCAAGTGAGCCGCGAAACGTAAAGTCATGATGGAAAATCGTCGGTATGAGAGCCGTGTCCGCGTTGTCCCACATGTCCTTGTAGAACTTCCGAACGACTTCCTTCTGTGGACTTAATGTTGTTTTGCCGGATGACATTTTTACCGCCCTTTCCAGTAGCCTTGACCCGAAACTTACTGGCAACGCTCAACAACCCACTTCGTCGGTCGGTTCCCACGCTTTCTCGAACTCATTGTTCGAAGTATAGGAACGGCAGTTTTTTACGCGGCGACGTTACCACTGCAGACCGCGCAGCTTGGACCATTCCGTTGAATGGCTTTAAAATGAACGGAATGGCTTCTTAAATGACCGTCGGATTGATTAGAGGCCGTTCTCGCACCGCCAAGCACAAGTAAATTGAACACTCAACACACAGGAGAGCGGATATGAAGCTTACAAGACGTGGCAAGATATCGGCTGCGATACTAGCGTTTCCGCTGGCGGTTGGCGGGTTCTCAGGCGTGGTGGCACAAGAGCCATCTTCTCAACCGCCCGCGTCTACTTCTGAAGCCACTCAAGCAAAGATTGATCGAGCGTTGTCTGCAGCCCCGCCCGCCGTAGCGACGGCAGCCTCGGTCGCGGAGATCAACGGCGATGGCAAAATGACAGTTCTCCGGGCGGGAACCAACGAGTTTACGTGCTTGCCGGGTGATCCCAAAAATTTGGATAAGCAAACGATGTGTATGGATCAAGCCTCAATGCAGTGGTTCAGCGACCTTGTCCAGCACAAGCCTAAACCGACAAATACTGTCCCCGGAATCACGTATATGTTAGCAGGAGGGACGCAGCGTAGCGATACTCAACCGTACGACAAGACAAGTCCTCTCATCAAGATCGGACCACATTGGATGATCATGTGGCCCTTCGATGCGAAAGCCACGCTATTGCCGGCAGGGCATAAGCCCACCGGAACCTACATTAAGTGGGCCGGGTCGCCATACGCGTATCTAGTTGTTACCGGGAAACCTTAAGGCTTGGGCTCCTGAGGTCAGGCGCTGCGGTCAGTTGATGTCTGATCTTACGATTGAATTCGACACCCGCTAAGCCACCCTGAAGCCGCAGCCCGCTAGGAAATGCAATGAACGATCCTACAACCGAAGACGTTCGTCAGGACGCCGCTCAGGAAATGAAGATTGCTGTGGTGCTTCAGGACAATCTAGAGACTTGGCAAAAATTGAATGTTGCCGCTTTCACCATCGCTGGTGTCGCCAGCCAATCCGGCGTGGTTGGCGAACCCTATCGCGATGCAGATGGCAACGGATATTTGCCGATGCTCAAGGAGCCGGCGTTGGTTTTCGCGACGACAGCCGATGTCGTCGCGCGCACGGTCAAACGGGTCAGGTCGCGAGGGGTTGCCGTGGCGATTTTCACAGAAGAACTCTTTCAGACCTTCAACGACGTGGACAATCGAGCGGCAGTAGCCGGGGTGCCTGCCGATGAATTGCGCGTTGTAGGTTTGGCGTTCCGGGCGGATAAGAAGACTGCTGACAAGATTCTCAAGGGGCTGAAACTTCACGCCTAATTAATTTTCATGCCTCGATCGGTTAGCCCCGTATGCAAACGCGGGCTAAGAAACTGAGGCTGCTGCGGTCTTGCGGACCCTTTATCGACTGTACGGATACACTTCTGGGCATCCGGAGTGTCGTCGACCGCAATTTCACGCAATGCGATGGCTTCCGCCGGCACGTCACCAGCGAACTCGCAAAAAAGCGTTGCCGCACGGTCGCGGCTGATCGAGCGACATCGTTTTGCCGCCGGATGAGACCTGAATCCCGCAACAAAGTCGAAGAGTAACAACGTCGAAGATCCGGTTTTTGCTGTTGCGGTATCTCGAACATTTGGTTCGATTAAACACGCAAACGATCCGTTGCATTATTTTTCGAATGTCCATCATTTGGGCGGTGGGGGCTACCGACGATGTATTGGAGATGTCCATGCCCCTTGCCAAAATCCATGTCCTTGAAGGCCGCTACGACACTGCCCGTCTCGACAAAGTGTCGGGTGCGATCCAGGCAGCGCTGATCAATACACTTGGTGTGCCTCCCGAGGATTTTTATCAATTAATCTTTGAATTTCCTCGAGATCGATTCCGGCACACAGAGTCGTTTGTCGGTCTCCACTATACCGACGATCTCATCATCCTGGATGTTACGTTTATCGAAGGCAGGCCGCCGGAAAAGCGGCTGGCTCTGTTGAAAGATATCAACGCCCGAGTCTCCAAAGAAGCGGAACTCTCTCCTGATGATCTTATGATCACGATTTATGAGGCGCCCGGCGTGAATTTTTCGTTCGGTAGAGGAGAAGCTCAGCGGGCAAAAGCAGTTTCATCCTGAGCACGACGAGGCGGGGCAGTGATGAATGTCGCGCTGCCTCGCCGGCGATAGAGCGTCGCCAAGGTATCGCGCGCCGAGTTAGCCGAAAGTCTCCGCGAGAATGTTTCCCCCTGCCGTTCCCAAACGCGGGTCTGACCAATGACAGCTGCCAAATGGGTGACCACGAGGTGAGGGAAGACAAATATGCTCCGTAGGGAATTATCTCACTCTTTGCTACGGCGACTGCATCGAAAGCGCTGGCGAGCTCGAGCCGGTAAAGCTCAGATGGGTCTCTCTCTTTCGGAGGTATCCACCTTTGGCGCGACTTTTGGAGACGACGTACAGGCTTATAAGGCCGCCGGTTTCGATGCGATTGGGATTTGGGAGTTCAAGCTGCCAGATAATGGGTCAGACGACCGGATAATCGCGTCTTTGCGGAAGGCAAACCTGAAAGTCGCGACGTGCGTCCCGTCCGTGGCGACCATCCTACCATGCGAGATACTCGGCAAAAGTGGGCCGCTCGATCCGGCTACGCGCGTCGAGATGATTTGCAAAAGCATTTTCCGGTTCGCACGGTTCGATCCGTTGTGCGTCCTGGTCATTTCGGGGCCGCTTGGCGATCTAGACCCTGGTACAGCGCACCACATAGTCATCAATGGCCTTAAAGAAATCGCGGCTGCCGCGCGGCACGCTGGGGGTCCGGGTCGGGACTGGAGCCCATAAATCCGATCAAGCGGGAAACGGTTTCGTTCGTGAACTCGATTGCGCATGCGGTCAATCTTCTCGATAACGCGGGCTTGCAGGATATCGGGATCCAAGCTGACACCTATAACATGTGGTTTGAAGACCCTTCTGATCTTGCCGCTATCGCGCGCCGAGTAACTGGTTTGCACGTAGCCGATATGCCCAGGGAAATTGGCCGCACTGATCGCGTGTGTTCCACCATCACAAGAGGAGAATACCAGTGAGCAAAACCGTTGCGGACGTAATCGTTGAAACTCTCCAAGCGGCCGGTGTGAAGCGGTGCTATGGCTTGCCGGGCGACACGCTAAATTATGTCACCGACGCGATCCGCAGAAGTGGGATGCGGTGGGTGCATGTTCGACATGAGGAAGTAGGGGGGGTTTGCCGCGGGCGCGGACGCTCTTCTGACCGGCGAACTTGCCGCGTGCGCGGGATCATGTGGTCCAGGCAGCCTTCACTTCATCAACGGTCTATTCGAAAGTCACCGTAATCGCGCGCCAGTTGTGTTAATTGCCAGCCAGGTAGTGCGTGATGAGTTGGGTTTTGATTTTCCGCAGGAGGTCGATTTCAAGTCAGTCTACGCCAGTTGTAGTGTTTTCTGCGATGAAATTCGTACGCCCACCCAAGCGCGTCGCAAGACTGCAGCGGCAGCACAAGCGGCGCTTTCGAAGCGGGGCGTGGCAGTGCTCATCGTGCCAGCCGACATATCGCAGTCGAAAGCGCCAGACGAGCCGCTCTTTTCCGTACATAAAAGTCAAACGGTGTCTCGTCCGGCCGACGCCGAGATTGAACGCATCGCCGAGACGATCAATGAGAGCGAGCGCGTTGCGATATATGCTGGTTCCGGCTGCCAGCATGCCCATAGTCAAGTCATAGCGCTTGCCGAAAAGCTTCGAGCTCCCGTGGTCCACACGTCACGGGCGAAGGATTTTCTCGAACCAGAAAATGCCTATAACGTCGGAATGACTGGCGTGTTTGGATCGGAAGCGGGCTATCACGCGCTTATGCATTGCGACACGTTAGTGCTGCTCGGCTGCGATTTCGCCTGGCGGCAGTTCTATCCGTCCGACGCCACCATCATACAGATAGACATCGACGGCACCCATCTTGGTCGTAGGCATCCCGTGAACATCGGTGCCGTCGGCGACATCGCGTCGACCTTGGATGCTCTTCTACCCGTCATCCATGCGAAAAACGATAACGCGTTTCTTGAAGACTGTCGCGAGCGGTATCGTAAAGCCAGCGAAAGCCAGCGAAAGCATGCAAAGATTCGTGAAGGGCTTATTCATCCGCAATACCTCGCCGAGACCATAGCGAAGTATGCAGAGGATGACGCGATCTATACCGCGGACGGCGGCACCCCAATGGTTTGGTGCCTGCGTCATATTCCCGCAACGGGCCGAAACCGTACCCTGTTGTCGCTGACCCATGGGACCATGGCAAATGCAATGCCGCAGGCACTCGGCGCGAAAGCTGCATTCCCTGACCGTCAAGTTATATCACTATCCGGTGACGGCGGTCTTTCTATGCTTCTCGGTGACCTGCTGACGTGCATCCAGGAGAAGCTAGCGATCAAGATCTGCGTCGTTAACAATAGCTCCCTTGGCTTTGTCGAGCTCGAGCAGAAAGTCGAGGGTCTGCTGGACTCTTACACCGATTTGCTTAATCCAGATTTTGGAAAGGTGGCGGAAGCGATTGGCTTATGGGGTCGCAGGGTCGAAAAGGCGGAGCACCTCGAAGAAGCGGTGAAGGAATGGATGGCGTATCCTGGTCCCGCGTTACTTGATGCTGTGACATCACGTTTCGAACTGGTGATGCCCCCGAAGATCGAGGCACCCATGATGTTCGGTACAGCACTTTACTCCATAAAAGCAATATTGAGCGGTCGAGGAAACGAAGTTGTCGAGTTGGTTCAGGACAATCTCTTGAAGTGAGCTGAAGCCGGCGTCACCGCGAGCGATCGAGCTGCCGAAAGCGTTGAAATAAGTTCGCCGAAAGGACAGCAGGTCAACACGGAGCGACTGGACGCTAGCCAAGTCTATCGTTTGATTTGGATTAAATAAGGCCGGTGGCCTTTCATCGGAGGTTTCCGCGCTCCTGACTCAGCGTGTTGGTTGGAAGGTTTGTATCGTGAGTTCTTCTGCCGGAGCATCTATCGCTTAAACGAAGTGAATCTCGAACTTTAGGAGGACACCAATGCTTACGAGACGAAATTTACTCGCGGCGTCAGCCGCAGGGGCTATGATGACGGCGCCGACGGCGTCGATCGCCGATCCCCGCGGACTGCCGCAAGGCGCAACAAACGCTATGGATTCAGGAAATGTGCCGGATGCCGGACCGCAAAACCTAGTCACCGGCAATAGCGCTGCTTCGGCCCAACGCGGGAACCAAGGCAAAGATATTAAGGATAGGGCAGAAGATCCAAGAATCAGGAGGGCGCGACTCTCTGGGCCTAAACAAGTGACCAAGGACGCTACTATCGCTGAGATGAACCCCGACGGCACCATGACGGTTCTGGTTAAAGGCACCAATGAGTGGGTTTGTACGCCTGGCGACGAAAACAAAATCGGCGACCCGCCAATGTGTATGAACCCATTGGGTTTGCAGTGGATGATAGACGCCAAGCTAAGAAAGCCGCGGCCAACAAACAACGCCCCCGGCACGATCTACATGCTGTGTGGTGCAACTCAGAGAAGCAATACCGATCATTCGGATAAAACCAGTCCCGCCATTCCGATAGGACCTCATTGGATGGTTACGTGGCCCTTCGATGCGGCAGCCAATGGCCTTCCGACTACGGTTCGCGACAAGGGTGCGTGGGTCATGTTTGCGGGAACGCCCTACGCATACCTGCACGTCTGCGGTGATCCGTGGGAAGGCAATGAATACCACGAGGGTGACAGGGCGGTTTGGACGATGCTCTATGCCCGCTAATGACCGGGGCATCTTCTCGGCTTATCAGTCAGCTGCGAACGGCAATGAACAATGCTCCTAGCGAAGACATTCCCCGTGATACCGGCGCCGCGAATGATATGAATCGGAAGGTCGCATATATGAGCGAGGTCGGACACTGGCTCGAATTGCTGGGTAGGTGATTGCATTCACCATCCGACGTGCGCATACGGCGGATTTACCCTAGCGACGAAAACGAAGCTGGAAATCGTTGCGAGCCGGACTCTCGGGGTTTGCGAGCGCGCACTCGTTTTCCGACTGACACCGGTTCTGATAGCGAACTCCTCTACCAGCCATGATAGGCTCGTGAGAGCGACAGACTTGCCTAAGGTCGCCGTCTGACTGACGCCGGACGGCGCCACGAGTCTCGGTTGCAGGTTTTTGGTTCATTGTGGGTGCTATGGCGCTTATTTCGATCAAGGCTGCTGTAGAGCCTTCTGGCGGCGCCTGAGGACAGCAAATCTGGCGACCGCGCTAGGTGAAGTCGATTTATGCCCATCTAGCGCCGCAAGCGTGGACGTTTCCGGCAAGATAGGAAACGAAGGTTCGGTGAGGGTTTCGCTCAGGGGAGCCTACGCGAATGGACAGCTGGCCGGTAATGCGGGCTCAGGTAGATGGAATGCAGCGTCCGCGGGGAGACCATGCAGCGGACGTTGGGAAGCCACCAAAGAGTAAATGCAAGTCAACAGCCCTGGCAGATGCCATGCATCTTATTCAGCATCTGATCGTACTCCTTTACATTCGGCTCGAATGCTTTTTGGTCGAAACCACGGCCTTTTCGCGCTCCAACAGCAATACTGCGCGCGGCCGACGCGGGTAGGCCTTGCACAAGCTGCATAGTCGACTCCGAGCTATGATGGAGTTTTTCATCGAAACTTTTGAATGCCTCGGAATTCTTCCATGCCTGCGCCCGATCTGGATTGTCGAATTGGATCATCACGACGTGCTCGGGAGCGGTCCCTTCCAAAGCCATTGGTTTGTCCTCGTCGGCGGTCACGCGGCCGCCAGAAGACGTGTCTGCCATCAAATCCTGGATTGCGGTTTTGAAGGCATCTGGATTGGTGATCTTCGAAACGGTGATCAGGACATAGGCTGGCGTCAGCAAACCGCCGCCCATGCCATGGCCTTCGTGGACGCCGAAAGCATGCATATGGCCGCCGCGAGCCATCGCAGGAGTGATATATGCGTTGCAAACCAAAAGGAGGGCAATTGCCGAGGTTTGGAATAATGAGACTTGAGTTTTTGCAGAGCCGTCCGACGCCGATTTCTGGTCGCTCATCATTATCCTACCCTATTGTTAAAGCCGCGACCGGTGCTGACCCAAAGCTGCTGATGCTTGAGGGCCGCCGAGTTGAGTACTCAGAGTAGACATTCTGTGGTTGGTTCACTAGCACCGCGGATCATCTTTTAGACTCGAACCTCGTTGCTTGCGGCGGCTCTTCGAGACCCCAGCGCGACATCGTCGCCCAATCCTTGTCGTTGCGGGCGACCCACCTTTCGACAGCCCGCCGCTGGCATAGCTCCGGACTTCGAGGATCACGCCGGCGATCTGTCCTTCCACCGTTTTCAGGGGACTCGGCAGGGTTCGCGGCGTCACATTGCCACGCTGATGCGATCTCTCGGCCCCTGCCACCGCCACCTGGCCCGGCTGCCCGCAGAAACAGGCCAGCGTTTCTGAGGACAAGGGGGGGCTTCTGAACGATCTTGGCTCTGTCTGAAAGGCTTGTCGGAATGCCGTCGATCGGCACGAACCATGTGAAACCAAGTAGCGCAGCACACTCTGCAAATGGGAACAGTTACGCCGCCACGCGGTCGATTAGGCCACAAAACTAAGTGAAGTTGCCCACTTTTGAAAATCCCATTGACCCTTTCGGGTTAGGCCTTTGGGAGCCGGCAACGCCATCCGATGGCGGCCTGAAACTTGCTTCTGGAATCCTCGCCTTAACGCGGATTTTTCCTAGTTTCCTCGTTGGGGTGGTTTCACTCCAGAACCTTGGACTGCCGCGCTTACCCGGCTGCGGCGGTCCTTTTTGTTTCCAGAATCTCGAGATGATGAAATTCAAAACGGCCGGCGTAAGCTATGGAACTCTCCGAAAAGACTGCTTGGAAGCCGTTAGACAGTGGCCAGGTTGCGAAACGGTCGGTGGTATTCAGATCATTCGTGATAACAGTCCTGCGGGGTTTTCCGTCCGTATCACAATATATGGAGAGGCCGATAAAAAACGCGCTGATCGTGCGATGATCTGCGTGGAGCGCGAAAAACGACGATATTTTTATCTACTGGAATGATGCGCCTTCAGCAGTCAGCGGACGGAAATAGAGACTGAAAATGCTGACCGAATTCGACCAGAGCACGATTGCTAACATGACGGCGGCGCTGAATTATGTCTGCAAGAAAATCCCCATGGCGCTTGATGGCAATGAACTACGAAAAATGAATTGCGGACGAGCTAGTTCGATGTGCGCGCATTGGGCAGACGCTCGCTGTTTGATCTTCAACAAGCTGGCCTCAAGGTCGTGGACGAAACAACGAAATCGACAAGCTCCGTGCTGGCTTGGTTGGTGGCGCAAATGACGAATGGACGACTTCCGGCATTTCCGAGCCTTCGAATTGCGGGCCGCATAGTCTGGCTGGCTGGACGAGTCGAGGAAAAGCGCATCAACTTCGGAAAATGATCCTAGGAAGATATTGGACCTTTTAACTCAAATAGAATTATTGGAATGTTGTTTTTTTACGGAACAGACTTCGCCTGTGCTCTTGCGCTGTACGACCAATGAGTATGATCGTGAAGATGTGAGTCGACAATCGCCTGGGCCGAGCCTTGATGAATTTAAGACAACTTACCTACTTCCGCGCCGTGGTTGAGCACCGGTCATTGGCCGCCGCGGCAGACGTACTGAATGTTGCTCAGCCCAACCTCAGCGTAGCGATTAAGCAGCTTGAAGAACTCTGGGGAGTAACCCTATTCGAGCGCGCTGGACGCGGCCTCGTCGTAACCGACACTGGGCGAGCGCTATATGAGCGGGCCACGGAATTGCTCGGTGGCGCATCCGCGCTCGATCAAGAAATGCGTGCGATCGGGCGCGGCTTTACCAGCAGATTGCGCGTTGGGTTCACGCAGATGTCGGTCGAGGTGATCGCGACGATGGTCTCCAAGATGCGCGAAGACGGAAATGCGGTCAGCTTTTCGCTGCAGCAAGGTGAGCCGCAGCTTCTGGAAACGATGGTTGAGGCACGACAGCTGGACTTCGCCCTGACGCATATGCCGGTAGCCAATCCCGCACTAGCCGTGGAAGTGTTGGCTCCATTGACCATGGCTCTCCTCTGCCGGGAAGGCGATGACCGTTGGCAGGCGGATAGGGAGGTCTCGCTTGATATGCTGGCCAACGTCCCGCTCATCGTGCTTCGCCGACGCTCCGGCGCAGGGATCTACGAGCGGATCGTCGAGGCGTTTTCGATTGCGGGAATTGCCTTGTCTGTAGTGGCGGACTGCAATGACACGTCGGCAATCTATCCCCTGGTGGAACGCAACGTGGGTCTCGGTCTACTGCCCGTGCATACTCCACATCCGCCGCGACAGGGATTTTCATTTTATACCGTTGCGTTGGGTTCAGCGCCGGGGAGTTTCGCGCTCATCTACCCGCGCGGGCGCCGTTTGCTTCCGGCCGTGCAACAGGCAATTGAGCTGTGCAGGACAACCCTGCGGGCGCGGTAGGGGCCGGCCGGTATCTGCGCCGCGTGCCGGTTGCGGCGCAGATCCGGGACTTGCAGCGCCTACTTCGCATCCTTGGCTGCTTGCTCGATCAGCTTGGCAACAGCTTGGGGCTGCGACATATAGATGGCATGGCTACCCTTCACCTCGATCGTGGTGCTGCCGGCGCGCTTGGCCATGAAGCGTTCGAGATCTGGATTGATCATGCGGTCCTCTGTTGCGACCGCATACCAACTCGGCTTGTTGTGCCAGGCAGCGTTGGTGATCGGGGTGCCGAACCCGGTGACACTGATCGGAACCTGAGAAATCGCCATGAAGCGTGCTTCCTTTGCCGGAACGTCCGCGGCGAAATCGGCATGGAATTTCTTGGGATCAACGATCACGTAACCCTCGCCAGCCGGAATCGCGTTGTTTGCCGCTGGCGGTGTCTGTTTCAATAGGCCGCCGAGGACTTCACCGCTGTCCGGCTGGAAGGCGGCGATATAGACTAGGCCCCGGACCTGCGGCTCGTTGCCTGCCTGGGTGATGACGGCGCCGCCGTAGCTATGGCCGACCAGGACGAGCGGTGCATTCACGCTCTCGATGATACGCTTGGTGGCCGCGGCGTCCGTCGGCCAGCGAGGTTTCAGGCTCCTGAACGATCGACACTGTATAGCCGTCGCGCTCCAGGATGTCGGTGACCGCACGCCATCCCGAGCCATCGGCGAACGCACCATGGACCAGGACAACATTCTTGATCGGCTCGGCTGACGCGACACCAGACATGCCAAGAGCGAGAGCTGCGGCTGCGACTGAGGTGAGAAGACGTTTCATTGGATTTCCTTTCTGATCATGCTGAAAATTCAGCCGTTGAGACAAGACTTCCCCGGCCGGCCCAGACAGAGCCGACGCAACGACCGGTGAAGCTGGTGAGATGCCGCTAGGAGGTGTTGGCTATTCCGGGCGGCGCAGTTTCCCCGTCGTCTCCGACGGGAAAGGCATCGAACAATGCGAGGCGGGTTTCGACTGCATGGTTCTGACTATCTTCCGGCGTGCGGCCCGCGCGCCGAAAACCACGGACGCTGAGCGACACACACCCATCGAGAATCTCAGCGGGCTTCAGCAAGAAGCCGGAAAGCGGCTGGGGTGTCGCCAGGCTGGCATTGCCGATGACGAGACACCGGACTTCCCAGGTACCGTCGTCCTCCGACAGCAGCAGTGTAGCGCGGCGCGCGCCTAACAAAGTCGCGCAGCACTTCGAAGCGCTCCACAGGGCCACTCGGATAAGGCCATCGTCGCCGAGCGCAATTTCACCGGTGCCAAGGGATGCGAGTTCTGGCCAGTTTGGCGTCATGGCTGTAACAATCCGAATCGTGCCATCGGCGTGAACAGGCGCGCGGTCCGCGAGATGATTCCGAATTCGCTCGGGGAGCGTCGTCCAGGAGGTCGGTTGCGTGGGGGCGTTGTTTTTCATGGCCGTAGGATTGCGCCGACAATAGCGGCAAAACCAATATTTTCCCCGTCACGACTCTTACGATATTCGTAAGGATGAGTGCCAGCTCAGGCTTGCCATTCTGTTGCAGAGGCAGACTGGAAGCTTGGCCGCAACGGGGAGCGCGACGACCCGATCGCCCGTGCTTGCGGTCTCAAACCCGGGCAGAAGATCGAAGTCAGGTAACGTCGGCTTGTGACCGCCGACGTTACCCTTAATCCGTCTCAGAGAGCGATTAACGCAGCCGAAAACAAAGGATCGATCAGCCAAAGAACGCTTTGACCATTGCGACGTCGGAAAGATGCGTGTCGAGCCGCTCAATCTTGTCGCCCTGGAATGAGAAGACTGCGGCGAGATGCTCGTCCAGAGCCTTTCCGTCCTTTTCGCCGGTGTTGTGGAGAATACCGATACACCGCTGAATCCATAGACAGTGCGAACAATTTCCACTTTCACCTTAAAAGAGGCGATGGTACGCGCACGCTTCATGATCGCGTCGATGCCATGGGCTTCGCCTGAGATTTGGCTTGTACCCGGAAAAGTCCAAACCACGCCTTCGCTGGCGACCTCTTTGACGACTTCGGCGTCTGGTTTGCCGAGAATCGAAAGAAATTTGAGAGCCAGCTTCTGCTTCTGTTCGTCGTTCATCATAGCCTCCTAAGCCATTCGGGGTTGGAACGAACAATCTCAGACAACCGGCCGCCATTATTCGGTATCCGCCAGCTCCGATCGCGTTCGTAACGGTGAACGATCCCATTCAGACCTCGTTTGACCAATCACACGGGTAGCACACGCATCCCATACCTAAGTGTAGGCGCCGAATAGGCGGCGCTGCGGGCATTCCTTAAACGCCTTTCTAATTCACCGTTTCGAGAGTGAAGTACGTAAGGCCCGGCGGGCGACACGATGCGCGAAAGAACTTCGATGCAGCCGCGTCCGCTCAACAATCGAACAGCACTAAGTGCTAAGAAGTGTGCCGCTTTGTATCTGCGTTTTGAATATCAGCAATTAAACCGGTCCTAGGCCAACGCCTCGTTCCAGCGTGCTGAATCGGTAAATTGAACGAAACGCTGCAGGCGGCCGTTTGAAAACGGTCCAGACATGGACGAAGGGCGCGGTCATTTTGCGGCCATTGCGTTTGGAAATTCCGGAATATTGTCCGAAAGACACGACCTTTGATCCCTCAGTAACAAAATCGGAGGGAGTCGTGGTGAAGTTGTCGAAATCGCGAACAAGAGGTGCGAAGAGCCCTAGAACGACAGCCTCGGGGCCACGCATCGTGCCATTGAAATAGGGCGTTCTCTCAGCTTCGGTCCATTCGATCTCCGGATCAAGCAGGCCAAGCGTGGCAGAGCCGTCGCCGGATGCCAGCGAGGAATAAAACAGTTTTACCGTGGCTAATGCGTCCATAACAGGCTTTCTCAGGGGTTGTTTGACGAAATAGTGAGAGACGATGAGAACTGCGCCTCGATTGTTGAGAGTCCATGCATTGCAAGGCCCATTCGAGAAGATCAACCATACAGAGGTATGGAAGCAGCTCCGAATGGAGCTCTCCTCGCCGAGCGCTTAGCCGTCTATACGAAGGTTTGGGGTGCCCCCAAACAAGCGTCCAGTTGTCGTCAGGTCACTTCTGATGAATGTTGGGTGGCATAAATGAGAATGCATTCCTCACACTCTTTTGACGGGAGCCAGAATATGAATCTCAAGATCAGCACTGGAGCTGCGTCGGCGAGCGTCGCGTTGCTCCTTGTTTTCACCTCGCAGCTCCGCGCCACCGAATCTGCGCATCAAGCGATGACCCCCGACGCGGAGATTCGTGCTCTCTACAAACAACTCATTGACGCGGAAAACGCCCATGACCTCGCTACTGTGCGGCGGATGGTCTGGAAATCTCCATCGGCGCTGTTCGTCGCGAAGACAAAAACACCGGCCGAGGGCAATTGGGCCGGCTTCTGGGGAGCCGAAACGGTCGTCGATCACATAGGCGAATTGTTTCAGGGCACGTTCCTAATGACGCCCGACCTATGACCGCGAGAAGGTAGTTCAGCTCAGCCGCGATGTCATGCAGACCTACGTGCCATTGGACATCTCGGTTGGCTACGCTGGCCAATCCGGAACACCCAAGCCATTCTTGATGATTGTCGAATGGGTGAGGGTTCACGGCGAGTGGAAGATGGCTACCGATATTGCCCTGCCGATCCCACCACCTCCCGCTCAGTAATCGCCGCGTAGTTCGATCACAAATAACGAGGTCTAGCGATGCCCTGGATTAATCTGACCTTGCGGCGCGGGGCGCTCCCGAAGAGCGTTCAGCACACGATGATGGCGCGGTTGACCGAAGTGTTGATGTGGTGGGAAAAAGTCCCAGACACGCCTACCGCGCGAAGCATTATGAAGGGGTGGGTGTACGAGGTCGATGAAGACGCCGATTACAGCGCTGGCTCACCCGTACACGACAAGCCATTCTATTATCTCGATATCAAGATCCCGATCAATCGACTGGACGTGCTCGCAAAGTCCGGATTGATTCGCGATTTCACTAAAGTTGTTCTTGAATCCGAAGGCGCTAGCAACACCCCTGAAAATGCTCGCCGGGTTTGGATCACGATTGACGAGATCGAACGTGATGATTGGGGCATTGGCGGCCATACGGATTGGCTTCGTGATTATACAAGCGCTCTTGACGAAATCCACAGCCACCCTCCGAAATAAAAGCAGGACAATCATCCTTGCCAGGAATCGGTGACGCCAAGTGGGCCGTGCGCCGCAATTACACAAGGTTCCTAACTCGGGAACGTTAGGCGGACAAAATGAGCGAGAATGTTTCGAAGCCAAGCGCTTACGCGCCGATTTTGAGTGAAACTCAAATCGATCGGATCCGGGTATTCGCGCGACGGCAACCGGTTGCTGCGGGCGATATTCTCTATCAACCGAACGACGAGACGCCATCGGTGTTTGTCGTGATATCCGGCCGAATACAAATCATCGCAGTGGTTGGTGGCGAGGACCAACTGGTTACGACCTATGGCCCAGGTCAATTCTCCGGCGAACTCCTTATGATATCCGGCCGCCGATCGATTTATCGTTGCCAGGTCGTTGAGTCCGGCGAACTGCTCGAACTCTGTGCCGCCGATTTGCGCACGCTCATCGCCCGGGACGCGGAGCTCAGCGACATCATCATGAACGCGTTTCTGGCTCGCCGGTCGACCTTACGGGATGCCGGCCACGGAAACGTTGTGGTGGTAGGCTCGAACGGCTCCGCGAATACGCTTGCGTTACGGGAGTTTCTCAGCCGCGACGGCCATCCTTACGCTTACTTTGAAATCGGGTACGATGCAGCCGCGCAGAAACTGCTTGATCAGTTTGCGGGCGACTCGGCCGACATTCCGTTGGTGATCTGCAACAATGCCGTTGTCCTTCGCAATCCAACGCCCCAACAGCTCGCGGAATGTCTCGGGCTCAATCTCGCGATCGATCGAACGGCAGTGCGTGATCTGATAGTTGTCGGGGCCGGTCCGGCGGGATTGGCGGCGGCGGTATATGCGGCGTCCGAAGGACTGAGCGTTCTCGTTATTGAAAAAGCCGCGCCTGGAGGACAGGCCGGATCCAGTTCCAAGATCGAGAATTATCTCGGCTTCCCGACGGGAGTGTCCGGACGGGATCTAGCGGCTCGGGCGATAGCGCAATCGGAGAAGTTCGGCGCGAAAATTATGGTCGCCCGGAGTGTCGCTCGGCTGAACTGTGAAGAGGTTCCCTATAGGGTAACTTTGGAAGACGGACAGCAATTTCAAACGCGTACAATCGTCCTTGCCACGGGAGCTCAGTACAACAAGCTGGATATTGCAAACCTGGAATCTTTCACTGGCAAGGGTATCTATTATAACGCGACTTTCATGGAAGCTCAGGCTTGCACCGGCGAGCCTGCGATCGTCGTTGGTGGTGGAAATTCCGCTGGCCAAGCGGCTGTATTCTTGGCGCAAAATACGGCGGGAGTTCAGATGATGATACGCGGCCCCAGCCTGGCGGCCACGATGTCACGATATCTCATTCAGAGAATCGAAGAAAATCCACGCATTCAAGTTCGCTATTGCAGCGAGATTACCGGTCTCTCCGGTGGCGATCACCTCGAGCAAGTGTCCTGGCGAGACAAGACGACCGGAGCGATTAAGACGGAGCCCTTGCGGCATGTCTTTGTCATGACAGGGGCTTCTCCGAAGACGCCGTGGTTGTCACAATGCGTCGCGCTAGATGCGAAGGGGTTCGTTCTCACCGGCCACGATCTGGCTGCCGCCCAGGCTCCGATACCGTGGCCGCTGCTGCGCCCGCCTCGCATGCTGGAGACGAGCTTGCCTGGTGTGTTCGCGGTCGGCGATGCGCGGTCCGGTAACGTCAAGCGAGTGGCCGCGGCAGTCGGCGAGGGCTCGATCGTTGTGCACCACGTTCATCAGACCCTGTCGGAAAAGTAAAAGCAGATGCTGTCGCGTCAGCAGGCGATTACGCCAGCGCACGGCAGCCAATGGACACAAGGACATGTACGATGTCGGCAGACATACAAAAGCGCGAAGATAACAAACGCATTGTTACTGAATTCTACAAGATGGCGCTGTTTGAAGGGGACGTCGATAAGGCTGTTAGACTTTACGGAGGAGAGACCTACACGCAGCATACTCCGTTCGCCGCGAACGGGTTCGATGGTCTTCGCAACTACGTGAGGTGGATTGCGGAGAAGTACCCGAATACGCGCGGCGAGATCAAGCGTGTCTTTGCTGACGGTGATTACGTTATACTTCACTGTCACTATACGGGGTTTTTCGGCAAGAACGGTGACGCAATCATCGACATTTTCAGATTGGAGAATGACAAGCTTGTCGAGCATTGGGACGTTATCCAGGCTATCCCGGACAGCTCGCTGAACGGTAACACGATGTTCTGACGAAATCTAAAATCGATGGCGCGTCGAGGGGCAAACCGGTGCCGACAATCGCGAAAAAGCGAAACGCAAGGGCGGAAAGTGGCGAGTCTATTCTTAGCGCGCTTCAATATACGACCATCGATGGTCAAAAAATCGAAGCGACGCGTCAAAGGAGAATTCATTCTGCCTCTCGGTCCAGGGCCCGAGAGCATCTATGCTCTTCTTCCGACTTGGGACGTCGTTACTTCCTTAGGGCCGGTGATCGCGCTCATTCTCAGGGCGGCTGGGCATCTTCGCGCCCGAGGTCACGGGAGAGTTTATCCGTCACGTGGTCGAAGCATTTGAGCTCACCAACCATGTTGTCGGTCCTCAAGCGCTCTCCGGTGATGCTGCCCATTCCAGGAATGTCGAGCATTGTGCGTTTGGAAGAGAACGCTGCGGCGAGAAATATCACGATTTCGAGCGATGATTATTTGGCGCTTGACCGCGCCGGCCGAGGGGTGAGCGAGACTTCCACTACCCAAGACGTAAAGATTGTAACTATGAGCCGGTTGGCGAAGGAAGCATGACAAAAGCAGAAGAAATCGAGCGTCTTGTTCAAACGATCGACGAGGCACGGATGCGCGCCGAGCGACTGGGATTAATCTTTGCCGTTTATCTCCTGGGCATGGCTCGCTTGGCGATCGACCAGTCTGAGTAGTGTCATTCGAGAATCGCGGGAACGCTAAGCCTATCCAACAGGCCTTTCGAGATTCGATATTTTGGAAGTGGTCGATCGCAGGAAAGCGGTGGCGTGCGTTGCCCGGCGGCTCTTGTCGCCTTTTGTTATAGGAGATTCTGTGTAAAAGAGCCCGCTAGCCCCGCCAATTCTCGTGGAGATCGTGAGACGTGTTTGAGGCTAGAGGCGGAGAGGGCGGGCTTACCGAAAATCGCGGGGCTGTACCGTACATATGCCTTTAGCGTCTTTGTCGGCGTTTAGAAGTCGTACGCGATGCCTCTACTTTCCCAATCGCCGTAACGGGTGGGCTCTGGACCCTTGGGACCCTGAAATTCCTTCGGCATCGGACGCGCACAGGCGTCGGCAGCGCTCCTGCGCGCTTCTGCTTCGATGAGGGCTCGCTGCGCCGCCGGCGGCAATCTCCTCGGCTTCAGTCCGCGAGATACGGCGGTCGTGGGCTGAGCAAAATCGTAAGCCATAACGAAACCTCCATTGCTTCAAAGGTTGTGCAGTTAGAATGCATCGCATTGAGTAAAGCGGAGGACGGAACGTTGGCGCTTAGACGTGCCACCGTTCCGTTTCGCTCCAGCTAGATCCGTAAGGCGAACATCTCGGTTTGATGTTTTTTGAGCGCGTCTTCGACGAAAGCTGGAAACACGTTGCGGAAGTTACCTTCCTTGGCCGGCACGACCTCGATCATTTGGCAATCATCTCGTTCGATCAAGTCGGCCGTCGGCGTTCCCAATTAAGCCGGAGACGATCGTATGCATGGTGTCGCGCTTGGTGAAGTTGACGGCATCGTCAAGCCAACGAAACGCATTCGCTGCCATGGCCTCATTAAAGCCGGTTAGATAGGCGCCAGGATTGATGGTCTGGACCTGAATGCCAAAGGGCTTTAGCTCACCCTGCATGGCTTCGGCGATGGCCTCGATGGCATGTTTGGTCGCCGCATAAGCGGCAAAGCCCGGCGGGCTGAAGAGGCCGCCCATTGAAGAGGTGAAGACGATCTTTCCAGGGGTTTTGGCGGCGACCCATTTTTTGACGACCTGCTGTGTCAAGGCGAGCGGCGCAAACACATTGGTCTCGAAGTTCTTTCTGACCAGATCGAGCGGAATTTCGGCGATCGGCCCACCTTCGCCAATACCGGCGTTGTTGAGCAAAATGTCAAAATCCCAGGATGCGACCTGTCTCACATCTCAAGGATCCAGAAGGTCGAGTTTTTCGATCCTTAGATTCTGCAATTCGAGGTCGTCCGCCTTGGTCCGAAGCGCCGTCACCTGCGGCCAGTTCTGCGCCGTAGCGATGATGTCGTGTCCTTTGCGGGCAAGTCCGATTGCAGCTCCTTCGCCTAGCCCGGATCCTGCTCCGGTGATGAGTATCTTTCTCGTCATTTTGTTCTCCTGTGTTGAATAAAAGCGTCGAAATGGCCTAGCTAGCGAAGGCGGCTGATCCCGCGCCGGCGATGTCAAAATCCCTGCGAAACCTGGCCGCCCGAGACGCCAACCGCGCCGAGCAGTCTGCCGCCGGCGGCTTTCAATGGGATGCCGCCGGCGAAGGTGACCAAGCCCTCGTTGGTTTGCTCAAGGCCGTGTGCCTGTGCGCCTGGCTTGCACACCTCCCACACGTTTTGGGTCTCCATTTCGAAGAGAACCGACGTCTTCGCTTTCTTCATCGCGACGTCGATGGAGCCCAGCCACGCGCCGTCCATCCGATAAAACGCCTTTAGGTGTCCGGCGGCATCGAGAACGACAATGGACGCGGCGATGCCGATCTCCTTCGCTTTCGCGGTCGCCGCCTGCAAGATCTCCTGCCCTTGTTGCAAAGTAAGCGTCATAGCTTGTCTCCTTCCCGGTTTGCGTTGGAACAAGCGCGCTTACGCCTTCTGGGCGATCACATCGGCAAGGCCGTTCGGATAGATCGCTTGCGCCGCAACGACGACGTCGATCGCTTCGCGCAGCCGCTTGATCTTCCCGTCTACGGCTTCGAGGTGACCGAAGAACTGCTGCTTCACTTCTTTGCCGGTGATCCCGGACTTGTGATTGATGAAATATTCCGCAAAAACTTGATCCGGCGTCTCGAGATGGATCTTTACGTTTTCGAACTTGAAGCCCGGATAGAGCGTGCTGTGGAGGAAGCCGAGGAATTTTCCGACTTCTGCCGCGCCCGTCGAGACAGGCGGAATTCCAATCGACGCCATGTAGGGAAGTTCGAGCGTTCCACGGTCCCCGAACAACGCGCCGGATTGTTCGGCGGTGCCAGCGATATAGGCGAGCATCAGATCTTTTGCGGTTTTCATGACATGTCTCCGTCCGTTGTTGGTTTGGCGCCGGGGGGCGTTGACCGAAACTTGTCACGGAGAAATAGTCCGAACCATTAGAACAGCGTTTGGTCATACCTATACGAGGAGATAGAGGGACCGGCGCGGAGCTTTCGTAAAGCCATTACCCAGGCGTATCGTCATCGATCCGAGACGAGCGTGGGTCTCTTAAGCGTTCCAGCGCAAGGTAGGTGATAGCGCACTCCAGAACTGGAATGTAAAAGATGGGCACTTTCCCAAAGCGGTTTCAGTGGGATCGCTCCTGCCGTGTCGGCAGGCGAATTGTAAAGCGCGCGCCATGCCCCTCGTTGCGGTTGGCCACGGAGATTTCACCCCCGTGAGCTTCGACAATCGAGCGGCAGATCGGCAGACCCATGCCCATGCCGGTGGATTTTGTCGTGAAGAAGCTCTCGAAAAGATGCGGAAGCGCTTCAATGGAGATGCCGGACCCGCTGTCCGTGACTTCAATGGTGACGTTCTGAAGGTCGGCCGCGATCGCCGTTGCTATTTTTAGTTTGCGGGCCTCGCCGCCAGCGGGGCCCATGGCCTGCATGGCATTCACCGCGAGATTCACGATCACCTGCTGCAATTGAACACGGTCGCCGATGATCGTCGGGAGGTTGGTTCCGAGGTGAAGTGACGATTCAACATCATTGCGTTGCAGCTCGTGCGCAAGAACAACATCGCCTCCCGTATTACTGTATTTACCGCGATCTCCTTGTGCTCGGGATCGTGCGGAGCGCCATCGACCGTATACGATGAATGATGTCAGCAGCTCGTTGGACTTCCGCCGCCGTCTGGACCGATAGTTCGCGGACTTCCTCGATGTTCGGCGGCGAGTGCTTGAGCCAGGTCAGGCTTGCCTCGGTGTTGGACTCAATCGCCGTGAGCGGTTGGCTCACTTCATGCGCAATGGAGGCCGTAAGCTCGCCCAACACCGAAACGCGGGCCGCGTGGGCCATTTCAGCTTGAACTCGCGCCAGCATTTCCTGTGCCTTGACCCGGTCGCTTACGTCGATTAGCCCGACGAGGCTGATATGTTCTTCGCCGGTAATCGGCCCGTAAGCCGCGAAAAACAGCGTATCGAGCACCGTGCCGTCGTGTGCAACCATCTTGGCGAGACATTCAAACCCAGGCTTGCCGGAATAGCGGGCAGCCATGACATCGCGGAAAGTATCGAGCGACTCGGTCCAGTATCTGGCCACCGAACCCTTAAAATCGTCCGGCGACTGACCCCGCAACATTTCGACTGTGCGCCGGTTGACCTCGACTATTTTCAGTCCTTCGAGAATCCTCGTCAGTATCTCAGGGCGCTGTTTGAGGTATTCCGCAAAATCTTCCACGCCTTCCGTGCGCGCGGCCTTGAAGATGTCAATGACCGCAGAGCCTTCCAGCCGCAGGAGCGGTACAGGGAGAAAGTGAAACAAATCCCGATACCGGCGATCGCTGGCCTCCTGTTCAGCTTTGGCCTTCTTGGCTTGTGTAAGGTCGACGATGCCTACCAGAAACCGCCCATATTGCAGGAGCTGTGGAGGAAAGGAGACCGTAAAGAGCGTCTCAAGACGTCGGCCATCGATCGAAAGGAAGACAGCCTCCGAAGAGAAATGTGGTTTTTTCTCCATGGACGCGAGCACACTCTCCGCGTATACGCTGAGACTCTCGTCCGGCCAGAAGACGTCGAGCCTGCGCAGCACATCCTCTCGATTGCCGTTACCGAACATGGCCAAGGTCATATCGTTGACATCAATGATCTTGGTCGCTTGGATCAACTGCCTCACATACCCGGGATTTTCGGAGAAATGCTTGCGTAGATCCTTAATGCCTTTGTCCCGGAGCACCTTGAGCATCTCTCTCACGGCAGAGAATTCGAGCTCCCAGAAGGAGGCTGCCGACGCATGAAAGAGGTTTTGGAAATGGTGTTGAGCCCTCTCGAAGGCTTCCTGGCTCTGTCTGAATTCCGTTAAGTCCCGGCTGGTCTCGACGATGTCGAGCATTTCGCCGTTGCCGTCGCGGCGAAGCGACCATTTGGCCTTTACGGTAACTGTGGCTCCCTGTTTTGTTGTCCGGGAGAATTCACCACGCCAAAGCCCGGTTTCGCGAACCTTGGCGAGAATAACTGCCAATGGCTCGGAAGGAGAGCATTTGACCGCGGCCTGAATTATGCCGCCGATCACTTCCTCGCGTTTCCACCCATACAGACGCTCGGCTTCCGTATTCCAGGCCCTGACGCGCATGTCGAGCCCAAACACAATAACGCTTTCTTCCACGAGATCCGTGACGTCTATGTTGGGGACACTGGCTTGAGGTCCGTCATCGGTCGCAGAATGAGGTGAGGGGGTAGACATCAGATGGCAAGAGCCCGTTCCACGCACTCCAGCAGCGCGTGTGACTTAAAAGGCTTTCGAAGCAGGCAAAAGGCGCCGGTCTCAATTGCGACGGCATGCAGCCGCTTGTCAGCGCGAGCGGTAATCATGATGACGGGTACCGTGCAATTACCGTCATTGAGGCGCTGCTTGAGTTGAATCCCGCTGAGCCCGGGCATCTGTATGTCGGTGATGACGCATTGTGATGTGTCTTGCGCGCCGGCCTGCAGGAACTCTTCAGCTGACTCGTAGGCCTTGGCGTCAAACCCTTTCGAACGCATCAATGCCGTCAATGCCTGACGCGTCGCGCCATCATCATCAATGATCGAAATTATCGCGCTCGTCACATTTCGTCCTTTGCCGCGGGCTGTGCCGCAGACCATGCGGTAGCTTCGAAATAGATTTGCATGTCTGGCTAAAGTTGCAACCATACGGAGGTGCAGACAACATGGTCTTCTTGGTAGGCGCGGGCCAGCTAAAGGCAGTTTCAAATATCCTCACGCGACGGTTTGGCCGCACGCCGCAGCACTTCCGCCTGCTTGACGAGGTCGGCCACCGTCCGCACGCCCATTTTCTTCATCATGGAACCCCGGTGAAGCTTGACGGTAATCTCACTAAGATTCAATTCGCCCGCCATTTGCTTGTTCATTTTGCCGGCGGTTACCAGGTTGAAAACCTGCACTTCTCGCGGCGTCAGCTGGGCATATTGAGCGCGCACCGCTGAAATCTCAGAACTCTCCTTGCGCCGTTCGCGATCGCGCAAAAGGGCCGCATCGATTGCCACCAGCACGTCCTGGTGCCGCAGCGGCTTTGTCAAAAAATCAACGGCCCCTGCTTTCATGCCCTGAACGGACATCTGGATGTCGCCGTAGCCTGTCATCAGGATAACAGGCAGGAAAATGCCACGGTTTACGAGGGATGCCTGAAAATCGAGGCCGTTGCTGCCAGGCATGCGCACATCGAGAAGAAGGCATGAGGGGACGTCGGGAAGTTTACTTTCGAGAAATTTGCTCGTCGACTCGTAGATGCGCACATCATTGCCCACTGAGCGAATGAGGCTTGAGAGGGCTTTGCGCACGCCGGCATCGTCATCGATGATATGAATTAGCCCCATGTCGCTCATCGTCATAGCATACCGCTGGGTGCTCTGTGCCGCAACAATCCGCTGTGGTTCTTCGATGTCGCCTATGTGGCCGTCCATGCTGGTTACCTGTTCGTTGCGCATGCGGACCAAATTAAGTCGTTGTTGTCCGCCCGTTTCCGCTTCCCATTACCTGCGTTTCTTATGGGCAGTCTCAATTTGCAGGCGCTTTCGAGCAACCGAACAGGGGTCTCTTCGACCCCATACCTTCGTATGGTTGAGAAATAGCCGGTTCTAGCGGCAGCGGTCTTCGGGAGGGAGCCGTTCGGTGGGACCTCAGAGATAGTAACACTGTCGCAACAATGAACTACTCAGATTCACCGCATTCGTTGCGCGCGCTTTAATGTGCCGGCGTTGTGGAATGACGGTGAGCTCGATTTCAGATGTTCGCTCGTCATGTCCCGCCTAACCCTAGGTATAGGGCGCGCTAACTACCTTTCTAATGGTTCGGAAAATCGACAGCGACTAGCGTTTCGCTCGGACGCGCCGGTCATCGAGCGTGTCGCCCGATCAACGTTTCAACCGAGAGGTCGCCCATGAAAGTCCTGTTCATCATCTCCAGCTCCGAGACCGCGTTTTGGCTGTCGGAGGTCACTCACCCATACTGGCACCTGACCGAGCGCGGCGTTGAAGTCGATTTTGCCAGCCCCGCCGGCGGTAAGGTTGTCTACGATCCTTATAGCGATCCGTACTTCGCCAATACCACGGAACCCGAAGATCTTGTCAGCAAGGGCTTCCTTTCGGACAAACAGCTGGTGGCCAAGCTCAACACGACCATGAAGCTCAGGGATGTCGATCTGGACAAGTACGATGCCGTCCATGTCGCGGGTGGCCGCGGCGCCACGTTCGATCTCTATCCGAGTGACGATGTCGCGAAGGTTTTGGAGCATTTCTGGGCCAAGGACAAAGTGGTGGGCGCGATCTGCCACGGCGCGATTGCTCTCGGCAACATTCCCGAGCGCGTGCGCGGACGCCGCACCACCGGGTACACCCTGGAAGGAGACAAGGAGCTGGAGCGCATGTTCGGCAGCAGCTTTCTGATCCCTCACTACCCGCAGACCGTGCTGGAGGAAGCTGGATCCAAATATGCCCGCGTTGGCGCGAACGATCCCTACGTCATCAGGGACGGCAAGCTTGTGACCGGCCAGAACCAGCAATCGGCCTCGGAATATGCGCTGGTCTTGCTTCACACCATGACCGGCCAAAGCCCCGTCTCAGGCGTCTGATCCTACGCGGCGGCTTTGGGGCCGCCGCCCGATCGGGCCGGCGCTTTGCGACAACATTCGCACAGCGCCGGTCCTTCCTGAATCACTTACTCCCGCCACGCGAGGAAAAGCCATGTTGTTTCACGTCAAAATCACCGTTCGAATGCCGCACGATATCGATCCGGAAAAAGTTAAAACCCTGGGTGCCCGGGAGCATGAACGCGCGGCCGAGCTTCAAAAGCAGGGCAAGTGGCTCCATCTGTGGCGTGTTGCGGGACAGTGGGCCAACATCAGTATCTTCAAGGTAGAGAGCCCCGCCGAACTCCACACGATCCTGGAGTCGATGCCTCTCTATCCGTTCATGAACATTGAGGTCGCCGCGCTTTGCCGGCATCCTGGCTCCATCGCCGCCGAAGACTGATCCTCCAATCCTTCATCAGAATAGGCTGAGGCAACGCCATGAAAGTCTTGTTCATCATCACAAGCTCCGACAAGGGCACCTGGCTGTCCGAAGTGACCCATCCCTACTGGCATCTGACGGAGCGCGGAATCGCGGTCGATTTCGCGAGCCCCTTGGGCGGCAAGGTTGGGTGGACTGAGCGTAGTGATCCTTATTTTGAGAAATCTGCTGAGGCCGACGATCTGGTCAGCAAGGGGTTTCTTTCAGATCCAGCGCTGCGCCAGAAATTGGAGAACACCATCCAATTGGGCCGGGTCGATCTCGACGACTATGATGCTGTTCACGTCGCTGGCGGCCGCGGCGCGACGTTCGATCTCTATCCGAATGAGGATGTGGCTAAGGCACTCGAGCATTTCTGGTCAGCCGGCACGATAGTCGGAGCGATTTGCCACGGCGCCATCGCCATTGCCAACAACCCCGAGCGGGTCCGGGGCCGGAAAGCTACGGCATTCTCTCTCGAAGAAGACCGCGAGCTGGAGACGATGTTCGGGCGCGGTTTCATCATTCCCCATTATCCGCAAACAGCGGTTGAAGAGGCGGGAGTTGTCTATTCGAGCGGCGGCCTTCATGCGCCCCATGTCGTCGTCGATGGCAAGTTGATCACGGGGCAGAACCAGCAGTCCGCCTCGGAATATGGAATTGCCCTGGTTCATTTGCTGACAGGTCACACTCCAGTTGAGTGAACCTAGCGCTATCAGTCTGACCGAAGGCGGGCGCACGGAAGCTCAACGCTAAAGACCGCTCCGGCGCCTTCGGGGATGTTTGCAGCCAGAATGCGCCCGCCATGGATCTCGACAATCGAACGACAAATCGCAAGACCCATGCCGGTGCCGGAAGGCTTGGTCGTAAAAAAGGTCTTGAACACGGAATCCATTTGATCCGGGGGGATGCCGGGGCCGGAGTCCTCAACAAACAAGACCGCAGTCGTCGCTGTTGAACGCGTTCGGAACACGAGTCTTCTCGATCCTGGTGGAGTGACCGCCATGGCCTGTATTGCATTCATCGCTAGATTGACGACGACTTGTTGCATTTGAATACGATCGGCGACGATTTCCGAGAGATCGGCGCTGAGATCAACGATAACGTCTATCGTCTGCCGTTTGAACTCTGGTTCCAAAAATAGAACGGCGTCTTCAACCAGCTGATTGAGGGCAATCCGAATTGGTTCTGGCTCTTTTCGTACGATGGTGGCGCGGATCCTGTCGATGACATCAGCGGCCCGTTGTGCGTCGGCGACGATCCTCGAAGATAGCTCCCGCACTTCCGACAAATCCGGCTCGGCATGCGATAGCCAACTGAGCGAGGCCTCGCCACTTGTCATGATGGAAAAGAGCGGCTGATTGATTTCGTGGGCGATGGATGCGGTAAGTTCGCCTAGTGTCGACAATCGGGACGCATGGGCGAAGTCCGATCGAACGTGAGCAAGAGCTTCTTCGGCTTTAATTCGGTCGTCGATATCAATTAGGCAGGTTAGCCCCAAAGCCGGATCGGCGTTGGATTCCGGAAACTCAGTCACATAGAGAATATTGCGCACGCCCTGATGGAATGTCCGGACACGTATCTCGGCTTCGAACCTGCTCTCGCCTCGGAATGCCGCCTCCATAGACTGTTTGAATATTTCGGGATTTTCGGTCCAGAGTAGCGCGGCGGTCCCCATCAGCTCACTCGCGTCGCCAGCGCCGAATAATTGGATCGCCCTCTTATTGGCTTCGACGATTTTTATCGAATTCATCGCGGCTTTTGCAAAGCTTGGATGTCCGGCAACATGACGCCCCAAGTCTTGCACGCCCCGAGCGCGAAAGCGTGAAAAGGTCGCGGCTAGCTTGGTCCGATCGAGCCTCACCAGGGCGACTGGCACAAAATCTAATAACCCCCGGTAGCGCGTTTCGCCATTTATAAGCGCGTTCGCGGCTACAGGTTGAATCGCCTGGTCGGTTACCGTTTCCATCATGCGTCGCTGATCTTAGGGAAGCTATCCTAGCTTGGGTACGATTGCTTGGATATCGTTCGATGACGGGATTGGCGGAAGGTTGGCCGGCCGGATTGGGGAGGCCGGGCGCAGTGGGTGCTCGGAAGGGTCTTCTATACGTGGTTTTCCCCAGACGCGGCGATTGGTGATCGCCGACTAGGACGCCATCTCCGTCCATGATACGGGAATCACCGGATTTCCGGTGAAGCTCAGGCTCGAAGCTGCGACCGGCCGCTCTCGTCCACGTGCTAAAACGGCCTGGCGGGACCGCGGATCTTAACGGTCGGCCGCCTGACCGGATCCGGACGCCGCCACGAGCCCTGGTTTCAGTTTTTTTGCCAGGGAGGGCGTATGGGGACTTCTTTCGGTCGGAACCGTCTGGAGAGGCTTCTGGCGCCATCTGAGGAGCACATACCTAACAAGCGCCCGCCACGTGAAGTCGACGACGACCTCGTGATGCTTGAGACCCCTGCCGCCCTTGACGGGGCCGAGGTCCCGGATGATGCAGAAATGGCCGTCACTCATCCGCGCCAGATGGCAGTTTTGGAAGTGCCTCATGCGATCAGCATGCACCAGCTGCCGATTCCGTCAATTCTTGACGCCGCCGAATCAGATCCAAGCGGCAGAAGAGGCATCATGGCGCCCGCTTATTTGCCGTCCGCGCCGGCCACCTTCGATGGCGCAAGGTCCTTTTCCCATCCGAATACGGATCGGCCGTCCAGCGCCGGCGACGCCGCGCGCTCGGATGCGACGAACGATTCGAACGACGGCCCCTCGGCCGTCCGTTCAAGCCGGCGTGCCTGGTCGTAGAGGCGTTTCAACGCCTGCATCTCCTCGTCGCGTCCAAGCTTTGCTTTCAGAACGGCGGATTTCATGACGTCGATGGTCTCGTCGTAGACCTTGATGGGGACGGGGTACGGGTGGCGGTCTTTGCCGCCGTGCGCCAGCGAGAAGCGGGCGGGATCCCGGAAGCGGTAGGGCGACCCGTGCACGACCTCGGCCACCATCGCGAGTGAACGGATTGTGCGGGCACCGACGCCCGGCGTCAGCAGCAGGTCGGGAAAGTCGACAGGTCCGCGCTCAGCTGCCGCAGCGAGCGTGCCATGCAGCCGTCGCGTGAAGACGTCGCTCGAGCGCACGTCGTGATGCGCCGGCATGATGAGGTGCGGCAGCGTGGCTTGCGCCGGCGTGTCGCCCGTGAGCGCCTGCAGTTCGGACACGATGCGGTCCGGCCCCAAGTCTGCCAGCAGGTCGAGCTGCCGCAAGCGGGAAATCTCGGCCCGCTTGTCTGTCAGGTTAACGATTTCATCCTGCGCCGGTCCGTCGATCGCGCTGTGCGGCTCGTCGACGAAGCTCTTCACGTTTTCGGAATGCCAATGGTACCGGCGCGCCTGCTTCTTGTCGCCGTTCATTCCCTGCTGCACAATCGTCCACTTGCCGTCATCGGTCACGAAGAACCCGTGCAGATATAGGTCGAAGCCATCCTGGACGGCGGCACTGTCGACCTTCGCAACGAGTCGGCTAGCACGTGTCAGCTTGGCTCCATCGAAGCCGATGCGTTCGCCGAGCAGACGCAACTCGTCCGGCGTCTTCCTTGAATGTTGGCCGCGGCCGCCACACACGTGGATGCCGAGTTCGCCTGAAAGTGGTCCCAGGCCGCGCTTTAGGGCGCCGATTACGCTGGTGGTGATGCCGGACGAATGCCAGTCCATGCCCGTGACGGCGCCGAACGACTGGAACCAGAATGGATGCGATAGCCGCTGTAGGAATTCGTCGCGGCCATAATGGTGGACGATCGCCTGCGCGATGACGGCGACGAGCGAGGACATGCGCGTCGCCAGCCAAGGCGGCACGCGTCCACCGTGCAAAGGAAGTATTGCGCTGCCGGATCGTCTTGCCATCGAATCGTAGAGTCCAGGTTCGAGCCAGCGTATCAGGCTGTCTTCGAGGGGTCAGGTGCATTCATCGTGCGAAACGTGACCGAATAACGTGGTGCCTCCACGGCAGGAACGCTGTGCTCCCAGACATGCCGTGAGGCGCCGGACATCATGTAAAGCGAGCGGGGTTCGGCATCGAGCGTAAAGCGATCCCAAGTCTTGCCGGCAATCCTACGAAACCGGAATTTGCAGGCGGATCCCAGCGAAAGGCCGAATATTCTGTCGAAGTGGGGTTTGTCGCGATGCCAGCCGATACCAACCCCGGCGTCGTATTCAATGCAAAGGACCTGCCGGATCTGGGTTGCGGGGCCGCCGAACGCTTCGACTTTCGCGACGATCTCGTCCAACCAAGCCGGGATCGGTTCGGACAGCTGTAAGTGCCGCAAGCCGTAGTCATATCGGAAACCGAACGAAGCGACCCGCCGCTTCCCCTCGAATCACCCGAACTGAAAGGGCTGGAGCGGAAGGTCCCGGATCCCGGAAATAAGTCTCTGTTCGGTCTCCAGAGAAATAAAGTCGGCGGCATAGCGCAACCCTTCCGGCTGCGGAGCAGGACTTTCAAACAATGCGAATTGCTCAGACACGCCCGTCGATCCCTGAGACTGGCAAGTCTGCTACATTTAGGCTTCCAGTACGCCAGCCGAAAGATCGAGCGCAGAAGACGGCAGGGCCACGCGGCATTGAATTACGGAACCTGCCTCCGATTCAAGCGTCGACATACCGAATCCAGACAGCGAGGCCGACCATGGTGAAGCCGTTTCCGTCGAAAACCCACATCGGCAACCACGTGCTGCATCCCGAGACGCTGATGCTGAACTACGGGTACGATCCGCAACTGTCGGAGGGCGCGGTTAAGCCGCCCGTCTTCCTGACCTCAACCTTCGTGTTCAGGACCGCCGAAGATGGGCAGGATTAATTCGATTTTGTGTCAGGTCGGCGCGAGCCTCCCGAGGGAATGGGCGCGGGCTTGGTGTATTCGCGCTTCAATGCGGGGCGACGTTATTCTGCACTCGCAGCCGCTTTATGGCGGGACCGAAACGCTGTTTGCTAAGACGCTTGCTGGCCTGTCCATCGGCGCGGTCGGCTTCGCCGATGGTGTTGACGAAGCTGCGGTCAGCCTGGCGGCGGAAGACGCCATGAGCAAAGGACGGGTGGCGATGATTTTCATCGAGACCCCCGCAAACCCCACCAACGGCCTGGTCGACATAGCGATGGTCCGCCGTGTCGCCGACGCAATCGGAACGGCTCAGGGGCACACGCCACTCGTCGCATGCGATAACACGCTTCTCGGCCCCGTGTTTCAGCGGCCGATCGAACATGGGGCTGATCTTTCGCTATACTCATTGACCAAATATATTGGTGGCCATTCCGACCTGATTGCGGGCGCAACGCTTGGCTCGAAGGCCCTCATGAAGGACATCAGGGCGCTACGCGGAGCTATCGGTACCCAACTTGACCCCCATTCTTGCTGGATGCTCAGCCGGTCGCTCGAAACACTGAGCATCCGCATGGAAAAAGCCGATGCAAACGCACGGCTCGTTGCGGATTACCTGCGCGACCAAAGCAAAGTTGCCAAGGTCCATTACCTTGCTCACCTCGACGAGAACTCACCCGCCGGCCTTTTGTTCAAGAGGCAATGCACCGGCGCGGGCTCCACGTTCTCGTTTGACATTGTCGGGGGCCAAGCTGCCGCATTCAAGTTTCTAAACGCGCTGCAGATCTTCAAGCTGGCGGTGAGCCTGGGCGGCGCGGAGTCGCTTGCGAGCCTGCCTGCGAGCATGACTCATTCAGGCGTTCCTGCGGATGTCCGCCAAAAAATCGGAATTCTCGAGTCTACGATCCGGCTGTCGATCGGTATCGAGCACCCGGACGATCTGATCGCGGACATCGCTCAGGCCTTGGAAGCGCGTTAGCCGTGGCAGCGTGATGCATTCCGGACAACTGATCATAGGATGGTCGTGAGCTCATAGCCGAACACGGCTGCACCGAGAAAGCGCCGCCACGGGTTCACCCCGCGGAAAACCTCGTCGACGGCCCAAACGAGTAGACCACCTTTGAACACGATTTCTAAAGCAGCAGATGGATTGCCTGACGAGGGCAAAACCCAGAGCAAAACGCCCGCCGCGATTACGACCCACAGAACGAGGTTGGGCGCCTGAGCGATCGTGATGGCGCCGGTATCGCGATTTCGTAAAAACCACTGCAGAAACTGGCGTATCATCGTAAGAGCCTGGCCGTGACGGAAAGTGAAATAATCTGCAGCATCAGGAAAGTGACGGACGTTCGGGCCTGAACGTTCAAAAAGCGCTCCCAAGCGGACACGTTGCTTAGGAAGTTTTGGAGTACCAACCCTAACGGGTTTGACTGCGTTTTTTTTACTTACAAGAAGTGCGTTGGAGCGCCTGTGGAAGCCGGGACCTCTTTTACGTCGCGCGATAGGCGGAACGTCTGACACAAGCGGATTGGTCAGCTCAAGGGTTAGCCTTCGCGGCAGGACCAGCATGAAGCGACGACACCCGCCATACGGTATTTCCCAAATCGTCGGCGATTAGCAATCCGCCCACCCGATCAACGGCCAAGCCCACCGGCCGTCCGCGCGCTTGATTGTCCGCGTTCAGAAAGCCCGTCACGAAGTCTTCAGCGGGTCCACTGGGCTTCCCGTCTTTGAACGGTACAAACACCACCTTGTAGCCGTTGAGAGGGTTTCGGTCCCAACTGCCGTGTTCACTTACGAAAGCTCCGCCGTGGAAACTCGCAGGAAGATCGGCACCGGTGTAAATCGCGAGACCCAGCGGTGCCACATGAGAACTCAAGGCGTAGTCGGGAGCAATCGCCTTGGCAACCAAATCGGGTCGCTGCGGTTCTACACGCGGATCTACGTGTTGTCCGTAATAGCTGTACGGCCAACCATAGAATGCGCCGTCCTTAACGGAGGTCAAATAATCAGGAACCAAATCCGGACCGAGTTCATCGCGTTCATTTGCGACAGCCCAAAGTTTGCTGCTCTCTGGCTCCCACTGAAGACCGGTGGGATTGCGCAGACCGCTGGCGAAGATGCGGTGGGCACCGGAGGTCCGGTCCACTTCCCAAATCGCGGCGCGTTCGTATTCTGCCGGAATTCCGTTTTCAGTGATGTTGCTGTTGGAGCCGACACCGACATAGAGCTTCGAGCCGTCCGGGCTGGCCAGCATGCTCTTTGTCCAATGATGATCGATTGGGCCGCCAGGGAGGTCGGTCAGCTTCGTTCCCTCGGCTGTAATCTTGGTTTGCCCGTCGGTGTAAGGATAGCGAACTATCGCGTCGGTGTTTGCCACATAAAGGTCATGGCCGACCAGGGCGACGCCAAACGGCGAGTTGAGATTGTCCAGAAATACTGTCCTTATTGATGGATTGCCGTTAACACCATCGCGCAGGAGCGTGATGCGATTACCACCCTTGGCGCCGGCCCCAGCAAACGATTGTACCCAGCCCATGATCAAGTCTTTGGGGCGGTTGACTGGCGCCTTCGGACCATTGGTCTCGACCACCAATACGTCGCCATTGGGGAGAGCGTATATTGACCGAGGATGCTGAAAATCGGTACCGAGTGCCTGAATCTGTAACCCCTGCGGCACAGTAGGCGTTTCGCCCTGACCCCAATTCGCTTTTCTTGCGATATGCATCGGTGGCAACAAATACTGCTGCGGCTCCGGCAAAACCGGATTGGCGCCGATCTGTTGCCTAGGATCGCCGCCATTCTGGTCACATCCGGCGAGTCCCAAGCCGCAGATGACTGCACAGAGAGCCAGAGCACGCGAAACGCAGTATGCTTGATGTGGATTTCTAGGGGCACGCATCAATTCACCGCCTCAACGCGATGGCGATACACCATCTCCGAACCCATCCAAGCCGTGAACAACAGAATGACCACAACGAATCCGGAAAGTACCAAACCGGTAGGTACAACCGCAGTGTAGCCGTCGCGGCTGTGAACGAAAGCATTGATCAACGACAGCAAGAGCGCCAATACGTTACCCAACACATGAAGCCAAGCCGGCTTGAGCGCGCGAATTGATATATTGCTCACGAAGTCAATCATGCCCGCCAAGGCGGCGAAGCCGGCCATGACCAAGCCCGCGGTTATCAGCCAAACCGAAAACGTCTCCCACATTGCGTCAGGTGCGCTCCAATAGACGATGTCGGTGACGAAAGCGCCGGCAAAACATGCGAAGGGCAACGGCGCCAGCACAGGATAGATCTGATGTCCGGCAAGCCCGGCTGTAGAATCCAAATTGCTTTCGCGCATGAAATCGTCCCTGAAAGACCATAAGTCACGCAGGCCTTCTCAATTAGCCTGCAAATTCACTGAACATCTAAGCGATCAACATTCGAGAAGTTCCAGTTCATCGGTTGGCGGAGCATGCCCGATCAGCGCATTTCGGATTCCGTCGTACGGCGCCATCAAGACTGAAGAGGCCGAGGCCAAAGATTTTGAACTGATCCTCAATGGAGCGAATTGGCCGGAGAAATTCCGTCACAAGCTCATTGGGCGCGCGGCGAGAGCTGCAAAAGCTTTGGAGATCGTGCGGCGCAACCGGCGCTTGCTGCCTAAGTGCACCTGAGCAATATTGATCACTCTTCAGCGCGATCACATTACGCGCTGTGGAACCGTCCTCATCTTTGCCTATTGCAACGCTGTTGTTTCAGCAGGAGGCTAAAATAAGAAAAATTATTCTTACTGCGGTGTGCGTTGCTTTCACCGGACTTACCGCGACCGGCGCATTTGCCCAAGCCACCGGGCAAGACACGACCAAGATGGGATCTGAGCCGAAGAGCGGCATGTCGAAGGAAGGCACCTCAGGGATGTCCAACGGCGGTATGGCCAAGAACAACATTGGCAAAGAAGGCATGGCGAAAAAGGACATGTCGAAGGACGGCATGAAGAAGGACGACATGAAGAAGTAAGCTTGGCAGTTCACGCGTCTTCGGAAAGCTGTCCAAGGATATAGAGACAGCTTTCCGCTGATTGGTGGAAATCCTGAGGATCAAGTTCAAATGTCAGAAATTGACGTCCAAAAAGGTTAGTCTCTCACTCCACCGCCAATTTCGCCGGGGGAAGTGGTGCGAGATAGCGCTTCATGGCCGCATAGGATCTTAACTGCGCGGCGTTCTTGAGCGCGTGTTGTCGCGCTTGCCCATCCGGCAACTGCTCCGCTTCTCGAAGTCGGGCAGCGGCTCGCTCCTCCAAATGGTCGGCTGTGAGGTAGGTAATCTTTTCGGTGGAGGGCATCTAAAATTCCTTTGATGTTACCGCGGCGGTCTGCCGCGCTTCGCGAAAATCAGGCCATATCCGTCTGCAGTGTTGCGAAGTATTCCGGCCTTTTCAGCGCATGGATCCGTTCCGGGCCGGGGGGCATGTTCCGAGCCGCTTCAAGTGCGTCGTCAGCACTTATTCCGCAGCTATCCAGATTATCGAACCGTCTCGGCTGTTTACCGTCCATCATTCACGTCGGCTTGAGTATTCATGACCATGACCCGACGTAGTCGTCGCTAACATCAAACTAGCCGCGCCTTGCACGAGAATCTGAGCAAAATTGCTCACGCGCCCCGCGAATTCACCTGCAAATGCCAATCTGACTATTAATAAAGCTGAATTTGACCATCCAAGCAGATCAGCTTGCCGGCCAATTAACGCTAAGCGCTCGTTTGGCGTCTCTTGACTGATATTTGGACTGATCGGCGACTTTGGCTGAAATGATCGGAACGACGCGATCGCGGGTGAGCTTTTTCATGAACAAGTTCCGCAAACTCGGCCTCATCAGTTACAACGGGAAAATAGAAGTCCATCGCTCGCTGTTCAGGCGGGACTGGAATCTCCCTCCAACTTTGCGCCGGACCATCTTACGCAGCACGACGCAGGGCCTTGGCCCTTGACGCAGCTGGAGGACTCGCGCTCTTCCGTTCTGGTCGCGGGATTGCGTGGGCGGCTGACGGGAGCTGCAGGCGGTCCATATGAGGAAGCGCCCGATGCGGCGTTTGTGATGCCCATCATCGTGCCCGGCGTACAGGAACCGATCGCCCTGGTGCTGGTAGGCGTCAGCTCGCGGCTTCCGATCAACGAGGCTTATCGGGACTTCTACGCGCTGTTGGGATCCGCCCTCAACGCCGGTTTCGCCAACGCCCGGACGTATGAGGAGGAACACGCGCGGGCCGAGGTGCTTGCCCAGCTTGACCGGGCCAAGATCGCCTTTTATTCCAATGTCAGCCACGAATTCCGCACACCCCTAACCCTGCTGCTCGGGCCACTGGAGGATGCCTTGGCCCGCGACCTGCAACCGGCGGATCGCGAGAACATCGCGGTCGCGCATCGCAACGCGCTTCGCCTGCTGAAGCTGGTCAACTCGCTGTTGGATTTCTCAAGGCTGCAGGCAGACCGCGTGCAAGCGAGTTTTGCGCCGACTGACCTCGGCGCCCTGACGGCCAATCTCGCAAGCAACTTCCGCTCGCTGTTCGCTCGGGCCGGGATCACGCTTGACGTCCAGTGCGAGGCTCTGGTGGCGCCCGTCTTTGTCGATCATGACCTTTGGGAGAAGGTCGTGCTCAACCTGATTTCCAATGCTTTCAAATTCACCTGGAAGGGCGGTGTCACAGTCAGCGTGTTCGAAGACGCGGGCCAGGTCGTGCTCACCGTCAAAGATACCGGCGTCGGCATGCCGGCAGACGAACTGCCCCGTATCTTCGATCGATTTCATCGCATCGACGGACAGGGCGGAAGGACTTACGAAGGAACGGGCATCGGCCTTGCCCTCGTCGATGACGTGATTCGGCTCCATGGCGGAACAATCGAGGCCGAGAGCAGATTGGGCGAAGGGTCGGTTTTCCGCGTCCGCCTGGCGTTTGGCTCGGCGCACCTACCGGCCGACCGAATCCGCGAAGCGCAGCCGCTGGAGTCGTCCGCTGTACGAAGCAGCCTCCATATTCTGGAAGCGCTGCAATGGATGCCGGACACAGTCGCGCCGGCCGCCTTGGCGGCAACCGCCGGCGCGATATTGCCGGAGTTCGAGGCGCGCGCTCACATCCTGCTGGCGGACGACAATGCCGACATGCGAGTCTATGTAAGCCGCATCCTTACCGAGGGCGGCTACACTGTCGAGACGGTCGGCGAAGGCGCTGCCGCCCTGGAGGCGATGCGGCGCCGTCGGCCGGACATTCTGTTGAGCGACGTGATGATGCCAATGCTGGACGGCTTTGGCCTCTTGGCCGCCGTGCGAGCCGACCCGGCCATAGGGGATCTTGTCGTCATTCTGCTGTCGGCACGGGCCGGTGAGGAGGCTCGGGTCGAAGGCTTGCAGGCGGGTGCCGACGACTATCTGGTTAAGCCATTCAATGCCCGCGAACTGCGCGCGCGGGTCGATGGGGCCGTGACCCTGGGGCGCCTGCGCCGTGAAACCGCCAATCGCGATTTGATGGAGGAACGTGATCGCGTCTGGAAGAATTCCCGAGACCTCATCGCTACAGTCGGAGCGGACGGAATCTTCCGCGCTGTCAATCCAGCCTGGACCGCAATTCTGGGTTATCGACCAGAGGAGCTTGTTGGGGAATCCTACCTAAGCTTTGTTTGGCCCGACGACGCGAGCTTGACCCAGACCGGCTTGGAGACCGCGGCCAGCGGGCAAGAACTGACCAATTTCGCGAACCGCTACGCGCACAAGGATGGAAGCCCCCGCTGGATATCCTGGAACACCTCGGTGGAGAGAGATCTCGTTTATGCTTATGGCCGCGACATAACCCAAGAGAAGCTGGTGGAGGCCGAACTCGCCCAAGCCCAGGAGCGTTTGCGGCAGGGCCAAAAGATCGAGGCGATCGGACAGCTGACCGGCGGAGTGGCGCACGATTTCAACAACCTGCTCACCATTATCCGGTCTTCGGTGGATTTCCTCCGCCGCACAGACCTTCCCGAGGCGCGCCGCACTCGCTACGTGGAAGCGATCTCAGACACGGTGAACCGTGCCACGAAGCTGACCTCGCAGCTACTGGCTTTTGCGCGCGGTCAGCCGCTCACGCCAACGACATTCGAGGTCAGAGCTCAAATCCGCAGCGTGATCGGGTTGGTCAGGCCGCTCATGGGCAGCCGAATCGAGGTGGTGTGCGATCTCGACGATATCCAATGTTTCGCCTGCGTCGATGTCAGCCAGTTCGAGACCGCGCTGATAAATTTGGCAGTGAATGCCCGCGACGCGATGAATACCGAAGGCCGACTTACGTTCAGTGTGCGCGACGTCTCCGGCGTGCCTGAGATCAGAGGCCATTCATCGTCAAAGGGTGTGTTTACGGCTATTTCCGTGACAGACACCGGCAGCGGCATCGCGGCGTCGCTACTCAGCAACATTTTTGAGCCCTTCTTCACCACAAAGGAGGTGGGCAAGGGCACCGGGTTGGGCCTGAGCCAAGTCTTCGGTTTCGCAAAACAGTCCGGTGGCGAGGTCGACGTTGAAAGCGAGGTCGGTCGGGGTTCGACTTTCACGCTCTACCTGCCTTGCGTCGCACCGCCCCCCGAGGCCGCCGCGCCGACCGCTGGGCCCCCGTTCCGAGAAACGGTTGGCGATGGCTTAACTATCCTGCTCGTCGAAGACAACGAGGCCGTTGGCGCCTTCGCAACGGAGATGCTGACCGACCTGGGCTATTCGACTCGAAGGGTCGGAAACGCGGGCGCGGCCCTAGCCCTCTTGAGTGCAGATGATTTGGCATTTGATATCGTATTCTCTGACGTCATCATGCCGGGGATGACCGGTCTGGAGATGGCGCAGATGATCCGGATGCGGCATGCGGGTCTGCCGGTCATCCTGACCAGTGGCTACAGTGACGTCATCGCCCGTGAAGGCCATCACGGTTTCGAATTCCTGCAGAAACCGTATTCGGTCGACGTGCTCTCCCGGGCGCTACAAAAAGCGGCTCTCAGAAGCAAGGCCCATTTGGGCTAGACAATTTGGTAGCGAGCGGTCTCTGTTCCGAGGCGTTTTTGGCGCTGTTCGCCGTGCCGGCGGCCTAATTTCATCCTCTTTCGCGCCGCTCGCAGTGCTGCAACTCCTGCAATACGATCGATGCCGCCAGTCGCATCAGCCGGTCGCGCTTCGTCTGCACCAATTGCGGCAGCATCTTCGATACCGACGTCAACGGGCGAAGAACATTTTGAGCTAGGCATCAGCCCAACCGGAGGACTTCCCGGGATGGCCTGTGAATAAAACCGATCAGTCGGCCCGAAGCAGGAAGAAGACGCTCGCGAGAGCGGAAGCTTGGCACTTCAGGGCCGAGAGTAGTCACCAGCCCCTACAATGGCGGAATAAACTTTAACTTCCGTGGTATGGGCCACCGACAGAGCCCAGCAGGGTGTGCGATGACTCAACTCCTTTCCAGGAGGCGCGCCGTGCGAGATACCGAGAACGAACAAAAGCATGAGCTTGAATGCCTCCGGTTGGCATCGGACCTCAGGCAGCTAGGACGCGACACGCTCAACCCGGATCTGAAAGAGCACTGCGTCCGGATGGCCAGGTTCTGGCCCGGTCAGCTATCCCGGGGCCCGCACGGAAATAGTTCCGTTCAGAGTGTCTTATATCATTGGAGGCCTTCGATCTCGGCGCCGGAGAGACACTGGAGCAAAATCAGGTCGTGAAAAATGCGGCGTACGGCAAAGTCTGAACTGGTTTGAGTTTTTTCGACGCCGAATTGCTGGTTCCTGTCGAGAAATCCCGCATAATAGAGTTGCCGGCGCGCGCAACGAAGCAGGGTATCTTTTGTCGGTCCTAGCTGCTTTGTGCTCTCAACGAAAAACACGATTTTATAAGCGTTACGTTTCGGCCCTAGCTGACTGAGGACGGCTTTAGGCTCGGGCGTTCCAAGAATGTCCGTGCAGAGCATCGTCGCGTGTCGTAGAGCTTCAATGATGTTCTCGGGATTCGCATGTTCAGGACATGAGAGATCCACCGACGCCGCGCGGCGTTGACCGGGGAAACTTCTGTTGACTATCTCCGCCTTAGCAATATGGCTATTTGGAATGATCGCAATATCATCGCCGTCCGTTTGGATGCGGATTGAGCGCCAATTGACCTGTACAACTTGACCTTCGATTTTATCGTCAATTTGGATACGATCGCCGACGCTAAAGGGCGCTTCAATGCCGACGGCCATTCCAGCAAACACGTCCGCCAATGTATTCTGGAGCGCTAGGCCTAGGACAATCGCCAATACCCCCGATGTCGCTAGAAGACCCGTGACTGGTAAAGCAAATACAGAATTTAGGATGACCAGCGCGGCCGCTATATAGACAGCGCCCCCGAAAAGATCGGAAAACAGCGTGGTCTGGCGCGCATGCTGATCACGATGCACCCCATACCACAGGATTGCGACGAATATGCGGGAGCCCAATAACCACCAAGCGCCTCCGATTGCCCGCATCCATAATGCTGCACTGCTAAGCGGACCGTCCGGTGGAGGAAAGAATGGGGAGATACCTCTTCGCCAAAGGTAGATACTGATTGCGATAAAAACCACCGCATCGAATATGAATCGGACACGGTCCGAGAAGCGACGAAGGCTAAGGAGGCCGATTGCGGTAATCGCAACAAGCGCCGCGGCAGGAAGCAAAGTAGAGTTCATGCCGAGTTCACGATCTGCTATTTATGCGCTGCATAAAGCGCTTCGGTTGATATTGTGAAGACGCCACCACAAAGGCCGAGCTTGTCCAAATGGTCAAGCGCAGGCGACAAGTAGCCATCAGCCCGGTTTACCGCCCCATCCCCCAAACGGGGGAGGGCAGCGTTAAATCCGAGGAATAGATCAGGCAATCCGAACCATATCCCGGCGATAACGCCCGCCAGTTCTCCACGGAGTGTGGCTGGCGGACCACCCCGTCAATTACATCTGCTTCTTCGGGTGATTTTGGCCAGAGTTATCGACGGCGCCGCGATCGAGAGCGAGCTGAAGCTGCGTAATAACGCTTTGGTTGTCTAAAGGTTTTTGCAGGATGCAGACAGCGCCGCCCCTCAGCGCCCGTAATTCTTCGGCCGCACTAGGGTAAGCCGTAATGAAGATAATAGGAATATTGTACTCGCCGCCGAGTAAACGATCCTGCAGTTCCGTTCCCCTCAATCCCGGCATTTGAATATCCGAGATCAGACATGATGTTGCCCCCATGTCTGGCGAGACGAGGAATTCTTCCGCCGACTCAAATGTTTGCGCGATAAATCCGAGCGAACAGACAAGATTCTCCATCGCGGCGCGCACGGATTCGTTATCGTCTACTATTGATATGACCGGCGTATCCTTCAAGGCACCCACTCTCGTTTCGGCCTGTCTTCGACAGCGTAACTTATAAAAGTGGAGAACGATACTGAACGCAATGGCCTAGACGACATACGTAAGTCTACTCATCTCCGGGAGGCAATCCCAAGCGTCTCCGCCATTCGTACCAAATCTGCCAAAGACGTGGCATGCATTTTTCTCATAACCTTGCCCCGGTTGACCTTGACCGTGATCTCTTTGAGACCGATTTCAGCGGCAACAGATTTGTTCATCATACCAGAGCTGACCAAGCTCATTACTTTTCGTTCGCTTGGTGTCAGGGATTCGAACAACGTTCGCAGTTCGACCCTCGATCTCTCTATTCCTCGTCGTTCTCGATCACGATCGAGCGCGGCGGCGACGGCATCGAGCATATCTTGGTCGCGGAACGGTTTCGACAGAAAATCGACCGCGCCAGCTTTCATGGCTTTTACTGTCATCGGGATATCGCCGTGGCTTGTCATGATGATGACTGGGACATGGATGTTTGCATTTGCCAATTTTGCCTGAAGCTCCAACCCGCCGAGCCCGGGCATCCGAACATCAAGCACCATACAAGTCGCTACATCCGGAAAATCAATCGCCAACAGTCTCGTGGCACACTCAAAGGTTTTCACCTTAAGGCCGACTGAGCTGAAAAGATTATCAAGTGCGCTTCGCATCGATGGATCATCGTCCACAACCAAGACAACCGAAGACAGTTCGTTGGCCGCGTTGTGATCGGATGGCGAAAAATCACTCATCATGCCGTTCCCCTGTTTGCAGCAGGCAACACGAAGTTAAACGTCGTTCCTGGACCGTCATTTTGCGACGCCCATATTCGTCCGCCGTGAGATTCCAGGATGGAACGGCAAATGGATAATCCCATACCCATGCCGCTATTTTTTGTCGTGAAGAAGGCTTCAAATAAATGGTCGATGTTTTTTGGATCAATACCGATCCCACTGTCGCGCACCGCAACCAGTACATAGCCGTATTCATACGCTGCCGACCGGATCGCCAGTTCGCGTGGTCCGTGGCCGACGGCTTCGAGTGCCTCGATTCCGTTCATGATGAGATTGATGATGACCTGTTGTAATTGGACACGGTCGCCGAGAACCGAGGGTAGTCCTGTTGAGAGATCGAGTCGCAAAGCGGCCTTACGGCTCAACGCTTCGGATTCGATCAATTGTACGACCTCTCCGATGACGCTGTTGATGTCAAGCGGCACTTTTTCCGATTCCGCCTTTCTTGAAAGGTCCCGAATGCGGCGGAGCACCTCGCCGGCGCGTCCGGCATCGCTAATGATCTTGTTGAACGTTCTCCGCGCCTGATCGATGGCCGGAGCCTGATGTGCCAGCCAGCGCAGGCCGGCCTCACCGTGGGTTCCGATGGCTGACAGGGGTTGATTGACTTCATGTGCGATCGAAGCCGCCAATTCGCCGAGGGTTGTGATGCGAGTTACATGCGCGAGTTCATCGCGCGTCCGTTGCAGTGTTGCTTCCGTTCGGCTGCGCTCCACCGCTATGTTCGCAAGATGCGTGACCTGCTCAATAACACGCCAATCCCGCGGTGTTGGAGCTCCGGTTTCTCGCACGAACAGAGCAAAGGATCCCAAGACACTGTTCGTAGAAGTCAGGATCGGCGTCGACCAGCAGGCTCTTACGCCATGTGTCAGGCCAAGGTCCCTAAACTTGACACACAGCGGATCGGTGGCGATGTCCGACACAATGACCGGCTCTCCCCGTGAAACTGAAACTCCGCACGGTCCTTCGCCAGGGGCAACAGCGATCCCCTTGATCGCCTCCAAGAATGTTGGCGGCAAATTCGCAGAAGCCGACAGCCGCAGCAAATTGTCGGATTGATCAAGCAGCCAAATTGAAGTTACCGCATTGCTGGAAAATTCATCAGCGTGTCGGCATAATTCTATGAGTATCCGCGAGAGATGTTCGCCTTGGGCGATCATCTCGAGAACCCGGTTCTCACCAGCTAATAGTCCGTCCGCGAATTTTCTGTCATCGATATCGACGTTCGTGCCGCACCAGAGCACGATTTTGCCCGTTTCGTCTCGCAGAGGCCTGGCTTGAAACAAGAACCAACGATATTGCCCATCGTGTCGCCGGAGTCTGGCTTCGTCCTCGCCGGGCTGACCGGATTCCAATAGCCAAACCCAAGTTTTCATCAATACAGGTAGATCATCCGGATGTAATGCACTTTGCCATCCCATCCGCAGCCTTGCTCCATGGAGTATCCGGTGTAGTCAAGCCAGGTCTGATTGAGAAACTCGGCCGAACCATCGGGCAAACAGCGCCAATGGAGAGTTGGCAACGTGTCGATTGTGGCGCGAAGATCGATGCGCGCCGCTCTCATGAGCGACTCTGCTCGTTCGGGATCTTGCCCAGCTTCGGATACCGCAAGGTCCGACTTGCTCGCCGACGCCAAATCTGCCGGTGACGAGGCGGAAGGAAGCTCTGGATAGCCTATCATCTTAAAACCAAGAGCCCTTTCATGGCACTCGCATGCGTCTCAACGCAGACAGAGTTTGCACGGCTCTCTCGTTAAGACGTTCCCGGATCAGGCTATGATGCGTTCGAGTGGAATATTATGCCTTGACGGAAAGGGTTGCAGGCGGGTTTGTGGTATTTAATTACTATAGCGATGGGACCTCCGCCAGACCGTGAATATTATTACATTTCTGAAGCGCACCCGGGTACCCCCCAATTGGGGGGTATAACTAAATTGGAACGCGGTAGAGGCTCCGGTTTGGTGGCGGAGGGACGTTCTCACGAAGGGGATCGTGCACGCTGAAGAGGTTGCCATGCCTGAAACAGATGCCCGGCTCAAATTCATCGAAGAAATATACGACGCGGCGCTTCGGCCGGAAATGTGGCCCGGCACGCTTGAGCGGATCGGCGACGCATTCAACGGCGCTACTTTGGCTTTGCACGTAAGCTCGGAAGCATCGTCAGGGGGATTCGCAGCGAGCGCGCGTGCCGATCCTTCTCTGTTCGAGCTCTACATGTCGGATTACGTGACGCCGGAGCGGAACCCCGGGATAGCGCCGCTCATGGAGGCGAGGCCCGGTACGATTATAAGGCGCGAATCCATACTCGGCGATAGCGCGTTCCGGGCTTCCGACTTCTACAACGCCATCTTTAGGCCGCACGTGCTGTGGCACTGGATGTTCGGCCCTATTTTGGCGGAGCCGCCTCACGTCGCAGTCTTTGGCATCTCGAGGCGTCCAAGCGCCGGGGAATTCGACGAGCGTGAATTCAAGACGTTGTTGCGACTCGTGCCGCATCTCCAGCGAGGGCTGCAGATTTCGCTTCGACTTCAGCGTCTTAATCATCGTCGGTGCGAACTGGAGGGAGTGCTTGCTTATCTCCCTATGGGAGTCGCTATACTCGATGCAAAAGGCAAAGTGCTATTCTTGAATCCTTTAGCAGAAGACATCATCGCCTCGGAGGATGCGCTCGGGGTCAAGGATCGTCAGCTTGTCGCAGCAGACAGTGCCGAGGCAAACAATTTGTCGCGTCTCATCGGAAAAGCCGCCGCTACTGGAAATGGTGTTGGAGCATCGCCGGGAGACGCGATGACCCTGTCGCGCCGCTCCGGCTCACGGCCGCTACAGGTTCTTGTCGTGCCCCTGCGGCTCGGCGATCAAGCTCATTGGGCGAAGGGTTCAGCGACAGCCGTATTTATTAGCGATCCGGAGCGCAGCCCTGCAACGCCGACCTCGCTTCTTCGCCAGCTTTACGGCCTTACACCAAAGGAAGCCGAGATCGCTCTCATGGTCATGCGCGGCCATGAACTGAAGCAGGTTGCGGATCAGCTTCATATGACATTCGAGACGGCGCGTGGACACATGAAACTTATCCTCGATAAAACGGGCAACCATCGTCAGGTGGAACTCGTCCGCGATCTGCTCCGAAGTCCAGCGGGCCTCACGTTCCGCTAACCCGAGGTGTTGGACTTCTCGCCTAGGTTCCTTCCACCGATTCCAGTGCACTCCGCGTACGCCCGGCGAGAGAGAGTGTAAACGAAGGTATATTATCGACCAACCAATTCGTCTCGGAATTCTACCTATGCAGGGTAGTGCTCAGAACTGATCTGGAGCATCGTAAGCGGAACAAGAAAAGAATGTAGTGAGTTCGAGTTGATTAAGCAATTAAGGTTGGTATCTAACTTAAAAGGGGAGTGGCGAGTTCGCCGCTGCAAAGCGAAAAGCTTCGTTCGCTTAACTTCGAGTCGGATCATGAATTCCACGATTGATGAAATAGCCGATCAGCCCGATGCAGATCGTTACGATCAAGTTGTAGATTTGATATTCGCGATTTGCGGGAGTGATGTACGCGGCGCCTTACGAGCTCTCGTGATAGCCAATGAATATCTAAAACTAGAGTTGGCGGGAGCCCGCTCAGGCGCCATGCGCGGCGGGGGGGCGTTGTCTATCGCTGAGAACTATCAAGAAGTGCTCGACCACGAACTCGAGATAGGTTTGTGTAGCATTCTTCAAGATGACGTAAGGCGAACGGAACTGCTCGGCGAAACGTCTTCGGGCGGCGCAAATACCATGGCTCAAGGGTGCGTTGCCGAAACCGGAATCCAAATAAGAGGTTCGTGCGACGGGATGAAATTGCTTAGTCCACGCGAACGAACGATTCTCGAATTGATCGCACAGGGCCAATCAAATAAGGGGATTGCGAGAGAACTTAGCATCACCCCCGAGACTGTTAAATCACACGTCAAGAAGATCTTCGTTAAGCTGAAGGTGGACAAACGGTTTGCAGCCGCAGCGCGTGCTGCCGCGATCTTGCGTAGTGATGATATACGGACGGATAATTAATCGGTTGAAGCGTCCTGAAGCAACCCCACCGGACTCGCGACGCCCATCAAAAAGAAGTGGTGTGTTCCCCGGTTCAAGGGATGTCGGCAGTCCGAGCGTTCTCCGTGGCCGCGTCACCACATACTGAGGTATCCCCCAACTCCAGCCAACGGATCACTCCCTTGGGGGATAGGGCGACGGGCTTGCATCGTAGACAAATCTTGCCGCTCACCGCATGCGGCGAGGATGATCAAGCTGGTGCAATATCAAAAACGAACCGTCGCGATATTAAATCGCCGGCGCTCGCGATGGCGACTTGCAAGAGGTGGGACCTCGTTCTGGTCTGGAGCGGGAGCCGCGCATGACGAAGACCCAGGCGATAGAACGGCGCAGAGGATGCTAATCCCAAATGTCGGGAAGTGACACAAAGCCAACGACGACGCGAAACTCCACGTCGATGCCACAGCCGCCCGAAGATTCACTCGCGTACTCTTCGGCCTCATCCAGAAAAGGTGCGAAGTCGTCTGCGCAGGTTTCCCGAACGCCAGCCATCGTCGTTGCTGTCATTATTTCCGCGATTGTAGTCCTCTCTTTGTGGTATTTGGTGCAGCCTCAGCCGCTAATTATCCAGGGTGAAGCGGATGCAACGCGCATCGATATTGCGGCACGCGTAGATGGCAGGGTGGGCCAACGGCCGGTATCGCGCGGTGACAATGTCATCGCCGGTCAATTGCTTTATCAAATCGTAAATCCTGAACTCGTGACCAAGCTCAGGGAGGCCGAGGCAGGCCTGGCGGTGGCAACCGCCCAGCTCGCCAATATCGAAGTTGGTACACGAGCGGAGGTCATCGCCCAACGCAAGGCCGAAGCTGAAGCTGCCGCCGCCAATGTGACGCTCGCGCAGCAAACCTATGATCGCATAAAACAATTGGCCGGAACCGGCGACGCGCCCATCCAGCGTCTTGACGAAACCACGAACTCCTTGCAGGTCGCGCAACGCGGTCTGGATCAGGCAAAGGCCGCCTATCAAGAAGCTCTCAACGGCCATACGCCGGAAGAGCGCGGTGTCGCGCGCGCCAATGTCACCAAGGCACAAGCATCGATCGATACAATCAAAGCGCAGGTCGACGAGCTTCTCGTCAAGGCGCCGATAGCCACGCAGGTTTACCAGATTGGGGCCGAACTCGGCGAATACGTGTCGCCCGGCGTGCCTTTGTTGTCCCTGATCGACTTGAACGACGTTTGGCTGCGCTTTGATCTTCGCGAGGATCTAGCGAAGGATGTGAAAGTCGGAGACAAGTTCCAGATGCGGGTACCAGCGCTCCGTGATCGTTTAATCACGGCAGAGATCAGGCTCATTGCGACGCGAGGTGAATTTGCCGGCTGGCGCGCCACGCGTGCGACCGGTGACTTCGATCTGCGAACATTCGCGCTTCGAGTCTATCCGGTGCCGCCCGTGCCGGAACTCCGGCCTGGAATGAGTGTTTATGCCGAGTGGCCAGGTGGAAGACGGTGAGGGCATCACCACAGCCCGGCATCCTTCTTGTCGCCACGCGAGAATTGCGCTGGATGCGACGAGATCGGATCGCGCTTTTGCTGGCGATCGGTGTGCCGATAATTGCGTTCGCAATCTTGGCGGTAACCTTCACCAATGTCGTCATTCGCAATCTCAGAGTGACCGTCGTTGATGCTGATCGCTCAGCGACATCGCTCATCTACATTCAAGCGGTAGCGTCAGCTCCCGGCGTCAGTTTAGCGGACCGGTCGGGTGACATGACAAGCGCCATGCATGCCATACGCTCCGGTCAAGCGATCGCCGCTGTCTACATTCCTGAAAATTTCGAGCGCGATTTAATAGCCCGCAAGCGTCCGCAGATTGTCATTCTTTATAACCAGCAATATTTCACGCCGGGATATAGCGCCTCGGCGGCACTATCCAATGCCATTGCGGCTGCAACGGCGACCTTGCCCACGACGTCGCCGGTAGAAACCACGTACGTTCCCGGCTCGTTCGTAGCGGAAGAATATGTCCTAACAAACCCGCGCTCAACTATGCGCAGTTCTTGCTCCGAGCAGTTTTGCCGACCGTGCTCCACGTCATAGTGGCGATCGCTGCGGGATATTCCGTCGGCTCCGAATTTTCGCGTCGTAACATCCGGGCCTGGCTGGGAGCTGCTGGCGGTAGCCCGCTAACCGCCCTAGTTGGAAAGCTGCTGCCGTTATTCGGCATCTTCATGATTATGATGGTCGTGGAAGCCGGCATTATTCATGGCTTCTTTGAAGTTCCGTTCCGAGGCAACTCACCGCTGATGGGTGGCGCGGCTTCCCTTCTAATCGTCGCTTATCTCTCGCTTGGTAGCCTCTTGCAGCTATTGGTGGGTAATCTTCCGCTCGGCATGAGCCTAACCGCCATTCTCTGCAACCCAGCCTTCGGCTTTGCCGGCGTCGGCTTTCCCGTAATAGCGATGGGGCCTTTGCGCAATTCTGGGGGCGCTGCTTCCTTTACGCTGGTATATCCAGATCCTGTTTGATCAAGCCGTAAGTGGTTTGCCGGTATCGGTATCTGCGCTGCCGCTTATGATCCTTGGCATACTAGCGACGTTGTTGTTTGGACTTGCCTGGTTGCGGTTGCGAGCCGTCTCGCGGAAAGCTCCGCGGCGTGCTGCAAATCGAGTTCCGACCGCTGCCACCGACCAAAGATCCGGTATTCCCTCAGCGATGGTTGCCGAACTCAGACGTATTCTCGGCGATCGCGGTGTTTTTGGCTTAATTGTGATAGCACCGGTGATCTACGGTCTCCTCTATCCGCAGCCCTATTTGGGTCAGTTACTTCGTCACATTCCGATCGCCGTCGTCGATCAGGATCATACCGAAGTTAGCCGGAAGCTCGTTCAGACGCTGAACGCGGATGAAGCGCTCATGGTCGCTGTTCGCGCCGATACCTTAGCAGAGGCGCAGGCTGCACTCGCGCGACGTGAAGTTTTTGCTATCGTTGGAATTCCCGCGCGGACCGAGCAAGAAATTCTGAAAGGTAATAAGGCGCGACTGGCAGTCTACGTGGATTCATCTCACTTCCTTCTCTATGACCGCACACTTCAGGGTATAACCGAAGCCAGCAGCGAAGTTAGTGAAAACGTTGCCGCACAGGGAGCGCGAACAGACGGGAGTCTTGCTCATGCGGCTCTGATCAGGAGTTCGCCGGTCGAGCTGTTGGCCGAGCCGCTCTTCAATCCGACGGGTGGTTACGCAAGCTATACGGTCCCGACCTCGTTCTCTTTGATCCTGCAGCAGACGCTGTTTATGGGTGCCGCTACCGTTGGAGGCGTGACGTTTGAGCAAGGTGGAAGACGAGGTCGCCGACGACGGGCGCGCGCGAGCGCCATTATTGGTCAGGCGCTTGCACACTTTTGCCTCGCGCTTCCCGCGATCTCGCTCTATTTGATCGTCCCTCCCACGGATTTACGGCTTCTCGACTTTGGGGCATCTCGTCGACCTGTTCCTGATGGCAATCCCGTTTACGCTCTCGATCAGTTTTCTGGCCCAGTTTGTAAGCATGTGGTTCACGCGCCGGGAGACCGCCGTAGTCTTGTTCATGGCAATTAGCTTGCCTCTGTTTTTTCTGGTCGGGGTTTCCTGGCCGGTCGAAGCCATCCCGGACTTTGTTCGCGCGGCCAGCCGCGTCTTCCCGAGCACTTCGGCGATCGACGGTCTCATACGCATCAACCAGATGGGCGCTACCATCCAGGATGTATCCGGGGACTGGATGTGGTTGTGGATTTTGACCGGTATCTACGGGCTCCTAGCCGTTTTGGCTGGCAGCCTCTTCATCAAAAGGGAGACCGGCAGTGACTAGTTCCACGCGTAGGGGAATCGCGCTATTCGCAACGATTGTTCTGATTGGTGGGGCCGTTGCGTATAAATCGCACGCCGATCCGGATCCACGGATTCTTGGTGTCGTGCATCAAACGGAAATCCGAATAGCACCTGAAACGAGTGGGCGACTAAACGTCTTTCGAGTTGCCGCGGGACAACAAGTGCATAAAGGCGACGTCTTAGCCCAGCTAAGCAGCCCCGAGTTGGCAGCTTCTGTTGAAGAGGCGAGGGCCAACGCTGACACGGCAAGGGCCGACCGCGCTAATATCGACGTTGGTGTGCGCAAGGAAGAGGTCGATATCTCTGGTCAAGGCGTCACTATTGCCGAGGCGAATCTAGTCCTTGCAAAGAACAACACGCTCGAGCTGCGACGCTCGCTTCCGAGGACTTCGCAAGCAAGCAAGTGCTTGACGAAAGGATCGCTACACTCAACAAAGCCGAGGCCAGTCTTGGCTTGGCACAGGCAACCTACGCGCAGAACACGGCGGGACCGACGAAAGAGGAGCGTGATATTGGCCGAAGCCAAGGTCGTGCTAGCCGAATCAACTATTGCGGATCTTGAGGCGAGCCTTGCCAAGACGACACTCATTGCCCCCGTCGACGGCGTCGTGAAACTGCTGGTCGCCGAACCCGGCGAAGCGATATCCCCCGGTCAACCTGTTTTGACCCTCGGGATCGAGTCAGAACGCTGGTTCACCTTCACGGTTCGAGAAGATCTGCTCGCTGGGATCGCTATCGGCGTGCCACTCAACTTGGTGAACACGCGAGGCGATCGAGTTGAAACGCGCGTCACTGAGTTGCGACCACTTGGTGAATTCGCCGTCTGGCGTGCGAAACGCGCCGTCGGTGATCATGACGTTAACAGTTTTCTCGTTCGAGCGGATCCCACAACTGCGACCCGGGGGTTTGAACCGGGAATGACCGTTTGGATCGATCGACGATGACCTAATCCAGGAGCGTGCGTCAGGTCGTTCCCGATCGCCACGGCCAGACCCGCACCTGAACTTGCTCTTGCAGCACCTCATGCAGCATCACTCCATTCTGGAGCTGGCGCGTCGGTGTCTGGCTCTCTTATGGATCACCCTTCAGTGAGATGGTTATTCAATCTTCTGCAAATAATCATGATGGATGGTTTGGAAGGATGTTTGACCGTCAAACCTGATCCTCCAACTGCTGGGAGAGCTTTTCCGAACGATTATACCCTCTCTGCCGTGATATCTGGGATGGCGGTCCAACCCTCGCTCGCTCATAGTGACGCGATCCCCGACTGCGAGAAGTTGTCCTCGGCAGAGAGATTTGGAGTCGGTCGACACGTCGTTGGGCTCGGCAAAACTTGTTTAGGAAGTAGATGCAAAAGGACTAGATCGTCATCCTTCGAAGTACGTGATGCCACTGAGCGGACCATGGCCTGCGAATACGACGTGCCCTGGATCGGGACGGGTCGCCCTTCTGCGCCCAAAACAGAGAACCAGCCTTAGTATCGATGGCAATCCCGACACAATGACGCCGACGATCTAGACTAGCCGGTGTTCGTATGAGGATCCAGTCTGGACCAAAACGGTCACGTCCGAGCCATCGGTCTTGGCGCGCATTACCCGCATGCCTTCGCGGTCGCACCAATAGATCAAGCCATTTTCTGAATCGCACTGTATTTGCCTGGGCGTAAAGGTGCTTCCTTGCGGGGCGATTTTGACGCGCTTGGAGCCGTCGAGATTGCTTCGCAGCACAGAGCCGTCGTTCAACCAAAAGTCTTCACCGTCAAGGCTGGTGCCCCATATTGGCCCAGACGATGTATTTATTTCTGGAATCCACCGCAATGCTGTCTGGTGCACCATCGCAATCAAGAATCAGCGCATGAATGTCGTCGCCTTCAGGTGTCATTGAAAGGAGCCGTGATGGATTTCCAATGTTCACCACTAGAAGCCGGTCTGAGCCAGCCATAGTTTTTCTCCGGAGGTTCTAGAGGCAGTCAAAGCCATCGCAGTTCCGCGGCACCGCGGGGCTCAAAAAAGCCGATGGCTGCCCGGTGTTTCAGACATTCGTCTTGCTCGGTCTCCAATAGTGACGCTCACCGTAACTATCGTGTGCCAGCGCACATATCCCCCGTCTGGGGGGCACCGACTTCAAATTTGGGGGAATTGTTCGAGGTCCCGCCTGACTTGGGGGTAGGCAGATTCAGAGGGAAGGCCTCCAAGTAAACGAGCCGCAACGAGCATCGGGTAACCCCAAATTTGAGCGCTGGTCGAAAATTATCCTGCAATGCCTCCCGCAACGCGGTGGTAGCCTTTGACCGCAACTTCAAACCTCGGATTTGGATGTTCTAGGCTAGAAAGTTGAACTTATTGGATAGCAGTTTGAAGAAGCGACGTTCTGCCAGTTAGCTTGAGCTCCATGATCAACTGTTACTCGACGACGGCGTCCATAATAGGAGTGGCACGCTAGTAGGTATGCGCGGTCTTCGAACTTCCGCCGCAGCGTATTCGAAATCGACGACGATCTCGACAACCGGCGGTAAGTGCGGCGCTTTCAGGCCGGTCCTAGGGCCGGCATTGGCGCAACGTGGGACCTATAATCTCGCCGAGCCGCAAAAGAAGGTTTTCAGATAGCCGAAGTTGGCTGTGGGTCGGGAACAACCTTGAATATATGGCAGACCTTTTCAAAAATTCGTCGAGATCCATGATGTTTGATTCTCGGATTTTCATTGTTTTGCGCCATCGCGATATCGAGCGTGCTTCTTTCGCCGGCGAGATCCGAACGACAAGCCCAACGGGCCAGGTCAACGATCAGAAAGCCCCGGCGCCGTCGTCAACATCGGGACAGACGCGTATCGATCCGATAGGTCAGAAGCTGGGGACGCCATCAACCGGTGACCGGTACTAAGCCTGTGCCGTGCGGACAGACAGATGGAGCCGAGCGATCCTCAGAAGCAATGCGTTAAGCCCGGAGAGTTTGCGGTGGAGCTCCGACCCACGCGCCGCTCAGGTAGGGTCGCCGGCCGAGTAAGCTTGTCCTCCGCGACCGCAGAGCCTGCCGAGGGCCCTTTGCTGGCGAACATGTGAAGCCCCTGGGCTTCCATAGTTGGACGCCACATGGGATGGTGTACCATGGACTTTCGTCGTTTATTCAAGCTCGCCCTTGCGGTCGTCGTGACCGCTGGTTTGGCGTTGGCGCCTTTGGTGGCTCCTGCGGCAGCTAAGGGGCCGTCGATGGTCGAAATGACGGACATGTCGGCGATGTCCGCAGATATGCCCTGCTGTCCAGACGGGCAAAACAGCAAAGATTGCCAGGACTGTCCGCTGCTCGCGATGTGCGTCTTGAAGACGACCCAGGCAGGTCCGTCCGTGACCTTTGCCATGCCGGTGCGCCATGCGATCCGGACGGCGCATTCGGTCCGCGACGACGCCCTCGCTGACGGGCTTAGCCGCCCCCCTCCTGATCATCCACCTCGAACCCTGGCTTAACCGGTCTAGTCGCCGGTTGCTGCCGCGCGCCTTGATGCGTGCGGAGGACACGTGCCGCCTTGTGGCGGATCCAGGACAAACGAGGACTCTAAGAAAATGAAGACTTTTACTCTGACGCGCGCCGTCCAGGCGGCGTTGATTGCTGCTGCCATCGGCAGTGCAAGCTCTTCCGCTTTCGCAGACATCAACGACTATAAGTTCGAACTCATCGACCAGACCGTCCAGGCCGGCCCCGACAAGGTTATCGCGGTCCGGCTCACGGACACCAGGACCGGTAAACCGGTCCCCGACGCCGTGATCTTCGCGATCCGCCTCGACATGGCCCCCGACGGCATGCAGGAGATGGCGACCAAGATCGTGCCGGTGCCGGGCGCGGAGCCCGGTACCTACAAGTTCAAGGCGACCTTCGGGATGGCCGGTCGCTGGCAGCTTTCGCTGGGCGCCAAGGTTCAGGGCGAGACCGGTACTGTCGAAAAAAAGCTCGTCATCACGGCGCAGAAATGAGCCGCGTCATGATCGCAGGCGCTGCCGCCGCATTGATCGCGGCGGCAGGCATCGGATTCGTCGCCGGCGCGCATCGGCCGCCGGCCTCGATCATCGCGATGGCCGGCCCGGCTGCGGCCGAGGAAATCCGTGCGCCGATCTATTTCCAGGACCCGGACGGCGCGCCCTTGTATTCGCTCACGCCGAGGAAGACCCCGGATGGCCGCGACTACCGCGCGGTTCCCGCCGGCGCCGATGTGAGTTTCGACGAACAAGCCCCGGAAGCCATGCCGGCGACGTCCGCCGGCGGCGCCCAGCACAAGATCAGATATTACCGCAATCCCATGGGTCTTCCGGACACGTCGCCGACGCCGAAGAAGGACTCGATGGGGATGGACTACATCGCCGTCTACGAAGGCGACGATACCGACGACGGTTCGGTAAAACTGTCGCCGGGCAAGATCCAGCGCACCGGTGCGAAATCCGAGCCGGCGGCCAAACGTGTGATCCGCACCATCATCCGGGCGCCGGGAATCATCGCGCTCGACGAGAGGCGGGTCTCCGTCATCTCCATGAGGTCCGAAAGCTTTGTCCTGAAGGTCGCCGACGTCACGACGGGGGCGCACGTCGTCAAGGGCCAGCCGCTGATGGAAGTCTACATTCCCGCGGTGTCTTCTGCGGCTGCCGAGTACCTCGCGACCATTTCATCCAAGGCGATCAGCGGCGATGCATCGTACGGGCGGGGATCCCGGCAAAGACTTTTGAACCTCGACGTGCCGGAGGCAGCGATTGCCGCCATCGAGAAAAGCCGTGACGTGCTGACTTCAATCCAGTGGACCGCGCCGCGCGACGGTGTCGTTCTGGAGCGCAACGCGATCGAGGGCATGCGCGTCCAGCCGGGCGGCGTCATGTTCAGGATCGCCGATCATTCGGCGGTCTGGGCGCTGATCGACGTCGCGGAACGCGACCTCGGCGCAATTGCCATCGGTCAAACGGCCATTGTGAAGGCCCGCAGTTTTCCCGGGCGCGAATTCTCGGGGAAAATTGAGACGATCTATCCGGAGATCAACAAGGAGACGCGGACGGCGCGTATTCGCGTGGATCTGCCTAATCCCGACCTGGTGCTGCTTCACGACATGTATGTCGACGCGGAAATAGACACCGGCACCGGTGCGCCGGTCTTGTCAATTCCCGAGAGCGCGGTCATGGACACCGGTAGCAGGCAGGCAGTCTTCATCGACAAGGGCCAAGGCCGCTTCGAACCTCGCGATGTCAAGCTCGGCCAGCGCGGCGACGGCTACGTCGAGGTTCGCAAAGGCCTCGCCGAGGATGAGCCAGTGGTGGTTTCCGCCAACTTCCTGATCGACGCGGAAAGCAATTTGAAGGCCGCGCTGAAGGGATTCTCCGAGGGGGCGAAGCCATGATCGCGCGCCTCATCGCTTGGTCGGCCCGCAACTTGTTGCTGGTGCTGTTCGGCGCCGGCTTCGCGGCCGCTGCCGGCATCTATGCGCTGGTTCATTTGCCGCTGGACGCGATTCCGGATCTCTCCGACACGCAAGTCATCGTCTACACGGAATATCCGGGACAGGCGCCACAGGTGATCGAGGACCAGGTCACGTACCCGCTGACGACGGCGATGTTGACGGTGCCGAAATCGAAGGTCGTCCGCGGCTTCTCGTTCTTCGGCGTTTCGTTCGTCTACGTCATCTTCGAAGACGGTACCGATATCTACTGGGCGCGGTCGAGGGTGCTCGAATTCCTCAACGGCGCCACCTCGCGGTTGCCGGCGGGCGTGACGCCGACCATCGGCCCCGATGCGACGGGCGTCGGCTGGGTCTACCAGTATGCGGTGATGTCGAAGGAATTGAATCTTGCCGACACGCGCACCATCCAGGACTGGAATCTCAAATTCGCGCTGGCGAAGGCGGAGGGTGTCGCGGAAGTGGCCAGCGTCGGCGGCTTCGTCAAGCAGTACAACGTCATCCTCGACCCGCAGCGTATGCGTGATCTCGGCATTACCATGGCGAAGATGCGGGACGCGATCCGCGCCAGCAACGCCGATGTCGGCGGTCGCACGGTCGAACTCTCGGAGTTCGAATACGTCATCCGCGGCAAAGGGTATCTGAAAAACATCAACGACCTCGGCAACGTCGTGCTGAAGACCAACAACGGCACACCGGTGCTGTTGCGCGACGTGGCCCGTGTCGAACTTGGCCCCGACGAGCGGCGGGGCATCACAGAACTGAACGGGGAGGGCGAGGTCGCCAGCGGAATCGTGCTGCAGCGGTTCGGCGTTAATGCGCTCGACGTCATCGAAAACGTCAAGAAGCGCTTCAAGGAGATTGCCTCCAGCCTGCCGAGTTCGGTTGAGATCGTCCCGGTCTACGACCGCTCCAACCTGATCTATGCGGCCATCGACACGCTCAAGCACACGTTGTTCGAGGAAAGCATCGTCGTGGCGCTGGTCTGTATCGTGTTCTTGCTACATTTCCGCAGCGCGTTGGTGGCGATCCTGATGCTGCCGGTCGGCATTCTGATGGCGTTCGGCGCGATGAAGGTGCTCGGTCTAGGCTCCAACATCATGAGTTTGGGTGGGATCGCGATCGCGATCGGAGCGATGATCGATGCGGCGATCGTCATGATAGAAAACGCCCACAAGCATCTCGAACGGGCGGAGCCGGGCAGCTCTCGCATCGACATCCTCATCCAGGCTGCCTCGGAAGTGGGGCCGGCGCTTTTCTTCAGCCTGCTTATCATCACCGTGTCCTTTATGCCGATCTTCACGCTGGAGTCGCAGGAGGGCCGGCTGTTCAGCCCGCTGGCATTCACCAAGACGTTCGCGATGGCCGCCGCCGCGCTTTTGTCGGTGACGCTGGTGCCGGCGCTGATGGTCATCTTCGTTCGTGGACGGATCGTTCCCGAACACCGCAATCCGATCAACCGCTTCCTGATCTGGATCTACCGGCCGGTGATCCAGGCAGTGATGCGCGCCAAGATGCTGGTCGTGATCCTCGCTGTCGCCGTGCTCGCGGTCACCGTCTGGCCGGCGAGCCAACTCGGCACCGAGTTTATGCCGAGCCTTAATGAGGGCACGTTACTTTACATGCCGACGACGCTGCCTGGCATCTCCGTGACCAAAGCCGGCGAACTGATGCAGACTCAGGACAAGATCATCCGGTCGTTTCGGAGGTGGCGTCGGTGTATGGCAAGGCCGGCCGCGCCGAGACCGCGACCGATCCTGCGCCATCCGAGATGTTCGAGACGGTGGTCAACCTGAAGCCGAAGGAAGAGTGGCGTGCCGGCCTGACCGTCGACGGGCTGGTTGCGGAGATGGATAAAGCGCTGCAGTTTCCCGGCGTATCGAACGCCTGGACCATGCCCATCAAAGCCCGGATCGACATGCTGTCGACCGGAATCCGGACACCGATCGGCGTCAAGGTAATCGGCACCGATCTGGTCGAAATGGACAGGCTCGCCAAGCAGATCGAGCAGGTTCTCAAGACTGTCCCCGGCACCTCATCGGCCTACGCCGAGCGCGGCCTAGGCGGTTACTATCTGGATGTGACACCCGACCGCGAGGCGTTGGCGCGTTACGGCATCATGATCCAGGACGTGCAAGACGTCATCGCGACCGCACTCGGCGGCCAGACGGTGACCACGACCGTCGAGGGCCGGCAGCGGTTCAGCGTGAACATGCGCTACCCGCGCGATCTCAGGGACAACCCGCTGGCCATCGCCAACGATGTTCTGGTGCCGATGCCTGCCGGCGGCGCCGTCCCGCTCGGTGAAGTGGCCAATGTAACGCCGGCGAGGGGGCCGTCCTCGATCCGGACCGAAAACGGTCAGTTGGCGAGCTATATCTATGTCGACATCCGCGACCGCGATCTTGGCGGCTACGTTGCAGACGCGCAGCGCGCGGTACAGGCCAGCGTCCGGTTTCCGCCCGGCTACTATGTGATGTGGAGCGGCCAGTACGAATACCTCGAGCGTGCGACGGCACGGCTGAAGATCGTGGTCCCGGTAACGCTGCTGATCATCTTCCTGCTGCTGTACCTGAATTTCCGTTCGATCGCGGAAACCTTGATCGTGATGCTGTCGTTGCCGTTCGCGCTGGTCGGCGGCCTCTGGCTGATGTGGTGGCTCGGCTTCAACCTGTCAGTCGCCGTCGCCGTTGGCTTCATTGCGCTCGCCGGCGTCGCCGCCGAGACCGGCGTCGTGATGCTGATGTACCTGAACCAGGCACTCGACGAGATCAAAACGCGGCGGGAGAGCGAGGGGGCGCTCCCTGACGCGCCTCGACCTCTACGATGCCATCATGGCGGGCGCGGTAGAACGCGTGCGGCCGAAGATGATGACGGTGGTGGCCATCATGGCGGGTTTGCTGCCGATCATGTGGAGCACGGGTACCGGCTCCGAGATCATGCAGCGCATCGCCGTGCCGATGATCGGCGGCATGATCTCCTCCACGCTGCTGACGCTGATCGTGATCCCGGCGATTTTCGGCTTGGTCACGGGTTTTGGGCTGCCAGAGGATGGAGCGACTGAGAAGAAAGCGCCTCGACCCCCAGCCTCATCGGTCTCAGACGAGACGGAATCATATGTGTGAATCGGCCTACTCGACGGCCCCAACGTGATTACCTTGCTTGATTGAAGCGCGACCGGCCTACGCCATATTTCCGCCGATACGACTCGACGAAATCTTCATCGCAGCAAATGCATCGACCCGTTACATCCCGCGCACGTGGGTCGGCCAGCATGGGAGCCAGCGGCCGCAATAGATTGATCCGCGTGCTAGTTGCCGCCGGTATCGGCAGGCCTGCGGCATGTTTCACAAGATCGGCGGCAAGTCCCAACCCGGCGAGTGCGGATTGAAACGCCATGGGAACGACAGCCGTGCCGGCGTTGCCGGTGCCCGTCAGACCGATCATCATTCCGCCGCAGATGGCTTTCTGGTAGAAATTGCGCAGTGGTTGACCGACAAAAGGTTGCAATTCGGGGTAAGGGACGGCGAAGGCAGTTGCGACACGTTGCACGAAATTCTCAGAAACGCCGTCGTTTTTTTGAAGAAGTTCCCGGACTTCTTGCTTCGCTTCGGGCAGCCTCAGTTCCTCGGCAACCTTCTCGTCTTCGCTCTTAATTGGGCCCGCCGGCATATAGAGGCAGGCGAGGCAAGCTTTGCCGTTGTCGAATTCGTGCCTTGAAATCCCGAGATCGAGCTCCTGGGTCCAAGCGTTCACGATCCAGCGCGGCAACGAGGCCTGGAGTCCGATGCGATCGGCGGAATTGTCGAGAGCGACGGCGACGCGTTCAAAGCTACGCTTCCGCCGGCCCGTGACGTAATCGCCCCACTTCTGGGGATGTACAGGGATCCGCAGTCCTTCGCGTTTGAGCAGCGTCCGGGCCAAATGGGATTTCGGCCTGTCGATGTCCGTCTGTAGCGCCATGACGTAACGTTGCAGATTCGACAGGTCGACGATGTCATGATCGACCGCATGAAGCGTTCCCGTGAGATTCGGCAACCGGGAAAGTGCCCATATTGCGCCGTGTCCGATCGCACCGAGCCCGGCGAGATAGGCATCGCCGAGGTCAATGCCATTAGGTAGGAACGGCCCAGGCACGCCTGCCTGCTGATAGTCAAACATGGAGAGGTCGATCTTGCGATCCAGTTCACCGCGCGTGAGCTGGTGCGCGAAGACGAACCGAAACACATTGGCTGCGGCGAAACAGGCGGCAGCGCCGGCACCAAACGGATTCTCAGTCGATCCGGATCCGACGGGACCGTCCTGAGATATTAAGGCACGCCAACCATCCGATCCGGCGAATATCCGGGTCTGGCCGCCGGCAATGTCCGTGTTGCCGACGACGATGATGATGGTCGAATTCATGATGTCTGACGGCAGGTCGATGCGCTCATTGATCCCAAGGGCCAGTTTTTTCAACTCACTCCCATAGGCCTCGGCGTTGCTCCCGACGCCGGCGAGGGTCATCGCCGGATACAGGCGTGCCAGGATCCTTACGCACAGGTCCAACGTCGCGCGACCTTCGGGTGAAGCTGTCGCCGCATCGTCGAAGTACAGGCCGACCAGTTGCTCGGACAAGGTGGCCTTGTAAGCATGGAGACTGAAATTCGAAAGAACCAGGGAAGCGGCGGTCGCCGTCCGGTCGAAGAAATTTGCGAATGCCATCTTTATCCCTCGATCACGATCGTCCGGGCAGCACGCGACGACGGTACCTCTCGCCAGGTACCAGAAGCGTCCAACCGGTAGGAGGCGAGCCGGTCGATGTCGAAGGGTCCGGTCGCAAAGTCAGGTACCACCAGCGAGAAGCAGCCGACCGTGGTCGCGACCGCGAATTGATCGTCGGTGCTGGAATGGTAAGCGCGCCCTGGATGGCTGTGAATTTGCGCGATCAGGGTCAGGCCATTGCGATATAGCCAGACGTTGATGCGATGGAGTTCTTCAGCGCCGGTGATGACGCACACGCCGTCGGCGGTGCGGATATGGCGTTGGGCTGGAATGATGGCTTGATCCACCTGGAAGACCGATCCGACCTGTTTGCCGGCCCATAGGCCGAGCCCCTCGTACCCGTTACGACCGACGTCCCGCAAATGCATATGGACGCGTTGGGCGTCGCGCCGTTTGACAAGAATCTTCTCCACATCAACGAGCCGTATCACTCCGGAATTCCTTGTAGGTTTGGGACGATCCCATGCACGTGTGCCTGAACCTGGATGTTGTATGTCGAGAGCGGGCCTGACCCGTAGGTCCAAATTTTCTCGAGGATGAAGGCCAAGGAGCCTTCGCCAGAACCCCGGTGCAGCAGCCATGAATCCCCCGTATGCGCTGGGTTGTCGTGATATTCCCGGATCCCGGGAAGGCAGAGGAATGGGTAATCGTCCGGTCTGTTAGATTGCAGCAAGCTGGATAGCTGGATCGCGCCCTGCTGGATCATTGTTGCAATCATTTCCGGCGGAACACCCGGCATCTGAGGACGCCTGAGCATCTGAAACCCGACGTTAGAGGCCAGCAATTTTTCTCGGGTGAACGGGTCGACAAAGCGAACTGACGGAGGCTGCAGATCATAATCGGTGAAATCCAAGACCACAGCAGCGACGATCGGTGCTGGTTTCAGCTTCGTCGCCGCAAAGGCCACGAAGACTTCGGGGAATTTCGCCTCAAGCAGCAGCCATCCCCGCTTCCGGTAGGTCACCTCCAGTTTCCGATAGGCGGCGACCTCCCGGTCGAACTTGGCCTGTGAGACCCCGGGATCAACGACTTGCGGCACGGTCACCCGGCTGCCCCCGCCTTAAGGCTCAGGAAGAGAGTGACTTCCTTGCCGAAATGATACTCGCCCACGTGCTTTTCAGGATCGAGTACCGTGCCGGCCTCGTCCTTAATTTCCCAATTTTCGGGCGGCTGGGCCAGGTTCTGCGTTTCGTGCAGGGCCCGGCGCCGCACCTCCGCCAGCTTCTCCTTTTCCTCGGCCTCGATGGCCACCGGCTGGCCATTCACCACCATGGTGATCCGGACGTGATGATCATGATCATGCTTTTCGCGCTCGCGCCGCGCTTCTTCTTCGACCTCATGCTCCCGTTTCTCGAGGTCGTGCTTGATCTTTTCTTCGGAATGAATGACGTCGTCGACGTTCTCGATCTCTTTTTTCAGAAATTCGGCCTCGCGTTCGAGCTGCTCGACCGACTTGTTTCCCGATTCAGACATGGTAGCTATCCTTTCCGGGCTGAAACCCGTGGTTGCGTGGACAGCCGACATGCTGCCATCTACATCCCTCTGCGCTGGCGGAGGTGGATTCGGACACGAAAATATTTTTGTCCGAATCCGGTTTCGGCCGCGCATTCATCAATGGGTTGCCCAACTGGGGGCCTTTATGCGGTCCGAAGATGTCGACGAAGACGGTCCGGGCGATGTCCGCTACACGGCGGACCAGGTCCGGGCGGCGCTTGGCGCCCTAACCGACGATGACCATCGTCGGCTGACGGCGATCGTGCGCCATTTCGCGCCCCGCACGGACATGTCTGAGGACGACCTTCGGCAGGAGGCCTTTGTGCGGGTTCTGTCGGACCGCACCTGCAAGGTCGGCGTCAATATCGTCAGTTTCCTGGCCGGCACCATCCGTAGCATTGCGTCCGAAACCCCCAGGGCCCGTAAGCGGGCGAGGGCGAATGCCGGGTTGGAGCTAGTCTACGTACCGGAATACGGCGTCGGTGACGTTCCTGAGCCGGAAGACCAGGATACACCTTCTCCCGAAGACCAGGCTTTGGCACGAACCATGTATGCGAAGGAGATCGAGAGGGTGGGCCGGCTGGTGGACGGAGACTTCGAACTGGAACTGTTAATTGAAGCGTTGGCCGACGGCCATCGAGGGAAAGACCTGGAAGACGTGCTCGGTACCGACACCAAGGGACTGGCCGCTGCCCGGAAACGATGGATTCGTAAATTGCAAGTAGATTTCCCGAACGGCGTACCACTTTGAGGACACGACGATGAGCGACAAAGAGCGTGTCGATCGGCTCGACGAGGCGATAATCGAGGAAATCCTGGGTTTAAGCGACGCGGAAGCTGCTGCGCTCGTCGGTGAGGCTGACGTTGCCGCATCTCGGCTGAGCCTTCTCCGGGCGAAAGGAATGGTCGGCAAGTTGCGGTTGGCCCGCGCAAAGACCGACGTTGCGCTGCACGTTGCTGGTGCCGCCACGGCACGCAGCGGCTCCAGGACCGATGGTCACCGGGTGCAATTGCTGCGAAAGTCGGACCCCGTCTTGGACAAGAAGATGACCCTTGCCGCCAGAGGCGGGAGCGCAAATGTGGAGGCCGATGCGGCCAGTTTGGATGAGGACCTCACGGAGCTCGACGCATGGGAAGCAGAGGATCGAGATCAGTCGTGAGCCGTCGCCTCACTCTCCCTGAGCAAATTTTGCAGGATTTTGGGATAGACCGGCCCGAAGAGATTGATCTCCAGGCAATCGCCTGGGAGCTGGGGGCCCGGATCAAGTTCCGGGACTTGCATTCGTGCGAAGCAAGGATCGTCGGACGAGGCGATCGCGCGATCATCACGGTCGATGCCAAGGCCCCGCCACGACGAAAGCGGTTTTCGATCGCCCATGAACTGGGCCATTGGCATCATCACCGGGGACGTTGCCTTATCTGCCGGTCGGATGACATCGGTAACCGACGACGCTCGGCCACCGATCCGGAACGCGTGGCCGACGATTATGCATCGGATATGTTGCTGCCGCGCTACTTGCTCGAGCCCATGCTTAAAGGTTTGCCGCGTCCAACCCTCAAGGCCGTCAAGGAGACAGCCGAGGCCTTCGATGCTTCACTCACGGCCACCGTGCTGAAGATCATCGAAACCGATCACTTTCCGATCATGTTGGTGTCGCATTCTCAGCAGGGACGAGCCTGGTTCAGAAGAGCACCCAGCGTGCCGGAGTATTGGTTTCCGAAACAGGAACTTGATCACGAGAGCTTCGCGTTCGCCGCCCTATTCGGAAAAAACGAAGACAAGGGCGGTCCTAGACGCATTGGTGCCGACGCGTGGTTCGATCGGAGCGGCGCCGTTGAATTCGATGTCTATGAAGAAAGCTTTCGCGTTGCGGCAGATCAGATCTGTACGATTCTATTTTTCAACGATGCGAAGATGCTTCGCGATCTCTACTAAGTTCTACTAACTATTTCTTCGACACTGCGTCTCTCTGGAGGTGCACGCCACTTGGCGGTGGTCTGCCTTGAAAAGGAACGACGCTTTGGTCTCTGCGTTGCCCGCGCTTATGAGGTATGAGGGTAAAGATTTGAGGAGGTATGGGGCGCTTCGGTATCGGGGGTTAGGTGCGATACGCGGTTATACTATTTTTGCAAAATTAGTATAATTGGTTGCAACTGACTGAAATAAAAGGATATACTATATTCGCAAAAATAGTATAACGAGGGTTCCATGGCACAGGCCGATGGTTTAGATATTACTTTTCAGACCCTTTATTCCGAGTTGGTGCAGCGCAGCTTGGACGAAAGCTTCACATCCGAATTTTCGGCCGAAGGTAGGTTCGTAGCCGTCGAAGTGAAGGGCAGAAAGTACTGGTACTTCGACACACCTAAGCCCGAGGGAGGCCCGCAAGATCGACGCTACGTCGGACCCTTGGACGATCATGAAATCACCAAAAGGGTTGAAGCCTTCAAGGATCTGAAAGCGGACATAAGGGGACGACGTCGTCTCGTTTCAACGCTGACCAGAGAGGCCTATCTACCGCGGCCTCCGAACATTACCGGCAGAGTGGTGGAAGAACTGGCGAACGCTGGTTTCTTCCGCCTGAGAGGGGTGCTTGTCGGTACCGTTGCCTATCAATGTTATTCCGCGGTCTTAGGACGACGTCTGGACGCTGTCGCTATGCAGACTGGCGATGCCGACTTCGCTCAGTTCCACGAGATATCTGTGGCGGTGGGCGATTCCTTGCCACCTATCCTAGACGTCCTCAAACGGGTCGACTCCACCTTCCGCGAGATACCGAGCCAGGCAGACGGTCGTGTCTCCACTCAATTCATTTCCCGAGACCAATATAAGGTCGAGTTTCTCACACCCAACCGCGGATCCGATGACCTCGAGGGCAAACCCGTCCAGATGCCTGCACTGGGAGGAGCGGCGGCTTTCCCGCTGCGCTTTCTCGACTTCTTAATTCGTCAACCGATCCGTGCCGTACTGCTGCATAATGCCGGCGTGCCGGTACTGATCCCATCGCCAGAGAGGTACGCCGTTCACAAACTTATCGTGGGATCTCGGCGACTTGCGGATCGAGATGTGACGGCGAAGAGCGCGAAGGATCGTTTGCAAGCCCGGTCGATCTTCGAAGCCATGATTGCAAATCGCCAGAATGCCGACTTTGCGTCGGCCTATACCGAAGCATGGGATCGAGGCGAAGCTTGGAAGGAAGCTATTCGAAAGAGCATTGAAAGCTACAATAACGAATTCCAACTCCTATTGCGCAAAGAGCTTGCGAAGGGCGTGACTGAATTAGGTGAGGATCCTGCCGACTACGAACTTGCAGAGGCGCCGTCATCTGACGACACTGAAGAGCAGTCCGCTGTCCCGCGCCGACGAAAATAGGTCAACTACGGTCGCGAAGTGCTGCCGACACGCTCGATCTCGACCACCGAAATTGGCCGGATTTCCGACATATCCACAGAAATACTGATCCTGCGACGTGATTGCCGCTGTGGCGGAGATTGTCGTCCGCTCGGCGAAGAATCGCGCCAGCTTAGTAAAAGTGATGACGTCGGAAGAACCTATGGTTCAAACAGGCACGGTGGATCTGCTTCTCCTCATTCCGTCCGTGGACGATGAAGCTCGATTGTGCGAGGTTTTGCCTCGGCGAAACGTCCAAATATTGGATCGACACTTGACGACGCCATCGCCGCGGTCGGTTGTGCTCGCTGTCGCAAGAATAGGCGGCCGGGTCCGATTGTTCGTATCGACGGATGATTCGGATGGTCCCGATCCGGACCTGACCTTTCTTCAGCCCAAGCATCGGTCATCAGAAAGGCGTGGTTCTTTGCGTGATCATCCCGGTTGTGGGCGAGTACATTGAAGACCATCCGGACGAACATTTGGCGGACATAGCGCTCGTCGCGCGTAAGCACCCGCGTGACCTTCAATAAGGTATCATAGTCGATCGATGGAGCCCGATGATCGGCCTCTAGGAGACCGCTGGCCGTCTGGACATGGATGCTTCCTTTCGCGGTCCGGTCAAACCTCTGTACGGCGAAGTAGCTGCCCTTTTCGGTTTCAATCAGCTTTGTTGGTGACATGTCGACGCCGGCGGCACGTGCCATGAGCGAATAAGCGTATTCCTCCCTTCCGATTTCGGAAGGGGCGACGTTAGATTTGAACTTCACGAGCCACGCATCGAAACCATCCGGAACGCCGCTACCATTATCCGCGACGATCTTGCCCGTCGTGCTGTTCAATCCGATCATGATCTTTGAACGGACGCCCGCAGACCCGCCTTGAATTTCGGGTAGACGATCTACCTCGGCTTCGTCGATTTCGCCTTGGACGGCCTCTGCTTGGGCAGCCAGCCAGTCCAGATCCATGGCGGTGTCATCGGATTTATCGAGGGGGTTGTCCGGAACGTAGCGTAACGCTCCCATTCCCCCCCCCTGACCCACGAAAGCCAAGCGATCAAGCGGAGTGAGAAGCCTGAAATCGTGACCAAGCTTCCGCAAGCGTCGATCCAACAGCAGGCGCCCCCATAGGCTGCGTAGCTGCTGGGTTCTGCTTCCGCAAATGCCTCATTGAGCGCATTCGCACGCACCACGTGGCCAGGATTCCGTCCGAGAAGTTTTCAGACGTGAAGAGCAAATCGTTACCGCGTACACCCATAGGTAGGCAAAAAGTCCCAGTGCTCGAATCGCAAGAATGGTGGCACTATGGCCTAGCCTCATCTTAGGGGGGTGAAAAGTGGCCGCAGATCCAGAATGGCCGTTTTCCTAAGGGCATAGAGGGCACGGTGGCTTCTCATGACGGCTGATGCTTCCCAACACGCAGCCGGGTGGTACCCCATCGTTGCGCTTGAGGGACCAAGTGGTATTGGAAAATCCACGCTCCTGGATTTGATCTCGGAAAATCTAACGCGACAGGGGATTTCCTTCGATCGGTGTAGCAACAACGATAGCGGTCGTTGGAAGCCGATCATCCGGGACCTAGCCAGCGTCGCCGACCGGCCGTTGAGTTTGGCGCTTGCCACGGCCGCCGCTCGCGCCGAACTTAGAGAGGGGGCACGAAGGCCGCAGCTTTGCGATCGCTTCGTCGTTTCCACATTTGTTTATCAGCGCTTTGCTGGCCTATCCATCGACTATCTGTACTTAACAAATCGGCCGGTGCTGTCGGGATTGGTGACGTTCGTCCTGCGTCTTGAGGAAGAAGCGCTGGAAGCGAGACGGAGTAATCGTGCTCAAAAGTCTGATTGGTTCAAGGATCGGTTGTGTATCCGCGAGGAAATCGAGCTTTATGATGCTGCCGCCAAATTGCTGAAAGACAATGGGCATGACGTCAGAATGATCGATGCATCCTTCGACAGCGAGACTTTGTCGCGAGCACTTTCCGCCGAGATTGCTAACCTATGGCAGCCAACGGGCTCGCAATGAAAAACGGGCGCACCATCGACGATAGTGCCGACCTTGTCCTCGTGAATTCGCCGCTGAAAGACTACGACCTTTCACCGCGGCGAAACGATTTTACCTTGCCTACACTTGGGCTGGGCTACATCGCGACGTGTGCGAGTCAACGTGGCTTTTCGGTCCGGGTGCTGGACGCCGAGGCACTCGGTCTGGGGCTCTCGGAGATTGCCGCACTGCTCAACCGCGCGGGACCGCGCTGGGTGGGATTGAACCTGCTGGCACCGACTTACGTTCACAGCGTCCGTCTCTTACAACTTCTCGATCCCTCGATATCTGTGATGCTGGGCGGTCATCAAGCCAAGGCCATGCCGCGTGCCATACTTGAAGATATTCGCATTCCTCGAATTGATGCACTTGTGCTCGGAGAGGCCGAAACCCGAGTGCCACTTCTGCTCGCCGACGGGAAACTGCGCGGCGAGCTGCCGGGCATCTATTGGCGGGAACGGGGAGCGCCGGTGATGCCAGCGGTTCGCGGGAAGGATCCTCTTTTGTTGGCTCCGGACGTTGACGCGATGCCTATGTTGGACAGGAGATTTTTGGAGCACGACCCGTATGCGGACGCTGGAATCTTGGAATCGGCAATGGTGGCTTCGCGCGGATGCCCATTCGATTGCTCGTTTTGTGGGGCGGCCGTAAGCAGCAATCCGGACGTTACGGTCCGAATGCGCAAACCCGCCGGAATAATGGAGGAAATCAACGATCTCAAATCGCGGATCGGCGTGCAACGAGTAAGGTTTGTCGATGATTTGTTTCTTGCGAACCGAAGGCTCATGCAAACGACGTTGAAGGCTTTCGTCGATGCTCGTTTGGACATGCAGTGGGACGCGACCGGAAGAATAAATGTGTTGGCCGGAGCGCCCGATGAGCTCGTCGACTTGATGCGAGCCGCCGGATGCCGGGAGGTCGCATTGGGCATCGAAAGCGGAAGCGATCGTGTGTTGTCCCACGTGGACAAGAAGATCACGGTTGCCCAGATCGTGCGCGCGGTGACGAGGCTCTGCGCTGCGGGGATCAATGTTAAGGGTTATTTCATCCTTGGGCTGCCTACTGAGACGTGCAGCGAGCATCAGGAAACCCTGACGCTAATTCGACGGCTTTGGGAGCTGACAAGAGGATTGCCAGGTCGTTTCCGTTGCAGCGCTTTCGAGTATCGACCCTACCCGGGTACGCCGGATTGGGGCCGACTGGTTGGCGCTGGCTACTTGCCGGAGGCCATGTTGAACTACACGGACATTGTTGACGACGGAGTCAGTGCGCCAGATCGAGACGAGTTCAATTTTTCGACGGGGCTTCAGTTCGGTGAAGTACCGGTGGACATCATCCGCAGGAATTTAGCGGTTATAATGGGGGAGCAGAGGTCGCGATGAAGCGGGCGACGATCTTATTTTTGGGACCATGCCGCAAGTTCGATCCAGCGACCTCCAAGCCCTTTCCCGCATTTTCCCCGAACTCGCGTTCGGGGAAGTTCCTCAGAAGCGCAATTGATGCGACCGCGTCGTCGAACGACATAGAAATTCAATTCGACAACGTAATACCTCGCGCTCTATTCGATGCGGATGGTCGGGAGCGGTATCCCACGTGCACAGAACTCGTTGAGGAGTTGGAGGGGCACGCATTGTGGCGGTTGAGCCGTTCCGACGTGGTGATCGGGCTTAGCTCAGTTGTCGGGGACGCTCTGGAAAGGGCGAAGAGGGCTCGCTCTGAAGTTGGTGATCAAACGGGGCCGACGCTCATGCGGCTCGAGCATCCCTCCTTCATGATGCGTAGACCCCTTCCAGAGCGTACGGACTACGTTCGAAGGCTGGGACAATGCATCCATTCGGCGAGAGGAACTCCGACGGTTCGAAAAAAGAAACCAGCTGTGGCTCCCGAAGCTTTGGCAGGGCTTCGGGCTCGGTGACCTTAAGGCGTCGAGTCGCACAGTATGCAATGAAACAGGTCCGACATGGTGCACCGACGGATCGGGACAAGTGTCCATTAGGGTGATGCGGTCGCGGTTCGAGAAGAGACGAGGGCGAACGCTTGCTTCAAAACCGTTTGCCCGTTGAGAGACGTCAGTCTCGGCGTGGATGGTGCCAATAGGGACACGAGGTCTTCGATATGGTGTGCGGCCGCGTCGCGGAAATCAGCGTTCGGGTCCCGCCCTTTGCCGACATCGATGCTTTTATCGAGGGTGGTGAACTCGGCTGGCTAAAGGTTAACGTCTGCCGCCAGGGGCAGCAGGTCGACTTGCGATTGCATTTCGGACCGCCCGATCGCGCAGCGCAGGAGGCGACACCAAGCGTATGTTGGAACGTGATCCGGTCCCCGGCTAGTGTCGAGCCTTCACAACCCGCGGCGATCCCTACTGGCGCTATGGTGCATCCGCAATGAGATTGAGGGTGGCAAGTTCTTCGTTCGTTAGAACGCACGCGCCGGCTTGCACCGAATCTAAAGTTTGGGCTGCGTACTCGGAGCCATCGGTGGTGGCTGACATCTAGGTCGGTACCGCGTCGGTTAGTATTCCATGTTTGTGTGCCGACCCCACTCGTATCCCCACCTGTCGATGAAGGCGGTCAAAGCGCGTTCGGACTCGATTGCCTTTGCATAGTCCAGCCTCGAGCCGGGGTCGCATGCCGGATCGACGCCGGCGTCAATCAACCGCTGGGCCCGTTTGACCGGTCCGACGGACATGTACCCGTCGAGTTTGTCGAACAGATCGCAAACAGACTCAAAGAGTGGCTCGTCGACGGGCAAATTGGCGAACCGCACGCTGTGCTTGATCGCACTAAAATTGGCGGGGACGTTACCGATGCCCGGAATGTGAATTTGCATCCAACCCATGTCGTTTTCGACTCCGCCGTGCGAAAACGGATTCCGGACTCTCTCTTTGAGCGAACGCAGATCCGCATAGATTTTCTTGAATGTCTTGTCCCTCTCGGCATCGAGCACGGCCTTCAGTTTCTCGTCCCATTTTTTCGACATGCGCGCGAACACCGATTCCGTACTGTCGCTCGGCAGAAACGCGATGAGCAGGATCGCTTGATGCTCGAGCCGGCTAAAGAACGCGTCGACCATTGCCGTTGCGTTGAAGAACCCGGCCACCTGATGCTTCCGGACGCGGTTTATGTCTGACGTAAGCATAGAAGACAGAGAATCTAGGGACCCGGTCGTCACTTTGGACGCCCTGGGTTTGGAAGCCGCCCGCGGCTTCTGTCGTGCCCGCTTGTATGACGACTGCGCTAGTCCGCGGAAGTAGCGGTATCGTCTATCGAATTCTGAGTACCTGTTTGCAATGACGAAATTTCCCGCCTGGACTTCCTGCTTCGCCAGCGGCTCGATCAATGCCTCGACGGTCTGTGCGGCCTTCTGTAGCTGCCCCTCGAGCCGAGACAGGTGCGTCGTCGCGAGCTCGGGGTCATGCGAGATTGAGAAGCCGAACTTACGAAGTGAGACGGAGGCACGCTTGCCGAGAAAGTCGAAATATAACCGTCGTTTATGATCTGCAGCCTGGTCAAGAGCCGGAGAGCTTGGGCATTTCCCTCGAACTCCTCAAAGTCAAGCCGCTGGGCTGCCGAGAGCTTAGGGCCGGCAAAGATGTCAAAGCTTTGGTTTCGATCGGTTCGGGGGAGCGAGTGCCGGGTTATCCAGGCCCGCATGGCGTCCTCGCCTTGATGCCCAAACGGCGGATTTCCGAGGTCGTGGGCAAGACCCACGGCGCCGAGCAGGGACGGAATCGCACGCTGCACGTCCGGAACTCCGGTCAGCCCAAGCTCGTTGGCGTGGGCGTAGACCAGCGTCGTTCCGATGCTCCGGGCAAGGTTCGCTACCTCATGACTGTGGGTCAGGCGGGTCCGTACACTGTCGTTTCGCTCCAGGGGAAAGACCTGAGTCTTGTCGGCCAAGCGCCGGACGGGCGTTGAGAACAGGAGCCGGTCGTAATCGCGTTCGAGCGCGATTCTATGCTCGACACCCTTTTGGGGGCTGGGTGCCGCCGGCGGCCGACGCCTTTTGCCGTTCAGCAGTTTTGTCCAATCAAGGCGACGTTGGGGCTCACCCATCACAGCGCTCCCCGATTCGGACGCAACTCATCACAACCACCACTACAATCAGCAATACTGAACGCATCTGAGGTGTACCCAAAAGTGGAAAGCCGTCGGCAGGGGACGGCGAGGTGCCTTTGGACGGCGTCGGCGGCCCCGAAGGGCCGCCGGTTAGAAAATCCTTCTAGTCGACATCTGAGTGTTGACTAAATGGACACGGAAACACGCGGGATGGACGAGTTGGCCTGATCACCACAGTCCCGAGCGCCTTACGAACACCCCGTCGTGCTCCCGCACGTATCGCACTTCATGCACGTGCCATTCCGCACCAGCGAAAAGTGTCCGCATTCGCCGCACATCTCGCCTTCATAGCCCTTGGCCTTGGCTTCCGCGCGGCGCTCGGCCTTTGAGGGCTGGGCAGCGGCGGCTGCGCCGGCCTTGCTCCATTGCAGCGCTTCCAGCTTTTCGGTCGGCGACAGATCGTGCTGGGCTTCCTGCTTCAGTGCGACCGCGCCTTCGATGGTGTCGGCGGTGCGGGCGGTCGGGCCGTGCGAGGCCAGCGCCGTGACGTTGCCAGAGGCACGGATATCCGCCTGCGGCTCGCTGCGCATGACGACGAGATTGTCGGTGCGCGAACGGGTCAGGCCCTTCGACAGATACTTGTTGTTGGGCTGCTCCGGCGCGCGGCCTTCCTCGACGCCCTTGCCGAGTGCGTCGAAATTCGACTCGGTGGGATCGACATGCGCCAGATCGAAGCGGCTCATGTAGCTGACCGCGAGTTCGCGGAACACATAATCGAGAATCGATGTCGCATATTTGATCGAGTCGTTGCCCTGCACCGGGCCCGCGGGCTCAAAACGGGTGAAGGTGAAGGCGTCGACATATTCTTCCAGCGGCACGCCGTATTGCAGGCCGAGCGAGACCGCGATCGCGAAGTTGTTGATGAAGGAGCGCAACGCCGCGCCTTCCTTGTGCATGTCGATGAAGATCTCGCCGATCCGGCCGTCATCATATTCGCCGGTGCGCAGATAGACTTTATGCCCGCCGACCACGGCCTTTTGCGTATAGCCCTTGCGGCGATCCGGCATCTTCTCGCGCTCGCGCATCACGACGATCCGCTCGACCAGCCGCTCCACGACCTTTTCCGAAAGCTGCGCGGTGCGCGCCGCCATCGGCTTGTCGTAGAACGCCTCGACCGCATCCTCTTCCTCGTCCTCGTCGCTGATCAGTTGCGAGTTCAGCGGCTGCGACAGTTTCGAGCCGTCGCGATAAAGCGCGTTAGCCTTCAGCGCGAGCTTCCAGGACAACAAGTAAGCGGATTTGCAATCCTCCACCGTGGCGTCGTTCGGCATGTTGATGGTTTTGGAGATCGCGCCGGATATGAACGGCTGCGACGCCGCCATCATGCGGATGTGGCTTTCCACCGACAGGTAGCGCTTGCCGATCTTGCCGCAGGGATTGGCGCAATCGAACACGCTGTAGTGCTCGGCCTTCAGATGCGGCGCACCTTCCACCGTCATTGCGCCGCAGATGTGCACGTTGGCGGCTTCGATCTCGCGCTTGGAGAAACCGATCGCGGCGAGCAGGTCGAAATTCGCCGCCGCAATGGCTTCCGGCTCGATCTTGAGCGTATCGCGCAGGAAGTCTTCGCCGAAGGTCCACTTGTTGAAAGCGAATTTGATGTCGAACGCGGTGGGGAGCGCGGCCTCCACCTTGGCGAGGGCTTCGTCCGTAAAACCCTTGGCCTTTAGCGTGGAGACGTTGATCGCCGGCGCGTTGGAGAGCGAGCCATGGCCGACGGCATAGGCTTCGATCTCGGCGATGTCGCTTTCGCGGTAGCCGAGCGTGCGCAGCGCTTCGGGCACGGCGCGGTTGATGATCTTCCAGTAGCCGCCACCGGCGAGCTTCTTGAATTTCACCAGCGCGAAATCAGGCTCGATGCCGGTGGTGTCGCAATCCATCACCAGACCAATGGTGCCGGTCGGCGCGACGACAGTGGTCTGTGCGTTGCGGAAGCCATGGAGTTCGCCGAGTTCGAGCGCGAGATCCCAGGCAGCCCGGGCGCGCGTGACAATATCCTGCTGCTTGCAGGAGGCGGCATCGAGCGGCACGGGGTTAACGGCCAGCGCCTCGTAACCACGGCTTTCGCTGTGCGCAGCGCGGCGATGGTTACGGATCACCCGCAGCATGTGCGCCGAGTTCTTCTTGTAGCCGGGGAAGGGGCCGAGCTCCTTGGCCATCTCGGCCGAGGTGGCGTAGCTGATGCCGGTCATCACGGCGGTCAGCGCGCCGCACAGCGCGCGGCCTTCCTTGGAGTCATACGATAGACCCATAGTCATCAACAGGCCGCCGATATTGGCAAAACCCAGACCAAGCGTGCGGAATTCGTAGGACAGTTCCGCAATCGCCTTGGAGGGGAACTGCGCCATCATCACGGAGATTTCGAGCACCACGGTCCACAGCCGGCACAGATGCTCATAGGCACTGACGTCGAACTGCTTGGTCGTAGTGTTGTAGAAGGTGATCAGATTGGCGGAGGCCAGATTGCAGGCGGTGTCGTCCAGGAACATGTATTCCGAGCACGGATTGGAGGCGCGGATATCCCCCGATGCCTTGCAGGTGTGCCAGTCGTTCATGGTGGTGTTGAAGTGCAGGCCGGGATCGGCCGAGGCCCAGGCGGCGTGACCGATTTTCTCCCAGAGGTCGCGCGCCTTCAAGGTCTTGGTGACCTTCTTGTTGGTGCGGCCGATCAGATTCCAATCACCATCCGTCTCTACCGCGCGCAAAAAGTCGTCCTTCAGCGAGACCGAGTTGTTGGAGTTCTGGCCGGCCACCGTCAGGTAAGCCTCCGAATCCCAGTCGGTGTCGTAGATCGGAAAGTCGATTTCCTTGTAGCCTTGCCGGGCGAACTGGATCACGCGCTTGATCATGCCGTCGGCCACCATGGATCGGCGGGCGAGCTTGATCTCACGGCGCAGCGCCGGGTTCTTTTCGGGATCGAAACAATCGTCGCCTGAGCCTTCGCAATTGACGCAGGCTTTCAGCACGGCCTTGAGGTGACGCTGGTTGAGCTTCGAGCCGGTCACGAGCGCGGCGACCTTCTGCTCTTCCTTTACCTTCCAATCGATATAGGTCTCGATGTCAGGATGGTCGGCATCGACCACGACCATCTTGGCCGCGCGGCGCGTGGTGCCGCCGGACTTGATCGCGCCCGCGGCGCGGTCGCCGATCTTGAGGAAGCTCATCAGGCCCGAGGAGCGTCCGCCGCCCGAAAGGCGTTCGCCTTCGCCGCGCAGCCGCGAGAAGTTCGAACCAGTGCCGGAGCCGTATTTGAACAGGCGCGCTTCCCGCACCCACAAATCCATGATGCCGCCCTCGTTGACGAGGTCGTCATTGACGCCCTGGATGAAGCAGGCATGCGGCTGCGGATGCTCGTAGGACGATTTCGATTTCGTCAATTTGCCGGTGAAGGGATCGACATAATAATGGCCCTGGCCGGGTCCGTCGACGCCGTAAGCCCAGTGCAAACCAGTGTTGAACCATTGCGGCGAATTCGGCGCGACCATCTGCTTGGCCAGCATGAAGCGCAGTTCGTCATAGAAGGCGCTGGCGTCTTCTTCCGACGAGAAGTAGCTGCCCTTCCAGCCCCAATAGGTCCAGCAGCCGGCGAGACGATCAAACACCTGCTTGGCGGAGAGTTCGCTGACATAGCGCTCGGCTTCCGGCAGGTCGGCAAGTGCCGCGGTGTCAGGCACCGAGCGCCACAGCCATGACGGCACGGTTTCTTCCTCGACCTTCTTCAGGCGCGCAGCGACGCCGGCTTTGCGGAAATACTTCTGCGCTAGCACGTCGGAGGCGACCTGCGACCAGAATTCGGGCACCTCGACGTTTTCCAGGCGGAACACCACCGAGCCGTCAGGATTACGGATTTCGGATGTCGTTAATCTGAAATCAATTCCTGCGTAGGGTGACTGGCCTTGAGTCGTGTTGCGCCGTTCGATTCGCATTGGTCGTGCCCCGTTCTCTCTCTGACCGGACCCGCTGCCCCGCGGCCGGATGTTATTTCCTTGAACGAACCTCCGGACCCAAGTTTAAAGGCAACTTGGTCTGGATATTCGCACGCTCTACCGGTTGACCCGGCCCTGTTTCTCTGGCCGCCAGACCGGTACAGGCGCTTGCCTGCACTTCGTCTTGCCGCCGCATGGTCCGACCGGAACGCCCCCGTTCCCATCAGACCACACCTCTCAACGCCACCTGAGCCGTTTTGGCTCGTTTTTGCCGCTCCGAAATCCCCGAAATTCGGGACAAAAAAGCCCGCACCCGCAGCCTCGACCGGCTGGCGGAGTGGTCATTTTTGGAACCCTTCAGGGAGCGATCAGCGGGACCCAAACACACTCGCGCCGAACAGGATCAAAACTAGGACGACTCCATCGCGCCCGTCAAGGATTAGTACGAGTTCCTGAATCAAATACTAAATATGGTGGAAAAGGAGGAATAACAGGGGGCGACCCGCGCCTGTGATGTTGCCAAGTATCAGTGAGTCCTCAGGGATTCCCAAGCGAAAAAAACTTGTTCGGGGGTGCCTTTTCGGGCTTCGTCCCGCTGTTCACAGGGCAAGTATTTATTGTGGCCGAGGACTTGCCTCGCCAAGACTCAGGTCGAGCTACGGAGAAAATTTCGCGCGGCGGATTAGGGGCTCGCTTTGTAGGTGCACGAATCGTAACGGCGCACTCGAATCGGGGGGATTCCCGAACGCATTGTTGGTTTGCAGCGCAGCCCTTCTCAATAAGCAGGCCTTTTCAACAGGCAGGCATGCCCACCGGTCGATGGTATTGGGCTGATATAACCGGCAGGGTGGCGCCGATTTCACCGGATCATCACCTCATGACACTGCAAATTCCGCCGGGCGCCAAGCCGCGCATCGCGCCCGCTGGCCTGATGTTCCTCGCGATCACCTCGGTCGGCTGGGGCTTCAATTGGCCGGCCACCAAATATCTGATCGGCATAATTCCGCCGCTGACGCTGCGCGGCACCACCGGCGTGGTTGGCGCGTGTCTGCTGGCGCTGCTGGCGCTATCGCGAGGCCAAAGCCTGCACGTCGCCCGCGAATTGTGGCCACGGCTGGTGCTCGCTGCGATTCTCAATGTCGGCTGCTGGATGGTGCTGATGGGATTTGCGCTGGTCTGGCTGCCAGCCAGCGAAGCCGCGCTGATCGCTTATACGATGCCGGTGTGGGCGTCGCTGCTGGCGTGGCCCGTGCTCGGCGAACGGCCCACGGTATTGCGCACGCTGGCGCTGGTGATGGCGTTTGCGGGCCTCGCGGCGATCATGGGCAGCGACAGCCTCACGGCGAGCGTGACGAAGTTGCCGGGGATCATCATGGCACTGGTGGGCGCGATGGCGTTTGCGCTCGGCACCGTGCTGGCGAAAAAGCAGCCGCTGCAATTGCCGCCGATTCCGGCCGCCGCCTGGCAGATCGGGATCGGCTGTTTCCCGATTGCGGTGATTGGCCTCCTGGTCGACACCTCGCACTGGAACGAGATCACGCAGACCGGCTGGGTGTTGCTGTTCTATTCGACAGTGATCCAGTTCTGCGTCGCCTATGTCGCCTGGTTCGCCGCCCTCGCACGCCTGCCGGCGTCCGTCGCCGCGATCGGCACCATGGCCGTGCCCGTGATCGGCGTGATGGCCTCGGCCCTGGCGCTGCACGAACCATTAGGTCTTGGCCAGATCGCCGCACTGGTGTTTACGCTGGCCGGTGTGGCGCTGGCGACGCGGTCGTAGGAGGGGAGCGATACACACAACTGCATCACACATTCAATCGTCGTCCCTGCGCACGCAGGGACCCATAACCACAGGGCGTTGTGTTGTGCGAAAGTCGTCGAACAGCATCCTTTCAACGATAGGCCGCGGCGTATGGGTCCCTGCGTGCGCAGGGACGACGAGGGGGGAGTAAACTACCCGACGGGCAAATCAATACGCGTATCCAGCAAATCAAAGTCCAGTCCTCTCCATAAAAATATTCCGATTTTCAGAAATCGCAAATCAGTCTATATCCATGTCCATCCCGTCCCGATCAGAGGGGCGTTTCGCGATCGTCACGGACGTTGGAACGGGATGCGGTGGACGCGGATGCGCCTTTGACGAATGGCGCTGAGGCGGACGGCGAAGCCGTGTGGTCCTGATGCCCCGACGCTGGCATCAAGTTCCTGAGAAGCAGGCTTCTCCTTGAGAAGCGAGCTTCTCTGGGGTGACGGTGGCAAAAGAGCCCGGTCACCGGGGAGAGCGCGGAGTAGACCGTTAAAACTATTGCGCGGGGAATGCCGGGCGTTTCCGGTGTGACCGTGGTGACTAACGCGCGTGTTTACTACCCACTACACGCGCGGCTGCGGGCGCACCAGCGCCCGGCATTCCCTGCGCCCTCTGAAGAGGGCGGGAAGTGAATAGCAAAACTCGGGCGAATTGCGCCGCGAGAATGCGAAGGCGTGTTTCACCGTCATTGCGAGCGCAGCGAAGCAATCCATCTGCCGCGCAAAGAAAGAGTGGATTGCTTCGCTGCGCTCGCAATGACGGAATGTGTCGTCTGAAAATCCAATTCGTCTTTTTCTCCCCTCCCTCCGCGCGCGCAGCGCGTGGCGGGGAGGGGTCGGGGGTGGGGGGGTCTATCGGCAAACTCTCTGAAAGCGATATTCGCGGCGCAACCCCCCACCCTTGATCCCTCCCCACCGCTTCGCGGGGGGAGGGAAAAGAAGTTGCGCGCAAATCGCTCGACTGCGCACCAGGCCGGGACGACATCGAGCCCACCCGCTGCGACACAACCACGCGCCAAATCGACCCGCCGCCGCTACCCCCGGCCGCGCGCAAAATGCTAAGGTTGCGTCTGTTATGCGGAACAACTGGGAAGGTTGAGCCGTGAATTCAATCATTGCCGTTTGGCTTAAATTTAAAACAAGTTTTCAGGCCACGGCCGGATGGGTCGCGCGGTCGGCTACGTTCGGCAATGTGATCGCACTGAGCTGGGTTATCATCTTTATCGTGATCGGCGTTCTCGTGGTGGAAGAACTCGCGCGTGACGTCGTCACGATCGAGCCGATCTCGGTGCCGAAGACGCTCGCCGACGACGGCTACACGCCCGAAGTAGCCAGCCGCCGGTTGCGCGATGCCATCACGCATTACGCCAACATCAACCGGGCGGCGGCCTTGATGGAACAGTTGAACATCACGCCGAGCGATGAACTGCCGGATTTCATCGTTCCGAAAGTCGACCTGTCGATCAACGCGCTGGTAGCGTCGATCCGCAGCGTGCTGCATTACGGCACCGGGCGCAGGATATCCGGCGAACTCATTTTGCATGACAAGCTGGCGCTGCATCTGCGCGTTGATGGCTTGATCGTCTACACCAGCGGTTTCATTGCCGAGAATCCCGACGATCTGCTGGCCGCCGCCGCGCCCGCGGTTACGGAAAAAATACAGCCTTTTGTCAACGCGGCAGCCCTGTATCGCGATCACCCGGAGCAGGCGTTGGAGAAAGCCGACGATATCATCGCCCGTCTGGAGGAAAGCGATGTCAACGTGCAGTGGGCCTACATGTTAAAGGGGGATTATTATTACGATCACGGCAGGTTTGCCGAGGCGGAAAGATGGCAGCGAAAGGCGATCAGCCTGAACTGGGGCAATCCGCTGCCGCACAACAGCCTGGGTCGCGCCCTGCGGCGTCTCGACAGACCTGACGAGGCTATCGCGCAATTCCGGCGCGTCATCGGCATCAATCCGAGATCGCCGGTGGCCTATAATAATCTGGGCCTTGTGTTGGCCGAGAAAGCCGTGCCGAACGGGACGCAGGACGACGCTATCGCGCAAATTGAACCACGCGATCGAACTCGATCGGCATTACGCGCTGCCGCACTACAATCTTGGCCGTTCGTTCGTCCATCAGGGAAAGCTTGACGACGCGATCGTGGAATTCCGCCACGCGATCGCGCTGGATCCGAAATACGTGGCCAACTATATCGAGCTGGCTGCGGCCTTATATCATCAGCACAAGACCGATGACGCGATTGCAGAACTCCATCGCGCCATCGAACTCGATCCGAAGAATGCGAGTGCCCATGATGATCTGGGTCTCGTTTTGTCCAGCCAGGGCAAGACCGATGACGCGGTCGCAGAATATCGCCGCGCCATCGAGATTCTACCCGACTACAAAAAGGCCCATGAGCATCTGGACAAGGCCTTGCAGGCCCAATCGGCGGCCAAATAGCGGTGTCTCAGCTCAGCTCATCGGCGCATGAGTTACGGGCAGGGATGCCGATAGCCGTCATTGCCAAGATACGTGCCAGAACGCGGGTCATAGGAGCGATAGGTTTGCATGCAGTACCCGACGCTGTCGTCGCCGCCGACCTGCGGGGCAACTGCAACGGGGCCCGTCGTCATATTGATCATCATAATAGCCAGGCCCGGACGCGTAATAGCCCGGACTGCCATAGTAACCGCCCGAGGCGGAGCGCGCCGCCGATCACGGCGCCGGCGATAAGGCCGGGAACGACAGCACCGCCGCCGCCGCGATTGCCGTAACCGCCGCGATAGCCGCCGCCGCTGAAACGCGCGCCGCCGCCGCCCGCTAAATCCTCGCGCGCCGGCACCACCTGCGCGCATACCGCCACCGCCACCAGGACCGTGGATGGCAGCGCCGCGGGCTCCGCCGCCCTTCCCACGATTTTGGGCGAAACTTGCGACCGGCGCGGCCACCAAAGCCAAAACGGCAACGGTGCTCAAATTTTAAGACCAATCATTTTTCGGCTCCATTCGAGGGACCCATCCAACCCGCCGTTAGGGCCAATGTTCCCGATTTACTTTGCACGACGGAGATTGTCCGAGCTTAACTGTACGTGGTATGAATGGATTGCATCGATTCCGAGCATTTTCGGCAGCGTATATTTTCGATCGAACGGGCTTGTGACCGAACAAAACTGGACAATTCGCCCCGTCAATGGCATCAGGACTCCGAAGCACTTCTCGAACCGGCCGGGCCCCATGAAACTGTTTTTTCTCAAAGTCTTCACGTGGTGGAGCGGGCAGACTTTCGGCACGCAATTGTGGACCTGGCGGTTCGGCGAACTGGTCGGCGAAGACGAGCAGGGCAATCGCTATTACCGCACCAAGGCCGCAAGATCGATCCGACACTCGGCTTCGAGCGGCGCTGGGTGGTCTATAATGGCTACGCCGAGGCGACCCGCGTCCCGCCGTCCTGGCACGGCTGGATGCATCACACCGTCGATGTCGCGCCGACCGAAGAGAGCTACACGCCGCGCGAATGGCAGAAGCCGCATCAGCCCAATCTGACGGGCACGCCCGCGGCCTACCGGCCCTCCGGCTCGACGCTCCGCCAGCGGCCGTCGTCCCAAGGCCACCGGCGACTATCAGCCGTGGACCCCGGGCAGCAACTGAGTTTCTTGTCATGCCGCCCCTGTGAACAACGGGAACAGCGGGGACATCTTCAGCGCGTTCTTGAGTTCGGCCCGGGATGACGTCTTAATCGCGTCATCTTATGGAGGTGGGAAACCACCGCGTCGGTTCGGGCTCCAGTTCGCGACTGCCCCGATTTGCAGCGGCTGCCGATCAGGTTACGGCTGGGAGATAGGCCCCCCGGCGCAGAGTTCCTGAAATCGCCCGTCAATGTGGAGCTGCCATAGGACAGGAAAGGCCGTTCGGGAAACCGGGCGGCCTTTTTCTTGTAATATGATCTTTCACGCCAGCCGCGCCGCGGCCCGGCGGTTTGCCTCGGCGCGGTGTTGCTGGCTGGATGCGAGCCGCTGTTTCGCGCGCGCGAGAATTTCCGGCGGCGCGGTATCGGGCGAGCCGGCATTGAAAGGCGGCGCTGGATTGTATTCGAGCCGCAGCTGAATCGCCTCCGCGGTTTCCCGATCAACGAGGATCGACACCAGCGTCAGCGCGAAATCGATCCCCGCGGTGACGCCGCCGCCGCTGACGCGGTTACGGTCGACGCAGACGCGCGTTCTGGTCGGCGTCGCGCCGTAGGGCGCGAGATAGTCCATCGACGCCCAATGCGTGGTCGCGCGGTATCCCCCTGAGCAGGCCGGCGGCGCCGAGCACCAGCGATCCCGTGCAAACCGAGGTGATGTATTTCGCGCCTGTTGCCTGTCGGCGCAGGAATTCCAGCATCTCCTCGTCATTGACCATGTCGTCGGTGCCGGCGCCGCCGGGCACGCAGATCACGTCGAGCTGCGGGCAATCCGCAAAGCTGACGGTCGGCGTCAGCGTCAGCACGCTGTCGCTCGGCACCGGCTCGATCCGTTTCCAGATCAGATGCACCTGTGCGCCCGGCAAGCTGGCAAACACCTGCAGCGGCCCGGTCAAATCGAGCTGGGTCACCTTTGGAAAGACGAGAAGTCCGATCTGAAGCGGTGCCGACATGAAGAGAGCCTCCTGAGCCTTGATATAATGCCACAACAGGCTATTGTCATGAATGCCTAATTTCCCTCAATTTGGGACATCGTCGCGAATATGATCGGCGTGCTTGTCTATCCCGATTTCCAGTTGCTCGATGCCGCCGGCCCAATCTCGGTGTTCGAGATTGCCGGGCGCCTTTGCGGGCCAAGCCTCTTCGAGCAAGGCTTCGTCGATCAAGGTTGTGGCAGCGACACCGGGGCCGGTGCGCAGTTCGTCAGGCGTCGAGATGTTCGCGCGCGGCCTGAAACCATCCGGCGCGATCAGCACGCTGATCATCGCTGGCGGCGATGGCGTGCGCGCAGCGGCGCAATGCGAGAAGACGCTGACCTTTGTGCGCGGAATTGCCGGACGCGGCGGCCGCGTCGCCAGCGTCTGTTCCGGTGCTTACTCTCGCCGAAGCCGGACTGCTGGACGCCGCCGCGCCACCACGCATTGGCGGCGCACCCGGCATTTCATTGCTACCTATCCGAAAGTGAAACTGGAAGCCGACCAGATCTTCGTCCGCGACGGCAATATCTGGAGCTCAGCGGGATCAGCGCCGGTATCGATCTCGCACTGGCGATGGCGGGGGAGGATTTCGGCGACGAGGTCGCGCAGGAAACCGCGCGCCAGCTCGTGCTCTATCACCGCCGCAGCGGCGGCCAGTCGCAATTTTCTTCACTGCTGGAATTGAAGACGCCAAACGGCCGATTCGGCCCGCTGCTCATTTGGGCGCGCGAGCATCTCGATGCGCCGCTGACGGTGGAGGATCTGGCCGAGCGGGCCGGCATGAGTTCGCGGCATTTCACCCGCGCCTTCATTGCGGAAACCGGTACTACCCCCCTCAAAAGCGGTCGAGCGCTTGCGGATCGAGGTGGCGCGGCAGCGGGTGCAATCCTCCAGCGAGGCGATCGAGCGCGTCGCGCAAGTCACCGGCTTTCGCGATCCGGAACGGATGAGGCGTGCTTTTATTCGCGCCTTCGGTCAGCCCCCGCAATCGCTGCGTCGCGCGGCGCGGGCGGGTTAGTTTCAGCCGGCTGTGTCGGTCTAAGCCGTGCCACGATCGGCTTGAGCAGCATCGGCGTCAGGTAAACCGGGAATTGGCTGAGCGCGAAATACAGCCACGTCGTCCCCGGCAGCACCCCGTTGGTGGCGGCCAGCATCAGCCCCATGTTGCGTTGTGAGACCATCAAGCCGAGCGCGAACGCGCGTTCGTGACCGCACTTGCGGAAAATCAGCACGGTGACACCGAGCAGCGCGAAGAACACCGCGAAGGCGAATGCGGTCACTTCGATCACCCAGATCGGATCAGCCCAAAAGCTGCCAGCCACGGTCCCCATGACGGCGCTGACAAATACGAACAGGGTGATGATATTGAGCCCGTCGATCGGGCCTTTTTGCCGCTGGATGGCAGGCGCGCCGACGCTCCAGCGGATCACGGCGGCGATGACCAGCGAGCCCGCCACGATCGCGAACAGTTTCAAGCCAAGTCCGAACGGCGAGAGCGTCAGCGCGGCGCCGAAGAACACATAGGCAAACAGCGGCGCTGAAATCGGGATCAGCGATATGCTGGTGACCAGCGTGATCAGTACCAGCGTTGAAATCCAGTCCCATCAGGGCTGCCAGCGCCGGCGCGGCCATCATCGGCGCGGCCACTGCTTGCAGCATCAATGCCAGAAACAGATCCGGCGAACGCACATCGAAGCCGGTCGCAAGGGAGCCCAGGCCCGCAATCAAGGGCACGCCGAATGTGGTCCACAACGTTGCGGCAAGCACGATTCCCGGCCGCCGCAATTGCGCCCGTAACGCTGCGACGTCAACGCGCATGAAGGATATACAGAGCAGAACAAAGATCGCCTCGGTGACGTAAGGTCTAAGCAATTCACCGAGCGGGGGCAGCGCGACGCCGATGAACACCAGTGCGGCAACCGCGCGGGTGCCCTGTGCGCCGAGCCAGCGCAGGATTTGCACCGGAATGGCTCCGGCCTTTTGTAAAATGACGGACATGTGGCTTTCGAAGGTAGATGCGGGAAGGGAAGGCGGAACGTGACCATGTGGCAATCGGTGCACGGTATAAAGTAACGTCTCGTTGCGGTCTGTTTCTTGATTGGTGGTTAGTTTAGAGCTTTCAGCCACGCGCCGATTTCGTTGGCCGCGACATTGGCCTGCTGCAGCAGCTTTCCCATCGTGAAGAAGCCGTGAATTGGCCGGGAAATGTCCGATACGTCACGGCAACGCCGGCGTCCTTCAGGCGCTGCGCATATTCATCGCCTTCGTCGCGCAAGGGGTCGGCGCCCGCGGTCAACACATAGGCCGGCGGTAATCCGGCGAATGTTGTGGCGCGGGCCGGCGATGCGCGCCAATCGCCGATGTCGGAGATGCCGTTCAGATAATGATCGCGGAACCATTTGATTACGGAATGGGTGAGCAGGATGCTGGTCTCGGGCTCGCGATGCGAAGGCTGCGTCATCGCAAAGTCCGTCGCCGGATAGATCAGCACCTGGCCCGAAATGGCGGGAGCGCCGCCGTCGCGCGCCGACAGCACGACCACCGCGGCGAGGTTGCCGCCAGCGCTGTCGCCGCCGACCACAAGCCGAGTGGCGTCGATGCCGAGATCGCTGGCATGTCCGGCGATCCATTTGGTCGCCGCGATCGCGTCATCGACGGCGGCCGGGAATTTGTGCTCGGGCGCGAGGCGATAGTCGACGGAGATAACGATGAGCTGAGCTTCGTCGGCCAGTTTTCGGCACACCACGTCGTGGGTGTCGAGATTGCCGATCACCCAGCCGCCGCCGTGGAAAAATACCAGGCAGGGCGCCAGATTGTTGGCGGTGCGAAGCTTCAACGGCGTGTAGATGCGCGCGGGGACCGGCCCGGCCGGTGAGGGGATCGTCAGCGGCTCAACCGATTTGAGTGCGGGCGGCTCAGGATTGGTGACGAGCCGGGCCTGTAAATAAAATTCGCGCGCCTCGGGCGGCGATAGCGTCTCGTAAGCCGGGCGGTTGGCTTCCTGAAATGCCTTGAACACGAAGGTGGCGTCGGGATCGAGGGTGACGGGCATGATGAGAAACCTTTGGAGTTAAGATTGTCATTCCGGGATGGTCCGAAGGACCAGACCCGGAATCTCGAGATTCCGGGTTCACACGCTTCGCGTGCACCCCGGAATGACAACGGTTATGCCGCAGCGCGCCCGCCATCGGCGGCGTAAGCCGATCCCGCGACATAACTCGCTTTGTCGGAAGCGAGGAACGCGACGTTGCTTGCCGTCGACTGCGACCATATGCGCGCCACGCTCGGCCAGAAGCCGCATGGTCGCGGTGCCAATGACGCCAGCGGCGCCAGTGACGACGGCGACCCTGCCATCGAGACGAATGCGATCGGGCATGCCCTGCGTTTCCCTGAGTAGTCCGGTTATTCCGGATTTTTGGGCCCGCGCGTCGCGCATCGGCCTTTGTGGCAGGATTATTTCATTTGCGACGCGGGCTGACCAGTGACGAAGCGGGTGGCCACCCGCCCTTTCCCCGCCGTATTCGGCATGTTAACCGGGAGCCCTGCGAGCGGCGATAGCCTGTACAATGTCGTGAGCCCGATTCGCCTTTTAAAGCCGCGAGATGTTTCGAACCATTGCCTTGACCGGATTTGCGGCCCTGGTGGCCGCCGCGACCATCTCGTTTGCGCCTCCGGCGCATGCGCAGATCGGCAATATCTTTTCCGATCCGGCACCGCGCCCACCCGGCAGCATCCCCGCGGCAGTCAACAACAGCAGCAACAGCAGCTCGACGACGAAGAGGAAGTGCCGGAACTGCCGCAGGGCCGCCTGCTGCCGACCCCCAACCGTCCACTGCCGCCAGGGCAGGGCGTGCCGGCGCCGGGCAGTGTGCAGTCGCAGGCCGCTGGCGCCGCCGCCGGGTACCACCGTTGTTCCGCAGAACACGCCGCCGGGCATCGCAGTAGCGCCCCCACAGCCCAATCAGGGGCGTCGCGGTCGCGCCGCCGGGCGCCAATCTCCCGCCAGGCGCACCGGGGCAGCGTCAGCAGCCCAAAAACGTTCCGCAGACGCCGGCGACGCTGCAGCCCGGCGACGAGGTGGTCTCCGAGCCGCCGGCGCAGAAGATCGTCAACAAGAAGGCTAGCTTTTCGGGATTGGACAAGATCACCGGGCGCATCATCAATTTCGACGAAGATGTCGGCGAGACCGTCCAGTTCGGCGCGCTGCGTGTGAAGACCGACGCCTGCTATACGCGCCCGGCCACGGAGGCCGCCAACACTGACGCGTTTGTCGAGGTCGACGAGATTACGTTGCAGGGCGAGGTGAAGCGGATTTTTTCGGGCTGGATGTATGCGGCCAGTCCTGGCCTGCATGGCGTCGAGCATCCGATTTACGACATCTGGCTGACCGACTGCAAAGCCCCTGATGCCACCGTCGTCAGCGCGCAGCCCGATCCGCCAAAACCCGCGCCGGCTCCGGTGGCCCCGAAGCGCCCGCCGGCCCCGCCGAAGCAGCAGGCGCAGCGTCCGCCACCGCCGCCGCAATTCCAGCAGCAGCCCCAACCGCTGCCGCCGCCACAACCCCCACCGCAGCAACCCGGCGGCCTGTTCGGGATTTTCAGGCAGTAGTGCTCCTGCGCTGACGCCATGCGCCGCGGCGTTTGCGTCTATTCCAGCTCCGAGATGATCGCCAGCGCCCGCGCGCCGCTGATCGGATGATCAACCGGCAGCTTCAGGAAATCGGCCTCGCCCCGGATCGCCTTGTCGAGCAGGGCGGTATAGCGCCGCCGCGGAATCTCGACTGCGCCGAAGCTGCGCAGATGTTCGGTCACATATTGCGTATCGAGCAGTTCGAAGCCGCCCGTGATCAACCGCGCCACCAGATGCACCAGCGCCACTTTCGAGGCGTCCACGGGCGCGGTGAAACATGCTCTCGCCGAAGAAGGCGCGGCCGAGGCTGACGCCATACAACCCGCCCACCAGGTCGTCATTTTCCCAGACCTCGACGCTGTGACAATGCCCGAGTTCGTGCAGCCCGATATAGAGATCGCGGATGCGCTTGTTGATCCAGGTGTCGTCGCGGCCCGGCTGCGGCGCGGCGCAGCCGGCGATCACGGCTTGAAGGCGGTATTGACGGTGACGGTGAAGACGTCCGAGCGCACCGTGCGCGCCAGGCGCGAAGCGACGCGAAAGCCCTCGAGCGGAATCACGCCGCGCATTTCCGGCTCAACCCAGAACAAGGTCGGATCGTCGGCGCTCTCGGCCATCGGAAAGATGCCGCAGGCATAGGCGCGTAGCAGCACTTCGGGCGTGATGTCGGACGAGGCGGAGTCGCGCGAGGTCATGAGTGTGAGGATAGCAGGGGGAAGGTGGTGGCGGCTAGCTGGCGGCCACGGTCGCCGGCTTTGGCGCCACGGGGGCATTGGTGCGGCGGACCGCAGTATGATCCTGGTGCCGGCATGGTCCGGGTCGCGCTCGACGCTGGCCTCGAGTTTGGTCGCCATCGCCGAGACGATACGCTGTCCCATGCCAGTGGAACGCGGGTCGGACTTGACGTTGAGGCCGACGCCGTCATCGGCAATCGACAACAGCAGATGCTCGTCCTGCGCGCGCAGGTCGACATGGATCGGACCCGCGCCGTCGGGATAGGCGTATTTCACCGCGTTCATCACCAGTTCGTTGACGATGATGCCGATCGCGACCGCGCGGTCGGGATCGATCTCGATCGGCTCGGACTTCAGGGTCAGCCGCGACATCCGGTTGCCTTCGGCGGACCTTCTGAGATCCTCGAGCAACGCGTCGAGATACTGGTTCAACAGCACGCTTTTGAGGTCATGCGAGGTGTAAAGCCGGCGGTGAACCTGCGCCACCGCGGCCACCCGGCCCATCGCATTGGTCAGCGCCGCCTTGACGTCGTCGTCAGTGCTGGAATTGGCCTGCAGATGCAGCAGCGAGGCGATAATCTGAAGGACTGTTGCCGACGCGGTGGTTGACTTCGCGCAACAACACTTCGCGCTCGGCGGCAAGCGCGGCATAACGGTCACGCGAGGCGTGGACTTCGGCCTCACGCGTCGTCGCGGGCCTTCTGGATGCTGGCCTGCCGTAACGCGCCGTTGATGGCGACCTGCAACAGGGGGATGAAATCGCCCTGGATGTCCTTTGTCAGATAATCGGCGGCGCCGGCTTCAAGGCCGTAACGGCAATGTTGGAGTCCTGCGAGGCGGTGACGAATACCACCGGGGGCGCATTCGGGATCGCCAATATCTGCTCAAGGGTTTCAAGACCGTCGAGACCTGGCATGTATTGATCCAGTGCGACGACGTCGATGCCGCCTTGCTGCAGCAGCTCAAGCCCCTGTTTGCCGCTCGCGGCATGCACGACTTTGAAGCCGAGCCGCGTCAGGCCGCGGTCGACCAGCCGGGCAAGCGCCGCGTCGTCATCGATATAGAGCAGCGTCGGTGTCGCAGCGTTCATGAGGCGGATCGCGGAACCTGAATGACGGAGAAGAAAAGCCCGAGCTGACGAATGGCGTTGGCGAAGCTTTCGTAGTTCACCGGCTTGGTGATGTAGACGTTGCAACCGAGCTCGTAGCAGCGTTTGATTTCCTGGGAATCGTCTGTCGTGTGAGCACCACGACCGGCGCGCATTTGAGATATTTGTTTTCCTTGACCCGCCGCAGGATGTCGGTGCCGGTCATGTCGGGCAGATTCAAATCCAGCAGGATCAGCAATGCTGTTCCCTTGTGATCGCTGCCGGTGCCATCGCTGCCGAACAGATAATTGACCGCGGCTGTACCGTTGGTGAACGGCACGATGTCGTTATTGATGCCCGGAACGGCGAATGTTGCGCTCGATCAGACGGGCGTGTCCCTCGTCGTCTTCGATCATGATGATGGTGACGGGTTTGCTCATGTATCTCGGTTCCGGTTACTGGCTGTCCAAGCCAAAGGTAGTGTTATCGTGAAGGTGCTGCCACTGTGAAGTTCCGACGATACCGACATGGTTCCACCAAGTCGTCGCACTAATGCACGAACGTGCGCCAGTCCGATGCCCTGTCCGGGCCTGTCCTGTTCCCCGGCGCGCCGGAACAGGTCGAAAATGCGCTGATGGTCCTTGGGATCGATGCCGCGGCCATTGTCGGCGATTTCGAAGATCGCAAAGCCGAGCTTGGTCCGGCCTCGGACCGAGATTTCGCCGGGAACCCCGGGTTTTAGATATTTGAGTGCATTGTCGATCAAATTGGAGAAAATCTGCTCCAGCGCGAGGCGGTCGCTGATCAGGTCCGGCAACGGCGCAATGCGAATTTCGGCCTGGGCCTCTGAAGCCTGGTGGGCCATGGTCGAGACGATGCTTTCGATCAATTCGCGGGTGTCGATCTGCACCGGTTCGAATTCGCGCCGACCCTCCCGAGTGAGGTTGAGGATCGCGGTGATCAGCCGATCCATCTTGGCGATCGACGATTTGATGAATCCCAGCGCCTCGGTGAAACCCTCCGATAGCTGCTTGTCTTCGCCCTCTAGAACCGGCTCGATCTCGCCGCCGGCTCCTGCGGTCGCGCGGCCGAGGGTGGCGATCCGCTTGAAAATGTCGCCGCGCAATTCTTCCAGTTCACTGGTGAAGCCCATGATGTTCACCAGCGGCGAGCGCAGATCATGGCTGACGATATAGGCGAAGCGCTGGATTTCTTCGTTGGCCTCGCGAAGATCGGCGGTGCGCACGTCGACCGTGGCCTCCAGATTGAGATTGTTGTCGCGCAACTGGGCTTCGGCGGCGTCGCGCGCGCGCGTGGATCGCCGTACCAGAAAGATGGATATGCCCGCCAAAGTACGACCAGGCCTGACCCCACGCCGGTCATCGATGCCGCCAGCGACTGACTTCGGTCGGCGCTCGCCGTTCGCAGCGCGAACAAACGATCTTCTTCGGCACGCATCTGATTGGCAAGATCGTCGATGTGCTTCATGGCTTCGCGGCCACTGCCTTCGCGCACGATCCGGGCGGCGTCGTCGGCATGCTCTTCCCGTGCAAGCGCAATGGTTTTGCGGAATTCCTCGATGCGCTGAGTGCTGAGCTGAATTATCTCGTCGATGACGCGACCTTGAACCGGATTATCACTCGTCAACTGGCGCAGTTGCATCAGGTCCGGCGTCAGCTGGGGATGCGGCGTTCTCAAAATCGGTCAGAAAAGCCGGCAGCAATGTCGAGATATAGCTGCGTTGCGCGCTTTCGGCCCGGCGCAACTGCAATTGCGCGAGCGATATCTGGTTTTCGACCTCAACGGTGTGGAGCACCCATCTGGCATCCTCGCGCGATTGATTGACGAGGTAGACGGACCCCGCACTGATAATGGTCAGCACCACGAGGCCCGCTGCTAGCAGCAGGACTTGACCAATCGCGCGCCTGCGCTTGGCCTCAGGCGTCACAGCACTCTCGTCATGAGATAGCGAAATTCCAGCGGTCCCCCGGGCGGGAGAGGTTCCCGGCGCATGAAACGCCTGTCGGGCAATTGGTTCCCATGTCTCCCGGAGCTTTCATTGTTTGTGGGGACAGCCGTCAACCGGCCGGTTTGCCGGCCAGATATTGTTCGAGCCAGTGGATGTGATAGTCGCCGTCGATGATATCCGGCTCCCGGACCAGTGCCCGAAACAGCGGCAGCGTAGTCTCGATGCCTTCGACCACCATCTCATCCAGCGCACGGCGCAGCCGCATCAGGCATTCGCCGCGGGTCTTGCCGTGCACGATCAGCTTGCCGACCAGCGAGTCGTAATAAGGCGGGATCACGTAACCCTGGTAGACGGCGGAATCGATCCGCACGCCGAGGCCGCCGGGTGGGTGGTATTGCAGAATCTTGCCGGGCGAGGGCCGGAAGGTCACCGGGTTTTCAGCATTGACGCGGCATTCGATGGCGTGGCCGTTGATAACGACTTCATCCTGCGTCACCGGCAGGTCGCCGCCGGCGGCGATACGGATCTGCTCCAGCACAAGGTCGATGCCGGTGATCATCTCGGTGACGGGATGTTCGACCTGGATGCGGGTGTTCATTTCGATGAAATAGAATTCGCCGTCTTCGTACAGAAATTCAACCGTACCGACGCCAAGATACTTCATCTCCTGCATCGCCTTGGCGACGGTCGCGCCGATTTGGCACGCGCGGCGGCATCGAGGGCGGGCGAGGGACCTTCTTCCCAGACCTTCTGATGGCGCGCTGCAGCGAGCAATCGCGCTCGCCGAGATGAATGGCGCCGCCGCGGCCGTCGCCGAGCACCTGGATCTCGATGTGGCGCGGCTTCTGCAGATATTTTTCGAGATAGACCGACGCGTCGCCGAAAGCGGATTTGGCTTCATTGGCCGCGGTCGAGAGCGCCAGCATCAAATCGCCCGCGGTCTGCGCGACTTTCATGCCGCGGCCGCCGCCGCCCGAAGCGGCTTTCACCAGCACCGGAAAGCCGATCTGTTCCGCGATCGCCATCGCATCGTCTTCGGGGCCGACACCGCCGTCGGAGCCGGGCACCACGGGAATGCCGAGCCGCTTGGCGGTCTTCTTGGCCTCGATCTTGTCGCCCATCAGGCGGATATGTTCGGCCTTGGGCCCGATGAAATGCAGATTGTGATCGGCAAGGATTTCGGCAAAGCGGGCGTTTTCCGACAGAAATCCGTAACCGGGATGCACCGCATCCGCGCCGGTGATCTCGCAGGCCGCCAGCAATGCGGGCACGTTGAGATAGCTGTCCTTGGACGGCGGCGGCCCGATGCACACGCTCTCGTCGGCTAGCCGCACATGCATGGCGTCGGCGTCCGCGGTGGAATGCACGGCCACCGTGGCGATACCGAGTTCCTTGCACGCGCGCAGGATGCGCAGTGCGATTTCGCCGCGGTTGGCTATCAGGATTTTGTCAAACATGGTGTCCCAGTGAAACGGCGAATGGCGAATAGCGAGCAGCGAATGGTAAGTATGAAGAACTATTCGCTACTCGCTATTCGCCTCTACTCAACAATCACCAAAGGCTCGCCGAATTCGACCGGCTGGCCGTCCTCGACGAGAATTTGCGTCACGGTGCCCGCGCGCGTGGAGGGAATTTGGTTCATCGTCTTCATCGCTTCGATGATCAGCAGCGTTTGTCCAACCGCTATCTTGCTGCCGATTTCGATGAATGGCTTGGCGCCGGGCTCGGAGGCCAGATAGGCGGTGCCGACCATCGGCGAGGGGCACTGCGCCCGGGTGCTTGGCGACGTCGGCCACAACGGCGGGCGCCGCGGCGCGGCCGGCGCAGGAGCGGCGGCAGGCTGGAAGTTCGCTGGCATGGAAGCGGCAATGCTGACATTGCGGGCGACCCGCAGCCGCAGGCCGGCACGCTCGATCTCGATTTCGGTCAGGCTGGTCTCATCCAGCAGCAGTGCCAGCTCGCGGATAAGCGCACTGTCGCTGCTGGTGAATTTTACGGCTGCTTTGTCTTCAGGCTGGCGCGCCATGATCTTGATCCGGAACTTTCTGCGTAATGAGGGCGGATGCCGTCAGGCTTTTGCCTTGACACCAGACTTGTGGCAAGAATCTTGGCGGCAAGACCTGAAATCGCGAGCCTGTAGCCGTCGATGCCGAAACCGGCCAGCGTGGCGAAGGCGGCCTTGGCGGTGAAGGAGTGGTGACGAAAACTCTCCCGGGCGTGGATGTTGCTGACATGCACTTCGACGGCCGGAATTTTCACCGCTACCAAAGCGTCGTGCAGGGCGATCGAGGTATGCGAATAGCCACCGGCATTGATAATGATCCCGACGGCCTTTTTGGCGTACGCCTCATGGATGATGTCGATCAACTCGCCTTCGCGGTTGGACTGCCGGCAATCGGCCTTGAAGCCGAATTGCGCCGCCGTCTCCGCGCATAATTTCTCGACGTCAGCGAGCGTGGCGTGGCCATAGGTCTCCGGCTCGCGGGTTCCCAACATGTTGAGGTTGGGGCCGTTGAGAACGTAGATCGTTCCGGCAGATGTCTTGTCGGCAGGCGTGTTGGCCATCCAAATCCGGCAATGTGGGTGTAGGTGGCGCGGTTATAGGTAACAACAGGCCCTAGGGGAAGCCTTTAGGCCTTTGGGGATAACTCTCAAATGCCTCATCTGCTTGATAAAACCCGCGTGGAACCTACGGAAACCACTCATTAACCAAGGTTAAAGGATGCGGCTAAAAGCGGGGCAGGGCGTAGCCTGAGGGCCAACTCGGCGCATGAAAATGGGCGGGCCCGTCGGCCCGCCCAAAAACACCGCCTAGTAACTTCAGGAGTCCAAGACCGCGACGATCTCGTACGACTGCGGTTCGACAACGATGATCTGGCCGTTGACGAGAATGAATTCGTACCCGCGCCAGTCCGGATAGATCGTCACGATTTCAGTCGGGAGCGGATGGAACTCAACATCGCGCGGAACGCGGGTGCCGACCGAGATAGAGAAGTTCACATTGGTCACGGGCGCGATGTGCTGGTTCCGGATCACCGTGGTGATCTTGGTGCGCTGTTCGCCGGAGAGTTTCGCGCCGGCGCCGGCCTGGCCAACGGTCTGCGACTTGCTGTCCGTGCCCTTCGAATCGGCCTTCATGTTGCCGTTGCGGTCTTCGGCCTTTTCCGAACTCATGGCGTTCGGCTTTTCGCCCTTGTTATTCATATTGGTATCTTGGGCCGACTTCTCACCCTTGGGTCCGGACTTCATGTCGCCCTGCGTCTGCTGGGTCTTGCCGCCCTTGGGCTGCATCTTTTCTTCTGATTGCGTGGACTTCGTGCCTGCTCGGGCGCGCTGTCGCGATTCATCGGGGTCGCGGCCGACGAGCCGCGCTCCGGGGAAGGCGCGCTCTGCTGCATGCCGGCGCCGGCCGACGGTGCTTCGCGATTCATTCCCTGTGCGTTGGCGAAACCGGTTCCGGCGATCAGCACCGCAGTAGCTGCCGTAATCATCAAGCGATTTAACATCAAAACATCTCCTCACGAGTGTGTGTTGCCCGCCCGACAACGACAGGAGATGAGCGATGTTCCCGAGTATCCGCGGTTCCATCGGGTTTGTTTTGTGAACGCGCGATGACCGTCACGCACGTTGCGAATCGCCAAAACAAAAGGCCGGCGAAGCAGCCGGCCCTTTGCTCTATTTTCAAACTTAGAAAGTGAAGCTCAGCAGGTCGCCTTGCCGCAGCGGGGCGGCGCTGATCTTCTCCTTGAGGCCATCAAGACCGATCGCGCCGATCACGACCTGCTTGCCGATCACGTAGCTCGGCGTGCCGTTCATGCCCATCGCTTCGGCGAGCTTGAAGTTTTCCTCGATGGTGGCGCGCACTTCCGGGCCCGCCAGATCCTTTTCGATTCTGGCGGTATCGAGACCGGCGTCCTTGGCCGCCGCCATCGCACGCGCCTTGTCGGCCGGGCCACGGCCGCCGAGCAGCTTCTGGTGGAAATCAAGATACTTCTTGCCGCCGGGATCCTGCATGCGCACCGCAACCGCGACCTTGGCGGCTTCGGTCGAACCCTCGCTCAGTACCGGAAATTCCTTCAGTACCACTTTCAGCTTCGGATCCGATTTCATCAGGTCGAGCATGTCGGACATCGCGCGCTTGCAGTAGCCGCAATTGTAATCGAAGAACTCGACGAAGGTGACGTCCCCGTCCTTGTTGCCGAGCGTGACGCCGCGCGGCGAATTGAAGATCGTATCCGCGTTGGTCGTGACGCTGGCTTCGTGCTTCTCGGTTTCCGCGGCGGCCTGCCGCTTGTTGAGTTCGGCCATCGCCTCTTCCAGCACTTCGGGATGGCTGACCAGGTAATTCTTGACGATGCTCTCGATCTCGCCGCGCTGGCCGTCGGAGAAGGTTTCCGCCGATACAGCCGCAGGCGTGACGCACAGAGCGAGCGCGAACAAGGTGGGCAGGGCAGGAGCGAGCAGGCGGAACGGAGGCATCGGCAAATCCTCTTGAGTTAGCCCTCGGGGCAAGTTCCTGAGGGTGAATTCTTGTAAAAACCGGTTTTCGAAAACCTTGTAGGTCAGGCCAGTTTATTTATCATTGCGTAGATACGGCTCAGTTATTCTCTTGTTTCAGCTATCAAGTTCTCAGCTATTCAGTTCTTGGGCTGCTTCGAACTGATGATGTCGTCGGCCTTGACCCACCCGGGGGTGCCGACGGCAAAACGGGTTTTTGCGCGGGAGGCCAGATCGCGCGCGGTCTTGTTGTCGCCGCGCAGATAAGCCGCCTGTGCCGATGCCAGGTCGGCCTCCGCCAGGTCTCCCTTTCGGCCGTAGGCCATCGCGAGTTGCGAAAACCCCAATGGCGCCTCGCTCTCGCGTGCCACCGCTGCCCGCAGAATCCCGACCGCTTCGTCAGCGTAGGCCTTATTATCGGCCCCCACCAGCGCTTGCCCAAGTAACATCTCGATGAGCGGAGCGTTATTCGAGAGCTGCACGGCCTTGCGCAGAGGGGCTATCGCCTCCGTGGGCTTGCCGCCTTCGAGCAGCGCCTGGCCGCGTAATTCGTAGAAATAGGGGTTATTGGGCTGCGTCTGGATCAAACCGTCGATCTGGCCGAGGGCGTTCTGAAGATCGCCATGCAGATAGGTGGAGATCGCGTGGGCATACCGTGATGGAAGGCTGGTATTCGACAGCGGATAGCGCCGATAGACCGTGTCCTGGCGTTCCATGAAGCCCGAGATCTTGGCGCGCATCATGTCGTGGCGCAGTTGCAGGGCCGGATCGTCTTTCTTGTCCCAATAGGGGCTGGAATGCGCGAACTCCTCGAGCGCCGCGACGCGCTCGGCCGGCATCGGATGCGACTGCACATAGGGATCGGCGCCGTGCGCGGCGAACAGGCTGTCATTGGTGAATCGCTTGAAGGTCTCGTACATGCCCTTCGGGGACTGGCCGGTCGCGGTCAGAAATTTCACGCCGGCGCGGTCGGCGTTTTCTTCCTGTCCGCGCACATAGGAGAGCAGGCTGCGGCGGATCACTTCCTGCGGTGCGGAGAGCGTGGCGGCGCCGGCGTTGGCCAGACCGCCATTGCCGTTGCCCTTGGCGCCGGCCGCGAGCGCGCCGGCGCCCAGCAGCATCGCGATGACCATCTGTGTTTGTGCGGCTGCGACCTGCTCATGCAATTTGCGAGATGACCGCCGGCGAGATGCCCGGTCTCATGCGCCAGCACCCCGATGATCTGATTGGGGGTTTCCGATTGCATCAACGCGCCGTGATTCACGAAATGCGATGGCCGTCGGCGACGAAGGCGTTAAAGGCGGGATCATTGATGATCGTCACCTTGATATTCTGCTTCTCGAGGCCGGCGACGCGCAGGATCGGACGCGTATAGTCGCGCAGCAATTGCTCGGTCTCGGTATCGCGCAGCAGCGCCGGACCTTTTTCCTTCTCTTCCGCTGATGCGGATAACGGCGCCAAGGCTGGCGTCAAGGCCAGCGCGATCGCGGTAGTGACGGCGGCAAACTTGGATGGTTTCTGGCGTAGCGCTGGGCGAAGCGGCATCGAGCAGTCTTTAATGATTGGCGGCAGGGCGGATACGCGATATGCCCTACCAAACCGCGGAATGCGGCTAGTCTGGGGCGCCAGCTCAAATAGCAGATATTGATGCTTGAAGCGACACTGAGAGACCGTGCCAAGGGCCTGTTGACGGCATCGGGGCGAAGCGACGTTCCGCCGTTCATGGTGATGGATGTGATGGCGGCCGCCGCGCGCATCGAAGCGGCCGGCGGCCATGTCATTCACATGGAAGTGGGGCAACCGGCGGCCTCGGCGCCCAAGCGGCCATCATGGCCGCGCATGCCGCGCTCGATGGCAGCCGGATCGACTATACGTCCGCTTTGGGAACCCCCTCGCTGCGCGGGCGCATCGCCCGCCATTACCGCGAGGCCTATGGCTGCAATGTGGATGCCGAACGGATTGTAGTCACGACAGGCTCGTCCGGGGCGTTCATCCTGGGCTTTCTGGCCATGTTCGAGCCCGGCGACCGGGTGGCGGTCACCGTGCCCGGCTATCCGCCCTATCGCCATATTCTCACCGCGCTTGGCTGCGAGCCCGTGCTGATCGAGACCTCCAGCGACACCCGGCATGCCCTGACCGGCGAAGCCTTGCTCGCGGCCCATCGCAAGACGCCGCTCAAGGGCGTGCTGGTCGGGAGTCCGGCCAACCCCACCGGCACGATGATGTCCCCGCGAGGCGCTGACCAGCCTGATTTCGGCGGCCGAAAGTGCCGGTATCCGGTTCATTTCAGACGAAATCTATCACGGCCTCGACTACGCATTCCCGGCCGTCACGGCAGCGGAGCTCTCGCCCCACGCACTCGTGATCAATTCGTTTTCGAAATATTTCTGCATGACCGGCTGGCGGGTCGGCTGGATGGTGGTGCCGGAACGTTGGTGCGTCCGATCGAGCGGCTGCAGCAGAATCTCTCCATTTCGGTTCCGACGCTGTCGCAGATCGCCGCCGAAGCGGCGTTCGAAGGTCGCGAGGAGATGGAAGACATCAAGCGCGGCTATCTGGAGAACCGCCGCATTCTGATCGAGGGCCTGCCGCGCGCCGGTCTCACCAAATTCCTGCGGCCGATGGCGCGTTTTACCTTTACGCCGACGTTTCGAAATTTCACCTCCGACAGTTTCAAATTCGCCGGTGAAATGCTGGAGCGCGCACGCGTCGCGGCGACCCCCGGTATCGACTTCGATCCCATTCACGGCCACCAGTTCATCCGGTTCTCCTATGCGCGCTCGGCCGACGAAATGCGCGAAGCCGTAGCGCGCATTGCACAATGGCTTGGATAACTTGGGCTTGGATGACGCGATCTGTCGCGGCTGCGATCACCGGAAAATGAGCGGGCACCATTGACTCCGCTGATCTAATTGCTTTTGGCTGTATCAGATAGCAGGGCGGTCCGCGCCGGCGGCGACGGGCTGGATGAACGTTCAGGGGAGAGTGAGCTCATGTCGGCAACGATCGCAACCGAGACGCCGACGCGCGCCACGAAACCCTGGTACAAAATCCTTTATGTTCAGGTGTTGATCGCCATCGTGCTCGCGCGCTGGTGGGCTGGCTGTGGCCTGCCCTGGCTACCGATGACTGGATCAAGGCGCTCGGCGACGGCTTTATCAAGCTGATCAAGATGGTGATCGCGCCGATCATTTTTTGTACGGTCGTGTCGGGCATTTCGCATATTCAGGATGCCCGCAAGGTCGGCCGTATCGGTGTCAAGGCGCTGCTTTATTTCGAGATCGTCTCGACCTTCGCGCTGATGATCGGTCTTGTGGTCGGAAATGTGGTGCGTCCCGGTGCGGGCTTCGGCAGCGCGATGGCCGATGCCCAGAAGGTTGCCGGTTTCGCCAAGCAGGCCGAGGCGCAAAAGAGCGTCGATTTTTTCCTCCATATCATTCCGGACACGGTGGTCGGCGCCTTCGCAACTGGCGAGATCCTGCAGGTCCTGTTGTTTGCGATCCTATTCGGGTTTGCCCTGATGGGTCTCGGTGAGCGTGGCCATACCTTGCGCTCTTTCATCGACGATGCATCGCATGCGGTGTTCGGCGTGATCGCCATCGTGATGAAGGTGGCGCCGATCGGCGCATTCGGCGCGATGGCCCTATACCATCGGCAAGTTCGGAACGGCGCCATCCTCAATCTGGTCGGCCTGATCGCGACGTTCTATGTGACCGCGGCGCTCTTCGTCCTGGTGGTGCTCGGTATTATCGCGCGCATCGTCGGTTTCTCGATTTTCAAATTCCTTGCCTACATCAAGGACGAATTGCTGATCGTGCTGGGCACGTCGTCATCGGAAAGTGCGCTTCCCTCGCTGATGGAAAAACTCGAACGGCTCGGCTGTTCGAAGTCGGTGGTGGGCCTGGTGGTTCCGACCGGTTATTCGTTCAATCTCGACGGCACCAATATCTACATGACGCTGGCGACGTTGTTCATTGCGCAGGCATTGGGTTTCGATCTGACACTCGGACAGCAAATCACCATCCTGCTTGTCGCCATGCTGACATCGAAGGGGGCTTCCGGCATTACCGGCGCGGGATTTATCACGCTGGCGGCGACACTGGCCGTCGTCGACCCGCGGCTGGTGCCGGGCATGGCGATCGTTCTTGGCGTCGACAAGTTCATGAGCGAATGCCGCGCGCTGACAAACCTCTGTGGCAATGGCGTCGCCTGCGTTGTGGTGTCGTGGTGGGAGGGCGAACTCGATCGCGAACTGCTGCACGCCAATCTCAACAAGACCGTCGATGCGTCGGATCTGGAGACTGCGGTTACGACGGGATAGAAGCGGCGGTTGTGTCATAAAACTCGGTTAAAACCCTCCTTAAGCCAGGTTGCGGGCGAGATATCCTAAAGTCGAAGGTGCACGCCGGAACGAACCTCTGGTGGCGTGTCGGCGACTAACTAGATGTCGCACCCCGCCGAGGCGGTCGCCCGATGCGGGCACTCAGGAGGCCTATCGTGGACATCAATAATCTCGTTATCCCCGGCATCTGGGCCGGGGCTATCGTCGTGATTCTTGTTTTGCTGCGTGTTTCCAACATCTTTCGATACATCTCGAACAATCAGGTCGGCATCGTCGAAAAGATGTGGGCGCCGAAAGGATCGATCAAATCCGGCTTCATCGCATTGCATGGCGAGGCCGGGTTCGAGCCCGAGATCCTGCGCGGCGGTATCCACCTCTTTTTTCCGTTCACCTATCGAATCCACACCTCCGATCTCGTCACGGTCGGGCAGGGCAAGATTGCCTATGTGTTCGCGCGCGACGGCGCTTCGCTGGGAGCTTCCAGGTGCTCGCCGCCAACGACACCGAGGACAAATCCGACTTTCAGGATGTGCGCCGGTTTCTGGTAGGCGGTGGCCAGAAGGGTCCGCAACGCAAGATTTTGCGCGAAGGGACCTACGCGATCAACACCACGCAATTTGCGATCATCACCGATGAGCGGGTCTATGGTCATGCGCTGAGTCAGCTCGAGCAGGGCGTTCTCGACAGCATGAAGCAGACGATCGCGGACCGCGACGGCTTCGTCCCGGTCGTGCTGGCTGTCGGTCAGGATCTGGTCGGCATCGTCACGGTCCATGACGGTCCCTCGCTGCCCCCGGGTGAAATCATTGCGCCCGAGGTCGGAACCGACCTGCGTGACGCCGCAACGTTTCACAACAATTTTCAGGAGCCGGAACGTTTCCTGGAGGCGGGCGGCTTCCGCGGTCGCCAGTTGCAGGTCGTAGTCGAGGGCACCTGGTACATCAACCGATTGTTCGCGACCGTCGAGGCCGTGCCAAAGACGGTGATCCCGGTCGGCAATGTCGGCGTGGTGATCTTCTATACCGGACCCAGGACCGCGGACGTCTCCGGCGAGCAATATCGCCATGGCGAACTCGTCATGAACGGTAGCCGTGGTGTGTGGCGGGATCCGATGCTGCCCGGCAAATACGCCTTCAACACCTATGCCGGCAAGATCGAGATCATTCCGACCGTCAACTTCATCCTCAAATGGGTGCGCGGCGAAGTCGGCGCGCTGAAACTCGACGAGAATCTTTCGGAAATCTCGCTGATCACCAAGGACGCGTTCGAGCCGACGCTGCCGCTCTCCGTGGTGATGCATATCGATTATAAAAAAGCGCCGATGATCATTCAGCGCTTTGGCGATGTAAAGAAACTGGTCGAACAGACGCTAGACCCGATGGTCAGCGCCTTCTTCAAGAATATCGCGCAGAAGATGACGCTGATCGAATTGCTGCAGAACCGGGCCGCGATCCAGGAAGAGTCCGGGAACGAGATGAAAGCGCGGTTCGAGGCCTATTCGCTCGAATTGCAGGAAGTGCTGATCGGAACACCGCGTGCAGCCGTCGGCGACCGGACCATCGAGGATATTCTGTTCCAGTTGCGGTCGCGCCAGGTCGCGCGCGAGCAGGTCACGACCTATCAGGAGCAGGAGAAGGCGGCGGTGCAGGAGCGGACCCTGAACGAGGCCAAGGCCACTGCAGCCGCGCAGGTCGCGCTTACGCAGTCGCTGATCCAGGTCAAGGTGCACGAGAACGAGGGTGCGGCGGCCTTGGCGCGGGCGCAGAAGGATGCCGAAACCGTCAAGGTGACGGCGGCTGCGGCGGGCGAGCGGTCGCGGCTCGAAGGTAAAGGCGAGGCCGATCGGGCGCTGGCGATCGGTGCTGCGAATGCGCAGGCGACCAAGCTTTCGGTCGATGCGTATGGCGGCCCCGAATATCGTCTGGCCGAGCAGAACTTCTCGCGCTTCGCGGATGCGTTGACCAAGATCAATCAGCCGCTGGTGCCGCAATTCCTGATGTCCGGCGCGCAGGGTCAGGAAAACAGCGGCGGCCTCATTCCGACGGCGATGCTGAGTTCGATGTTCGGACGCATGATGCCTGACGCGTTGGAGAGGCTGAAGGAACAAGCGCCGAAGCCGACGACTCGTACCAACGGCGCGTAGTGCTGGGCATCTCACGCCAACAAAAACCGCCCGGTTTTGCCGGGCGGTTTTTTATTGCACATATTCAGACGGTCTATTCGCCGTTGCCGAAGCGTCGTGACCACCATCCCGCTCGGCGGGGCTGGGTGTCCGTTGTTTCGGAAGCGGGTTCGGCCGGGGCGGGGGCTGCCGACGGCTCGGGCTGGCTGTGCGTCACAGGTGCGGCCGCTTCGGGCGGCGCACTGGTCATGAAGCTGACCTTCTCCCGTACCGTCGAACGCCGCCGCGCAGCAGCGCGCTCGGATTCTTGCGTAGTTTCTTCCTGCGAAGGAGCGCGGGTTTCCTGGGGGGGATGATCCGCGGTGGGCTGCGGCTCGGGCCGGGGAGCGATGGATTCGGGTTGCACCACCGGCAGAGCAGGCTCCGCAGGTGGGGTATAACCGTCGAAATCGGCGACCGCGCTGGTTACTTCCGGAGCCGGGGTCGGTCCGAGTTCGTCGGCAATCGATCCAGCGAGACCATCTTCCGGTCCGCCACGCCGGCGGCGACCGCCACGGCGTCCACGACGGCGGGGCCGCCGCTCGCCGCCTGCGGCCTGATCGGTGCGCGCGACGCCGGGCTGTTCCTCGGATTCGTCCTCGTCGGATTCGCCTTCGTCGGTTCCCGTGTCCGCAGCCGCGTCAGGTGCGATGCTGTGCGCCGCGCCATTGTCGTCCCGCACGGGACCACCTTCGCGGGCCTCGCCGGAACGGCCGCGCCGGCGCCGGCGCCGTTTGCGCTTGTGGCCATCCGCATCGGGTTCGCCGTCCCTGGCTTCGCTGACGGGCTGGTCGCCAGCGAGACCTTCGGTCTCGTCGGTTTCCACTTCGGATTCGGCTTCGAGGTCGAACAGATCGTCCTCTTCGAACAGTTCCTCTGCCTGCGGCGGGAAGGCTGCGACCTGCGCTGCCAGCAACGCCTTGGCGGCTTCCAGCGTATGCACCTGTTCGCCGCGATCGATGATGAACGATTGCTGGCCGCTCACGGTCGGATCGGCGATCACGCTGAGCGTGACCTTGAAGCTGCTTTCGAGATCGCGCAGGTGGCCGCGCTTGTGATTGAGGACATAAAGCGCGACATCGGTCCGGGTGCGCACCACGAGATTGTGGGTCGCGCCCTTCATCAAGATTTCCTCAAGGCCGCGCAGCAATTGCAACGCCACCGACGACACCGAGCGGACATGCCCGCTGCCGCCGCATTGCGGGCAGGGCTCCGTCGAACTCTCCAGCACGCTGGCGCGGATGCGCTGGCGCGACATTTCGAGCAGGCCGAAATGCGAAATGCGTCCGACCTGGATTCGCGCGCGGTCCTGCCGCAGGCAATCGCTGAGCTTGCGCTCGACCGAACGGTTGTTGCGCTTCTCGTCCATGTCGATGAAGTCGATCACGATCAGGCCGGCGAGATCACGCAGGCGCAATTGGCGTGCGACTTCCTCGGCGGCTTCGAGATTGGTCTTGAGCGCGGTGTCCTCGATATGATGCTCGCGGGTCGATCGCCCGGAATTGACGTCGATCGAGACCAGCGCTTCGGTCTGGTTGATCACGATGTAGCCGCCGGAGCGCAATTGCACGGTCGGCGAGAACATCGCATCGAGCTGGCTTTCGACCCCCATCCGCGAGAACAGCGGCTGGCCGTCGCGATATTGCCTGACCGCCCGCACATTGGAGGGCATCAGCATCTTCATGAAATCGCGGGCTTCCTGATAACCGGCTTCACCGGCAACCTGGATTTCGTCGATTTCCTTGTTGTAGAGATCGCGCAGCGACCGCTTGATCAGCGATCCCTCCTCATAGACGAGGGTCGGCGCCTGCGATTTCAGGGTCATGTCGCGCACGGTTTCCCACATGCGGATCAGATATTCGAAGTCGCGCTTGATCTCGGGCTTGGTGCGCGAGGCGCCGGCGGTGCGCAGGATGATCCCCATGCCCTCGGCACGTCGAGATCCTGAACCACTTCCTTCAGCCGCGAGCGATCCTGCGCCGAGGTGATCTTGCGGCTGATGCCGCCGCCGCGCGCGGTGTTCGGCATCAACACGGCATAACGCCGGCCAGCGACAGATAGGTGGTCAGCGCCGCGCCTTTGTTGCCGCGCTCTTCCTTGACGACCTGCACCAGCATCACCTGGCGGCGCTTGATGACTTCCTGGATCTTGTACTGGCGGCGCGGACGGAAGGCGCGCTCGGGCACTTCTTCCATGACGTCGTCGCCGCCGACGGATTCAAACGACTTCTTCCTCGGCCTCGTCGCCGTCATCTTCATCGTCATGATGTTCGTCGCCAGGATGTTCATGATCGGCGGCGGCATGTTCGTCGTGAGACGGCGCGGCATGGTGTTCATCGGCGTGCTCGCCGTGTTCGGCATGAACAGCATCGTCGGCATGGGCAGCGTTTTCGCGCGCCTGCTCGTCGTGGGAGCGCTCGTCATGGCCGTTGTCTTCGTGACCATGTTCATCATGGGCATGTTCATCGTGGGCTTCGACTCTCGCAGGCGCAGCAGCGGCCTCGATCGCCATCGAAACCGGCATGTCGGGCGAGGCCGCAACAGCAGGTGTCTCGTGCGGGTGGGCATGGTCGTGCTCGTCACGCGCGTGGTCATGCCCATGATCGTGGTTATGATCATGCGAATGCTCACCATCATGATGATGCTCATGATCGGCATGGTCATGATGCTCGCCATCGGCGTGGTGATGGCCGGAATCGTGGGCGTGGCCGTCGTCGGTATGCGCGCCTTCGGCATGCTCAAACGGCTGAGCGGCTTGCGACGGATCGACGCCGGCGTTCTCGATGACCTCGCTCTGGACCCGCTCGCCACTGCCGCGGCGGCGCGAATTGCGGTGGCGCGGACGGCGGTGACGGCTGGAGCGGTTTTCGCTTTCTTCTTCGGCCTCGCGATGGGCGCGCTCGTCAGCCTCGATCAGGGCCTGACGATCGGCGACCGGAATTTGATAATAGTCCGGGTGAATTTCGCTGAAGGCGAGAAAGCCATGACGGTTGCCGCCGTACTCGATGAAGGCGGCCTGGAGCGATGGTTCTACGCGCGTGACCTTGGCGAGGTAGATATTGCCGCGTAGTTGTTTGCGCTGGGCGGTCTCGAAATCAAACTCTTCTACGCGATTGCCGCGGACCACAACGACCCGGGTCTCTTCCGGGTGGGTGGCGTCGATCAACATTTTGTTGGGCATTTTGGGACTCTTGACGGCGGCGGGCGCGTATGTCGGTGCGCGCGTATGGCGCGCCCGGGTGACGCGACGGTCCACCTGATTCGGGGGTGAGGGGAAGGCCAAAACGCAACCCGGGGCGCCGAGCCGATCGGGATCCGGACGGAGCAACGCGACGCGCAGAGCTTTCGCTCCGCGTCGGCGCGGTTCCTTGGATCATCGTCGGCAACACAGTCTGGCGCATCAAGCGTCGGCCCGTCTGAACACGTTGGCGGCAAAAGGCGCCGCCTTTGTCGGTCGCTGAAAGCCCGGCGCGGCGCCAAAGCGCCTGCCGGCCATCGCATATCGGGGCCATGCGGCCCGATAATCGGTTATGCCGTGTCTAAAGCCGTCCCTGGAACAAGATGGTAACCTGGGACCGGACGCCGCTCGGGCTCGAAACCGCCCCTCCTTGTCAGCCGCGCGCTGCGCTGGCCGTGGAGGGGATCGGAAAGACGCTGGAACCTCTTACTTTCGGAGGTTCCGGCGCTGCACCGGGAGGCTGAACGCGACACAACCGGGAGTTTTAGCCGTCAGCGCCTTGTACATACGTGGATTGACCGTCCCGCGCAAGGGAAGCGTCGCCTGGGGGCAACACTCGGCCTTATTCGCCGCGGCAGCCTTAAGCAGGAGTTAACCCTGTAGTTCTATTGCGGTAAGAGGGCTGCTCGGAGGCACAGATTCGTTGGCGAGCCGCGCAAATCATTATGTTTTGCTGAGCTGCGCGCTGTTGTGCGCCGCAGCATTGCTATATTCTCACGTTGCTGTCGGCGGCGCATCTGACGATCAACCCTCAAAACCGGTTGTGGCGCCAAGCCTTCCCGTCGCCTCCGACGCCCGGCTGGCCGGCGACGGCAAGCAGACCCGCTTCATTCTCGACCTCGACAAGGCGATCCCGTTTCGGGCCTTTCCGCTCGCTGATCCCTATCGCGTCGTGCTCGATATTCCCCAGGTCAGCTTTCAGCTTCCCGCCGGCGCCGGCGTTGCCGGGCGCGGGCTGATCAAGGCGTTTCGCTATGGTCTGGTGATGCCCGGCGGCTCCCGGATCGTGTTCGATCTGAACGGCCCGGCGCGAATCGTGAGTTCCACCATGCTTGAGGCCGCCAACGGCCAACCGCCGCGGCTGGTGCTGGAACTGGAAGAAGTCGACCGCACCACCTTCGTTCAGTCGCTTGCCCCCGACAGCCGGCCCGAACTGCGGCCGGCGATCGCTGTCGGTAAGGATGCAGTGCCGACAATAGAAGCGAAAGTGGAGACGGCCACAAAATCTGCGGCACCGCCGGATTTGCGGCCGGTTATCATTATCGATCCCGGCCATGGCGGCATCGATAATGGCACGGCGTCCGGCAACGAATACGAAAAGAACCTGGTGCTGGGATTTGGCCTGGCGCTGCGCGATCGTATCGAGAAGTCAGGCAAATATCGCATCGTCATGACCCGCACCGACGACACGTTCATTCCGCTCGACGACCGGGTCAAGATTGCCCGCACGCAATCGGCCGCGCTGTTTGTCTCGATCCATGCCGATGCCCTGCCGCGCCGCGAGGGCGATGCCCAGGGCGCCACGATCTACACGCTGTCCGACCGTGCCTCCGACGCCGAGGCCGAACGGCTGGCCGAGGCCGAAAACAAGGCCGACGCGATCGGCGGCGTTAACCTGACCGAGGAGCCGACCGATGTCGCCGACATTCTGATCGACCTGGCGCAGCGCGAAACCCGCACCTTCTCGAACCGGTTCGCGCGCCTGTTGATGGGCGAGATGAAGACGACCACACGGATGCACAAGCACCCGCTCAAATCCGCCGGGTTCAGGGTGCTGAAGGCGCCGGACGTGCCCTCGGTGCTGATCGAGCTCGGCTACGTCTCGAACAAGGACGATCTCGAACATCTGGTATCCGAGAACTGGCGTTCCCGTACCGTCGGATCGGTGGCGCAAGCCATCGATGCTTTTTTTGCCAAACGTCTTGCAACCGCCGGACCTAATAACTGAAGGACCGGCCGATTGACCAATTGAAAAGAGAACCGCGAAGCTGGAAGCCCTAGTTTGGCCACAGCGGCGGCATTATAAAAAACTTCCGCGGGGGCGTCGGAATCGATCAAAAGGACCTCCCGGGCAATGTATTATGCGGCCCGAGCGGAATGGCTCATTGTTCCGCACCGGGATTTGCACTGAGGAAAGCGCCGGCATTTATGGCGCAATGGGCTGGAACGGATAATCGATAATGCGCTTGCTGGTGCGGTTCTTGGGTTTCTTGTTCGCCGCCGGAACCGTCGTGTTCCTGGTGGGCGTTGCCGCCGTTGCCGGGGCGATCTGGCATTTCTCCAAGGATTTGCCCGATTATTCCCAATTGCAGGATTATGAGCCGCCGGTCATGACGCGCGTTCACGCGGCGGACGGCGCGCTGCTCGGCGAATATTCCAAGGGAGCGCCGGCTGTATCTGCCGATCCAGGCGGTTCCAAAACTCGTCATCAACGCCTTCCTCGCCGCCGAGGACAAGAATTTCTACGAGCATGGCGGCATCGACTTCTCCGGCATGGCGCGTGCCGCTGTTCTCTATGCCCAGAACTTCGGCTCCAACCGCCGTCCGCAGGGCGCTTCCACCATCACCCAGCAGGTCGCCAAGAACTTCCTGTTGACCAACGAAGTGTCGTTCACCCGCAAGATCAAGGAAGCCTTGCTGGCGATGCGGATCGAGCGCGCCTATTCCAAGGACAAGATCCTCGAACTGTATCTCAATGAAATCTATCTCGGTCTCGGCGCCTACGGCGTTGCCGCGGCCTCGCTGGTTTATTTCGACAAGTCGGTGAACGAACTCACCGTTGCCGAAGCCTCCTATCTGGCCGCGTTGCCGAAGGCGCCGGCTGCGCTGCATCCGGTGCGCAACCGCGATCGCGCCATCGAGCGGCGTAACTATGTGGTCGATCGTCTGCTGGAAAACGGCTGGATCAAGCAGGCCGATGCCGACAAGGCCCGGAAGGATCCGCTGGCCGTCACCAACCGCTCCAACGGCGCGCATATTTTCGCCGGCGAATATTTCGCCGAGGAAGTTCGCCGCGACATCTTCGAGCGTTATGGCGAAAAGAAACTTTACGAAGGGCGGCCTGTCGGTCCGCGCGACGCTCGACCCTAAAATTCAGGTGATGGCGCGCAAGACCATGGCTGCCGGCATGGTCAATTACGACGAGGCGCAGGGCTGGCGCGGCGCCAGCAGCAAGCTCGACATATCCGGCGACTGGGGCGTCAAACTCGCCGACGTCAAATCGCTGTCGGACGTAGCACCTTGGCGGCTCGCCGTCGTGCTGGAGACCAGCGATCAATCGGCACGGATCGGTTTTTCAGCCGGCCCGCGAATTGGGTGGCGCGGTCAGCAAGGAACGCCAGACCGGCATCATCACGCTGGAGGGTGTGCGATGGGCCAAGCCCGCCGCGGGGCCCACGAAAGGCAAGACGCCCGACGTCGCTGGCGCAAGTGGTCTCGCCCGGCGACATCATCTATGCGGATCCGCTGTTCAAGGACGGCAATCCGGTCGAAGGCCAGTACCGGCTTCGTCAGCTGCCGGAAGTCTCCGGCGCGATGGTCGTGATGGATCCCTGGACCGGCCGCGTGCTGGCGATGGTCGGCGGCTTCTCGTTCGACCAGAGCCAGTTCAACCGCGCGACCCAGGCCTATCGGCAGCCGGGTTCGTCGTTCAAGCCGATCGTCTATTCGTCGGCGCTGGACAATGGCTATACACCCTCGACCGTCGTGGTCGACGCGCCGATCGAAATCGACCAGGGGCAGGGCACGGGCGTCTGGCGTCCGGAGAATTTCTCGTCGGGCAAGTACAACGGGCCGACGACACTGCGTAACGCGCTGCGACTGTCGCTGAACACCGTGACGGTGCGGCTGGCGCAGGACATCGGCATGCCTCTGATCGGCGAATATGCAAGGCGCTTCGGCGTCTATGACGAATTGCCGAACTATCTCTCCTATGCGCTCGGCGCCGGCGAAACCACCGTGATGCGGATGGTCACGGCCTATTCGATGTTCGCCAATGGCGGCCGCCGCGTGAAGCCGACCCTGATCGATCGGATTCAGGATCGTTACGGCCACACGATCTTCAAGCATGACGCCCGTGAATGCCGTGGCTGCGACGCGCCGGGCGGCTGGAAGAACCAGCCCGAGCCGCAACTGATCGATCGGCGCGAGCAGGTGCTCGATACGATGACGGCCTACCAGATCACCTCGATGATGGAAGGCGTGGTACAGGGCGGCACCGCCATCGCGGTGAAGGAAGTCGGCAAGCCGATCGCCGGCAAGACCGGCACCACCAACGAGGCGAAGGATGCCTGGTTCATCGGCTTCTCGCCCGATATCGTGGTCGGCATCTATCTCGGCTTCGACAAGCCGCGCCCGCTTGGCCGGGGCAATGCCGCGACCGGTGGCCATCTGGCCGCACCGATCGCGCGCGACTTCCTCAAGCTCGCGCTCGCGGACAAACCCGCTATTCCGTTCAAGGTGCCGGCCGGTATCAAGCTGATCCGCGTCGATGCCAAGAGCGGCATGCGCGCCGGTCCGGGCGATGGCGGCCGGACCATTCTCGAAGCCTTCAAGCCGGGTACGGCGCCGCCGGATAATTACTCGGTCATCGGGGTTGCCGACGCCGACGGCCGTTCGCTCACGGTATCGCCGGATGCTGATCGAAGCATCATGCGCTCCGGTACTGGTGGGCTTTATTAGCGACGCGGGCACCGGTTGCGCTTTGCGGCGTCCGCCGCTACATCCTGTCTAACAATTTCCGTCGTCGCGGTGTTTGCCGCAGATCAGAGACCCCATGCGCGCTGAAGTCGAACGCCTCGTTGAAGAGATCAAGCAGTCAGTCGGGCTGCTGAGGAGGCATCTTTGACGTCGATGCATCCACGGCACGCCTCGCGGAGCTGAACAAGCTCGCCGAAGACCCCAATCTCTGGAACGATCCGCAAAAAGCGCAGAAGCTGATGCAGGAGCGAACCTCGCTGGAGGACGCGCTCGGTGGCATCGGCAAGGTCGAGCGCGAGCTTGAAGACAATATCGGCATGATCGAACTCGGCGAAGCCGAGAACGATGAAGGCGTGGTGGCCGAGGCCGAGGCCGCGCTGAAAACCCTGAAAAAGGAAGTCGCGCGCCGCGAGCTTGAAGCGTTGCTGGGTGGCGAGGCCGACCGTTTCGATTCTTATCTGGAAGTTCACGCCGGCGCCGGCGGTACCGAGAGCCAGGACTGGGCTTCGATGCTGCTGCGCATGTATACGCGCTGGGCCGAAAAGCACGGTTTCAAGATCGAATATCTGGAAGAGACGCAAGGCGAAGAAGCCGGCATCAAATCCGCCACCATCCAGATCAGCGGACACAACGCCTATGGCTGGCTGAAGACCGAAGCGGGTGTGCACCGGCTGGTGCGGATATCGCCGTTCGATTCCAATGCGCGCCGGCATACTTCGTTTTCCAGCGTTGCGATTTTCCCTGTCGTCGACGACAGCATCAAGATCGACATCAAGGAATCGGACGTGCGCACCGACACGATGCGCTCGGGCGGCGCCGGCGGTCAGCACGTCAACAAGACCGAATCCGCGGTGCGGCTCACCCACATTCCGACCGGCGTTGCGGTGGTCTGTCAGGCCGGACGTTCGCAACACAAGAATAAAGCGCAGGCGTGGGACATGCTGCGCGCGCGGCTCTACGAAATCGAATTGAAGAAGCGCGAGGAGCAGGCCGCCGCCGACCAGGCCGCCAAGACCGATATCGGCTGGGGCCATCAGATCCGCTCCTACGTCTTGCAGCCCTATCAGATGGTGAAGGACCTGCGCACCGGCGTGCAGACTTCGGATACTTCGGGCGTGCTCGACGGCGACCTCGACGAATTCATGGCGGCAACGCTGGCGCAGCGCGCCTTTGGCGCTTCGCCCGGTGCCGTCGAGGATGTGGATTAACTCAGGGCCCGGTTCTGAATGCATCAGAACCGGGCTCTAATCTTTTATTTTGACGCGTTTTCTTCACGCGAACCGGTATCCACTTCGCTGGAAAACGCTATCGGGAGAATAGACCATGCCTCATGTCGCCTTCATCGGTCTCGGGCGCATGGGCCATGGCATGGCCGGTCGCTACCTCGACGCGGGCTTCACGCTTGCGGTCTGGAATCGCAATCAGGCGAAAGCGGCCGACCTGATCGCGCGCGGCGCGCGCTGGGCGGCCTCACCGGCGGATGCGGCGGATGGCGCCGATGCCATCGTCACCATGGTCGCCGACGACGAAGCGTCGCGTTCGGTGTGGCTTGGCACAGATGGCGCGGCGGCGACGGCCAGAGCCGGCACGCTGGCGATCGAATGTTCCACCGTATCGCACCGGCACGCACTCGATATCGGCCGTGAGCTGCGCGAATGCGGTCTGATCTATATCGACAGCCCGGTGACGGTTTGCCGGACGCTGCGGCCAGCGGAAAACTGACGCTGCTGGTCGGCGCGGAGCCCGCGGACCTCGAAGCCGCGCGGATGTATCTGGTGCCGCTCAGTACCACGATCCGGCATTTCGGCGCGGTCGGCACCGGTACCGTGTACAAGCTGATCAATAATCTGATGGGGGCGATCCAGATCGCGGGAATCGCGGAGGGATTGGCGATCGCCGAACAGGCCGGGCTCGACATGAACCTGGTATTGGAGTCGATCGAAACCGGAGTCGCCGCGAGCCCCCAGGTGCTGCGCCATTCCCGGCGCATGGTCGCCCGCAATTTCTCCGGCGCCACCTTCACCTCAGCGCTGCGGCACAAGGATGCTGCCTATGCCGTCACACTGGCCGAGAGCCTGCTGCGCGACACACCATTGGTGGGGCGCGCCGCGGTGCAGGCCTACGAACGGGCGAAAGCCCATGCGCCCGATGACGATGAAGGCAAAATGATCGAGATCGTGTCGCGCCCCAAAAGCAGCGCGACCTAACAGAGCGTTTTCGAGCGAAGTGGATGCCGGTTCGCGTGAAGAAAACGCGTCAAAACAAAGATTAGAGCCCGGTTCTGATTCAATCAGAACCGATAGGGCTCTAGGCGGCGCGCTATCAGCCCGCGCTGAGCCGCACGCCGGCGCGTAGGAATTTTTGCGGATCGACCGCTTCGCCGTCGATCCGGGTTTCGTAATGCAGATGCGGGCCGGTCGAACGGCCGGTTGAGCCGACGGCGCCGATTACCTGTCCGATCTTGATGGTGTCACCGACCTTGACGCCGATCTCCGACAGATGGCCGTAGCGGGTCGACAGGCCGTTGCCGTGGTCGATTTCGACCATGCGGCCATAGCCGCCCGCCCATCCCGACGACGCGACTTTTCCATTCGCGGTGGCCCGGACGGGATCGCCCATCGCCGCGCGGAAATCGAGACCGGTGTGCATCGCCGGGCGGCCGAGGAACGGATCGCTGCGCACGCCGAAGCCGGAAGTGAATTCGACTTCGCCGATCACCGGTTTTCGATACGGCACCAGTGCTAGCGTCCGGTTCAGGCGTTCCACCTGAGAACGGGTGATGTTGATTCGATAGAGCTGACGCTCGAACGGGCCGGCGTCGGAGGCGAGTTTCACGGGGACATAGGGGCCGCCCATGCCCGCGCGCGGCGTGGCGGCCTCCAGTTGCGCCATGTCGAGGCCGAGATCGCTGAACACGCCGCGCATCCGGCGCACCCGCGATTCCATATTGTCTTCGACCGAGCTCAGCGCCGCGATCTGGCGGCCTTCGACCTGATCGAGCGAGGTCTGCAGGCGGACGATCACGTTGTCGACGCCCTGGATCTTGGCGAATTTATTCGGCTGCGGGTTGCTGTTCAGCGGCGCCCGCGATTCCAGTCGCGCTTCGCGATCCGGAGGGGCCACGAAGATCACGGTATCGCTGATCGGGGAGGGTTTGGGTGTGCTGGAAGAAGGTGCGTCCGTTGCGGCGGCTCCGCGCGACGGTGACTTGATCGATCCGGTGACCTGCACGTCCGGCAGCGCGCCCAGCGCCGTGGCGCGCGATTCCAGCGTGGTCTGGCGGCGCATGACCTGTTCGAGCTTCTGGTCGAACTGTTCCTGATCCAGCAACTGGCGGCTGGTAGTGCGGTCCACCTTGGCGCGCAGTTCCGCGATGCGGTCTTCGTAGGCGTATTGCATCTCGGCCTGGCGCGCGATCAGCCGGGTCAGAACGTCGTCACGGAACGCAAAATAAGTTGCGGTTGCGGCCGACCACATGCCGAGCGCCGTCACGGTGCCGATTACGATCCAGAATACCACTGGCCCGAAGCGGACCTGCTTGCCGGCGTGGACCAACGTGTAACCGTCCTGAGCGGGCAGGGCGGCAGCCACGGCCGCGTGACCGGTGGCGACCGGGCGGCGGGCCAAGGGCCTGCCGTGGTCGTGCGGATGGTGCTGTGGATACTCGTTATGATGACCGGAACGGTACGACATCGGCACTCCCCGCGCCGGTCGGAGAGGAGTTCCGTACGGCTAAATTTGCGGGGTTGATTTGACCTCGTCATGGTTAATTTTTAGCGAATAGGCCCCTCCAAAGCACACCGGGAACTAGCCGGCCTGGGCGGCCGCAAGCACCTCGTCGGCATGGCCATCGACCTTCACATGGCGCCAAATCCGCAGGATACGACTGTCTTTTCCGATCAGAACCGTTGTCCGAAGAACACCAAGGAAGGTCCTGCCATACATGGATTTTTCGCCCCAGACGCCATAGGCCTCCAGCATCTCATGCTGCTCATCTGAAACAAGGGGAGTGGTAAGCTCATGTTTGTTTCGAAAGGCTTCCTGGGCCTTTAAAGGATCTGCCGAAACGCCGAGCACGACCGTCTGCGCATCGGCGAAGGCACCGGCCAATCGTGTGAAGTCGATCGCCTCCTTGGTGCAGCCCGGGGTGTCGGCGCGCGGATAGAAAAACAGCACCAGTTTCTTGCCGGCGTAGTCGCCAAGGGAGACGGTGCTGCCGCCATCGCGGGGCAGGCTGAAAGCTGGCGCCTTCGATCCCTCAGCCAAGGGACCGGCGGCGGCGGGGGGCCGGCCGGGAAGTGGTCGACTCGCTGGCCTTTTCGCCCGAGGGCTTCCTGAGCGGCGAATCTACAACGGCAGGCTTGGCAACGGCGGGCTTAGCAGGCTTGGCAACGGCCGGCTTAACCACAGCCGGCTTTGCGGCGGTCGCCTTCGGTACGGAGGCAGCCCGCGGCGCTGATGCTGATTTGGCCGGGCTTGCCGATTTTAACTTTTTCGACGGGGCCTTGTGCGATGCTTTCGCGGTCGCCTTGCCGGTTTGCCTGTTTTTTGTGTTGGTGCTCGACTTGGTCGCAGCCTTTTTCGCTGATGTCGCCGATTGGGCGCGGATCGCCTTGCCGGTGGAGGGTTTGGAGGATTTCTTGCGCGTTTTCTTGGACATACGCCTTCCTTTCGTCGCTTTCCGCGGATCAATCATTAGGGTATTGAGGCAAGCTGGAATCGAGCAGACTGCCGGGCGAGTCTGATAGCCTCGCAGTCTACTTACAAGGAATTCGACGCATCACCCATCCGCTCGTTAGGGCTCCTTGGGGCGGATGACGGGCAACGCTAGTAGGTGAGGATTGCAGCATGCCGACACGGGAGCGCTCGTTGCGTGTCGACGGGCGAGCCCTTGGTGGCGATCAATCTGACAATCAGCGCCAGCACCGAGAGGCAATGGCAAGGAATACGTCGCCCCAGGGGTCAAATCCGCGTGCTGACGTCCAGCTCTCGCAGTGGGATGATGCCGATTGGGATCAGGAACACGACGAGGCGGCGGGCCGTCGCGCACGACGGCTATTGTCGAAGCCGACCTCCCGCTTTCACCGGTTCAACGATCGCGTTGCAGCGGTCCGCCACTGGCTCGCCGGCGAGCGCTGGGTGAAGCGCCTCGCCATCGTTATCGTCGCGTTGCTGGTGATCTTTGCGGGCTGTTTCGGCGCGCTGTGGTGGCGGCTTGGCGCCGGTCCGATCAATCTGGAAATGGCGACACCCTGGCTGGCCCAGGCGATCGCGGAAAATATCGGCAACGGCAATACCGTCGAGGTCGGCGGCACCCAGATCGAGCGGGCCGGAAAGATTCGCATCGCGGTGCGCATCCGCGACATCATCGTCAGGGACCGCGACCATGCCATCGTGGCGAGCGCCCCGAAAGCCGAGGTCAGGCTTTCAGGTTCGGCGCTGCTGATGGGGCGGCTTCGCGCCGAGAGCCTCAATTTGGTGGATGCCGAATTGTCGGTCCGCATCACGCCGGACGGCTACGTGACTGTTTCGACGGGGGATAACGCACGGCCGCTCGCGACCGGCGTCGCCTCGAAGAAAGAGGCCGGCATTCCCGCGACATTTCCCCGCCAGGGGACGCCACCCGGAACGGCTTCCCCTTCTTCTCCTGCTTCGCCTTCTCCTGCTGCGCCGCCGGCCGTTGTGCCGGCAGCGCCGGATAATTCCCAAGGCGGGCTGTTGGCTGGCCTCGACTGGCTCGACAGCCTGAGCCTGACCGGACTGGACGGACAGAACCTCAACGAAATCGGTTTGAAGAACGGCAACCTGATCGTCGACGATCAGCAGCGCGGCAACAAATGGAATTTCCAGAACATCACGCTCAGCCTGCGCCGCCCGAGCGGCGGCGGTGTGGCGCTGAGCGTCGGCGAAGAGGGCAGCATGCCTGGTCGCTTCGCGTCGCGGTCGGACCGCCGTCGAATGGCGTGCGATCGGTGGATATTCGCGCCGACAAGGTCTCGACGACGAATATCCTGCTCGCGCTGCGAATGAAGGAAATGACCTACAGCGCCGATCTGCTGCTGTCCGGCGAACTCAAGGGCGAATTGGGCCGCGACGGTCTGCCGACCTATTTCCGCGGCAAGATCTCCTCAGGTCCCGGAACCATCACGGACACCGAGACGCCGGATTATCCGATGGCGATCGATTCCACCGAAGTGAGCCTCGAATGGGACTCCGGACGGCGCGTGCTGGTGGCGCCCTTCAAGATCGTGTCCGGCCCGAACAAGATCACGCTGCTGGCGCATCTTGAGCCGCCCAATGACAGCGTCACCGATTGGCAGCTAGGTTTCAGCGGCGGCACCATCATATTGGCTGGCTTCGATAACGAACCGCCACTGATCTTCAACCGCATCGCGATCAATATGCGTTTCGACACCGACAGGAAGCGGGTGCTGCTGACGCAGGCCGATATCAGCAATGGCGATATCGGCGTCGCCGGAAGCGGCAGCGTCGATTATGCGGGGGAAGCGCGCTTGCAGCTTGGTTTGGCGGGAACGCCGATGTCGGCTTCCGCGCTGAAGCGGATCTGGCCGACCATTGTCGTTCCGGAGGTCCGCGAATGGGTGATCGGCCGGGTCGAACGCGGCGCGCTTCAGCGCATCGAGATCGGCGTCAATTCGCCGGTGAAAAACCTGTCGCGCAAGGGCCCGCCGATTCCCGACGACGGCCTGGCGGTCAACATCGTCGCCAGCGGGCGTGACGTTGCGGCCGGTGGATGATCTGCCGCTGGTGCGCGATGCGGATCTGAAAGCCCATGTGACCGGCCGCACCGCTACCGTGACCATCGGGCAGGCGGCGGCCGATACGCCTGCGGGCCGCAAACTCAACATTTCGGATTTTGTGTTCGAGGTGCCGGACATGGCGCCGAAGCCGTCGCCGGCCCGGGTTAAATTCCGTCTCGACGGCCCGGTACCGGCGGTGGCGGAAATTCTAGCCTCCGACAAGCTCAGCGACATTTCCGGAACCTTGATTGATCCCAATGCGAGCAAGGGAACGATTTCCGCGGTGGTCAACCTCGGCCTGCCGATCAAGCGCGAGCTGACCAAGGCCGACACGACCTATACCGTCACCGCCGACCTCGGTGGCTTTGCCGCCGACCGCGTCGTGATGAATCAAAAGCTCGAATCCAACGCGTTGAAGATTGTCGCCAACAATGCCGGCTATCAGGTCAAGGGCGATGTGAAGATCAACGGGCAGCCGGCCTCGCTCGACTATCGCAAGCCGAACGAAGGCGACGCCGATATCAAATTGCAGGCGACGCTTGATGAAGCGAGCCGCGCCCGCCTCGGATTCGATCTCGGGGCCGGCGGTCAAGCGGCTCCGTCCCGATCAAGCTGGTCGGCAAGATCGGCGAAGCCAGCCGTCTCGCCTTCGACGCTGACCTGACCCAGTTGAAGCTCGACAACATCCTGCCGGCTGGGTCAAGTTGCCGGGCAAGTCGAGCCACGCGGTCTTCAATGTCGTCCAGACTCCGCAATCCACCCGCCTTGAAAACATCGTCGTCGATGGCGCCGGGTGTGTCGATCAAGGGATCGGTGGAAGTCGATCAAAACGGCGACCTGATCGGTGTGAACTTCCCGGTCTATTCGCCGTCCGAAGGCGACAAGACTTCGCTGCGAGCCGATCGCGGTCCCGATGGCGTTCTGAAAGTGACGATGCGCGGCGACGTGTTCGACGGCCGCGGTTTCCTCAAATCGGCGATTTCCGGCAAGGAAACCGACCCCAAAGCGAAAACCAAGAATGTCGATTTCGATCTGGACATCAAGCTCGGCGCGGTCGCGGGTTATTTCGGTGAAGCGTTGCGCGGCGTCGATGCCAAATTGTCCCGGCGTGGCGGCGTCATCAAAAACTTTGCGCTCAGCGGCAAGCTTGGACGCGACACGCTGCTGACGGGAGATTTGCGCGGCCGAACGCAGGGACGCGACGTAATCTACCTCGAGACCAACGACGCCGGCGCCTTCTTCCGCTTCGTCGATACGTACTCAAAATTGGTCGGTGGCCAGCTTCAATTGGCGATGGATCCGCCGACTGTCGAACCCAGCGCGCGAGAAGGCCTGATCAGCGTTCGCGATTTCTCCATCAAGGGCGAGGCGGCGCTCGACCGGTTGGCCGCGGGCGGCCAGCCCGGCCCGCAAGGCGGCGTTTCCTTCTCGCGGCTGCGCGCGGAGTTCACTCGGCAAAACGGCCAGCTCACGATCCGTGAGGGCGTCGTGAAGGGGCTGACGATCGGCGGCACCATCGAAGGCGTTATCGATGCCCAAAGTCAGCTGCGCATGAGCGGCACGTTTATTCCGCTATACGGGCTGAACAACATAGCCGGCCAGATTCCGGTTCTGGGGCTGTTCCTGGGTGGCGGCAGCAATGAAGGGCTGTTCGGCATCACCTATGAAGTCGTGGGCACGCTCGGCCAACCGGTGCTCCGTGTTAATCCGATCTCGGCGATATTCCCCGGCGTCTCCAGAAAGATCATGGAGTTCAACACCGGCAAGCAAAACGGTCCGATCGAGTTTCCGTCGACCGGCGGCAGCAATAATTGAAATTTTGATTCGGGCATGATCTTGCCCGAAAAACGATAGCCACTTTGCGCTGACGCGGCCCTTCAGGTCGGGCTCATGCCTAGCGCCGCAGCGGCCGGCACCACCAGAAATGGGATCATTCCGAGCAGTACCGCAACCAGCGCGAACGCGATCAGCGGATTATAGCTGTGGCTCCAGTCGTGGATCAGTCCGCCGCTCCAGGAGCCGAACGCCGATCCGAGCCCGCTGCCGATCGAAATGGTGCCGTAGATGGTTCCGACCCGCTCGCCGCGAAAGATCTTCATCGCAGTTGCGGTCAACAGCGGGCCGCGCGAGCCGATCATGCTGCCGAAGCAAACCACAAAGCCCGTCAGTACCCAGATGTTCGGATACCATTGCAGCAGCCAGAGCAGAAGATTCCGACGATCGAGAGCGCATAGCTGAACAGCACCGATGGCCTGCGGCCGATGATGCCGTCGAGCCAGCTGATGCCGAGCATGCCGAACAGCAATACGACGCCGCTGAAGCCCAGGCGGTCGCGGACTGCAATGGCGGGAAGCCGACGTCGATCAGATAGGCCACGACCTGCGGCGAAATCGCATACATGCCGATCGCGGTGAAGAAGAAGGTCGAGAACAGTGCCCAGAATGCGTGGTGGCGCATCGCGCTCAGCAGGGTCCAGCCTTCGTCGATGAAATCTTCGGCGGTGCGTTTGGCGATTTGGGGCGATCCGCCGGAGAACAGCCGCCACGGCAATAGCAAGAGCGGCAAAAGCAGCAGACAGTGCCCCCCAGCCGAAAACCTGATAGGCGCCGCGCCAGCCCAGACGATCGATCAACACCTGCGAGGCCGGCAGCAGGATCAAAACGCCGGCGCGGTCGCGGAATAAACGATCGCCATCGCGGTCGGCAGTCGCGGGCCGAACCAGCGGCCGAGCAGGATGGAATTCGGAACGTTGCCGATAAAGGCGATGCCGATGCCGAGGCAAAGCCCGAGGCTCAACTGAAACTGCCAGAGATACTCCGCATGTCCGGCGAACAGGAATGCGCCGCCGAGCAGCAAGAGCCCGAGCGAATAGACGCTGCGGGGTCCGGAATAGTCGAACAGCCGGCCAATGAGGGGCGACGCCAGACCGCCGGCCAGCGCCGACAGCGAATAGAACGAGACCACCTGCGCGCGGTCCCAGCCGAAATTCTCCGAGATCGGTTTGAGAAAGACCGTGAAACTTTCGCCGAGGCCACGGCCGAGCACCGATAGCGCGAAACACAACGCAAGCACGTTGAGCGCCACGCGCGCCGGCTGCAGCGGCTTCGTTACGGTTTCCCCCCGATGTGTTTTCTCGTCCATTGCCAGCAAGGAGCGCGTTTCTGCGCTCTCCGGCAAGTGTCAAAAGCGAATGCGCCTATGCAGGCCTGAGCAGGACGTGGCGTTTTTTTGCCCATCGACAGCTTGACGACGCCCTCGGCGGTGAGGTCGGAGGGCGTCCAGCGTCATCTTCTCGTCGGTAACGGCAGCATCGTTGACACGCAGGCCGCCGCCCTTGATCTGGCGGCGTGCCTCGCCATTCGACGCGACTAGGCCCGCCTTGACGAACGACGCCAGCACGCCGATGCCAGCCTCCAGTTCGCTGCGTGAAATGTCGATGCTCGGCAAATTCTCCGCGATGGCGCCTTCCTCGAATGTTTGCCGCGCGGTTTCGGCCGCGACGCGCGCGGCTTCCGCGCCGTGCAGAAGCGTGGGTCGCGGCATCCGCCAGCGCCTTCTTGGCCTCGTTGATTTCAGCGCCCTGCAGGGCCGCCAGCCGCTCGACTTCGGTCAGCGGCAGCGTCGTGAACAGCTTGAGGAAGCGCTCGACGTCGGCATCGTCGGTGTTGCGCCAGAACTGCCAGTATTCGTAGGGGCTCTTCATGTCGGCGTTGAGCCAGACCGCGCCGCTGGCGGTCTTGCCCATCTTCTCGCCGGACGACGTCGTGATCAGCGGCGTCGTCAGCGCATGCAGTTGCGGCGTGCCCATGCGACGGCCGAGATCGATGCCGTTGACGATGTTGCCCCATTGATCGGAGCCGCCCATCTGCAGGCGGCAATCGTAACGCTGGTTGAGCACCGCGAAATCATAGGCCTGCAGGATCATGTAATTGAATTCGATGAAGCTCATCTCCTGGTCGCGCTCGAGCCGCAGCTTGACCGAGTCCATCGCCAGCATCCGGTTGACCGAGAAATGCCGGCCGATATCGCGCAGCATCTCGATCCAGTTGAGCTTGGTCAGCCACTCCGCATTGTCGGGCATGACCGCGTCGTGCTTGCCGTCGCCGAATGTGAGGAACTTGGAGAACACCTGCTTGATGCCGTCCTTGTTGCGCTCGATGTCCTCGATCGAGAGGATTTTGCGCGTCTCGTCCTTGCCCGAGGGATCGCCGACCCGGGTCGTTCCGCCGCCCATCAGGGCGATCGGCTTGTTGCCGGTCTGCTGCAGCCAGTACAGGCACATGATCTGCACCATGGAACCGACATGGAGCGAGGGTGCGGGTGCAGTCGAAACCGATATAGGCCGTGAGTTCGCCGCGGGCCGCCAGCGCATCCAGCGAGTCCGGGTCGGAAATCTGATGAATAAAGCCGCGGCTCTGCAGCACATTGAGAAAATCAGATTTGAAAGCGGTCATTTCTGTGCGACTCTGATCATTCTTATTTCACGGTATTTGTAACGTTTTGTGGAACCCTGCGGAATAGGCTGCCGCTGTCCGGCGCGCTGTGGCATTATAAGATGCGCCGGTTTGGCACAAGCCGGGCGTCAAGGGCAGAGCATTCAGGGCAAGGCGGCAAGGACAGAATATCGAGAAGGCGCCACGGCGATGATGTTGACGGCAATCGGTCTGATGAGCGGTACCTCGCTCGACGGGGTCGATGTCGCCTTGATCGAAACCGACGGCAGGCGCGTCAAGGCTTTCGGCCCTTCCGGCTACCGTCCCTATACCGATAAAGAGCGCGGTCTGCTGCTCCAGGCCCTGACGGAGGCCGTGAGCCTGCCGCAGCGCGATGCGCGGCCCGGCATCCTGCGCGAGGCCGAGCGCGCCGTGACCCTGGCGCATGCCGAAGCGGTCGCGACCTTTACCGCCCAGCACCGCATCTTGCGCGAGGAAATCGATATTGTCGGCTTTCACGGCCAGACCGTGCTGCACCGGCCGGCGCAGAAAATGACCGTGCAGATCGGCGATGCCGCAGCACTGGCCAAGGCGATCCACATCCCGGTGATGCATGATTTCCGTGCCGCCGATGTCGCGGCCGGCGGGCAGGGCGCGCCGTTCGTGCCGGTCTATCACCGCGCGCTCGCCCAGTCGCTGGAGCGCGAAGGGCCGATGGTGGTGCTCAATATCGGCGGCGTTTCCAACATCACCTATATCGATGGCGCCGACACCCTGATTGCCTGCGATACCGGGCCCGGCAATGCCCTGCTCGACGATTTCATGCGCCGCGGCGTGACCGGCCAGGCGTTCGATAATGAAGGCCGCCTTGCCGCCCAGGGCAATGCCAGTGAGGCCTGGATCGCCCGGGCGCTGACGCACCCGTTCTTTGCGCTGCCGCCGCCGAAATCGCTGGACCGTAATGACTTCGCTTCGCTGAAGCTGCCCGACATGTCGCCGGCCGATGGGGCGGCGACGTTGACAGGCTTCACGGCCGCGGCGATCGCGCGAATCGTGCCGCACTTGCCCAAGGCGCCGCAGAGCTGGGTCGTGGCCGGCGGCGGCGCGCGCAATCTCACCATGCTGCGGATGCTGCGCGAGCGGCTGGCGCCGGCCACCGTCGAAGCCGCCGACGCCTTGGGCTGGTCGACCGATGCCATCGAAGCGCAGGCGTTCGGCTTCCTCGCCGCACGGGGCCTGAAGGGCTTACCCCTCAGCTACCCCGCGACCACCGGCGTTCCGATCCCGATGACGGGCGGCATCATCGCGCGGCCTTGAGTAAGCGCGCGTCGAACTAACGCCCGCTTCAATCGTAAGCGCTCTCTTTAGCGAACGTTGGCGAGCCGCATATCGAGATAGCCGGTCACGCTTTCCATCAGCGGCTGCAACTTGCCGTCGAAGAAATGGTTGGCGCCCGGGATGACCTGCTGATCGATCACGATGCCTTTTTGGGTCTTGAGCTTCTCCACCAGCGTGTTGACGTCCTTGGGCGGCACCACCGCATCCTTTTCGCCGTGCACGATCAGGCCGGAGGACGGGCAGGGCGCCAGGAACGAGAAGTCATAGAGATTGGCGGGCGGCGCGATCGAGATGAAACCCTCGACCTCGGGCCGGCGCATCAACAACTGCATGCCGATCCAGGCGCCGAACGAGAAGCCGGCAACCCAGCAGGCGCGCGCTTCCGGATTGATGGTCTGCGCCCAATCGAGCGCGGACGCTGCATCCGACAGTTCGCCGGTGCCGTGATCGAACGATCCCTGGCTGCGGCCGACGCCACGGAAATTGAAACGCAGCACCGAAAAACCGCGATGCGCGAACGCGTAGTAGCACTGGTAGATGATCTGATGATTCATCGTGCCGTGAAACTGCGGATGCGGATGCAGTACCATCGCAATCGGCGCGTTCTTCTGCTTGGCCGGATGATAACGGCCTTCGAGGCGGCCTGCGGGGCCGGTGAAAATAACTTCAGGCATCAGGATCCCTTGATTGATCGCTTGGCAAATCAACCGCTTTGCGCCGGGTTCGCAGGGCAAGCCTCGGCAAGGATAAAGGGGCGGATCAGGCGGGGTCGTCAGGCTTTAAGCTGATGGCGCGGGGTGAACTGGAGGCCGCGTTCTAGCATGAGGCGAGGGGCAAAAAGCAAGCTTCATGAACATCGCATAATGCGTTCAAGGCGTTAGCCGGCCGATTGTCTGCAGACGCCGGGGTCGCCACTTGGCATAAGGTCGGACGCAGCGGGACGGGCTCCACACGGCCCATTTAAGGTATCATAATACGTCTATGGCTGACCGGGTCTATCTCGACTGGAATGCGACCACGCCGCTGCGCTCGCAGGCGCGCGACGCGATGGCTGCGGCATGGGATCTCGCCGGAAACCCCTCGTCGGTCCATGCCGAGGGGCGTCAGGCGCGGAAACTGGTGGAAGACGCCCGGGCGAGGGTCGCCAGCGCAGTTGGAGCGCTGTCACGCAATGTCGTCTTTACGTCGGGTGGAACCGAGGCCAATGCGCTGGCGCTGACACCGCGGCTCCGGCGCGGCTCTCATCCACCGGCTGAACGGCTGGTAGTCTCGGCCATCGAGCATGCCTCGGTTCTCGCGGGCGGGCCGGTTCGCGCCCGAGGCGATCGAGACCGTCGGCGTAACGCCCTCCGGTTTGGTCGATTTGGACCGTTTGCGAGCGATGCTGAGGGATCGGCCCCCTGCGTTGGTGTCGCTGATGCTGGCCAATAACGAGACTGGCGCGCTGCAGCCGGTTAAGGAAGCCAGCGAGATCGTCCATGCCGCCGGCGGCGTGCTGCATGTCGATGCGATCCAGGCATTCGGAAAAATATCTTTTGGTATCAATACGATGGGAATCGATCTGATCACGTTGTCAGCGCACAAGATCGGCGTCCCAAGGGCGTCGGCGCCGTGGTTCTGGCAGAGGGGTTGCTGGGGTTTGAGCCGCTGTTGCGCGGGGGGCGGTCAGGAACTGGGCCGCCGGGCGGGGACCGAGAATGTTGCGGGAATCACTGGCTTCGGGGCTGCGGTCCAGGCCGCGATGGTCGGCCTCGATAGCGGCACCATTCAGCTCGAAAATCTACAAAATCGGCTCGAAAAAGGCCTGCGCGGCACCCCCGAGATGATCATATTCGCCGATAGTGTGCCGCGGTTGCCTAATACCACGCTGTTTACGGTTCCAGGCCTCAAGGCGGAGACCGCGGTGATCGGGTTTGACCTCGCGGGGGTCGCGGTTTCCTCAGGCTCGGCCTGTTCCTCGGGCAAGGTCCAGCCCCTCGCATGTGCTGGAAGCGATGGGATTCGGCCCGGAATTGGCCCAGGGAGCGGTGCGGCTCAGTCTGGGCTGGTCCACGTCGGAAGCGGACGTAGATCGCTGCCTTGAGGCTTGGCGAAAGCTCGAAGGTACCTTACTTAAGGGTCAGCGACGAAACACAGCTTGAACGGTTCTAAGCAGGTGATTTCGTCCGTGAAACATCGTAATAGTCTTACGGAATTGGTCCACCGCGGTCCTTGAAACCGCGAGCGGAGTTTAAAAGAATGGCGGCAGTACAAGAGACGGTCGATCGCGTCAGGCGGATCGACGTCGATCAGTATCGGTATGGGTTTGAGACGGTCATCGAATCCGACAAGGCCCCGAAGGGCCTGTCGGAAGACACCGTCCGGTTTATCTCCGCGAAAAAGAACGAACCGGCCTGGATGCTGGAATGGCGCCTGGAGGCGTATCGCCGCTGGCTGACCATGACCGAACCGAAATGGGCGCGGGTCAACTACCCCAAGATCGACTACCAGGATCTCTATTATTATTCGGCGCCGAAGAAAAAGGAACTGGCCTCGCTGGACGAGGTCGATCGGAAATCCTGAAAACCTATGAGAAGCTCGGCATTCCCCTGCGCGAAGTCGAGATGCTCGAAGGCGTGGTGCGCCGGAAGGCGAACGCAAGATCGCCGTCGACGCGGTGTTCGATTCGGTTTCAGTTGCGACCACCTTCCAGAAAGAGCTCAAGCAGGCCGGCGTGATCTTCATGCCGATCTCCGAGGCGATCCGCGAGCATCCCGAACTGGTGAAGAAATATCTCGGCACGGTTGTGCCGACCTCGGACAATTATTTTGCGACGCTGAATTCGGCGGTGTTTTCCGACGGCTCGTTCGTCTATGTGCCGCCGGGCGTGCGTTGCCCGATGGAGCTGTCGACTTACTTTCGCATCAATGAGCGCAACACCGGCCAGTTCGAGCGCACGCTGATCATCGCCGACAAGGGTGCCTATGTCAGCTATCTCGAAGGCTGCACCGCGCCGCAGCGCGATGAAAACCAGTTGCATGCCGCCGTGGTCGAGTTGGTCACGCTCGACGATGCCGAGATCAAATATTCGACGGTGCAGAACTGGTATCCCGGCAACTCCGAAGGCAAGGGCGGCATCTACAATTTCGTCACCAAGCGTGGCGATTGCCGCGGCAACAATTCGAAGATTTCCTGGACCCAGGTCGAGACCGGTTCGGCCATCACCTGGAAATATCCGAGCTGCATCCTGCGTGGTGATAATTCGCGCGGCGAATTTTACTCGATCGCGATTTCGAACGGCCACCAGCAGGTCGATTCCGGCACCAAGATGATTCATCTGGGCAAGAACACGACCTCCCGGATCATCTCCAAGGGCATCGCGGCCGGCGTCTCGCAGAACACCTATCGCGGCCTCGTCACCGCGCACCGCAAGGCCACCGGCGCGCGCAATTTCACCGCCTGCGATTCGCTCCTGATCGGCGATAAATGCGGCGCACACACCGTGCCCTATATCGAGGCCAAGAATTCATCCGCGCTGTTCGAGCACGAAGCCACCACGTCGAAGATATCCGAGGACGTGCTGTTTTATTGCATCCAGCGCGGGCTCTCCCAGGAAGAAGCTGTCGGCCTTGTGGTCAACGGCTTTGTCAAAGACGTGCTGCAGCAACTGCCGATGGAATTCGCGGTCGAGGCGCAGAAACTGATTTCGATCTCGCTTGAAGGATCGGTTGGATAATTTCCCGATCCTTCGAGACGCGCCTCTGGCGCTCCTCAGGACGGAGAAGAAACGGAAGAATGTGATGTCACTGCTCGAAGTCAAAAATCTGCAGGTTCGTGTCGAGGAGCGTGAAATTCTCCACGGGCTTTCGCTCACCGTGAACAAGGGCGAAGTGCACGCCATCATGGGGCCGAACGGCTCCGGCAAGTCGACGCTGAGCCATGTCATCGCTGGCAAGCCGGGCTATCAAGTCACCGGCGGCGAAATCCTGTTCAAGGGCGAGGATCTCCTGGAGATGTCGCCCGACCAGCGTGCCGCCAAGGGTGTGTTCCTCGCATTCCAGTATCCGGTGGAGATTCCCGGCGTTGCCACCATGACGTTTCTGCGCACCGCGCTGAACGCCCAGCGCAAGGCGCGCGGTGAGAGCGAATTCTCCACGCCCGATTTTCTCAAGAAGGTGCGCGAAGTCGCGGCGCGGCTGAACATTCCGCAGGACATGCTGCGCCGTGGCGTCAATGTCGGTTTCTCCGGCGGCGAAAAGAAGCGCAACGAAGTACTGCAGATGGCACTGTTTGAGCCCAGCCTGTGCATCCTCGATGAAATGGATTCCGGCCTCGATATCGACGCGTTGCGGGTCGCCGCTGATGGCGTCAATGCGCTGCGTTCGCCGGATCGCGCGATGGTCGTGATCACGCATTACCAGCGGCTGTTGAATTACATCGTACCTGACGTGGTGCACGTGATGTCGAAGGGCCGGGTCGTCAAAAGCGGCGGCAAGGAACTGGCGCTGGAGCTCGAGGCTTCCGGCTACGCGCAGTTCGAAGACGCGGCCTGACGGCTTAATTCGGATTTGATGATGAACCTTGTGCTTGCAAAAAACGAAACCGGACGTGCGCTGAGCGATCTGTTCGCCGTCGCGGGCGACCGGCTGCCCGGCGCGGGCGGGATTGCCGATGCGCGCCGGCAGGCGTTCGACGCCTATCGGCGCGCGGGCCTGCCCAACCGGCGGGTCGAGGACTGGAAATACACAGATTTACGCGTGCTGATGCGCGACGTGCTGCCGCTGGCGGCCGCACCCGACGCTGCGGCGCTGACGCGCGCGGGCAAAGCCTTGAAGCCGCATGCGATCGAGGGCGTGCGCCGGCTGGTACTGGTCGACGGCGTGTTTGCGCCTGATTTGTCCGACGTGGCCGGCCTGGAAAAAGGGCTTGGCATCCGCACGCTGCGCGAGGCGCTGGAAGCCGGCGATGTGCCGCAAGCGCAATTGTTTGCGCCGGATACGTCCGATGCGATGGTCGCGCTCAACAGCGCGATGATGACCGATGGCCTCGTGATCGAGGTCGCCGACGGCGCCGTGCTCACAAAACCGATCCATATCGTTCATATCGCCAGCGGAGCCGTGCCTGCGGCGATGTTCACCCGCTCGCTGCTGCGCCTCGGCAAGGCCGCCGGCGCGACATTGGTGGAGAGCTATATCGCGGCCGAAGGCGCCAAGACCTATCAGGTGCATGACTCGCTGGTGGTTTCGATCGGCGACAATGCGCGGCTGGATCATGTGCGTTTGGTCGAAGACAGCCGCGACGCCTTCAACATTTCGTCCGCGGTGGTTTCGCTCGGCGCCCACGCCCATTTCAATACGTTCGGGATGACCAGCGGCGCCAGTGTCAGCCGCTATCAGGCGGTGATCGCGTTTGCCGGCGAGGGCTCGCAGGTCGAGACCAATGGCGTCAATCTGCTCAATGGCCGCCAGCATGCCGACACTACGCTGTTTCTGGATCACGCGGTCCCGAACTGCGCGAGCCGGGAAATTTTCCGCGCCGTGATCGACGACCGCGGCCATTCGGTGTTCCAGGGCCGCATCATCGTGCGTCCGAAGGCGCAGAAGACCGATGCCAAGATGATGACGCGGGCGCTGCTGCTGTCCGACGAGGCCGAAGCCGACAACAAGCCGGAACTGGAAATCTTCGCCGACGACGTGACCTGCGGCCACGGCGCCACCACCGGCGCGCTCGATGAGGGCCTGCTGTTTTATCTGCGCGCGCGCGGTCTCTCTGAAAAAGAGGCCCAGGCGCTGCTGATCCAGGCATTTGTCGGCGAGGCCATCGAACAGATCGCCAGCGACAGCTTGCGCGAACTGGCGATATCGGCCGCCGAGCGCTGGCTGGCGGCACGGAGTTGATCATGCATCCGGCAGTTTCAAACGGTTCCTATGACGTGGCCCGGGTGCGGGAAGACTTTCCCGCGCTGGCGCTCAAGATCTATGGCAAGCCGCTGGTCTATCTCGACAACGCCGCGTCGGCGCAGAAGCCCAATGCCGTTCTCGACCGCATGACCGAGGCCTACAAAAGCGAATACGCCAACGTGCATCGTGGGCTGCATTATCTCGCCAATGCGGCGACCGAAGCCTATGAAGGCGGCCGCGAGAAGGTCGCCAGGTTTCTCAACGCCAGGCGCAATGAAGAGATCATCTTCACCCGCAACGCCACCGAGTCGATCAATCTCGTGCGCGTCGTCATGGGGCGCGCCGAACATCAAGGCCGGCGACGAGATCGTGCTCTCGATCATGGAGCACCATTCCAACATCGTGCCGTGGCATTTCCTCAGGGAGCGCCAGGGTGCGGTGATCAAATGGGCGCCGGTCGATGACGAAGGCAACTTCCTGATCGACGAATTCGAAAAGCTATTGACCGAGCGCACCAAGCTGGTCGCGATCACGCAGATGTCGAACGCGCTCGGTACCGTCGTGCCGGTCAAGGACGTGGTGAAGCTGGCGCATGCGCGGGGCATTCCGGTGCTGGTCGATGGCAGCCAGGCCGCGGTCCACATGGCGATCGACGTGCAGGATATCGACTGCGATTTTTACGTCTTCACTGGCCACAAACTGTACGGCCCGACCGGCATCGGCGTGCTCTATGCCAAGCATGAGCATCTGGTCGCGATGCGCCCATATAATGGCGGCGGCGAGATGATCCGCGAAGTCGCCAAGGACTGGGTCACCTATGGCGATCCGCCGCACAAATTCGAGGCGGGAACGCCGGCGATCGTCGAATCCGTAGGCCTTGGAGCCGCGATCGATTACGTCAATTCGATCGGCAAGGAGCGCATCGCCGCGCATGAGAACGATCTGCTGGCCTATGCGCAGGAGCGCCTGCGCGAGATCAATTCGCTGCGCCTGATCGGCACCGCGCAGGGCAAGGGACCGGTGATCTCGTTCGAGATGAAGGGCGCGCATCCCCATGATGTCGCGACCGTGATCGATCGGCAGGGGATTGCGGTGCGCGCCGGCACCCATTGCGTGATGCCGCTTTTAGAGCGTTTCAATGTGACGGCGACGTGCCGCGCGTCATTCGGAATGTATAATACCCGTGAAGAAGTCGACCATCTGGCACAGGCGCTGATCAAGGCGCGGGAATTGTTCTCATGACCGACACTGTTGAAGTCAAGAATGTTGAAGTCAAGAATCTCGAAGCCAACACCCTCGAGGTCAAAACCAGCAACATGGAAACCAGTTCGGCGTTGCCGCCGGAGGAGACCGAGCGGCTGGGCGGCGAGATCGTCGCTGCACTGAAGACCGTGTTCGATCCGGAAATTCCGGCCGATATCTATGAGCTCGGGCTGATCTACAAGGTCGACATCAAGGACGACCGCACCGTCGATGTCATGATGACGCTGACGACGCCCAATTGTCCGGCCGCCGGCGAATTGCCGACCATGGTGGAGAACGCGGTCGCCAGCGTGCCCGGCGTCGGCGTGGTCAATGTCAATCTGGTCTGGGACCCTGCCTGGACGCCTGATCGGATGACCGACGAGGCGCGTCTTGTTCTCAATATGTGGTGAAGGTGCAATCGAATCGCGTTTAACTTCTCGTGTATGACTTCTTCGGGCAAAGACCCCGCCTTGAATTGCCGTCAGGACTAAACACATGACTGACATGACACCCGCTTCACCGACTCCCGCCGCCAAGCCGAAGCCGCGGCCCCGTCCGCAGGTCATGAAACTGACCGAAGCCGCGGCGTTGCGCATCACCGAACTGACCAAGCGCGCCGATTCCGAGATCGTCGGCCTGCGGGTCGGAATAAAGAACGGCGGCTGCGCCGGACAGTCCTATACGGTGGAATATGCCCACGACATTCGTCCGACCGACGAGATCGTCGAGGACAAGGGCGTGAAGATCCTGGTCGATCCGAAGGCAGTACTGTTTCTGCTCGGCACCGAGATGGACTACAAGGCCGACAAGATGCAGTCGCAGTTCATCTTCAACAACCCGAACCAGGTCAGCGCCTGTGGCTGTGGCGAATCGGTGCAACTGACCGCCGCCAAGATCTAGCCGCCGCGTCGGGCATGACGCCATGGACCGCGACTTTCTGATCGATCTGTTTGCGGGGTTCGGGCCGGTCGCAATCAGGCGGATGTTTTCCGGTTTCGGCATTTCGGCTGACGGCACTATTTCGCACTCGCGCTGCGTGGCGGCCTCTTTTTGCGCGCCGACGAGCAGACCATTCCGCAATTCGAGGCGGAAGGCTCAAAACCGTTTTCGTATCAAACCCGGGCCAAGACCGTCACTGTCAATTCCTATTGGCAATTGCCGGAGCGGCTCTATGACGATCCCGAGGAAATGACGGGATGGGCGAGGGCTGCGTTGGCAGCTGCCCAGCGCGCGGCGTTGCGCAAGCCGAAGAAGCGCAGGGATGCGAAGAAGGCGGCGGCCAAGAAGCCGGTGCCAAGAAACAGGTGCCCAGGAAGTCGGTTGCGAAGAAACCGGCGGCCAAGAAACTGATCGCGAAGAAGTGGCCGCCTCGAAAAGCGAAGGCTCGGAAGAAGAAATCTTCATCCTGAGACGATGTGAAGCAACACCTCTCGTGTCCCGGACGCGGTGCAGCGTTCTTCACGCTGCTCCGCAGAGCCGGGATCCAAGCGCTTGAGCTGCAGAGCGATGGACCCCGGATCTGCAGCGCACCGCAAGAGCGCTGCGCAGCGTCCGGGGGAACGCATTCCTCACCACGAGGCTGTCGCGAAATAGAATTCAGCTTGAGAAAAAACCTTAAGCGACCTGGCTGCGGTTCTCGGCGATGTATTCCGGGTCGGCTTCGCAGATGACGCGGTTGCGGCCGTTGCGTTTGGCGGCATAGAGGCAGGCATCGGCGCGCTCGATCAGCGAGTCGGTGTCGTCGTCCGGCTTGAGCATCGACACGCCAACCGAAATGGTGACCCGGCCGAGAATTTCACCGGTGGATTTCTTCTTCAATTCCTTCGACATCACGGCGCGGCGAATGTGGTCGGCGACCGTGAGCGCCTGGCGCAGCGCCGTGTTGGGCAGCACCACCGCGAATTCCTCGCCGCCGTAGCGGGCGGTAATGTCCTGGCCCTTGATGGTCTGCTTCAGCGATAGGCCGACCAGCCGCAGCACCTGATCGCCGGTGAGATGGCCGTAGGAATCGTTGAACGATTTGAAATGGTCGATATCGAACATCAACAGCGAAAGCGGCTCGCCATTCGCCAGTGCGGTCTGGACGGCCATATCGATCGAACGGTCGAAATATTTGCGGTTGCCGAGGCCGGTGAGCGGATCGGTCAGGCTTTCGGCCCTGATCGCCTCGAGGCTCTGTTGGAGATTGTTGATTTCGGATTTGGACAGCGTCAGCCGTTCTTCCAGCGCCTTGTTGGTATCCTGCATCTCGCGGGTGGACTTCACCAGGGAGTCCACGATTTTCTGGAGCTGGTCGCGGGTTTGTACACTCGACAGTTTTTTGTTCGCGCCGGAGAGGCTGGCGTCGTAGCTGGCGGACATGCCGAGCGCTTCGCTGATCAGCTTCATGACGTCGTCAATTTCGCCGATCACCCGCGAACCGACCTTGTCGATACGGTCGGTGGTCTTGATGTGGGAAAGATAGGTCTCGTAGATCTGTTCGAGATCGGCCTCGGTCAGCTTGCCGTTGCGCGCCAGGGTCTCGTTGATGATCTTGTTGAGGGCTGAATTGTATCCGGTGGCGTAAACGTACCAGATTTCATAATTGCGGGGGACAGCGGTTTGCCGCAACGACCTGATCTGCCCGAGCGCAAGTTCGGCGAAGGCCATCGTGCGTTCATGTTCGTCGAGCACTTTGATCCCGTCCCCAAACGGCGGACAGCGTGGTTCGCTTCCCGCACCAATCAATAAATTATGGCGCAAAGCTAACGGAGGTTAGTGAACGACCGGTAAACAGGTTCCCCCTGAGTTCGCACTTGCGAAATGCGCGCGTTTAGACGCGCGCGCGAACCGGTCGCAATAGAAACGCCGGAAGATGCGAATGATCGGCGGGGTTCTGACGAGGAGTCCTGCGAGGTTTGCGGCGCAGGAGCCCGGCCGATCGAGGGCGTGCGTGACGCGGGAGGCGGTGCGGGCGGGGTGAAGGCCGCCGCCGGGGCCTGCGGCTGCGAGTTGGAATGGCGGCCACCGCCGGAATGCCGGGGTTCGCGGGTCGCGGCGTGGCTTGCGGCCGCCGCGTGAACCCCTCGCGACCACCTTCGCGTCCGCCCTTCTCTTGCACCTTCTCTCGTATGTTCTCTTGCCCCTTCGCGCGCCTGCGGTTCGCCGCTGGTCGACGTTGTCGTGCGTTCGGCAGCTTGCGATTCGGTGCTGCCTTCGGCGCGGGGAATGGTTTGTCCGATCAGCTTTTCGATCGCGACCATCGACTTCTGATCGAGCGGGGTCACGATCGAGATCGCGGTGCCGGCGCGGCCTGCACGGCCGGTGCGGCCGATGCGATGCACGTAATCGTCGGCGTGATGCGGAACGTCGAAATTGAAGACGTGGCTGACGGCGGGAATGTCGAGGCCGCGCGCGGCGACGTCGGAAGCGACCAGTAGCGGGATTTCGCCTTTACGGAACTGATCGAGGGCGGCGGTGCGCGCCGATTGATCCATGTCGCCATGCAGGGCGCCGACGCTGAAGCCGTGCTTTTGCAGCGATTTGTGCAACAGCGCCACTTCGCGCTTGCGGTTGCAGAAGATGATCGCGTTGTTGAGATCCTTGGCGTCGCGCAGCAGGCCACGCAGGACTTCGCGCTTCTCGTGCGGTTCGCGGCCCACGCTGACCTGGAACTGGGATACGCCGACCGCGGTGGTCGCCGGCCGGGAAACTTCGACCTTCTCGGGATTGTGTAGGAAGGCTTCGGTGATGCGGCGGATTTCGGGAGGCATCGTCGCGGTAAAGAACAGCGTCTGCCGGGTGAAGGGGATCATCTTGCAGACCCGCTCGATGTCGGGAATGAAACCCATATCCAGCATGCGGTCGGCTTCGTCGATCACCAGCAGTTCGACACCGGTGAGCAACAATCCGCCGCGCTCGGTGTGGTCGAGCAGCCGGCCCGGCGTTGCGATCAGCACGTCGACGCCGCGGGTCAATTTGGTGTCCTGATCGCCGAACGAAACGCCGCCGATCAGGAGCGCGACATTGAGTTTCTGGCCGACGCCGTATTTGTCGAAATTCTCCTTTACCTGGGCAGCGAGTTCGCGCGTCGGTTCAAGGATGAGGGTGCGGGGCATTCGGGCGCGGGCGCGGCCCTTTTCCAGCATCGTGAGCATGGGAAGAACGAAGGCGGCGGTCTTGCCGGTGCCGGTCTGGGCGATCCCGAGAACGTCCCGGCGCGCCAGAACATGGGGAATTGCCTGTTCCTGAATGGGGGTGGGGGTGGTGTAACCGGTGGCCGCTACGGCGGCGAGCACCTTGTCGGACAAGCCGAGATGAGAAAAGGACATTGAGCCTCTGGTAGATACCGCCGCTTGGAATCCCGGAAATGACTGTCGCGCTCACCCCGGAACGGCACGCAAATTTGCTCGGGATTTTCGGATACGCAGACAGGCGGCTTAATCAAGATATCGCGTTTCGATACCGGGCCGCGTCAAGCCGGAACATAGGGGCGAATTGGCCAAAGTCAATGGAGCAGGTGCGGGAAGCATTGAAAAAGCTTAATGTTTTTGCATGAATCGGGGCTTGGGCGGCTTCTTTACCGGGATGTCCGGGCCTATGGCGCCCACGGTAATTTCTGCTTTTACGCGGCAAGTAATCCTTAACCCGCAATTGAAACCGTTATCTTCGTAAAATATCAATTTTGGTGCGCTATACACGCGATAGTTGTCATCCTTGCGGGCCTGGCCCGCAGCTTCTTTCGCCTGTCTCGGAACTTCGAGCCAGCCAATCAGCTGGCCGAGCGTAGCCGAAACTGCATTCGTCATTGCACACGGGTTTCGGCTTTATCATGCGGATTGAACGCAGTGCCCTTTTTCCTTAACGCACGTACCGAAGCCAAGATGACCCCGTTACAGAAACCATTGCAGCTATTGCTTGCGATGTGCCTGGCGACGCAGGCCGGTATTAGCCTTTCACGCGAACTGTCGGGCATACACTTCGGCGCTGACTTTGTTGGTTTCTGGAATGCCGCGCATCGCCTGCGGCACGGCGACATCGCCGCCATCTATGATCCCGACGCGTGGCAAAGCATTTTGTCGAACAAGACCGGCCCCCCCCTCGCGCTTTCGTGGTTCGTGTATCCGCCATTCACCTTATTTGGTTTATGGCCACTGGGCGATGCGACGTTCAACGAGGCGATCCTGGCCTGGTCGCTCGTTCCGCTGGCTTTCTATTTTGCCTTGATCGTTTTGTTGGCGAAACGCTCCGGCTTGGGGCTTGATGCCAATCCTGCATGCGAGAATAGCTGGTCGCAAGCGCAGGCTTGCGCCGTGCTTATCGCGTTCTCTCTACCCTTTGTCTGCGCCAATCTGATTTGCGGACAAACGGGTACGCTCGTTGCGGTGTTCTTTCTCGGGATCGCGTATTTCTGGCCCATGCGTCCTGTTCTGGCAGGAATTTGCATCGGTCTTTTGGCGGTCAAACCACAAATGGGGCTGTTGATGCCCTTCGCGCTATTAGCGTCCGGTCAGTGGCGCATCGCTGCAGCCGCAGCGACCACTGTCCTCTCGTTGATCTTCCTCTCGACGATATGGCTGGGAGCCGCGATCTGGACCGATTACTTGCATATGAGCTTGCTGTTCGGCCGTTTTATCGGCAGTGGCTACGACGGGATACGGCCGCTGGCGCTCGGTCCCTACGTGTCGTTGCAATCAACCGGCATGCCGGCCGCTCTCGCGGGCTTTTTTCAGGTCGCCGTAAGTGTTGCGGTTCTAGCCGTGATCTTCCAAATTTTCTGGCGCGGGAAAGCAAACACGCAGGAATTGGGAAAAAAAGATGGGAGGCTTGATCTTCGATTCGGGCTCCTGGCCGCGGGGACGTTGCTCACAACACCCTACTCATTGTCGTACGACACGCCCCTGCTGATGCTGTCTGTTATTCCACTGCTCGCACGCAGTTGGCGTGATGGGTGGGACGGGATCGAATTAGCTTCGGTAACGGCGCTGCTGATGTTGCCCTATGTACAGCTTCTCGCCGCTGACTGGCATGTTCCGTTTGCCTTCCTGGCCCTGTTACTATGGTTTAGCGTGCTCTATCGGCGTTTCTACAAAGAAAGACCAACCCAGCCGGCTGCTGTGCGGGTTATTGTTCGGCGCTCTCTCCGTAATTCCCGGTTCTGGCTGGCCAGCAAGTAATCCTTAACCTCCCTGCAGCCAAACTCGTTTGTTGGTAAAATCGCAATAGCTGACTGCATCTGTCATTGTACACGGGCTTCGGCTTGACCATGCGGATTCAGTTCAGTGTCCCCTTTCCTTAACGAACGTGCCGATGCCAAGATGCGCTCGTCGAAAAAACCACTGCTGCTAATTCTTGCGGTGTGCTTTGCGGTGCAGGCCGGCTTTAATCTTTTACACCAACTGTCGGGAACGCACTTCGGCGGTGACTTTATTAGTTTTTGGAATGCTGCGCACCGCGTACGGCACGGCGACATCGCCGCCATCTATGATCCGGACACGTGGCAGATTATCCTGTCCAACAGGACAGCTTCCACTCCGCTTCCGTGGTTCGTATATCCACCATTCACCTTGTTCGGTTTATGGCCGCTGGGCGATGCGACGTACAACGAAGCGGTACTGGCATGGTCGCTCGTTCCGCTGGCTTTCTATTTTGCTTTGATCATTTTGTTGCAAAACGCTCCGGCTTGGGGCTTGATGCCAATTCTGCTTGCGAAAATAGCTGGTCGCGAGGGCAGGCCTTCACGGTTCTTGTCGCGTTCTCTTTGCCCTTTGTCGGCGCTAATCTGATTTGCGGACAAACGGGTACGCTCGTGACCGTGTTCGTTCTGGGGGCCGCGTATTTCTCGCCAAAGCGTCCCGTGCTAGCGGGAATCTGCATAGGTCTTTTGGCAGTCAAACCACAAATGGGGCTGTTGATGCCCTTCGCACTAATAGCATCCGGTCAGTGGCGCGTTGTCGCGGCTGCAGCGACAACCATCCTCTCTATGCTGGTGCTTTCGACGATATGGCTGGGAGCCGCGATCTGGACTGATTACTTACGCATGAGCTTGTTGTTCGGCCAGTTCATCGGCAGTGGCTATGAGGGGGTACGGCCGCTGGCACTCGGTCCTTATGTGTCGTTGCAGGCAGCCGGCGTGCCGGCCGTTCTCGCAAGCTTTGTTCAAGTGGCCGTAAGCGTTGCGGTAGTGACCGCGATCATTTGGGCTTTCCGGGGCGAAAAGGCAAACAGGGGGGAATTGGGAAAAGATGGGAGGCTTGATCTTCGATGGGGGCTGCTTGCTGCGGGGACTTTGCTTACAACGCCGTATTCGTTGTCTTACGACACGCCACTCCTGATGCTGTCCATTATTCCGCTGCTCGCACGCGGCTGGCGTGATGGGTGGGACGAGATTGAATTGGTCTCGGTCACTGCACTGCTGATATTGCCTTTCGCACAACCTCTCGCCGTTGACACTCATGTTCCCTTTGCCTTCCTCGCCCTGTTACTATGGTTTGGCTTGCTCTATCGGCGTTTCCAACATGAAAGACCGGCTCAGCCAGCCGTTTCAGTGCAGGCGATTGTGCCAGGGCAAGCCGGATCGACCGCTTTACCTGCGATTTAACATCATCACCCACGACAAGCGCGACGCCTGTGTGCAAGGAGCCAACGGGCGGCGCGAATGCGGGCCCGATGGAAAGGCTCGGCGGCGAATTAATTCACCTGTAGCGGCGCCGCTATGGGACGGCCGCGCTAACGCTCTTAATGACGAGAAATACGCGATAGTTTCTCTGACTTGCCCCGATTGAACCGGCGGGGAACCTGTGCCGACTATGGCATTAGGTGGCTCGCACGAGCGGCAGCAAATCGTGCATAGGCGGGAAAACGGATGAAAAGCTGGCTGTCGTTGCGAGCTATATTGGCATTTAGCCTTTTAGCGTCCTTGCTGGCGCTATCGGCCCCCGCGCAGGCCGAAAAGCGGGTCGCGCTTGTGATCGGCAACAACGACTACAAGAACGTTCCCAAACTGCAGAAGGCGGTCAATGACGCCCGCACCATGGGCGACACGCTCAAGCAACTCGGCTTTTCCGTGATGGTCGCGGAAAACCAGACCCGCCAGGCGTTCAGCCAGACCCTGTTGGCGTTCGACGCGGCGGTCGAGCCCGGCGACACCGCCTTCTTCTTTTACGCCGGCCATGGCTTCGAGATCGCCGGACAGAACTTCCTGCTGCCAACCGATGTGCCCGCGGCCGGCGAGGGCCAGGAAGAGCTGGTGCGGGACGCCTCCGTGCTCGCCGACCGCATTATCGAGCGAATGCAGAACAAGAAGGTACGCACCGCGATCCTGGTGTTCGATGCCTGCCGCAACAATCCGTTCGAACGCAGCGGCACCCGCGCCGTCGCCGGCGGCGGCGGTCTGGCGCCGATGACCCAATTGCCGGAGGGCGTATTTTCGGTGTTTTCAGCCGGCCCTCGACAAACCGCGCTCGATCGGCTGTCGAACACCGACGACAACCCGAATTCGGTGTTCACGCGCACCTTCGCCAGGGAATTGCTGCAGCCCGGCGAGAACCTCGTTCAGGTGGCGCAGCGCACCCGCCGATTGGTCAGCGAAATGGCGGAGAGCGTCAAACACAAGCAGATCCCGGTTTATTTCGACCAGATGGTCGACGACGTCTTCCTCAACGGCATCGCCAAGAGCGAGCCCGCGGTCGCGAAAGCCATCGATCCACCGCAGAAGGTCGCGGCGCTGCCGCCGGTGTCGGTGCAGCGCCTGCCAAAGGAAGATTCCGTCAACGCGCCGATCGCGATGTTCTCTCGCCACAATGGCGGCTGGACCGTGGTGTTTTCGATCATGGATCCGACACTCGGGATTTCCTGGCGGATGGGCGATAGCGGCGACTTCCGGGAGACCGGTTTTCTGGATTCGCTCGATCCGCGCACCCGCAAGCGCATTCCCAATCCCTCGATCGAACTGGCCGCCGACGCGCCGGCGGCAACGATCCAGGTGCGCTACATCGACACCTCAGGCGAATTGCAGGGACCGTTTCCGATCAAGTTCGATCCCGAGGCGGCGCTGATTCACGACCAGCGGAAAATCCTCGATATGACCGCGACAAGCTGGCTGTCGTTCCGCGAGTTCAACGGACTGCTGGTCTATTACACCCATCTGATGTCATATCGCTGTGCGATCCGTGAAGTACGTATCGGCATCGATAGCGCGGTGCCGGACCGGGTGCTGAAAATGCCGTCCTGCAATACCAGGGATCCCAGTGCAATCCCGTCCGACGCGCAGCCTTATCTGAAGCTGGCGCCGTCGACCCAATTCGTGTCGGTGGAGTTGACTTACCGCGACGGCAGCGTATCGGAGATCAAGAGTTTTCGACGATAATCCGGAAAAGTAAAAACCGGTTTTGCTTTGCGACAAACGCCAAGGGCGTCTGCGTAGGGATCAAGAGTTTCCGGCGCTAACCACACGAGCCAGATCATGGACGCGGGTACTTCTTCGGAGCGGCCAAACCAACGCACCCTGACGACGCGCTGTTGCATCGTCGGCGGCGGTCCTGCCGGCATGATGCTGGGATATCTGCTGGGACGCGCCGGCGTTGACGCAATCGTGCTGGAAAAACACGCTGACTTTTTCCGGGATTTTCGCGGCGACACCGTGCATCCCTCGACGCTGCAGGTGATGGACGAGTTGGGCCTGATCGACGCCTTCCTGAAGCTTCCGCACCAGCAATTGCAGAAGATGGATGGCAAGTTCGGCGACACCTCGGTTCGCATCGCCGATATCAGCCGCACCAACGCCAAATATCCTTTCATTGCCTTCATGCCGCAATGGGACTTTCTCAATTTCCTGCGCGAGAACGGCAAGCGGTTTGCGTCGCTCAAGGTCATGATGAAGGCCGACGCCACCGACCTCATCTGGTCGGGGTGACAGGGTTGTCGGTGTGAAGGCCGATACGCCGGAGGGGCCGGTCGAGATTCGCGCGGACCTGACCATCGGATGCGACGGGCGGCACTCCATTGTGCGCCAAAGCGCCAAGCTTGAAGTCGACGAGATCGGCGCGCCGATGGATGTGCTGTGGTTACGCGCCGGCCGGCATCCCGACGAGAACGAAAGCCTGTTCGCGCGGGTCGATACCGGCAAGATGATGGTGACGTTCGACCGCGGCGATTACTGGCAATGCGCCTATGTCATCCCAAGGACCAGTATGATGCGGTCAAGGCCCGAGGCCTCGATGCCTTCCGCAGCGACGTGATCGGGATGGCGCCGGTCCTCAAATCGGGCATGTCGGACGTCAAGACCTGGGATGACGTCAAGCTGCTGACGGTGGCGATCAACCGGTTGAAACGGTGGACGCGACCGGGACTGCTGTGCATCGGCGACGCCGCGCATGCGATTGTCGCCGGTCGGCGGCGTCGGCGTCAACCTCGCGGTTCAGGACGCGGTCGCGACGGCCAATCTGCTGGCCGCGAAACTCGTCAGCGGCAGCCCGTCCGAAGATGAACTGGATGCGGTGCGCCGCCGGCGGGAGTTTCCGATGCGGATGACGCAGGCGATGCAAATCATGGTTCAGAACAACATCATCAGCGCCGCGCTCAAGCCGGGCGATCGACCGCTGAAGGCTCCGTTCTTCGCACGCATCGTGAACGCGATGCCGTGGCTGCAGGGCATCACGGCGAGGTTCATCGCCATCGGCGTGCGGCCCGAGCATGTGCGCTCGCCGTCGTCGGCTGGCTGAATCAGCCCATCACCGAAAAGCCGCCATCGACCGGAATTGCAGTGCCGGTGACGAAGTCTGACGCGGCCGAGCTCAGAAACACCGCAATCCCCGCGAAGTCGCCGCTCGCGCCCCACCGCGCCGCAGGTGTGCGGGCCAATACCTTATCGTGCAGGCCGTCGATCTGCTCGCGGGCGCGCTGGGTGAGCTCTGTATCGATCCAGCCCGGCAGCACCGCATTGACCTGGATGTTGTCGGGCGCCCAGGCGACGGCGCAGGAGCGGGTGAACTGCACGATGCCGCCTTTGCTTGCGGCATAGGCCGGCGCGAAGCTGGCGCCGAAGATCGACATCATCGAGCCGATATTGATGACCTTGCCGCCGCCCGCGGCCTTCATCGCCGGGTAGGCCGCCTGCGAGCACAGGAACGCGCTGGTAAGGTTGGTCTTGATCACGCTGTCCCATTCATCAAGCGACAGGGCGTGCGGGGCTTTACGTATATTGATGCCGGCATTGTTGACGAGAATGTCGATCCGGCCGAGTTCACGCACCGTGCGCTCAACCATGGCTGCGACCGCCGATGTGTCGGTGACGTCGGCGACAACGGATATCGCCTTGATGCCTGATTTGGAGAGGTCCGCAGCCGCCGCCACCGACTTCGCCTCATTGCGCCCGACGATTGCGATGTCGGCGCCGGCTTCCGCCAGCCCACGCGCCATGCCAAGGCCAATGCCGCCATTGCCGCCGGTGACGATGGCCACCTTGCCGCGGAGGTCGAATGGTTTTGACGTCATGGTGTCATCCGTTCCAAGTTTGCCGCGCCACAATCTAACGCCTGCCCCGCCAGATCAGGATCAATCCCAGAGCAGCCAGCGCTGCGCCATATCCGGCCCACTGCGTCTGGCTGATCATGAAGCTCGATTCCGGCCATTTGATCAGGCCGGTGCCCTGGCCGATCCACAACAGGCCAATGGCGAGCGCGACCAGGCCGAGGATCAAGAGCAAGGTACGCATGGGATTTCCCTTGAGGGAGCGCGCTGACGGGCATGGCGAACGCGCAACCGAAGCAAGATTGGCGCGCAAGCCTACGTCTGGCAAGGGCACGGATGACGCGCCAGCCCGCACGCTTGCTCAAGGCACAAAAAAGCCCCGGACGATGCCGGGGCTTTTTCTTAGAGCGGTTAGCTCAGATCAGTACTTGGCAACGACCGGACCGGTCCAGTTGAAGCGGTAGACCAGCGAGGTGCTGATGGTCTCGACGAAGGGCTTGAAAGTCGTGGTGACGTTTGACGGCAGACCAGTTAAGCCGTCGCTTTCCTGCAGGTTCTTCGTGCCGAAATAAGCCGCACGATATTCAGTCTTCATGAACCAGCCCGGAGCCGAAATTCCGAAGATGTTCAGGTTGTTCTCAACACCGCCGCCGACGAACCAGCCACCCTTGTTCCACGAAGGCGTCGTCGCGAGAGCTCCAACGCCGCCGATCGGGCCGAGCGTCGTGCTTGACCAGTACGACTGGGTGTAACCGGCATTGACGTACGACAGTACGTTCGGGGCTACGAGGTAGCCCAGTCGGCCACCAACGGCCCAAGTATCGCGAAGCTTTTCAGTGCCGGTGACAGCCACGCCGCCGAACACGCCGGGCAGCGAACCCCTGAGGCTGCCGAACTGACCGTCGGCCAAGATACCGAAAACCCACGCGTGATTGAACTGCCAGTCATAGCCAGCACCGACCGTGCCGAACCAGCCGTCGCCACCCTGCCGCTGGTTAACGGTGAAAGGCGCGCCGGTTGTGCTGTTGAAGGCGTTGCTGTCGGCATCCCAGATGCCGCCGCCGGCACCACCGAACAGATAGAAGCCAGTCCAGCTCGGGGTTTCCACGATCACCGGAGCCTTGGTGTAGGTCCGGGCCGGAAGGTCAGCCGCGAGGGCCGATCCGGAGAACGCTGCAACCGCGGTCAGAGCCAATACCAACTTCTTCATTTTCAAATCCTCAGTCTTTGAACGCTCAGCTACCGCCGGGCGGTAAAAGTGCGAATGCACTCGAATCTCACGAACAGTTATAGCCGGTTTGGTCCAAAAAGCTGTTGCAGAGCAGGCACACCCGCCGGAAAACGACCTGAGGAAATTCGTCCAAAAAGTCCGTAAATAGCGACAAATTGGCCTGTTTGGAGCGCAAAATGGCCCTCAGATACCCCAGATGTCCGGGTTCCGCCCCTTAGACGTCCAGCAAGTCCTCGCTGGCGAACTCCGCCTTGTCGGAAATGAAGGCAAAACGCGCTTCGGCCTTGGTGCCCATCAGGCGCTCGACCGAATCGGCGGTGCCCTCGCGGTCGTCGGCCAGCAGCACCACGCGCAGCATGGTGCGCTTGGCCGGATCCATCGTGGTTTCCTTCAATTGCGCCGGCATCATTTCGCCGAGGCCTTTGAAGCGGCCGACATCGACCTTGGCATTGGCGTTGAACTCGCTCTTCAGGAGCGCGTCACGGTGCGCCTCGTCGCGGGCGTAGACCGTCTTGCTGCCATGGGTCAGCCGGTACAGCGGCGGCACGGCGAGATAGAGATGGCCCTCGTCGATCAGCCGCGGCATCTGCCGGTAGAAGAAGGTAATCAGCAGCGAGGCGATATGCGCGCCATCGACGTCGGCATCGGTCATGATGATGATGCGCGAATAGCGCAAATCCTCTTCGCGATAATGCGCGCCGCTGCCGCAGCCGATCGCCTGCATCAGGTCGGCGAGCTGGGCGTTGGCGGTGAGCTTGTCTTTCGTGGCGGAGGCGACGTTGAGGATCTTGCCGCGCAAGGGAAGGATCGCCTGGGTCTTGCGGTCGCGCGCCTGCTTGGCGCTGCCGCCGGCCGAGTCGCCCTCGACGATGAACAGTTCGGAGCCTTCCGAGGCTGTGTTGGTGCAGTCGGAGAGCTTGCCGGGCAGGCGCAGCTTCTTGACCGCGGTCTTGCGCGAGATTTCCTTCTCCGCGCGGCGGCGCAAGCGCTCGTCGGCGCGCTCGACCACGAATTCCAAAAGTTTATTGGCCTGCAGCGGATTGCCCGACAGCCAGTGATCGAACGGATCCTTGATGGCCTGCTCGACAATGCGTTGCGCCTCGGCGGTGGCGAGGCGATCCTTGGTTTGGCCCTGAAATTCCGGCTCGCGCACGAATACCGAGAGCATCACGGCAGCGCCGACCATCACGTCTTCCGAGGTGATGGAGGCGGCGCGCTTGCCCTGGCCGACGCGCTCGGCGTGATCTTTAAGGCCGCGCAACAGCGCGCTGCGCATGCCCGATTCATGGGTGCCGCCATCCGGCGTCGGCACAGTATTGCAGTAGGAGGACAGGAATCCGTCGGCATCCGCGGTCCAGGCCACCGCCCATTCGCAGGCGCCGTGGGCGCCGTTGCGGCCGGATTTGCCGACGAAGATGTCGGGATGCACCAGGGTGTCGGCATGAACCGCCGCGCCGAGATAATCCTTCAACCCGCCGACGAAGTGGAACTTGGCTTCCGCCGGTACGTCCTCGATGCCCTTGAGTAGCGCTGCGTCGCAGCGCCAGCGAATCTCGACGCCGCCGAACAGATAGGCCTTGGAGCGCGCCATCTTGAACAGGCGCTGCGGCTTGAAGGCGGCTTTGGCGCCGAAAATGTCGGTGTCCGGCTTGAAGCGGATGGTGGTGCCGCGGCGGTTGTTGACCTTGCCGAGGTCTTCGAGCTTGCCCTTGGGATGGCCGCGCTCGAATGTCATGCGGTAGAGCTTCTGGCTGCGGGCGACCTCAACCTCGAGCCGCGAGGAGAGGGCGTTCACCACGGACACGCCGACGCCGTGCAGACCGCCCGAGGTCTCATACACTTTGGAGTCGAATTTGCCGCCGGAATGCAGCGTGCACATGATGACTTCGAGCGCGGACTTCTTCGGAAATTTCGGATGCGGGTCGACCGGGATGCCGCGGCCATTGTCGGTGATGGTCAGGAATCCGTCGGCACCAAGTTCGACCTCAATGAAATCGGCATGTCCGGCCAGCGCCTCGTCCATCGAATTGTCGATGACTTCGGCGAACAGATGATGCAGCGCCTTCTCGTCGGTGCCGCCGATATACATGCCCGGACGGCGGCGAACCGGCTCGAGGCCTTCGAGCACCTCGATGTCGGCTGCGGTGTAGCCGGCCTCCGCGCTTGTCGCGCGGGACGCCACCTTGAGCGGCGCCCGGGCTTTGGGTTCGGACCCGAACAGGTCGTTGGCTTTGGCTTTAGTATTCGATTTCAATGGTTTCGGCATGTTTTTTCACGTGTTGCACGCGCTTCTCGTAGCGCGAATCAGTTCCCCTGACTATGCCACGGATAGGTTCAGATAGTGACGATTGGCGCCCGGTGCACGCCGACGCCTTGTCCCCACCTTTGTGACTTGATGTGGTGGGAAGGGCTGGCTTACCTGTTCCGGGGCATTGAAGCTGCAGAAAAGTTCCGCGCCTCGAACAGGCCGGTTCCCGGGAGAGGGCGTTCACGTCATGGAAGATTTCGCGCGCGCGCTGGCCGATTTTGTGCGCGACCACCAGGCATGGGCTGCCCCGATCGTCCTGCTGCTGGCTTTCGGTGAATCGCTGGCTTTCATCTCGCTGTTGATCCCGGCCTGGGGCGCATTGGTTGCCATCGGCGCGTTGATCGGTGCCAGCGGTATCAGCTTCTGGTCGGTCTGGATTGCCGGCGGGATTGGTGCCGCGCTTGGCGACTGGATCTCCTATTGGTTCGGCTACAAATACAAGGAACAGGTCGCGCAGATGTGGCCGCTGTCGCGCTATCCCGACATCCTGCCGCGTGGCGAAGCCTTCGTGAAAAAATGGGGCTCGCCCAGCATCTTCATCGGACGGTTTTTCGGTCCGCTGCGGGCTTCGGTACCGCTCGCGGCCGGCATATTCGAGATGCCGTATTGGCGTTTTCAAATCGCCAATTGGGTATCGGCGATGGTCTGGTCGGCAGCGCTGCTGCTGTTCGGCGACGTGATCGGCCAGGTCGCCGAATGGCTGTGGCGCACCTTCTAGCATCGGCCCGGAATAGGCTGGCGGACGAGGGGTTAGCGCTTTTGATTATCGTCGCCGGCTTTCGTCTCGCCGTCATCGCGCGGTGGGCAAAAAATTGCTAAGACGTGTCGCGAAAAATGCCGAAACGGAAAACCGGCCGAATTCATCGTCTCAACAGGGAGGACAATTACATGGAACTGACACGCCGTGACGCATTGGCTGGAGTGGCCGGGATCGCCGCCGCGCCGCTATTGGCAAATACCCCCGCCCACGCGGCCACCGTGCCGCTCGCCGACAAGCAGGCGCCGAGCTTTTATCGCTACAAGGTCGGCGACATCCAGGTGACCGCGGTTTCCGATGGCGCCAATACGTTTCCGCTCGCTGACTCCTTCGTGCCGAACGCCAAAAAGGACGAGATCAATGCTGCGCTCGACAAGGCGTTTCAGCCGAAAGACAAGGTCACGATCTATTTCGCGCCGCTGGTGATCAACACCGGCTCGAAACTGGTAGTGCTCGATACCGGCAACGGTCCGGAAGCGCTCAAGTCGAGCAAGGGCGCGGTCGGCCAGTTCCCCGCCAACATGGCGGCGGCGGGATTCGATCCCAAGGCGGTCGATACCGTCGTGATCTCGCATTTCCACGGCGATCACGTGAATGGCCTGCTGAATGCCGACGGCACGCCCGCCTATCCGAACGCCGAAATTCTGGTGCCGGCGACCGAGTGGAAGTTCTGGATGGATGACGGCGAGATGAGCCGCGCGTCAAACGACCGGATGAAGGGGTTGTTCAAGAACAACCGCAACATCTTCGAGGCGGCGCTGAAGAAGAAGGTCACGCCCTATGAATGGGGCAAGGAAGTTGCACCGGGCCTGCTTGCGGTCGAGACCGTCGGCCATACGCCGGGCCACACTTCCTATGTATTGTCATCAAGTTCGGGCAAGGTGTTCATCCAGTCGGATGTCACCAATAATCCCTATCTGTTCGCGGCCAATCCGGGCTGGCACGCGTTCTTCGATCAGGATGGGGATGTCGCCGAAAAGACCCGCCGCCGGGTCTACGACATGATCGTCGCCGAAAAGCTGCAGGTGCAGGGCTTCCACTATCCGTTCCCGGGCATCGGCAATGTCGTCAAGGACGGCGATGGCTACCGCGTCGTCCCGGCGCCATGGAATACCAGCCTTTAGTGGTTTGGTGACGCGTTTATCTTGACGAAAACCGGGCGCGGCCTTATAGCCGCGCCCATGATCAACGCCGTGACCATCTCCGCCGCCCGCCGCCGCCGCATTTTCGCGGTATGGGCGGACGTCTGCGTTTAAGATTGTCGCCCCTGCCGCCGGATCCGGTCCGCGGCATCTTCCTTACCAAGCAGCGCGATTTGATCTGGTGGCTCCTACGTCAAGCAGGAGTTTGAAATGTATACGCCTCCGATGTTCAAGTCCGATCGCGCCGCCAGCCTCGCGTTTGCGCAAGCGCGCGGATTTGGCTCAGTCTGCGCGTGGGATGGCAGCCGGCCGATCGCCTCATCGCTGCCGTTTTACCTCGCGTTCGGCGACGACGGCACGCCACAGATGGCGTTCCATGTCGCGCGTCATAATCCGCTGGTGAAACTCGCGGACGGCACCTCGTCCTGGCTGATGGCGGTGACGGGGGCGGATGCCTATGTGTCTGCCGACTGGTACGTGTCGCCGGATCAGGTGCCGACGTGGCTGTATCAGGCGGTGCACCTGACCGGCCCGGTGCGCAAACTGTCGGATAACGAGCTTGGCCCGCATCTCGATGCACTCAGCGCCAAATTCGAAAACTGGCTGGCGCCGAAACCACCCTGGATGTCGTCGAAGATGACGGCCGGGCGATTGGCCGCGATGAAGCAGGCGATCGTCGGCCTGGTGATGACGGTCGAGGAGATCGAGGGCAGTTTCAAGCTCAACCAGCATAAATCTGATGTCGATCACGTCGCTGTGGCGGACGCGCTGACGCAACAGCCGGACGCCGCTGCACAGGCTATCGGAAAGCAGATGGTCGCGCTGCGGCCGCAGTTGGATTACATGTCATCTACGCCTGCTAGCGTAGCTGTGGATGGAAGGAGCACGCCATGACCGTCATCGACACCAAGCAACCGCCAAGCCACTTGCAAAGCCAAGCCCCGACGTCACAAGCCCTGCCATCAGGCGTTTCCGGGCAACCCACCGTGTTCGTGGATGGGGCCGCGGGAACGACGGGCCTCGGCATTCGCGAGCGGCTGGGCGCGCAAAGCGATGTTGTGCTCAAGACCATCCCCGATGACAAGCGCAAGGATGCCAAGGCCAAGCTGGCGCTGATGGAGGAGGTGGATCTCGTCATCCTCTGCCTGCCGGATGATGCCGCGCGCGAGACCGTCGCGCTGATCGACAGCATGGGAACTTCAGCACCAAAGGTGCTGGACGCCTCGTCGGCCTTTCGCGTTGCGCCCGACTGGACCTATGGTTTTCCTGAACTGGCGCCGGATCAGGCCGACAGGATCCGTGCGGCCAAAAAAGTCTCAAACCCCGGCTGCTATCCGACCGGCGGGATTGCATTGTTGCGACCGCTGGTGGACGCCGGGATCGTGCCGAAGGACTATCCCGTCACCATCAATGCGGTGAGCGGTTATTCCGGCGGTGGCAAATCCATGATCGAAAGTTTCGAGAATGGCACCGCGCCGGCGTTTCATCTTTATGGCCTCGGCTTCGAGCACAAGCATCTGCCGGAAACGCAGCTCTATTCAGGGCTCAGCCGCCGGCCGATCTTTGTGCCGTCGGTCGGCGATTTCCGGCAAGGCATGCTGGTATCGGTCCCGCTGCATCTCGACACGCTTCCGGGCAAGCCCGACGCTGCGGCGCTCCACGCGGTACTGGCGAAGCGCTACGCCGGCAGTCCTTATGTTTCGGTGATGCCTTCAGATGATGCCGCGATCAAGAGCGGACGGATCGAGCCCGAGGCGCTCAACGAGACCAACAAGCTCGAGCTCTATGTCTTTGCGAACCCCAGATATCCTCAGGCGGTTCTGGTCGCGCGGCTCGACAATCTGGGCAAGGGCGCCTCGGGCGCCGCGGTGCAGAATATGCGGCTGATGCTGGGGTTTGCTGGGTAGCAACCGCAACCGATAACGCGAAGCAAAAGAAGAGAGCCCGGTTCTGATTCAATCAGAACCGGGCTTTTCGTTTCACAGGCTCGCGGCGTTTCAGAGGACCTTGAAGATCGCGAGCGCCAGCACGGCCTGCGCGAGGAAGCCGACGGTGAACGCCAGGGTGCGGAACACCGGCAGGCCCATGGTGTAGACGATCAGATGTGCGACACGGACCCAGAAATACACCGCGCAAGCCAGCACCGTCCATTGGGTGGAGTAGTCGATCGCGTTGAGGATCAGCACCAGCGGCGCGAACACGATGAGGTTCTCGACCGCATTGTCATGCGCGAACATCAGGCGGTTGGCCCATTCCGCATGCGGCTTGTCGTTACGGGACGGATTGGCCATCGCACCGCCGAGGCCGCGAACCTGGCAGCGATTGAGCGTGTAGGGGATCCACAAAATTCCCGTCAGAATGACCGTCAGCGTCAGCCAGAACAATTCGCGCGTCATAGGTTTCCCCTCAATCCAGGTTACGAGTCCCGTCCCGGCGGGACGGCCCGTTATAGGCAAACATTTGGCGCCGCGCTATGCGCGGACCCGGACGTAGCTGCCGGGTGCATCTTCGATCGGCGGCAGCGCGGCGGCGCCGACGGCGCGCGCGGGCATTTCCTCCGCATCGATGCTTGCGAGCCAATGGCGCCAGTCGGGCCACCACGATCCCTTGTGCTCCTGCGCGCCCTTGAGCCAGTCGGCCAACGTGACGTCCTTGATATTGTCGTTGGTCCAGAACTGGTATTTGCCTGACGCCGGCGGATTGACCACGCCCGCGATATGGCCGGATCCGGACAGCACATATTTCACCGGGCCGCCGAAGAATTGCGAACCGTAAAGCACGGAATCGGCGGGCGCGATGTGATCCTCGCGGGTCGCCAGATTGTAGACCGGCACCTTGACCTTCGACAGGTCGAGCAGCGTGTTGTCCAGCACCATGGTCCCGGCGGAGAGCCGGTTCTCCAGATAGCAATTGCGCAAATAATACGAATGGTTCGCGGCCGGCATCCGCGTCGCATCCGAATTCCAGTGCAGCAGGTCGAAGGCCGAGGGCGGCTTGCCCTTCAAATAATTGCTGACAACGTAAGACCAGATCAGATCGTTCGAGCGCAGCATGTTGAAGGCCATCGCCATCTTGCTGCCTTCGAGCACGCCGGCCGCCTGCATGTCGCGCTCGAGTGCGGAAATCTGGTCTTCGTCGACGAACACCAGGAGATCGCCGGCATGGGTGAAGTCCACTTGTGCGGCCAGGAACGTCGCCGACGTCACGCGCACGCGGCGCTTTTCCGCGAGCCACGCCAGCGTCGAGGCGAGCAGGGTACCGCCGACGCAATAGCCCATGGTGTGGACCTTCATCTCGCCGGTGGCCCGCTCGATCGCGTCCATCGCCGCCAGCGGACCGTCCTTCATGTAGTCCTCGAAGGTCTTGGCGCCGAGGCTCTTGTCCGGGTTGACCCAGGAGATCACGAACACCGTGAGGCCCTGATCGACACACCATTTGATGAAGGATTTTTCCGGCTTGAGGTCGAGAATATAGAATTTGTTGATCCAGGGCGGCACGATCAGAAGCGGCGTGCGCAGCACGCTTTCCGTCGCGGGCGCGTATTGAATGAGCTGCATCAGCTCGTTCTGGAACACCACCTTGCCCGGCGTCGTCGCCATGTTGACGCCGACCACGAGATTGGAGGGATCGGACTGGCGAATGCGCAGCGTGCCGTGGCCGGCCTCGATATCTTCCGCCAGCATCTTCATGCCGCGAACGAGGTTGCCGCCGTTGGACCGCCAGCGTCTCGCGCAGCACTTCCGGATTGGTCAGCACGAAATTCGACGGCGCCAGCGCGTTGGTGATCTGCTTGGACGTAGAACTCGGCCTTCTTGCGGGTGTGCGGATCGAGACCCTCGGCGTTGCGCACGAGGTCCTGCGCCCATTGCGTCGTCAGCAGATAGAGTTGCAGCACGAAATCGAAAAACTGGTTCGACTTCCACTCGGGATCGGCAAAACGTTTGTCGCGCGGCGAGGGCGAGATCGCGGGCTTGGCGTCCTGGCCGGCCATGCGGCGCGCCGCCGAACCCCACAGATCGATATAGGCCTTGGCCAGCTTCGACTGCAGATCGGCCGCGCGCGTCTCGTCCGAGAGCCAGAATTCGGCCACCGCGCTGAACGTCTTGATGACTTCGCCGAACTCGTTGGGCGGCTTGTCCCGCGCTTCGCCGTTCTCGCGCGGCTTGAGATAGGCCGCGAGCGCCTGGCCGCTGCTTTCCATCGCGCGCGCGAGATTCATCGCGAACGCTTCGGGTTCGAATTTTTTTTGTGCTCTGGGTTTCAGTCGTGACGTCAGCCATAACGTGACACTATAGGTTCATTTCAGGTTCGTCACCGCGCAGATCGGTGTCGATGGCGTTGATGTCAATCCCGGCATCTGGCGTGTTGCACCGCGACAAACTATCTTGGTTCTGTCATATTGAGGCCCCAACGCTGCGATTTCTTGTTTGGGCTTTAAAGATTTTGGGAGACAATGGGGTTGGGCGCTGCAGCAATTGTTGCTGAAACAAGCGGCAGCGGTAGTAGAAATTAACAGCTAAAAATTCACGTCAGTGAAGTGGGGACTTCCGGACGCATGTCGACAGGTCGAAACAAGCGGGCCTTGGCCTGGGGAGCGCTGCTGATATCAGCGCTGGCCCTTGGCGGCTGCTCGACGTCGATCGCCGACCTGCCGCTGGTCGGCACGCCTGCGGATGCGCCGGCACGTCCGAAAGAAGCCGGTGCTTATCTGCCGGTCAACCAGCTGCCGCCGGACCGCGACGAAACCGCGATGGATCCGGCGCAGCGGGCCAAGATTCAGAACGAACTGGTTGGCCGCCCGTGACCGTCAGGCTTCGGCCACCGCAGCCAAGGACTCGACCGCCAAGTAAATCGTCAAGTAAATCGCCACGTGATCGGCAGGTAGCCGCCAGTCGATCTTGCGGCTGGCGCGACCGGTCGTCCGTGGTAAAAGAACCCAATTCAACCGCAAATCACGGCAAAGACGCGGTTTTGCGCCCGATTTCGCCCTAAATCTCTGATTTAGCTCGATTTCTGGACAAAGACGAATTCACATTCGTTGCAAAGCCTGTCCGCGATTCTGTCCTGATTGGTTGTCGGAGCATGGTCCCATGGAAGATTTCTACCGCATTCGCCGTCTGCCGCCCTACGTGTTCGAGCAGGTCAACCGCGCCAAGGCGGCCGCACGCAATGCCGGCGCCGATATCATCGACCTCGGCATGGGCAATCCGGACCTGCCGACCCCGGCCCATGTCATCGAAAAGCTGAAGGAAACGCTGGGCAAGCCGCGGACCGATCGCTACTCGGCGTCGCGCGGCATCACCGGCCTGCGCAAGGCGCAAGCGGCCTATTACGAGCGGCGCTTTGGCGTGAAGCTCAATCCGGAAACCCAGATCGTCGCGACGCTGGGCTCCAAGGAAGGCTTTGCCAATGTGGCGCAGGCAATCACCGCGCCCGGCGACGTGATCCTGTGTCCGAACCCGAGTTATCCGATCCACGCCTTCGGGTTCCTGATGGCGGGCGGCGTGATCCGCTCGGTCCCCTCGGAGCCGACGCCGCAATTCTTCGAGGCGGTCGAGCGCGCGATCGTCCATTCGATTCCAAAGCCGCTCGCGCTTGTGGTCTGTTATCCCTCAAATCCGACCGCCTACGTCGCGAGCCTCGATTTCTACCGGGATCTGGTGGCCTTCGCGAAGAAGCACGAGATTTTCATTCTGTCCGATCTGGCTTACGCGGAAGTCTATTTCGACGACAACAATCCGCCGCCCTCGGTACTGCAGGTGCCCGGCGCGATCGATGTGACCGTGGAATTCACCTCGATGTCGAAGACGTTTTCGATGGCCGGCTGGCGCATGGGCTTTGCCGTCGGTAATGAGCGGATCATCGCCGCGCTGGCGCGGGTGAAATCCTATCTCGATTACGGCGCGTTCACGCCCATCCAAGTGGCTGCGACCGCGGCGCTGAACGGTCCGGACGATTGCATTCGCGAGATGCGCGATACCTATCGCAAGCGCCGCGATGCGCTGGTGGAATCTTTCGGCCGGGCCGGCTGGGACATTCCGCCGCCGGAGGCCTCGATGTTCGCCTGGGCGCCTTTGCCCGAAGCGTTTCGTAGTGTCGGCAGCATGCAGTTTGCGACCCTGATGGTCGAGAAATCCGGCGTCGTGGTATCGCCCGGGGTCGCCTTCGGCGAGCACGGCGAGGGCTATGTGCGCATCGCCATGGTGGAAAACGAGCAACGTATTCGCCAGGCCGCCCGCGGCGTGCGCCGCTTCCTTGAAAGCGGTATCGAAACGTTGCACAACGTGGTTCCTCTCGCCAACCGGCGCTAGGCATGATCCCACTGGGTCATGCCTGGTTCTAAGTTCGGCTCCAAGTTTTCTTGCAGGTTTTTCACGTCATGGTCGCACCCCTGAAAGTGGGTATCGCGGGGCTCGGCACTGTTGGCGCCGAAGTCGTTCGCCTGATTGAGCAGCAGGGCCGCATTCTGTCGGCGCGCTGTGGCCGTGGCGTGCGGGTCGTTGCCGTCACCGCGCGCTCCAAGGCGAAGAAACGTGGTGTCGATCTGCGCGGCGTCAACTGGGCCAAGGATGCGTTGGCATTGGCCTGCGATCCGGTATCGATTGCTTTGTCGAATTGATGGGCGGGTCGGGCGACCCGGCGCTGTCGGCGATCGAGGCGGCGCTGAAATCCGGCAAGTCGGTGGTGACGGCCAACAAGGCGCTGATCGCCAAGCATGGATTACGACTGGCGAAGTCGGCCGAAAAGCACGGCGGGGGCGCTGAATTTCGAGGCCGCGGTCGGCGCGGCGATCCCTGTCATCAAGACCCTGCGCGAAGGTCTCGCGGGAACCGAAATCAACCGCGTCTATGGCATCCTCAACGGCACCTGTAATTACATCCTGACCCGGATGGAGCAGGAGGGTCTCTCGTTCGCCGAATGCCTCAAGGATGCGCAGCGGCTGGGCTATGCCGAAGCCAATCCGTCCTTCGACGTCGACGGTCATGACACCGCGCAGAAACTCGCCATCCTGGCCAGTCTCGCCTTCGGCACTAAGGTGGCGCAGAGCGCAGTTTATGTCGAAGGCATCTCCTCGATCGCGCCGGAAAGATTTGCGCGCTGCCGAGGAACTCGGTTTTCGCGTCAAGCTGCTTGGGGTCGCGGTGCGAACCGCCAAAGGCATCGAGCAGCGCGTGCATCCGACCATGGTGCCGAAATCCTCCTCGATCGCGCAGGTGATGGGCGTCACCAACGCGATAACGATCGACGGAGCGGGCATCCCGCCGATCACGCTGGTCGGTCCCGGCGCTGGTGGCGCGGCGACAGCCTCGGCCGTGGTCGCCGACATCGCCGATGTCGCGCGCGGCATTCGCGCGCTGCCGTTCGGACGGCCCGAGACACGGCTGCGGGGCGACCAGGAAGGCGCCGATGGAACGCCACGAAGGTGGCTATTATATTCGCCTGATGGCGCGGGATTTGGCTGGAACTGCCGCAACCATCGCCACCCGCCTGGCCGAGCAGAAAATTTCCATTGAATCGATCGTGCAGCGCCATCCCGATGGCGTTGACGCCGGCAGCGCCAAGGGGAAAGCTGCGCCGGTGCCGGTCATCCTGATCACCTATGCGACCAGTGAAGACGCGGTCCATCGCGCGCTACAGGCGGTTCAGCGCGATAAGGTGATCAGCGGCCGGCCGCAGGTGATACGGATCGAGAAGAACTAATTTTTTTGATCCGAACGAACGACACGAGAAATGATTATATGCGGGCCGAAAAATCCGCACTGAAGTCTTAAAAGGAGTTCGCCGATGTCGACCCATATTTCCGTCCCGCCGCAGTTGCTGTTGGAGCGCGTGCTGACGCTCGAGATCGTGCGGGTCACGGAACGCGCGGCAGTCTCCGCAGCGCGGCTGCGCGGCCATGGCAACGAGAAGGCCGCCGACCAGGCCGCCGTCGACGCGATGCGCCGCGAACTCAACAAGCTGCCGATCGAAGGCACCGTGGTGATCGGCGAGGGCGAACGCGACGAAGCGCCGATGCTGTTCATCGGCGAGAAGGTCGGCATCAATGCCGGCCCGCGCGTCGACATCGCGGTCGATCCGCTCGAAGGCACGACACTGTGCGCCAAGAACATGCCAGGTTCGATCGCGACCATGGCGATGGCCGATGGCGGCACGCTGCTGCACGCGCCCGACGTCTACATGCAGAAGATCGCGGTCGGCCCGGGTTACGCCAAGGGTGTCGTCGAACTCGATGCCTCGCCGGCCGACAATGTGCGCCGCCTTGCCAAGGCCAAGGGCGTCGATCCCTCGGCGATCACGGTGCTGGTGCTCGATCGCCCGCGCCACTCCGACATCATCAACGGCGTGCGCTCGACCGGCGCGGCGGTCCGCTTGATCACCGACGGCGATGTCGCCGGCGTGATCCATTGCGCCGATCCTGATAATACCGGCGTCGATATGTATATCGGCACCGGCGGCGCGCCCGAAGGCGTGCTGGCCGCGGTGGCGCTGCGGTGCATCGGCGGCCAGATGCAATGCCGGCTGATCCTCGACACCGAAGAAACGCGCGAGCGCGCCGCCAAGATGGGCGTCACCGATCCGCGCATGATCTATGGCATCGAGGACATGGCCAAGGGCGACTGCCTGTTTGCCGCGACCGGTGTCACCGACGGCTCGCTGCTGTCGGGCGTCAAGTTCCGCAAGGATGTGATCCAGACCGAGACCGTGGTGATGCGCTCGGTGACCGGCACCGTGCGCTACATCAAGGCCGAGCACCGTCAGCTCGAGAAGTTTCATCTGGATTGAGGCTCTAAACAACAGCGTCATTCCGGGGCGCGCGGAGCGCGAGCCCGGAATCCATAACCACGATCGGGAGTATGGATTCCGGGCCTGCGCCCCAAGTGGCGCATCCCGGAATGACGATAAGAAAAACACGAGCAACAACAAAACCGGGAGCGACCATGTCCGATATCTCCGCCGTGAAAGCACTGGTGTTCGATGTCTTCGGCACGGTCGTCGACTGGCGCACCAGCCTGATCAACGACTTTACGAAATGGTCTGACACGCGCGGCATCAAGGGCCGACTGGACCGCTTTGGTCGATGGCTGGCGCGCGGTTTACGCCGCCTCGATGGACGAGGTGCGCAAGCATCCCGAACGCGGTTACATGATTTTGGACACGCTGCACCGGCAGTCGCTGGAAAAGCTGGTCGCGCAACTCGGGATTACGGGACTGACCGACGCCGATCTGCATCATCTCACCATGGGCTGGCACCGGCTTCATGCCTGGCCGGACAGCATCCCCGGGCTGACGCGACTGAAGACGAAATACATCATCAGTCCGCTTTCGAACGGCAATGTCGCGCTGTTGACCAACATGGCGAAATTCGCCGGGCTTCCCTGGGATCTCGTGATGTCGGCGGAACTGTTCGAGCACTACAAGCCAGATCCCGAAACCTATCTCGGCGCGGCAAAGCTGCTGTGCCTGCCGCCGGAACAGGTCATGATGGTCGCCGCGCATAATCACGATCTCAAGGCTGCCCAGAAACTCGGACTGAAAACCGCCTTCGTTGCGCGACCGACTGAATATGGCCCGCTACAGAAATACGATTTCGAGGCGAGGGGCGATTGGGATATCATCGCGAAGGATTTTGGCGGGGTGGCCGATAGGCTGGGGTGTTAGCACCCAAGGAAAGTAGCCCGGATGAGCGCAAGCGATATCCGGGGTCTTCTATCTAACCCGCATATCGCTTGCGCTCATGCGGGCTACATGACGCGGCGGGGTACAAATCCTCGCCGCCGGTCCCGAATAATTGCGCCCGCGGCCATCTGGCCTATCTTTGATCCATCATGACGCTTCCTGCCTCCGCATTGCCTGTCGAATCTCCCTTGGCGTTTCTGGGCGTCGCGCATTCCGTGACCGGAAAGCTGTGGCGCGACCGGCTCGATGCGCGCGGCGCGGCGCGGGCGCAGGCGATCGCGCAGCGCTATCATTTGCCGGAAATGCTGGCGCGGGTGATCGCGGGGCGCGACGTCGAGATCGACGCGGTGGAGGATTTTCTCGATCCGACCATCCGCAAATTGATGCCCGATCCCTACACCGTGACGCAGATGGAAGCCGCGGCCAAACGTATCGCGGACGCGGCTGTGCGAAACGAGAAGGTCGCGATCTTCGGCGATTACGATGTCGACGGCGCCACCTCGTCGGCGCTGCTGGCCTGGCACCTGCGTCATTGCGGGCTCGATCCGCTGATTCACATTCCCGACCGCATCTTCGAAGGCTACGGCCCCAACAGCGAGGCCATCCGCATGCTCGCGGGCAAGGGCGCTACGCTGTTGGTGACGGTCGATTGCGGCACCACCAGCCTCGAGCCGCTCGCGGAAGCGCGGAGGCTCGGGATGTCGGTGGTCGTGATCGATCACCATCAAACCGGCGACCAATTGCCCGAGGTCGATGCGCTGGTGAATCCGAACCGGCCGGATGATCTCTCAGGGCTCGGCCATCTCGCGGCGGTCGGTCTCGTGCTGGTCACTTTAGTGGCGGTCAACCGCGAGTTACGGACGCGCGGCTTCTGGACCGGCGAGAGGCCGGAGCCGGATCTGCTGGGCATGCTGCATTATGTGGCGCTCGGTACCGTCGCCGATGTCGCGCCCTTGACCGGGCTCAATCGCGCTTTCGTTGCAAAAGGCCTGATCGCGATGCGGCGCCGCGACAATGTCGGTCTCACCGCGCTGATGGATGTGTCGCGGCTCAACGGCCCGCCCGAGGCCTGGCATCTCGGCTTCATGCTGGGGCCGCGCATCAATGCCGGCGGCCGGATCGGCCGTGCTGATCTCGGCGTACGTCTGCTGCTGGAAGGCGACGTCTCCGAGGCCGCGCGGATCGCCGCCGAGCTAGATCGCCCCCTCAATACCGAACGTCGCGTCATCGAACAGATGGCGGAGGCGCAGGCGGAAGCCGAGGCGCTGGCGTCGCTCGGCCTGGAAGACAAGGGCTCGGTGATCGTGACGGCGTCGGAAGGGTGGCATCCCGGCGTGGTCGGCCTCGTGGCGTCACGACTGAAGGAAAAATTCTCGCGGCCGGGCGTTCGCGATTGCGCTCGAGCCCGGTGGCATCGGCACTGGATCTGGCCGTTCGATCTCGGGCGTCGATCTCGGCAAGGCGGTGCGTCAGGCTATCTCGGATGGTCTGTTGATGAAAGGCGGCGGTCACGCGATGGCGGCCGGCGTGACGCTGCGCAAGGAAAAACTGGCGGAGTTTCGCGCCGCGATGGAAACCGCGCTCGCGCATGACGTGGCGCAGGCGCGTCACGTCAACGAACTCTTCATCGACGGCGCGGTCAGCGCACGCGGTGTAACCACCGAACTCGCCGCCACGCTCAATCGTGCCGGCCCCTTCGGCAGCGGTAATCCCGAGCCGGTGGTGGCGCTGCCGTCGCATCAACTTGTTTATGCCGATGAAGTCGGGCAGGCGCATGTGCGCGTACGCTTCAAATCCGGCGACGGCGCAATCGTCAACGGCATCGCATTCCGGGCGATCGGACAAAAGCTCGGTAACGCGCTGACCCAGCATCGCGGCCAGCCGCTGCATGTCGCGGGATCGCTCGCGGTTGACCGCTACCAGGGCACCGAGCGCGTGCAACTGCGGGTGCTGGATGTGGCGGTGCCCGATCAGGGGCCGGTGATGATCAGGTAGAACCTAAACCTCGCCCCGCGTGCGGGGAGAGGTCGGATTGCGAAGCAATCCGGGTGAGGGGGACTCACAGCGCATCTCATCTTCAAAATTTGCCGAGGCAGCCCCTCACCCCAATCCTCTCCCCGCACGCGGGGAGAGGGAGCGCAGACGTGGGCGTGGCTAATTTCCCTGCCTCAACCTTGCCAACACCGTGAGCCCGCCGTACCCGTCTGCGGGCTGTATCCCTATCCGGCTCTGATAATCCTTCACCGCCTGCATGGTGTCGTTGCCGACCCGGCCGTCGGTGCCGCCGGTATCGAAACCGGCGCGGGTCAATCGCGTCTGCATTTCCTGAACCTCGGCCAGCGTCAGCGCGCGCTCGGAGCCGGGGAACGGTTGAATGAACGGCGGTGAGCCCAGGATGCGGTCGCCGAGATGGCAGATCGCGAGCGCATAATTCATCGAGGGATTGTAGCTGCGCACCGCATAGAAATTCGGGCCCAACAAAAAGGCCGGACCGCCCGGCACCGGCACCCACATCTGCGCGCTCGCATCCGGTTGCGTGAATGGCTGGCCGTCGGCGCGCTGCACGCCGGCGTTGGCCCATGCCGCGTAAGTCCGGCTGCCGCGAGATTCACCGGAGGCGCGAACTTCATAGCCCCAATGCTCGCCGCGGCGATATTTGCCGCGGTTTATCAGAAACCGCGCGGTCGAACCCAGCGCATCGTCGGGCTTGCCGAATGGCGACACCCGGCCGTCGCCGTCATAGTCCATGCCGACATTGAGCCAGACTTCCGGCATCCACTGGGTATGTCCCATCGCGCCGGCCCAGGAGCCCCGCATCTCGGAAGGCGAACTCCAGCCGCGATCGACGATCTTCAGGGCGTTGATCAGTTCGGTTTCCCAATAGGCGCGGCGGCGCGGCTCGTTCCAGGCCAGCGCGGCCAGTGACGGAAACACCGGCCGCATATGGTTTTCCTGCACTTGCGGGTCGCCGAATGCGGATTCGACGCCCCATAGCGCCAGCAGCGTGCCGCGCTCGACCCCGAAATCCTGTTCGAGCCGCGCAAACAGCGCTTCGTTCTTTCGCAGCGCCTGCTTGCCGGAGATGATGCGCCAGTCCGAGACGCGGCGATTGATGTATTGCCAGATTTCCTCGTTGAATTCCGGCTGCCGCTGCATCTGCTTGAACACGGACATGTCAGGCTCGATGCGGCCCATCACGCGCGCATAAGTCGCCTCGGAAACGCCCTTTGCCAGTGCTTTGGCGCGAAAGCGATCGCGCCAGTGATCGAAGCCGGGCGGCGCTGCGAATGCCGCGATGGGATGAGCGAGCAGGGCGGTCGCGCCGAGGCCCGCGTGAAGGCCCGATCGCAGCAGCGCGCGACGGGTCGGGGCGTGCAGGGAATCAGGCTGTTTCATCGGCATAGTCTACCGCAGGCGTCAGCCATCCTGCTGCAGGTCTGCGGCAATTTTGGACAACCAGCGCCGGATCGTGGCCTGGGCTTTCGCGCCGAGCTCGGCCACCAGCCGCCGTTCCAGCGCGACCACCCGCTGCCGGCTCTTGTCGAGCAGGGTTCCGCCCCGGCGGGTCAGGCTCCATTGCAGTACCCGGCCATGCACCGGGTGCGGCGTTTTCCGGATGGCGCCATCGCGCTCCAGGTTGCGGATGATTACGCCGACGGTCTGCGGGGTCAGCAGCGCCACGCGGGCGACATCGGCGCCTGACAGGCCCGGATAGGCCCGCAGCATCGTCAGCACGGCGAACTGTGGCGGCGTGATGCCGAGGTCGTCCAACGCCCGTTCCAGCGTCAACCGGGCGGCGGCCTGGGCCTGGCGCAGGAGATAGCCGAGGTGGCCTTTTTCGCCGCGCTTGCCGTGGCCGGGCGGCGGCGGACGCGTGCCGGCGATTTGGGGAATTTGGACGGATTTTCGTTTTTTGGCGATTTTTTTCGCCGGCGGTTTTTTTGGCGTTTTTCGCGTTCGCTTTTTGGCGATTTTTTTCGGATTTGCATTTTTTGCGCCGGACGCGATTTTGCAGCAGCTTCAATCTTGCGCATTATATAAGTGCTCTTATAATTTATAAGGATACTGATAACATAACACGAGGCGGTTAAGATGTCACATGCTCGAAGCGAGATGAAAGATTTTAAAGCCCTGGTGCCGGACGCCTACGAGATCGTCGCGGCACTCGGCCAGGCCGCGGCCAAGGCCGGCATCGACAAGTCATTGCTTGAGCTGATCAAGCTGCGCGCGTCGCAGATCAATGGCTGCGCTTTCTGCGTGCAGTTTCATATCCTGCAAGCGGAAAGCCTCGGCATTCCCGTCGACAAGATCAATCTCGTGGTGGTCTGGCGCGAGACGCCGCTGTTTTCACCGCGCGAGCGCGCAGCATTGGCCTGGACCGAAGCCCTGACACTACTGACGCAAGGCGTCAGCGACGAAGTCTATGCGCAGGCGAGGGCGGAATTTTCCGAGCAGGAATTGACGTATCTGACGTCCGCGATCGCGTCGATCAACGTCTGGAACAGGTTCGGCGTGGCCTATCGCTGGTCGCCGCCGGCGCGGCCCAAAGCGGCTGGCGCGGCGGCGTAGTTAGCGCGAACAGTCGTCGGGAGCAGGCCTCCCGCCGAACCGGTCGCTGGTCCATTCGAGCATAGCCTGGGTGCTGGCCTGAGCCGCCCTACCGTGACCAATGTTCGGCATCGATAGAAGCTGCACATGGCTGCCGGCCTTGCACAGTCCGGCAGCGTAGGCCTTGGTTACATCGGGATGAATGATGACGTCGTCGGTGCCTTGCGCGAGAAACACCGGAATGTCGCTCGGCAATGCGCCGGGTGAATTCTCCGCCAGCAGCGTATGCCAAGGCTCAACGTCGGACGGATGCTTGGTGGTCAGAAAATATTGTTCCAGCGGCTGCTCGGTGAGCTGGCGCCGCCTGAGATCGAACGGCCCCTCGATGCATTCCTCGGCCAATTGATTGATCGCAGGCATGGCGCGCGGGTCGACCACCTTGTCCATCCGCGCATCGAACACCCCGCTGCCAGGACCACAGCGTCATCGCGGTGATGTTCTTGCCGCCGACGGAATCGATGTCCTCGTTCATCAACTTGGTCAGATCGGCCGGTCAGATCGGTAGCCGGAGCGGCGGCCAGCGACGCCAAGCAGGTTCAGCTCCGGCGCGTAGGTTTTTGGCGATGATGCCGGTAAACAACGCGGCGTGGCCGCCCTGCGAATGGCCCCAGACCACGAATTGTTTGCCGCCGCCGGCACCGGGCAAGGTGGCGGCGACGCGCACGGAATCGATCACCGCGCGAGCCTCGCTGAAGCCTACGAGATAGGGATGCGGGCCCGGCGTGCCGAGGCCGGGATAATCGGTTTGCCGCGACCACATAGCCGTCGCGCACGAACGAACGCAGCCCCTGGATCTGCTCGAACAAGAAGATCGCCAGCGACGGCGCGCAGCGCGGTACCACGCCCGAGGTCGGATGCGCCCAGGCCACGATCGGCCGGCCGCCCGGCGGGGGATCGGCCCGGCGGCACGATCACGACGCCCGAAACTAAAATCGGTTTGTTGTCCAACCCGATTGAGCGATAGAGCACCCGGTAGGTGGTGGCGCCGAGCGGCGCGCCATCGATCACCTCTTGCCGAACCAGCGTGCCCGGCGCGCCCGCCGCCTCGGATGGCGGCGCGCGATAAAACTCGCTCTGCGCGTTCGCCGGATCCATCGCGACGAGCGCGCACAAGAAACCGAAAAGAAGCCTGCGTGCGAGGGACATGGCTCACATCCCGTAGAGAATTTTGAGATCGCCGCTGACGCGCAGCGCAATGCTGATGCCGTCGGCGAGGAGCTGGATACTGTCGAGCTTGGCGGTGGTGAGCTGGCCTTCCATGCGGAAGCCGTTCTTCAACGGCCGGTTCAGGCGTTCATTGGCCGCGTTGAGCAGGTTTTGATAGGCGAGGCCGTAGCCGATGTCGGGGATATTCTTCAACTGGTCGAGAAGCTGGTTCTGCAGTTGCGCCGCGACCGATCCTTCAGCCCAGCGAACTGTCGCCTGCTAGATTCGATATCTTGATCGACTGCTGACCGGGATCGACATTCAGCGCGCCCGATAAATAAAGCCATTCGCCGGCGGCGGGATCGGTGCTGCCGGGCGCGGCGGCGCGAACGCCGATCACCAGTTTGCCGGAAGATGGATAGATCTGCACTTCCTTGACGATCGGCCCCCGCTTTGCTGGACGCCACCGCCTGCATGATCTTGTCACGCAAGGCGTCGTAATTGACGCGGACGGGAAGCAGGATGTCGAAGGTGCCGGGCTGGCTGATGTCGTTGCCGAGCGGCGGCAGCGGCGTCGGCGTCACCGCGGATGGCGCCTGGCCGACCAGCGTTTGAGCCGTGCCGGTCAATTCGAGCGAACCCGAAAGGTCTTTGGCGCTGGCGTGGACGCCTGCGAACGCCGCGCTGGCCGGGACGATCTGCAGCCAGACCGGAGGATTCTGCGAAACCTGCACCGGCTGGAATGCCTGCTCCCAGGCTTTCGCCGCCTTGTCATGCAAATCGAGCCGGCGCGCCGCTTCCTGGGCGTGTGCCCGAATCCGGCCGAGCTGTTTGCGGATGCTGGGTTCGGCATATTTGGTCAGCGAGATCTCGCGGCCCAGGACACGGAGAACCGGCGGTTCGGTCCAGTGGAAGGAGTCGCTGAAATTCAGGTCGATCGACCAGTCCTTGGTCAGCTTGGGGCGGGACTCGACCTCGACCATGGCCCGACCCTCGGCGTCGCCATGAATGCGTGACGTGAACCGGTTGGCGCCCTGGCCCTCGATGCTGCCGAAGATCGGAACCGATCCGACGATATGATCGCCACGTCCATACAGCGACATTGCTCCGCGATCGACGAAACCATCGACGTCGCAATTGGCTTTGATCCGGAACACGAACACGCGCTTGTTCACGCAGCCGATGCGCTCGTCGATGGTGGCCAGCCGTTTGGGAACATCGCGCTCGACCGCCGAGGCGATTGACGGCAATCCGAATTCAATCGTCGCCGAAATCCGCGATGGCGTCGTCAGCGCCGACGGTGGATCGGGAATAACAGGGGGCTTCTCGCCCGCCGATGCGGCGCTGGCGAATGAGGCCGTGCACAGCAGCACGCAACAGCCAAAGCCTACACGGTGACGTGTGGGTCGAGGGTGGTTTCCCATGTTCGCGCTCCCCGCAAATCTTGTTGACGGTCAAGGGACCCGCTCCAAGATTACATCCATCGTTTGGAGACGACAACTGTGGCGAGAAAATTCTCGCCTCGCATCGCGCTGTCGTTATAATTTGGTTCAATGACGAAGCGGTTATAGCGAACAGCCGTTGAGCCGCGTTCTCGGGGGAGGGAGCAGCCATGGGTATTTTACTGGCCTTCGCGCCATTCATCGTCTTTGCTGTGGTGGATAGAATAGACAGCCCGATGTGCAGGGCTGATCGCGGGAGCGCTGGTCTCGGCGGCACTCCTCTTGCGCGACATCGTGACGCCGGGTCGCGCACCCAAAATTCTTGAAGTCGGCACTGTGGTGCTGTTTGGCGGGCTTGCGCTTTACGCGATCTTCGGCGGAACTACATTGTCCGTTATCGGCGTTCGATTGCTGGTCGATTCCGGATTGTTGCTGATCGTGCTGGGCTCGATGGCGGTCCGCCAACCCTTCACGCTGCAATATGCGCGCGAACAGGTCGCGCCCGAACTATGGGAAAGTCCTACGTTCATTCGTACCAATTACATTATCACCGGCGTCTGGGCGCTGGCCTTTGCCGTAATGGTGATCGCCGAACTCGCCTTGCTCTACGTTCCGGATTTACCGCCGCGGGCCGGCATCATCGCCATCGTGATCGCACTTGTCGGCGCGGTAAAGTTTACGGGCTAGTATCCCGAACGGGTCGGGGCATCGGATAGGGTTTGACCGGGCTGTGTGCAGCCGAGAGGAGCCTGCTTTACTCCTCCCGGCCTGTCAGATCGCTTGCGATGCGCTCAGGAGCGGATAAACGCAAGCAGGTCGGCGTTGATCTGATCCGCGTGCGTGGTGGGCATTCCATGCGGCAGGCCCGGGTAGGATTTGAGCGTTCCGTGCTTCAGCAGTTTGACAGACCGCGCGCCGGTCGTCGGGAACGGACAGATCTGGTCATCTTCGCCGTGCATCACCAGGACCGGCACGTCGATAGCCGCCAGATCATCGTAAAACTCGGTTTCGGAAAGGACGCGGATGCATTCATATTGCGCCTGGATGCTTCCCATCATTCCCTGCCGCCACCAATTCTCCCGGATTCCTTCCGATATCGTCGCCCCTGGCCGATTGAATCCGTAGAACGGCATCGTGATGTCCTTGTAGAACTGCGAACGATGGTTTGCGGTGCCGTCGCGAATGCCGTCGACGACTTCCTTTGGAACGCCATCGGGATTCTTGTCTGTCTTCATGAACAACGGGGGAATTGCGCTGATAAGGACGGCCTTTTTAACGCGCCCCTTGCCGTGTCTGGCGACATAGCGTGTGACTTCGCCGCCGCCGGTTGAGTGGCCGATGTGAACGGCGTCTTTGAGATCGAGCTTTTTAACGACCTCGTAGGCATCGTCGGCGTAGGTGTCCATGTCGTGGCCGGTAGCGGTCTGGGTCGAGCGGCCATGCCCGCGACGATCGTGCGCGATGACCCGATACCCCTTGCCGAGGAAGAACATCATCTGGGCATCCCAGTCGTCGGCCGACAGCGGCCAGCCGTGGTGAAAAAACAGGGGTTCACCCGTGCCCCAGTCCTTGTAGAAAATCTCGGTGCCGTCCTTGGTGGTTACTGCAGGCATGTCGCTGTCTCCCTTGAAAATTGCCGGTCATCGCCGGTGGTAGAAATCGGTTCATGATCAGTCATTCGCGCCGGTTTTGATACGCCCTGGTCATGTCCGATGAGAGACGAATCCCGGAAAATGCCGCTCAATCCGTGTTTGGCTGCGCGTTAAAGCGTCGCACGCTAGAGCCCTATCGGTTCTGATTGAATCAGAACCGGGCTCTAGCCTTTTGTTTTGACGCGTTTTCTTTACGCGAACCGGTATCCACTTCGCTCGAAAACGCTCTAGTTCTCGCCGCCTTCCTGCGGGTCGGGATGGCTCACTTCCGGCGGCAGAGCGTGCGCCACCGCGGGCGATGGCGTGGGTTCGGGGCCGATCTCGCGGCCGCGCCCATGGATCAGGCGTTCATAGGCCGAGACCAGCGTGACGTAGGGATTGACCCAGAGCCAGCCGTCGCGCGTGAACACTTGCGTGTCGAAATGCAGATGGCGGGTGGTGCCGTTGGGGTGGTCGAGATAATTCGAAACCAAACCTATTTTCTCGCTCTCCCAGACATGCCGCCCGTTCAGAACGCCGTCGGCATCCATGCTCGCCGGGTTCATATGCATATAACGAAAGCGGACATGTTCGTTGCGGGTGTTGACCTGCAGCGTCGCCGCCTGTTGCTTGAGCGAGCGGATCAACACGCCATCGCGGACCGCGACGATGCCCTGTTGGCTATTCTCGCATTCGGTGTTGTGCAGCGGGCAGGGCGAGGGCCTGATATCCTGGCCCTGATGGCCGAATCCGCTGGCGCATTGTCCGACGCCAAAGCTGCGCGCCTCGCAAAAATTGTCCTGCCAGGGATAGCTGGTGTTGCTGCCGGTCAGCTCATCGGGTTTGTCGGATCGGCGATTGCCGAACGATTGCGAATGAGCATAGGCCGGCGCTTTCTCCAGCGGAAAACGAATTTGCGCATAGGCCGTGAAGTCGGCGCGCCCGCCTTGCTTGCGCGAGCCGCTGTTGACGATGATGTCGCCGGCCGGGCGATAGCTGAAATCGGGCGAGGGCGTCAGCGGCCGCTCGACGATCTCGGAGGGGATATCCGCGCGCGGCCGCGACGGCAGGCCGCCGGCGACGTGCAGCGCTTTGAGAAAGCGCTCGGCGACCGGATAGGCTTCGCGGCAGGCCAGGCGCTGCGCGCGCGGCACACTGTCGAGACACTGGATCGAAACGACATAGGGCACGCCAAAGCGCGTGAAGGCGTAACGGACGTATCCCTCGCGGATGAAACGGCGCAGGTCGGGATATTGCGCGGCCAGCGACTTGACTTGTTCGCCCTTGCCGCCGAGGGGATCGCTGATGTCATAGACGAGGATTGATCCGGTGATCTGCACCTCGACAGGCTTGGCGAAGGCCCGCTGCGGCATGCCATCGCCCGCACCAGGCTCGAGCGAAAACATCGCGTCGTAGCCGGCGGGACCGGCGTCAAACAGATCGGCGGGACGGAAGTCGGCCTGATAGCGCGCCAATGAAAGGCTGGATGGCGCGCCGTTCAATTGGGCGTTGAGAAAGGCCGCGGTGTCGAACGGCAGCAGCACCGGAACCGGGCTGCGCCCGATCCCGGTAAAGAATGGCGAGGTCACCGCGTTGAGCTGCACCAGCGCCGGTGTCGCACGCGGATCGAACGGCGGCAGCCGGCGCCAGCCCGTAAAAATGAACCACGGCACCACCGCGGGCTGGGTGGCGATCTCCGAGCGGAGCTGATCGAGCGCGCTTTGCCACTCGGCGCGAACGGCCGTGATGCCGGGGGTGTGGAATTCGTCGGCGGAGAGGGCCACCGTGCCGGCCAGAAACAGGAAGAAAGCTGCCAGCCCACGCGGAACGAACCGGGCAACTCTCGTAACCAATGATCCGCCCCCCGGCGCTAACGCGCGTCCCTTAGTCCTTGGCGCGTTCGACGTAAGAGCCGTCTTCGGTCATGACCACGATCCGCGTGCCCGTGCCGACATGCGGCGGCACGTTGGTGCGAACGCCGTTGGACAGGATCGCCGGCTTGTAGGACGACGACGCGGTCTGGCCCTTGGTGACCGGTTCGGTTTCCACCACTTCCAGGGTCGCGCGTTGTGGCATCTGGATCGCGACCGGCACGAGGCCGTGCAGCGACAGCTTGACCGTCATGTTTTCCTGCAGATAGGGCGCAGCCGAGCCGATGATATCCTCGGGCACCTGAACCTGATCGTAATTGTCGTTGTTCATAAAGTGGAAGCCGTCGGCGTCCTTGTAGAGGTAGTTGAAATTCTGGTCCTCGATCGTCGCTTTCTCGACCTGGTCGGTGGTCTTGTAGCGCTCGGAGATCTTCACGCCGTCGCTGATTCGGCGCATTTCGATCTGGCTGACCGGGGTTCCCTTGCCGGGGTGGATGTTCTCGGCGGTCAGAACCACGTAAAGCTTGCCGTCTTGCTCAATGACGTTGCCCTTGCGAATAGAACTGGCGATGACTTTCAAAGCTGTGTTTCCTGATATTCTGGCCCCGGACCCGTCCGGACAAGGGCGTCCCGGGGCCTCAGAGGCGGTTTCGGGCTGCAACATACTGATTTTGCCGGTGGAAGCTAGCGTTTTAGGGCTTTACGGGGTGGTTCGTTGACAGCCCAAAACCCTCCGCTTTCGCCCTGGTGGTCGGCCGCCCGGCACGCCGACGGCAGGCCGTTTTTGCTGGCGCGAAACGCTATCAGCAAGGCGATCCGCGCCTGGTTTGACGAGCAGGGGTTTATCGAGGTCGAGACAGCCATTTTGCAGGTCTCGCCGGGCAATGAGACCCATCTGCATGCGCCGCGCACCGAACTTGCCGGCCCCGACGGCGCCCGCGCGACGCGCTATCTGCGCACCTCGCCGGAATTCGCCTGCAAGAAATTGCTGGCCGCTGGCGAGCCGAAGATTTTTGAGTTCGCGCGGGTGTTTCGCGACCGCGAGCGCGGTGCGCTGCATCTGCCCGAATTCACCATGCTGGAATGGTACCGCGCCAACGCGACCTACGACGCCGTGATGGCCGATTGCGTGGTGATCATAGCCCATGCCGCGCAGGCGACCGGGATCGGCCAATTCTCGTTTCGCGGGAAAGTCGCCGATCCCTTCGCCGAGCCTGAGCTGTTGACGGTGGCGGCGGCGTTCGAACGCTTTGTTGGCATCGATCTGCTCGCCACCATCACCGATGGCGAAGGCGATCGCGCAGGTCTGGCCGAAGCAGCGAAACAGAAGATACGGATCACGGACGACGACACGTGGTCGGATATCTTCAGCAAAGTCCTGGTCGAGCACATCGAGCCCCACCTGGGGCAGGGGCGTCTGACCGTGCTGTTTGAGTATCCCACGCCCGAAGCGGCGCTGGGCGCGAGCAAAAGCTTCCGATCCGCGCGTCGCCGAACGCTTCGAGATCTATGCCTGCGGCGTCGAACTCGCCAACGGATTTGGCGAATTGACGGACGCACAAGAGCAGCGCCGCCGCTTCACGCAGGCGATGGACGAAAAACAACGCCGTTACGGCGAGCGTTATCCGCTCGACGAGGAGTTTTTAGCCGCGGTCGGCCAGATGCCGGCCGCCAGCGGCGTCGCGCTCGGCTTCGACCGGCTGGTGATGCTGGCCAGCGGCGCGTTGAAAATCGATCAGGTGGTGTGGACGCCGCCGGCCGGTGATACATGAGCAAGGTCAATCTCACCACGGCCACCACGTTGCGTACGCCGGCCGATCTCGTCGCGTATGGGTTGGCGCCTGCCGCCGATCTGCCCGCTCTGGAAAAAGTTGCGGCGCGCTACGCGGTCGCCGTCACGGCCGACATGGCCGCGCTGATCGATCCGGATGATCCCGACGATCCGATCGCGCGGCAATTCATTCCGAGCGCCAAGGAATTGATCAGCGGCGAGGGCGAGAGCGCCGATCCGATCGGCGATCACGTCCATTCGCCGGTCTCTGGCATCGTGCATCGCTATCCCGACCGGGTGCTGTTCAAGCTGGTGCATGTCTGCGCGGTGTATTGCCGGTTTTGTTTCCGGCGCGAAATGGTCGGGCCGGGTAAGGCGAATGCGCTGCCGCAGCCGGCTTACGACAGTGCGCTCGATTATATCCGCGCTCATCCGGACATCTGGGAGGTGATCCTGACCGGTGGCGACCCCCTGATGCTGTCGCCGCGCCGTCTGGCTGAGGTAATGACGGATCTGGCCGCGATCGATCACGTTAAAATCATCCGGATCCATACGCGGGTGCCGGTCGCCGATCCCGCACGGATCACGCCTGAGATGATATCGGCGCTGAAGGTCGACGGCGCGACCACATGGGTCGCGCTGCACGCCAATCATGTCAGGGAATTGACACCTAAGGCCCGCGCGGCCTTCGCCGCCATGATCGACGCCGGGATTCCGATGGTGAGCCAGTCGGTGCTGCTGCGCGGCGTCAATGATGATGCCGCGACGCTGGAAGCTCTGATGCGCGGCTTCGTCGAATGCCGGATCAAGCCCTATTATCTGCACCACGGCGACCTCGCGCCCGGCACCTCGCATCTGCGAACGACGCTGGCGCATGGCCAGCAAGTGATGCGGGAATTGCGGGGAAGGGTGTCCGGATTGTGTCAGCCAGATTACGTGATCGATATTCCCGGCGGCCATGGCAAGGCGCCGGTCGGCCCCAATTACCTGTCACGGGAAGATTCTCCTCTAAATTTAAATTCTATTTCCCGGGCAGATTCTATTTCCCGAGCAAATTCTTTTTCCCGAGAAGGTGAACTGGACGCGGAAACCCGCTATCGTATCGTTGATTATTGTGGTGACGTTCACCTCTATCCGCCGAAATCTTGATTCCTGCCCAAGCCTTGATTCCTGCCAAGTCTCGATTACTGCGAAGGCATGATTGACGGATGATCGGATGAGATGCATTTCTCTGCGATGGGAGAAGCAAGATGCGAAGATTGTTGATGACGATGACACTGCTGGCCCTGGTGGCCAGCCCGGCGGCGATCGCACAGACCGGAAACCAGGGGGCCTCGTCGAAGCAGGGTGGCCCCTTGCCGGCCCCGGTTGGACACCGCCAGCCGCGCGCCGATCAGGTGCCGAACGAGAAAAACCTCAGCGATCCGAACAGTGCGGCCAATCGCGAGGACGCAGCGCTCGACAAGTCGATCAAAAGCATCTGCCGCGGCTGCTGAGCACCCGGCCGGTCCACTAAAGCGTTTTCGAGCCAACGGGTCGCGCGAAGGCGCGCCCGGTAGAAAACACGTCAAAACAAAAGATCAGAGCCCGGTTTTGATTCAATCAAAACCGATAGGGCTCTGACGCGAACGACTACCGGCGGTACGGCTCGCCGAGCGTTGCGGGCGCGAGTTGACGGCCGACCAGTCCACCTACTGCCAGCAAGGCCAGAAGGTAGGGCAGCATGATCAGCAAGGCGTTTGGAACGGCTACGCCGAGCGCCGGCAACTGGAACTGAAGGGCCGTGGCTGCGCCGAATAACAGGGACGCAAGCACGGTGCCGCCGATTTTCCATTTTCCGAAGATCACCGAGGCGATAGCGAGATATCCGGCGCCCCTGGTCATACCCTCGGTAAACGTATGGATGTCGCCGATCGAGAGAAATGCGCCTGACAGCGAGGCCATGAAGCCGGCGAACAAGACGCAGCCATACCGAATACGGGTCACGGAAAGACCTGACTTATCGACCGCCTTCGGTTCGGCCCCCGCGGCATGGATGGCGATGCCGATGGAGGTGTAACGCAGCACCAGCGCTGTGATGACGATCAGCCCGATGCCCGCATAAAACAGCCATACCTGCTCGAACACGGCGGCACCGATCACCGGAATATCTCCCAGCAAAGGCGGTTTGATCTTGGCAAGGCCTGGAATTTCAGCGCGCGAGCGCGCGCCGAAAATCTCGCGATAGGCAAGCGTGGTTGCTCCCAGCACCAGAATGTTGATGCCGATACCGGACACGATCTGGTTGGCACGCAACGTGTTGCTTAGGACGGCCTGTAGCAGTGCGATGGGCTGCACCGCGATAATGCCGATCAGGAGTCCAAGCACCGGGTCGCCAGTGGCCCAGGAACCAACCGCGGCGGCGAACGCGGCCATCAGCATCATGCCCTCGATGCTCATGTTGAGGACGCCCGCGCGCTCACTCACCATCTCGCCGATCCCGGCGAGCAGCAGCGGCGTTGCGAGGCGAATGGAAGAGCCGAGGAAAACGGCGAAGAGCTCCCAGGTCATTTCCGCTCCAAAGTCATTTCCGCTCCCATCGTTCAATGAACAGCGTTGCGCCTGCCAGTGTGATGACGATCATTCCCTGAATGACCACGACCAGCGCGGTGGGGACCGCAGCCACCATTTCCATGTTGATGCCCCCGGATCGCATGAATCCGAACAGCAAGGAGGCCGCGATGACACCGGTAACCGAACCGCGCGACAATAGCCCGGCGACGAGACCGTCAAAGCCGTATCCCGACGAGAAGCCGTCCTTTAGCGTGTATTGTTCACCCTGTAGCATCAGCGCGCCGGCCAATCCGCCCAGCGCCCCGGCCATGGCGAGCGCGAAGATGACGGTTCGCTTGTAGGAAATGCCGGCCCTGTTCGAGGCTACCGGATTAAGGCCGACGGCACGAAGCCGCAGGCCCAGCACCGTCTTCGACAACAGTACGGCGACGATAATCGCAATGACGATAGTCAGCGGAAGCCCGATGTGCAGCGGGAAGGAATAATCGCCGGTCAATAGCGGAAGCTTGGTCTCGTCGGGAATCTCAAGCGACTCTGGAAGCGTCGCGGAACTCGTCATCGGCTTGCGCAGCAGGGACGGAGACTGCACGCACCAATACAACAGCCAGACCCCGATGAATGACAGCAGCAAGGTGCTGATCACTTCGTTGGTGCCGGATTTGACCTTGAGAACGGCTGCGAGCGCGCCCCACAGCGCGCCGGCGATCACAGCAGCCAGCATCGGCAGGATGAACGCCAGCCCAAGCGGCAACATATCGACGTGGCCGTAAAGTGCCACAGCGGTTGCGGCGATGCCGCCGACCGCGATTTGTCCTTCACCACCCACATTGGTCAGGTTGGCGCGATTGGCGAGCACAAAGCCGAACCCGACCAGTGCGAACACCGTGCTGCGGTTGATCGAGGCCGCGATAGCGTAGGGTGAACCGAGCGTGCCGTCGATAAAGGCCGCGATGGCGTTCGGCACGGACACGCCGATCACGGCGACCAACGCAAGCCCGATCAGGGCGGCAAACGCCACCGCCAGCACCGGCACCAGCAGTGCGGGGCGCGCGGCGAAACCGAACGAGGATGTGAGTTTGGCAGTGGGGTCCGGCTGTTGATCTGTTGTCGTCATTGCGGCTGTCCAGCCATCATGGCGCCGATCGCTTCGCGGCGATCCGGATCGGCTACGCAAGATCCCATGATCCGGCCACGATAGAGCACGACGATGCGATCTGCCACGGTGAGCAGTTCGTCGAGTTCCGAGGAAACCAGGAGGATGGCTACACCGCGATCGCAGGCGGCGCGGATGTGGCTATAGACCGCGGCGACCGCGCCGACGTCGAGCCCTCGTGTCGGCTGGGCCGCGACGAGGCAGGTCAGATTGGGCAGCGTGATCTCGCGTGCCAGCACCGCCTTCTGCTGATTGCCGCCGGACAGGCTGGAAAACAGCACACCGGGCCCGCGGGCGCGCACGTCGAACCGCTGCATCAGGGTGGCCGCTTCGCGTTCCAGGGCGGTGCGTTGGAGAAAGCCGAAGCGCGTGAACTCGTCGAGACGGTTGAGATAGATATTTTCAGCGAGGCTCATTCCGGTCACGCAGCCGACGGCGTGGCGGTCTTCCGGAACGATACCGACCCCGGCCGCGGTGATTTCCTTCGGCGACCTTGCGGTGAGATTAATGTCGCCGAGATAGATCTTTCCCTCCGACGGCGCCATCATGCCCGCGAGTACGGCGGTGAGTTCGCTTTGTCCGTTGCCTTCGACGCCGGCGACGCCGACGATCTCGCCCCGGTCCACCGTCAGCGTGAAATTATCGAGCCGCGTGACGCCCTGATAATCCCTGACCGTCAGGCCGTCGATCTGCAGCGCCTCGACCTTTGCTTTGGGCTTCTGGTCATTGGTAGGGCCATGGCCGACATGCCTGACCGGCTCGAGGCCGAGGATGGAGGCGGCGGAGTGATCCAGCGTCTCGACATTGCCCTGGATCATGGCGCGGACCAGCGCGTCGATCTCGGCTGCGGGTTTGTCCGAGGTCGCGACCACACGTCCGCCGCGCAACACCGTAACCCGGTCCGCGATCTTCTTGATCTCGGCAAGCTTGTGCGTCACCAGCACCACTGCGCGTCCGCTGGAAGCGACGCGATGGCAGACGTCCAATAGCGCCGCGATCTCATCCGGCAGCAGCACGGCGGTCGGCTCGTCCAGCACGAACAGCGATGGATCGCGGATCAGGCATTTGACGATTTCAACGCGCTGCCGCTCGCCGACCGACAGATCCTCGATCTTCGCAAAGGGGTCGAGCGGCAGGCCGTAATCGACGGCAAGCTTCTCGAGTTGCCGGGCGCATTCGGCGCGGTTGAGAACACCGCGTTGCCGCCCGAGCAGAACATTGTCCACCACGCTCATGTCGGGCACCAGGCTGAAATGCTGGTGCACCATCGCTATGCCCTGGGCGAGCGAATCCGCCGGACCCGTTGGTTCGAAGCTTGCGCCGCGGTAGCGCATGCTGCCGCCGTCCGGCCGGTGGACGCCGAAAATGAGATTGCACAATGTGGATTTCCCGGCGCCGTTCTCGCCGAGAATGCAGTGAATTTCTCCGGGGCGTATATCGAGCGAGACGTCCGACAAGGCCGTGAAACTGCCGAACCGCTTCGTGATCGCTGCAAGCGACAGAAGCGGTTCGGCCACGATCTCCGCCGGTGCGGACGCCATGTTCATCGCTGCGACTTCAGCCCTTCAGCACAGTGATCTTGCCGGACATGATATCCTTCATGACGGCATCGAGCTTGGCTTTCTGCTCGGCTGTTCCGCCGCAGATCACCATTCCGGAGGCTTCCGGACCCATCTTGAGACCGAACTCCTTGTAGCCGGCCTTCCAAGTGCCCTTGACCGCCTCGTCGATAGCATACTGCACCTGATAGCCGGTGCCGGTGATGGAATAGGCGACGTATAGCGGATCGCTGCCACAACGATCGGTATAGCTGCCGATGATGTGGGTTCCCTTTTCCTTGGCGGCTTGTTCCATGCCGCGCAGGCCGAGGTTCAGGATGTGATAATGGATGTCGGCGCCCTGGGCGATCGCGGCAAGCGTTGCTTCCTTGGATTTGGCGACGTCATCGAAATCGCCGGTGTAGTTTTCGAAATACTTGATGTTGGCGTTGACGGATTTCGCTCCTTTGCCGAACTCCTTGCCGGCGTTGACGATCGAGGGGATTTCGAGACCGCCGACATAGCTGATGGCGCCGTTCTTCGACAACATGGCCGCCGCCACGCCCGCGACATAGGCGATCTCGGCCTGCTTGACGTCATATCCGGCGACGTTGGGCGCGCTTTCGCCCTCGTTGCCGCCGACGATCGAGAAGTGGATTTTCGGAAAGCGCTTGGCGATCTTGTAGACCGACGCCTGGGTCTGGCCGCCGACACCGATCACCAGATCGTTCTTGCTGGCCAGGTTGGTCAGCGCCTGGTCCATGTCGGCGTAGTTGATGTTCTCGATCATCTGGACCTGGATCTTGTCGCCGTATTTTTTCTGTGAGGCCGTCAAGCCGTCGTAGGACGACTCCATCCAGCCCTTGTCGGACTTCGATCCCGGAATCAGGATGCCGACCTTGAGCGCGTCGGCGGCGTTGGCGATGGGCGCGCATATCGTGAAACATGCAAACGCACCGGTGAGCAGCGCTCCTTTCAGGAGCAGGCGGCGTGACGTCATGGAAACCCCCACATGAGATGGTTTTGAAAGGAAAATTGGTTCGCTCCCTGAGATCAGCAAGCGCCATGCCAAGGAGTTAAGTATTTGATATTATTGAATACGAGTGTCGAAAATAGCGTCTGAAACAAATAAGTGCTTACTTTTTATCCAAGGGCGAGCTTGAGCTGTCGGATTCCTAGGCAGGACCGCGATCGGCGCAGCGACGGAGACTGAATTCCCTTGTGAATTTTCTGGCAACGAACTTGCAATCAAGGATGGGAGGCGCACGAAATTGCTGCGCGCGTCGCGATAATCCTTTGCCGGATCAGGGAGGCAGACATGAATGCAGTTGAGAAGCGGGCAGAGGGTTCGACCGGCGGGCAACTGGGGCTCGGTCGTCAATTCGCGTGGTGGGCCAGCGAACGCGAGGTCGACATGGCCCGGCCAGCGCCTGCACCGATTCCCGTCACGATTGCCTGCGCCCCGCAAAACGTGACCGTCGATCTCCTGCGCACCGCGGTGATCGTGATCGACATGCAGAACGATTTCTGTGCGCCGGGCGGATGGGTCGATCACCTTGGCGCCGACTTTCGGCCGGATCGCAAACCGATCGAACCGCTGCAGCGGCTGCTGCCGGCACTGCGTCAGGCGGGCGTTCCGGTAATCTGGGTGAATTGGGGCAATCGGCCCGACCTGGCCAATATGCCGCCGAACCAGATCCATCTTTACAAGCCGGCCGGCGTCGGCGTGGGGCTCGGCGATCCCTTGCCCGGCAGCGGGGCACGCGTGCTGGAAAAGGATTCATGGGCGGCCGCCGTGGTGGATGAACTGGTGCAGGCGCCGGAAGACATCAAGGTCGACAAATATCGTATCAGTGGTTTCTGGGATACGCCGCTCGACAGCATCCTGCGCAATCTCGGTGTCCGCTCGATCCTGTTTGCGGGCGTCAACACCGATCAATGCGTGCTGCATTCGCTCACCGACGCCAATTTCCTCGGCTATGGCTGTCTCCTGGTCGAGGACTGCTGCGCCACGACGTCGCCTAATTTTTGCACCGAAGCGACGATTTGGAATGTAAAAAAGTGTTTTGGTTTTGTCACCGATTCCACTGCGGTGATCGCCTCGCTCGGCAAACGCGCGGGAGTATGAATTGACCGGCGAACCGACATCGATCGCAGGCGCCGCGGCTGACTTTGGGGCTTTCGTGCCGGGGCCGCGGCTGATCGTGCAGCCGACCGCCGCGGGACCGTTGAGCGGACTGACCTTCGCCGTCAAGGATCTGATCGATGTGGCGGGAACGCGAACCGGTGGCGGCAATCCGGACTGGCTGAACGCACAAACACCTGCGGCGGCGTCCGCGCCATCCGTTGCCGCCTTGCTGGCGGCGGGCGCGACGCTGAACGGAAAAACAGCTACCGACGAACTTGCGTTCGGTCTCGAAGGCGCGAACGCGCATTACGGCACGCCGGTCAATCCTGCCTGTCCTGACCGGATTCCCGGAGGGTCGTCGAGCGGGTCGGGGGTTGCGGTCGCCGCGGGGCTGGTCGATTTTGCCCTGGGGACCGATACCGGCGGTTCCGTTCGCGTGCCGTCAAGTTTTGTCGGCGTGTTCGGTTTCCGGCCAACCCATGGTGCAGTATCGGTCGAAGGCGTCATCCCGTTCTCGCCCTCTTACGACACCGTCGGCTGGTTCGCGCGCGACATCAGGACGCTCAGTCTTGCCGGCGACGCGCTGTTGCCGAAAGCCGATGTCACCCAGATCCGGACGCTGCGGCTGGTAAGCGACGCGTTCGCGCTGGCCGATCCCGATGTGTCAGCGCTGCTGCGATCGCACTGCGAGTTGCTAGGAATTTCCGACGAGATCACGCTGTTTGACGGTGCCCCGGAGGAGTGGCTGGAGTGCTACCGCGTGGTGCAATGCGCGGGGATATGGCAGACGCTGGGGCCCTGGATAAGCTCAACGAAGCCCAGGTTCGGCGATGCAATCGCGGCGCGTTTCGCCGATGCCGCCTCGATTACGCCAGCCGAAATCGCGCGCTGGACCCCGGTCCGGGCTTCGCTCGCCGCGCGCGTCAAGGCGATGCTTGGCGACGGCGTCGGATTGGTCGTACCGACAACGCCGCGCGTCGCGCTGCGCAAGGATGCGCCGGGATCGGAGTATTCCGACTTTTACCAGCGGGCGCTCACCATCACCTCGATCGCGGGTCATACCGGGCTGCCGCAGATCAGCGTGCCGGTCAGCGAGGTGGATGGATGTCCCGTCGGCCTGTCCATTGTGGGATCCCTGGGGCATGATCGCGCGTTGCTCGAGATCGGAAGTCCCTGGGCAAAACTCGCTACTTCCAAAGTGCAAGCATGACCTATCGGGATTCCGCACCCGACGCTGCAACAGGCAAGCGTCGAACGTCTGCCCAACGCCGGCCGCGCCGTTCCGCGGAACAGAACCGTGAAGAAATCTTGCGGGCCGCCACGGCGGAGTTCGTCACCCATGGCCTGGCCGGCGGGCGGATCAGCCGTATTGTCCGCAAGGCGGGGACCAATCCACGAATGCTTTACGAGCAATTCGGAAGCAAATCCGCTCTCTATGTCGCCACACTGGAAAATGCCTTGGCGGCGCTGCGTGCCGAAGAGCTCACGCTCGACGTCGAACATCTCGATCCCCTGGAAGGGCTGCTTCAGCTATTCGATTTCATGAACGGCCATTTCGAGCGCAACGATCATCTTGTCAGTCTGCTGCGGGCGGAGAATCTGATGAAGGCGCGCAACATGAAAAAGTCGTCTCGCATTCACGAGATGTCGTCTCCCGTGCTGTCGATGACGGAACGGCTGCTGTCGCGGGGTGTCGCGGAAGGAAAACTCGCCGCCGATATCGACCCGCTTCGCCTGTACATCATGATTGCGGCGCTCAGCCAGTTCCACCTGACCAACGTTCATACCTTGTCGAACGAGTTCGGGCATGACCTGTCCAAGCCCAAATGGCGGGCCGAGCGCCGGGCCGATGCCCGGCGCATGCTGGCGTCCTATCTTTCCAGGAAAGCGTAGGCCGCTGTTTGGCGATTTAGACCGGCCGTTTCGTGTGCGGGCGCCATTCCCTTGAGAATTAGCGAAGATGTGAAGTCGGCCGTCTTCCAAAGTTCCCCGTACCATGGGATGTTGAGCGATGGATTTCCGACGATTGGTCAATCTGGCTCTCGCGGTCTTCGTGACCGTCGCTCTGGCTGTGGCCCCGTTGGTCACGCCGGCGGCGGCTCAGTCAGCGATGAGCGGTATGACGGACATGTCGATGTCCGCAGATATGCCGTGCTGCCCGGACAATGAAAAAAACAAGGGTTGCCAGGATTGTCCGCTCGTCGCGATGTGCGTCCTGAAGACGGTCCAGGCAGGCCCGCCGGCAACGGCCGCCATGCCGCTGCGTCATCCCATCCGAACGGTGCATCTGGTTCTCAATGATGCGCCCGCGGTCGGGGTAAATCGTCCACCTCCCGACCAACCGCCTCGAAACCTGGCCTAACGGGCGCCTCGGCGCCGGTTACGTTCGTGCGCCCGGAGCGCACGGATGACGCATGCCGCCTTGCGGCCGTTCCAGAATTATCGAGGAAATAAACATGAAGACGTTCACCCGCACGCGCGCCGTCAGGGCGGCGCTGATCGCTGCTGCTATCGGTGGCGCAAGCTCTTCCGCTTTCGCTGATATCAGGGACTACAGGTTCGAACTCGTCGACCAGACCATTCAGGCCGGCCCCGACAAGGTTATCGCGGTCCGGCTCACGGACACCAGGACGGGCAAGCCGGTGCCGGACGCCGTGATCTTCGCGATCCGCCTCGACATGGCCCCCGACGGCATGCAGGAGATGGCAACCAGGATCGTGCCGTTACCGGGCGCCGAGCCCGGCACCTACAAGTTCAAGGCTACCTTCGGGATGGCCGGTCGCTGGCAGCTTTCGCTGGGCGCCAAGGTTCAGGGCGAGACTGGCACCGTCGAAAACAAGCTTGTCATCACGGCACAGAAATGAGCCGCGTC
>JBBCHO010000005.1:0-169973 GCA_037201505.1 Bradyrhizobium sp.
GTGATCGAGGTTGCTGAAGCAGAGCTGGTCCACCGCGCATCCACGGATGATGCCGCCGGCGCGCGTTTGGGCGCGGCTGCATCACCGGGTGGCGCAGAGGATCACGGTCTGGCGCTCGCACCGCTCGCGGACGTTCCCGTGGCTCCATGGCGCGTGCTGGCCGAGCGCGCGATCGAGCCGAACGGCTATTATCTGCCCGACTGGGAGTTGGCGGTTAACGCCTTCGCCAGCGGCCGCACCGGTGCATCCGCGCTGTGCGCATGGAGCGAGACGCCGCTGGTGCCGGACGGCGCGGCGCGGTTGATCGGCCTGCTGCCGGTGATCTCGATGTGGCGCGCCTACAAGATCCCGCTGCCCGCGCTGGCTAGCGCCAGCCCTTACGGCACGCTGTGCACGCCGCTGCTCGATCGCGACAACGCCGTTGAGGCCGTCAACCACATGATGGCGCAGGCGCGCAATGCCGGCGCTCATGCGTTGATCCTGCGCGACGTCTCGATGAACGGCGCGGCGATGAAAGCCATCACCGAAGTATTGCGGCACAGCGACCTGCGTCCGCTGGTGCTGCAATCCCATGCGCGCGCGTGTCTGGACGCGAGACGCGATGCCGACGAATTGCTGCGCGACGCGCTCGGCGGAAAGAAGCTGAAAGAACTGCGCCGCCAGCGCAATCGGCTCGCCGAGCACGGTGCTATCAGTTTCGATGTCGCACACACACCCGAAGCGGTCACGGCCGCGATCGAAACCTTCATGGCGCTGGAAGCCAGCGGCTGGAAAGCCCGGCGCGGCACCGCGTTGACGCAGGACAAAGGCGATGCCGGCTTTATCCGGCGCGCCACCGCGGGACTCGCGGCGTCAGGCCAATGCGAAATCGTCACGCTATACGCCGGCGAGACGCCGATCGCGGCCGCGATCGTGCTGCGGCATCAGGACCGCGCCTTCTACTTCAAGCTCGGTGTCGACGAGCGCTTCGCAAAATTCTCTCCCGGTGTACAACTGACGCTCGAACTGACCCGGCATCTCTGCGCCAGCGCCGTGATCGCGACCGCCGATTCCACCGCAAGCGCGGATCATCCGATGATCAATCCGATCTGGCGCGGCCGTCTCAAGATCGGCGATGTCCTGATTCCGCTGCGTCCGCGCGATCCCGTGGTGTCGATCATCCACGCGGCGCTGATAGCGCACCGAATGATCATGGACCTCGCACGCCGCGCCGTGCATCTGATCCGCAACCGCGGAAAATCCTGACGCCAGTACCGCGCCTACTCTGCGGCTTGCGCGTTCACTTCCGCCGATACCTCGCGGATCGCACGTGCGAGCTGATCGGCCGGCTGCGCACCCGACACCGCATACTTTCCGGCGAACACATAGGTCGGCACGCCGGAGATGCCCTTGTCAGCCGCCTCCTGCGCCTGCGCCGAAATCCGCGCGACGTCTTCGTCGGTGGCCAGACGACGGCGCACATCGTCGGCATCAAGTCCGATATCGGCCGCCGCCTGCACCAGCACATTGACGTCGGTGAGATCGCCGCCACCCTGGAAATACAATTCCATCAGCCGCTGTTTCATCTCGGCCGCTTTGCCCTTGGCCTCGGCCCAATGAATCAGCCGATGGCAATCGATGGTGTTCGGCTGCCGCTTGACCTGATCAGGCCGATAGACCAGCCCCTCTTCGCCCGCCGCCGTGACGACGCGTCCGGCGATGCCTTTATAGGCCTCGACCGAACCGAACTTCGCCGTGAGGTATTCCTCGCGGCTGATGCCCTCGCGCGGGATCCAGGAATTGAGAAAGAACGGCCGCCAGTGAACCTCGACCGGCACATCCGACGCCAGCGCCAGCGCATCCTCGATGCGGCGCTTGCCGATGTAACACCACGGGCATACGACGTCGGAGACGATATCGATCTGAAGCGGCTTTAAGGTGCTCATCGGGCGTCCTCGTTTTTGGAAGTCCCAGAGATAATAGGCCGTCCTGGCCTCGGCAAGTGAGCGCGGCCGGAAAAATGGATACCGTTTAAAGTCGTCATTGCGAGCGTTAGCGAAGCAATCCATAGTGCAACACAAAGAAAGAATGGATTGCTTCGTCGCTTCGCTTCTCGCAATGACGACCAGACACACTTCCTCATTCTCGCGACGCAATTCGCCCGAGTTATGCCAGGAATTTCCGCCCTCGCTTCAGAGGGCGCAGGGAATGCCGGGCGCCTGGTGCGCCCGCAGCCGCGTGTGCAACGGTAGGAAGTAACAAGCACACGCGTTAGTCAGGTCACACCGAGAACACCCGGCATTCCCTACGCAATGGTTTACGGCTTATTTCGCGCTCTCCCCGGTGATCGGGCTCTTTTGCCACCGTCGCCCCTGAGAAGCTTGCTTCTCAAGAACTTGACGCCAGCGTCGAGGCGTCAGGACCACACGACTTCGCCGTCCGCTTTCACGCCGTTCGTCAAAGGCGCTATCAGCGTCCACCGCATCCCGTTCCAACGTCCGTGACGATCGCGAAACGCCCCTCTGTGTGGGACGGGATGGACATGGATATAGACCGATTTGCGATTTCTGAAAATCAGAATATTTTTTTGACGGGTACTGGACATGCGAGATTAGCCGGGCGGATTTGTCGCGTGATTTGCCCGTCGGGTAGTCGCGACACTCCGGAATCGTAGGGTAGGCAAAGGCGCGTTTGCGCCGTGCCCACCATGGTTCAGCGCTGAGGCAAGTTGGTGGGCACGCTAGCGCTTTGCCCACCCTTGGACTCGCGCGCGTTAACGATGCCTGACGATACTCAAATCGGGCGGAAACCGCTTGGGCATTTTTTAAAAGATGCTGGCTATCCATCCCGGACATCGGGATGTGGGAGAAGACATTGGCGAAGAAATCGGCGAAGCGGGCCAAACGCGGAAAGACCGAGACTTTTGCGTTACCGATGGCCGGCAAAATAGCGGTCGTCGCCATAGCTGCTGGCGCGCTGGGCTATGCCTTGCTATCGCATCCGGCAACCGTGCAACCGAAGCATCCCCCCGCGCATCAGGCCGCGATTTCGCCTCCACCAGTTTCAGCCTCGGCGGTTCCAGTTCTGGCTCCAGCTTCAGCGGCCCCTGCCCCGGCTTCAGCTTCGGCGGCCTCTGCTCCTACTCCGGCTCCGGCCCCTGCTCCGGCGTCCACCCCAATGCCTGAGGTGGAACTTCCAAAAGCCGCGGACGCTCCCGGAAAATTTGCTCGGCAGGTCGTGGATTACGCTAGCCACGAAGCGCCGGGAACTGTCGTTGTCGATACCGGAAATACGTTTCTCTATCTCGTACTGAACGGCAAACAAGCGATGCGCTACGGCATCGGCGTTGGCCGCGAGGGTTTTACGTGGTCCGGTGAACAGACCGTAGCCAGAAAAACAGAATGGCCGGATTGGCGTCCGCCCGCAGACATGCTTTCGCGCCAGCCTTATTTGCCGCGGTTTATGGCGGGCGGGCCCGGCAACCCGCTCGGCGCGCGCGCCATGTATCTGGGCGATACCGAATATCGAATTCACGGCACCAACAAGCCCGACACGATCGGAAGGCGGGTTTCGTCCGGTTGTATCCGGCTGACCAACGAGGACGTCGCCGATCTCTATGAGCGGGTGAAAATCGGCGCAAAAGTAATCGTGCTGCCAGCGACGCGACCTGTTCCATCCGCCCATCGTGTGCTGCGCAGTAACCCTGATGAAGCGGCTAACCGGTTGCCGAACCCGGCCTTATCGCTGGTTCGGCCTGCGACGTGAGCGCTCCGGCGTAACCCACCGCGGCGAAAAAGAAGATGGCGGATTACGCCTTCGGCTAATCCGCCCTTGGGCTACCGGCTTCGGAGTAATTAAGTGTCACCGTAATTAAATCGGCGCATCCCGTCGTAGCCGATTTCTACGACAATCTCAGCCATTTCCAGACGCGCGCCCACCCTCAATTGACGTCATAAATCTCCGCTTTGCCGACTGTTAAATGCTATTTAATGTCGCACCCCGTGGATATTAAAAACAGAGGATTGACTCACGGAACGACGGCTCATATTGCTATGCACTGACGATTTATGTTGCTGCGCAAAAAAAGAGGTTTTTATGAACTCGATGTTCCGGACATTTGCTTTTGCAAGCGTTGTTTGCTCATTGACTGAGTTTGCTCATGCAGCGCCGCGCAGCGCACCCGGCCCTGAAATTGGGGATGGAATGGTCGGCTTTACTGTCGCTGCTGTAACCCTGTTGACGGTCCTGATAGCTCCCCGCATCAAAACCTTCCTCCAAGCCAAGAGAGCCTGACGTAATCTGGACTTGGCGCCTCTAAATATTCAGGCAGGCCGATGCGGGGGCAATCTCTAAAAATTGGCGCTGCCTGATTTGTCAGGCTGCGCTGCCAGAGATTACGGTGTCCAGTGCACTAATCTGCTGTGCTTCGAAGCAATTAAGTACACTCAATCTACCTTGCGCGGAACCATAGATGGCTAGCGGCCCAATGCCCGCAGTCACTATTTTAACCCGGCCGCCATGTTGCGCAGCCGCTCGGCGGTCAGATCATCCGCCGGAAAGAACGTCTCCAGCGCCATTTCCGACAGCGTGACGTCGACCGGGGTGCCGAAAATCATCGTCGCCGACATGAAGCTCAGCACGTCATCGCCAAAGCGCAGCTTGAAGGGGATCGCGACATTGTCCGGCGGCAGCGGGCCGGACCGCGCCGGGATCGGATAGGCCTTGAGCTCGTGATAAAGCTCGATCAATCCCGGATCGGCCGTGATCTCGCACTGGCGATGCAAGCGCTCCAAAAGATGCCCGCACCATTCGGCAACGTTGATCGTGCGCGCCGCCAGCGCTTCGGGATGAAACGCGAGACGCAGGATGTTGACGGGCTGGCCGAGCAGGCGCGCCGGGATGCCCTGCAATAGCGGCATCACCATGCGGTTGGCCGACACCAGATTCCAGTGCCGGTCATAGGCCAGCGCCGGATTGGGTTCATGCGCCTTCAGCACGAGATCGATCGCAGCCCGCGCGGATTTCAGCGCGGGATCGTCAAGCGCGCGCTGTGGAAACGCCGGCGCAAATCCTGCCGCGACCAAAAGCACGTTGCGCTCGCGCAAGGGCACGTTAAGCCGCTCGGCCAGCTTCAGCACCATGTCGCGCGACGGCGCGGCGCGGCCGGTTTCGACGAAGCTCAGATGACGCGCGGAAATCTCGGCGTCACCGGCCAAATCGAGCTGGCTGAGATGGCGGCGCTGCCGCCACTTGCGCAGGTGATCGCCGATATGAACGGGCTGGGGGACGCTCAGTTCGCGCCGTGGCGGTGTGTGTGCTCATGGTGAAAAACCTACCATGCGAATTTCATGCGTTCCATTACGTCCGAGGTAATCGAACTGCCTCACGGGCCGGGTCATCTTCGCCAGCACAGGAGATGACCATGAACATGCGATCCAGCCCCCTTTCACCCGCCAGCGTCCGGCCATGGATGCTCAATCTGGCGACCCGGATGCTGGCCCGTTCGCTCAACATGCCCGAGCCGCTGGTGCACCACACCGGTGTGTTCGTGTTCGCGCATATGCAGGCGGTCGAGAGCAGCGTCGGCAAGACGCTGTGCCCGAAGCGCCTGCTCCGTCTCCTCCGCAACTGGCGCCGGTCGTTGGCGCGCTGATCCCACCACCCGCTCTCACCAAAAGGAGAACTGCCATGATCCAAGCATCCTCATTGCTTCACCGCGCCTTCCTGCTCGACACCATCGCCAGCGGCATGATGGCCGTCGCGCTGACGTTTGGCGCAGCCGAACTGGCGCCGCTGTTCAATCTTCCGGAGCAGTTGCTGCGCGAGACCGGCCTGTTCCTGATCGCCTATACCGCGCTGGTCGGTTGGCTGGCGACGCGGCCATCGATGCCGAAGCTGCTGGTGATCGCAGTCATCGCCGGCAATACGGCATGGACCGTCGCGAGCATTGCGCTGTTGTTTTCCAGCGCCGTGACGCCGAATCTGCTGGGTCAGATCTTTATCGCCGCGCAGGCCATCGTACCCGGCGCGCTGGCGGAGCTGCAATATATCGGCTTGCGCCGGAGCAGTGACGCGCTGGCGGCTTAGAGCTGGATGCCGTCAGGCTGAAGCGGCGGTGGGTGTTCTTTCACCTCTCCCGCTTGCGGGGGAGAGCGTAGGCCGCCCTCGGCGGCCGTTCTTAGAAAATAACGCCGAAGCAAAGCTTCGGCTACGGCCGAAGGCTTCGGGTAGGGGAAATTCTATCAACCAGCGCGCTTGCGGAGATGCCCCCACCCCGGCCCTCCCCCGCAAGCGGGAGAGGGAGCGCACTTCCGTCGCTGTTATAGATCTAATTTCATTCCGCTCTAGGCCGCGGCTTGCAGGTCCATACCAACGGCCGTTGCGACAGTCTCGAGCTTCACTGAAGAAGCTTTGGGCTTCGCGGCGGCCGATTTCCTGCTGGCCGCTTTCGGCTGGCTGTGGCCGTTCGGAAGTTGAGCCTTTTGTGCCTTGAGTTGATTCTTGAGTTGATTTTTGGCTTTCACGGCCTTCTTCCGGCGGGCCTTGGCCGCCTTTTTCTCGGCCGCTTTCAGCGCCTTCTTCTGCGCTTTTTTCTCTTCCCTGGCCTTCAGGCGCAGCCGCTCAGCCCTCGCTTCGGCGCGCTGCTTCTTGCGCTTCTTTTCGCAAGCGTCGCATTTGCAGCCGATCGGCTTCAGATACGCCTTGAAATAATCGGTGCCGTAATCGTAGTTGATCTCTTCGCCGGGCTCGATCTTCTTGATCGCGCGGATCACGACCTTGCGCTTGCGCGCGCTGACGTCGGATTCCGCGTTCGGCTTGCAGGCGTGATTGATGTAGCGCGCGATGTTCTTGCGCACCGAACCGTCAATGGTCCAGCGGCCGTTGAGCTCGAACAGGTATTTGTTCTCGATCGCGTCGTCTTTTTTCTTCCGCGAATCCAGCAGCGGGCCAAAATAACGAATGATTTTGGCGCCCTTCTTGATCGGTTTGGTGGCGAAGAGGCCAAGTCCGGTGCGGGAACGGCCGACGCGATAGGGTTTGCTCAAGGGAATAGCAGGCATGGATCCGGGAACTGACGCGCGAGTGAGATGGGACAGCGAAGCCAATGTTCTAGATCGATTCCGCGCAAATGTCAGGTGTTTCGCGTGTCTTGTCGAAACCTTCCCCAGATAACGCGTTACGCCCCTGGACGGCCGACGGGTGCGCGCAGCATCGCATCGAGCAGGGTTTCGGCATCCGTCCCCGCGGGCAATCGCCTGAGAATGTTGGAAAGCCGGCCATCGAGCAGCAGCATCGTAAAACCGTGAATCAGACACCAGGCGCGCGCGATCGCCGCGGCCTGATCGAGCGACATCGCCTGTTCGGAAATCTGCTCGTGACGGCTGGCGCCGACAGCGCCCACCAGTTCGGTGAACGAGGCGCTGGCGGCCTGATCGAGCGCAGGCCGCTTCATATCGAGACGTTCGGTGCGAAACATCAGCCCGTACAGGCCGGGATGGGCCTGCGCATAACCGACATAGGCCTTGGCCCGCGCCATCCCGGTCTCGGGAGAGCCATCGGCCGCACCGGCTTGCGTCATCGCGGCGTGGAATTGCTGGAACCCGATGGCGGCGAGTTCGCTGAGAAGACCTGCGAGATCGCCGAAATGATGGGTCGGCGCCGCATGCGACACGCCGGCCTCGCGCGCCACCGCGCGCAGCGTCAGTCCCGGCAGGCCATCGCGTTCGAGCACCCGCTCGGCTGCTTCCAGCAGGGCGTCGCGCAGTGCGCCGTGATGATACGGCGCATCCTTCATGCCTTCCCTGGGCCCGCCATTGGATCTGGGGGCGGGTTGGCGGGACGTTCGTACGGAGGGAGCCGCCTTCGCGGGCCGCCGGGCGCTCGCTGGGGCTGAGTCGGGTTTTTTCGGCATCGCGGCCTTATAAGTCGCTATTTTTACACTGTAAAGATTTCGCTTGACGGTGGGGGCCAGCCGCGATATCCAATCTTTACGATGTAAAGATAAGGAGGGAGCCACCGATGCAACAGCAGACAGCGCCCGACACAGGCTTTTCCAATCAGGGCCCCATTCCGATGGAATGCGACGCGCCGTTTCTGAAAGTGAAAGGCGAACTGCCGCGCGACCTCAACGGCACGCTCTATCGCAACGGTCCCAATCCTCAGTTTGATGCGCCCGGCGCGCACTGGTTTGTCGGCGACGGCATGCTGCACGCCTTCCATCTTGAAAACGGCCGCGCCAGCTATCGCAATCGCTGGGTCCGCACCCCGAAATGGCAGGCCGAACATGATGCCGGCCGCGCGCTGTTCGGCGGTTTCGGCCGCAAACTGCCGGACGCGCCGGTCACGGCCATCCCGGATGGCGGCGTCGCCAACACCAACATCATCTTTCACGGTGGCCGCCTGCTCGCACTGGAAGAAGCTCATCTGCCGATGGAGATCGAACCCGGCACGCTGGCGACGCTGGGCTCCTGCAATTATGGCGGCGGCATCAAAGGTCCCTTCACCGCGCATCCGAAGATCGATCCCGTCACCGGCGAGATGATGTTCTTCGGCTACAATGCCGCCGGACCGTTTACCCCCGGCGCTCTCGTTCGGATCGGTCGATGCCTCAGGCTTAGTGACGCGCTTCGACCGGTTGGAGACGCCCTATGCCAGCATGGTGCACGACTTCGTCGCCACCGAAAATCACCTGCTGTTTCCGATCTTGCCGCTCACCGGCAGCATGACGCGCGCGATGAGCGGCCGGCCGCCTTATGCCTGGGAGCCTGAAAAAGGCGCCTATGTCGGCGTGATGAAGCGCAATGGAAGTGCTGATAACATGGTCTGGTTTCGCGCCGAGAATTGCTACGTCTTCCACATCATGAACGCCTGGGAAGACGGCGAGCGCATCATCGCCGATGTCATGCAATGCCAGGAGGCACCGCTATTCACCCATCCCGACGGCGCGCCGACCGACCCGGTCAAGTCGCGCGCCCGGCTGTGCCCGCTGGACCTTCGATCTCGCCGGGAATACCGATCGCTTCACGCAGACCTATCTCGACGACATCACGGGCGAATTCCCGCGCATCGACGATCGCCGCGCTGGCCTCTCCAGCAACCATGGCTGGTACGCCTGCGCCAATCCCGACCTGCCGAATGTTCAACGCCTTCTCCGGCATCATGCATGTCAGCGGCAAGGGATCGCGGCTGGGGCATTATCAACTGCCGGTCGGCGATAGCATCTCCGAGCCGGTTGTTCGTGGCGCGGGGCGACGACGCGGCTGAGGGCGATGGCTGGCTTTTGGGCGGCGGTCTACCGCGGGCGCGAAAACCGCAGCGATCTGGCGGTGTTCAATGCTGGGGATATCGAAGCCGGTCCGGTCGCGTTGGTGCAACTGGCGCACCGGGTCCCCGACGGGTTTCACGGCAATTGGGTGGGAGCTGCGTAGACGTGTTCTGTCATTCCGGGATGGTCCGAAGGACCAGACCCGGAATCTCGAGATTCCGGGTTCGATGCTTCGCATCGCCCCGGAATGACAGAAGTTATTCTGAGGGAACGCCCACCATGAAAGACGTGTTCGTCAAACTCGGAACCGATTTCCTCTCCACCATCGTGTTCATCGCGCTGTACCTGATCACCGGCAATGTCGTGCTGGCGACCGGCGTCGCGATCGCGGGCGCGGTTGGTCCAGTTGATCCATGCCCGCATCAGGGGTCTTCAGCTTGGCTTCATGACCTATGCCAGCCTGGCGCTGGTGATCGTGCTCGGCAGCGCGACGCTGTTGACCGACGATCCGCGCTTCGTGCTGGCGAAACCTTCGATCGCGCATTTCGCGATCGGCGCGATCAATGCTCAAGCGCGGCTGGATGCTGCGCTATGTGCCGCCGGTGGTGGCGCAGACCATTCCGCAATACGTCACCTTCGCCGGCTATGCCTGGGCCGTGCTGATGATCGCGCTTGGCGCCGGCACCATCGCGGTGGCGCTGACCGGCGACATGAAGCTGTGGGCAATCTATGTGTCGGTGGTCGCGGTCGGCGCCAAGCTCGCGGCGTTTTGCCGTGCAATATGTCGCGTTTCGCCTGCTCGTCACCAGCCGGATTCGCGCCATCCGCGCCTGACCTTTCTTCCCGGCTATTGGGCTTGAGCGTAAAGATGCGCTATACCGGCCTCGGAGCTAAAGCCTGATCCCAGAACCATTCCGGTTTTGCGACAAAGAATGCGGGGGAATGAGATGGCCGTGGACGGGAACTGGAATATCGTCATGAGCACCCCGATGGGCGACCGCGACGCGACGCTGAGCCTCAAGAACGCCAGCGGCACGCTGACGGGCACGCAAGCTGCCGAAGGCAACACGGCCGAGATCTTCGACGGCAAGGCCAATGGCGACGACGTCTCGTGAAAGTCTCCATCACCAGCCCGATGCCGCTGACACTCGACTTCACCGGCAAGGTTTCCGGCGACAGCATCTCCGGCGAAATGGGCATCGGCCCGATGGGCAGTTTTCCGTTCAAGGGGATAAGAGCGTAAACCAAAACGGTTGTCGTCCCGGCGAACGCCGGGACGACGTACCGCCCTCACCCCAGATTCAATTCCTTGAAGAAGTCATTGCCCTTGTCATCGATGATGATGAAGGCCGGGAAATCCACCACCTCGATGCGCCAGATCGCTTCCATGCCGAGTTCGGGATATTCCACCACCTCGACCTTCTTAATGCAGTGTTCGGCGAGATTGGCCGCCGCGCCGCCGATCGAGCCCAGATAGAATCCGCCGTGCTTCTTGCAGGCCTCGCGCACCGCGACCGCGCGATTGCCCTTGGCGACCATCACCATCGATCCGCCCGCGGCCTGGAACTGGTCGACGAATGAATCCATCCGGCCGGCAGTGGTCGGACCGAACGCGCCGGAAGCATAGCCGTCCGGCGTCTTGGCGGGCCCGGCATAATAGATCGGATGGTTCTTGAAATAATCCGGCAGCGGTTCGCCCTTCTCCAGCCGCTCGCGCAATTTGGCATGCGCAGAATCTCGCGCCACGATCATGGTGCCGGTCAGCGACAACCGCGTCTTGATCGGGTTCTTCGCCAGCGTGGCCAGGATTTCCTTCATCGGCTGGTTGAGATCGATTTTCACGACCTCGCCGCCCAGCGCCTGCTCCACCGCGGGCAGATATTGCGCGGGATTATGCTCGAGCTCCTCGAGATAGACGCCGTCTTTGGTGATCTTGCCCAGCACCTGGCGGTCTGCCGAACAGGACACGCCGAGGGCCGATCGGCAGAGACGCGCCGTGGCGCGGTAGCCGGAATCACGCGCACGTCGTGGCAAAAATACTTGCCGCCGAACTGCGCACCGACGCCGAGCGATTGCGTCATCTTCAAAATCTCTTGCTCCATCTCGAGATCGCGGAACGCATTGCCGTCGGCCGACCCGTGGGTCGGCAGCGCATCGAGATAGCGCGCCGAGGCAAGCTTGACGGTCTTCATGCAGAGTTCGGCCGAGGTGCCGCCGATCACGATCGCCAGATGGTACGGCGGACATGCCGCGGTGCCCAGGGTCAGCACCTTTTCTTTCAGGAACGCCAGCAGGCGCTCCTTGGTCAGCACCGAGGGTGTGGCCTGAAACAGGAAACTCTTGTTGGCGGAGCCGCCGCCCTTGGCCATGAACATGAACTTGTAGGCGTCATCGCCCTCGGCATAGATCTCGCACTGCGCCGGCATATTGTTGGCGGTGTTCTTTTCCTCGTACATCGACAGCGGCGCGACCTGCGAATAGCGCAGGTTGCGGCGCAGATAGGCGTCGCGCGCGCCCTCGCTCAGCGCGGCCTCGTCGTCGCCATCGGTGATGACGCGAAAGCCTTTTTTGCCCATGATGATCGCGGTGCCGGTGTCCTGGCACATCGGCAGCACGCCGCCGGCGGCGATGTTGGCGTTCTTGAGAAAATCGAAGGCGACGAACTTGTCGTTGTCGCTGGCTTCCTTGTCGTCGAGGATATTGCGCAGCTGCTTCAGATGCCCCGGCCGCAGATAGTGATTGATATCGCCGAACGCCGCCTCGGACAGCGCCCGCAGCGCCTCGCGCGACACCACCAGCATGTCCTTGCCCAGCACCTTCTCGACCCGCACGCCCTCGGTGGTGATCTTCTTGTACGGCGTGGTATCGGCGCCGAGCGGAAACAGCGGCGTGTGCTTGTAGGGCGGAACGGGCTTGGGATCGGGGAAGGCAGTGGGGGCGTTCATGGCGGGCTCGCAGGTTGAGGGGCCGGATGCTCCGGCTTTTCGGACGCATCGGCGATACCACCGTTCTAAGCACTTTTGGGACAAAAAGGGTAGGTTCTGGCCGGCCTTCCGGGCGGCCCACAAATGCTTTTCCGGGATGTTCGGATCACCTGACACGGAAGGGACGATATCCTGTAGCGCGCGCGACAGTTGCCAATCACAGGCAAATAAACACCCACTCTTGCGCCAGACGTTCGCAGACGCTTCAATGGCGCAAAGGGGCATTTACGATGACATTGAGACCGGAATTTCGCCAACGAATCAATTTCGCAAAACTGGCCGTGCTAGCTACGCTTTTGCTTGCCGTATCCAGCGCCTCGCCGGCGCGCGCCGACCGTTGCGACGATCTTGCGGCCCAGCTCGCCAGCCAGATCGACGGCCTCAAGGTCGGTATCACCGCCGCCAAAGTCATCTATCTGTCGCATCCGCAAACCAGGGAGATGTCGCTCGGCTGTACCAGCCGCAAATTCTCCAACGAACTGTACGCCAAGAGCACCAGCCGCAAGCCCAAGCCGGAATTCATCGACCTTGCCGCCGGCGCCGCCGCGATCATCTTCACGCTGCCAAAGGACGAAATGGTGAAGGGGCGTTTCGCGCTGCCTGTCGCGGATGGGGCATTTTCCGCGGCGACGATGTCTCGATACGTTACCGCCGCCTCGACATGAATTGCCAGCGAACCAAGACCGACGCATCGATCGCCATTTCCCGCAGCCCGGATCAGTAACGACGCCCGGCTGCATCAGGCGCAATCGCTACAATTTTAGCCGACGCATTGAGCGGCCCGTCACCACGTGACGGGATCGGGCTGGATATGCCGTGATTTACGGTCTGGATTCATAAAGCTTTCGCTTCCGCCGCTTCACAGTCGGACGCATTAGCCCGGAAAATCGTCCCAAGAAATCTTCCAGAGAATCCGACATGAACATTTCGAGCATTTCAGCGCCGACACCCGTCAACCCTGCCCGACCCCAGCGCGTCCAAGCCGCCGGACGTGCAACCCGACGACAATTCGAACGACGCCAGCTCCAATGACGTCAGCGCGGCCCAGCCGCCGGCTCAGGCCCCCCTGCCGCCCGGACAGGGAACGCGGGTCAACCAGTTCGCCTGAAGACCGTGATCTGAAGACTTTCCGCTGCAAGTTTGCCGGAAATGGCTATTCTGTTGATGGATAGCCATTTGCGGAGCCAATCATGCCTGACAGCAAGACCTACACCGGCGGCTGCCATTGCGGCATGGTGCGTTTCGAATGCACCACCGACATGGCGATGGTAACGGCCTGCAACTGTTCGATCTGCACCAAGAAGGGCCTGCATTTCACGTTCCTGCCGCCGAAGAGTTTTCAGCTGCGCGCCGGCGACGACAATTTGCGGGAATACCTCTTCAACAAGCACGCGATCAAGCACCAGCTCTGCAACGATTGCGGCGTCGCCGTGTTCGCGCGCGGCAGCAAGCCCGACGCACCGAGGTGGTTGCGCTCAATGTCAGCTGCATCGACGGCATTGAGCTCGCGAAACTGACGATGACGCCGGTCGACGGGCGGAACAGATAAGAACAATTTCATCATTCCAGGCGCGCGCCTATCGAGCGAACCTCAGATGTGCAATTGCACATCGGGGAATCTCGAACTGGGGGCGTGAACCCATAAACTTGGAGCGGCCGGCGGACGTCCGCGCGGCAAGATTGACGCATCACACGCCCCGACTAATTATCGCGAAGGAGCAGCCGTCCACCTCGGTCCAGGCCGTTCGCCAATGCCGCGGAACAGCAAACCAGCGGGACGAATAAAAGCACCGCATGCGATAGGCAATTTCGGATTCGCCTTTAGGCAGGGCGACAAGAGCCCAAGTTTCGATATCGCGATCGGCGAGCGGCAGATCGTGCACGGAAAACTCGAACATGCATTGTCGGGAGCCGACGCCGATGGCGGCGATGAACGGTGTCATCAGCTTCAAGGATAAGGCGAGCTTGAACCCTCCTTGGAGGCCGACAGACGACGAAAGGGATGCCGAACCGGAAACGGGCTTTAGCGCCAGATCGGCAGGAAGCGGCAAGGCAACCTCGAGGGCACCGCTTTCACTCAGAACGGCTTTGGCGGAAGCTTCGACATTGAGATTGGCGGAAAGACGCTCCAAGTATTCCGGCGCGGGTAGCAAACCCAAAATAGAGAACGTTTGATCGGTATCAAGATATTCGATCTCGCAGCCGGCTTTGATGATTTTCGATGAGCCGACCACACGCCGGATGGAGAAGCGATGCGGGACAAGCCAGAGTCAAATCGCTTGTAAATCTTGGCCGCTGACGAGACGTTGGCGGCGCTCATCATGTCCCGGATTGATAAGGAGATAGGGCGGTCATGGATCTGAGCGCGGAATTCCGGTGAAGGGGCGGCTCCCGGCCCTACCTGGGGCACGGAGGTGCCGAGATGGGCGTCCCCTTCGATTTCCAAGGCGTCGGATTCGTTGACGGGCTCAAATGGCAGGTCAAGCATTCTAGGACACGCTCCAGATTCCAGTTAGCCCCTGCGCGGCAGTAAGGCCTCTGAGGAAGTCGACCAGTTTCTGCTTCGACTTCTCCTTAACCGTCTTGGCCATGCCCTCGATCATCTGAGAGACATTTTCGGCGGGGATCGTCCCCTCATAGACAAAGGCGGCCTTGGCACCGTACTGGCCAGTGATCTTTTCGGCTATGCGGCGTGTTACTGGGGTTTCGCAGGAATTGACAATGACATAACTGTCTTTGAAGGAACCAGCGCCGCCCAGGGCATCAACGAATTTCGCGAACTCCTCGTCCGAATGTGCCGTGATCAGGATGACGTTCTTTCCCTTGTTATCGCCCTGAACTCCCTTTTGGATCGGGATGCCCGCCTGACTAAGCGAGCTGCGAATGTTCTGCACGATCTTGTAATCGGTAACCTTGAACGAAGTGTCCGCGATGATCGCGACATAGTCGCTCGCATCGCCGACAAGATGGGTGCCAAGATTGCTGACGATTGATTTGGTTTGATCCGATAAAGAGTCCCGATAAATCTGCTTGCTCGGAAGCGCGCGTTGAAGCCCAAAACTGAACTGATCGGCAGACGCGCGAAACTCGTTATCATTGTCGGCGGACATAAATGGATTGGAATATTCGACGAGCGCCGCCTCCTTCAAACTGATCAATAAAGGGGCTCATGGGATGGTCGGCGGGAAGCGCTCCGCTTCCTCCAAGCGCCTTCATCTCCGCGGATTGAAGCGTAAAGCGCTGCATTGCGGCTGCTGGATCGCCGGTCTTGTCGACCTCCCGGCTTGGCAAACGAAATACTGTAGCTATCGCCATCCTTCTGGATGTCGAAGAGTGCCATCTCGCTGCTGGAATATTCGACGAGACGTCTATCGACGAAGCGGCGATAGACAGCCTTGGCTTCGCTGGCGGCCAGGATGCCGGCGCTCAAAATATCGGCGTCGGCATAAGACCCTAATCCACCGCTAGCTGTGGAATTTTTGCCGGGAGCGATGAGCATTGGCCGTTCGGGATCCTTGGGCGACGGCGCTGATGTGTTGTCATTCGCCGGGGGCGGGGGCGGCTCGCCTCCACTTCCAAACGAAATCTGGAATGTGTTGGATCGTTTGCCGCGAAACACGACAAAGCCTTGAGCTTGCCCGCCGTCGTTTTGAATCCATGATGCCTTGATAGCGGCTCGCGGAAGGACTCCGAGAACGCCACTCATCGCCGCGCCGGCCAGGCCGCCGCGCTTTCAAGAATGTCGTTGTCGTCGTCTTCATTAATAAAGAAACCGAGCTTGATCGTCGACAAAAGCTCATCACGGATGTCGAGATATCTGACGATCGACAGAAACTTGTCGGCGTCGGTGCTCGCGCCAGTAATGCGCCCGAGCCTTGCGTACAAAAAGATGGCGTTCGCGTTGGTTTCATCCGTGAGATAAGTGCCGCTGGTTTCGGCAAGGTCGAGCTGGTGAAAACTCGGGGATAGATGAAACTTTTGGGATCGCGGACTCGGCGGCACTGGCGGTCTCCGCGTATTTCCCATTTCGGTACATGGTACGCAGATAGAATGCATAAGCAAAGAGCTGCATCGTCCGCTGAGATGTGCCTGCTTTGCGCTGATTGATGTATTTTTGCTTACCCTCTTCATCGCCCGCCTGCACGAGAGGCTGACGAAACATCGAGCGGGTCTTATAATCGACTTCCAAGCATCATAAGAATCAATCGTTGCTTTCCAATCGCTTTCGCGAGCGTCGGCTGCCGTCTTAACGCTTCCCGTCAGTGGAACGGTTTTATTGCATACTCGAGTGTTTTCGATGCGATTTACTTCGGCCTGATCCTTTATATCGCGTATTTGCTTCCCAAAGGGGTGATAGGCCAACGAGGCCGAAGTCCTGAAGGCTTTGCGCACAAGCCGCCGCTGTAGAAAAACGTGGCTACGACGCTTACCGCAATAGCGATTAACGCCCAAACGTTCGCGCTGCATGTGATCACCCCCCTCTGCTCCCTCGGCGCTAGGCATCCTTCGAGATTGCCATTAAGCGAATCACGGAGCAGCGCCATTCCGAGGAATTTCCCGCTACAGGTTAAACGTAATACCTCTGGGTAGATGTGATATACTTCACAACTCACCGGATTCGAAGGAATAAAGCGGGCCAGCCGTAGTCCAGTAGTCCCCGTGGAGCCAAGAGGTCACTCAGTCGGCTAAGGCCAGAAGCTCACACCCAGTTCTGAGGTTGTGAAAGTCCATGCCTGCATCACCGTTGCATGGGCCCATGCGCGGGCGATCGGATGACAAACGTAATAAAATTACGCCAATCCTACGACCCGTCACCGCAATCCTGACGCCGCAGCACTTGATCTTGGCACTCGAAAATATTGAAAGGCTGGCAACCCGGAAGCTACCGATTACGCTCGGTTTGCGATATTAGCATTGTGTCAAGCACCCCCTATCAAGCGCGAAAAGCGCGCAAGCTATTCTGAAATGTCCGCGCTATGGGTCAATCGCGTCGATTTTGGCATATCCGGTATATGTCTGCTTACGGGATAATCTCGAAAGTACGGGTCCTTCGGTTTTGCCGGTTGAAGGCAATGGGTTCGACGTGATTCAAACGTCCAAGCCGGCACTCGAATAATGCGGTATGAACTCACGGACTCTGAATGGGCTGCGGTCCGGTGTCCGGTCGTTTCTGCCGAACAAGCCGCGTGGCATTCCCCGTGTTGACGCCGGCGCGTCCTGAACGGCATTTTTTGGGTTCTGCGCTCAGGCGCTCCCTGGCGCAACCTGCCGGTATACACCCTGGTTACCTCGATATTCCCCGATGAGCGATTGCACATCTGAGGTTCGCGCCGCCCGCGCCCCGGAATGACGGCAGTCACAAATCCAGCGCCTTATACCGCCGGAATATCCCGTCCTCGTTGAAGGCGATGCGGCGGGGGCTGGCGAGATAGGCTTTGATGTTCGGCCTCGCGGCGATGCGATTCCGCAGATCGACCAGGCCGGGAATGCTGCGCTCGTAAGCTTTCATGCGTTTGGGAAAAGCATAGCGCAGCCCCTCCACGATCTGGAACAGCGACAGGTCGACATAGGTCAGCCGGCGGCCGGTGACATAGCTCCCGCCATGGCATTTCAATAGCCGCTCAAAATACCCCAGATATTTCGGCACGCGTTCGTTCCAGAATTCGCCGGTGCGCTTTTTCGCAGGCGCCTTCTGATCCTCGTAATACAGCGATGGCCCGAGCGGATGTGGGTGTCGTGAACTTCCAGCACCAAATCGGCCATTGTGAGCTGCAACTGATGCACCCACAGCCGCCCGGCTTCCGCCTTCGGCGCAAGGCCATGGCGCGATCCCAGATACAACAGGATGTTGGCGGTTTGCCCGATCACCAGCTTGCCCGCTTTGAGAACGGCGGCGCGAATGGCGGGGTCCCATCGCGCGCCTCCATCATCTTCATCATCGCGGGCATGCCGCCTGCGCCGCGCGCAATATCGTCGTAGTCAGCGCTCACCTCTTCCAGCGCAAGGCGAACATATTCGCCGCGGCCCTGAATGCTCGGCCAGTAATAGAGTTCATAGCGCATGGAGTACCTTTCGCCTGTTTTACAGGCTTAACAAATGACTAACGCATTGGTTCGGAGGGCCCCGGCGATGCCCTTCGTCCCCCGCTCCCCCGCATTCTCTTACAAAATTTCAACGCTGTTTCGCAAAGCCCGCGCTCTTCAGGCGGATAAAACGGCCGGCGCCGCAACCGTTTAACCCCTGATCCCGTATCTTGATAACAGGAGAAGGACGCCTCATGCCACACGCGGCCGGTTACTCTTTTGCGTACCATCAGATGCTGGTGATGTTCGCTGGCTCAGTGTGCCTGTTCGGCACATGGGTCGGCATGCGGCATTTCGCACGCGCCCGCGCGACCGCCGGATCGACGCGCTATGGCTGGCTGTTCATGGCCTCGGTCGGCACCGGCGCGGCGCTCTGGGCCTCGACCTTCATTTCGATCCTGGCACTGGACCCGCAGTTGAGCAGCGGATTCGAACCGGTCGCGACCGGCCTCGTGCTGGTGGTCGCCGTGATTTCCTGCCTGGTCGGCTTCGAGATCGGCAGCCGGCATTTTACGCTGGCGCCGGAACTCGGCGGCCTGATCATGGGCGTCGGCATTCTCGCCATGCATTTCATCGGCCTCAAGGCGCTGGCACATCGCCGGCGCCACGCAGTGGAACATCTACGGCGTCGCGATGACCTTTATGCTCGGCCTTGGCCTCAGCGCGCTGGCGGTCAACCGCGCCAATCGGGCCGGTGACGCGCTGGTGCCGTCACGGCGCCGCGATCGTGCTGGCGTTCATGATCTGCGTCATGCATTACGCGCTGACGGCATCGACGACGGTCATCCCCGATGCCTCCGTCATATTGCCGGCCTATCTGATCCCGGCCCACATGCTCGGTTTCGCCGTGGTCGGCGCCGTCCTTCTGGTGATGGGCAGCGGCTTTTCGACCTACATTATCGATCTTCGCGCCCCGCACGGGAATCGGCGGACCGTATCCATCAGCTGTCGTTCAACGACACCATGACGGGCCTGCCCAATCGGATCGCGTTCAACGAACGGCTGGCATTCGATGCGGCGGAAGCACACGAGAAGGCGCACAAGCTCGCAGCATTCGCGATCGATGTCGACGGCTTCAAGGACATCAACGACGTGTTCGGCCACAGCGCCGGCGATCTCCTGCTGATCGAAGTCGCCGACCGGATGCGCCGCGTGCTCGGCGAAGGCGAATTCCTCGCCCGCCAGAGCGGCGACGAATTTCTGGGGCTGCAGACATCGAGGCAACCACCCGCATGACGCTCACGCCTTTGCCGACCGCATCGCGCAGGCCTTCGCCAAGCCATTTTCCGTTCAGGGCCAGTCGGTCGCCCTCACCGCCTCGATCGGCTTCTCGATATTCCCGATCGACACGCCGGAGCGAGACCCAGTTGCTCAGCAACGCCAAGCTCGCGATGTACCCGCGGCAAGAGCAAGCAGCGCGGCACCATCTGCCAATATCAGCGCGAGATGGACGACAGCGCCCGCGCGCGCCGGGCGCTGGCGCGCGACCTCCAGACCGCGGCCGAGCGCAATGAGCTTGAGCTGCATTACCAATTACAGACTTCGCTCCACGATGGAAAAATCTGCGGCGCCGAGGCGTTGATGCGCTGGCACCATCCCAAACGCGGCATGATCTCACCGGCCGAATTCATCCCGCTGGCAGAGGAGACCGAGGCCATCATCGGCATGGGCGAGTGGGCGCTGCGCACCGCTTGCCGCGACGCCGCCGACGGCAAGATCCCCGGAACTGTCGCGGTCAACCTGTCGCCGGTGCAGTTCGGCCGCGAGGATCTGGCCGAAACCATCCATGCGATCCTGCTCGAAACCGGCCTGTCACCGCGGCGGCTCGAGGTCGAGGTCACGGAATCGACCATCATGTCGGACCAGAGCCGCGGGCTGCATATCCTGCGCAAATTGAAGGCGATGGGAATCTCGGTGGCGATGGATGATTTCGGCACCGGCTACTCCTCGCTGGCGACGCTGCACGCGTTTCCTTTCGACAAGATCAAGCTCGATCAGTCCTTCGTCAAACGGCTGCCGGACGACAGCGCCGCGCGGCGATCGTTCGAACCGTGCTGGCGCTGGGCGTGAGCCTCGATGTGCCCGTGCTGGCCGAAGGCATCGAGACGCAGGCGCAGTGGGAATTTCTGGCACACGAAGGCTGCGCCAAGGGTCAGGGCTATCTCTTTGCCAGGCCGGTCAACCTGGCGCAGTTGCCGGCCGCCATCGAGGCCGCCGCCCGCTTCGTTCGTGAAGACGAAGCATTGCGCGAACCAACCCTGCGCACGGTCGCCGCGGCTTAGCGCGTGGACCCATTAGAGCGTTTTCGAGCGAAGTGGAATCGGTTCGCGTAAAGAAAACGCGTCAAAACAAAAGATTAGAGCCCGGTTCTGATTCAATCAGAACCGATAAGGCTCTAGCACGCAGACGCCCGGCCTGCCGCCAACGACAAACGCGATTACAGCAAGTGGTGCGGGGGGCCATAGTATACCGGCAGGTCGCGCCAGGGAGCGCCTGAGCGCAGAACCCAAAAGATACCGTTCAGGACGCGCCGCTCGTCAATACGGGGAATGCCACGCGGCTTGTTCGGCAGGAACGACCGGATGGCAGCCCCATTTCAAAGTCCGTGAGTTCCTACCGCATGATTCGAGACTCCGGTTTGGACGCTTGAATCACGTCCAACCCGATGCCCTCAACCGGCAAACCGGAGGACCAGTACTTCCCGAGATTACCCCGTAAGCGGACATATCCCGGACATGCCAAAACCGACGCGAATGACCCAACCCGGACATTCGACCGCTTGGACCTGTGTCGAAAATTGCCTACTCTCGGGTCGAGAACATCGGAGCGGGATCGAAAATGAAGCGGCGCGAATTTATCGCAGGTTTGATAGCCTCTACGGCTATTCCAGGCGCGGCGCACGCACAGGCCCATATCCGGCGCGTGGGCGTGCTGATCACCGGCAGCTTCTCGACGCAAAGCATTTTCGATATGGCCATGCAAGAGCTTGGCTGGCATCCTGGACAAGACGTCCAGATCGACTACCGGTTGACCAACGGCGATGAAGAGAGCTCTCGCGCTCATGCCCGGGAATTGATCTCGCTCAAACCCAATGTGCTGTTCGCCGTGACGAACGCTTCAATGGCGGCCGTGTATGCAGAGGGCACCAATATCCCGACGGTATTCGCGATGGTGAGCGACCCGGTGGGGATGCACTTGTTCGACAGCTTTGCGAAACCAGGCCGTAACATCACTGGCTTTACCCCGTTTGAACCTTCATTGGGGAGCAAATGGGTTTCGGTCCTGAAAGAGATCGCACCCAACGTACAGCACATAGGTTTGGTCTATGATCCCGAGCCCGGAAACAATTCGCCGTCATTTCGAAAGGCCATCGACGAAGGTGGAAACAGTCTGCACATTCTTTCAATCGAAACACCAGTTGGTAACAGTTCCGATATCGAGCGATTAATCGTGTCGGTCAGTCAGAAACCTAACGGCGGTCTGATCTTTCTGCCTGACGCGGTTACTTTCGCTCGACGAGACCAAATCGTTTCCTTGGTAAATCGATGTCAACTGCCGGCAATTTATCCACTCCGCTCTTATTGCGCTGTGGGCGGTCTGGTCTCCTATGGAGTCGATATTAAGAAGGTCGTGCGCAGCGCTACATCCTATATTGACCGAATATTGAGAGGGACCAATCCAGCTGATCTTCCTGTTCAAGCCCCCACGGAGTTCGAATTGGTGATCAACCAGCCATCGGCGAAAGGATTGGGCTTGCACGTCCCGGCGACTCTTCTCGCCCGCGCCGACGAGGTGATCGAATAAACAGCGCTATTTCCGAGTTTGGCACCAACCGGACCACCAGCCCTCGCCGCACTTGGTCGCTAACGGGGCTAAAGCGAAGTGATCCAGACTTAGCCAAACCGGCGCGTTTGACCCGTTAGAGACATCAAGAGCAGGGTTGATCTTGGCTTTCCCGGCGGCAACAATGGGTCGGACCCCGAGGCTGCCCGATGACGGATTTTAAGCTACCCGAGACGCGGTACGCCCAAAGCGGTGATTTCAGCATCGCTTATCAAGTGATGGGCGATGGACCGATTGATTTGATTTTGGTTCCCGGCTTCGTCTCGCATATCGAGTTTGCGCATGAACTAACCGGTTTCACCAACTTTTTGCGGCGCTTGGCGAGCTTTGCCCGCGTAGTGACGTTCGACAAAAGAGGACAGGGATTGTCTGATCGCATGTCCGGCGCACCGTCGCTGGAAGTGCGGATGGACGACGTGCGCGCGATCATGGATGCGATTGGCTCGAAGCGTGCTGCTTTGGTCGGGTTCTCCGAAGGCGGCTGCATGAGCGTCCTTTTCGCCGCGACATATCCAGAGCGTGTATCGCATCTTATTTTGATTGGCTGCTTTAGTCGATCCGCAGATCGGTTCTCGAACGACGCATGGGAGGCACGCCTCGAACAAATCGTAAGCAATTGGGGTGCCGGGGAATTAGTCAAGAGGGTCGCCCCTAGCGAGGCGAGCAAACCAGCGGCAATAGCGCAATTCGGAAAGTTCGAGCGGTTCGGAAGCAGCCCCGGCGCGTTGCGAACGCTCTTGCAGCTCAACCGTCAGATCGATGTTACCGCAATTCTGCCGACACTACAGGTGCCGACGCTGGTATTGCATAGTAAGGCCGACCTTCAAGTTCCAGTCGAACTCGCCCGTAAGCTCGCGGCGGCGATTCCAAGGGTGAAGTACATCGAATACCCAACCGGCGACCACGTGTTCTGGACCGGCGATCCTGAAAATAAACTCGGTGATATCGAGGAATTTATTACCGGCCATCGCGATCACCGCACGGCGGAGCTTGAGCGCGTGCTCGCGACGGTTCTGTTCACCGACATCGTCGAGTCTACGCGAAGCGCCGCCGAGATGGGTGACCAACGCTGGCACCGCATGCTCGACGAGCATGACCAACTTGCGCAGCAGATCGTCGACAAACATCGTGGCCGTTTGGTGAAAAGCACCGGTGATGGCATTCTAGCGACTTTCGACGGGCCGGGGCGCGCGGTGCGCTGCGCACTGACCTTCGGCTCGGCGGCGAAGGAAATCGGCCTGCCGCTTCGGGCCGGTCTGCATACTGGCGAAATCGAGATCAGGGGCGGCGATATAGGCGGTATCGCCGTGCATGCTGCCGCGCGTGTCATGTCACACTCCGGCTCTGAAGAGGTGCTGGTGTCGCGTGTCGTCACCGATCTCGTCGCAGGCGCTGGGCTGAAATTCGCGGAACGCGGATCATTCGAGCTAAAGGGTCTTCCCGGCCGTTGGGACCTGTTCGCAGCCAGTGATTAGCCATCGAAATCGAAAGACCGCTTTTGGCACTTTTGAGACATACCGATTGCCCCTGAGAATGCCCGCTAATTGGGGAAGACCGGAAGTGCGCTACGCGCGGTTAAAGTGACGCGATTGACCCGGAGCCGACATCGGCTAATGGATTTGTGTCGGAAATTGGTTACGCTCGGTTGAGTGCACATGGGGCAGGACTGGGGATGAAGCGGCGGGAATTTATCAAACTCGTCGCAGGAGTGGTCGGCACCCGGCCGCTCGCGGCGCTTGCTCAGCAAACATCAGCGCGTGAGCGTGTCGCATGGATTCACCCCTCAGCCCCGTTGTCTGACCTGCAGCAAAACGGCGCCGTTCGAGCTTACCGTGCATTTTTGGAGGGGCTTCGCGAATTAGGGCACGTCGAGGGCGCAAACCTCGTTGTGGAGCGCTATTCTGGTGGGGGGCGGCAGGATCATTACGAAGAACTGGTTCGGAATGTGGTCCTGAGCCGACCCAGTGTCATTTTCACCAGTGGTTCCGAGATGACCCGTCACCTGAAAGCCGCTACAACCACGATCCCGGTCGTTGCTGTCTTGAATGACCCAGTGGCTAACGGTTTGATCAACAGCTTGGCACATCCAGGGGGCAACATCACCGGCGCTTCGGTCGATGCGGGGGTTGAGATTTGGGGCAAGCGCCTCGCGCTCCTTAAGGAAGTAATCCCCTCGATGTCCCGCGCGGGCTTTCTCTGTTCTAGGGGTTATTGGGATGATGCGGGAAAAGCCGGCGAGGCGCTGCGAGCTGCGGCGTCAAAATTGGGAGTTTCGCTCTTCGGATGTTTGCAGGAAGGGGAGGTGCTGGAAGCGGGGTATCGCCGCGTTTTCGTGAAAATGCAGCAAGACAGACTGGATGGCCTTGTCATCCATGACCAAGCCGAGAACTTCACCAATCGGAAGATCATCGTTGAGCTCACGCAAAAAGCCGGTCTGCCTGCAATCTATCCATATCGCGAGTATGTCGAGGTCGGAGGCCTTTTAGCTTATGCAGCCGATCTAATCGGTGCTTATCGCCGCGCGTCCCGACAGGTCGATCAAATTCTTCGAGGCGCCAGCCCGTCAGAACTTCCTTTCGACCAGCAGACCACTTTCGAACTGCTGGTTAACCTCAAAACCGCGAAGGCGCTAAACGTGAACATTCCGGCCACGCTATTGGCAAGCGCCGATGTGGTGATCGAATAACCTTGCGACTTCCGTTGTTGGCACTTTTCGGACATGGGGCCATGTTCGACGTGAGTCCGTTATCGGCACCAAAGCGGACGTTCGCCGGCCGCTCCAAATTTATGGGTTCACGTCCCAGTCCGAGGATGATTGCTGCTCAGGCATCGGCTCGTTGAGGCCACAGCGTCGCGTGAGTCCGCGAATCGGGCCGATTGGTTCAAAGGCGGGGCCGGAAAATTTTTGGGCGTCGTTTTGAAAAACCAAATTCCGGCACGGCCCGAAAATGATAAACTGGCTGCGCGGGACGCTGACCCGATCGGGGGACGCTCACCCGAGAATGACACCAACCCGGACAAGGAGAGCCCATGCGCAAACTTGCATTTAACGTATTGGCGGCCGCCGCGATTCTTTTGGTGAATCCGATCGGCTGGAGCGCCAACGCCGCAACATCCACCGGCGCCGCCATTCCGAGCGCCGCGCGAAACTTCTCGCCGATCAAGGAAACCGCGTGCCGCGGTTACGGCCGCTGGTGCGGACCGGGCTATGTCAGGGCGTGCGGTCCCTATCGCTGCTGGTGCCGGCCCTGCTGGTAAGGCTCTCTGTATAATACCTCATCCAAGAGGATTTGAAGCAATACCTCTCGTGTCCCGGACGCGGTGCAGCGTTCTTCACGCTGCTCCGCAGAGCCGGGATCCATACCTTGCTTTCGGCGTCATGGACCCCGGACCAGCAGCGCACCGCAAGAGCGCTGCGCTGCATCCGGGGAACGCATTCCTTATCCTCAGAGCTTGCCACCGGGTCCGCGCGAAGCGCGGCCCGTTCAGTTCGCCGCAAAACAGTAAAGCAGGCCGTCGCCGCCGGTGCTCTTGAGATCGGCCTGCGAGCAGCCGCCATCCGGCCCGCGCGACGGGTGCGAACTGTTCCAGGATTTCGACGCATCGTCATCGCGCAGCCCGATGCGGTCGGAATGACCGAGCATCGCGGAACCCTGCGTGCTGCTCGTCCAGTTCTTGCAGGTCCGATCTTCGCCGGCCGGGAAAGCCGTGCCGTCGGCCTGCGATCCCGTCAGCGCGTCATGGCGGTTCGGCGTATCGCCACGGCCGTTGATGACATCGCCCTTCTCGCTCAGCGCCGTCTGCTTGGTGAGATTGTTGGCGGCGTGGAGTTCGGCGACGTCCTTGGCGACCACGATGCCCTTTGAATTCTGCCACGGCCCCTTGCCGATGCGATCGCGCGCATTCACCGCGGGCTTGCCGTCGGCGGCTTGCGTCGAGAGATAAGCATGCCAGGTTTTGGCACCCGCTCCCGCGGCCTGCGCCAGCGTCTGGCAATGATTGTCGGCTCCGGCCAGACCGCCGAGATTGGCGCCGTTGCCGATGCCGTTGCTGGTGACAAAGAACGTCGTGTTGGCCGACTGGGCCTGCGCCGGCTGTGCCGCGGTCAAACCGGCGGCGAGGCAAAAACATACAGGCGAGATCATCTTGGTGAATGTGGACATCGATTCCTCCGGATTTTTTTGCAGGTTATTTTGCGAATTGTTTTTACGACGAATTGCTTTTGCAGATTTGTTTTACCGGGCTCGTTGACGATCCGGCCCGGTCTGACATCAACCCGATCGAGGCGACATTATTCCGCTTTCGCAACGCCGCAATGAAACGCCCGAAAACGAAAAGGCGCCGCGGTATCAGCCGCAGCGCCTTGTATCGCGATCATATGGCAAAAGATCAGGTCTGCTGGATCGCCGAGAGTTCCCAGCCGCCAGCGCGCGGCCGCAGGAAGGTCCACACTTCCGTCACCTCGGTGGGTTGGTCGCTGCCCTTGACCAGCCGGCCGGTGGCGCGATCGACGGTCTTGTCGATCAGCGAATAGCGCAGCGCCACGCTGGCGAAATCGGTATCGCCTTCGCGCCAGGCTTCGGCCAGGTCGCCTTGCAGCAGCTTGACGTTGGTGACCGTGTTGACGAGATTCTGGGCCTTGTGCTCCGCAATATCCTGCGTGACATACGACACCATTTCGGGCGTCGCGAGCGTATGCAGCTTGGCGATATCCTCGTTCGACCACGCGGTCTGAAGCTCGCCCAGCAATCGCTCGAAGGCTTCATAGTCGCTGGGGCCGATTTCAAGCGGCGCGCTGCCCGATCCCAGGCCGAAACCCGATCCGGCGCGGAAGGTCGATGCGGCGCCCGTGCCCCCCGCGGGGGCACCGGCATAGGCGGTTTCGTGACGGCGCTGCCACCACGACATCGCCAGCCGAACCACGATGACGATCAGGCCGATCTGCAGAATCAGGCCGAAGATCGACGACAATCCGCCCAGTCCGCCGAACATTCCGCCGCCGAACAACATGCCCAGCAGGCCGGCGCCAAGGAAGCCCGCGGCGAGACCGCCGAACAAGCCCATGCCGGGCCGGTTGAAGAAACCACCGCCGGCCGGCGCACCCACGCCCGGGCTACCCGGCTGGGTGAAGGTGCGGTTGAACGGCTGCGCGGTACCCGGTGCGGTCGAGGTGCTCGGCGGCGCGGAGAACGTCCGCGATCCCCGGGAACCCGAGCTCACGCCGCCGCCGATCCGGGCGTCAGCGGATGACGAGACTGCCAACATCACGGGTAATGCCAGCGACAGGATGATGGCCATCGCCTGAACGATGCCGCGGGCGCGTTGTGTTAATTTCATGTCAATTTCCTCAAATCCCCGTGCGGGGGGGAAACGCCACTAACATGGGCCGTATGGGCTGAAAGTGAAGCCATCATTGGGGATACAGGCTGCGGCGCTCGGTCGCGGGGATGCGGCAAGGACGCTCATTGTATTGCGGTATTGCGCCCGCCACCGCAAGGGCCGACCAATCCCCGGACCAGGGCGGCCGTCACGACGGCGTCATGGTTTCCTTCACCGCGGCGACCAACTGGCTCAGCGTAAAAGGTTTCGGCAGGAAGGCGAATTGCTGGTTCTCCGGCAGACTCTTCTCGAAAGCGTCTTCGGCGTAACCCGACACGAAGATGATCTTGAGGTCGGGGTTGCGGCCGCGCATGTTCTTGAGCAGCGTCGGGCCGTCCATTTCCGGCATCACCACGTCGGATACCACGAGATCGACCGCACCGTTCTTTTCTTCCAGCGCTTCCATCGCCTCGAGGCCGTTCGCCGCCTCGATGACGCTGTAGCCGCGCGAACGTAGACCCCGCGCGTTGAGCGAACGCAGGCCGTCCTCGTCTTCAACCAGCAGGATGGTGCCCTGCCCGGTCAAGTCGGTGCGCGGTTTTGCTTCCGCCGGCGGCGGCTCTTTGGTGACGCCACTGGTAGCCGCGCCATTCGCAGCGGAGATCTCAGGTGCGACTTCCTTCTCGGCGTGATGCCGCGGCAGGAAGATATGAAACGAAGTGCCCTTGCCGGCTTCGGAGTCGACATAGACGAAACCGCCGGTCTGCTTGACGATGCCGTACACCGTCGACAGGCCCAAACCAGTTCCCTTGCCGACTTCCTTGGTCGAGAAAAACGGCTCGAAGATCTTGTCGACGATCTCGGCTGGAATACCCGTGCCGGTGTCGGAGACGTCGATCCGCACATAATCCGCCGCCGGCATGCCCTTGTAGGACAGCCCGGCAGCTTCTTCCGATGACAGATTGCCGGTCCGCACCGTCAGCTTGCCGCCCTCGGGCATCGCATCGCGGGCGTTGACGGCCAGATTGACGATGACTTGCTCGAACTGCGAGACGTCGACCTTGACCGGCCACAGATCCCGGCCATGCACGAGGTCGAGCTTGACCTTCTCGCCGATCAGCCGGCGCAGCAGCATCGTGAGGTCGGACAATGCGTCGCCGAGATCGAGCACCTGCGGCCGCAGCGTCTGGCGGCGCGAGAACGCCAAGAGCTGGCGCACCAGCGTCGCGGCGCGGGTCGCGTTCTGCTTGATCTGCATGATGTCCTGGAACGACGGATCGGTCGGCTTGTGCGCGTTCAGCAGGAAATCGTTCGCCATCATGATGGCGGAGAGCACGTTGTTGAAGTCATGCGCGATGCCGCCGGCGAGCTGGCCGACCATGTCCATCTTCTGCGACTGGTTGATCTGGTTCTCGAGCGTTCGCCGCTCGGTGGTCTCCAGCATGTAGACGATGGCGGCTTCGGTCTCGCGTTCGTCTTCCTCGACGGTCGTGACGAAGAACTGCCCCCAGCGCTCCCTGGGTCCATCGAGCATCGCCTCGACCGGCGGGATATCGCCCTGCCCGTCGGCGGCCTGGTTGATCGCCGCGATCAGGAGGCTGCGGTCGCGCGCATTGACGGTATGGAAGATCGACTTGCTGGCGGCGCCATCAGGCGTGAGGCCTTGCGCCAGCTTGGCGAAGCGCGCATTGGCGCGGACCACCGCGCCGCCGCGATCGACCGTCGCGATCGCCATCGGGGTGTGGTCGAAGAAGCGCATGAAGCGCACTTCGGCGGCGCGCTGCGGATCGGCCCGCTCGTCCCGGGCGCGGCTGATCACCAGCGTGCGCGACGCGCCGGGCACGCCATCGGCGCCGAAGGCCAGCTTGTGATAGAGCCGTACCGGCACGGTTTTGCCGCCGCGCATGCGCAGGTCGATGTCGAATACTTCGGTCTTGACCTCGCCCGGCACCGGCGCAATCGACGTCAGCAGCGACGCGCCATCGCCGGACACGATATCGGCCAGCTTCAAGCCGCCCGAGCCGATTTCCGCCAGATCATGATCCAGCCAGTTCGCCAGCGTCGCGTTGATGTAGACGATGTCGCCGGCGGCATTGACCGAGAAGAAGCCGCATGGCGCGTGATCGAGATATTCGATCGCGTGCTGCAATTCCTGAAAGACGTCTTCCTGCCGTTCGCGGTCGCGGGTGATGTCGGCAATCGACCACACCGCGTATTTCATCTCGCGCTTACTCTGGCCGAGCGGCCGTACCCGCATCCGAAGCCAGCGGCCTTGATGGCCGTCCTGACCGGCAATACGGACTTCTTCCTGCTGCCGCTTGCCTTCGCGCGCCGCCTTGAGCAGGCGAAACACCGCCTCGGAGACGTCGGGATTGCCGATGAAGACCCGTTCCACCGGGCGCACATCGAGTGCCGTCGCCGCCCCCGTCAGCGCGAGATAGGCGGAGTTGAAATAGACCACATGGCCGCCGGGGTCGGTGACCGCGAGGCCGTCATAGGCCAGATCGGCGATGCGGCGGATGACCGGATCGTCGGTCGAGCGATCGGCGAAGCGGATGATCCCCGCCGCATAGGCGAACAAATTGAACAGCCCGACCGTCGCCAATAGCGCCAGCAGGCCGAGGATATAAGGCTGGGCCTGCGCCCGGCCGATGGTCATCAGCGCCACCGCGGCCGCGACGATCCCGCCGGCCACCAGCAACACCAAAACGATGCTGCCGCCGCGCCGCGCCGGCTCATGGCTGGGCATCGGCTCCGGTAACGGATCGTGGTCGGGTTCGGCGGTCATGCCAGGGGACGCGGCCTGTCGGCTTGAAGGTGATGCGTGCCTCGCACGCGCCGGATTTGACGCGTGTTTCGCACGCTCGGAATTTGACACGTGCTTCGCACGCCTGCTCCTGAGTGCCTGAATCGGACCCGCCAGCGCAAGTCCATCATGCTGTTATTTCGCCGGTTGCGCGCATTTCCGGCGCCTCAGGGTCTTCAGTTCCTTCCAACACTTCCCGCATCACGCCCGCCGGCCCGAAAATCCGCGCTTGAGACCCATCACGTAGCCGATGATTTCGGCAACCGCATGATAGTGCTCGACCGGAATCTCCTGGTCGATTTCCACGGTGGCGTATAATGCGCGCGCCAGCGGCACGTTTTCGACGATGGGAATGTCGTGCTCGCCGGCGATCTCCCTGATCTTCAACGCGATCTGATCGACGCCCTTGGCCACGCAGACCGGCGCCGCCATGCCGCGCTGATAGGACAATGCGACCGAATAGTGGGTCGGGTTGGTGATGATCACGGAGGCCTTGGGAACCGCGGACATCATGCGCTTCTTCATCCGCGCATGCCGCAATTGCCGGATCCGGCCCTTGATGTGCGGGTCGCCTTCGGACTGTTTGAACTCTTCCTTCATTTCCTGCAGCGACATCTTCTGCCGGTTGTACCATTGCCGGTACTGGAAGAAATAATCCGCGATCGCGACCACCGCGAGCATCGCCACCACGGCGCCCATCAGATGGATGGTCAGCCCGGTGATCACGCCGAAAATCATGTTGGGGTCGAAATGCAGCATCGACTCCAGGCGGAGCCGTTCCGGCCAGAGGATCGCCGTCATCACGGCGCCCAGCGCGAACAGCTTGAACAGGCCCTTGCCGAAGTTCGCCGCCGCCTGCTTGCCGAAGATCCGCTTGGCGCCGGAGGCCGGCGAGATCTTGCTGAATTTGGGCGTCAGGGATTCAGCCGACCACACCAGGCGGTGCTGCAGCATATTGCCCGCGATCGCCGCCAGCGCCAGCAGCAGGAGCGGCACGCCGAGCGCGGAGAGCAACATATAAGCGAGGCTCCTGGCCAGTTCGAGCAGGCTGTTTCCGTCGGCGTGGATCATCCACGAATTGGCGATCAGATTGCGCAGCGGCATCTGGATGCTGCCGATTGAGCTGGAGAACGACGACAATATCAGCGTCGCGCCGGCGATCATGAACCAGGTATTGACCTCCTGGCTTTTGGCGACGTCGCCGCGTTCGAGGGCGTCATCGAGACGTTTTTGCGTGGGGTCTTCTGTGCGTTCTGCGCCTTCGTCTTCTTCCGCCATCGTTCAAGGCTTTCAGTTGAGCGGTATCAGGTCGTGCATGACGCTGACGAAATAATCGAGGAATGTTCCCATCATCGCGGCGAGCACGGCGGCGAAGATCAGAAAGCCGGTGAGAATCGACAGCGGCACGCCGACGAAATAGACCTGCATCTGCGGCATCAGCCGCGCCAGCACGCCAAGGCCGATATTGAAGACGAGGCCGAACACCAAAAACGGCGCCGACAATTGCATGCCGATCTTGAACGCCGCGGTGAACGCTCGCGTGGCGAGTTCGGCGACGTCCCCGCTCGGCACCAGATCGCCCGGCGAGAAAATCGCGTAGCTGTCGTTGAGTGCCGCGATGATGAGATGATGGCTGTCGGTCGCAAACAGCAGCGTCACGCCGAGCATCGTGAGGAAATTTCCGATCACCACGCCCTGCTGGCCCTGGGTCGGGTCGACCGCGGTGACGAATCCAAGCCCGAGCTGCTGGGCGATCACCGATCCGGCCACCTGCAGCGCCGACATCGCCACCTGCGCGGTGGCGCCGAGCACGACACCGATGACGATCTCATGCAGCATCGAAATCAACAGCGGCGTCATCGAGCTCATGTCGATGGTGTAGGCAGCGCGGTGCAGCGGCAGGATGATCAGCGTCAGCAGCACCGCGATCGCAATCTTGATGCGAACCGGAATATTGGACTGACCGAGCGCCGGCAACACCATCACCATGGCGGCGACGCGGGCGAACACCAGCATGAAAGCGGCGGCGAGCGCGGGCAACAGTGAGATATCGATGCGCATGATCGACGCATTGTGCCTCAACCGCCTATGATTCGCGACGATATCCGCATCATGTGGCTGTGCAGCGCATCCGCCATGAATGGCAGCGCCAGCAACAATGTCACAAAGATCGCCAGGATCTTCGGCACGAACACCAGCGTCTGTTCCTGGATCTGGGTCAGCGCCTGGAACAGCGACACCACGACGCCGACCACCAGACCGACGACCATCAGCGGCGACGACACGATTACAATGGTCCAGATCGCATCGCGCGCCACGTCGAGGGTTTCAGCACCGGTCATTGCAGTATTCCATTCGGGTTAACTCGTTGGGAATGATCCGAAGGACCAGACCTCAGATGCGCAATTGCGCATCGGGGAATCTCGAGATTCCGGGTTCGATGCTTCGCATCGCTCCGGAATGACGGCGGTTGAAAAAATCAAATCGCCATCTTCATGACGTCTTCGTAGGACTGGATCACCTTGTCGCGCACCGACACCAGGGTCGACACCGCGACGTCGGTTTCCGCCACCGCCGTCACCACATCCATGACATTGGCCTTGCCGGACGCCATCGCGACGGTCTGCGCGTCGGATTTGCGCCCGGTGTCGAGCACGCTGCCGATCGCGTCCTTGAGCACGGCGCTGAAGGATTGCCCACCGCCGACTTCGGTGCCCTTTCCGGCGGAGGCGGCATTGTTGCCATCCATGATGCGGGAGAGTGCGGCGTAGGCGTTTGCAGCGACTGACGGAGAAGCCATGGCTCAGTTTTCCTGTTCAGGTCTTGAGGATGTCGAGCGTGCGTTGGATCATCCGGCGCGTCGCGCTGATGATGTTGAGGTTCGCCTCGTAAGACCGCTGCGCTTCGCGCATGTCGGTCATTTCGACCAGCGGATTGACGTTGGGATATTTGACGTTGCCGGAGGCGTCCGCCGCCGGGTTGCTGGGCTCGTATTTGATGCTGAACGCGGTCTGGTCGGGCTTGATCTTGCCCAGCGTGACGACCTGGGCATCCAGCGTGCGATCGAGTGCGGAAGAAAATGTCGGCACCTTGCGGCGATAGGGTTCGCCGCCGGCGGTCGCCGCGGTGGAGCTCGAATTGGCGATATTTTCCGAGATCACCCGCATCCGTCCGGACTGCGCCCGCAGACCGGAGGTTGCGATGCCCATCGAGCGGACGAAATCGTTTGCGTCGTTTGCCATGCAGCCGCTCCCTTATCTCTCTGCAGTTCTCTTGGCGGTCCGGATCATGCGTCAGGCCTTGCCGATCGCGGTCTTCAGCAAATGAAGACTCCGGCTGTAGAGCGAGGTCACCGCCGCGTAGTCCATCTGGTTGGCCGAAACCTTGAGCATCTCGTCTTCCAGGTTGACGGCGTTGCCAGCCGGCCTGGTCTCGAAACCGACCTTGCCATTCTGATCGAAGGTCGGGTCGGCCCCGGCCATGACCATGTGGCTGGCGCTGGTGCGCGCCATCGCCAGCGGCCCGATCGATCCCGTGGGGCTGGCGCCGGTGACATCGAATTTCGGGGCGACCAGGTCGCGCGGCTTGAAATTCGGCGTATCCGAGTTGGAGACGTTTTCCGAGAGCACCCGCTGGCGCTCCTGATGCCACTGCATCTTGGTACGCAGCGCCGCCAGCATCGGAAGATCGTTGATTGCCATCGCGCCGCTCTCCCCCTCGCCTGACGGCACGACGCCGCGGGAGGTGGGCAGAATTTGCCGTGTGTATGGTTAACAACGGGTTAAAATTGCCGCGGGGACGATGTCTCGCGCCAATGCCGATTCGCCGGGCACCGTGCGCATTTTCGCCACGAAAGCTGCGTTAACCAATGAAATCAAAGGCGTCGGGATTGCGAGAAGTCGTTTTGGCTCAGGCGATTCATAGGTTATTAGGGTATGGGGCGGCAGTTTCTGCCGCGGGGAATTAACGTTTAGGGCCGGATAGAGGCTTCGTTCGCCGCTCGCGACCGTTTTCGATCCACCTTCGACGTAACCGACTTGAAGGTAACCGACTTGAAGAAAACGCCGTTTGCCGGGGGCAAAGCATGCAGGCTCTGACATTTTTCTTCGCATTCGTGGCGGTTCTGGCGCTGATCGGCCTCGCCGCCTGGCTGGTGCGCCGATTCGCTGGCAATCGGCTGGGTGCCAATACCAACCGGGGCCGGATGCCGCGGCTCGCCGTGATCGACGCCGCTGCGGTGGATGGCCGCCGCCGGCTGGTGCTGGTGCGGCGTGACAATATCGAACATCTGCTGATGATCGGCGGTCCGACCGACATCGTGGTCGAGCCCAATATCGTGCGCGCGATGCCCGGACGGGATCAGATGCCGTCGCGGCCGGCCGTCGGTGGCGCGGAACCGCAGGCCAGAATTTCGCCGCTGCCGGACGCCGGCAATTGGGGCGATGATGGCCCGCGCACCGAGGCTTTCGAACTTCCCGAACCGCAAATGCCCGAGCCGCCGCGCCCGGCCCGGCCCTCCTTCACCGACGATATCCGCCGCCCGGTGGCGCCGGCCATATCGGAACGGCGCAGCGACCGTATCGATCCTTTGGCCGGCTTCGCGCCCGAACCGATCGGCAGCCGTCCGGAGCCAAGGTCTGAACTGCGCCCCGAGCCGCTGCCGTCGCGTGGCGTGATGCCGACGCGCACCGAGCCGATGATGCCGCGCCCGGCGCGTCCGAGCGAAGCGCCGAAGCCGCCGCCGATCCGCGCGCCGGAACGCGTCGTTGCACCGCCGCTCCCGCCAGCGCCGCCCCCGATCCCGGCTCCGGCGCCTGCCATGTCGTCGGCAGACCAGAATCTAGCCGAGATGGCGCAACGCCTGGAAGCCGCACTGCGCCGCCCCGCCGGCGATTCAGAGCCGCGCATCGGCGCGCCGCCGGTCGCCCCCGAACCGCCGCCCGGTCGCATCGCATCGCGCAGCGTCGAGCCGTTGCCGCCGCCGGTGCCCGCACCTGCGGGAAAGAGCGGCTTTGAAAATCTGGAAGACGAGATGGCATCGCTGCTCGGTCGTCCCAAGTCCCCTTCGTGAGGCCGGCGACCCTTCCGCGTAGAGTATTATTTTTTGCCACTCTGATAGCCGCCGGTTCGCTGGCGGGGCCTGCGCTTGCGCAGGACATCAGCATCAATCTCGGCCAGGGCAATGGCGGCGTCACCGAGCGCGCGATCCAGCTGATCGCGCTGTTGACGGTGCTGTCGGTCGCGCCCTCGATCCTGATCATGATGACGTCGTTCACCCGGATCGTCGTCGTGCTCTCCTTGCTGCGCACCGCGCTCGGCACCGCGACCGCGCCGCCGAACACCGTCATCATCGCGCTGGCGGTGTTTCTGACCGCATTCGTGATGGGCCCGGTGCTGCAGAAATCCTACGACGACGGCATCAAGCCCCTGATCGCCAACCAGATCAGCGTCGAGGACGCGCTGCAGCGCGCTTCGGTGCCGCTGCGCGGCTTCATGCAGAAAAACGTGCGCGAGAAAGACCTCAAGCTGTTCATGGATCTCTCGGGCGAGCCGCCGCCGGCGACGCCCGCCGACATGTCGCTGCGGATTTTGATCCCGGCCTTCATGATTTCCGAATTGAAGCGCGCCTTCGAGATCGGCTTTCTGCTGTTCCTGCCGTTCCTGATCATTGATCTCGTGGTCGCCTCGATCCTGATGTCGATGGGCATGATGATGCTGCCGCCGGTGGTGGTGTCGCTGCCGTTCAAGCTGATCTTCTTCGTGCTGGTCGACGGCTGGTCGCTGGTCGCCGGCAGCCTGGTGCAAAGCTACGGCAGTGGCGGGTAAAGGCGAGGCCTTGTTCGTCATTGCGAGCCAACGGGTCGCGCGAATGCGCGCCCGATGACAGGCGCCGCGGAGCAATCCATAGTGCGGCACAAAGAAAGAATAGATTGCTTCGTCGCTTTCGCTTCTCGCAATGACGATAGATGCAGCTTTGCGATATCGCTCGGTTCCGCCGTCAAGAAACGGAACTCCCAAATTAAATAGTGCATGCAGTATTAGTGGAACCAGAGAGCCCGTTTATCTTAATAATTAACGGAACCTGGGGACCCATCTATCTTAATAACCTATTTAGTTGACTCGCAAATCAGCCCGTTGTTAGTGAGTTTTAAAAGGAGATTTAATATGAACTTGATTCAGGATATTATTAACTGGTTACGTTCACATCCCGTTATCCCTGGCGGGACGCGCGGCGCGCCTGGTCCTGAAATCGGCGACGGGTTGGTTGGAATCGCTATCGCTACCGTAGTTGTGCTGACATTCGTGATTTATCCTCGTGTGAAGCAGTGGCGACAATCGAAGCAGTCTTGAGATTGTGTACACCGCACAGCGCGGTGGTTTGGATTTCAAATAATCAGGCAAGCCACTTTTAAATAATATGAAAGTCATGCGATCGGCCAAAGTTCTCCTTGCGTCGGGAATAGTGATTTTCGCTATTTTCTTCCTTGACGCGTTTCAGTTTTGGCAAACCAGCGTTGAGGTTGCCGGCCGCGCGGCGCTGGGAGGGTTCGCGTTGCTTGCCGCCGCGGTATCTCTGTTCCTTCTCTCAAAGAGCCAGATCGACGATGTATCGCCGCTGGACTGGCTGGCGTGCGCTTTCACTATTTTACTGGCGATTGCAGGGTTCGCCGGTGTTTCGATCACGTTATTTGCCGTTTACCTGCTTATGAAATTTCCCCACGATCAGAACACGAAAGCCGCCGCAACGGTTGCCGCCGCGGTAGCGGTCCAAACGACTTGGGCCCCTTTGATTTTTTCGACAATCTCGACCCCATTTTTGCAGATCGACGCCGGTATAGTCGGTTGGTTGATTGGTCACATTATTCCCGATGCGACATGGAGCGGGACTGTTGTTTATACTCCAAGTGGACACGATGTCGCAATTACTCCGCCATGCGCGTCTTTTCATAATCTTTCGTTGGCGTCCCTGTGCTGGATAACGCTCACGATGTTTCGCAGACCGCACTGGGCGAAAGGCGATCTATATATTGGTCTGGGCGCGGCACTGATTCAGTTCGGATTTAATGTGTGGCGTCTTGTATTCGTTTGCCTCAGTCTGCCCATGTACGAATTCTGGCATGAGGGCTTCGGCAAACATATATTTTCTGCGGTGGCCACCGCATGCGCGATCATCTTCGTTCAAATCGCCCTGGTTCGCAGCGACCAGCGTGGTCAACACAACGGGATCGGCTTCGCCCGCATATCCTGACGGAGGACGATCATCCGGCTCGGCTCGTCCCGGATGTTCTTCGATAGCACTTGCAGAAGCACCCAGCGCTGATTCGCTTGAAAAGACCCAATGTGCGGCTCCAATAATCGCCTACGCGGCGCCCCAACCAGCTTGCCGACTTTCGAAAGTAAGAGCTTCAACATCGGTGAGTTGTTCGCCTTGTGATAGGCGAGGATCAGATCGAGCGTCGGCACCTCGCCCTGCACCGGACGGGTGGTGATCGTTTTAGGCAGATAGCGTTTGGTGTAGGCCGGCAGCAACATCACCCCGCGCGTCGATGTGATCATCGATATCGCGTGGACGACATTATGCACTTCATGATCCGGCTTGAGATCGATCCCGGCGCGGCTGAAATATTCCAGCACGGCGCGGCGCACCGCGGGGGCGGATTTGGACGGAAGATAAAAAGTTTCGTTCACGACCGCTTCCGGCGCGACCGTCTTTTGCGAGGCCAGGCGATGGTCGCTTGGAAACACGAAAATCAGCGGATCCGTCCGCACGCGCTTCGAGGCCAGATCGCCCATATTCTCTTCGGGCCGCATGAAGGCTGCATCGAGCCTGCGCCGCATCAAGGCCTTGGCGAGCACGGGGGAATAATCGCTCGACAGGCGGATGTCGATGCCGGGAAACTCGCCGTCAAGAATCCGTTTCACCTCCGGGAGCAAACCGATTTCGGCTCCGATATGAATCCTAAAGCGAATGTCGGTTTCGCGGGCTGGGCGGCGCGCAGCGCAGCCTCCTTGGCGGCGTCGGCTTCCAGCAGCGACATGCGGGCATGATCCAGAAACGCCTTGCCGGCCAACGTCAACTCGATGCCGTGCGCGCTGCGGTTGATCAGGGCAACGCCGACTTCGCGTTCGAGATCGCGGATCTGCCGGCTCAGGGATGGCTGGGAGGTGTGAAGCTTTTGCTCGGCGGCAACGGTCAAACTGCCCGCATCGGCCACGGCAACGAAGTAGCGCAGATGCCGTAATTCCATCGTGACGTCCCATATCCCGCAGGCATGGGGCCAGCTTACAAAGTCTTTTTCAGTGGGGCCAGCGATCCCTATATCAAAATGCAGTGCATGCGAGGGTCTGCCTGACAGGCAGAACGCATCGCGGGCTTGATCCATCCGGCTTGGCAAAGGGCCACGCCGGCCCCACCGGAGCGCGCACATGGGTAAGGGCATCGGAGCGTCGCTGGCGTTGCTGCTGGCGCTGGTGGGATCAGGCGGAGCCGCGGCGCAGTCATCCGCCAATCAACCGAAAGCAACCGTCATGGAAGACGTCGCAAACATCAAGCAGGCGCTGCTCGGCAACTGGGAGAGCATCGCGCCGGAGATTCGCCCGAGCAAGAACCCGGACGGCTCGCTGAAGCCGTTTTATCTCAAGCGCGCTTTCAAATATTTGCCGTCCGACCGGTTCGAGCTCGATGTCGTCAATTTCGCCGACCCCAACGGCGCCGTGCCGCTGGTGCGGATCAGGATCGGCGGGCACATGCAATGGCAAGGCGCCCACCCGATCGCGCCGGGCGCGCAGAAGGTCGACTTCCTGGCCGACGAATCCTACGAGGTCACGCCGCTCGTGCAGGGATTTGCCGATTTGCTCAACAAGGTCGCCTCGACGGGATACGCGCCGTGGGCGGTCAACGCGCCTCAGAGCATCTTCGGAAAGTCCTTCCTGCCCTTCGGCCTCAAGGAAGGGACCAACTTCATGGAACACGACCTCATCTACCTCAGAGGCGATCTTTTATTCTGGGGCGCGCGCAATATCGACGGCCGCGGTTTTGACACTGAGCAGAACCGCCCGACCAATTTGCAGATTCCGCTGGTGCGCAAGTAAGCGCGCAGACAAGCGCGCCAAGAAAAACAAAGAAAAACTGACATACGGCCGGCACGATCACCGGCCGAACCCGCAATCTCCGCGGCTTTCGTGATCACGAAGGCGTGCGCTTGATTCATCGCGCTCTTTATCGTTCATTCTCCTTAGAATCATTTCAAACGGCGCTGTTGGCGACCGCTGAATCGGGGAGAAACGCAATGGACAAATTGAACGCCCTGGAACGGCGCGTCTTCCTCAAAGGAGCCAGCATGGGCATGCTGGCCTTCACTGTGGCCGGTGCCGAGATACTGATGACGGCTGGCGAGGCGCGCGCCCGCGCGGTGCCGTTTCGCCTGCTCAATGCCGATGAAGCCGAAACGATCGAAGCGCTGGGCGAGACGCTGTTGCCTGGTGCCCGCGCCGCCGGTGTCGCGCATTTCATCGACCAACAGGTCTCGGTGACACCCGGCGAGGCGCTGCTCGAAGCCCGCATCGTCAACGTCAAGCCGCCCTACATCAACTTCTATCGCGCCGCGATCGGCGGCATCGACAAGGCAAGCACGGCGCGTAGCGGCAAGCGTTTCGCAGCCCTTTCGGCCACCGAGCAGCATGATTCATCGATGCGCTCCGTCAGAACAAAATCGAAGGCTGGCAGGGGCCGCCGGCCGGGCTGGTCTATTTCGTGCTGCGCAGCGACGCCGTCGATGTCGTCTACGGCACCATGGAGGGCTATGAGAGTCTCGGCGTCCCCTACATGGCGCACATCGCACCCGAAAAGAGGTGGTAATAAAAATGGCTACGCAAGAAAACATCCACGAAAAAATCGATGTCGTGATCGCGGGCGCCGGCGCCTCCGGCTCGACATTCGCGGCGGTGCTCGCCAAGGCTGGCAAGAAGGTCGTGCTGCTCGATAACGGCCCGGACTGGGAAGCAACCGACCTCATCTCATCCGACATGTGGGGCCGTCGCATCAAACCAGCCGGGCCTCCTTTTATTCTCGAGGGCAACAACTCGCGCCGATCGGGTATCACGGCGGCTGGGGCGTCGGCGGCGCGGCGCTGCACTGGTTCGCCAACGTCCCGCGCCTGTTGCCGAACGATTTTCGCATCAAGAGCGAGCACAACCGCGCCCACGACTGGCCGATTGCCTATGAGGATGTGGCGCCCTGGTACGACAAGGTCGCGCACGACATCGGCATCTCCGGCGATGCCAAGGCGGAAGAATTGTGGCGGCCGGGCGGGCGCGACTACCCGATGCCGCCGATGAAGACCTTTCGGAACGGCGAGGTCTGGCTCAAGGGCTTTGCCGCCAACAACGTCCGCATGGTGCCGGCGGCGGTCGCCATGAACTCGACCGACTTCAAGGACCGGCCCGCCTGCATCTATGACGGCTGGTGCCATGTCGGCTGCCCCATAGGTGCGCTCGCCAACCCGCTGGTGACGTATTTAGGCGAAGCCCGCAAGGCCGGCGCCGAAGTGCGGGCATGGAGCACGGTCACGCGCGCGCTCACCGATCCCACAGGCAAGAAGGCGACCGGCGTCGAGTATTTCGACCGGGATGGCCAAAAACACATACAGCCGGCGAGCGTTGTGATCTGCGCCTCGTGGTCGGCGCAAAACCCGCGGCTGCTGCTCAATTCCGCCACCGACAAGCATCCCAAGGGCCTCGCCAATGCGAGCGGGCTGGTGGGCAAGTACATCATGACGCATTTCACCGCGGTGACGAATGCGCTGTTCGACGAGGACCTCGAGCCCGCCAAGGGCACCATCGGTGGCCAATACATGTCGTATGAGCGTTATTCGAAGACCGCCCACAAGGGCGCATTCGGATCGACCTTGCTGGTCTGCGGCGGCGCCACCAAGGCGAGCGGCCTCACCGGCCTTCACAACGCCCGGCCGGATTTGTTCGGCGCCGAGCTTGCCGCGTTCATGAAGCGCGGCAGCAAGGGCTTCGCGCGGTATACGGCGGCATGCGAGGAGCAGCCGAAGATCGAGAATCGCGTCGAACTAGTCAGCCAGAAGGACGAGTTCGGGATGCCGCTCGCGCGCATCACCCACAACTACGATGAAAACGAAGCGGCGCTGTGGAATGCCAATCTCGAGGAAGGCATGAAGATCGGCCGCGCCACCGACGCCAGGGACGTCTGGCAGGTGCGCACCGCGATGCCGGCCATCCATCTGATGGGCGGCACCATCATGGGCACCGGCGCGGATAATTCCGTGGTCAACAGTTTTGGCCAGACCCATGAGGTGCCGAACCTCTATGTCGCGGGCCCCGGCATCTTCCCGACCTGCGGCGCGTCCAACCCGACCTACACGGTGTTCGCGCTGTCGCTGCGGGCTGCGGAAAATCTGGCCTCGAACTGGGGATCGATTGCGCAGTAAGAATATCCGCGGATGTCATGAAGATCACGCGCAGGGATGTGTTAGGCGGTTTTACCGCAACCATGACGCTCGGTCGGGCGACCGAAGCGCTGCCCGCCGAAGCATGGCCGGCCCGTCCGGTGCGCATGATCTCGACCTATGCCGTCGGCGGCTCCAGCGATATTTCGCTGCGCCTACTGGCGGAATATTTCGAAACAAGACTCGGCAAGAAGTTCTTTGTCGAGAACAAGCCCGGCGCGGGTTCGACGATCGCCAACCAGACGGTCGCGCGCGCCGAGCCAGATGGTTACACGTTCCTCTATGCGGCCGCACCATATGAAACCGCCGAAGCGATGTTCGGCAAGCTCAGCTACGACCCGCACAGGGATTTGCAGCCCATCGCGATGGCGATGATCGTTCCGCTGTTTCTGATCGTCAACGCCAACGCGCCTTACAAGACCCTGCAGGAATTCATCGCTTACGCCAAATCAAAACCCGACGGCATCACCTTCGCGACGCCGACACCGGGCTCCCAGCCGCATCTGGCCGCGGAGCTGCTGATCAGAACCGCCGGGATCAAGGGCGTCGCCGTTCAATTCGGCGGCGATGCGCCGTCGTATATCGAACTTCTGGCAGGGCGCGTCGATGCCACCACTACCGCACTCCCTGCGGCGCTGCCGCACATCAAATCCGGCGCGCTGCGTGTGCTCGGATGTTTCTCGGACGAACGCAGCTCGGTCTATCCGGAAGCCAGGACGCTGCGCGAGCAAGGCGAAGACGTCGTCGCGATCGGCTGGTACGGCTTCATGGCGCCGGCCGCTACGCCCGATCCCATCGTCAGCCAGATGCAATCCGAAATCCGTGCGGCGCTTTCCGATCCTGTTATCAAGGAGAAGCTGGCCGTACAGGGCCTCGATGTGAACTTCTTGCCGGGGCCGGAGTTCGGCCAGTTCATCGACCGCGAGAGCGAGAAGTGGGCAAGATCATCCGCGACGCCGGACTCAACAAGCAATAAGCGTTCTGGTAAATTTTGGCGTGCGGAAATATCGCGCGCGGAGACCGACATGAAGTCCTTTGTCTATGAAGCGATGCCGTCGCGCGTGGTCGGAGAAAACACCATCGAACATCTGCCGCGCGAGATCGAACAGCTTGGCGCCCGGCGCGCGCTGGTGTTGTCGACGCCCGGGCGGCAGGAACTGGCGAACGATATCGCGCAGCGTCTCGGCGCGCGCAGCGTCGGCATCTATCCGCATGCCGTGATGCATGTTCCGATCGAGGTCGCACGCAAGGCGCATGACGAGGCAACGCGTCTTGGCGCCGACTGCATTGTGGCTGCGGGCGGCGGGTCGACGGTAGGGCTGGGCAAGGCGATCGCGCTGGACTCCGGGCTGCCGGTATTGGCGATCCCGACCACCTATTCCGGTTCGGAAATGACCTCGATCTACGGGCTGACCGAAGCGGGCCTGAAAAGAACCGGACGCGACCGGCGCGTGCTGCCGAGGACCGTGATCTACGATCCGAACCTGACCATGGGTCTGCCGGTTGCGACGTCGATCGCCAGCGGTTTTAACGCCATCGCGCATGCGGTCGAGGGGCTATACGCTGAAAACGCCAACCCAATCACGACCCTGATGGCCGAAGAGGGAATCCGCGCACTGGCGCAGGGCATGCCTGAAATCGCAAAAAACTCTCGCGATCCCGGCGGCCGCAGCGATAGTCTCTATGGCGCATGGCTTTGCGGAACGGTGCTCGGTAGCAGCAGCATGGCCCTGCACCACAAGCTCTGCCATGTGCTTGGCGGCACCTGGAATCTGCCGCATGCCGAGACCCACACGGTGATCTTGCCGCATGCCGTGGCCTACAACTATGCCGCCGCGCCGGAGGCGATGGCCCGGATCGAGCGCGCCATGAAGATATCGAAAGAGGCGGCGAATGCCGCGCAGGGCATTTTCGATCTGATGCAGCAATTGGGCGCGCCGGTCTCGCTGCAGCAAATCGGCATGAAGCAGGAAGACCTCGATCGCGCCGCATCGCTGGTGATGGAGGCGCCCTACTACAATCCCGAGCCGACGACGGCGCAAGCGAAAATCCGCGAACTTCTCGATAATGCGTTCCATGGCCGGCGGCCGTAGACAGGCATTTTCGGCGGCGATCTCTTCGGTTACGATGCCGCTCTGGAGGTCTGGAGCCATCATGAAGCGGCGGGATTTCATTATCGGCAGCGCGGTATCGCTTGGCGTTGGCGGCGCGCATGCGCAATCGCGGGCGAAGCTGCCGCTGCTCGGCTGGCTGATCCCCTCGCCTCCCACCAACCCGCCACTGGGAATGCCATTCTTCGACGCGCTGGCGAAGCTCGGATGGATCGACGGAAAAACCATTCAGATCGAACGCCGTTATATTGCCGGCGATGTGGCCGACCGGGCCAAGGCGCTGGAAGCGCAGGCTAAAGAGCTCGTCGCGCTTGGGCCTGATATCATCCTTACCGGCACCAGTCCGGCGGTCGAGGCTGTCAGGCGCGAAACCAGCTCTATTCCGATCGTCTTTATCGGCGTCAACAACCCGCTCGGCGCCCATTTCATAGCATCGCTGGCGCATCCCGGCGGCAATATCACCGGCTTCGCCAATGTCGAGCCGACCACCATCGGCAAAATGATCGGATTGTTGAAGGAGGTCGCGCCGCGCACACGTTCCGTCGCGTTGATGCACAGCAACGTCTATGCCGGCGGCAAGCGCGAATGGATTGTCTCAGAAGAGGCCACGGACCAGGCGGCCAGGAACTACGCCGTCGAGCTTATCGATGCGCCGGTCGAAAACGAAGCGGATATCGATCGGGCGTTTGCGAAATTCTCCGGCGGAGACCAGACCACGGCCGTGATCATCCTGGCGGACGCCTATCTGCTGCAACAGCGTAATCAGATCGTCACTTCCGCGGCGAAGTACCGGATTCCGGCGATCTATCCATTCCCGGCATTCCCGTCGTCGGGCGGCCTGATGTCATATGGCAACAATCTCCCCGAGCAATTCCGTCAGGCCGCGGGGTTACGTCGACCGTATTCTGAAGGGGGCGCGACCCGGAGACCTTCCCGTGCAGATGCCGACCATGTATGAACTCATCATCAATGTGAAGACCGCGAATGCGCTCGGGATCACCGTCCCCGCATCGCTATTGTCGACCGCCGACAGGGTGATTGAGTAGCCGGATTGCGTCGTATGACGAGGTTGAAACAGATCTGCCTTGCAGGCTCGGCGCTTCTTGCCTGACGCAAGAAGTGCAGGCGCAGAACTTCAACCAGGTGATCGGCTTTGGCGACAGCACGCTTGACACTGGCTGGTACACCGGTGCGGGCAGCGGCCCGCATGCGACCGGCCTGCCCGGTATGGATGCGTCGATCGCGGCTACGCTCGCGGCCGGGGGCAATGCCCACCCGACGGGGCCGGGCCTCGGCAACGCGCAACTTCTCGCCGCCTTCTTCGGTCTTACGGTCAATTCGGCAAGTATGCCGGGCGGAACGAACTTCGCGATCGGCAACGCCGTCGATTATCTCGTGCCGCAGGGCTACATGTTCGCGACCTCCACCGGCAATCAATATCCAAATCCGTTGCTGCCGGGCACAGCCACCCAGATCGGCAATTACCTGGCTTCGGTGAATGGCCGCGCCAATCCTAACGCGATTTATCTGTTGGCCAGCGGCGCCAACGACGCCGCCGCGGCATTCTCGAGATACGGCGCGAATTCTCCGGGCGCGGTCACCTATCTGCTCGGTGAGGCGCAAGCCCTGAGCAATGCGGTGGCCAATCTTCAAGCCGCCGGCGCGCGCTATATCATCACGAGCAATTATTATCCCGGCCCCTCCGACAATGCCGCCACGCAGTCTTACGCGCATACGATCCTGTCGGCGACCACGAGCGATCTGACCGCGGCCGGTGTCAAGTTCATCTTCGCCGATACCAATTCGGTCTTCACCGCGGTGGAACAAAACCCTCTGGCGTTCGGCATCACCCATGATCCGCATGCCACCGGCCCCGGCGCCTATGCCTGCCTGCCCGCGATCGGGTCCGGACAGACTTCCGGCTACGGCGTGACCTGCGCACCGGGCACGACGCCAAGCGCGACGCACGGCTATATGCAATCGGCGGATGCCACGCAGACCTATCTGTTCATGGACGGCGTCCATCTCACCGAAGCCGGCCAGTTGATCGAGGCGGATTATTTTTACAATCTGCTGGTCGCGCCGAGCGAGATATCTTTCTTGGCGGAAACTGCGCTGCAGACCACATTCCAGACCATCAGCGGCATCCAGCAGCAGATCGATCTTGCGCAACGCCTGCGCAAGTCGGGCTGGAATGTGTGGGTGAACGGCGAATTGTCCTATCTCAAACTCGACAACAGCTCGGCGGGATTCCCCGGCGATCCCGGCCTGCCGCTCGCCGGTAGCCTGGGGATCGATTACAAATGGCAGAACGGCTGGCTCGTGGGTGCGGCAATCACCACGGGTTATGTCAATCCATCGTTCTCGCTCGGCGGCGGCTACAAGCAGGATGCTGTCGCGCTCAGCCTCTATACGGCGTATCGCAACGGCAATTGGTGGGGCGACCTGGTCGCGACCGCGGCGTGGCTCGGCTACAGCACCAACCGGCTGGCGCCGATCGGCATCACCGTTCAGCAGAACAGCGGATCGACCACTGGCGACGATCTCTCGCTCGCCGGTGAAATCGGTTACGACTTCCACAACGGCGGAGTCACGCACGGCCCGGTCACGGGCTTCATCCTGCAGCAGGCGCGAGTTGGCAGCTTCACCGAAACCGGCAGCTTCACCAGCCTGTCGTTCGGCAGCCAGATCCGCAACTCCGAGGTGGGCGTGCTGGGCTACCAGGCGCGGCTCGATTGGGGCCAATGGCATCCCTTTGCGCAAGTCACGTGGGATCACGAATTCGATCCGCTCGACCGGATGGTGACGGCGTCGCTGACCACCATCGCCGCGCCCAATTACGCGTTGCCGGCGGTCGTGCTGGGGCGGGACTGGGCCACCGCAACCGTGGGTACGCAAATCACACTGACCCCGGCCTGGAGCGGACTTACTTCCTTCACCGCACAGCTCGGCCAAAATCACGCGACTGTTTATAGCGGCCTTGTCGGATTGAATTATGCCTTCGCGCAGGCGCCTGCGCCGATGGCTCACAGGAATTGATGGTTCAGCGCATCGCCTCGTTTGTCTGAGTTCTGGCCCGCATCGGCTCCGGAGCCGAAAGCGACCCTTGCAGTTCCCCAGCGAATATAGAGAATAGCTGCAACAAAAAGCGTGCAGGTTTAGCGCGGGCGCGAAAACGCGCGGCTTAAAAAAATAAGGCCCAAAGGGCCAATAAGGGGAGAAGCGAACGATGGCGATCTTGCCACGAAGCCTGATGCAAGAAACCTGAAGCCGCGTAGCCTGATGCTGGCGGCGGCCCTCGCCGGCCTGACATTCATTGCCGCGGCTAGGGCCGAGCAGCTTGTGGTGAGCAATTACGGTATCGCCGCCAATGGCATGCCGTATGCGGTTGCGATGGAGAAGGGCTTTTTCAAACAGGAGGGCGCTGATGTTTCCGGCATTCTCTCCTCCAATGGCGGCGGCACCACGCTGCGCAACCTGCTCGGCGGCAATCTCGATTATGGCGAGGCCGATCTCGCCGGCACGGTCGCCGCGATCGAACAGGGCAACGATCTGCGCATCATCAGCGACAATGTGCTCACGGTCGGCGAATTCGTCTGGGCGGTGAAACCGGATTCGCCGATCAAGAGCCTGCAGGATTTCAGGGGACGCAAGGTCGGCTACACCAACCCGCGTTCGACCAGCCAGGCGCTTAACGTACTGCTGGCGCAGACCGCCGGACTGACACCCGCAGATTTCACATCGACCAAGGTCGGCGGCTTCGGCGAACAGGTGGTCGCGCTCGATCTCGGCGCCATCGATGTCGCGACGCTGGCCGATCCGGTCTGGTCCAAAAACAGCGCCAAGCTGCGCACGGTGGTTCGCGCCGCCGACGCGCTGCCGCCGCTGTGCAATGTGATCGGCGTCGCCACCGGCAAGGCGATCGCCGAGCACGGCGATTTCCTGCGCGCGGTGCTGCGGGCGCGGCGCAAGGCGGTCGAATTCATGTATGCCCATCCCGACGAAGCCGGCGACATCGTTGCCAGGGCTTACGACCTCGACCCAGCCATCGGCCGCCAGGCGGTGCGCAACCTCACCACCACAGCACCGGGCGCCATCCCCTATTGGGGCGTGGGACGCTTCGACATCAAGGGCATGGACGCGATGATCGCAGCACAACGTCATGTCGGTGCCTACACAGGCACACCGGACTGGGGCAAGATGATCGACCGCCGCTTTCTCGCTGAAGATTTGCAGAAAGACTATTAGTGAATACTCCAACCTCGATTCACGTCTCGCTGCGCGGCGTCACCAGGGTCTACGACTCCAAACTCGGCCGCACCCACGCGTTGGGGCCGATCGATATCGATTTGCGCCGCGGCGAGTTCTTCGCCGTGGTCGGCCCCTCCGGCTGCGGCAAGTCGACCTTGCTCGATGTCATCGCCGCGCTGGCGCCGCCCTCCTCCGGCGACGTGACCTTTGAAGGACAGCCGATCGGCAACACCGTGCCCGATGGCGTCGGTGTCGTGTTCCAGGAGAATGCGAGTTTTCCCTGGCTCAACGTCGCCGACAACATCACCTTCGGGCTGCGCCGGCAACCGCTCGACAAGGCCGAAATCGAACGGCGTCTGCAATATGCGCTGCACCTGATGGGCTTGCAGGATTTCGCGCAAGCCTATCCGTCGCAACTCTCCGGCGGCATGCGCCAGCGGGTCTGCATCGCGCGCACGTTGGTGATGCAGCCGCGTTTGATCCTGCTCGATGAACCGTTCGGCGCGCTGGACCAGCAGACCCGTCTGTTGATGGGCGACGAACTGCTGCGGATCTGGCGCGCCACCGGAGCCACCGTGCTGCTGATCACCCATGCACTCGACGAGGCCGCGATGCTGGCCGACCGGGTCGCGGTGATGTCGGCACGGCCCGGACGCATATTGGAAGTGATCGAGACCGGCTGGCCGCGCGAGCGCGACAGCCAGATCGTCTCCGCGCCGGAATTCGGCCAGGTCACCGCCCGGCTATGGACGTTGCTGCGAGCGCAGTCGATGCAGGCGCTGGCGCCTGCGAGCGTCTAGCGTGCGCATCGTCCTCTACAGGCTGCTGGCGGTGGTGTTGTCTGTGGCGTTACTGGAAATTCTCTGCCGCTATCACATCATCAAGCCGCTGACGTTGCCGGCGCCGAGCAAGATATTCCTCGGGCTATGGATGCTGATCGAGAACGGCACATTCAACGCGGCGATCCTGAAGACGCTGACCAATGTCGCGCTGGCGTTCGGCCTGTCCGTCATGGTGGGGATCGCGGCCGGTGCGGCCCTGCACCGCGCCCGCCTGCTGCGCACGCTGCTGGAGCCGCTGTTCGCGACTTACTACGCGATTCCGATCTACGCTTTCTATCCGCTGTTCCTTGTCGTGTTCGGCCTCGGCGACGCACCGCAGGTGCTGATCGGCTTCATGCTGGCGGTGGTGTCGATGATCGTCTCGACGCTATCGGGGCTCGACAGCGTTCCACCGGTATTGGCCAAGACCGCGCGCGTATTCCAGCTCGGCCCCATTGAGACCGTCCGCCGCGTGACCTTGCCCTATGCCGCGCCCTATCTGTTCACCGGCGTGAAGCTCGCGATCGCCTATGCTTTCATCGGCGTCATCGGCGCGGAATTCATCATGTCCTCGACCGGGCTCGGTTACGAAATCCGCTTTGCCTACGACAATCTCGACAACAACGTGATGTATCCGCTGATCCTGCTCATTCTGTTGATCGCGGTGACCGTCAATATGAGCCTCGACCGCTGGGACCGCGCATTGCAGGCGCGGCGGGGGCGCGGCTGATGCGCCGGATCATCGAGGCCAACCCGTCGCTATTTTTGGTGATCATGCTGCTGGCGCTCTGGCAGATCCTGTTCTGGCTGGTCGGCCGCAATGCGCTGTTGCCTCCGCTCGAGACCATTCTCTATCTCGGCCGGTTGCTGCAAACCGCGCGGTTCTGGGGCCATATCGCCGAAACCGGGACGGCTTTTGTTATCGCACTCGCGATTTCGATCGTAGCTGGACTAGCGATCGGTCTCGTGCTCGGATCAACCGGATGACAGCAGAAGTGTTCGAGCCGTTTCTGCTCGCCGGCAATTCAATTCCGAAAATCGCGCTCTATCCCATCGTGCTCCTGATCTTCGGCATCGGCATGCCGGCCAAGATTGCGTTCGGCGCGATTCATGGCGTGGTGCCGATGGCGATCTTCACGCTGGCGGCCTGCAGCAATGTGCCGCCGATTTTTTTCCGGGCCGCGGCGGCGATGCGGCTGACGCGCTGGGATCTCATTCGCTCGGTGCTGCTGCCGGCGGCGTTGCCGGATATTTTCTCGGGCATCCGTATCGGTTTCTCCCTCACGCTGATCGGGACTATTCTGGGCGAGATGTTCGGCTCCCAAAGCGGCCTCGGCTATCTCCTGATGACCGCCATCGGCTTGCAGAACATCCAGGTGATCATGTCGGTGACGCTGCTGTTGGTGTTGGTGGCCGCAACGGTGAATACGCTGCTGCTCAAGCAAGACCGCCGATTGCGCCAGCCGGGCGTGTAGGTTTCAAGCGAGCGCGGCGCCGATGCTCTCGAAACAATGTGAGCTACTTTGACCATCACCTCTCGCGTGCGGGGTGTAGCCTCACACAATCGCTGCAAGGCTTCCGGGCGTTGCCGGCGACCGGGAGTGCCTTGCTCCCGCTTGAAAGGAAGAGCAGTGGTGTCCCTACCCGAAGAAAAACTGTGCTTCGCAGTCAATGAAATTGAATCTCATCCTTGCGCCAAGTGCCAGGCCCCGATGGTGCTCACCCGGGTCAACACCGCCCGCCTCAGTTTCGACGTCCGTACCTTCGAATGCTTTAATTGCGATAGCGTCGAAAAGCTGATGACAGAAACCAGGCGCGAGCCGACGCTCTGGCCTTAGAGCCTTATCGGTTCTGATTAAATCAGAACCGGGCTCTAATCTTTTTTGACGCGTTTTCTTTACGCGAACCGGCGTCCACTTCGCTCGAAAACGCTCTGGAGCACCTCATTCAAGTGTATGAGCAGCCATCCATGTCCTGTTGTTGAACAGCCTGCAAAGCGACAGCGCAATCTGGCGGTGTTGATTTCGTTCATATCCGGGCGGAAATGACCGGGCATACAGCAGGATGTTTCGTCGCAACGCGATCAGCTCCGCCTTGGTATAGAGCGGCGGATCGTTCGCGTGGTCGGGCGCAAGCGCAGAAGCAACAGACGGCATGATAGCCACCATTATCGATTCTAGGTCACCGGGTGATGCCGTTGACCCGCTCAATCTGACACTTCGCGTTTCCGTGCGGATGATCAATATCGCACACTTTTCACGAATTAATTCGAGTCTAGTCGCTTTTGCGTCTACTCATCCTCGCGTATTTGAGGCTTATCGCGCAAGACCGCATCCAGCAGCGAACTATGGACCTCGATCTTTCCGTTGTAGCTGATGAATCCCTTTTTTCTGAATTTGTTCATGAAAAAGCTCACCCGCGACCGGGTGGTGCCGATCATTTCCGCCAGCGTTTCCTGACTGAGCGTCACCGGAATCGGCGCCGTGCCGTCCTCCTTGCCGACTTCGGCAAGCAGCAGCAGCAGGCGCGCCAACCGCCTCTCGCTGGAATTGAACAGCTGGTCGATCAGATCGTCCTCGATCCGGCTGTTTCGGGACAACAGATAAGCCAGGAAGAATGCGGAAAATTTCGGTTCTCGCTGAGGGTTGCAAGCATGGCGGCCTTTGTGATCGACGTCAGCAGGCAATCTTCCATCGCCGCGGCCGTTGCAGTGCGCAGCTCCACCCCTTCAAGACATGCTTCGCCGAAGAACTGCGCTGGAGAAAATCCCGACCACCGCTTCCTTGCCGTGTTCTGACAACACCGTGATCTTGATCTTGCCTTTTTGAATGAAAAAGACGGTATCGGCGGCGTCGCCCTGACTGAAGATCTTGTCGCTCCTGGCGTATTTCTCGATCGTTTTTCCAGCCTCGGCGCGGCCGAGAAAAGCCCGGGGATCGAACAGGCCTTTTAAAGCCTGAATCGGTGGAGAGTTAGTCATGGTGCTGCTCCGGATTCGGGCGGGAGCACAAAACTCTCAGTCACCGGCAAGAGGCCGAGGGCGGCGCGGTGATAGGCCACTTATAACCCTGTTATGTCGGGTATGCGACTTAAATCGGACTCTGGATGATACCCGTGTTTAGGCCGGAAAAGTCTGGGCCGAACACCCGCCCGCAGCGATCAATACCGAACTACCATGATGATCGCGACGACCAGAAAGGCCGCGATCAGCGACAGCGCGCGATCGAATTTTTTTGACCAGCGTGTCGCGGGCGTGGCGTCGATCGGCGGTATCACTCAAACTCCCCCACACTCGCTTACCTCTACTTCCGGGGCCTGCCGCGTTTGGCGAAGATCAACCCGTGACCATCCGCGGCGCGGCGAAGCAAGCCAGCCTGTTTGAGCGCATCGGCGCGCTGTGCGCCGGCCGGCATTTCGCGCGCATTTTGAAGGGCGTCTACGGCCACGGCGTCCCGGCTGCGGCTGACAGGCGAGGATTTTTGCTTCATGACCACACGGCTCCTGCCAAGATTTTTGTCCTACCAGGACTTGTTGAAGTTCGTCTGCGCGATCTTTCGCCGCTCATCGGATTCTGCATCCAGCCGAACGACACCGCCATTGGCCGCCGCCCCGGCGCGGACCGCTTTGGCTTCGAACTCATCGCCAAGCGCATCGATCCGGCGTTTTATCTCGGCGTCACCGGCCATCAGCGCAAGCCGGCGGCATTTTTCGACCTGATCGCGTAGCCGTTCGGCTTCGGGACACTACTGCACCTGTGTCACTGGTTCAGCGAACCAGCTATTTTGAGCTGCCTTCGAACTTCTCGACCCTACGATCGCGGTGCCAAAGTTCAACATCGTGGCCGTCGACCATTTTGCCGGCTCGTTTCCTTGCGCCGTCGTCGTCGGCGCAAATGAGATCTACGGCTTTCATGAATTGGCCGTCACGACCGATAAAGTACGCGCGATAGTGCGCCATGACCTGACTTCCCTCACTCAGGCGATCTGAGTTCACCGTTGAGCCAGCCTCGAGAGTCGTTGTTCATGGGATCGGCAGGGACCTGCGCCTCCTGGATATCGCCGCATTTGGTGCAGCGCAGGGTCCAGTGCTCGAATCCGGAGCGGGCCGCGATAATGCGTTGAACGTGCAAGCGCGACTGGCATTTGAGACAGCGGGGCCGCTCGGCCGCGCGAGGCGACAAAGTGGGCATATGTGGATCGGGCATGGCGCTTCCCTGCATTGGGCGGGAGCGTTACCGAACTCTCTGTCACCGGAAAAATGCCAAGGGCGGGCGGTGATGCATTCAGTCTGCACCCGTCGCTCGCCGGAATACCGGTCAATATAGCTCAATCACGAAAAATTCGGACGAGGACGCCGATTCCGGCAGCGATGGTTCCAAATGAGGATTCAGGGAACCGTCAGAGAACCTATCGGAGGCGGCGGCTTTGAATCATGTAGTCTCGGTCAGCTGATGGCGCGACGAATTTGCTTCAACCGTCCGGCCTTCCGCGAACTTGATGGTCGAGATCGGCCACTTTCCAACGTGGCCGACGATCGAGATCCGCAGGCCGTGAAGTTCGTCAAGCCAGACGTTATCGACCGTCCCGGCCTTGCCGTCGGTGAGGACCACGGCTTTGCCGACAAGCTCCGACCGCACCTCCTCGACTGCGCCGAGAATCATTGATGCACGCAGAGCAGGCATTGGGTGGTTCCCGAAATGAAACGCGAAGATTGGGGGCGGTGATTAAATCTGAAAGGCGCGCAAATCGTGACCGGCATGCAGCAAGCCAGGGTTCCCGACGGCCTCATTTCACGAGTGGTTTGCAAGGCCGGAACATCGATGGTCTGTTCCTTGGCCTCGCCGATATGTACGCACCCTGATCAACCCGGCGATTGATGGGTGCAACCTCAGCCCTTCACATCGAACTGCCTTGCCGAGGTGATCGCCGATCTGGGACGATCAGCGCGACGCATTCGGGATAGCCGGGTTTTGCAACCGTCGCCGTATCTGCTTCGGTGCGGAACTCCCAGCTCTCGCCGCTGCGCAAAACTGAAATCACGATACCATCAGGGCAATCGGCATGGACCTTTAGTTCAGTCCTGGCCATATCAACCAGTTCCGCTTCGGTCTTGACGGGCTTGCTCATGCGGATCGCTCCTTCTACCTCTTTTGGTAGTGCAGGTTGCCGCGTCGGCGTGCCGCTGTCGAGGGCCGGACGCCCTACTTCGCCCTGCTGACCTGTTTCACGCCGGTAATTCCGGGCAATGAACCCGTCGCAACCGGATCGGCCTTCTGGGTTCCCGGCGGCATGATCGCGCGCGCGGTGGCGTCCGGGAAGCGCGTGCGCATTTCACGCAGGAAGCCATCGAGCGTATCGACGCTGGCCGCCATCTTGGCGATCTGGGCGAATTCGGCGCTGGTGGATGACGCCGGCTTGCTCGCGGTCTCGAACGCGGCGCGATCGATATCGCCGCTCATCAGCGGCGCATATTTTTCGCGAAAGCGCGCCAACCCGATCGCGTCCTCGGCCAGCGCATATCCGACCACCGCGCGGATCACATCGCCCTTCTCGGTCGGGTTCAGCGGTTTGAAGTCGCGCCAGCGATCCGCGTAATACAATTCGATCTGTTCGGACGCCTCGCGCCAGTGCCGCGACGCCCAGAAAATATCGGAGCGCAGCCGGATCGCTTCGCGGCCGCTGATATTCGAGATGATATCGAGCGCGAGGTCATGGCGCCCGACGTCGCTCTGAGCGCGCGCCTCCAGCAACAGCCGCTGCGTGCGTAATTCGCCGGAGAGATCGGCGATGCGGGTGGAGCGAAGTGCGGCGATGGCGCGGTCGGGCTTGCGGTTGGTGAGGTACACCATCGCCAGGCGCGCGGCGACCTGCGCCCGCGCCGCACCCTCCAGCCGCTTGTCGACCTGGTATTGCAGGAGTTCGCTGGCCTGATCGAGCAGATCGACCGCGACCAGGCGATCGGCAAGCGGCGGATCATCTCGTCACCGCGCCGCCCGATCGGCGTCAATTCGCGATAATCATAGAACATCCCGAGCGCGTCGATCGGCGGCAGGTCGTCGCCCTTCTGGCTGAGAAAGAGCTGCGCGAACAGCGCCGAGGCTTCGTCCTGGCTGCGCCGCGAGATTTCCGAATTGGGCTGCAGCCGGGTCGCGGTCCGCGCCGCCGCGAACGTATCGGCATAGCGGCCGGCCTCCACATAGAGATGCGACAGCATTCCCAGCGTCTGCACCTCGAGCCCGTCGCCGCGCCACGTGATCGCCTGCGTCTCAAGCTTGGCCAGGGCGTCGGCCGTGGTGATTTCGTCGCGCTTTTGCTTAAGGGCAATTTGAAGCAGCGTGGCCTCGGCCGCCGCCGGACGATCGTCGGAATCGAGCGCCTTCTGATATTCGTCCAGCGCATCCTTGTCGCGCCCGAGCGCTTCGGCAATGCGGCCCCGCATCACCGCGAAGGCCGACCTGGTCCCGGTCGGCGGCCCGATGATCTGCAGCTCGTTGGCGCGCTTGTCGGCGCCGGAATAATCCTTGACCTCGAGCGTCGAGCGCAACGCGTCGTAGATCACGATGCGCTGCAATTCGATCGGCAGCGAGTTGATGGCGAATTCGACGTTCTTGAATTTCTCGCGCGCTTCCGCCCATTTTCCGGTGCGGGTGTAGGCCAGCGCCTTCCAGAGCTGCGAATCGTAATTGGTTCCGATCGCCGGATTGGCGAGATCCTTCATCCCGATTTCAGGGCGTCCCATCAGGATGGCGGCCACCGCATGCGTGATCAGGACCACCGGGTCCTCGGTGCCCGGTTTCGCATCGATCAATGCCAGGTCGAGAATGGCCTTGGCTTCCGGATACATCTCGCGCGCCAGATAGAAACGGGCGAGATTGATCCGGGCCGGCGTGCGCTGCTCGGGATCGGCCGACGCCGAGGCCTCGATCAACGCATCCAGCCGCATATTGAAAATGCCTTCCTGGCTCTTGCGCCACTCGCCATCGTCGAAGATCGGCCGGGCCAGTGTCGGCGCACGCTCGCCGCCGGTATTGGCCGAGGACAGCGTCAATCCGCCGGGCCTGCCGAGAATGATCTTGTCGGTGGCGATCTCGGCGGTGATGTCGTCGGAATTCGGATGGATCGCGACGCCATGGATCGTTTCCAGCAGCGACATTTCGACGAAGTCCTGCCGCTTGATGAAGCCGCGAACCGGCGCCGTCGCCGTGATCACCATCAGGGCGTCGCCCGCATCCGGATCGGTGAACTTGTACAGCAGGCCGGGCCGTGAGATCGGGATGGTGACGTTGGCCTTGGCGGGATCGGTGACATTGCGCGTCGCGATCAGTTGCTGGGTCGGCGTCTGCATCGTATCGGCGAAGGTGACGACCCAGTTCGAGCCGTCGGCGCGATCGTCGCCGGTCAGGGAGGGCATTTGTGGGCGGTTGAGACGGATGCGAACCGCCTGCCCCTTGTCCAGCGCCATCGGCGTGACTTCGGCGATCAGCGCGCCGCCATTGCTGCGGATCGGCTCGACATCAACAGGCTTGTTGGTGTCGAACAACAGCCACACCGCATCGGCGCGGCGGAACAATGCGGCCGGCGTGATCGTGGTAAACCCAAAGGTCAGATGCAGCCCTTCGCTGTCGCGCCGGGCGCTGACAACGGCCGCGCTGCCCGCGGATTTGGATTCGGGCGCTTTGACTTCAGGTGTCGCCTTGAATTCAGGTGCCTTGGATTCAGGTGCCTTGGATTCAGCGGCTTTGGATTCTTGCGCCTTGGCCTCGCGCGGCGCTTCGGAGGCGGTCATTTTCGGCGCGGGCTTGGCTGCGGGCTCCGGCATCGCGGCCTCGGCAACAGCGGCCGGCGCTTCCTTCATCGCTTCCCTGGGCGTCTCCTTGGGCGCTTCCTTCAGCGGCTCCATCGGGACTTCCTTGACGGCTTCCTTGACAGGTTCCTTCACTTCCTTGGACGCCTCTGCCGGCGTTTCGGATGCGGGCGACACAGTCGGCGGCTGATCGGGCTTGATCTCGATATTGGCCTGCTTGGCAATCGCCTCCGAGGTCGGTGGCGTCACCTCATTGGCATGCCGTGATGCGGGAGCCGCCACCGCGGCTTCTCGCCCGCGGCCGGCGCGTGCGCAGCTTGTGCCGGAGCATGCGAGGCGTCCGCCAGCGGCGAGGCCTTGTCGGCTTGCTGGAACGCCACATCGATAATGTAATTCTTGTCCTCGCGGAACGAGTGGACGTCGACATCGCCGATCAGCGTCACTTCCACCACGGAGGTATCGCCTTCGGTGCGCTGATTGATCGACGCGATGTTCGAGGGCGCGGCGAGTTTGGCGTCCGCCAGATCGAACATCAAGACCGCGTTGAACAGCAATCTGAGCTTCTGCTCATTCAGCACCGAGGAAACCCCGACGCCATCAGGCACTTCGAAGATGAACCGAACGAAGGTCGGCTGCACCGAGGCGCGAACCCGGGTCGGCGGACGCTTCTTGGCTTCGACGACCGCGCGCTGCTGGCGCAATTCGCGCTCGGCGGCGCGCGCGCGCTCGGCCAGTTCGCGCACCACTTCGGGCGGCAAGCCAGGCGGCGGCCCCTTCCAGGAGTCCGGGAGAAAATCGACGAATATCCGCTCGCCCGCAGTCATGGTGTTGATGGTGGCCCGGCGCGCCAGCGACAGCCGGATCGCCATGCCATCGGGATCGCGCCGCGCCGATCCGACATAATCGGGCACCGCATCGGACAATTGGTCGATCGAGATATCCACCGGACGCTTGAAGCGGATCACGATGATCGAGCCGGCCGTGACCACATCGGTCTCGACATCGTCGGCGAGCTTGAGTACCAGCCGGGCAAAGCCGCCACCGGCGGAAAACGTCGCCTCGCCCTTGATCGGGTCGGCACTGCCCGCGCAAGGGAACCCCAGAGCGATCAGGAGCAATGCAACGGCGAACCATGACGGCGCCTTGAGCCCACGCCGGATCGCCCGCGCGCATGCACGGCCAAGGGACCCAGATCCAGCGGCAGCCCTTCGCGCCATTCCAACGTGTCTTTCGGTTCAACGATCGCCGGCCATGCGCCCCCGCATGCCCTAAAGCCTTCGAATCTAGAATTGGCCGACTAAGGACTTGTTAAATATCCCCGTTAATTGGGCTTTTGCGGCATGATCTTGCCTTCGATCTTGGGCAGTTCGGTCGCGGAAGCCGACTTGTCCGACCCGGCGCGCCGCGCCATTTCGACGGTGAGCCGTTCGGCCGCTTCGGTCTGCATCGCGCCCAGAATATCGGACATCTTGCGTGGCGCGATCTGGGTGGCGATTTCGATCAGCACGGGCATTTCGAGCCGGTCGAACACCTTGGCGGCGTCCTTTGGCTTCATGGCCTCGTACATGGTCACGATGCCCTTGAAGCGCGCGGCGTCCGCGTCGCTTTTCTGCTGGGTCGCGGTCGAAATCCGCGACTCCACGGCCTTCATTTCCTCGACCTTGGACTCGACGCGCTTTTCGGCCGCCTTGAGCAGGCTTTCGCGAATATCGATTTCGCGCGCGCGGGCTTCGAGTTCCTGCCGCCGCGCCTGCAGCCGTTCCAGGATGGCGCGCTCGGACGGCGACACCGATGTCCCCTGCTGCTGCTCGGGATTGACGGCGACGCCCTCGGGCTTTGCGACTTCCGGCGCAGCGGCGGCGGGCTTGGCTTCTTCTTCCTTGGGCTTCTCGTGAACCGAACCGGTGATGTCGGATTTATCGATTCTGCTGGCGGGAGACTTGTTGCCGCCGGGGAAATTGAAGGATTCCTGTGCCCAGGATTGCCCGGTTGATTCCGGCCGGTAATCGAACACGTAGCCGCCATCGATCACGAGCCCGGCGATCTTCAATACCGCAAGGCCGAAGATCGCAACCAGCACGACGGGCAGAACGCGAATGTCACGAAAAGCTTTCATGCGGCGAGGCCATCAGCCCTTCTGCGGTCGGAAAACGCCTGCGCCGCAGCCGCAACCGCCTTGGCCGCCGATATCTTGGGAGCGGCCGGCTCCGCATCCGGCTCGGAGGGTGGCCGCGCGGCCGCTGCGATCTTGGACAGCCGCCGCAGCACATTGTCGCTTTCCTGCAATTGCTTTTTCAGCTGCAGCGACATCTGCCCCGCCGAGGTGAGCTGGGTATTGAGATTCTCGTTGACGTCACGAACGGTATGCTTGAGGCCGCCGATGGCGCGCTCGGCAATTTCGGTCGCCGTGATCAGTTCCCCGATCGTGGCCTTGAGCGAATGTTCATCCGCTTTCAGCCGCTTCAGGCGGGTATTGAGCAGCATGCAATAACCGATGGTGAGCAGCAGCAGGACTGCCACCAGGCTCTCGATCGCAACACCTAATGAATGGCTCATTGGGACTCCATCAGCTTGTTTTGTTCGTCGGCTTTCTCGAACATTGCAAAGGTCGTATTCGGCTTGCGCAATTGCTTGGTGACGCGAATGGCGACGCGATCCCCGACCCGGCCCATCCGCCCTTCGGTCAAGGTGACGTTGCCGCAGCGCACCGCGACCAGCGCATCGGCGCGCATCTCCAGCGGCAGGGTGTCGCCGACCTTCAGCTTCATCAGCTGCTTCAGCGGAATTTCCGCTTCATAGAGCACGGCATCGACGGAAATCTCCGCCTGCCCGACTTCAGTGGCGAAATGGCCTTCCCAGATCGGATCGCGGCCGAATTTTTCACCCATGAACATCTGCAGCAACACGCTGCGGATCGGCTCAATGGTCGCATAGGGCAGCAGCAGCTCGATATTGCCGCCGCGATCTTCCATATCGATATGCAGCCGCACCAGGATGGCGGCATTGGCCGGCCGGCTGATGGCGGCGAAGCGCGGATTGGTTTCGAGCCGGTCGATACTGAAGGTCACAGGCGACAACGGCCTGAAGGCCTGTTCGGCGTCGGTCAGCACGACCTCAACCAGCCGCTTCACCAGATTGGTTTCGATGGTGGTGTAGGGACGACCCTCGATGCGCAGCGAGGTCTGGCCGCGGCGGCCACCCAAGAGCACGTCGATCATCGAATAGATCAGGCTGGAATCCACCGTGGCTAGGCCGAAATTTTCCCATTCCTCGGCCTTGAACACGCACAGCACCGCCGGCAGCGGGATCGAATTCATGTAGTCGCCGAACCGCACCGAAGTGATGCGGTCGAGCGAGACTTCGACGTTGTCGGAGGTGAAGTTGCGCAGGCTGGTAGTCATCAACCGCACCAGCCGGTCGAAAACGATTTCGAGCATCGGCAGACGCTCGTAGGACACCATCGCGGAATCGATGATGGCGCGAATGCCGGAATTGTCGTCGAGATTGACTTCGCCGACGGAAAAGCCGAGCAGGTTGTCGATTTCCTCCTGCGAAAGAACCCGCTCGCCGCCGTTCTTGCCGCCGCCGAAATCGCGGCTGCCGTCTTCCACCATCGCGGCCCATTGCAGGGCCATCGTGCCCGACAGTTCATTGGCCGCAGCCGCCGCGGCGGCTTCGGCCGGATCCTCGGAATCCAGCGACGCCTCCCATTGGGCGGCGATGGCGTCCTGGTCTTCTACTGGATTATTCGCCATGATTCCAAACCCGTCTCGTCACTGAACGACGATTTCCTTGAACAAAACCGCCGCGACCTTATCCGGCGACACCGCCGCATTGACGCGCTTGGTCAACTCTTCCCTCAGGCGAAACAGCCCGGCAGAACCTCCGACGTCGCTCGCGCGCAACTCGCGCAGATAAGTCTGAAAGATATCGGTGACGCGCGGCAGGTTCGGCTTGATGGTCTCGACCTGTTTCTCTTCCTTGACCTCGAGCACGATCTTCAATTTCAGATACTGCACGCGCTCGCCGGGCAAGCCGACCAGATTGACCAGCATGTCCGGCACTTCGATAAAGGATGACGGTTTCGGCGGCGGCGCCTCGACATGCTGCTCTTCGCCGCGATGGCGAAGGAAAAAGAACCAGCCCAATCCGCCGCCCACGATGGCGAGCAGCAGGACCACGGCAAGGATCAGCTTGAGTTTGCCTTTGGGCTTGGCGACGACTTCTTCCGAAGCTTCCGCGCCGCCTTCCGCTTCTTCCTTGTCCGCCATTGCCTGCCAGTCCCAAATGATCCCGTAGGGAATGAACGTGATGCCGGCAGGCAGGCTAAAGGACGCGATACAAATGCCACCAGCGCAGTCGCGCTCTCTGAAAGCAACGCTAAGGTAATAATGGTTAATGGAACCTTTCTTTTGCCCGCCAAGTAGGAAAAAGTTGCCGGGCAAACATGGTCAACAAGACCTTATTGCCGCCCCGCAAAGCCCCCTCTCAAACATCTAAGCCATTATAAAATCGACATTTTCCGAACTGGCACGGCTTTCGCTGTGTAGGTTGCGGATCGCGGCTTGGGAGAGCCAGCGGTTCGCAGGATCCGCAACCAGCCTGGGAGGGCTTCGGGCGCGGATCATCAAGGGGAGAATGAGCGATGGAGAACACGCTTCTCGTCGGACTTTCGCGGCAGATGACGCTGGAACGGCAAATGGATGTCGTTGCCAACAACATGGCGAACGTCAACACCACGGGCTACAAGGCCGACAGTTCGCTGTTCGAGGAATATTTGAAGTCGGGCGCGCACGAAGACAATTTCGTCGGCGGCGACCGCCGCGTCAGCTACGTCCAGGACCGCGGCACCTTCCGCAACTTTACCCAAGGCGCCAGCGAGCAGACCAAGAATCCGCTCGATCTCGCCATCGACGGCTCCGCCTTCCTGGTGGTGCAGGCGCCGGGCGGCGAACGCTACACCCGCGACGGCAGCCTGCAGATCAACAACCAGGGCCAGCTGGTCACGGTAGCGGGCAATCCGGTGCTCGGCACCGGCGGCCCGATCGTGTTTCAGCCGACCGACCATGACATCAACATCACGCCCGACGGCACCATCACCGTGGTGGAAGGCAATGGCCGGACCGATTCGATCCGCGGCAAACTGCGATTGGTCAGCTTTCCCGACGCGCAGAAACTGCTGAAGGAGGGCTTGAATCTCTATGCCGCCGGCGAAGGCGGCACGGGACAGCCCGATACCAAATCGGCGCTGCGCCAGGGTTTCATCGAGAAGTCGAACGTCAATTCCGTCGCGGAAATGGCCCGCATGATGGAAGTCACGCGCGCCTACACCTCGATCTCGACGCTGCTGCAGCAGCAGCATGATCTGCACAAAACCGCGATTCAGCAACTCGCCGACGTTCCGGCATAACGGCGATTCAGGAGACGACCCATGCAAGCGCTTCATACTGCTGCGACCGGAATGGCGGCCCAGGAACTTAACGTCCAGGTCATCTCCAACAACATCGCGAACCTGCGCACCACCGGCTACAAGAAGCAGACCGCCTCGTTTCAGGATCTGATCTACGAGCATGTCCGCCGGGTCGGCGCGCAGGCGTCCGATCAGGGCACCATCCTGCCGGTCGGCATCGATATCGGCGGCGGCGTCAAGACCGTCGGCACGCCGCGGTCGATGACCCAGGGCACGCTGTCGCAGACCGGCAACGATCTCGATCTCGCTTTGACTGGCGAGGGCTTCTTCAAGATCCTGATGCCGGACGGCACCTTCCAGTACACCCGCGACGGCACGTTCCAGATGGACAATACCGGCCGCATCGTCACCGCGCAGGGCAATCCGGTGCAGCCGACCATCACGGTCCCGAACAACGCCTCGGGCCTGACCGTCAACGCCCAGGGCCAGGTCTCGGTGACACTGCCGGGATCGTCCACGACATCGACGATCATCGGCCAGATCGGCCTCACGCGATTCATCAACAAGGCCGGCCTGCAGCCGGTCGGCAGCAACCTGTTCACCGACACGCCGTCATCCGGCGCGCCGCAGGATGGTCTCGCCAATGCCGAAGGCTTTGCCAGCATCACGCAAGGCAGTCTCGAACAGGCCAACGTCGACGTCGTCTCGGAAATGTCGGACCTGATCGCCGCGCAACGCGCCTATGAGATGAATGCCAAGGTGATCACAGCCGCCGACCAGATGATGCAATCCACCACCGCGCTGTTCCGCTGAGGGAGCTGATGATGACTGCCCGCGCGTTCATATTTGCCGCCATCCTGCTTGCCGCCACATCCGTGACGGCATGGGCGCAGGACAGCGAGGAAGTCATCACGGGTCCGGTGCTGCGCGCTACCGTCACCGTCGAAAGCGACGTGGTGCGGATCGGCGACATGATCGACAATGCCGGCACCTCGGCGCAGATCGCGATCTACCGTGCGCCAGATCTCGGCACCACCGGTTCGCTGCCGACCGCGCAGGTGATCGCGGCCCTGCAGGCTCATCAGGTGATCGGCGTCGACACCCGGGACATCAAAGCCGTTTCGGTGACCCGGCTGTCGCGCGCGTTCGAGGGCAAGGAGATCGAAGCCGCGGTCGCCCATGCGCTCGAACATCGCAATGGCTTTGGCGACGCCGCCAATCTCAGCCTGACCTTCGATCGCGACGTCGCCGATATCAGGCTGGAGGCCTCGAGCACCGGCGCGCTGCAGCCGGCCTCGGTCCGCTACGAGCCGCGCAACGGCCGCTTCGACGTCTCCTTCGAGGTTTCCAACGACAATAACCGCCCGTCGACCAAGTTACGATTTACCGGCGTTGCGATCGAGACCGTGGAAGCGGCGGTGCTGACGCGCAATGTCGAGCGCAACGACGTCTTGAAATCCTCCGACGTGATCACCGAACGGCGCCCGAAGGCCGAAGTGGGCGGCGACGCCGCGACCCGCACCCGCGCGCTGGGCATGCAGATGCGCAAGCAGCTGCGCGCCGGCCAGGCCATCAAGGTGGCCGATCTCGGCAAGCCGGATCTGGTGCAGCGCGACGACAACGTTACGCTGATCTATGAATCAACCGGTCTCTATCTCACCGTTCGCGGCAAGGCTGTGGAGGCCGGCACCGAGGGCGACGTCGTCAACGTTCTCAATCTGCAATCGAAGCGCACGGTGTCCGGCGTCGTGATCGGCCGCGGTCAGGTCGCGATTTCGGTCGCTACCCCACGGCTTCCCGCTCTCGCCGAGGCTGAAGCCGCCGCACCCGTTTCAGTCGCCACCAGCAATAACGCGCCAGTGTCTCCAAAAACCGAGTAATGTAGATGTTGTTCAGGTCCAGTATCAATCGCTTCGCGCTTACGGCCAGTCTGCTGACCATCGTCGGCCTCTCGGGCGGCGGCTGCTCGTCGATCGATCGCCTTTCGCAGATCGGTGAGACGCCGAAACTGTCGTCGATCGACAATCCGACGGCGGCGCCCGGCTACAAGCCGGTGCAGATGCCGATGCCGAAACCGGAAGCGGTTTCCTACAACGCCAATTCACTGTGGCGCAATGGATCGCGGTCGTTCTTCAAGGACCAGCGCGCGCACCAGATCGGCGACCTCCTGACCGTCACCGTCAACATCACCGATCAGGCCAACTTCGCCAACGAGACCCAGCGCAGCCGCACCGTGACCGAAGACTCAGGGATCACCGCGTTCCTCGGCAGCAATCTGTTGGGCACGGCCAAGTCGCCCCTGCCCGGCCGCCTGCTCACGGCGGATGCTACTTCCAGCAGCGACGGCAAGGGCACGATCCAGCGCGCTGAAACCTTGCAGACCAACATCGCCGCTGTTGTCACGCAACTATTGCCGAACGGCAACCTCGTGGTCGAAGGCAAGCAGGAGGTCCGCGTCAATTTCGAAATGCGCGAGTTGATCGTCGCCGGCATCGTGCGGCCGGAGGACATCCAGAGCGACAACACCATCGATTCCAGCAAGATCGCACAGGCCCGCATCGCCTATGGCGGCCACGGCCAGATCAGCGACGTCCAGCAGCCACGTTACGGCCAACAGGTGATGGACGTGCTGCTGCCGTTCTAGGGCGTGAACCGGTTTTCGGAAACCGTGGCCCTCCAACGGAAAACGAGCTCCCACATCTCTTCGCGAACCTGGGCGGGAAGAGATGTACTACGCGGCCTCCGTCAGCTCCCCTGACGGAGGCCGTGCTCGTTTTGGGAGGCAAAGATGACGCAACGGGCATTCCGTCATTTCCAATCCAGCAGCGGCGTCCCGAATGCCCTTTTCCAGACCGTCAGGAAACGCGGAAACCAGGAGTGAGCAACCGCTCCCTTATAGGCCCACGTAATATATTTGAGACCCTTTTCGGTCAGGAGCTCCTGATATCCGCCATGCAATTCGGTTGCGGCACGAATGTCGCTCAGGATATCCCGAGCGCAGGATCGGTATGTATCGGTTCCCGAAAAGTCGTCGTAATCCAGCATGCGGTCGGCGAATTCGACATTGAACGTCGGCCACGAAGAACGCCCCTGGTAGGATGGGGACGCGATCTTGTGGATCATCCTTCGGCGTGGATTATCGGTGGAAACCAGGAAGTGAGACGTATTCGGCACACGAAACCGCGGTTCCCTGAGGATCACATCTGTCGTAGCCGCGAACAACACGCGTTCGCTCGCGTTGTTTAAATCCCAAAATCCGTGCTGCACATTGACGAAGTCAAGTGCGACGGAAGACGCAGGTAGTTCGTTCCGGCAATCCAGGGAATGACGGATATAGCCACGCTCGCCGAACAAGAAGAGAAGTTGCGCTTTGTATTTTGAAAGTTCGCGCCCGAGCAGTTGCTCCAACTCGCCGATGCCGATTATCCCGAGTTCTATCGCGCGCGAAAAAGTCGCGTAGACGCATGCATTGGTGACGAAACGCCGGCGTTCGGCGCGGGTATCCGTCGCCGCGGAGCGGGGTGCGGCCGCGTCACACAGCAAATATCCGGTTCCGTTGTCGTCGAACGGCTCCAACGATCTGGCGAGCTGGATGATCGCCTCTTTCAGATCTTCGCGATACTCGTTCAGCAACAAGCGGCCCGCATGGGCGCCCTGTGACAACCCCAGATACGACGCCGACGCTCTCTGGTCGGCGTATATGATTTGCTCCAGACCGGCGAGGATGCCGAGCAGCGTGTCTGAAGGTCGCGAAAAATAATTGACGCCAATATACCGGTTTCGTCCCGCCGGGATAATCGTGGTGGTGACAACACCGGCGCGAACCGCCTCCAGCATCAGCCGGACACTTCTTTCAAGCAGATGAACCCTGCGAATTGCATCCTCGGAGTCCATGATGGTGTCGGGATCGAGAACGTCGGGATAGAACCAGACAAAGTCCCGAGGATAATATGCCGATGCGTGCGGCGCTCCCGTGACAAGAAAAGATTCCGTCGTGGAAAATGCGCTGTTCATCGAGTGAGCGTACAACTCACCGATTTCGGAAGATGAATAATGCGTCTTTCTCAGGAATCGATCACCGAGAAAATTTGCCGCCTGAATGCCGTTGGCAACACAAGTGGCAAGCAAACCTTGGTAAAAACGGTATTCGCTATTCAGCGAAATGGGGCTCTTCATATCCATGGGTAAACAATGTCCTGCGGCAGCGGATATCACTTGCAGGTACCCTAAACATCGTTGATTCGTCCCTGTCAAATGGCTGCGACACGTTCTCCGGGAACGTTTGGGACATGCCTCCCACGAACCCGGGCGTGATGAGATGCGGCCTCCGTCAGCTCCCACGCAGGACGTGCTCGTTTTGGAGGAACGCGCGACCGGCACTTCCGAGATTAGCTCGAAGCCGGACATGCTGCAGACATGTCAAACTCGACGCTAATGACCCGCAACGGACATTTAACGATGCCACCAAGCGTCTATTGCCGCCCCCCGAAGTGACTCATCTAAGAGCCAGGAAAATAGTCAACCTGGTGCCTTGTGATCCTAAGATCGCCGACTTCGTCGCGTGCGCGCATATGTTCCGGATGATCGCCATATGCGCGGAGCGACTCAAGATCGCGAAATTCGGAATAAAGAACTACGTCACAGGCATAGGAAATACGGCTGATGTCGATCCCGACCTCGATCTTGCCAAGGCCGGGAACTCGGCCGTTCAAGCTCTCGAATGCTCGCTTAACGGTATGCGCGGCAGACAATCGTTGCTCCGGCGTGTCGCCGCGCACGTTCCACATCACGATGTGCTTGATCATGAGATTACCAGTTCAACCGATTGATCGCGGCTACGCTATTCAGCGAAGGCCTCGGTTCGCTTCTGCCGAATCGTCGGCAGCGCCGCGACAACGAGGACGATGATGGCGATGGCTAGCAAAATCGCAGTCACCGGACGTTCCACAAATATGCGAGGATCGCCCCCGGACAAAACGAATGAGCGCCTGAGGTTCTCCTCGAGCATGGGGCCGATCACAAAGCCTAGCAGCAAAGGGGCGGGCTCGAAGTCCAGGCGCATTAGGAGATATCCCCCCAGTCCGAATACAATCATCGTGTAAACATGGAAGGGATTGTTCGAGATGCTGAGGATGCCGATGCAGCAAAATCCAATAATGGCTGGAAACAGATACTGATAAGGTATCGAGAGGAGCTTGACCCAGATCCCGACCAGGGGAAGGTTGAGCACCAGCAACATCGCATTGCCGATCCACATCGACGCAATGAGGCCCCAGAACAAATCCGGTTTCTGCAGCATCACAGTCGGGCCCGGCGTGATCCCTTGCACGATCATTGCGCCAATCATGAGCGCCATGACCGGTGTCGCCGGAATGCCCAGCGTCAGCATCGGAATGAAGGAGGTTTGCGCAGCTGCGTTGTTGGCAGATTCTGGACTGGCAACACCCTCGATGGCGCCTTTTCCGAAGGCTTCGGGCGTCTTCGAAATCTTCTTCTCGATCGAATAAGCGGCGAAAGAAGCGAGAATAGCGCCGCCTCCCGGCAACACGCCGAGAATTGATCCCAAGGCCGTGCCGCGCAAAATCGGTAGCGCGATCTGCCTGACGTCGGCTCGGCTTAAGACGAGACCGCCCACCTTTTGCGTGATCATGGAGCGGACGCTTTCGTCCTCAAGATTGCGAACGATTTCGCATAGCCCGAACAATCCCATCGCGATCGCGACAAATTCGAGCCCGTCGGCCAGATCGGGAATACCGAACGTAAAGCGCTCCGCGCCGCTGTCCATGTCCTGCCCGATTGTTCCGAGCAAGACGCCCAACATCAACATGCCGAGCGCCTTCACGATCGACCCCTGCGCCAGCGAAATCGACGCGACCAAACCGAGAACCATCAACGCAAAATATTCAGGCGAACCGACGCGCAGCGCCAGTTCGGTCAAGGGCGGCGCGAGGACGGCGATCAGAACGGTCGATACCGTGCCGGCGAAGAATGAACCGATCGCAGCCGTCGCAAGCGCTGCGCCGGCGCGACCCTTGCGTGCCATCTGATAGCCGTCCAGCGCAGTGACGATCGACGATGCCTCACCGGGCATGTTGATTAGGATCGATGTCGTCGAGCCGCCATACTGCGTGCCGTAATAGATTCCCGCCATCATGATGAGCGCCGACACAGGTGGCATCGCGAAGGTGATCGGTAACAGCATGGAGATGGTTGCGACCGGTCCGATGCCGGGCAGCACGCCAACCAGTGTCCCCAGGAACACGCCGACGAAACAAAACCCGATATTGTAAAACGAGAGTGCGGTCGTGAAGCCGAGACCGAGATGCGCGAAGACGTCCATGTCCCGATTCTCCTAATGAAACCACTGACCGAAAAACGGCACGGGCATCCCAAGCACCTTAATAAATACTGCCCAGCCCATCGCGACCATCACGGCGGTCATAATTATCGTAGGCAATACACGCCATTTGCGGCTCGCCAAGGCGGAGAGCGCAACGGCGCCGCCGAGCGCCGGACCAAATCCGAGCGGCCTAACCAGAAGGCCGAAGAACAGCAACGCCGCGGTCAAAAACAATATTCCTCGCCAGGGCACATCGCCGGGTGGGTTGACCGGCTCATCCTCTTCGAGCACGGCAGGACCGGTGATCGGCTTGGGCGACGAAATCAGCACGATCGTTCCAAGCAGGACCAGTATCCCGGAAAGGATCAAGGGGAAGTAACCCGGACCCATGCTGCTGACACTGCTGATCGTCAGTTCGCGGCCGGACCAGGCGAAGAACATACCGATGGCAATCAGCAGTAGGCCTGATGCCAGGTTTTTGGTTCGTGCGGATAATGGCATGTGTGCTTCGCGGCCTAGTTCTTCAGCGGCGAAATGCCAACTGTATCCGGAGAGGCGCGCGTCAGTCCCGCGGCATTCATCATCCATGCGGACGACACGACTGTCGGCCAAACCGCATCCTGCGCCGCTTTGCCGGACAGGACAGTTGTCAACGCGCCGCGCTCATCCGCCCACTTTTTCAACGTGATCGAATGGGCGATCTCGTTGTTCCAAATTCGATCGACGGTATCGATGACGTTCTGCGGGACACCCTTCGGGATCAGGATACCGAATTGCGTCGTCACCGCCGGCAAATTGGGAATCCATTTCTTGATTGATGGGATGGTGCCATAGTCGCTCAACGCAAGCGGTTCGTCGCTCAGCGCCGCCAGCGGCCTGAGACGTTTCGCGCGGATCATATCGGCCTGATCGCTGGCCAGTTCGGCGTTAATGACGGTTTCTTGCGAGATCGTCGACATCACCGCAGGCGCGCCACCCTGATAGTTGACGAGACGATATTTGATGTGAGCAGTCTGCGCGATCGCCTCCATCGCGAAGTGACCGCTGGTGGCGGGCCCCGCAGTGCCCGCCGTGATCTTTCCAGGCTGATCCTGCAGTGCCTTGAACAAATCGCCGAAATCCGCATAAGGCGCAGCGGTCGCAACGCTGATGATGGGAACATTGGTAATGGCGAGATACTGATTGAAATCATCCAGCGACACCTTGACATCGCTCATGATGGAATAGGTGCCGACCAGCCGATTGGCATTACAAAGCCGAGTATAACCGTCTTTTGGCGCCTCGCGCACCGCCCTCGTCCCAATCGCACCGGTGGCGCCCGATTGATTGATGACTATGAAGCTCTGCTTGAGCGTCTTCTGCATCTCGGAGGCGATGATCCGGGCAACTTGGTCAGCGGTACCTCCCGGTGGGAACGGCACGACGATCGTAACCGGACGATCCGGCTTCCAGTCATCGGCAAAGGCCGTGATCGGGCAGATCAGTAGAAGGGCAGCTATCACGCATTTCAAAACATGTCTCATAACCGCTACTCCTGCGTTTCCTGTTGCGGCGGCCCTCAGTCTTGATGCTGTGTGCCGCCTTCGACGTAACTTAAGCGATATCCGGCCGGTAAGCCCGGAGATCGTCGTATTGAACCAGTTCGAGTGGATTACCCTCGCTGTCGCGAAAGAACATCAGCCTCGTGCCGGCGCGGGTTTGCACGGGCGCACTGGCGAGAAGGGTGGCGCCGGCCTTTCGCAGGCGATCGATGGCCTGTTCGATATCGGCGACAACGAAGGTGAGATAGCTGATGCCTGTATTCGCCAAAATCGACGAGCCGATATTAGCTTGCGCGGCAGGGGGATCGATTTCGAGCAATTTAATCCGTTCACCGTAATTGGTCTGCATCCGCACCATTCTGAAGGCGACCGAACCGAAGCCGGCGGCTTCGGCCCGCTCTGGGGACAGAGTAGCTTCAGAAATTCGTTCGAAACCGAGAACGTCCTGATAAAACGCCGTTGCGCGTTCGAGGTTGGTGACGGATATCCCGATCTCTAGCGGCGCTTTCATGGTCACTGTCATGGCGATGGCTCAGAATGGATTGGTTACAATGCCGCCATCCGCGCGCAGCGCTGCGCCGTTGGTGGCGCTCGATGCTTTCGAGCAGATGTAGCAAATCAGGTTGGCCACTTCCTCAGGCATCGCGTACCGTTGCAGCAACGAAGCCGGACGACGTTCGGTGAACGTCTTTGCCGCGAGTTCGTCGGCGGTGGTGCCGAGGCCCTTGGCGCGGGCCGCGAGCCGCACCGGAGCCATCTCAACCCAGGTCGGACCAGGTAACACGGAATTCACCGTGACATTGGTCGACTTCGTCTGCTCGGCCGCACCGCGGGCAATGAAAAGCTGCGCCGCTTTCGAGAAGCCGTAGTGAACCATCTCCTTCGGCACGAAGATCGCGGACTCGCTGGAAACGAAGACAACCCTGCCCCAGGCGTTCTTGTCCAACATCCCCTTCAGATAATGCCGCGTCAGCCTGACGCCACTCATCACGTTGACTTCGAACATCTTTTCCCAATCGCCATCTTCGATGTCGAAGAAACCCTTGGGTTCGTAGACCCCGAGGTTGTTGACGAGGATATCGACCGACGGGAAGCGGGCGATTATATCGGCGCAGCCCTTTGCCTCGCCAAGGTCAAAGGCGGCCTCACGAAGTTGCGCCGCGGGTACCCTGTGCCTGATCTTGGCTACCGCTTCGGCTACGTTCGACGCTTCGCGGCCGTTGACAATCACTTCCGCACCCATGGTGGCCAGTCCGACGGCGGTGGCAAGGCCTATTCCACGTGTCGACCCTGTCACCAGCGCCAGCTTGCCGGTCAAATCCATATCCATCGCGTCAATCCTTGGTTTTGCGGAGTGGATCGTCCTCGTTGAGGACGAAATCGAATTCAAGATGATAACTTCCGTCTGGCTGCTCGGCCCAGTCGGCAACCAGCGACTGTCTCACGCCGAACACCGCGTCGGAATCGAGATAGAGATCGCCGTCGCGGAATACGTGCGTTATCAGCGTCTGGTAACCTGGTGCTTTGATCATGAACTGCAGATGAGCCGGACGCCAAGGATGACGTCCTAGTTTCGCCAGCATGTGGCCGACCGGTCCGTCGTGCGGGATCGGGTAGGCCCTCTGCCACGATCGATTTAAAGCTGAATTCGCCCCCAGCGCCTGAGGTCAGCGTTCTGCGGCCGCGATGCACACTCTGATCGAGATATTGAGCGTCGTAATGGCGTCAGAATCAGCCTGCCAGACCTCGATTTGCGCAGCTGCGATACCTTCGCCCCTGAGATTCCTGACACGTCCCTGGACTAGGCACGGAATACCGCCAGCGCCGTTCGCAACGTCCTCGCCAAGCTCGTAGTGCGGTGCACCCTCGACATAGAACGGTCCGAACACGGTGGACCTCGGTGCATCCCTGCGGCTTCTTCTGGTTCTGCGCGGTCACCAGCATCGATAGCCCGAGGGTATCGGACAACAAAACGAATTCCTGTCGAGTGTCGTTGGTAATATGCCCGACATCGGTCAGGAAAGTGATGCCTTTTAGCCACTCCGCTTCCGTCAGCTTAACTTCGCGCGCGAAAGCATGAAGGTGCTGAACTAGATTGGTCATTAATTCGCGGAAACGGACGTCTGAAGCCGGTGCATGCCGTGCGATGACGGCCTGCGTGATATTATCCTCATTCAGATTTCGCACGCGTTTCCCCACGTGGCAGCGTCGTTGCCTGCCTGTTTTTTGTACCTTAAGGTAAAAAAGCGGTGACAGAAAGCCGCCGACCGAAAAGGTGTTTTCCGCTTTTCGCAAATCTGGACGTTATGGACCGTTGGACCGAGATAGAAGTCTTCGTGCAGATCGCCGAGTTGGGCAGCATATCCCGGGCGGCAGAAGCGCTCGGACTTTCCAATGCGGCCGCGAGCCGTCATCTCTCAGCGCTTGAGCATCGCCTTGCCGCACGCCTCATCCAACGTAATACGCGCCGTCTTTATCTCACGGATGCGGGGTCTGAGTTTTTCAACCAATGCAGGAAAATCATTTCGGATCTCTATGGCGCAGAATCCGCCGTCAACGCCACCGTAGTCAATCCGACCGGACTTCTTCGGATCACGGGATCGCTGTCGTTTTGCATGAACCACGTCGTACCTTTGCTTCCAGACTTCACAGCATGCTACCCAGGCCTTCGTGTGGAAATCGTTGCCGCCAACCGCTACTACGATCTTATCGAAAATGGCATCGATCTTGCGATACGAACTCGCGAATATGAGGGTGACTCCAATATCGCCGTGAGGCGGCTTGCTATAACGCGTCGAATTCTTGCGGCATCGCCGCAATATCTTCAGCGCAACGGGACTCCGGAGAACCTTGAGCAGCTCGCACGGCATCCCTTGTTAATTTATACATACGCAAACCAGCCCGACAAACTCCGCTTCAAGCGCGACGACAAAAACCGTCGTCATCGATGTCAAGGGCGTGCTCGAAGCCAACGACGGACAGTTGCTACGTCAGGCTGCGTTAAATCACATGGGAATTCTTGTACAACCTCGTTACATCGTCCATGACGACATCGTTGCAGGCCGACTAGTCCCAGTGCTGGACGAATGGGATCTGCCACGACTGACCATCAATCTCGCATTCCAAAGCCGCCAGCATTTGCCTGCCAAGGTGAGATGTTTTATCGACTTCATCGTCGAGCATTTTCGTAAAATGGGACTATGAACGGAAATGGACGGCGTGAGCGCGGATGCTGGGCGAGGTTCAGAAGGACAGCCGGATCTGATACTCTTGGATTTTCACCTGACCGGCTAATTTAGATCGCGTTCAAATCGCTTGTTAGAATGGAAATTTGAGAATCACACGCTAAATCATTGAAATAGTTTGGGTGATTGAACAGCCCCATCGGAGAGGGTGAAGAGCCCGAAGCGCTTCATCGTAGCGGGTGAGATGCTGGTGGTAGACAGCTACGCATGCAATAACAAATAGCTAGTAAATGGGCTCGAATTTCTTGCTGGACACAATGTTGGACGTATTTTGACGCTGATTCAGATACGGCATTGTCCGGTCAAGCCTCTCGCGCGTGACAGCTAGCCGCCGCTATTCTGCGCCAAGCTTCTGCACCAAAACAGCACGTTAAATCAACGCGCTTGGTGGCTGCAGAATTCTTGATTTGTGCCTAAGCCGGTCGATGTCCGTTATAAGGGGTGGAACGGAGTCTCAGGAAACGCAAAGCCATTTCCGAGTTTGGCACAAAGTGGACGTGGCGCAATGTTCGACTTGAGTCCGCTAAGCGCACGAAAGCGGACGCTCGTCGATCACGTCAAACTTGTGGGTTGACGCCGCAGAAATGGCACGCGCGCGTGATTTGCCCGTCGCGTTAATCTGTCGCAATCGTCATCGTTGATCGCACCACCAAATCAAAGGCAGAATCATAGCGTCTCGTCCCACACGAGGGCGTATCGCGATCGTCACGGACGCGGGTATGAGATGCGGTGGACGTTAGCGGCGCCTTTGACGAAAGCGCTGATAGCGGACGGCGAAGTCGTGTGGTCCTGACGCCTCGACGCCGGCGTCAAGTTCGCGGAAGTATTCGCGGATGACGGTGACAATAAAGCCCGATCACCGGGGAGAGCTCGAAGGAAACCGTTAAAACCATTGCGTGCGGGAATGCCGGGTTCTCCGGTGTACCTGTGGCTTCTACCCCTGTGCTTTTTTGTTGCACAGGGGGCTACGGGTGCAGCGGGGCACCCGGCATTCCCCACGCCCTCTGTTTTCAGGGCGAGAGATCCAGGCATGACTCGGGGCGTAATGAGCCGCGGGAATGCGGACGTGTGTCTAGAGTGGCCGTTGCGGTTGGCATTCGCAACCGCGGCACCTATAGTTTGCCCGTTCAAAAGCAGGCATTCAGGAACTGGAATTGATGCACGTTTCCATCATCACCGGCGCCGATCGGGGATCGGAGCTGCGGTCGCGCGCCGATTGGCCGCGAGCAGTCGGTGTCTGATGCTGCAATGGCCAAGGCGCCGACGAGGCCGGGCTGCAGCGATTGAATACGGTCGCCAGGGAGTGCCAGGACGCCGGCGCCAATGTCGCGTGGCGCACCGGCGACCTGGCGAAGGCAGGGACCGCCTCCGGGCTTGTCGGCGCGGTGCGCGCGGCGTTCGGACCGGTCGATGCGATCGTGCATGCCGCAGGCTTTGCCGACCGGCGCGATTTCGCCGCGCTGCCGCGCGAGTCGCTGGAGCGGGCATTTGCTGTCATGGCCGCGTCGTTTCACGAACTGGCGGCAGAGGCGTTGCCGGATCTGACCCAGGGATCGCAGGGGCGCGTCGTCGCCATCAGCAGTTTTTGGGGCCCATCGATTTGTGCCCGGTGCCACCTATCCAGGTTCAGCCGCCGCCAAGGCCGCGCTCGAAGTGCTGGTCCGCAGTCTTGCGATCGAACTGGCCCCGTCGGGCGCGACCGCCAATATCGTTGCGCCGGGATATACCCGCAAGGATGCCGGGCTGCTCGGCGCGCTGGACGCGCAGAGCTGGCAGTTGGTTGCCAAAGCCAATCCACAGGCACGGTTGGCCGAGCCCGATGAGGTGGCCGCGCTAGTCGCTTTCCTGTTGTCGCCGGAGGCCTCCCACATCACAGGTGCGCTGTTGCCGGTCGATGGCGGACTGACCCTGATGTGAAATCTCAGGGTTGCGAAATCTCCTGGATGTGAACGTCACTCGGCAGTGAAAGCCCTCCATAGTAAGCTCTCCATAGTAAACGCTCCTGGACAAATCGATGTCAGATAAGCAGGTGGATGTGGTCGTGCTCGGCGCCGGCATCGTCGGCGTGTCCGCAGCCTATGCCGCGCGACAACGCGGGTTGTCGGTGATCCTCGCCGACCGGCGCGAGCCGGGCAGCGAGACCTCCTATGGCAATGCCGGTATTCTCTCCAGCGGCTCGATCATGCCGCTTAACCAGCCGTCGCTCTGGAACGCGCTGCCGAAATACCTGACCAACCGGCATCCGGCGCTGCGCTGGGATCCTGCGTGGGCGGTTCGCAACCCGGACTGGGTGATCCGTTTCCTTGCCAATGCGACGCCGTCGCGTCTGCGGCCGCGGGCAACGGCGTTGCACGGCCTGATCGGCGCCTCGCTGAAACTGCATCGGGAATGGATCGTCAAAGCGGGGGCGGCGCAGCGCAATCCGCGAGACCGGCTGGCTTAAGGCATGGCGCAGCGATGCCGTGGCTGCGGCGAAGGCAGAGCAGGCCTTTCTGGCCGAATATGGCATCGAGAGCCGATTGCTCGACCGCCAGGACATTTCCGCGCTCGAGCCGACTATCCTGCCGGTCTACAAGGTCGGCCTCCTGCATACGCAGACGGCCTCGGTCGACTCGCCGGGCGCGGTGGTCAAGGCCTATGCGCGGATGTTCGTGGGCGCCGGCGGCGAAATCCGTCAGTCGGGCGTCGAGGCGATCTCGCCTGACGGCAATGGCTGGCGCGTGATGCTGGCGGACGGCACACTCTCGGCGCGCCATGTCGTGGTGGCGCTGGGGCCCTGGTCGGCCGATCTGTTGCGACCGCTGGGCTATCGTGTTCCCCTGGCCTTTGAACGCGGCTACCATCGGGAGTTCAAGCCGAACCCCGGCACGCTCATTGCAACGTCCGATCCATGACGCAGAAGGCAGCTTCCTCATGACGCCTATGGAGCAAGGCATTCGCGTGACGTCCGGCGTCGAACTGACCGCCCGCGACGCGCCCTCCTCGTTCGCCCAGCTCGATGCCGTGGTTCCGGTCGCACGCAGCGTGGTCGAATTCGGCGAGGCGGTCGGCGAACCCTGGCGCGGGGCGCGGCCGACGCTGCCCGACAGCCTGCCGATGATCGGGCGCGCGCCACGGCATGCCGGCCTGTGGCTCGCTTTCGGCAACCAGCATATCGGCTTCACGACCGGACCCGCTACGGGGGCCGCGATAGCCGACATGATCGGCGGCGTGACGCCTTCCTTCAACGTCAGCGCTTTTTCGCCGAGCCGCTACCTCTGATGGCCGACATGGGTAAACAAAAGCTGGGCCAACAGGAGCTTTTCTGTAACCGCGAGCAGCCATGAACTATGTTTGGGATTTCGCGATCCTCGGCAAATACAGCCATTTGTTCTGGCTCGGGCTGGGCTGGACTATCGCCTACACCATCGGCACCGTTTTTCTCGGGACAGTGATCGGTCTGGCGGTCGGTATCCTTCGCCTCAGGCGCCTGCCGGTAATCGACTGGCTGCTGCTGGCCTATATCGAACTGTTCCGCTGCACGCCGCTGCTGGTTCAGATCATCTGGTTCTATTATGCGTTTCCGGTCGTCATCGGCGTCAATATCCCGGCGCATGTCGCCGCCGTCACCGTGCTGTCGCTCTATGGCGGGGCGTTTTACGCGGAGATCGTTCGCGGCAGCATCGAGAGCATCCACAGCGGACAGTGGGATGCCGCCCGCGCGCTGGGGCTGAAGCCATGGTACCTGCTGAGGCTGGTGATCCTGCCGCAGGCGCTGAAACCGATGCTGGCGCCCTATGTCAACCAGTCGGTGACCAGCTCAAGAACACTTCGCTGGTGTCCATCATCGCCGTTCCGGATCTCGTCTATAACGCGACGCTGATCAACGCCGAAACCTATCGGCCGCTGGAGGTGTATACGGTCGTCGCCCTGATCTACTTTGCGATCCTGTTTCCGGCCACGCTGGCGGGGCGAAGACTCGAACGTGGCCTCACCTACGACAAGGCTTGAGTTGTCCGAAAAACGCTTCCGATCAAGCGGCGTCAGATGTTGAGTTCGACCGGCACGTCTTCCGGTTTGATGCCGCTCAGCGACAGCCCTTTGACGAACCATTCGCGCATCTGCCCGATGCCGCGGTTGTAGTCGACCCATACCGACAGGAAATCGCGCCAGCGCTTGTCCGGCTCGCGCCGAACAGCCATGCTGCTTGGAATGGCGACGGACGGGGTTTGCAGGATCTTGTAGGTGCCGAGGTTAGGATTTTTGGCGATCGCGGTCAGGCCGAGTACCAGCGCGTTGACGACGCAATCGACCCGCCCCGCCGACATCTCGAGCATCACCTCATCGCGCGACTTCATTGACTTGATCGTCGCATTGGGTGCGAAACGCCGCGCGACGGTCTCGTTGGCGGAGCCGACATCGACCGCGATCCTGACCTCGGGCTTGTTGACGTCGGCCCATGTTTTGGCTTCCAGACCCTTCTTGAGCATTGCGCCAAACGGATGCGGAAACACGGTGGCGGTAAAATCCACCACGAGCGCCCGCTGCGGGGTCGGATTGAGGGCAAAGCCGAGATCGATCTTGTTCGACTGCAAATCGAGGATCGAATTTCCGTAAGTCGATTCGGTATATTCAAGCTTGACGTCGAGAAGTTTTGCGATGTCGTTGGCCATCTCGATCGAAAAGCCGGACCAGTTGCCGGTCGCGAGGTCCTTGTTGAAATATGGCAACTCTCCCGGCAACACAGCGATGCGCAGCACCTTGTTGGCGCGGATGCGATCGAGCGTGTTGTCCGCAGCTGTTTGTGCCGAGGCCGGCCCTGTGACGGCGGCAGCGAGCGCCGCCCCGCCGCCGATCGCGAGGGCGTAACGCAACGCTTCGCGGCGGTCTTCAGAAATCCTGCTGTCGTCCGATGTGGTCACACATGCCTCCCTCCAAATTTGCCTCCTGCCCAATTCGGTCAAGCCTAGCGCGCGCATAGCAACGCAGCAATAGTATCAGGGCTCTCCCGCTCGCCGATGAGAAACTCAATCAGGCTGGATGCCGCTACGCGCGTTGATGGCCCATGGCGGAAGTCCGCGGCCTTCAGGGCGCACGGCATAAAACCTTCGTATCGTTCCGTGACCCCTACGTTCAATTGAGATGCTGAGTTCATCGTTCTAGCCTCACCAGTGACGCCGGAATACCATCCGAATTGGAGCCGCCCATGAGCCAGGTTCAAGTCGAGCAGAAAAGCTATCAGATGCCGCCGTTGGAAGGGATCACGGTCACGCACTTTATCACGGTCGCCGACATCGAACGATCCGCTCGATTTTACGAAACGGTGTTCGGCGGTCGCATCTTGAGCGGAGGCGACAGCAAGGGCGCGCCGGGATATATCCAGATCGCGAACACGTGGCTCATCGTCAATGTCGGCGGCGGCCCGACACCCGACAAACCGTCGGTAACGCTCAGCACCCCCCGCCAACCCGGATTCAGTCAGCAGCTTTATGAATATCCGCGTGGCGGATATTCAGGCGTGCTATGCGCTATGGCGACAACGCGGGGCGGAATTTATCACGGAGCCAAAGGACAAATACGGCGAAACGCGCCGCTACATTCGCGATCCCGACGGCTACATTATAGAAGTCGGACAAAGCAAACCGGAGTTCACTTACGGCTGATCACAATCTTCGAGCCGGAAGGATTTCAGAACTATTTCGCAATCCATAGCGGCTGCGCGATCCTGCGTTATATTCAGCGACGGCGTGTCGCCGAGGAACAGCCGGTCATTGATGCCGGTGTAGAGCGTCTCGCCGATATGCAACCGGGCATTGTTGGCTTCGCGTTTCGTGGTGTCCTACGCCATAGCGGACGCCGGATTTACCGTTCGATCCCCCTACATTTGGCCGTCCTCTGCCGGTCATGTCATTGCGTGACCATTGGCTCCTGAGATAGGCTTTTGGTAATATGGGGTGGCTGCCTGCGCTGCCATCGACCGTCTCATCAGCCAGAGCCAACTGGGGTGCGAAATGCGGGCCGTGCGGCACGAGGACTGGTTGAAGACGGCTCCATGCCGTCTAGCGAACCGGTAGAGCGTGCTTCAAATGCCGCAAGCGGTCGCCGGCACGCCAGAGGAACAGCATTACACCCTCGCGAACTCCCCTCCGGGCCCGGCGCAGAAGCGGTTCGCGCTCGTCGTTGTGCTCGTTTTGCTGACCGTCTTTATTTTAATCACTGCCGGGCCGCTGGGAAGAATCCACACCGGCCGGATCGATGCCTTCATCCCGATCTATCTGACCGGAATGTTCGTGAGCGATTCGATCACCGCGGTGCTTCTATTCGCCCAGTTCTCCATACAGCGCTCGCGTGCGTTGCTGGTGATTGCGAACGGCTATCTCTTCGCGGCGTTGATGCTGATTCCGTATCTGCTGACGTTTCCAGGGGTGTTTGCGCCGACCGGCCTGATTGGCGGCCTGCAGAGCACGTCATGGGCCTACTTTTTTCAGTACGCCGTTTTTTCCGATGTTCGTGATCGCTTATGTTCTGTTGAAGGATGCCGCTCCCGGCAAAATATCCCTGCCCGGTGCAGCGAGCACGGCGATCGTCGTGAGCGCGGTGTCGACCATAACCCTCGTCCTGGCGGCTTCATTTCTTTTCATCGCGGGCGAGGCGCTGCTGCCGCCCATCATGCTCGACTCTTCCCATTTCGGACCGCTGTGGCCTTATGTCGGCCTGCCCGTCGCGTCGATGAGTTTCGCGGCCGTTATCGCGCTCTGGTTCCGGCGAAATTCAATGCTCGATCTCTGGCTGCTGGTCGTGATGTGCACCTACTCGATGTTGATACCGCTCAACTACTTTTCTTCTCCGATGCGCTTTGGCATCGGCTGGTATGCGGTCCGGACCTTCGCGGCGATATCCAGCAGCCTCGTCCTGATTTTCCTGCTGTATGAAATAACGATGCTCTATAGCAGGCTGCTCCACGCGATCCTTGACCAGCGTCGCGAGCGCGACGCGCGCCTGATGACCGGCGATGCGGTCGCAGCCACGATGGCGCATGAATTCAGGCAGCCGCTGGCGGCCATGATGACGCGGGCCGACACCGGTTTCCGCTGGCTTAATCGCCCGGTACCCGATCTCGATCATGCCAAGGACGCATTCAAGCAGATCACCGCTGATGGCCGTCGTGCGGAAGCGGTGATCGAAAGTATCAGGGCGTCCTTGAAGCAGCAGGGCCAGATCAGAACTCTGCTCGACGTCAATGACCTCATTAGGGAAGCCCTTGCTTTGACGCGCGACGATCTGCGACGCCACGGAATACACCTCAACTCCCTGGCCAGTTCGGAACTGCCGCGGGTGATGGGAGATCGAATTCAGCTGCAGCAGGTGCTTCTGAACCTGATTACGAACGCGATCGATTCGATGGCGGTCGAGGATGGACCCCGAATTCTATCCGTCAGCTCCGAGGTTCACGACAGCAGCGACGATGTCCTGGTGTCGGTCGCCGACACCGGAGCAGGAATCAAATCGCAAGACATCCAGCGCGTGTTCAACCCGCTGTTCACGACGAAATCGGGCGGTATGGGCCTGGGCCTGTCGATCTGCCGCTCGATTATCGAGGGGCACCACGGGAGGCTGGGAGTCGTCCCGAACATCCCCAAAGGCGCGGTTTTTCAGATCGCCCTGCCCGCCCATGTCGGCTGATGCCCTTCCATGGCACTCCACTAAATCCTAAGATGTTATCGATACGTCGGAGATGACCATGAGGCGTCGAAGGTTTGTCGGTCTGATCGGTCTTGTGGCGACGTGGCCATTCGCGGCGCGGTCACAGCATTCCGACCGCTTGCGGCGGATGGGCATGCTCATGGGATATGCCGAGGGCGACTCGGAAGGACAAGCCCGCTCAACGGCGTTCCTTGATGGCCTCCAAAAACTTGGATGGACGCAAGGCCGCAACATCCGGATCGACATTCGCTGGGCGGCGTCTGACGAAGCTGAGGCAAGGAAGCGATTGGCCATCGAACTTGTTGCGTTGCAGCCTGATCTCATTTTTTCGAACAACACCCTCACCACCCAGGAACTGTTAAAACAAACACATAGCATTCCCATCCTGTTTGGTGGCGTCTCCGATCCAATCAGCAGCGGCTTCGTTGAGAGTTTTCGGCGACCGGGTGGCAACGTCACCGGGTTTATCAATACCGAGTCACAATTGGCCGGAAAATGGGTGCAACTGCTCAAAGAGGTCGCTCCGGGTGTCAGTCGCGTAGTCCTGTTGTTCAACCTTAATACAGCGAATTATGCCGAAGGCTATCTGGCCGCGTTCAAAGCCGCCGCTTCCTCCTCGGGCGTGGAGGGCATTATCGCTTCGGCTCGCGACGAAGCTGAAATTGAATCCATCATTGTCTCGCAAGCAGCCGTCCCGAACACGGGCATGGTCGTGATGCCGGAATCGTTCTTTGTCGCCCATCGCGCGGAGGTCATATCACTAACAGCTCACCACCGTCTTCCCTGCATTTATCCGTTCCGCGCCTTCGCTGAACAAGGGGGGCTCTTGTCCTACGGAAACGATCAGATCGATAATTTTCGTCGCGCGGCGAGTTACGCCGATCGCATCCTGAAAGGCGAGAAGCCTGGGGAGCTTCCCGTTCAAGCTCCGGTAAAATTCGAATTGATGATCAATCTCAAGACCGCCGGTGCCCTTGGTCTCAACGTACCTTTTTCCCTTCAGCAAAGTGCCGACGGGTTGATCGAATAAAACATCGAGCTACCGTAACGGTGCGTTCAATTAGACGGTGCACTCAATTGAAACGCTGCGGAGGCACGGCGCTGGCGCGCCTTTGCCCACCCTACGGCATCAGCGATAGCGCTTAAGCGACCGCGGTCATGTCCAGCGACGGCGCGTCGTCGGGGAACAGCCGGTCGTTCATGCCGGTGTAGAGCGTCTCGCCGATATGCAGCCGCGCATTGGTTGGCCTCGCGCTTCTTGACGTCTTCCTCGCCATAGAGGAATGCCAGGAAAGCATAGCGCTTGCCCTTGGTGACCGGTGTGACCTGATGAAGGGCGCCGCAGGAGAACACCAGCGCGCCGCCTTCCGATGGCCGATAGACCTTGCGGCCGAATTCCGGGAACATCAGGTCGCAGCCTTCGAAATTATTGTTGAGGTTGATCGAGACCGCAAAGCGCCGGTGCTGGGCGCCGGCATTGACGTTGTCGCGATGACGATGGAAGTGACCGCCGACCTCGCTGTCGTAGCAGGCGATGATGCAGCGATCCATCCGGGTCGCCTTGAACTGGAAAAATTGCTCGATCGAGGGCAGCAACCGGCGCACGATCTGGCCGCGCACGAGATCGCGCACTTCAGGTGCTGCGACCGAAACGTCGCTGCGGCGCTTGAGGCCGCAGTCGGACAATGTCGTGGTCTTGCCACCGACGTCGAACTGGAAGCCGGAATCCACACCGCCCTGCTGGTCATAGAACTGCACGAGGAAGTCGCAGATCTCGAAACTGAAGACGCGCGGGATCATCAGCGCCGGCGCGAACATCGGCACGCCAGCGGAATCGTCGACCGAGGGAAGCCCGCGCAGCACATTGCCGACGCTCTGCGCATGTCCCTGCGGCATGTCCCAGGCGATGTCGGCGATCGCGCGCAGCATCGGATCGAGCACGACGGTGCGCGGCATCTCCTGCGCGCCGAACGATCGGGTGATCGCGCCGTCATAATCGGCGAGAAAGAAAAGCTTGTTGCTGGTGAGCGCGGCGAGACTTGCAATATCAAGGCTCGCGATATCGTCAGGCTGCCCGGTGAAGACGCAACCGATTGCGACCTGGTCCTCACCGAGGGAGGCGCTGGCGCGCACGAGTTCGTCGATTTCAACCATGGTCCGCGGATTGGCCGGCGAGCCGAGAAAGCTCAGCACCACCCAGCGGCCCGCGCTGACATGCAGATCGAACGATCCGCCGGTTACCAGCGGCGCGCTGAACAGCGGCACGGGATCACCGAGAACAATGCGATTAACGCCGGTTTGCTGATCGATCATGGTCGAACCTTCGCTGAAGCGCACCTTTGGCGCGCGAAACGCTAGGCCCGGTATGGTTAACTTTTACTTAATTGTTAGCCCGGACCCGGGTCGATGCTTCGCGAAAGCAACCGGCACTACAAAAGCTTTCCGTCCGGTCCGAAGAACGGATGCGGCCCGTCGAAGTCGCCGATCGGCACCTGATGCGTCACCAGACGGCCGAATCCCTCGCCGGCAAACCAGGTGTGCAGGTGGAAGGCCGGCGGCTCGACCTTGAACGACGGCTCGCGCAACTCGGCGAGATCGAGATCCACCGCGTGATTTGGCGCCGGGCAGATCGTGCACGCAACGCCGGCGAACATCGTCAGCGCAGCGCGATGGATATGACCGGTCGCCAAGAGTTGCACGCGCGGATGACGCCGGACGATGGATTCCAGTTCGGCGGCATTCTGCAGATTCTGGCGATCCATATGCCAGATGCCGGCGGCAAATGCGGATGATGCAGGAACAGCAGCGCGGGCCTGTCCACGGACGCGGCCAGCGTCGTATCGAGCCATTGCAGGGTCGATGCTTCGAGCTGGCCATGGGGCTTTCCGGGCACGCTCGAATCCAGCAGCAGAAGATCGAGGCCGCCGATTTCGATCTTCTGGTCGAGAGGTCCAGACGGAACCGCGTGGCCGATTTGCGGAAACGCGGCGCGCATCATGTCGCGGGAATCGTGATTACCGGGAATGCCGGCGAATGGCAGTTTCAGCGCTGACAGCATTTGCTTGAGATAGTCATATTCCTCCGATGTCGGCGTATCGGCGAGGTCGCCCGATATCACGACAAAGTCCGGCGCGGGCTTGAACGCGTTCAAGGCCGCGACGCAGCGCTCCAGCGCCTTCGCCGTGTCGACACGGCCGTAGGCCAACTGCCCCGGCGACTTGATGTGCAGATCGGAAATCTGGGCAATGCAGATCGGTTTTGTGGACATCTCTATTCAATCTTCCAGCGGCAAGAGGCGGACAGCTTCCGCTGCAATGGCAAGCCCGATCCGGTCACCGGCTTTGGCCTTGATCAGGTTCGACGCGTCTATTGTGAGCGGCTTGTCGGCAATGCCGCTCACGACAATGCGCTGCCGATTGCCGGTAAAACTGACGCTGTCGACTATTCCGGTCAACGGCGCGGTTCCGGCATCGACGATCCCGATCGTTTCGGGACGCACCATGGCAACGGCGGTCGGGAGGCTGGCATCGCCGCCGATCGGCAGGCGGCCACCGGGCAGAACCAGCTGGCCATGATCGAGTGGCGCCTCGATGATGTTGGCCGCGCCGATAAACTCGGCGACAAAGCGGCCTTGCGGCGCGAAATAGATATCGCGGGGCGTGCCGATCTGCGCAATCGCGCCCTTGCGCATCACCACCACGCGATCGCCGAGCTCCATGGCTTCGGCCTGATCATGCGTGACATAGATCGCGGTGATGCCGAGCGCCCGCAGCAAACGATTAAGCTCGCCGCGCAAGCGATCCCGCAAGGCCGCGTCCAGCGCAGTCAAAGGCTCGTCCAGCAACAGGATCCCCGGCCGGATTGCCACCGCCCGCGCCAAGGCCACGCGCTGGCGCTGGCCGCCGGAGAGCTGGTCGATCCGGCGATTTTCAAGTCCCGTGATATTCGTCCAACGCCACCAGTTCGGCGACCCGCGTAGCCCGCTCATCCGCGGGCACGCCACGGATCTTGAGGCCGTAGCCGATGTTTTCCGCGACGCTCATGTTCGGAACAACGCGTAGGATTGAAACACCATGCCGACATTGCGCTTCTCGATCGGAACCGACGTCATATCCTTGCCGTCGAACAGCACCTTGCCGCCCGCGTCCGGCAGCTCAAGCCCGGCGATGATGCGCAGCATCGTGGTCTTGCCGCAGCCGGATGGACCCAACAACACCAGCGTTTCGCCGCGCGCGATGTCGAGCGTCGCCGGCTCCAGCGCACGGGTGCCGTCGGCAAAAGTCTTGCCGCAGTTTTCGACCCGCACCGCCGCGCCATGACCTATCGTCGCGCTCATCGTGCCGCCTCGTTTTGCGCGAAGACCTGCATCGCCACCAGAAGCGGAATGATCACGACAAAGAATATCAGCGTATAGGCCGAAGCCACTTCGAGCCGCATCGAGGCGTAGCTGTCGGCGAGACCTATCGGAAGCGTCTTGGTGAGCGGTGTATGCAGCATCCAGGTCAGGTTGAATTCGCCGAGCGAAAGCGTCACCACCATCAGGCTGCCGGCCAGAATGCCCGGCACCGCATTGGGCACGATGACATCGCGAAACCGGCGCCACGGCGAAGCGCCGAGCGAGGCCGCGCCCTCATCAAGGGTCTTGACATCGACTGTGGCAAACACCGCCATCACCGAGCGCACCATGAAAGGCATGGTGAAAATGACGTGTCCTACCAGAATCGAAACAGCTGGACGCCTGGGCGAAACGGCTGCTTCTATGGGCCGATGGCGGCGAGCCCGATGACCTACCGCGCATGGATTCCACCAGCGCCAAAAAGACGCCGCGCGACGTGTTCGCCTATGTGATCCACGAGGGCAAAGTACGGGCCCCCGCCGGTGCGATGGAACTGATCGAACGCGTGAAATAACCGGACGAGCGATGGCCAAAGCCAAAAAACTCTTCACCATCGTTATGAACAGACCCCAGCCAAGGCCGTGCTGGACGAACTGGCCCAAGCCGGCGTGAAGTTCCTGGTCGATGTGCGCGCCGTCGCCTCCTCGCGCCGTCCAGGATTTTCCAAGACCCAGCTTGCGGCCGGACTGGATGAACGCGGCATCGCCTATCTGCATTTGCGCGGGTTGGGCACGCCCAAGGAAGGCCGCGAGGCCGCGCGTAGCAGCAAGTACGACGTGCTGGAGAAGATCTACACCAGGCATCTGAAGACCGTGCAGGCCAAGGAAGAACTCGACGAATTGTCGGCGCTGGTCAGGAAATCAGGCCCGGTCTGCATTCTCTGCTACGAGCGCGATCATCGGCATTGCCACCGGCGCTGGATCGCCGAGATCATCGAAGACCGCGACGGCGTCAAAATCGAAATCTCGCCGCGCCGCAGCTCTAACATAAACCCGTTATTCCGGGGCGCGACGATCCGAAGTATCGATTCTCGAATCTGTCGGTCCGCATCGGGGAATGACTATTCGATCAAGACTGGGCACGGATTTTGCTTCGTGCTAACGACAAAACACTGAGAGATAGTACCCATGAGCAGCATTCCCGTCATCGACATCGCGCCCTTGATCAACGGCTCTCCCGCCCAGGCGCAGGATGTTGCCAAGGCGTTGGGGAATGCCTGTCGCGACGTCGGGTTCTTCTACATCACGGGGCACGGCATTCCCCCGGCCTTGAGAGCACGGGTGTTCGAGAGCTCGGCTGCTTTCTTCTCCGGGCCGGCGTCGATCCGGCAGGCGGCGGCGTTCAGCGGTCCCGGCGGCAACCGCGGTTACATCACGCTCGGTGGCGAGGCACTCGATCCCGGCAAGCCGGCCGACGTCAAGGAGGCCTTCAATATCGGCCTTGAACTCGCCCCCAATGATCCGGAGCTTCTGGCGCGCGCGCCGTTTCGGGGCGCCAATGTGTGGCCGGACATGCCGGGCTTCCGCGAGACGATGCTCGATTATTTCAACCGCGTCTGGCGGCTAGGATGCGATCTGCATCGCGGGTTTGCACTCGATCTCGGGCTTGCGCCCGACTTCTTCGAAGCCAAACTCGACAAGCCGATCGCGACCTTGCGCCTGCTGCACTATCCGCCGGTGACAAGGCCGCTGTCCGACGGGCAACTCGGCGCCGGCGTTCATACCGACTATGGCAATGTCACGCTGCTGGCGACCGATGCGGTCGGCGGGCTGATGGTGCAGGACCGCTCCGGCCGCTGGCTCGACGCGCCCGTCATCCCCGACGCGTTCGTCTGCAACATCGGCGATTGCCTGATGCGCTGGTCGAACGATGTCTATGTCTCGACGCCGCACAAGGTGGTCAGCCCGCCAGGCTCAGATCGTTATTCGGTGGCGTTCTTTCTCGATCCCAATCCGGATGCAGTGGTGGGCGTGCTTGCCGACCTGCATCGCGCCGGACCGGCCGGCCAAATATGCCCCGATCACCGGTGCGGATTTTCCTGCGCTCGCGGCTGGAGCCGACCTACGCCCTGGCGAAGAGCTGAGTCTATCCCAACTGCCACACCATCATCGGCCGGTCATAGCCTTTGATCTCGACCGCGCCGAGCGATACCGCATCGTCGCCCGCCTCGCCCAGCGCATCGTGAACCGCCGCCGAAATCAGCAGTTGCGAATTGAATTGCTTGTTGAGGGCCTCAAGCCGGGCGGCGAAATTCACGGTGTCGCCAATCACCGTGTATTCCTTGCGCCTGGGCGAGCCGATATTGCCGGCGACCACTTCGCCGAAATGAAGGCCGATCCCGATGCGCAGCGGCCACGTGGTCGCTTCGTTGATGCGCTCCATCGCGACCAGCATCTCGCGCGCCGCCGCGACGGCATGCTGCGCAGCCCCGGGCACTTCGAACGGGGCGTTGAACAAGGCCAGAAACCCGTCGCCGAGGAACTTGTTCACGATGCCGCCATGCCGGTCCAGGATTTCCACCAGCACGGCGAAGACGCCATCGAGACGCTCGACTACTTCCTGCGGGGTGCGTAGCCGCGCGGCCGCGGTAAAACTGCGAAAATCGACGAACATGACCGCGACGCGGCGGATCTCGCTGGCGGTGGAGGCGCCCTCCACCATCAACCGCTCGACCACTTCAGGCGATACATGCTGGCCGAACAGATTGGTGACACGGTCACGCGCGGTGGCGGCCCGCGATGCTGGCCTCAAACTGATGCCGCAGTTGAACGCCGACCGCGCCCGCCAATAAGCCACCGACCAGAAACATCGCGCTGCGGATCAGTTGAAAGCCGAATTCCGGTGCGGGTTCGCCGGCAAAAGCCGCCGGGTGATACCACATCGCCATCGCGAGCAATTCTGCGGCGGCAACGAAGCCGGTAAAGGTGGATATCCAGAAATCAAGCCGCAGCGTGGAGAGAATGATGAAGACGAAATAGGCGAGAGGCGCCACAAATCCCAGCGCCTCCGCCGGACCCATCCAGTTCATATGCAGATACAGCAAGAACGTCGGAAGGCTGGTCTCAACCAGAGCGGACATATAGCGCCGCAATGTCGGGATGTCGCCGTGCAGCGCCATCCGCCGCGTGACCAGATGGAGAACCCAAAATTCAGCCAGTATAAACGGGGTATAAACTGCATACAGCCGGAGCAGACCGAACTGGCCGTGTGAGATTTTTATCAGTCCCGACGGCGCGACCAAAAAAATCACGGTCAGAACCGCAACCAGCAGCGAGACGGTGACGATGACAGCCTTGACGCGCAATATCTCGGTCAGCAGTATTTCGCGGGTCAGGGCCTCGCGGAAGCCGGCAGGCACCAGCGAGCGGTCTTGCCGACCCAGCCATCGCCGCAACACCGTCATCCCGTGGCTTTCGAGAGACGTCATCCATGCAACCGGCGCGATCGCATCATGTTGCGGGATTTCCTGATGTGGTGCGCCTTTCAAACCGGCGGCGCGGTACCGTTCGAACAGATCGTCAGGCGTGAAACTTCAACCCATCGACGATCTTGTCAATCACCTTTCGCTCGGCGCGGCCTGAGCTTCTGCCATGCTTCAAGGTCGGTTCAGATCAAGACCGCGATCTTGGTATCGAATTGTATGATGGGTTTATTCCCGTCATTCCGGGGGATAAAATTACCCTTTGGCGTCGCAGGCCCAGGCGCGGATCACGCATTCCTTGCCGCCGAACTCGTAGCATTTGCGCGTGGCAGCATTGAGCGAGCTCGAAATGTGCGGCTTGACCGCATAGCCATGGGCGCCGCAGGGATTGGCCATATCGACCGCAAACGCAGCACAGGCGCGCTTCATGGTCACGGTGGGTGGCGCAGTCGCCCTTGCATTGCTTGCGCGCGGCGACGCGCGCATCGGCCCTCGCCGGCAAAATCAAAGGCCTGGCCATAGGCGCCGCATTTGCCGATCGCGAACGCACCTGCCGCCCATGATTCCGTGACGAACCGGGTCCCCGCCACGGCCAAGGTCAGGACAAAAACCAGCATCGCGCGGCGCTGCGCAGCAGTCGAAAACCTCAAGATCCACTCCCCGAGCCCACGAGTCCGGGGGCAAATCTAGGGAGAGGACGTTTCAACTTGGTGAACAAGCGATTGAAAAGCGCGCTTTAGGGCCCGGTTCTGATTGAATCAGAACCGGGCTTCTAATCTTTTGTTTTGACGCGTTTTCTTTACGCGAACCGGTATCCACTTCGCTCGAAAACGCTCTAGGGTGTGATGAGGGCCTCGCCCCGCAGGGCCTCGCCCCGCCGCGCCGCCTCAAGCGTCTGGGGCGTATCGATATCGAGAAACGCGCCAAAGCCTTCGACCGCGACTTCCGCCACCGCTTCGCTGTGCCGCGCGATCAAATGACGGGCACCGATATCGCCGTTGAGCGTCATCAATTCGTTGAAGAAACGGCGCGACACAACACCCGGATTGCCGCGTTTGTTGTCGCTGACGGGCACCGCAATCAGATGGCCCCGATCGGGCGCAAGAGGCTTCGATCAGCCGGTCGATCAGGTTCGACGAGATCAGCGGCATGTCGCCGAGACAAACCACCGCGCCGTCGGCATTGTCAGCCACCGCCGCGATTCCAGCCTTGACCGAGCTCGCCAACCCCTCGGCGAAATCAGGATTGCGGACGAATTTCACCTTAAGTCCGTGCAAGGCTTTCTCGACCTGCTCGGCCTGATGGCCGGTCACGACGATCACGCTTTGGGCCTTCGAGGCCAGCGCCTGTTCGGTCACGGTCCGGACCAGCGGCTTGCCGCCGAGATCAGCCAACAGCTTGTTGGGACCGCCCATCCGGGTCGAGCGCCCCGCCGCCAGGATGATCGCGGCGACGTTGCGATTGCCGTCGGCTTCGAAATTCTCGCGAGGCTGCGGCCGGGTCACGATTTCCATCAACAGCCCACCGACGCCCATGACCGTGAGTTCGCCGCGCGTGACCTTGAGGCCGGCGAGCAGACGCGTCAGCACCCAATCGAAGCCGTTCTCGACAGGCGAGCGTGCGCAGCCCGGCGCGCCCAATATCGGAACGCCGCCGGCATTGGCGATCAACAGCAGATTGCCGGGATCGACCGGCATGCCGAAATGCTCGATGGCGCCGCCGATGCCGGTAACGGCGGCCGGAATGACATCGCGCCGGTCGGCGATCGCAGACGCACCGAACACGATCACAAGCTCTGCGCCCAAGCCGAGCAATTCCTTGATCGCCGCCGCCAGCACCGTCTCGTCATGCCGCACCCGGCGCTCGGCCAGGATGGTGGCGCCGGCGGGGGGCCAACCGGTCCGCGGTGACCGCAGGGTTTTTTCAATCACCTTGGCGCCAGTCCCGGCAACAGGGTCGAGATGATACCAACACGCTTGACCGTGTAGGGCGCGATGCGCAATGCGCCGCCGTCGGCCGCAGTCACGGCGGCATCGCGCAGCTTGGCTTCGACTCCGAACGGAATCAGCTTCACGGTCGCGACCATCTCGCCTTCGACCACGGGCTTGTAAGCGGCGAGTGTCGCAAATGTAATGGCTTCATCGACGCCGTTGATGCGATCGACCGCCGTGCGGTCCACCACCAGCACGCCGGCTGCGGCCGCGAACAGATTGGCGCGGCCGGTAAAGGCGCGCTCGACATTGATGCCCTCGCCCGCAACGGCCTGCGCGATGCTCGCGGCCGCGGCATCTTCCGAGATGTCGCCGTCTTCAGCCGCACCACGACGACTTCCTTGACGCCGGCGCGGGTCAGCGCCTCGGCTTCAACCGGACCGATCGTGGTGCCTTTTTTCAGCACCAGCGGACCCTGGCGCAAGGTATGAACGGTGACGCCGCCGATTGCGTCCGCCGGGCTGGCGGGACCGAATTCATGCCGCACTTTCCTTCGGCAGTCGAAGCTGCGCAGTGATCTCGGCCATGATCGAGACCGCAATTTCGGACGGCGACACCGCACCGATGTTCAGGCGATCGGCGCGCGAATGCGCGCGATATCCGCATCGGTGGCGCCTTGCGCCTTCAGCCGATCGCCGCGCTTGGCATGGGTCTTTCGCGAGCCGAGCGCGCCGATATAGAAGCATTCGCGCTCAAACGCGTGCAGCAAGGCTGGATCGTCGATCTTGGGATCATGCGTCACCGCGACGAACGCCGTGTAGTGATCGACCTTGAGCGGCGGCAGCGCCACATCAGGCCATTCGGCGACCAGCGGCACATCCGGAAATCGCTCGGGGCTGGCAAAGGCGGTGCGCGGATCCACCACCGTCACGTCATAGCCGAGCGAGCGTGCCAACGGCGCCAAGGCCTGGCTGATATGGACCGCGCCGATGATCACGAGCTTCGCGGTCGGCGCATAGACATTGAGAAACAGCTTTTTGCCGTCAACCTCGATCGAGCCGCTCTTGCCCATGCGCAATTGTTTGGCCAGTTCGGCACGCAAGGGATCGCTGGCGATATCCTTGGCTTTGACCAGACGTTGCTCGCCATTGGCGGTATCGGTGATCAGGATCACCGGCCGGCGCGCAGCGCGTTCCAGATTTACTTCCGCGAGGGTCTCAAGTTTCACGATTACCCGACTTTCTCGACGAACACGCGGATGGTGCCGCCGCAGGACAAGCCCACATTCCAGGCGGTCTCGTCGGCCACACCGAATTCAAGCATTTTCGGCTGCCGCTGGCGATCACATCGAGCGCCTCGGTAACCACCGCGCCCTCGACGCAGCCACCGGAGACCGAGCCCAGAAACGTGCCGTCGTCATTGATGACAAGGCTCGAGCCGGCCGGCCGCGGCGCCGAACCCCAAGTGTCGACCACGGTCGCCAGCGCGACGCCATGACCGGCCTTCTGCCAGTCCTCCGCCGCCTTGAGAATGTCTTCGTCGCGATCGAGCATGGGAGCCTCTTTCAAGCTGCGGGGCGGATGTGACTGGCGTGGCGCGGCGGTGACGAGGAAAGTGCCGCAATCAGCCCCTCGATTGAACTCAAATTATGTACCGGGCGGAATTCGTCAACGTGCGGCAGCATCATTTTGATGCCCTGCGCCTTGGCTTCAAAACCACCATAACGCAACAGCGGATTGAGCCAGATCAAGCGGCGGCAGGATCTGTGCAGCCGGTCCATCTCAAAGGCCAGCCTGGCGTCGGCCTCACGCTCCAGCCCGTCGGAAATCAAGAGCACGATGGCGCCCTGCCCGAGCACGCGTCGGCCCCAGAGCTTGTTGAAACTATGCATCGAGGTCGCGATCCGGGTACCGCCGGCCCAATCCTCCACGCTCAGCGAGCAACTGGCCAGCGCCTCGTCGGGATCCCGGGCCGCAGCGCCCGCGTCACATTGGTCAGCCTGGTGCCGAACAGAAACACCGAAACGCGCTTGCGGGCATCTGTAATCGCATGGAGGAAATGCAAAAACAGACGGGTGTATTCGCTCATCGAGCCGGAGATATCGAGCAGCGCCACGATCGGCGCCGGCTTGTCGATCCGTCCCAGCCGATGAATATCGATGATGTCGCCGCCGGTGCGCAGACTGCCCCGCAGCGTGCGGCGCAAATCGAGCCTCAGGCCCCGCCGGTCCGGCTGGTAACGGCGGGTGCGCAATTCAGCCTGCGGCAGCTTCATCTCGGCGATGGCGCGGGTGACGGCCGCGATTTCGGCCGCGCTCATCTGCGCGAAATCCTTTTTCTGCAGCACTTCCCTGTCAGAAACCGAAAGCCGGACTTCCTGCTCCTCCGGCGGCGATGTCTCGCTGATCTGCGGCTGCGACAGCGCCTCCTGGACCCGGCGCGAGGCCGGCGGCGGCTTTTTCCTTGGCTGATCGGGCAATGGCGCCGAATCCAGCATCTGCTTCCAGTCTTCGCGGCGCGGAAGAACAGATCGAACGCCTGCGCGAAAACAAGCGCATGTTCGTGGCGCTTGATGAACACGGCCTCGAGCGTTGTGAAGACATCGGCACGGTCGCCGATCTCGATCACCTGCAGCGCATTCAAGGCGTCGATGACAGCGCCAGGCCCGACCGGAATCCCGGCCGCGCGCAACGCACGGGCGAAGCCGACGACGTTGTCGGCGATTTGGCCGGTGGCGGAGGCAGCAGTCATGTTAGGCCAATCCATGCCGTCATTTCGGGGCGCGCCACTGGCGTGAACCCGGAATCTGGAGATTGTTTCGCGAGATTCCGGGTTCGTGCTTCGCACGCCCCGGAATGACGAGGTTGTTGTTACTCGCTCGTTTCCTTCAAAACCTTCTGCAGCGCGTCGCCCTGCATCCGCGTGATATCGTCCTGGTATTTCAACAACGCACCCAGGGTGTCGCCAACCACCTCGGGGTCAGCGAGCGGGCATCGAGTTCGGTCAGCGCGGTGGCCCAGTCGATGGTTTCGGCGACACCCGGCGACTTGTAGAAATCCTGCCCGCGCAGCGCCTGCACGAAGCTGACGACCTGCCGCGACAATTTCGCTGAAATGCCCGGCACCCGCGATTTGACGATCGCGAGTTCACGCTCGGCGCTGGGATAGTCGACCCAGTGATAGAGACAGCGGCGCTTCAACGCGTCGTGGATTTCGCGGGTGCGATTTGAAGTGACGATCACGATCGGCGGCTGCGGCGCCTTCACCGTGCCGAGTTCGGGAATCGTGACCTGGAAGTCGGAGAGAATTTCCAGCAGATACGCCTCGAAGGCTTCGTCGGCGCGATCGAGTTCGTCGATCAGGAGCACCGCGCACCGGCCACGTCCGGCTCCAGCGCCTGCAACAGCGGCCGCTTGATCAAATAACGCTCGGCGAAGATATCCGAGGACAGCTGGTCCCGATCGGTATCGCCGGCAGCTTCCGCCAGCCGGATCGCGATCATCTGCGCCGCGCTGTTCCATTCATAGACCGCGGAGGCAACATCGAGGCCTTCATAGCATTGCAGCCGGATCAGCTTTCGCCCCAGCGCGGCCGACAACACCTTGGCGATTTCGGTCTTGCCGACGCCGGCCTCGCCTTCCAGAAACAGCGGCCGGCCCATCCGCAACGACAGATACGTCACCGTCGCCAGCGAACGCTCGGCGAGGTAGCCGCGCGAGGTCAGGAGTTCGAGCATCGCATCGACAGAGGTGGGCAGCGCCTGATTAGTCATGGCCGATGCACCATGGGCGGGAACTCATTGGAGACAACGGTCTCGGGGAGAAAACCGTCTCGATGCGCTTTGTACCGGCAATGTCAGGCTTTGCCGGTCGCAGCTTCAACCGCGCGGCGCGCCAGTACCGAGATCAGATGTGCGCGGTATTCGGCGCTGCCGTGCAGGTCGCTGTTCAGGCCCGCTGCCGGCACCGACAGACCATCGAGCGCTTTCGGCGAAAAACGCTTCTTCAAGGCTTCCTCGAAAGAAGTGACGCGGAACACGCCGTCCGAGCCCGCGCCGGTGACGGCGACGCGCACGTCCGACGGACGCTTGGCGATGAACACCCCGACCAGCGCATAGCGCGAGGCCTGGTTGCGAAACTTGATATAGGCGGCCTCTTGGGTACCGGGAACATCACCTTGGTAATGATTTCGTCGCTCTCAAGCGCGGTCGTGAACAGGCCCTGGAAAAACTCCTCGGGCTTCAGGCGCCGCTTGTTGGTGACGATGGTGGCGCCGAGCGCGAGGCAGGCCGCGGGATAGTCCGCCGTCGGATCATTGTTGGCGAGCGAGCCGCCAATCGTGCCTTTATGGCGGACCGCGGGATCGCCGATCAGGCCGGCGAGTTCGGCCAGCGCCGGGATCGCCTCGCCGACGATGGCCGAATTGGCGACGTCGGCATGTTGGCAGTGGCGCCGATCACCAGCGCGCGCCCCTTCATCTCGATGCCGTCGAGGCCTTCGATATGCGAAAGATCGACCAGATGCGGCGGACTCGCGAGCCGCTGCTTCATGACCGGCACCAATGTGTGCCCGCCGGCAATCAGCTTGGCGTCTTCATTCTTGATCAGGAGATTGGCGGCCTGCCGCACCGTCCCCGGACGATGATATGTAAATTCGTACATCAGTAATCCCTCATCGCCGTGCGCAGATATCGGTTACGCCAGATCGGATTTGGCCATCGCCTTGGCGCCGGCCGCGATCGACAGCACGATATTCTGGTAGCCGGTACAGCGGCACAGATTGCCTTCCAGTTCCTCGCGGATCGTGTGGTCACTGAGATCGTGGCCCTTGCGGTGGACGATATCGACCGCGGGTCATGATCATGCCCGGGGTGCAGAAACCGCACTGCAGGCCATGATGTTCACGAAACGCTTCCTGCATCGGATGCAGCGGGCCGCCATCGGCGGCGAGGCCCTCGATGGTCTTGACCTCGTGCCCGTCGGCCATGACCGCGAGCGTGGTGCAGGATTTGACGGCCTGCCGTCGAGATGCACGACACAGGCGCCGCATTGCGAGGTGTCGCAACCGACATGGGGTGCCGGTCAGCCGCAGATTCTCGCGCAGCAATTGCACCAGCAGGGTGCGGGGATCGATATTCGCTTTGACGGGATGCCGTTCACGATCAGGAGATTTTGGCCATTCAGCACTCGTTTGCTGTCCCGTCGCATATCGGCGGCACAGTCAATAGAACCAGTCCAGCGTCATAATATGGGCCATCCCGGCAATGAGCAACCTCAAGGCGGCATAGGCCTGTATGACTTGCCGGGACACAGCCGGTATCAAGGCGCGGTTTAAGCGCCTAATCCTATTAGCCTTGTACGGCCTTGGCAAAATTCGTGAAAAACTCGTCCGCCAGTTTCTTGGCCGAACCGTTGATCAGACGCTGGCCAAGCTGGGCCAGCTTGCCGCCGATCTGCGCCTCGACGTCATAGGTTAACAGCGTGCCGCCGTCCTTTTCGGCCAGCGCCACCGTGGCGCCGCCTTGGCAAATCCGGCGACCCCGCCCTCGCCTTCGCCCGAGATCTTGTAGCCGTTCGGCGGGTCGAGATCGCTCAGCGTAACCCGGCCCTTGAAGCGGGCGGACACCGGCCCGACCTTCATCTTGGCGACGGCGCGAAAACCATTGTCCTCGGTTTTTTCCAGCTCTTCGCATCCGGGGATGCACGCCTTGAGCACTTCGGGATCGTTCAATTTGGTCCACACGGCCTCGCGCGGCGCCGCTAACTGGACTTCGCCGTTCATCGTCATGGCCATGATGGTGCCTCCGGAGGTCGCTTACTGCCTTGTTCCCCAAGTAAAGCACACAAGCGCCAAATGAAAGGGGATCGGCTGACGAGGAGCGATGCATATTCGCAGCGCGACAGGCCTGCACTGATGCTGGGGGCTGAGCGCCCTGGGGGGATTGGCAGAGGCCAGCGGGGGTGATTAGGTCGCGCGCATCATGAGCACTTCTCTCTCGCCCCTGCTCGCCCCCATGCTGTCGAGCGCCGCCATGCGCGCGGTTTGCGACGATATGGCGTACCTACAAAACATGCTCGATTTTGAAGCAGCCCTTGCGCGCGCCGAGGCGGCAGCGGGCGTGATTCCAGCCGGCGTCCCTGGCCCGATCACCAAAGCTTGCAAAGCCGCTGCGTTCGATCTGACCGCCCTGGCCGAGGCCGCGACGCGGTCCGGCAATCTTGCGATTCCCCTCGTCAAGGCGCTGACCGCCGATGTCGCCAAGGCCGATGCCGAGGCCGCGCGTTACGTGCATTGGGGCGCCACCAGCCAGGATGTGATCGACACCGCCACCATGTTGACGCTGCGCGCCGGCATCGACGCGCTGCTGGCGGATATCGATCGCGGGATTGCGGGCTTTGCCGCCCTCGCACGGCAACATCGCAACACGCCGGTGGTGGCGCGCACCTGGCTGCAGCATGCGCTGCCGATGCCGTTCGGCCTCAAGCTCGCCGAATATGCCGCCGCGCTGCATCGCTCGCGCGGGCGATTGCAGCGGCTGCGCCGCGAATCGTTGGTACTGCAGTTCGGCGGCGCCGCCGGCACGCTGGCCGCGCTCGGCGACAAGGGACTATCGGTCGCCGAAAAACTTACGCAGGAACTCACGCTGCCGTTGCCGGATGCGCCGTGGCATACCCACCGCGACCGCATCGCGGAAGCTGCCTCGGTGCTGGCAATTCTGGCGGGCACCTGCGGCAAGATCGCCCGTGACGTCCAATTGATGATGCAGACCGATGTCGCCGAGGCGTTCGAGCCATCGGGCGAAGGCCGCGGTGGCTCGTCCACCATGCCGCACAAGCGTAACCCCGTCGCCGCCGCTACCGCGCTCGGGGCAGCCATGATGGCGCCGAACCTGGCGGCAACAATTTTCGCGGCCCAGATCCAGGATCACGAGCGCAGCGCCGGGCCGTGGCATGCGGAATGGCCGACCTTGCCGAACCTGCTGCTGGTCACGTCCGGCGCGCTGGCCGGGATTGTCGATATCGCCGAAGGCCTCGAAGTCGACCCGGCGCGGATGCGCGTCAATCTCGACGCTACCAACGGATTGATCATGGCCGAAGCGGTCACGATGGCGCTGGCGGAGACTATCGGCAAAAGCGAAGCCCATCATCTGGTCGAGGCCGCAAGCAAGCAGGCCGTCGTCGGAAAAACGAGCCTGCGCGACGTGCTGGCACTGGATTCGAAAGTCACGGCGCATCTGAGCGCCGAGCGACTGACGCAATTGTTCGAGCCGATGGCCTATCAGGGCGTCTCGCAAGCCCTGATCGACCGCCTGCTCGCCTCCCTCGACGACCAATAAAAAGATAGAAGGAGAACTCCCATGCCCATGGTCGACGCCGACGGTTGCCTGCTCAACGTATCCGTCGAAGGCCGCGACAGCGGTCCCACTTTGATGCTGTCGAATTCACTAGGCTCGACCATGCAGATGTGGGAACCGCAGATGGCGGCGCTCAAGCAGATCTTTCGCGTGATCCGTTACGACCGGCGCGGCCACGGCAAATCGGGCGTACCACCGGGCCCCTATTCGATGGAGCGTTTCGGCCGCGATGTGCTGGCGATCCTCGACGATCTCAACATCGAGAAGACCCATTGGTGCGGGCTCTCGATGGGCGGCATGGTCGGACAATGGCTGGGAGCAAATGCGCCGGAGCGCTTCGGCAAGCTCATTCTCGCCAACACCGCCTGCTACTACCCCGATCCGACCAACTGGCTCAATCGTATCAAGGCGGTCAAGGAAGGCGGTCTGGCGTCGATCGCCGACACCGTGATGGCGGCGTGGCTGACCGCGGATTTCCGCGAGCGCGAACCGCAGGTCACGGCGAACCTGAAGGCGATGATGATCGCGACCCCAGTTGAGGGTTATATCGCCTGCTGCGAAGCGCTGAGCACGCTCGATCAGCGCGACCTGTTGCCCAAAATCAAAAGCCCGACGCTGGTGATCGCCGGCCGTCACGACATGTCGACGCCCGTTGCGGCCGGCGAATACATCCGCAGCAACATCCCCGGCGCGGCTCTGACGATCCTCGACGCCGCGCATATTTCCAATGTCGAGCAGCCCCACGCCTTCACCGACGCCGTGGTCGGTTTCCTGACGCAACGTTAGATCTGAACGAGATCATTGCGTGGAGCGAAGCAATCCAGAGGTTGTCATTCCGGGGCGATGCGAAGCATCGAACCCGGAATCTCGAGATTCCGGGTCTGGTCCTTCGGACCATCCCGGAATGACCGGGCTTGGTAACTTCGTTCCTCGCAATGACAGGGAGAAAAACCAATGGACGACCAACAACGCCGCGACGACGGCATGGCCCAGCGCCGCAAGGTGCTCGGCGATGCCTGGGTCGACAAGTCGATCGCCAACAAGAATTCGTTCAACGGCGAATTCATCGACCTGATCACGCGCCATGCCTGGGGTGAGATCTGGACCCGGCCGCATTTCGATCATCGCACGCGGCGCGTGCTGGTGATCGGCACCATGGTCGCGCTCGGCCAATGGGACGAATTCCGCCTGCATGTCCGCGCGGCGCTGTCGGAAGGCGGCTTCACGCCTGACGATATCAGGGAAATCCTGCTGCAGCAGGCGATCTATTGCGGCGTGCCCGCGGCCAACCACGCCGTCAAGGAAGCGTCAGCGATTATTGGAGAGCTCGGGCTGCTGAAGGGCAACCCGCTGTAGAGAGAGATCGCCCGATGCAGTGCTGGTGTCTTGGCTGGTATCGGGTTGAACAGGCCGCTCCATCAGCAGCACGATCGCGGTGCCGAGCAGCATCAGAAGTTCGGTCGCATGCAGCAGCATCGCGGCGGGCTCGCCGACCTGCGATGCCATGATCATGCTGGCAAAACTGATCATGCTGCCGATCGCCAGCGCCATCCCGAGCGCCTCATCGCAGCCGCCGGCCTTGCGGATCGAGGGGCGGGTAATGAAAACCAGGAAGATCGCGAAAAACGCCACGACCGTGAGCCGGCCCAACGCGAACAGCCATGCGAAGCGGATCGTGGTCGTCGCTGCCAGATGCAGATGGTCGCTGATGAACAATCCCACCGAAATATTCGGCCGCTCGTAAAGCCCATGGATCGGCGAAACCATGATCCGGAACGCGATAATGGTCCAGGTCGGGATGAAATAGGCCGCCAGCAGCGCCCCATTGAATGAACTGATCCGCCAATTGGTGGCGTTGAATGAGCTGATCCGCCAGGATGTGGACATGTCGCTTCCCGCTTGTCCGCTGGCTCATCCGGGAGCCACGGCTTCTGCGGCGACGTAACGCGCTTAAACTGCGACGGGCAATTTAAACCCTTTGTTTACCTTAATGGCCGCGCGCGGGGATGGCTTTGGTTCCAGTTGGGGAAACAGGCCGTGCGCTTGGCCGCACCAAAAAGCGCGGCCAAGCATGATCGATGTCGAGGACAAGATAGCCGCAGCGGCTTACACCGCCCCTCGCGCTTCGACATACATCGCATAGAGCGAGTGACAGCTGGCCATGAACAGGCGGTTCTTCTTAGGCCCCCCGAACACCAGATTGGGACAGCGCTCCGGCAGATGGATGAAGCCGATCGCTTTACCCGCGGGATTAAAGATCTTCACACCATCCAGTTCTTCCGGCTTGGCGGAAGGCGAGCCATTGCTGCCCCAGCCGCACCAAAGATTACCGTCGGTATCGAGCCGGAATCCGTCGAGCGCGCCGGGTCCCTCGGCGTCGATGAACTTGGTCTTGTTGGTCAGCGTCGCTCCATCAGCGCCCACATCAAACGACCAGATCAGGCGGTTGGGCTGCGCACGCGATTCAATGATGTAGAGCTTCTTTTCATCCGGCGAGAACGCCAGCCCGTTCGGGCCTTGAAGTTCCGCGGTGACAAGTCCGAGCTTGCCGTCGGGCGCGATGCGATACACCGAATGCGGCAATTCGGGTGTCGCCTTGTCGCCTTCCCATTCGCCGGAAATGCCGAACGGCGGGTCGGTGAACCAGATCGAGCCGTCGGACTTGCAGACGATATCGTTGGGCGAGTTGAGGCGCTTACCATTGAAGCTGTCGGCCAGCACGGTGATGGTGCCGTCATACTCGGTGCGCGTCACGCGGCGGGTCAGATGTTCGCAGGTGATCAGGCGGCCCTGGCGGTCGCGCGCATTGCCGTTGGCGAAATTGGACGGCTGCCGAAAAACACCGAATCGGCCGGTGACTTCGTCATAGCGCATGATGCGGTTGTTCGGGATGTCGCTGACCAGCACGTAACGGCCGTCCCCGAACCATACCGGGCCCTCGGCCCATCGCATCCCGGTCCCGACCTGTTCGAGGGTGCTGCTAAACAGGCGATATTTGGCGAAGCTGGGGTCGAGAATCTCGACAGCGGCGTCGGGGTAGCGCTGGTTCGGCTTGAAATCGAAAGACTGGGCACTGGCGCGCTGCGGCAAAGCCAAAGCAGTCGCAGCAGCCCCTGCGGTCGTGATTACACCCCGGCGGGTCATGTTCATCGGCGTTTCTCCCTGATATCGCGCGGTCGTTACGCCTCGACGGTGGAATCCATCGAACAGGCGTTGCCGCTTGGCCGGGACCGTAGTTGAGGTTCCCGTTCAGGTCCAGATTGCGAAAGCGCGCAGCCGATCCACCGGAATGCCGGGGAGTTTGTTAATTAAGCTCCTGAAAGAAAACAACAAAGGAAGAATCGGCGGGATTCAAAAGATAAAGTCCCGCCTTTCGGCGGGACCTTTCTGATTTACATAATCGAGGGGTCAGAACTAGCGGCCGCCCTTGCCCTGCTGATTGGGATTCTGGGGCTGGCGGTTCGGATCCTGCTGCTGCTGTCCGGGCTTCTGCCCACCGCCCTGCTGTTGACCGGGCTTCTGGCCCGGATTCTGGTTCTGCTGGCCGGGATTCTGGTTCTGATTGGACATCGGGATCTCCCTTGTTGAATGTCGCGCAGGTAAACTGCCCAATCGGGGATTGGTTGCATGGAAATTGGGGTTCCAATGGAATGCTGGCACGGCCGGAGATTACGGCTGCGGAACCAGCCCTCGGAACTAGCTATGTACAAGCCCTTGCAGCACCACCCCACGCTGTTGCCGCCCCCGGTTCCCGCTGTTAGAAAATCAGACGACGCGTCGTTCCGGCTGCCGGAGCCATCGCCGCGTAATTGTTGAAGCGCGTACTCCAGACAACGGCAGCGCATGGACTATTTCGCCCAGCAACTGATCAACGGCATCGTCCTTGGCTCGATCTACGGCCTGATCGCCATCGGCTACACCATGGTCTACGGCATCGTCGGCATGATCAATTTCGCCCATGGCGATATTTTCATGATCGGCGGCTTCATCGCGCTGATCACATTCCTGCTGCTGGTTTCGCTCGGGCTCACCGCTATTCCGGTGATCCTGCTGATCGTGCTGCTGGTGTCGATGGCGATCACGGCCTTATATGGCTGGACCATCGAGCGCATCGCCTATCGGCCGCTGCGGCACTCGTTCCGCCTTGCCCCGATGCTCTCGGCGATCGGCATGTCGTTTGTGCTGATCAACTACTCGCAGATCGCGCAAGGTGCCCGCGTGAAACCAGTGCCGCCGATCATCACCGGCGGCTACACGCTGCATGAAGGCAGCGAAGGCTTTGTCGTGCGGTTGTCCAATGTGCAGATCATCGTCGTCGTCACCACCATCGTGCTGCTGGCAATCTTCACCTGGCTGGTGTCGCGGACCCGGCTTGGGCGCGACATGCGCGCCTGCGAGCAGGACCAGACCATGGCCGCGCTGCTCGGCGTCGATGTCGACCGCACCATCTCGATGACGTTCGTGATCGGCGCAGCACTCGCCGCCGTCGCGGGGATGATGTACCTGTTGTATTACGGCCTGGTCGATTTCTTCATGGGCTTCGTCGCCGGCATCAAGGCGTTCACCGCCGCCGTGCTCGGCGGCATCGGCTCCCTGCCCGGCGCGATGCTGGGCGGGCTGTTGATCGGGCTGATCGAGACGATGTGGTCGGCCTATTTCTCCGTCGAATACAAGGACGTCGCGGCGTTCTCGATCCTGATCGTCGTGTTGATTTTCCTGCCCACAGGCCTGCTCGGCCGGCCCGAAGTTGAAAAAGTTTGACGGACGAGCGCGTGACAGCACCCGCAAGCCAACCGACGTCATTTTCTCGCGCGCCCGGCATCGCCTTCATCTTCAAGAAAGCCCTGATCAGCGCGCTGGTGGCGCTGGTGCTGTTCTCGCTGATGATCGGCATCCGCACCGAAGCCGGGCCCACGGGTCAGTTGATCTTCTGGACCAGGTTCGGCGATCTCGCTTCCATGGTCGCCATTGTATTTGGCGGCAGTATCGTTGTCGAATTGCTGCGGCAGTGGTGGGGGCCGGTCGACACGATCAGGATCGTGCCACCATCGGCGCAAAACGTGCTGGCGATCGGGCGGCGCGCCATCGCGCCGGTGCTGTTGATCTTCACGTTCCTCGTGCCGGTGATCTTCTACGACCAGCGCTACATCCTCGATCTCGGCATCCTCGTGCTGACCTATGTGATGCTGGGCTGGGGGCTGAACGTGGTGGTCGGACTCGCCGGGCTGCTCGACCTCGGCTATGTCGCGTTCTACGCCGTCGGCGCCTATTCCTACGCGCTGCTGTCGACCTATTTTGGCCTATCATTCTGGGTCTGCCTGCCGCTGGCCGGTATTCTCGCGGCGTTCTGGGGCGTGCTGCTGGGATTTCCGGTGCTGCGGCTGCGCGGCGACTATCTCGCGATCGTGACGCTGGCGTTCGGCGAGATCATCCGGCTTGTCATCATCAATTGGCAAAGCCTGACCGGAGGCCCCAACGGCGTGTCAGGCATCCCGCGGCCGAGTTTTTTCGGCATCCCGCTAACCCCTGGCGATGACGGCCTCGCGGCGAGGCTCGGCATCGAGTTCTCGCCGACCCATCGCATCGTGTTTCTGTTTTACCTGATCCTGGCGCTCGCGCTGCTCACCAACTGGGTGACAATCCGGCTGCGGCGCCTGCCGATCGGCCGCGCCTGGGAAGCGCTGCGCGAGGACGAAGTGGCCTGCCGCGCGCTCGGCATCAACACCACCACGACCAAACTGACCGCATTCGCGACCGGCGCGATGTTCGGCGGTTTCGCCGGCGCGTTCTTTGCGACACGACAGGGGTTCATCAGCCCGGAATCCTTCACCTTCCAGGAATCGGCGCTGGTGCTCGCTATCGTCGTGCTCGGCGGCATGGGGTCGCAGCTCGGCGTCGCCCTCGCCGCGCTGGCGATGATCGGCGGCTTCGAGCTGTTTCGCGGCTTCGACCAGTACCGCATGCTGGTGTTCGGCGTCGCGATGGTGCTGCTGATGATCTGGCGGCCGCGCGGGTTGATCGGCCACCGCGCCCCGACTGTCTTTCTCGAGCGCAATCAGGCCATCTCCTCCGAGCTTACGAGCGAAGGCAGGGGATGAGCCGCCGATGAGCGACCAACACATTCTCAGTGTCGATCATCTGTCGATGCGCTTTGGCGGCGTCGTCGCGGTCAACGATCTGTCGTTCACCGCCGAGCGGCGCAAGATCACCGCGCTGATCGGGCCGAACGGCGCCGGCAAGACCACTGTGTTCAATTGCATCACGGGCTTCTACAAGCCGACATCAGGCTCGATGCGGCTGACCCATGATGATGGCCGCATGATCCAACTCGAGCGGCTGAACGATTTTCGGATATCCAAGCAGGCTAAGGTCGCGCGCACCTTTCAAAACATCAGGCTGTTTCCCGGCATGACCGCGCTGGAAAACCTGATGGTGGCGCAGCACAATGCGCTGATGCGCGCCTCGGGCCTGACCTTTCTCGGGCTGATCGGCGCACCGTCCTGGCGCGCGGCCGAAAAGGACGCCATCGCGCTGGCCACGCAATGGCTCGACCGCATCGGCTTGCTTGAGCGCGCCGATGACGCCGCCGGCAACTTGCCTTACGGCGATCAGCGCCGGCTCGAAATCGCGCGCGCGATGTGCACCGAACCGGCGTTGCTGTGCCTCGACGAGCCGGCCGCCGGACTGAACGCACGCGAAAGCGCCGCGCTCAGCGAACTATTGCTCTCGATTCGATCAGAGCAAGGCACTTCGATCCTGCTGATCGAGCATGACATGTCGGTGGTGATGGAAATCTCCGACCATATCGTCGTGATGGATTATGGCGTGAAGATCGCCGAGGGCGCGCCGAAGGATATCAGCGACAATCCCCGGGTGATCGCAGCCTATCTCGGCGCCGATGAGGAAGAAGCGGTCGCGGTGATGGAGAGCGGAACGTGATCGCGCCATCCCCCGCCTCCCTGCTTGCGATCCGGTCGCTGCGCGCCGCTTACGGCAAGATCGAGGCGCTCAAGGGCGTCGATCTCGACATCAAGTCCGGCGAAATCGTCGCCCTGATCGGCGCCAATGGAGCCGGCAAATCGACGCTAATGATGACCATCTTCGGCAAGCCGCGGGCGCGCGCCGGATCGATCACCTTCGACGGCCGCGATATTACCGACGTGCCGACCCACGAAATCGCCCGGCTGCGCCTGGCGCAATCGCCCGAGGGCCGCCGGATTTTCCCGCGCATGAGTGTCGCGGAAAACCTGCAGATGGGGGCCGATGCCACCGACAGCAGCGAGGCGGAACGATCAGCCGGACTGGAACGGGTGCTGACGCTGTTTCCGCGACTGAAGGAACGCATCAGCCAGCGTGGCGGTACTTTGTCGGGCGGCGAGCAGCAGATGCTGGCGATCGGCCGCGCGCTCATGAGTCGCCCTCGCCTCTTGATGCTCGACGAACCTTCGCTGGGCCTGGCTCCGCTGATCGCGCGCCAGATTTTTGATGCGATCCGGACCTTGAACCGGCAGGACGGCCTCACCGTACTGATTGTCGAGCAGAACGCCAATCACGCGTTGCGGCTGGCCCATCGCGGCTATGTCATGGTCAACGGCCTGATCACGCTCAGCGGAACGGGCGCGGAACTGCTGCAACGCCCGGAAATCCGGGCTGCCTATCTCGAAGGCGGCAGACGGGGCTAGCCGTAGCGGCGCCCGGCGTCTCGGCTTGCGCCGGGACCACAGCAGTTGCACCCGAACCACAATCTCCGTGGGTTTGCCCGAAATTTGCCGATGACTTCGCGGCAAAATCAGCCGACAATGGTCCCGATTTTCGAGCCCGGCGGCCTGCCGGGTCCTTCCCGTAGCGACCTACCCGCGAGGACTCCTCATGAAATCACTAAAGCTCATCGGCCTGGCACTGGGCACGTCGCTGGCGCTGTCGACGGCAGCACTTGCGCAGGACATCACCGTTGGAGTTGCAGGCCCGATGACGGGCGGCGAATCCGCGTTCGGCCGGCAGCTCAAGAACGGCGCCGAACAGGCGGTCAAGGATCTCAACGCCAGCGGCGGCCTGCTTGGCAAGAAGCTTGCGCTGGAAGTCGGCGACGATGCCTGCGATCCCAAGCAGGCGCGCTCGGTGGCGGAGAAATTCGCCAGCGCGAAAGTCCCGTTCGTCGCCGGCCACTACTGCTCGTCGTCGTCGATCCCGGCGTCGGAAGCCTATGCAGACGGTAACGTCCTGCAGATCACGCCCGCCTCGACCAATCCGCTGTTCACCGAGCGCAAACTCTGGAATGTCGCCCGCGTCTGCGGTCGCGACGATCAGCAGGGCCTGGTCGCCGCCGAGTACATCGCGAAGAACTATAAAGGCAAGAACGTCGCTATCCTCAACGACAAGACCACCTACGGCAAAGGTCTCGCCGACGAAACCAAGAAGGCGCTCAACAAGGCCGGCTTTACCGAAAAGATGTTCGAGTCCTACAACAAGGGCGACAAGGACTTCACCGCGATCGTCTCGCGCATGAAGCGCGACAATATCGATCTGGTTTATGTCGGCGGCTACCACCAGGAGTCCGGATTGATCGTGCGTCAGATGCGCGATCAGGGTCTCCAGACCGTCCTGATGGCTGGCGACGCGCTGGCTGACAAGGAATTCGCCTCGATCACCGGACCGGCCGCCGAAGGCACGCTGTTCACCTTCGGTCCCGATCCGCGCAACAAGCCGACCGCAAAAGCCATCGTCGAGAAGTTCAAGGCCGCCAGCATCGATCCCGAAGGCTACACGCTCTACACCTACGCCGCGATGCAGGTCTGGTCGCAGGCCGTGACGAAGGCCGGCACGACCGATCCCAAGAAGGTGATGGACACGATCAAGGCCGGCGCGTGGGATACGGTGATCGGCAAGATGGAGTTCGATGCCAAGGGCGACATCAAGCAGATCGACTATGTCGTCTACAAATGGGATTCCAAGGGCAACTACGTCGAGATCAATCCGAAGGGATCATAAACCCGCAAGACTGATCCGATTATCTCTGCCGTTTCAACGCCCCGGTTCGCCGGGGCGTTTTGCGTTTGGCTCAAGAGTAAAGGGCTGGCGTGGCGTCGGTGCGAAACTGCCCGGCGGCATCCGGGTCAGCGCGCCGTTCCCGCGGCGAGTTTGCCGGCCGCAACGTCCGATGCGCGGGGCCTGGTCGCCACTTCGACCGCAAGCGCAAGTTGCGCGGGACGAAACGGCTTCTGCAGACACACGACATTGGCGAGTTCGGGCGTCTCGTTGACAAAGTCGAGCATCGTCATGCCGGAGATCGCGACGATCGGAAAATCCGGAATGCGCTCGCGCATCTTCAGGATGATTTCGAAACCGTTGGTTCCCTGCAGGAAGATATCGACGATCGCCAGGTCGAATTTGGAACTTTCGAATTCCTGCAGGCCTGCGGCGGCGCTTGCGGCTTCAACCGCCTCGAAATGATTGATCCGCAGCACGATGGCGACCATCGTACGTACGTCCGGCTGATCATCGATGACGAGGACGCGGGGCAAAGAATGGCTCATCACATGGTTCCAGTCAGCGTACAGTCAAATCCAGGATTTGAGAGCGGACCCTTGGTCACTATTCCCCGTCGCAGTAAAAATGAGGTTACTTCGTTTGCAGCTCTGGCCTATGAGCGCATTAAGAAAGGTGTAACCTTGGGTTGAGATGGCGAAATGATTGGGGGAACCCGTGGCGAGCATTCTCACAAGGAAAACAGGCTCCGGATGATCTTAGCATATCGGCTACCTATGCCGGTTCGGCGGGCGAACTAACATGACAATATGGCGTCTATATCAATCCGACACCAAGCCGGATGGCTAGTCGCGGGAGGCGACCGTGAACGCAGAAGATCGTAATATCTTTCTTTCGACCTTGCCGGCGACACGTCGCGAGCGTGCCGCGGCTCTGGCTGTGGTCGGCGTCTCCTCGGTTCTGTTCGCATTTGCCGTGCCATTTGCCGGGACACCGCTGACCCAGATGCCCGCATTCGTTGCGAGCTATCAATCTGCCCTCGCAATCATCGATCTCATCACCGCCATCCTGCTATTTTCGCAGTTCGGCATCCTGCGGTCGCGCGCCCTTCTGCTGCTGGCGAGCGGCTACCTCTTCACGGCAGCCGTAGCAATCGCCCATGCCCTGAGCTTTCCGGGCCTGTTCGCCCCGACCGGGCTTTTTAACGCCGGTTCGCAGACCACCGTCTGGCTCTATATGATCTGGCACGGCGGATTTCCGATCCTGGTATGTGGCTATGCGCTGCTCAAGGACAGGGATGGCGGCCCCAAGATAACCGGATCGGTCGGCTCAGCGATCCTGGGAAGTGTTGTGGCGGTCGGCGTTGCAGTTTCGATCGTGGTCTGGATCGTCACCAGCCGGCATGACCTTCTGCCGACGCTGCTAAGTACCGGACAATACACTTTCACCATGAACGTCGTGGTTTCGTCGATCTGGTTTCTCAGCCTCGCGGCCCTGCTGCTGCTGTTGTTTCGGCGCCCCTATTCCGTGCTCGACATCTGGCTCATGGTGGTGATGTGCGCGTGGATGTTCGACATCGCACTATCGGCAATCGTCAACGTCGCCCGATTCGATCTGGGTTTTTATGCCGGACGTATTTACGGGCTGTGCGCGGCGATTTTCGTCCTGGCGGTGTTGCTGGTCGACAATGTCGGCCTGCAGGCCCAGATCACCCACCTGTTCGCGGTCCTGCGCCAGCGGGCCGCTTCCGACCGGCATCGCCACAGCGAGCGCGAGCGGCTGTTCAGCGCGGTCGTAGAATCATCCAAGGATGCGATCATCACCAAGACGCTTGATGGTGTCATTACCGGCTGGAATCGCGCCGCGGAGCGCCTGTTTGGATTCACCACCGCCGAGGCGGTCGGCAATCGCATCGACATCATCGTGCCGCCGGAGCGGCTCCCCGAAGTAGGCCAGATACTGGAGCGCATCGAGCGGGGCGAGACGATCGAAAATTACGAGACCGTGCGGCGGCACAAAGACGGCCATGAAGTTCATGTCTCGCTTGGCATTGCTCCGATCAGATCGGCCAGCGGAGAAACCATCGGCGCTTCCAAGACCGCGCGCGACATCACCGAGAGCAGAAAGACACAGCAGGCGCTTAGTCAGGAGATCGAGGAGCGACGGCGTATCTTCGAAACTTCGCAGGATCTCATTCTGGTCACAGACACCTATGGCCGCTTTGTTCAGGTCAGCCCGAGCTCCATGACCATCCTGGGCTATCAGCCCGAAGAGATGATCGGACACGTCGCGCTCGAATTCATTCATCCCGAAGACCTCGACAGCACGCGTGAGGAGATGCGCGAAGCGCGGCAGGGCCGCCAGATGCGCAATTTCGAGACCCGCTATGTCCACAAGGACGGCAAGGCCGTGCAACTGACCTGGATGGGAAACTGGTCGGAGCCGGTGCGGCGGCACTTCTTCGTCGGCCGCGATCTCACGGAAAAGCGCGCGGCCGAAGCCCAGTTCCGGCAGGCGCAGAAAATGGAGGCCGTGGGCCAGTTGACCGGCGGCATCGCGCATGACTTCAACAACATCCTGACCGTGATCACCGGCACCATCGGCATCCTGGGCGATGCCGTCACCGGCGATCCGCAGCTCGTCGCTATCGCGAGAATGATCGATGAGGCTGCCGAACGCGGCGCCAATTTGACCAAGCACCTGCTCGCCTTCGCGCGCCGCCAGCCGCTGCAGCCACGCGAGGTCGACGTCAACACGCTGATCCTCGAGACCGTGAAGCTGCTGCGCCCGACGCTCGGCGAACATATCCAGATCGACCCGCTGCTGGCGGAGGATGCTTCGGCGGCACTGGTCGATCCCAGCCAGCTCACGACATGTATTTTGAACCTTGCGCTGAATGCCCGTGATGCGATGCCGAACGGCGGCAGTCTCGCGCTCGAGACCCGCAATGTGTATCTCGACGAAAGCTATGCGGCCCTGAACAGCGAAGTGGTGCCGGGAAACTACGTCATGCTCGCCGTCAGCGACACCGGATCCGGTATCGCCGCTGCCGACCTGGAAAAAGTGTTCGATCCATTCTTCACCACCAAGGAAGTCGGCAAGGGCACCGGCCTTGGTCTCAGCATGGTGTTCGGCTTCGTCAAGCAGTCCAACGGGCATATCAAGATCTACAGCGAGCAAGGCCACGGCACGACCGTGAAGATCTACCTGCCTTGCGCCACCGGGCTGCATACGACGATGGCGGAGCCGCCGGCGCCTTCCGGCATTGAAGGCGGTACCGAGGTCGTGCTGGTCGTCGAGGACGACGCGCTGGTGCGCCGATATGTGATTACCCAGATCGAAAGCCTTGGCTACACTACGCTCGAGGCCGGCAATGCCGCGGAAGCGATGGCCATCATCAACACGTCAGCCACCATCGATCTGTTGTTTACCGATGTGATCATGCCGGGCTCCATGAACGGGCGCCAGCTTGTCGACGAGGCGTTGAAGCATCGCCCCGCGCTCAAGACGCTGTTCACCTCAGGCTATACCGAGAATGCTATCGTGCATCATGGCCGCCTGGATTCCGGCGTGCTGCTGCTCGCCAAGCCGTATCGCAGGTCCGATCTGGCGCGAATGATCCGGCAGGCGCTGGGCTGTTGATGCACGGTTGGTCCGGGGCTGATATATCTTTCGATGAAAAACAAAGCCTGACGGGATCAAGGTTAGGCGAACCTGCGCGCGGACCTGCACCATGAAAAATCTTCTCACCGACATTGCCGGCGTCCGCGTCGGGCACGCCGACGATGCCGCACTGGCGTCCGGTGTCACCGCGGTGATTTTCGATCGGCCTGCGGTGGCGGCGATCGACGTGCGCGGCGGCGGTCCCGGCACGCGCGAAGGCGCCCTGCTCGATGTCGCCAACACCGTGGAGCGGATCGACGCCATCGCGCTGTCCGGCGGCTCCGCGTTCGGGCTGGAAGCCGGCGGCGGGGTGCAGGCCTGGCTCGCCGAACAGGGCCGCGGCTTTGTCGTGCGCGAAGCCGTGATCCCGATCGTGCCTGGCGCGATCTGTTTTGACCTGTTGAACGGCGGCAACAAGAAATGGGGCCGCTTCGCGCCCTATCGCGATCTCGGCTACGCCGCGGCGGCCGCGGCGGCCGCGGATTTCGCGCTCGGCAATGCCGGTGCCGGGCTCGGCGCCACCACCGCTAATTTCAAGGGCGGGCTCGGCTCGGCGTCGGCGACCACGCAAGGCGGCGTCAGCGTCGCGGCCCTCGCGGTGGTCAATGCGATCGGCACCGTGACCGTCGGCGACGGACCGTGGTTCTGGGCCGCCCCATTCGAGATCGACGGCGAATTTGGCGGACGCGGATTGCCGGCATCCTTTACGCCGGACATGCTGCGCGCACGTCTCAAGGGCGGGCCCAGCGCGACGCCGGTTGAGAACACCACGCTGGCCGTGGTGGTGACCGATGCCGACCTGACCAAAACCCAGGCCAAGCGGCTTGCGATGATTGCGCAGACCGGATTTGCCCGCGCGATCTATCCGGTGCACGCACCGCTCGACGGCGATGTGCTGTTTGCCGCGGCAACCGGCGAAAAGCCGATCGACCCCCTCGCCGGCCTCACCGAACTCGGCATGGTCGCAGCCAATGTCGTGGCCCGTGCGATCGCGCGCGGGATCTACACCGCGACCGCGCTGCCTTTTTCCGGCGCATTGCCGGCATGGAAAGATCGCTTTGGATAGAGATCGCTTACCGTCTCAGCCTGGCTCAGTCTCAGACGTTGAACGACAGCGGATTGAGCGAGAACGATGCGGAACTGGCCTCGCGCTGAATCATTTGCTCGATCGCATTGTAAGACGACGATGCCGCGCTGGGTGAAGTAGCTGACACGGCCGAGACCTGTGATCCCGTGCCCGAGGTGGATGATGTCGTAGTCGTGCTGCCGGTTGCAGACGCGACGGAAGCCGCCTGCATGGCCTGCAACAGCGGATCGGCGCTCGATCCGTCGGTGCTCGTAGTGCTGCTATCGCCGGAACCGCCGATATGGGCATGGTGATGATGGCCACCGCCCTTCAGCGCCGACGACATTTCGCTGAGGCTGACCGTACCGTCGCCATTGGTATCGAGCTTGTTGAAGACGTCGTCGGCCTGCGCGAGGTTGGTCCCGCCGGCGCCAAGCGCGTTTTCGAATTCCGATTTGGTGATCTGGCCATCGCCATTACCATCGATCTGCGCGAACAGGTCCTGCAGCGCGCTGGACTGGCTGGTCGAGGCCGATGTGGTGGACGCTGAGGTCGTGGTTGCCGTCGATGACTGGCTTTGTGCCGCCAATAGCGCGCTGAAGGTGCCCGGCGATATCTGCGAAAATCCCGTGCTGCCCGAAGGCGCCGCCGAACCCGCCGACGCCTGAGCGCCGCCCGATAGACCGAACATATCGGCCGTCGCCTGGCTAAAGCCGGTAGATTGGGACGACGATGAGGTCGAGGCCGACGAGGTCAGCGACTGGATGGCGTCCAATGCGGTCGACGCGGCGCCAAGGGCGAACAGCATGGCAAAAACTCCGAACAATGCCGCAAAGCGCGGCCCACACCTCTCAGAAAATCTGAGATGAGCAAACGCCGTGCCATTACCGAAAGGCCAATAAAACTGGGGTTTTCTGCAGCCGGAACCGCCCCCTTCCCCCGGCAATTGATGCCGCTGCGGCAGAATTTTCCGACCTCCCTGCGCCCTCGCCCGCGCATTGCTCCCAGCCTTAGCGCATGTTACCCGAAACCATTCGCACGCTTCGAAAGTGGTTCGGGAAAGCGCACATGTCTCAGCAATTTGCGGCACGCCCCCTCGTCATCGCTCCGTCGATCCTGGCTTCCGATTTCGCCAGATTGGGTGAAGAGGTGCGCGCCGTCGATGCGGCCGGCGCCGACTGGATCCATCTCGACGTGATGGACGGGCATTTCGTCCCCAACATTTCCTATGGTCCTGACGTCATCAAGGCGATGCGCCCGCATACGAAGAAGATCTTCGACGCGCATCTGATGATTTCGCCGTGCGATCCGTATCTGGAAGCTTTCGCCAAGGCCGGCTGCGATCACATCACGGTTCACGCCGAAGCCGGTCCGCATTTGCATCGCTCCTTGCAGGCGATCCGCGCGCTCGGCAAGAAGGCCGGCGTTTCGCTCAATCCGGCGACGCCGATCTCGGTGCTCGAATATGTCATCGACATGATCGATCTGGTGCTGGTGATGTCGGTCAATCCCGGCTTCGGCGGGCAGGCCTTCATTCGCTCGGCGCTCGGCAAGGTCAGCGATGTCAGGGCGATGACGGCGGGACGCCCGATCGATATCGAAGTCGATGGCGGCGTCGGCCCGGATGTCTCGGGCGCGCTGGCAGCTGCCGGCGCCAATGCCTTTGTCGCGGGCTCCGCCGTGTTTAAGGGCGACACGATGGAAAGCTACAAGGCCAATATTTCGGCGATCCGCAATGCCGCGGCCAACGCGCGCGGCGAAATGGTCTAGCCCTTACGCGGTGCTTCCAGACCTCTAAGCAACAACGCTAGTAAGGCGTCGATTCGCGTCGACAATTCCGGATCGCTCCATTCGTTGGAATGGGCGGGATGGTGGAAGCGGATCGAGGCGTCGTAAACCGCGCGCGCCGAGGTCCTGACATCCGCGACTTCAAAGGCGCCCTGCTTGACGCCATCGGAGATGATGGAGGCGATCTGGTCGGCCAAGCCTTCCTTGTGGGCCTTTACGACCTTGCACGCTTCTTGTGCCAGCGTGAGATAGGTCGCAAACATCTCGGGATCTTCGTTGAATCTGCTTTGCTTGGCGGTGAACAGCGCGCGCAGCCAGCGTTCCAGTTTTGCCGGCGCCGGCGCGTCGGCTCGTGCAATCTTTTCCAGCGGCGCGCTGGCGCGGTCGAGCCAGCGTTTCGCCACCGCCTCGCGCAACGAAGCCTTGCTTGGAAAATGACGGTAGACGCTGCCGTGGCTGACATCGAGCGCGCGAGCGACATCGACTACGGTGGCTTTCGCCAGCCCGTAGCGGCGCAGCACGTCCTCGGTCACCTCAAGAATTCGCTCAGGCGTTAAAACCAGGATCTCGTTCATGCGCGCACCGTCGCTTTCTTGCTGTCGTGCATTCCCATCCGTGCCGGAGCATCATTGCCAGGCAATAGGGCCGTAAACGTCAAAAATCCTCTTGCAGCTCAAATCGATATCGCAGATCAGCAGCCCATCTGCGCCGAGCTTTCGCAAAGCAAACGGATGGGCTGTCACTGTCGTTCCTTTTAGCGGGTCAACCTTTCGGCCTGCGCGGCCAAGTGACGAGCTACGCGCTGGTTGACCCAGCGCTGGAGTTGGGTGGTCAGGTAAAAGAGTTCGATAGCCATGGCAAAGTCCTCTGAAAATCCCCAGCTCGCGGTCTATCGGCAGCGCACCAGGAGACGCCTTCCTACCGGCGCCGGACTTGTATATAGCGTATCTCGCTGACAGATTTCAATATCTGTCAGTCAATATCTTGTGAGAAATAGCGGCTAAATGGCCAAAAGAGGTATCTCCGCACCTAATTAGGCCGACGTTTGTCTCACCGGAGCGGCTCTGCTAAAGTGCGGCTTAACCTCAGAAAACCCCAGAGTCGTCGATGATATCCCGCTACACCCGCCCGGAAATGGCCGCCATCTGGGAGGCCCAGACGCGCTTCAAGATCTGGTTCGAAATCGAGGCGCATGCGGCGGATGCGCTGGCCGAATTGGGCACCATCCCGAAAGAGGCCGCGAAAGCGGTATGGACCAAGGCGCGGGATGTCATTTTCGATGTGGCGCGGATCGACGAGATCGAGCGCGAAACCAAGCACGACGTCATCGCCTTCCTGACCCATCTGGCGGAAATCGTCGGCCCCGAAGCGCGCTTCGTGCACCAGGGCATGACCTCCTCCGACGTGCTCGACACCTGCCTTAATGTGCAACTGACCCGCGCGGCGGACCTGTTGATCGGGGATGTCGACCGGGTGCTGGCGGCGCTGAAGAAGCGCGCCTTCGAGCACAAGATGACGCCGACCATCGGCCGCTCCCACGGCATTCATGCCGAACCCGTCACGTTCGGATTGAAGCTAGCTTACGCCTATGCCGAATTCACCCGCGCCCGCGAGCGGCTGGTGATCGCGCGCAAGGAAGTCGCGACCTGCGCAATCTCGGGCGCCGTCGGCACTTTTGCGCAGATCGATCCGCGCGTGGAAGAACACGTCGCCAAGGCCATGGGCCTGACACCCGAGCCGATCTCGACGCAAGTGATTCCGCGCGACCGTCATGCGATGTATTTCGCCACGCTCGGGGTGATCGCCTCCTCCGTCGAACGCCTCGCCACCGAGATCCGGCACATGCAGCGCACCGAGGTGCTGGAAGCCGAGGAATTTTTCTCCGAGGGCCAGAAAGGCTCCTCGGCGATGCCGCACAAGCGCAACCCGGTGCTGTCGGAGAATCTCACCGGTCTCGCGCGCATGGTCCGCGCCTATGTGACGCCGGCGATGGAGAATGTCGTGCTGTGGCATGAGCGCGATATCTCGCACTCCTCGGCCGAGCGCATGATCGCGCCGGACGCCACCGTGACGCTGGACTTCGCGCTCAATCGCCTGGCCGGCCTGATCGACAAGCTGCTGGTCTATCCGGCGAACATGCAGAAGAATCTCGACCGCCTCGGCGGCCTCATCCATTCACAGCGATTGCTGATTGCGCTGACGCAAAAGGGCTGCAGCCGCGAGGACGCCTACAGGCTCGTGCAACGCAACGCGATGCCGGTGTGGCGCGGCGAAGGCGACTTCGAGACGCTGCTGAAAAAAGACGCCGATGTGAAGAAATATCTGACCGATGCCGAGATATCCGAGCAGTTCGACCTCGGCTATCACTTCAAGCACGTCGATACGATCTTCAAGCGCGTGTTCGGTGAAAGCTGAACGGCGAATTGTCGCTCAGATGCAGCGATTAGCCCGGCGCACCATCCACCATACGCGCCGTCACGCGATCGCGCTTGATGAAGTGATGCCATGCCGCGGCGGCGATATGGATCACGATCAGCGCCAGCAGCACATAGGCAATATATATGTGCCAGTCTTCATAGAAGCCCGCCGCGGCCTTGTCCGGTGACGTGAACTGCGGCACCTTGAACAGACCGAAGAAGCTGGAATAATTCGGATCACGCGCGCCGGAATGCGCCCACCCCAGTATCGCGACCACGATCGTGACGCCGTAGAGCGCCCAATGGCTGACGCTCGCCGCCACCCGTTGCAAAGATGACGTCTCCGACGGCAAGGCCGGCGTCGGATTAACGCCTCGCCAGATCAGGCGCAGCACCATCAAGAGCAGGATCAGGTAACCGATATCGGCGTGGATCGAGCGATAGAAGAAGCGATCCGGCCGCGCCGGGATATGATTCATCCACCAGCCATACGCCAGCATGCCGATGATCGCGATGCCCAGAATCCAGTGAAACCATCGCGCCACGCTGCCCCAGCTCGCCGTTGTATTTCGAATCATGTCTGCGCTGCCTTTTAGGGTTCATGCGTGAAGGCTTCTTGGTAGCGCTCCCTTAAAACCCGTGCCAATTGAATTATTCCAAATCGCGGCACCCGGTACCCTATTGACGCCGCCCAGCCTTGCTGATGCGCAAAAACAGTGAACAGTAAACCCGGATCAGCTAGGATCGCGGTGTGCCAGCACCTGCGACGATTCTCGTTATCGATTCCGGCCTCGGCGGCCTCACGGTCCTGCGCGAAATCGTTCCGACGCGGCCGGACGCGCATTATATCTATGTCGCCGACGACATATTCTTTCCCTATGGGCACCATAGCGAGGACGAGATCATCGCACGGGTGGTGCCCCTGGTCGGCGAATTGATCGCCGCGCACAGGCCCGATCTCGTGGTGATCGCCTGTAACACAATGTCGGTTTCGGTGATGGGGCCGCTGCGCGCGGCCTATCGCGTGCCGTTCGTCGGCACCGTGCCGGCCATCAAGCCGGCATGTGCAGCATCGAAGACCAAGCGCGTGTCGGTGCTCGGCACCAGGGCCACCGTCAAGCGCGAATACACCCAGGCCCTGATCCGGGATCATGGCCAGGGCTGTGAAGTAACCTTGGTGGGTTCAGGCGAACTCGCCTCATTGGCGGAAGCGGCGCTCAGCGGCGTCGAGGTCAGTGATCAGTCGATATTCGCCGAACTCGCTCCGTGCTTTGTCGGCGAGAAGGACGAAGCCCGCACCGATACCGTCGTACTGGCCTGCACTCATTATCCGCTGCTGATGGATCGGCTGATCAGGCTCGCGCCATGGCCGGTGGACTGGATCGACCCTGCGCCCGCGATCGCGCGGCGCGTTGCGGATTTGATGAAGCCTGCTGACGGCGCAACCGACGAGGCCGGCGCTGAAATGATTTTCACATCAGGCCGGCCGCATGCGTTGAGCCAGGCGTTGATGCCGTTTTTCGGCGGCCGTATTCCCGCGTGAATCAGGATTAATTTTTTCTCTATTTTTTCCCCGGAGAAAAAAGCCCGGCGCGTTCACGGTTTATTGAGGTTGACGGTTTACCTTGTTCGCGACGTGTGGACTGCGCAGAAGCGCAGAGTGTTTTTACAGTAAGTAAAGGATTGCGTATATGTCCGGTATCGTTCTCTCGGCTTCGGTTCGCCAGAACCTTCTCTCGTTGCAGTCGACCGCGTCGCTGCTCGCCACCACCCAGAATGACCTCGCCACCGGCAATAAGGTCAACTCGGCGATCGACAATCCCACCGATTATTTCACGGCGCAGGGCCTCAACAACCGCGCCAGCGACATCAACAACCTGCTCGATGGGATCGGCAACGGCGTGCAGGTCCTGCAGGCCGCCAACACCGGCATCACCTCGCTGCAGAGCCTGGTCGCCTCCGCCCAGTCGATCGCCAACCAGGTGCTGCAGAGCCCGGTCGGCTACTCGACCAAGTCGAACGTGACTTCCGCCGCCATCGCGGGCGCGACTGCCGACAACCTGCTGGGTACCGGTCCGGCTGCGACTGACGCGACCTTCGCCTCCACCACGGCCGGCACCGCGGTCGTCGCGGGGGTTAGCGCAGCGGCCGGCACCGAAATCGGTTCCGGGTTGACGCTCGCCACGACAGGCGCAGCCGCCACCAGCGCCGCGACGCTCGGTACCTCGAGCGGCGATCTCGATCTTACCGGACTGGCCGGCGACACCTTCACGGTCGGCACCAAGACCATTACCTTCAGTGCCACCGCGACGTCCACGACGACGGGTGCCACCACGGTCATCGGTCTGGCCTCCAGCACGTCGTCGACCTTGAACGACATCCTGACCGCACTCGCGGCGGGCTCCGGCGGCACCAGCGGTACGGCCTCGATCACAAGCGGTCAGATCACCCTGGCCACCACCACGGCAGCCGGTGACTTCACTTTCGGCGGCACCAACGCTACCGCCATTCTCTCGGCTCTCGGTCTCGGCGCTGGCAACGTCACCCACACGGCTGCCACGGCGGCGACCACGGCCAATATCGCCACGACCACCGTGCTTTCGGGTACGGGGACCGGCGACCTTTCCACCGCGTTCGCCAACAACGATACGCTGACGGTTGACGGCAAGACGCTGACCTTCAGCAGCACGGCCGCGACCAGCACCTCGGCCAACGGCGGTACCATCAGCACCACCGGCACGATCCAGGATATTCTGACCGCGATCGACGCGATCACCGGTGGTGCCGCGGCCTCGATCACCGCTGGCAAGATCACGCTGCACACCGGCACCACGGCCGACCTGAGCATCACCAGTTCCAACGCCGGCGCACTGGCTGCGCTCGGTCTCGGCACCGGTGTTACCCAGGCTCGGACACCGGCAACCGGTGGTCTCTCCGGCGAAACCCTGACCATTGCCAAAACCAACACCAGTTCGACGGCGACCGCCATCACCTTCGGCACCGGCGCCGGCCAGATCTCGACGCTCAACGGGCTCAATGCCGCGCTGGCTCCGAACGATCTGCAGGCCACGATCGACGCCTCCACCGGCAAGATCAACATCGTGACCACCAACGATGCGGCTTCGTCGCAGATCCAGGCGATCACCGGTACGGCCACGGCGACCGGCTCGGCATTCGCCCTCGTGGCCGCCGGCGGTTCGGCTCCGGTTGCGGATCCGAACTCGCAGGCGACCCGCGCCAGCCTGGTCACGCAGTACAACAACGTGCTGCAGCAGATCAACACGACCGCTCAGGACTCGTCCTTCAACGGCGTCAACCTGCTGAGCGGCGATACCCTCAACCTGACGTTCGATGAAACCGGCGCTTCCAAGCTGGCGATCGCCGGCGTCACCTTCAACGATGCCGGCCTCGGTCTTTCCAGCCTGACCTCGGGCAGCGCGTTCCTGGACAACAACTCGGCCAACTCGGCTCTGACCGCGCTGACCGCCGCCTCGAGCACGCTGCGCACCGAAGCCACCTCACTGGGTTCGAACCTGTCGATCGTGCAGATCCGCCAGGACTTCAACAAGAACCTGATCGACGTGCTGCAGACCGGTTCGTCGAACCTGACGCTGGCCGATACCAACGAGGAAGCGGCCAACAGCCAGGCGCTGTCGACCCGCCAGTCGATCGCGGTGTCCGCACTGTCGCTCGCCAACCAGTCACAGCAGAGCGTGCTTCAGCTGCTCCGCTGATCGCGAAAGCAAACCAGAAGACGGAAACGGCGGGGGAAACCCCGCCGTTTTTGCATTTGGCGCCTCGAAAAACCCGAGATCGGACCCAACGGTTCGTGCTAAACGCGGCAGTTGGCGGACGGACCATCCGGCCAGCCATTTGGCCATTGCAGGAACTCGGCGGGAATTTGAGCGGAACATGCGCGGAACGGTTCGAAAAATCTCACTGCCGCGTCGTTTCCTCGCCGACCTCATGCACGCCTCGATCAGCGTGCCGTTCGTCTCGCTGCGGAGAACCCTTAATATCCGCCCATTGATCGAAGCCCGGGGGATGATGACACACCCGCCTGGCTTCGCGGCGATCTTCGTCAAGGCGTTCTGCTTGGTCGCGAAAGAACAGCCCGTGTTGCGTACGCTGTACGCCAAATGGCCGTGGCCGCATTTTTATGAATTGCCGCGCAGCGTCGCCGCAGTCGCGATCGCGCGCGTTGAGGACGGCGAGGATTGCGTGCTGCCGCAGAAAGTTACGGCGGCGGAGGAGTTGCCGCTGGCCGAGGTTGACGCGCTGATCCGGCATGCAAAGGACGCCCCGGTCGATGAGGTGCCGGCGTTCCGAAAGATATTGCAGGCGACGCGGCAGCCGCTGCCGCTGCGCCGCCTGATCTGGCTGGTCGGCATCAATTTCGGACGTCAGCACGCCAACTATTTCGGCAACGTCGCGGTGACGTCGGTTGCCGCCTATGGAGCCGGCGAGCTTCACGCGCTCAGTCCAGGTCCCTATATCCTCAGTTATGGCGTGGTGGGGCCGGACCAGAGCATCGATGTCGTGATCCGCTGGGATCACCGGGTCACCGACGCGGCCTTGATCGCCAAGGCCCTGACCCGGCTGGAACAGGTGCTGAACACCGAGATAACAGCCGAATTGCGCGCCCAAACGCTCCAGAGCGAGCCACAACCGGTCCGGGCGGCCGCGACCTGACGGCTTTCGCCCGGAATGACCGGTTTTTGAGCCAAAAACCACGGTCTAATCGTTTGACAGAACGGCGGTTTCTCCCTAGAAACCGCCTGCTCGCGGGCCGTTTTCGGCCCGCGATGCGTTTCGCGACCCGTGGTCTGTTCCCTGGCTTTAGGGATTGGACCTGTCGGCACCGGGAAATTCCCGGTGCACAGGAGGGCGCGTCTCCTCAAAACTCAAACTTTACAAAGAGGACGCGATGACTAAGCGCAGTGAGGCGAAATACAAGATCGATCGCCGTATGGGCCAGAATATCTGGGGCCGCCCGAAGAGCCCTGTGAACAAGCGAGAATACGGCCCCGGCCAGCATGGCCAGCGCCGCAAAGGCAAGCTGTCCGACTTCGGCGTCCAGTTGCGCGCCAAGCAGAAGCTGAAGGGCTATTACGCCAACATCAGCGAACGCCAGTTTCACGGCATTTATGTCGAAGCCGGCCGGATGAAGGGCGATACCGGTGAAAACCTGATCGGCCTGCTCGAGCGCCGTCTCGACACCGTGATCTATCGCGCCAAGTTCGTGGCCACCATGTTCGCTGCGCGCCAGTTCATCAATCACGGCCACGTCAAGGTGAACGGCCGCCGCGTCAATATCTCCAGCTTCAAGATGAAGGTCGGCGACGTCGTCGAGGTCAAGGAATCCTCCAAGCAGCTCGCCGTCGTGCTGGAATCCAGCCAGCTCACCGAGCGCGACGTGCCTGACTTCCTCGAGGTCGATCACTCCAAGATGACCGCGAAGTTCAACCGCATCCCGCATCTGTCCGACGTGCCGTTCGCCGTGCAGATGGAGCCGCATCTGATCGTCGAATTCTATTCGCGCTGATCGGTACCGTCGGCATATCCCGAGATCGAAGGCCCCGGTTTTGCCGGGGCCTTTTCTTTCGTCATGCCCGGGCTTGTCCCGGGCATCCACGTCTTTATGGTCGGCGCAGAATAAGACGTGGATGGCCGGGACGAAGCCCGGCCGTGACGTAGTCGAAAGAGCCTGTCATGACTTACACCCCTGCCCCACGCGATCCCAAGGCCACTCCGGTTCGCATCAATCTGTTGTCGGATACCCAGACCCGCCCGACACCGGGCATGCGCGAGGCGATGGCGCGCGCGGAAGTCGGCGACGAGCAGATCGGCGACGATCCTTCGGTCAATATCCTCTGCGAACGCGTGGCGGCTTTGCTGGGCAAGGAAGCCGCGGTGTTCCTGCCGTCCGGCACCATGTGCAACGTCACCGCGACGCTGGTGCATTGCCGGCCCGGCGACGAAATCCTGGCGCATGGATCGGCGCATATCATCGCGCGCGAAGGTGGCGCCCACGCCGCGCTCGGCGGTTTCCAGATCACCTCATTGCCGGGCGCCGACGGCAAATTCACGCCCGATACGTTTCGCTCGGCCCTTCACCCGCGCACCCGCTATCAGCCGCCGCAGACGGTGATCAGCGTGGAGCAGACCGCCAATATCGGCGGCGGCACCATCTGGCACAAAGCCGATCTCGACGCGATCGTACAGATCGCAAAATCGCATGGACTCGCCACCCATATGGACGGCGCGCGACTGTTGAACGCCTGCGTCGCGACCGGCATCAGCGCGAGTGATATGGCGTCGGGATGGGATTCCGCCTGGATCGATTTCTCGAAAGGGCTCGGCGCGCCCGTCGGCGCCGTCATCGCTGGCTCGCGCGATTTCATCGACGAGGTCTGGCGCTGGAAGCAACGCCTTGGCGGCTCGATGCGCCAGGCCGGCATTTGCGCCGCCGCCTGCACCTACGCGCTTGATCATCATGTCGAGCGACTCGCGGACGACCACAGCAATGCCCGGGCGCTGGCGCGCGGACTGGCGCAGATCGCCGGCGTCGAAGTGCAGCAGCCCGAAACCAACCTGGTATTCTTCAAGCCCGATGGCGCAGGGATCAGCGGAGACGACATGGTCGCGCGCTTGCGTCCGCACGGCGTGCTGCTCGCGATGATGGACGGGCGTATCAGGGCCTGCACTCATCTCGACGTCACTGCCGAGATGATCGAGGAGACGGTCGGGTTGATACGCGAGATTGCGCGCGGGGCGTAAGACGCCACTTGCCCTCAGCGATCCCTGGCATCCGTCGCTAGCCGTAACCCTGCCAGCAGCGACGTGAATCCCATCGTGAACAGCAACACGATGACCGTGCTCTCGCGCAGATCCTGAATGCGCCAGATGTGGTTGGCGGCGTCGGCGACTTCGCCACTCTGGCCGATGATCCATGGCGTCACATGGGTCAGACCGGAAGCAAGATAGAGCAGGATCGCCACCAGCCGGAGCTTGCGTCCGCGTTCTGCTGCCGCTTCTGACGCAACGCGCCGGCGACCGAGATAGATCGTAAAAGCCTGATAGAACAGCCACGAGGTCAATAACCAGCCGAGGTAGTTCGACAAGGGAACACCGAAATGCGCGCCGCCATCATGCCATATCCAGGCTTTTGAAATGGTCGCCTCGGGCGGGTCCATCACCACATCCCACTGCGTCATCACGAATGCCGCGACGACGGGCAACGCGAAGCGAGGCAATGCTCCCGTTCAACCGCCGGTCCGCGCCTCCCAGCAACGTTGCCGCCACGATCCATGAAATATATCCCATGCCGAACCACAGCGGACCGACAATGACCGGAATGGCTCCGACATGAATCAGGTCGGATCCGACCTCAAAATGATAATGGCCGAACGGAAACCCGGTCGCGGCGCCGATATTCTCCACCGCGAATGTGATGGCGAGACAGATTGCCAATAAAACCAACGCATCCTTCCAGCCATAGAACAAGGCCGCATGCGTGCAGGCGATCACAATTCCAAGGGCCGCCAGAACTTGCGCCGGGGGTGTCGGATTCCAGGCGAAACCGACGACCAGCGCGAGATAGATCGCCAGCGCGATCCAGCCGGCCGCTTCAAGCGGCGAAAAAGAACGATCGCCGCTCATTTGTTAAGCGCCTGATAGATCAGCGTCTTCAACTCGATCTCGATCCGCCCAAGTTGCGACGGCGCCTGCACCATGAAAATCGCGAACATGTCGTCCTTCGGATCGATAAAGAAGAAAGTGCCGCCGACGCCATTCCAGCGATATTCGCCCGCCGGCAACAACGCGTTCGGCAATTGCGCGGTTCGTACCGCAAAGCCGAGGCCAAAACCGCTGCCGCCACCCGGAAAGTAGAAATAGTCGCGGGCGATTTTCGTCTCCGGTCCGATATGGTCCGACGTCATCAAGGCGACGGTCTCCGGCTTGAGATAATTCCGGCCATCGAGCCTACCGCCGTTCAGCAGCATCTGCGCGAAGCGCGCATAGTCGCTTGTCGTGCCGACCATACCCGCCCCGCCGGATTCCAGCGCCGCGGGATGGCCGGGTCGCTGATCAACCCCGCTACCTGGCGCGCAAACCGCTCGGTTGGGAGCGGCTCGGCAATCAATGGCCGCTTTGCGGCATCGGCCACATAGAAGGCCGTCTCGGTCATGCCGAGCGGATCGAGCAGCCGCTGCTTTTCGAATGCGAATAGCGACTGCCCTGAGACCACCTCGATGACCCGGCCGAGAACATCGGTCGAATGACCGTAATCCCACAGCGTTCCCGGCTGCTCGGCAAGCGGCAATTTCGCGAGGCGTTCGACGAATAAGGCATTGTCGAGATCGCCTTCGAACAACTCCGAATTCGCGTAACGCCTTCGCGCCGCGCTATCGCCGTAGAAGCCGTAAGTGAGGCCCGAGGTGTGGCGCAGCAGATCCTCGATTGTAATCGGGCGATTGAGCGGCTCCAGCGCTAGCGCGGGTTTGCCGTTGGCATCGACCTTGTCGACGCCGACCTTTACATCCGCAAATACGGGGATGTATTTCGAGACGGGATCGCCGAGCGCAAGCTTGCCGTCGTCGACCAGCATCATGGCCGCCACCGACGTGACCGGCTTCGACATCGAATAGAGGCGAAAGATCGTGTCCGCGGTCATCGGAATCTTGTTGTCGACATCGCGAAAGCCGAAATTCTCGAAATAGACGGGATGGCCGTGTTGCTGGATCAGCAGGATCGCGCCGGGGATTTTTCCGATGGCGATCTCATTGCGGATGTAATCGCCGACCCGGGCCAAGCCTTCGCGCGAGAAGCTGGCCTGCGCCGGCAGCGGCGATTCCGCGCGGCCGGCATTTAGTCCTCCTGCCGCGATCGCTGCCAACAGAAGCGCGAATCCCGCAGCGACGTAGCGGCGTGCGGCGCCGTCAATTCTCCATCGCTTCATAGATCAGCTTCTTCACGCCGGCCTGGATGCGCCCGCGCTCCGTGGGCGTCTGCTCCATCAACACGAAAAACATATCCAGTTTGCGATCGATCACGAAATAGCACCCGCTGGCGCCATCCCATTTCAATTCGCCGAGCGAGCCCGGCGGCGGCGGCTTGGCCACGCCAGGATCGGTGCGTATGCCGAAACCGAGCCCATAACCGAAGCCATCACCGGGAAAATAAAAAAATTCGTGGCCGACGCCGGTGCCCGGCCCAACGAAATCCGTGGTCATCAACTCGAATGCCTTCGGGCTGAGATATTGCTTGCCGTCGAGGCTGCCGCCATCGAGCAGCATCTGCGAGAAACGCGCATAATCCGCTGGGGTCGAGACCATGCCGCCACCGCCGGACTCCCATTTCTTTGGAATTTTGGGGTTGTTGTCGAAGCCAACATTGAACCCGCTGTCGTCAGGCATCGCCTGCGCGATCAGTTTGAACTTTGCAGGATCCGCCACGAAAAACCCAGTGTCGGTCATGCCGAGCGGAACGAACAGATTATCCTGCTCGAAGTGCAACAGCGATTTCCCTGACACGACCTCGATAATGCGGCCGAGAATATCGGTCGAATGGCCGTAGTCCCATGCCGTACCGGGCTGGATCGCCAGCGGCAGCCGGGCGATGCGCTCGGCAAATTCGGCATTGTCGAAATCGCCGTTGTAGATTTTTGCGTCGCGATACAGATGCCGAACCATGCTGTCGCCGTAAAATCCATAGGTGATGCCGGAGGTCTGCGTCATCAGGTCGTGAATCGTGATCGGCCGGGTCGGCGGCACCAGCTCGAGCAGCTTCCCGCCGTCAGCTAATTTCTTTTCGACGCCAACCTTGACGGCGGCAAATGACGGAATGTATTTGCCAACGGGATCTTCGAGCTTCAGCTTGCCCGCATCGATCAGCATCATCGCCGCGACCGACGTGATCGGCTTGCTCATCGAATACAGACGGAAGATGGTGTCATCGGTCATCGGCAGCCCGGTCGCGACATCGCGCACGCCGATGAGTTCATGATACACCGGCTTGCCGTGCTGCTGGATCAGCAGGACCGCGCCGGGGATCTTGCCGTTTGCAACTTCACTGCGAAGAAAATCGCCGACGCGCTGCAGCTTTTGCCGATTGAAATGCGCTCCGGCGGGAAGATCGAAGCCGCCCTCAGCGAAAGCCGGCGATGCCGCCCCGATCGTCAGCAGCGCGCCTGAGATCAACGACCGCATGGCGTGTCGTGAGGTCATACCCGTTCCCTGCCCGCTTCCGTAATTCTTGAGTGGAGAGTTTAGCGGCCGGCTCAATCCGCACAAGGGTCGCCGAACGCAGCCAGCGACTGCGCGTGCAGCCGCCCACTTTCGTCCGAAAAGCAGCAGAAGATGACCAGCGAGAGCGATGGCGCGGTGATCAACGCCTCGACCGTGTTCGCCACCGCAATCCGCGCCGCGCGATCGGCAGGGAAACGATAGACGCCGGTGGAAATGGCAGGAAAGGCAATCGAAGCGAGGTTGTGGGTTTGGCAAAGCTCACAGGCGCGCCGATAGCACGACGCCAGCGCTTCGTCTTCGCGCTGGCTTCCGCCGTGCCAGACCGGCCCCACGGCATGGATCACATGCCGTGCCGGCAGCCGATAAGCCCGGGTGATTTTGGCATCGCCAGTGGCGCAGCCGTTGAGCGTGCGGCATTCGGCCAGCAGCTCCGGCCCGGCCGCACGATGGATCGCACCGTCTACGCCGCCACCACCGAGCAACGAAGAATTCGCTGCGTTGACGATCGCGTCAACGCCAAGTGCCGTAATGTCGGCGACGGTGACTTCGAGCCGCACCGGGCCGATCTGGCGCGCGATCAGGCTCAGGCGGTCGCGGGCGCGCTGAGGGTGACGCCCTTGTCAGCGAAAAGCTGCTGGAGTTCGCCGGCCTGGAACATCTCGCGGATGATATCGCAGCCGCCGACGAATTCACCCTTCACATAGAGCTGGGGAATGGTCGGCCAGTTCGAATAGGTCTTGATGCCGTTACGCAGGTCAGCGGACTCCAGAACATTGAGGCCCTTGTAGCCGACCCCGACGTGATCGAGAATCTGGACTACCTGTCCGGAAAAACCGCACTGCGGAAACTGCGGCGTCCCCTTCATGAACAGCACGACGTCGTTCGATTTCACTTCATTGTCGATGAATTGCTCGATGCTCATATTCGCTTCCTTTTGGGCACTGCCCCTGCGGCACAACCTCTCGGGCCGGCATCAACCGTTGAACCCGACGCTTACGATATATGTACTCCAAACCATTGTGCACCCAAAGTAAAATGGCGGGAAGCTGGCATGCACAGGTCTGGCGGGGGTCGCGCCCGGCCGGTCCCATGGGCATACTCGCGTATACCCTAAACATACCTCCGGAGAGGCTTTTATCCCGGACGGCAGCCCCTATCTAGGACAGGCTGTTCTTGGGGAACCGGTCCGCCGGACTAACGTTCTCTTCGCGAACCGGAGATACCTGTGACGAACTCAGCATCCGCTGCGGCCGCCCTCGCCACCCCCGAGCCCGTCATTATTCTCTGATTCCGGCAGCCCCGCCCAGGTTTTGGCGGAAGCCTTCCTGGCGGTCCGGGACGAGACCGAGCGCCGCGCCGCTCCCCTGACCCCCGAAGACCAGCAAATCCAGTCAATGCCGGATGCGAGCCCGGCCAAATGGCACCGGGCCCATACCACCTGGTTCTTCGAGCAATTCCTGCTTGGCGAGCATGCCAAGAGCTACAAGCCTTTCCATCCCGACTATGCCTTCCTATTCAATTCCTACTATGTCAGCGCCGGGCCCCGGCACGCCCGCCACCAGCGCGGCCATCTGACCCGGCCCAGCGCCGATGAGGTCACCGCCTATCGCCGGCATGTCGACGCCGCCGTGGTGAAGTTCTTTCATGAGGCTGGCGCGGATACGCTGGCGGCGATCGCGCCGCTGGTGGAAGTCGGTCTCAATCACGAGCAGCAGCATCAGGAATTGATGCTGACCGATATCCTGCACGCGTTCGCGCAAAACCCGATTCCGCCGGCCTATGATTCGCAATGGACATTTCCGGCTGCAACCCCCGCCGCTGCGCGCCCGGACGAAGACTGGGTGAAGCTGACCGAGGGCATCCACAGCATCGGGCATGCCGAGGATACATTCCACTTCGACAATGAAAAACCCGCCCACCGCGCACTGGTCGGTCCGGTGCGGCTGGCGCGTGACCTTGTCACCAATGCGCAGTGGCTCGCCTTCATGGCGGACGGCGGCTACACGACGCCGACGCTGTGGCTGATGGACGGTTTTGCCGCCGCCACCAACGAGGGCTGGCAGGCCCCCGGCCACTGGCGGCAGATCGACGGCGAATGGCACATCATGACGCTCGGCGGATTGCAGCCGGTCGATCCCACCGCACCCGTCTCCCATGTCAGCTATTACGAGGCCGACGCGTTTGCGCGCTGGCACGGCAAGCATCTGCCGACCGAAATGGAATGGGAAGTCGCCGCCCGCGCCGGCCAGCTCAACGATGCCTTCGGGATCGTGTGGCAGTGGACGCGCAGCGCCTACGCGGCCTATCCCGGCTACCGGGCGATCGAAGGCGCGCTCGGCGAATACAACGGCAAATTCATGGTCAACCAGCTGGTGCTGCGCGGTTCATCGCTTGCCACCCCCAGCGGGCACAGCCGTATCACCTATCGAAACTTCTTCTACCCGCACCACCGCTGGCAATTCACGGGACTGCGTCTTGCCGACTATGCCGGTTGATATTTTGCGAATTCAAACCGCGCCAAAGAGCGCGTTCGGGAGATTGTCATGAGTATGCATGCTGCCACGCTGGCGAAAGCGCATCCCCTCGACGAAGAAACTTCAACCTTTGGCCGCGATGTGATCGGCGATCTGTCGCAGCATCCCAAACGGCTGTCGCCGAAATATTTCTATGACGCCACGGGTTCGGAGCTATTCGAACAGATCACCGTGCTGCCGGAATATTACCCGACCCGCACCGAGCTCACGATCCTGCGCGACCGCGGCCGCGCGATCTCGGCCATCATCCCCAAGAAAGCCGCGCTGGTGGAATTCGGCGCCGGCGCGACCACCAAGGTGCGGCTGTTGCTGAACCAATGCGCATTCGGCGCCTACGTTCCCGTGGATATTTCGGGCGACTTCCTGACCGCGCAGGCCGATGCCTTGCGCGCGGATTTCCCGAGCCTGGCCGTTTACCCGGTCACGGCTGACTTCACCGCGCCGTTCGAATTGCCGCAGGCCGTGCGCGCGATGCCGAAGGTCGGGTTTTTCCCGGGGTCGACGCTCGGAAATTTCGAGCCGCATGAGGCCTGCGCCTTCCTGCGCAGCGCCCGCGAGATTCTAGGAGACGGCGCGCGGATGGTGATCGGCGTCGATCTCGAGAAAGACGAGCGCGTACTCTACGATGCCTATAACGATGCCGCCGGGGTCACCGCACGCTTCAATCTCAACGTGCTCCATCGCATCAACCGCGAATTGGGCGGGGATTTCGACGTCGGCGCATTCACCCATCGCGCGATCTACAATCGCGAGCGCCATCGCATCGAAATGCATCTCATCAGCCGCAAGGCATTGACCGCGCGGGTACTGGGCAAGAATTTCTCATTCCGCGCCGGCGAGAGCATCCACACCGAGAGCAGCTACAAATACAGCCTGGATCGCTTCAACGCGCTGGCGCGAGGCTCGGGCTGGACGCCGCTGGAGTCCTGGACCGATGCGGCCGGCATGTTCTCGGTTCACGCGCTGGTGGCTTCGGACTGAGGTTTTTCAGATAGCGCTTCCCGATGCGACTTGGCCGGGGATCGCAGCGAAACCGTTTCCCACACCGCGACGACGATCATGATCGCCGTTGTGCTGAGTGACAACAGCAGCGGCGACATGTCACTGGCGAACCAGGCCAATCCGCACAGCGCCAGGATGCCGACGCCATGCGAGAGCTGAAGCCAGCCGCGAATGGTGTGCTTGAACAGGATGGTTCCGATCAGAAACACCAGCGGCCCGCCGATCGAACTCACTACCGTCTTGAGATCGGAGTGATCGGCCGGGTGCGTCAGCACGAGTTCGTCGGCCACCGCCGACAGAATGATTCCGGCCACGATCGGCAAATGCAAATAAGTATAGGCAAGTCGCGCCAGCCGCCCGGCTCGTCTGATTTGGAAATCAGTTCGGAGCCGGCTTCGGCGCCCTTGTGGAAATAGATCCACCACATCGCCAGCGCGCCGATAAAGGATGACAGGAAGGCGGTGACGGTTGCGCTGCTCCAGGCCAGATCGGCAAAGGTCGCGCCGGTGACGACGATGGACTCACCGAGCGCGATGATGATGAAGCCTGCGCAGCGCTCGGCCATATGGCCGCCCTCGACATACCAATCCGTGACCGACGAGGCGCCGTATTTCGGGATCCAGAACCGCACCATCGGCGAGACATATTCGATGCCGAGCGCCACCGCCCAAAGCACGAGCCGCCGATCCCCTTCCGAAAAACGCCTGCGATCCAGAAGATTGCCGAGACCAGCAGCCAGACCAGGGTGCGCAGCGCATTGGCGCGCGCCATGACCCTCGCCCGTGGCGTCACCAACAACCAGAAACCGGTTCGGCCGACCTGCATCCCGGCATAGCCAGTGCGAACCATAATCCCCGGCTTTCAAAAGCTTTCGGTATCGACGTAGACAGTACCAAGCCGCCCAGCATCATCAGGAACAGCAGGATGCGAACTGGCGTCAATTCAGGATTGAGCCAGTTGGTTACCAGGCGGTGTAAACCCATACCCACCACACGCTGAGAAGCAGCATCGTGGTCTGCAACGCGCCGAGTGCCGTGAACCGGCCCAGCAGCGTGTGCGAAATTTGCGTGACCGCGAACACGAACACCAGGTCGAAAAGCAGTTCCGCATAGGTGACGCGCTGGTTCGACGTCATCGGGCGAAACAGCGGGCCGCGATCCCTGTCCACCGTCATGGCGTTCCCCCGTCGCCTGCGCGACCTAGCCCTCCGGTACTCCGGTCTGGAGCGCCAGGGCATGCAGCACGCCGCCCATCTGGCCTTTGAGCGATTGATAGACGATCTGGTGCTGCTGCACGCGGGACTTGCCGCGGAACGAGGCCGAAATTACCGTCGCCGCATAGTGGTCGCCATCGCCGGCCAGATCGCGGATCGTCACCTCGGCGTCGGGGATAGCTGCCTTGATCATCGATTCGATATCGTGGGCGTCCATCGGCATCCCAAATTTCTCCCATTTAGCGGTTCGAGCCGCGCCCGGCTGACCGGCTCCGCAAATCAGGAGGCAGTTTTGCCGATCACGCTCTGGATGTCACGCCCCGTCCCACTATATTCCCAGTCTGACCATTGAAAACCGGAACGATCGTCGCAGGCGATCACAACGGGCTGACCGAAAGGCTACCATCCCATGAAACTCCCCGGTCCTGACCACCCGATCACCATCACCGCCAATCCGAAGCGCGTCCGCGTCTCCGTCGGCGGCGTCGTGATCGCCGATACCACCCATGCCCTGACGCTGAAGGAGGCGAGCTACCCGGCGGTACAGTACGTGCCGCGCGAAGATGCGAATATGGCGCTTCTGCAGCGAACCGAACGGTCGACGCATTGCCCTTACAAGGGCGACGCCAGCTATTACAGCGTCGTCGCCGATGGCAAGACGCTGGAGAATTCGATCTGGACCTACGAGACGCCTTTTCCGGCGATGACCGAAATCACCGGACATTTGGCGTTCTATCCGGACAAGATGAAGATCGAGGAAGTGGCTTGAGATAACCTAACGGCTCAAGCACTACATTTTACACTTTCGTCATGCCCGGGCTTGACCCGGGCATCCACGTCTTAAGCTTCAGCAAAGAGAAGTCGTGGATGGCCGGGCCAAGCCCGGCCATGACGATGTTTGTGTTGCGCGCCTGGCCCGCCTCACGCCCGAAAAATCGTAAGCCCCAATATCAACAGTGCCAGGAAGATCACGACAAACACATAAAACAGAAACCGCGCGACATCAGCCGACGCAGCCGAGATGCCGGTGAAACCGAGGACGCCGGCGACCACGGACACCAGAAAGAAAATCAGCGCCCATTTAAGAATTGTCATCGCTCGCTCTCCCGTGTCCAAAATCGCTGGACTTAACGGCGAACGATGGAACTGGTTCCCTCAGCTTCTTTGGCCTTGGAGCATCACGCCTTGCCGCTCATATAGGCTGGCAACCAGCTCTCGAAGCCGGTCTTGAGAGAGGGCCACCGCAACCGGCGTCTCGCCCGCGATGGCAATGGCGCGCCACCTGTCGTGCCGATCCGCGCGCAGGGCACGCCGGCGCCCTTCATCTTCGCCAGCACCAGCCCGGCCTGATCGGCCGGAACCGTGACGATGTAACGCGCCTGATCCTCACCGAACCAATAGGCATGCGGCACGATCGATTCCGGCGCAGCCAGCAACAGCGCGCCGATGCCACCGGCCATCGCCATTTCGGTCAGCGCGATCAACAGCCCGCCGTCGGAAAGATCATGCGCCGCGGTCGCGGTGCCGGCGCGGATCATCCCGCGCACGACATCGCCGTTGCGTTTTTCTGCCGCCAGATCGAACCGGCGGCGGCGCGCCCTCTTCGCGGCCGCAGATGTCGCGCAGATAGACTGATTGCCCGAGCCAGCCTTGAGTCTCGCCGATCAGGATGATCGCCTCGCCCTCGGCCTTGAACGCCAGTGTCGCGGATTTGGTGAAATCGTCGAGCAGGCCGACGCCGCCGATCGATGGCGTCGGCAGGATGCCGCGGCCATTGGTCTCGTTGTAGAGCGAGACGTTGCCGGACACGACGGGGAAATCGAGCGTGCGGCAGGCTTCCGCGATGCCCTTCAGGCAGCCGACGAACTGGCCCATGATCTCAGGCCGCTCCGGATTGCCGAAATTCAGATTATCCGTGATCGCGAGCGGCCGGCCGCCGACCGCCGTGATATTGCGCCAGGCTTCAGCCACCGCCTGCATGCCGCCCTGATAGGGATCGGCCTCGCAATAGCGCGGCGTGACGTCGACCGTGAGCGCCAGCCCCTTCGGACCGTCCTGCACCCGCACCACAGCGGCATCACCGCCGGGCCGCTGCACGGTATTGCCGAGGATGACGTGGTCATATTGCTCCCACACCCAGCGCCGTGAACACAGCTCGGGGGTTGCGATCAATTTTTCCAGCGCGGCCGCGATACCAATGGGCGGCTTCACTTCGCGCGCCTGGATTACCGGCAATAGCGGCGTCTCGACGTGGGGCCGATCGTACAGCGGCGCTTCGTCGCCAAGCTCCTTGATCGGCAGGTCGGCCATGACGTCGCCGCCATGCTTCACCACAAAGCGCTTGCTCGGCGTGGTGTAGCCGACGACGGCGAAATCCAGCCCCCATTTGCGGAAGATCGCTTCGGCCTCTTTCTCTTTTTCAGGCTTGAGCACCATGAGCATGCGCTCCTGGCTCTCCGAAAGCATCATCTCGTAGGCGCTCATGCCGGTTTCGCGAGTCGGCACCGCGTCGAGATTGAGATCGACGCCGAGATCGCCCTTGGCGCCCATCTCGACCGCCGAGCACGTAAGCCCCGCCGCACCCATGTCCTGGATCGCGATCACGCAATCGGCTTCCATGATTTCAAGACAGGCTTCCAGCAGCAGTTTTCGGCAAAGGGATCGCCAACCTGCACGGTCGGGCGCTTCTCGGCGGAATCGTCATCGAATTCGGCCGACGCCATCGAGGCGCCGTGAATGCCGTCGCGGCCGGTCTTGGAACCGAGATAAACGATCGGCATGTTCACGCCGGATGCAGCCGCGTAGAAAATCTTGTCGGTATCGGCCAGCCCAACCGCCATCGCATTGACCAGGATATTGCCGTCATAGCGGGTGTGGAAACGCACCTGCCCGCCGACGGTCGGCACCCCGAAGGAGTTGCCATAGCCGCCGACGCCGGCGACCACGCCCGACACCAGATGCCGCGTCTTGGGATGTTCCGGCGCGCCGAAAGAGAGCGCATTGAGGCAGGCGATCGGCCCGCGCGCCCATCGTGAACACGTCGCGCAGGATGCCGCCGACGCCGGTGGTCGCGCCCTGATAGGGTTCGATGTAGCTCGGATGGTTTGTGGCTCTCCATCTTGAACACGACCGCCTGGCCGTCGCCGATGTCGATCACCCCTGCGTTCTCGCCCGGCCCCTGGATCACCCACGGCGCTTTGGTCGGCAGACCCCGCAGATGCAGCCGCGAGGATTTATACGAGCAATGCTCGTTCCACATCGCCGAGAAAATCCCGAGTTCGGTGAAGCTCGGCACCCGGCCGATCAACTCAGAATGCGCTGATATTCGTCCGGCTTCAGCCCATGGCTGGCAACGAGTTCGGGGGTGATGTGCGGCTGGTCCATGAGGCTCTTTAAAGCGGGTGAAGTGTCTTACGCCGCGCGCTCCAGATGCGCGACCAGGCCGGCGAACAGGCCGCGGCCGTCGGTGCAGCCCATGATGTCTTCGACGTGGTTTTCCGGATGCGGCATCATGCCGAGCACATTGCCGCGCTCGCTGACGATACCGGCGATCGATTGCGCCGCGCCGTTGATGTTGGAGTGCTCGTCGACCACGCCGTCGGCGGAGCAATAGCGATAGAGCACCCGGCCCTCGCCTTCGAGCCGCTTCAAGGTTTCTTCATCCGCCTCGTAATTGCCCTCGCCATGCGCGACCGGTACGCGAATGATCTGCCCGGCATTGTAGCCGCGCGTGAATGGCGTATCCGAGCGTTCGACCCGAATATGCACGTCGCGGCAGATGAATTTCAGTTGCGCATTGCGCATGAGCACGCGCGGCAACAGGCCGGATTTCGCAGAGAATCTGAAAACCGTTGCAGACGCCGAGCACGAGGCCGCCTTTGGCCGCAAAGGCGCGCACCGCATCCATCACGGGCGCCCGCGCCGCGATCGCGCCACAGCGCAGATAGTCGCCGTAGGAAAATCCGCCGGGCACCACCACGAGATCGGTACCATCAGGCAGCGCGGTCTCGGCATGCCAGACCATCGCGGCTTCATGACCCGACGCCAGCTTGAGCGCGCGGGCCATATCGCGTTCGCGATTGATTCCGGGAAAGACGAGAACGGCGGATTTCATGTCAGATTGGGCGCATCATTGAGTTCAAGCCGTCGCTCGATACGCTCCAGATGCAAATCGTGACGACCCAAAATCCCGTAAATGTTATGTACATCCTGTTGTAGCGAAATCATGTGGCCTCGAAGAGCATTCAATTCCGTTTTAACATCACCGATACTGCTCTTAACTTCGCCAACGTCGCGTTGCAGGACTTTCAGAATCTCGTAAATCAACTCATTGCTGACTTCAGCCATGCCCTGATCCTCAGCGTTTACCTCGATGGCATAATTCTCAATCACGGTATTCGCCAAGAGCTTGTCGGCGGCATCTTTCAACGCCGCCTCGGTCCTGGCCTTGTCGGAGCCCGATATCTCGATGTCGAACACCTTGCCCTGACGCACGCTGGCGACACCATCGACGCGAGCGATTTCAGCGCGCCTTCGATGGCCTTGCCCTGCGGATCGAGAATGCCTGACTTCAAGGTAACGGTGACGCGCGCTTTCACGAGAATGACCTCAGCTCTTCACCAGCACCGGGCCGGAGCCCACCGGCCGTTCGTTTTCCATCAGGATGCCGAGCCGTTTGGCGACCTCGGTATAGGCCTCCAGCAGACCACCGAGATCGCGGCGAAAACGATCCTTGTCGAGCTTCTCGTTCGACTTGATGTCCCACAGCCGGCATGAATCCGGCGATATCTCGTCGGCGACGATGATCGCATCATTTCGTTCTCGAACAGCCGGCCGCATTCCATCTTGAAATCGACCAGGCGGATGCCGATGCCGAGGAAGAGTCCAGTAAGGAAGTCGTTGACGCGGATCGCCAGCGCCATGATGTCGTCGATTTCCTGCGGCGTGGCCCAGCCGAACGCCGTGATGTGCTCTTCGGACACCATGGGATCGTTGAGCTGGTCGTTCTTGTAATAGAACTCGATGATCGAGCGCGGCAGCTGGGTGCCTTCCTCGATACCGAGGCGCTGCGACAGCGAACCCGCCGCCACGTTCCGCACCACGACCTCAAGCGGCACGATCTCGACTTCGCGAATCAGCTGCTCGCGCATGTTGAGCCGGCGGATGAAATGGGTCGGCACCCCGATGTCGTTGAGGTGCTGAAACAGGTACTCCGAAATCCGGTTGTTGAGGACGCCTTTGCCCTCGATCACCTGGTGTTTCTGCTTGTTGAACGCGGTCGCGTCGTCCTTGAAGTGCTGGATCAGGGTTCCCGGCTCCGGACCTTCGTAAAGGACCTTGGCCTTGCCTTCATAAATGCGGCGTCGACGGCTCATTGGGATGTACCGTGTGTTGTTGAAATCCATGAATTTGGTGTGCTCCGGATGACAAGGGAATGCGACCCACGACGGAGCTGCCGTGAAGCCAGGGACAGAAAACAGAACGAGAACCAAGCCTAGAATCCAACCTATCCGATTGAGGTATCCAGCACAATCGATCCGGTCCTCCAAGACACAGTTTTAGGGCGCAGTTTTACCCCGGTGGCCTGCGCGATAAGCCCGTTGTGTTAACGATTCGACCCAATATCTAGGCATTCAGGAGCGGCTCCACAATGAGGCCCGCCGCTGCCAGATCGGCGGCCAACCGGCGTCAAAAGAGGAACTTTCTGCCATGACCACCTTCGACAAGCGCGAGGAAGGTTTCGAGAAGAAGTTCGCACTCGACGAGGAGCAGAAATTCAAGGCCGAATCCCGCCGCAACAAGCTTTTGGGCTTGTGGGCGGCTGATATGCAGGGCCTGTCAGGCGATACCGCCAGCGCCTATGCCAAGGAGATCATCGCGGCCGACTTCGACGAGGCCGGCCATGGCGCGCTCCGCAAGGTGACCGGCGATCTCTCCGCCAAGGGCATCGCCGTCACCGAAGCGCAGATTCGCACCAAAATGGACGAGCTGATGGCGCTGTCCATCGCGCAAGTAAGGACGGGAACGTGAAGGCGGACGTTTGCGCTGTAACCCCGCCGTCATTCCGGGGCGTGCGAAGCACGAACCCGGAATCCAGAGGAGTTTTATTTATCTCGAGATTCCGGGTTCGCGTCTGCGACGCGCCCCGGAATGACGTGCTTTCTTCGGCGCGTCCTTACCCTCATCCCTCTGTTAAACCCCATATTCCGGCACGTTGCCGGTGGCGCCGTAATATTTGTAGGGCAGGAATTTGCCCGACATCGTGATCTTGACGCGGTCGCCCTTGGGATTGGCGACGCGTTCCATCGCCATGTCGAAATCGATCGCCGACATGAATGCCGTCGCCGAATTCCTCCTCGATCAGCGCCTTCCACGCCGGGCCGTTGACCAGCACCATTTCATAGAAACGATAGATCAGAGGATCGGTCGGCGGCATCGGCGTGCCCTCGCCGCGCATCGGGACTTCGTTGAGCATCGCGGTTTCGGATTTCGACAGCCCGAACAGCTCCTGCGCATTCGCCGCCTGCGGCTTTGTCAGTTTCATCTGGCCGAGGATGGCGCCGACGATCAGGACTTCGGAATAACCGCCAATCTGCGTGCAGATGTGTTTCCAGCTCCAGCCCTTCTCGCGCTTGATGTCGAGCAGCTTTTCGGTGAGGTCGGTTCGCTTCATGTGTTTCTCCCTTTCGATTTCGTCTGACTATGAGGACGTCTATGGCCGGGACAGTCCCTGCCAGGGCGCCGGTTTCGATTCGTCGTGCACGACATCGGATACCGACGCGATCGATAGTTCGGGCTTGCCGATCCGCACCACCGGTACATTTTGCGGGTCAAAGCCCGGCGTGTCGCTTGCAAAACTCTTGCTGCGGCTGACCAGGAAATCGACAATGTGATTGCGCAGCGCGTAGTAGTAGGGATGGCGGTGCAGATCGGTGCGGCCGCGATCCTTAGGGAGCGGATTTTCCACGATCTCGGCCAGCACCGCGCCCGGTCCATTGGTCATCAGGAAAATCTTGTCGGCGAGATAGATCGCCTCATCGACGTCATGGGTGATCATGAACGCGGTCTGCCCGGTCTCGAGGCAAATACGACGGACTTCGTCCTGCAGCGTGCCACGCGTCAATGCGTTCGAGCGCCGAGAACGGGCTCATCCATCAGCATGATCTTCGGCGTGATGCTGAGCGCCCGCGCAATGCCGACGCGCTGCTTCATGCCGCCGGACAGTTCCGACGGGCGCTTGTGCTCCGATCCCGTCAGGCCGACGAGATCGATGAAGGTCTGGGCATGCGCCTTCGCCTTGGCGCGGTCCCAGTTGCGCCATTTCGATCTCACGGCATAGACGACATTGCCCATGACGGTGAGCCACGGCAGCAGCGCGTGGCTTTGGAAAATCACGGCGCGGTCGAGGCTGGTTCCCTGAATTGCCTGCTCATCGACGATCACGGCGCCCTCGCTCGGCGTATCGAGCCCGGCCAGGATATTGAGCACCGTGGTCTTGCCGCAGCCGGAATGGCCGATCACGCAGCCGAACTCGCCGCGTCCCATCGACAGCCAGAGATTTTCAAACACCGCGGTCTCGCTGCCCCCGGCGCCCGGATAGCGTTTGGCGATTCCTTCGATGGAGATGAATTTGCCGATCATCGCATCACTCCGGGAACGTAACCATGCGGGTGAAGCGGGCCAGAATCTGATCAAGCAGCATGCCGACGATGCCGATCAGCAGAATGGCGATGATGACATTGGTGATCGACAGATTGTTCCACTCGTTCCAGACGAAGTAGCCGATGCCGGTACCGCCGACCAGCATTTCGGCCGCGACAATCACCAGCCACGCGATGCCGATCGAGATCCGCATCCCCGTCAGAATGGTCGGCGCGGCCGCCGGCAGGATCACCGTAAAAGCGCGCCGCAGCGTGCCGACTTCGAGCGTGCGCGCGACATTGATCCATTCCTTGCGCACGGCGGCGACGCCGAACGCGGTATTGAGCAACATCGGCCATACCGAACAGATGAAGATCACGAAAATCGCCGACAGCCCGGAATCCTTGATGGTGTAGAGCGCCAGCGGCATCCAGGCGAGCGGCGAAATCGGTTTCAGAATCTGGATAAAGGGATTGAGCGCCTGACTGATCAAAGGCGACATCCCGATCAGGAAGCCGAGCGGAATGGCGACGATCACCGCGAGAAAATAGCCGAGCCCGACGCGCGCGATCGAATAGCCGAGCTGGATACCGAGGCCTTTGTCGTTGGGCCCGTTGTCGTAGAACGGCCGCTTGAGGTGCTCCCACAATTTCGCGCCGACATCGAGCGGCCCCGGCATCGCCGATTTGCCCTGCGTCGCCGTCAGGCCCATCAGCTTGGCATATTCCGGATTCATGCTGGCGACCGGACCAGCCGTGCGCGTCGCCAGATGCCAGATGCCGAGGAAAGCAGCAAACAGCGCGATCGAGACGATCGCCGCGCGAAAACGGAGGGAGACCGTCATGACGCAAGACCTTTCAGCGCGTCGCCTTTCAGCGCCAAGCCTTTCAGCGCATCGTCCCGGTGAAGACCGGGGCCTACGACCGCCGATGTTACCGTATGCGGGATGTATCCGCCACCGTGCGACTGCTGCGCATATGGTCGCGCCATGCCGCTACGACGCCTTCCTGATCTTGAAGCTGTTGAGATAATCCTCAGGGCTGGCCGGATCGAAGGTCTTGCCCATCACCGCGAAGGATTTGTAGGACGAGGCCGGTGGCGCCAGTCCCATCTCGGTCATGGTCTTGCGCGTATCGGTCGCGAGATAGACCTGCTCGGCCACCGCCTTGTAATCGACATCGCCCTTGATCTGGCCCCAGCGCTTCATCTGCGTCAGCATCCACACCGCAAAGGATTGCCAGGGGAACGGATCGAAATCGACGCGCTTGGTATCGGTTTTGATGCCGCCCAGCCCGTCCGCATAGGTGCCGGTGAGAACCTGCTCCAGCACGGTGACCGGCGCGTTGATGTAATTCGCCGGCGCGATGGCCTCGGCAATCTGTTTGCGGTTTTCCGCCTTCGAGGCGTAGGCGGTGGCGTCGAGGATCGCACGCGTCAGCGCCGCAAAGCTGTTTGGCGATCCCGTGATGAATTCGCGGCTTGCCGCAAAGCTGCAGCAGGGATGCCCGTCCCAGATTTCCTTGGACAGTAAATGCATGAAGCCGACGCCGTCATAGATCGCACGCTGGCAGATATTGTCGGGCGCGAGGAAGCCGTCGATGTTGTCGGCGCGCAGATTGGCAACCATTTCCGGCGGCGGCACCGAGCGCAATTGCACGTCGGTATCGGGATCGAGACCGTGCTCGGCGAGATAATAGCGCAGCAGATAATTGTGCATGGAATAGTCGAACGGAATGGCGAACTTCATGCCTTTCCAGTCTTTCGGATCGCGCTTGTCCTTGTGCTTCATGGCAAGCGTAATGCCCTGCCCGTTGATGTTCTCGATCGCGGGCACCGCGAACGGAATCGCCTGCGCGCCGAGCCCCAGTGAAATCGCGATCGGCATCGGCGCCAGCATGTGCGCGGCGTCATATTCCTTGTTGATGGTCTTGTCGCGGACGACCGCCCAGCCCGCGGTTTTGACCACTTCGACGTTGAGACCATGCTTGGCATAGAAGCCAAGCGGCGATGCCATGATGATCGGCGTGGCACAGGTGATCGGGATGAAGCCGACCTTCAGGTCCTTCTTCTCCGGTGCGCCGGCCTGCGCGAAAACCTCGGTTGCGGTCTTGATCGGGAAAAATTGTGAAATGGCGGCGAGCGCGGTCGAGGCGCCGACCGATTTCAGGAACGCGCGGCGTGCCGCATCCCGTGGAAACATCGCGCGCATGACAGCGGACGCGACGACGCCTTCGTAACGCTGCCGTTCGGTCTCCACCGGCACCGGCTCGCAGCGCAGCGCCAGCGCGGCTTGGTCATGTTCACCCGCAGAGCGATGCTGGCCGCAGACGCAGCCCGACCGCGAAAGCGCGCGGTCCGCATCAAAGGGATCGTCGAAGGTGGACATGCTGTATTTCCCTCACGTGGTGCCAGATGATGAGAAGGCAAAACCCGCCACATCAGGGGATTTCACCACCCGGCCGCCTGGAAGCGGCCGGGCAATGAAAACATGCACGTTCTATGCCGCTTTATTAGGCGGCCTTGGTCAGCTTGCTCTCGGTGGGCAAGCCCTCTTCGATCGGCAGCGACGGATCGCGCGACCATTCGTTCCACGAGCCGAAATACATCCGCACGTCCTTGATCCCGGCATTCTTGAGCGCGAGGAATGTGTTCGACGCACGCGCACCCTTGAAGCAGTAGAGATAAACAGGGGTATTTTCGGAGATACCGACGGTGGCGCATTCGGCCAGGATCTCGTCCCTGGACTTGAAGCGCTGGCCCTCTGACGTCGGCTTCATCATGCGATACCATTCGAGCCAGACGGCGCCGGGAATGCGGCCCTTGCGCGGGCAGAAATCCTTGCCGTAGGGCGAGGAGCTGTCGCCGATCCATTCATCGACATCGCGCACGTCGAGCAGCGCGACACCGGGCTTGCCGACTGCAGCGAGCATGGTTTTGGCATCGATCAGAATATTCGCCGCTTCCGGAACGATCGCGAAGGAAGCCGGCGTCGGCGAAGGAACAATTGTGGTGACCGGCAGGCCCTTGGCCATCCAGGCGTCGAAGCCGCCATCCAGCACCTTGACCTTGGGATAGCCGAGCATGGTGAGGAGATAATAGCCGCGGCAGGACTGGCCGAAGCCGGAATTCATCGACTGTTCGTAAATGACCGCGGTTTCCTTGCCCGACAGTCCGGCCTTGCCGAAGGCGTCGGCAAACTTCGTCTTCAATTCATGGATGCCCTCCGGCGTCGAGGTCGCGAGGAAGGTGAAGATCTCGTGCACGTTCACGGCATTGGGTAGATGTCCCGCACCGTAGGCATCCGGATTTCGGGTGTCGATGATGACAACCGGCCCCCTGGATGCGAGTTCGGCGAGTTCACCGGCAGAAATCAGAACGTCCGTCATGGCAGCCTCTCCTGTTGTGGTTGGTAGTTAGGGTCGATCCGAAGTTCTCTTTAGAAGTCACATGTCGGCCAGCATCTTGCGCAGTTGCTTGGTGGCCGGCGTCACGATCGCGACGAAATAGGCCTCGCGCAGCCGGCGCTGCACGCGATGGCTTTTGAGATAGCCGCGCGCGCCGCAATGAAGCATCGCGGCATGCGCGGCCGCGACGCTGGCGTCGCCGAGATGCAGCCGCAGCGTCACCACGCGGCGCCAATACTCGTCGCTGGTGTTGAAGGGATCGCGCGCGAGCGCCATGGTTTCGGATTCAAGCTCGGACAGCAGTTGATTGAAGTCCTGAGGCTGCTGCGGCAGATAGCGATTGACGTGGCCCAGGGGACCGTCGACTTCGTTCATGATCGCGATGCAGTCGCGGATCAGGCCGATACCCATTCCGGCCTGCAGCAGGATGAAGCCGGCGCGGATTTTCTTGACGAAAGGTGCGGCCTTCTCGGCCAGGATGAGACGATCCGGCACGAACACGTCGCGCAATTGCACGGCATAGGTGCCGGTGCCGTCCATCGCGAGGAACGGCTTGCAGGGCTGCAACGTCACCGCGGGATCCGAACAGTCGACGAGGAACATCGCGATCTCTCCGGGCGCGTCCTCGCGCTCGAAAATCGTGCCGAAGAAATGATCCGCCCCGAGATTGGAAACCCAGGGCAGCGCGCCGCGCACGACATAGCCGCCCTCGACCTTGCGGCCCTTCAGCTTGAATTTCTCGATTCCGAAGAAGGTCTTCATCGGATTGGAAAGACCGGTGCCGCCAAGAACTTTTCCCACCGCCACGCCGTCGGTAAATCCGGATGAAAGTGCCGGATTGTCGGAATTTGCCGCGTACCAGACCAATGTGTTCTGGCACCACGCCATGAAGGCGGTCGCGCCGCAGACTTCGGCGAGCGCGGAAATCGATTGAATGGCGCAGCGCAGATCGGCTGCGCCATCCTTTGGTTGATGGCTGCTCCAGGCCCCGACATCGCCGAGGCGCCGCAGCAGTTCGTCCGGATAGACCGTGCCCTCGTCGATCGCGACGGCCATGGGAGCAAGGTTTTTACGCGCGATGGTCGCGACCTGCTCGGCGATCGATGCCGATGCAAGATCTTCGTCGGCCAACTGCCGCGATAAGGCTAGTGAACCCATGGAATTCTCCGCACCGAAGGTTTGCGAGAACGACTGGCTAAAAGGACGATCAGACGCTGACGATGGTCAGGCGCTGACTTCGAGGTTCACCGGCCGGGTGAAGGTGTTGGCGACCGGCGACCACTTCTTGACGTGCGTGACCAGCGCGTCGATTTCGCTTTGCGGAATGCCCTCGCAGACCATGTCGACCTTGACGCGCACATCGGTGAAGCCGACCGGCTTCTCGCTGACGTCGCCGGTGCCCCAGACCGCGGTGATGTTGAGATCGCCCTCGAGCTGAAGCTCCAGCTTGTTGACGATCCAGCCGCGATGCACCGCGTTGGCGTGCAGCCCGACCGCGAGGCACGAACCCAGCGCGGCCAATGAGGCCTCGGAAGGATTGGGCGCGGTGTCGTCGCCGAGAAGGCCCGGCGGCTCGTCGACGATATAGGGCGGCAGGCTGCGGATGTAGTTGGCGTGGCGGAACTTGCCTTCGGCCACCGTCTTGCATTTCAAGGTCTTGATGACCTTCGGATTGGCCTTGCTGGTGACGATCAATTGCTCCAGCCCGTCCTTGTCGATCGGGGCGAGGCAACCTGTAAGCACTGTTTTTTGAGCGACCGCGGTCATTGATTTTCTCCCTAGACGGCAGGATACCGAACGGTCTGTATCCTGCACGAAGCGTGCCAGACACCCCTTTAGGGAAAACACGAAACAATGAAGCCGCTTAGCCAAAGCTGCCCGAAAAACGATCAGGGGCGGGATGCTCAATCGCGATGCATTTGCTGCGGCGTGCGATTATTTTGGTCGCAGAAAGATGCGACTTGATGCGAACCACACAGTTGGATTAACTGACGCCATGGGCAAAGCATCTTCGAAGGGTCGTTCCGTCGCAACCGGTCACGCCGCGGGCGATGATGAATCCGCGCGCGGGCGATTGCTGAGCGCGGCCACGCATCTGTTCTGCAAGAATGGAATCAACGCGACCGGCATCGACGCCATCATCAATGAAGCCGGCACCGCCAAGACCACGCTCTACAAATTATTCGGATCGAAAAACAATCTCGTGCATGTCGTGCTCGAAACCGAAGGCAAGCAGTGGCGCGAATGGTTCATCGACGCCATCGAATCCGGCGGCGGCAGCGCGCAGACAAAACTCGCACGGATTTTTCCGGCGCTGAAGGACTGGTTCCGCCAGGAACGGTTTTACGGCTGCCCCTTCATCAATGCGGTCGGCGAGCACGACAAGGACCAGAAGCAGCTTCGCGCCATCGCGATGCGCCACAAGAAAGTGGTTCTGGCCTATATCGAAAAACTCGCCGACGAAATGGGCGTGGCGGAGCCGGAAGTGCTGGCGCATCAGCTCGGGCTATTGATGGACGGCGCCATCGTCGCAGCCATGGTGACGCGCGATCCCGGCGTCGCCGACACCGCGGGATCGGCCGCAGGCTCGCTGTTCACGCCTTCAAAACTGAAGAAGCCGAAACGCGCCGGCAATACGCCGAAGGAGTTGATGGCCGTCTGAGCGGCCATCAACCGGTTTAACGTGCACTACTTTCCGAGATGCTTGTCGAAGAAGCCTGCGATTTCCTCGAACACTTCCTTTGACTCCGGCGCGGTGTCGTCCCGGATGTAGTGGGCGTGCGACATCCCTTCATAGACCTGAAGCTGGGCCTCCACGCCCGCCTGACGAAGCTTGCGGTGGACGCGAACCGTGTTGCTCAGCAACAGATCGCGGGTGCCGCTGGTCAGGATGGTCGGAGGAAAGCCCGTCATGTCGCCGTAAACCGGTGACAGCATCGGGTCTTTCAGGTCGCGGCCATTGGCGTAAACCTTGGCGCCCGCGTCACAGAAGCCGTCCGGCGAGACCAGAACATTGTCCAGCATCGCGTTGGTGTAGAAGGTGTCGCCGACCTTGGTGACATCCGACATCGGCGTTCCCGGTGCAATCGCCCCCGGCAACGGTAGCCCGAGCTCTTTTGCTTTTAGCACCATTTCAAGCGTCAGCGCACCGCCGGCCGAGGTGCCGAAGATCGCCATGTTCTTGGGGCTCGTGGTCTTCAATGCGGCCTTCCAGACCGTAATGCCGTCATCGAGCGCCGCCGGGAACGATGCTTCGGGCGGCATGCGGTAATCGACCGAGATCACCTTGATGTGCCCGAACCCGGCCATGAAAATCGCCTCCGGCAACCCGGCTTCGCCCGGATTGAGCACGTAGCAGCCGCCATGCATGTGGATGAGCTGGCGGTTGCGGTTTTCCGGTGCGACTGTTTCGGGCGTGACGATATAAGCCCGCACGCCGTCGATGGTGGTCTTCTCGACCTTGACCTTGAGCCGCTCCAGCATGCCCGGCACGTTCTTGACCAGCGCTGCCGCGCCCGCGTCGGCCACCGGCTTCCACTCCTCGCCGGTCTTGGGCAGGAGATTCCAGTTCGACCGCAGCGGCATCGCGATGATCTTCTGCAGTTGCGGACTGACAGTGCTCGGCACCCGGATCGTTTTGGCGGGCACGTCGATCGGCCCGGAAGCCGGTGTTTGCGCCAAGGTGGGTGCGATAGCGAAGATCGACGCAGACGCGATTAGCCCAAGCCCGAAAAGACGCATGTTTTTTAGCCTCCCTGTTTTATGTTTTGTTTTTGTTGAAAACTCAGCCGGATGACTTAATCCCGGCGGCGGAGAGAAAATCACAGGGATTGACGACTGCAAAGCGACAGCTTGTCGCGAAATCCCGAGGAGGTGCGCCTAGCTAGGGAAGCCCCGGCAAACTGGCTTCAAGCCGGTCGAGTTCGCCAGCAAGATCGCGCTCGACATCCGCGACAGCCATGCTCACGACCCGGTATTCCCGTGCCTCCAGCCAGGCCTTGCGAGTGGCCCGGTCGCTGACGATCACGTCGGACTCCTCGGGATTGATCAGTTCGATCGCGACGCGGACCACGAACGAGACGAAGTCGGGAATGTGCCGGCCGACCGGCGTCTGGCGCTTGAATTGTCCGGCGAAGCGGCGGTCGGTGGTCAGCGCCTGCCACAAGATGCGTTCGGCGTCGGTCGGATTTCGCCGCAGCAGCCTCGCGATCCCGCGCACCGTGCCGCTTTCCGACGGCAATGCGCCCTGCCCGTGTTCAGCCAGCAGCGCGCGCAGCCGCGTGGCCTGCTCGCCGTCGAGCACGCCGCCCTTGGCCGGCCCCTTGCGTCCCTCGGCGATCGCCATCACCACGCCGTGCAGCGTGTGCATGTCCTGCTTGGTCGGCTCCATCCGGGTAAAGATGTTGCGCAGATTGACCAGCATGGTCTCGCGCTTCTCGGCCGGGCGCAGGAATTCGACCTTGTCGAGTTCTCGCACCAGATTGTCGAAGAACGCTTCCATCTGGTGCTGCGAGGCGCGCTCGGACCGTTCGGGCATCCCGAACGGCAGCGCACCCGAGGTGACGAGCTTGAACCACTCATAGCCGACCAGCAGCACCGCCTGCGCCAGATTGAGCGAGGCGAAGCCGGGATTGACCGGAAAGGTCATGATGCGATTGGCCAGCGCCACCTCTTCGTTCTGCAGGCCGTACCGTTCGCGGCCGAACAGGATACCGACCGTGGCGCCGCCCGCGATCGCCGCGGTCATCTCGGTCGCGGCGGCTTCGGGCGCGACCACCGGCTTGGCCTGGTCGTGCGCGCGAGCCGTGGTCGCGAACAGCAGCGTACAGTCAGCGACCGCCTGCTCGACGGTATCGAACAGCTCGACATGATCCAGAATATGGTCGGCGCCGGACGCGGCACGCCGGGCGTGGACATTGGGCCAGCCGTCGCGCGGGTTGACGATGCGCAGCCGCGTCAGCCCGAAATTGCCCATCGCGCGCGCGGCCATGCCGATGTTCTCGCCAAGCTGCGGCTCGACCAGAATGACGACGGGTCCGGCGAGCGTGACGCCTGATTTGGTCTTGTCGGTGCCCGAACCGGACATCTCACTTCACTTTCTGATTCAGGGTCTGAAGGCTTTGAATCAAGTTCCGAAGGATCTGATTCAACCTCTTAGCGGCGAAGCTATTCGTTTGCCTGTCTGGCAGAATTTCTCAAGCAATATAATCGGCTTAGTGACATCTTTTATCGCTCGGCCGAAACCTCAAATGCACCCTCCACATGCGAAGTACGACCTTAGCTTGCACGCGCAAGAGTTTCGGATACGCTGCCAATCAAAAGCAAAGTGAACCCGAGGCCGATAACGGCCCGGGAATATGGGAGGGGGATTCCATGCGCAGCCGATGGTCGCTGGCGATTGCCGGTTTGGTTCTGATTCTGGCGGGCGGCCTGCTCGCTTATCTCACGCAAACCTCTGGCGGCATCCAGGTCAGGGACGTCAGGTTTACCGGCGCCAAGGGCAACACCATGAGCGCCCTGCTCTACATCCCGCCCAATGCCACCGCCCAGACCCCCGCCCCCGGTATTCTGGCGGTTCACGGCTACATCAATTCGCGCGAGACCCAGGACGGCTTTGCGATCGAATTCGCCCGCCGCGGCTATGTCGTGCTCGACCTCGACCAGACCGGCCACGGCTATAGCGACGGCCCGGCCTTTGCCAATGGGTTCGGCGGACCCGACGGGCTGGCGCAGCTGCGCAGCCTCGACATCGTCGACAAGAACAATATCGGCCTTGAGGGCCACTCGATGGGCGGCTGGACCGTGCTCGCCGCCGCAGCCGTGATGCCCAACGACTACAAATCGATGGTGCTGGAGGGCTCCTCCACCGGCAAGCCGTTCGCCGCTGAAGGCACCACGAGCTGGCCACGCAACGTCGCTTTGGTGTTCGCGCAATACGAGGAATTCTCCACCCTGATGTGGGGCGTCGATCTCGCCCGCGACGTTACCCAGAGCCCCAAACTATGGGCGCTGTTCGGCACCCAAAGCGCGGTCGAGCCCGGCAAGGTCTATGGCGACGTCGCGCAGGGCACCGCGCGGGTGCTCTATACCCCCGCGATCACCCACCCCGCCGAGCATATTTCGCATGAAGCGATCGGCTATAGCCTTGACTGGTTCGCCAGGACACTCCAAGGCGGCACGCCGCGCCCGGCCGACGACCAGATCTGGTTCCGCAAGGAGATCGGCACGCTGGTGGCGCTGATCGGTTTTGTGGCGCTTTTGCTGGGCGTGTTCGACGGCCTGCTCGAAGCGCCGACGTTTTCGCACCTGCGCCTGCCTGAGGTCGCCGACGGCAGTACGCCGGCTCCCACCGCCTCCAGCGGCGGCCGCTGGACCACGGCCCTTATACTGTCGGCCTTCATTCCGGCGCTGACTTACTACCCGGCGTTTGCGATCGGCGGCACCTTGGTGACGCCATCAGCCTATCTGCCCCAAGGCATTACCAACCAGATCCTGGTCTGGGCCGTCCTCAGCGGGCTGATCACGCTGGCCCTGATGCCGTTCGCGCCCAAGCGCGCCAGCCGGTCCGGCATTATCGGGCCATCGATCATGATTGCGCTGGCGACGGTGATCGTCGGCTATGCCGCGCTGTGGCTGGCCGATCTCGTGTTGAAGATCGACTTCCGGTTCTGGATCGTCGCGCTCAAGCTGATGAACGCCAAGCAGTTTCTGATTTTCCTGATCTATCTGGTGCCGTTCACGGCGTTTTTCGTGATCGCGCTGCATGTGCTGCACCGGAACTTCTCGACCATGGGGGCCGGGCGCGGCGCGCTCTATCTGACCAATATCCTGGCGCTGACGCTCGGCTTCATCGTGCTGCTGGTGCTGCAATACGGCACGCTGTGGATCTCGGGAAAACTGTTCAACCCGCTGCCCGATCCCGGTTTCGTGCCGCTCTCCACCATCGTCGCCATCCAGTTCGTGCCGCTATTGGGGATCGCCGCCATCATCGCGACCTTCACCTGGCGGCGAACCGGCTCCAGCCTGCCCGGCGCCCTGATCTGCGGCGTGTTCGTAACCTGGTACATCGTGGCGGGCACCGCCACGCAGGCCGTGTTCTAAACCCGCAGCCCCAAGCTAAAAGATGGGCTGAAACTGCATAACGCCTTGGCTTTCGCCAGGGCGTTTGCGGTGCTATAGCGCTGGCGGAACCTACCATCCATCCCGAAACGCGCTATTCCAAAAAGGCCCGATCTCCCATGGCAAAAATCAAGGTGACCAACCCCGTCGTCGAACTCGATGGCGACGAGATGACCCGGATCATCTGGCAGTACATCAAGGACAAGCTGATCAACCCCTTCCTCGATGTCGAACTGCAGTATTTCGACCTCGGGATGGAATATCGCGACAAGACCAACGATCAGGTCACCATCGACGCTGCCCATGCGATCAAGAAGGTCGGCGTTGGCGTCAAATGCGCCACCATCACCCCGGACGAAGCCCGGGTGAAGGAATTCGGCCTCAAGGAAATGTGGAAGTCGCCGAACGGCACCATCCGCAACATCCTCGGCGGCGTGATTTTCCGCGAACCGATCATCTGCAAGAACGTGCCGCGGCTGGTGCCGGGCTGGACCAAGCCGATCATCATCGGCCGCCATGCCTACGGCGACCAATACCGCGCCACCGACATCAAGTTCCCCGGCAAGGGCACGCTGACGATGAAATTCGTCGGCGAGGACGGCACCGTGATCGAGCGCGAAGTGTTCAAGACGCCCGGTTCCGGCGTCGCCATGAGCATGTACAACCTCGACGATTCGATCCGCGATTTCGCCCGGGCGTCGCTGACCTATGGTCTGAACCGCGGCTATCCGGTGTATCTGTCGACCAAGAACACCATCCTGAAAGTCTATGACGGGCGCTTCAAGGACATCTTCGAGGAAATCTACGAAAAGGATTTCAAGAAGCAGTTCGAGGCCAAGAACCTGACCTACGAACATCGCCTGATCGACGACATGGTCGCCTCTGCGCTGAAGTGGTCGGGCGGCTACGTCTGGGCCTGCAAGAACTATGACGGCGACGTGCAGTCCGACACGGTTGCGCAGGGCTATGGCTCGCTCGGCCTGATGACTTCGGTGCTGATGACCCCCGACGGCAAGACCGTCGAGGCCGAAGCCGCCCACGGCACGGTGACGCGGCACTACCGCGAGCACCAGAAGGGCAAGGAGACCTCGACCAACTCGATCGCCTCGATCTTCGCCTGGACCCAGGGCCTGTCGCACCGCGCCAAGCTCGACAACAACGAGGCTTTGGCGAAGTTCTCCAAGACCCTCGAGAAGGTCTGCGTCGATACCGTTGAATCCGGTTACATGACCAAGGATCTGGCCCTCTTGGTCGGCGCCGACCAGCGCTGGCTCTCGACCACCGGCTTCCTCGACAAGGTCGCGGAAAACCTGACCAAGGCGATGGCGTAATAATTGATCTAACCGTCATTGCGAGCCAACGGGTCGCGCGAAATGCGCGCCCGATGGTAAACTCCTCGAAGCAATCCATGGAACATTCAAATGGATTGCTTCGTCGCTTTGCTCCTCGCAACGACGAAAATTTGGAAAGTGTCATCATGCCGTTCGCTAGAAGCACTGCGCTTGCACTACTGTTGCTGTCGGGCCCATGCATGAGCGCATTCGCCGCCGAGACCGCGCTTCCCGAAGCCATCGCCGCGCCGGGAGAGGCAGTGGTGCTCAGCGTGCATGCCGAAGGCGCGCAGGTGTACGAATGCAAGGCGGGTACCGACGGCAAAACGGCGTGGGCGTTCCGCGAGCCGATCGCGACATTGTTCGCCGACGGCAAAACCATCGGCCGGCACTATGCCGGACCGAACTGGGAACATAGCGATGGCAGCGCCGTGGTCGGAAAGGCCGTGGGCAATGCGCCGGGAACGACGCCGAATGATATCGCCTGGCTGAAGCTCAGCGTGGCGTCGCAGCGCGGCAGCGGCGTCCTCACCGGCGTCACGACCGTACAACGCATCAACACCAAGGGCGGCAAGCTCGAAGGCGCCTGCGACAAGGCCGGCACCTTCTCCAGCGCGCCCTACTCCGCGGACTATGTATTCCTGCGCAAGGGTTGAGCGGCGTTTCCCTTCAGTGAGCTAGGCCGGTTGCGGCCTTGCTGCACGCCACGGCGATGCGATCACGGCGAACGGCCCGTCGCCCAACAGGATCTGGGCCACCAGCAGCGCCGACCAGACCAGCGGAAACTCCGCGCCACCCCCGGTAAAGTAAAACCCTTTCCGAACGGCCCAATATTGCGCTGCGCCCAGCATCAGCGGCAGCGCATACAGGCAGGCCCACCGGGTGTAGATGCCGGGAATGATCAGCAATGCGCCGATGAACTCGGCGGAGATGCAATACCAGGGCACGAAGGACGGGTAGCCGTTGGCGGCGAAATTGCCCCACCATTTGTCGAGGCCGCCATCCAGGATTGCGAATTTCCAGTAGAGATGCGCGATGAACAGAGAGCCGAGTATCAGCCGCAACAACAGTGCGGCATAAGGCGCCGTGCGTTGATCCATCATTTTTGTTTCCCCCGAAAACGAGCGGCTTTAACCGCCTCGGGGTAGGAGTTTAAACCCGTCGCCTAGCCGTTGCCCATCGCCTTTTCGATCGCCGACAGCGCGGCATCGGCCTTGGCGCCATCGGGTCCGCCGGCTTGCGCCATGTCGGGCCGCCCGCCGCCGCCCTTGCCGCCAAGCGCCTCGGAAGCCACGCGCACCAGATCGACCGCGTTGTAGCGCGAGGTCAGATCGGCGGTTACGCCGACGACGACGCCGGCCTTGCCGTCGCCGGTGACGCCGACGATCGCGACCACGCCGGAGCCGAGCTGCTTCTTGCCGTCATCGGCCAGGCTCTTGAGATCCTTCATCTCGATGCCTTCGACCGCGCGCGCCATCAGCTTGACGTTACCGACATCGCGAACGCCAGTAGTGGCCGCAGCCGCGCCGTTCGAGGCCGCACCGCCGCCGCCCATCGCCAGCTTCTTGCGCGCGTCCGACAGGTCGCGTTCCAGCTTCTTGCGCTCTTCCATCAGCGCAGCGATCCGCGCCGGCATGTCGTCGAGCGTGGTGCGCAGCTCCGACGCCGCTGTTTTGGCCAGCGCGATGGTGTCGTTGGCGTGCTTGCGCGCGTGGTTGCCGGTCAGCGCCTCGATGCGGCGCACGCCGGAGGACACGGCACTTTCGCCGGTGATCGAGATCAGGCCGATATCGCCAGTACGACGGACATGCGTGCCGCCGCACAATTCCACCGACCAACCGAGCGCATTGGCGCCGTGCTCGCGCGCGGTCTTGCCCATCGACACCACGCGGACTTCGTCGCCATATTTCTCGCCGAACAGCGCGCGCGCGCCGGCGTCGCGGGCATCATCCACCGCCATCGATCGCGTGGTGACCTCGTCATTCTCCAGCACCACCGCATTGGCGATGTCTTCGACGCGGCTCAGTTCTTCCGATGTAATCGGCTTCTGATGCACGAAGTCGAAGCGCAGGCGATCCGGCGCCACCAGTGAGCCGCGCTGCGCGATATGGTCGCCGAGCACCTGCCGCAGCGCCTCATGCAACAGATGCGTCGCGGAGTGATGGGCGCGGATCGACGAGCGCCTGGCGTGATCGACGTCGAGCAACAGCGCCATGCCTGATTTGAGCGTGCCTTGTTCGACGGTGCCGAGATGCACAAAGAGATCGCCGGCTTTCTTTTGCGTATCAGTAACGCGAAAACGCACGCCTTCCCCGGTCAAAACGCCGGTGTCGCCGACCTGGCCGCCGGACTCCGCATAAAACGGCGTCTGGTTCAAAACGATGGCGCCACTCTCGCCGGTTTTCAGGCTTTCGACATCCTTGCCATCCTTGACCAGCGCCGAGACGACGCCTTCGGCGGTCTCGGTCTCGTAGCCCAGAAATTCGGTGGCGCCGAGTTTCTCACGCAGCGGAAACCAGACGTTCTCGCTCGCGGTATCGCCGGAGCCAGCCCATGCCGCGCGCGCCTTGGCGCGCTGTTGATCCATCGCATCCGTAAAGGACGCGATGTCCACTGAAATGCCGCGGTTACGCAGCGCATCCTGGGTGAGGTCGAGCGGAAAGCCATAGGTGTCGTACAACGTAAAGGCCGTATCGCCGTCGAACATGTCGCCCTTTTTGAGGGTGGCGCTCTTTTCGTCGAGAATCGTGAGGCCGCGCTCCAGCGTCTTGCGGAAGCGGGTTTCTTCCAGACGTAACGTCTCCTCGATCAGGTTTTCCGCGCGCACCAGTTCCGGATAGGCTTGGCCCATTTCACGGACCAGCGCCCACACCAGCCGATACATCAGCGGGTCCTTGGCACCGAGCAACTGCGCATGGCGCATCGCGCGGCGCATGATCCGGCGCAGCACATAGCCGCGGCCCTCATTCGAGGGCAGCACGCCGTCGGCGATCAGGAACGACGATGCGCGCAAATGATCGGCGATCACGCGCAGCGAGGCCTTCTGCTCGCCCTGCGGATCGGCGCCGGTCAGTTCCGAGATGGCGCGGATCAGCGCGACAAATAGGTCGATGTCGTAATTGTCGTGCTTGCCTTGCAAAACGGCAGCGACGCGCTCGAGGCCTGCGCCGGTATCGATCGACGGCTTCGGCAAGGGATTGCGCACGCCGGGTGCTGTCTGCTCGTATTGCATGAACACGAGATTCCAGATCTCGATGAAGCGGTCGCCATCCTGCTCCAGCGAGCCCGGCGGTCCGCCCCAGATCTTGTCGCCATGATCGTAGAAGATCTCCGAGCACGGTCCGCACGGGCCGGTGTCGCCCATCTGCCAGAAATTGTCCGAGCCGGCGATGCGGATGATACGGGACCTCAGGGAGCCCAGCAATCTTCTTCCAGAGATTGAACGCCTCGTCGTCGTCGATGTAGACCGTGGCCGTCAGTTTATCCTTCGGCAGGCCGAACTCTTTGGTGACCAGATTCCAGGCCAGCTCGATCGCGCGGTCCTTGAAATAGTCGCCGAACGAGAAATTGCCGAGCATCTCGAAAAACGTGTGATGCCGCGCGGTATAGCCGACATTGTCGAGATCGTTGTGCTTGCCGCCGGCGCGCACGCATTTCTGCGAGGGTGGTGGCGCGCTGATAGGGGCGCTTCTCGACGCCGGTGAAGACGTTCTTGAACTGCACCATGCCGGCATTGGTGAACATCAGCGTCGGGTCGTTGCGCGGCACCAGCGGCGACGACGGCACGATATCGTGACCGTTCTCCGCAAAGTAATTCAGGAATGTCGACCTGATTTCGTTAACGCCGCTCATGTCCATCCAATCGCAAAACCGTCGGGAATCAGCCGGGAATCACTTGGGAACCCGGTTATTTTTCTGTCATTTGGCACGCAACCGCCAGCCGCACCGCTTTTAGACAAGCGTGCGAGCGCTGTCCAGAAAGTGTGCAAGGATATCGATGTGCGATCATAGACTTGCCGCATTAGCGTAAAACCTGTGAGAGAGCCCGCGGCTGCGTTGACAGCCCGGGTCCGGCCGTGGTTTTCTCTCAAGCGTTCAAGACAGTCACGTCGGGAGAGATCGGCTTAGACGCCGGCGCCGAAGGAGCAACCGCCCCGGAAACTCTCAGGCAAACGGACCGCGTGACTTGCTAGCATCTGGAAAGAGACGCTGAGGGACCCAAACCCTGACGTGTCCGCCGACGGGATAATACTCTCAGGCACAGCGACAGATGGGGCTTCGACAGGTTTTCGGGGAATCACCCCCGCAAAACCGCGAGGGCCTCGTGATGCTTGCGCGCCAGGATCAATCTACAGACCAATCCCCTTTGAAACGCACGCCTTTGCATGCTTTGCACGTCGCAAGCGGCGGCAAGATGGTGCCATTCGCCGGCTATGACATGCCGGTGCAATACCCGGCCGGGGTGCTGCGGGAACATCTGCATACGCGAACGGCCGCGGGTCTTTTCGACGTCTCTCACATGGGCCAGATCGAGCTGCGGCCGAAATCCGGCAAGGTCGAGGATGCGGTTTTGGCGCTGGAACGGCTGGTGCCGCAGGACATCCTCGCGGTTGCGCCGGGACGGCAGCGCTACGCCCAGTTCACCAATGAGACGGGCGGCATTCTCGACGATCTGATGGTGGCGAATTTCGGCAGTCATCTGTTTCTGGTGGTGAACGCCGCCTGCAAGGCCGACGACGAAGCGCATCTGCGTGCGCACCTGTCGGATGTTTGCGAGATCGTGCCGCTGGCCGATCGCGCGCTGATCGCGCTGCAGGGACCGAAAGCGGAATCGGCGCTGGCGGAGTTTTGCGCAGAAGTGAGCGCGATGCGCTTCATGGACGCCGGCCCGCACAGCATCGGCAATATCGACTGCTTCGTGTCGCGTTCGGGCTATACCGGCGAGGACGGTTTTGAGATTTCGGTGCCGTCACATCAAGCCGAATCGCTGGCCCGGGCCCTGCTATCAGATCATGACGTTTTGCCGATCGGGCTTGGCGCGCGCGATAGTCTGCGGCTCGAGGCCGGGCTTTGTCTGTACGGCCACGACATCGACACCTCGACCACCCCTGTTGAGGGGGCGCTGGAATGGTCGATCCAGAAGAGCCGCCGCAAGGGTGGCGCGCGCGCCGGTGGTTTTGCCGGCGCGGACAGGATTCTCGCGCAATTGGGATGCGGGGCGCGCCGCAGCGCCGAGTCGGATTGAAGCCCGAGGGCCGCGCGCCGGTGCGCGAAGGCGCGCCGCTGTTCGCTGAGGAGACTTCAAGCGAACAGATCGGTTCGGTCACCTCGGGCGGTTTCGGCCCGAGCCTCAATGCGCCGGTCGCGATGGGCTACCTGTCGTCGTCCCATGCCACGATGGGCGGCCGGGTATTGCCGAACTGCGCGGACAGCGCCTGCCGCTGCAGATATCGCCGATGCCATTCGTTGCCAACAATTACAAACGCTGAAGGATCAGTCATGACCACGCTGTTCACCACCGACCACGAATGGCTCCGCATCGAGGGCGACATCGCTACCATCGGCGTCACCGATTATGCGCAATCCCAGCTCGGCGATGTCGTATTCGTCGAACTGCCGAAGGTCGGCCGCAACCTCAAGAAGGCCGAAGCCGCCGCCGTCGTCGAATCCGTCAAGGCGGCCTCCGATGTCTACGCGCCGATCTCGGGCGAAGTCCTGGAAGTGAAACGACGCGCTCGCCGCCGAGCCCGCTTTGGTCAACTCCGACGCCGCCGGCAAGGCGTGGTTTTTTAAATTGAAGATCGCGGACAAAAGCGAACTCGGGGGCCTGATGGACGAGGCCGCCTACAAGGCACATACGGCTTGAGGACATGACCATGACCGCGCATCGCAACTTCGTCGAGCCCGCCACCACCTTCGTACGCCGCCATATCGGCCCCTCGCCGTGCGATGTCTCAGCGATGCTGGAGACGGTCGGCGCCAAAAGCCTCGGCGAGTTGATGGCGCAGACGCTGCCGGCGCCGATCCGGCAAACGAAACCGCTCGATCTCGGCACGCCCTTGAGCGAAACCGAAGCGCTCGCGCACATGAAGGAACTGGCGTCGCAGAACCAAGTCTTCACCTCGCTGATCGGCCAAGGCTATTCCGGCACCATCCTGCCGGCGGTGATCCAGCGCAACATCCTGGAAAACCCGGCCTGGTACACGGCTTACACGCCGTACCAGCCCGAGATCAGCCAGGGCCGGCTGGAAGCGCTGTTCAATTTCCAGACCATGATCTGCGATCTCAGTGGCCTTGATGTTGCCAATGCTTCGCTGCTCGACGAGGGCACCGCCGCGGCCGAGGCGATGGCGTTGGCGGAGCGCGCCGCGAGCGCGAAAACCAAATCCTTCTTTGTGGATTCGGAAGTGCATCCGCAGACGCTGGCGGTGCTGCGCACCCGCGCCGAGCCGCTGGGCTGGAGCTTGATTGTCGGCGATCCCCTCGCCGATCTCGACCGCGCCGATGTGTTCGGCGCACTGCTGCAATATCCCGGCACGTCGGGCGCGGTGCGCGATCTCCGCCCGGCCATCGCAACACTGCATGCCAAGGGCGCGCTGGCGGTTATCGCCGCCGATTTGCTGGCGCTGACGCTGCTGGCGTCGCCGGGGCGAACTCGGCGCCGACATCGCGATCGGATCGGCGCAGCGTTTTGGCGTGCCGATGGGCTATGGCGGACCGCACGCGGCCTATATGGCGGTGCGCGACGCGCTGAAGCGGTCGCTGCCCGGGCGTCTCGTCGGGCTGTCGATTGATTCACGGGGGCAGCCGGCCTATCGCCTCGCGCTGCAAACCCGCGAACAGCATATCCGCCGCGAGAAGGCCACTTCCAACATCTGCACCGCGCAGGTGCTGCTGGCCGTGATCGCCTCGATGTATGCGGTCTATCATGGGCCGGAAGGGCTGACCCATATCGCCCGCCAGGTGCATCGCCGCGCGGCCGTGCTGGCGGGCGGGGCTGCGCAAGCTCGGCTTTGCGCCGAAGTCCGAGACGTTTTTCGACACCGTGACGGTCGACGTCGGCGACAGGCAAAGCGCCGTTGTCGCGCGCGCGCTGGCCGAGAACATCAATCTGAACATCGGCAAGGGTACGCTTGGCATCGCGCTGGACGAGACCACCACGCCGGAAATCGTCGAAGCCGTGTGGTGGGCTTTTGATGGTGAGCTGACTTATGCCGATGTCGAGGCGGAAACGCGCGACGCGCTGCCCGCGGCGTTGAAGCGCGCCAGCGCCTTCCTCACCCATCCCGTATTCCACGCGCATCGCTCCGAAACCGAGCTGTTGCGCTACATGCGCAAGCTCAGCGACCGCGATCTGGCGCTCGACCGCGCGATGATTCCGCTGGGCTCCTGCACCATGAAGCTCAACGCGACCTCCGAAATGATTCCGCTGACCTGGCCCGAATTCGGTGCGCTGCATCCGTTCGCGCCGCGCGCGCAGGCGCAAGGCTATCACGCGCTGTTTGCACGGCTCGAACAATGGCTGTGCGACATCACCGGCTATGACGCGATCTCGTTGCAGCCGAATTCCGGCGCGCAGGGCGAATATGCCGGGCTGCTCGCGATTCGCGGCTATCACGCCGCGCGCGGCGAGCCGCATCGCAATGTATGCCTGATCCCTTCTTCCGCGCACGGCACCAATCCGGCCTCGGCCAGCATGGTGGGCATGGAGGTTGTGGTGGTGGCCTGCGATGCGCGCGGCGACGTCGACGTCGGCGATCTCCGAACCAAGGCGACGCAGCATGCGAACAAGCTCGCGGCCATCATGATCACCTATCCTTCGACCCATGGCGTGTTCGAGGAGCACATCCGCGAGATTTGCGACATCGTGCATGGCCATGGCGGGCAGGTCTATCTCGACGGCGCCAACATGAATGCGCAGGTCGGGCTGTCGCGGCCCGGCGATTACGGCGCCGATGTCAGCCATCTCAATCTGCACAAGACCTTCTGCATTCCGCATGGCGGCGGCGGCCCGGGAATGGGACCGATCGGCGTCAAGGCGCATCTCAAACCATTCTTGCCCGGACATCCCGTCGGCGATGGCGCACCTCAAACAGTAGGCCCGGTATCGGCGGCGCCGTTCGGCTCGGCGTCGATCCTGACCATTTCCTACATCTACATTCTGATGATGGGCGGCGAAGGTCTTACGCGCGCAACGGAGGTGGCAATCCTCAATGCCAATTACATCGCGACCAAACTCGATCCGCATTTTCCGGTGCTGTATCGTAACGCCAAAGGCCGCGTCGCGCATGAATGCATCGTCGATCCCCGGCCGCTGAAGACCTCCAGCGGTGTCACCGTCGACGATATCGCCAAGCGGCTGATCGATTACGGCTTCCACGCCCCGACCATGAGTTTCCCGGTGCCGGGCACGCTGATGATCGAGCCGACGGAATCCGAGAGCAAGGCGGAGCTGGACCGGTTTTGTGAGGCCATGATCGCGATCCGGCGCGAGATTACCGAAATCGAAAGCGGCCGCTGGAAGGTCGAGGCCTCGCCGCTGCGCCACGCGCCGCATACCGTGCATGACATCGCCGACGATGCCTGGGCCCGCGCCTACACGCGCGCCGAGGGCTGTTTCCCGGCCGGCACGTCGCGCACCGACAAATACTGGTGTCCCGTGGGACGCGTCGACAACGTCCATGGCGACCGCAATCTGGTGTGCTCGTGTCCGCCGATCACCGAATACGCGCAGGCGGCGGAATGATTTCCAATCGTCATGCGCGGGCTTGACCCGCGCATCCATCTAAAAAATAGTTTTACCGAAGAGGATGGATTGCCGGGTCAAGCCCGGCAATGACAAATAACGAGTTAAGGCACGATCGACGTACGATTCGCCGGATCCCAACGCCACAGGCTGTCATTGGTCAATTCAGTGCCGCCCCACCAGCGGGAAATCGGATTGTGCCGGCTGAAATCTCGGTCCCCCGCCAGGACAGCTTTGCCGAGTGTGGTGAGTGACAATTGGCTTTTCTTGTATCGCTGGTGACGGTCACGGTCATTGTGCATCTCCGCCGTGAACGGGCCTTCGTCGAGGCCCGACACAACCAGCGCCGGACTACGCGCCAAACCGTCCAGCAGCGATCCGGTCTCCCAATAGTCGAATACCCGCCGCTGGCGCGGGTTGTGGGGAAAGAGATCGAAAGGATGGATGTTCCCTTCCGATATGAGTTCGAGCATCCGCATTTCCGTCGCGCCGAGCCCGGTTGCAAGTCCGGGAAGCTCTTCAAGCAACTCCACGACGGTTGGTCGAAGCCTCGGCAGAGCGGACAAATCCTTTGACAACAGGTCGAACCAATCCCGCGGCGTCGATGCGCGCCAGGCCTGCCAGGCTGTGCTGGCCGTTTCCAGATGCTCGTTCAGGATTTCGACGACGGGTAGCTGCCATTTGAGCAAGTCTTCCGGCGGATGGTCGCCGATAACGGCATCCGCCTGCCGCAGAGTCAGCTTCGAGGCAATCGTCCTGTGCGAACGCAAATAGTCCAGCAGCCAGATCAGCATCAGCTGCGCGTTTGGCTCCGGATCAATCCATAATTCGATCGTGTCGCATCGCTCACAGAGTTCGATCAATCCGTGTTCGGACTTACCACTTTTTCCGAGGTGCTTTCGATAAATATCCCGCAGCCTAGGATGTTCAGTAGCGCTCGGCGCCAATGCTGCTGCGAACGCCGCATCAGACGGTAGCGGTCCTCGGACGAAACGAAAGCCAAAAGGAATCACGATGTCGGCGATTCCAGTGTCTTTAAGGCTCCCTGCCCCTGAATCGCTCGTCGTCAGGATCAGGCGCGTCATGGCGCAACCAAAACCGGATTCCAGCGCCACAGGCGATCGTTAGTCAGCCTGGTGCCGCCCCACCAGCGGTCGATCGGGTTATGCCGGCTGAAGTCTTCCTTGTGGGCGACAATCGCCTCGCCGAATTCGGTCAGTGACAATCGACTTCGACGGTAGGCAGACATACGATCTCCCCGATTTTCCCGGCTGAGCGTACGCAGGTCGTCGTCGAGACCGGCAATGGCAGGCCGCGGGCTATGCGCGAGCCCATCCAGCAGATAGCCGAGCTCCGACTCACTAAAGATGCGCGTCCTGCGTGAGTTTTCGAGATAAAAAAGGTTATTCGTTCCCGCGTGTCCCTCTGCGACCATCTCGACCATTCGCATTTCCGAGGCTCCAAGCCCGGTTGAAGCTGATGGAAGCTCGTTCAACAGCTCGGTCAGAGCAGGCTTGAGAAGCGGCAACGCGCTCAAATCCTGGCGGAGCAGATCGAAGCAGCCTTCCGGGGTCGCCGCCCGATAGGCTTGCCAGGCCGCGCTCGCCAACGCGAGTTCCCGTTCAGTGACATCGACGACCTGTGGCATCCACTTGCCAAACCGACGAAGCCCGATCATCTCAAGATCGATGAGTCGCAACTTCAACCTGGTAAGCATCTTTGGGTGAGATCGAAAATGATCGAGCAGCCAGATAAGTTGCAACTGCGTATTCGGATCTGTGTCAAACCATAGTTCGACGCTCTCGTAGTGCTGGCAGAAATCGGCCAACCCCAGATCAATGGTTCCTGTTTTCGCTCAGCCGCCATCTGGAGGCAAAAGCCGACCAATGCTCGCCGAGTCGATGTGCAGGCTTACGGGCGCCGAGATAATCCGCGAGTTCATCGGGAGACTGCAAAGGTCCCCAAACAAAGCGAACGGGAAAATCAACTACCAGGTCGGCAAGGCCCAACTTAGCGAATTCCGGAGTGTACCAACCGGTCAAGATCAGAGGCTTCATGATCCCCCCACCGTACGCAAAAACAAAAACGGGCGCCGGGAACGTCGGCAACTCAACGTCCTCAGCGCCCGCTTGTGTCGGAGCCCAAGCCTAACGGCCCAAGCCCGGAAATTAAGCCCGGAAAACTCAATCCTCCGCGGGCTCCTCTTCGCCCTCGGCGTCGCGCTCGGGGCTGCCTGCCAGGATCTGTTCGGCGATCAGGCCGGAATTCTGGCGGATCGCGACTTCGATCTTCGCGGTCATGTCGGGATTGGCCTTGAGGAACGCCTTGGAATTCTCGCGGCCCTGGCCCAGCCGCTGGCTGTCATAGGAGAACCAGGCGCCGGATTTCTCGACAATGCCGGCCTTGACGCCGAGATCGAGAATTTCGCCCATCTTGGAGACGCCTTCGCCATACATGATGTCGAACTCGACCTGCTTGAACGGCGGCGCCAACTTGTTCTTCACCACCTTGACGCGGGTCTGGTTGCCAACCACTTCGTCGCGCTCCTTGATCGCGCCGATGCGGCGGATGTCGAGACGGACCGAGGCGTAGAATTTCAGCGCGTTCCCGCCGGTGGTGGTTTCCGGCGAGCCGTACATCACGCCGATCTTCATCCGGATCTGGTTGATGAAGATCACCATGGTGTTGGACTTGTTGATCGAAGCCGTGAGCTTGCGCAGCGCCTGGCTCATCAGCCGCGCCTGCAGGCCCGGCAGCGCATCGCCCATCTCGCCCTCGAGTTCGGCCTTCGGCACCAGCGCCGCCACCGAATCGATCACCAGCACGTCGACCGCGCCGGAGCGAACCAGCGTGTCGCAGATTTCCAGCGCCTGCTCGCCCGTGTCCGGCTGCGAGATCAGGAGCTCATCGATATTGACGCCGAGCTTGCGGGCATAGACCGGATCGAGCGCATGTTCGGCATCGATGAAGGCGCAGATGCCGCCCTTCTTCTGGCCCCTCGGCCACCGTGTGCAGCGCCAGCGTGGTCTTGCCCGAGGATTCCGGCCCGTAAATTTCCACCACCCGGCCCCTCGGCAGCCCGCCGACGCCAAGCGCAATGTCGAGCCCGAGCGAGCCGGAGGAAATGGTCTCGATATCCATCGAGCGGTCGTTCTTGCCCAGCTTCATCACCGAGCCCTTGCCGAACTGGCGCTCGATCTGGGAGAGCGCGGCGGACAGGGCTTTGGTCTTGTCCATGGAGGATCCTTCGACGATACGCAGGGCAGTAGCGGACATGGGTGGTGCTCCTTATGGCGGGGATTCGCTAGCGGGACAAACGGATGGAGGGTGAAGCAGGTGGGTTCAGCGAGTGATGGAACAACGTACCCTATTTGTTCTAAGTTCGCAATATGTTCTTTTTGAAAAGACGGTACTGGCCTGTTTCGACCCCCGGTGGCCGGCTTTGAAAATAGCAGCGGCCTAATTTGAACTCTCCCCCACAACCAAAGATAGCTATCAGAGTTTCCTGACAACAAAAACGGGAGGCCAGATGGCAGCGAAACGCACAAAGGGCGACGCCCTTCAACACTGCCCTAAATGCGGAATGGGCATGATCGTGGTGGCAGGGTTTGGTTTGGACCCCGAGCGGAAGACCCGCGAGTGCTTGCAATGCGGCCATATCGAGAAGCCGACCAAGCCAATAAAGATCTCGGACCGCAGAGTAAGCCGCTACAGTTTGGTACTCGCCGCACTTCGCGAAAGACTGAGGCACAGCGCCGCACATTACCAAACTGTAAGGCTGCTGTAAGCGACCGGTTGTAGTCTCGATCCCTTGACAAAAAGCGGGTTACGACATGGCCGAATACACTAGGACACCACTCGCATTCTGGACACGAATTGCGCAATTCCGGAAGATTGCTCGTTGTGCGAGCGATCCGAAAATAGCACAACGCTTGCATGATCTGACCGATGCGATCGAGTTCGGCGCAATAGAAATGCTCCGAAAAAACGAAATTGAAACTCTGCACTGAGCCGCTTCAGTTGGCGGCCTCTTTCATTTTGGTTCAGGTCTCTCAACTCCAGAAAAAAGCCGCCCGGGCGTGACGCCGGACGGCTTTCTCATGCGGCTGCCGGCCCGGCACTGCTCCGGTTCCGCCGCATCCATGCCTGATGCTGATGCGGTTTGGTAAACGCGAAGTTAATGCGCGCTTCCGGAAACGACCGTTCTATTGCGAAGCCAACACGGTTTCGGCGTCCGGCCTTGCGGCCCACATATTGGCGGGCTGACCAACCAGATTGAGCAGCACAACCACCGCAAATATGATGGCGGCTCCGATGCTGAATTTGCGCTGGATGGACCGGCTCATTTCCCAATCGGGATGCCGGCGATCCTTCTCACTGAACATGGGAGTTCTCCCTTCTGCCGGGCAAACGCGCGGCAAAGGGAAAAGGTTTCCAGGCGTTTCCGCCTCAGATCTCTGAACTTTTATTTAATCGCCCCGGCATCTGAAATCGTCATTATTGCAGTGCGATGTCGTTGCCAGCGACATCCCTAGAGGAACCTCGCCCGACCCCCGTTGGGCGGGGTTTTTCCTTAATCAGCCTGCCGGTTGGGCTTCAGATCATCCTGCTGTGCTGGAGTGCCGGCCGGACTATCGAGTACGTATCGATGAAGTCCGTAATAGTTACCTTCGACCGCCAATGCGATCACGGCACTCAGGACGATTGCGGCGATCACAACATCGCGTCTCGTCAGGCCTTCAAACATGCGCCCGCCTCGCACTGACACGTCCCGTCATCTTACTCCGCGCGTTGTAAGTTTCGTGTCACGATTTGGCTGAATCTTCATCTTGCGGGACGGGTCGGCTCAAATAGCTTCTGACGTGGCGACGCAGATTGCGTTGCCGCCCCAAACGCCACTCACCCCGCCCATTCAGGCGGGGCTTTTTTTAGATCCTTTCAATCGCCGATGCCGTCGGCCAATTTACCTGCGGAAACAGGCCGCTCTTTGACGACAGCGTGGCCGCAACGAAAACCCCGCCGGACGGGGGTCCATCCAGCGGGGTTTGGGGAGAATGACACCGTACTGCGCGGCGTCACAGGCTGCATTTGATCACCGGCTTGCGGTTGAGACAAATTAAGATTTCATAGCTTCTTCAAAACGAAACGGCCGCCGATCGAGGCTCGCCATGCGTGGTTACACGACAAGGGAGAAACGGCCTCGCCCGCGGGTTCCCCGTGTTTCCCCGGAATGCGCACGTGCTCCCGCCTCTGGGGTGCGACGGATGTCTGGGACTTCGCCTGACTTTGTCGTTCGCGAACTGGATACGAATCGCGGCTGGGTCATCGAGGTGGCCCGCCGCGATGGCAAATTGGAACAGCTCGCCGGTGTCTGCATTTCTGCGGTCCATGCCCGAAACTGGATCGCGGCACTGGCGGATCGCACAGCAGCGCAAGCGTTCTTGCAAAAGTTCCTGGATGTCTCAAAGGCAAGCCGCGTTGCGGCGCCGATCATTCCGATTGCGGGTCCGAAAAACAACGCGAAATAATAATGGGACACATATCCGTATTTCTACGGAATCTGGAAACAATTTATTAACTACGTAGCGCTAGGTTCTACGGGCGAGTGCGATTCCCAAGCCGTCATCAGCAGAATGCTGGTGGCGGCTTTCTTCTTGGGCAGAGCCCTATCGGTTCTGATTGAATCAGAACCGGGCTCTAGACTGGTCTTTTGTTTGACGCGTTTTCTTTACGCGAACCGGTATCCACTTCGCTCGAAAACGCTCTGGTCTTTTGTTTGACGCGTTTTCTGTACGCGAACCGGTATCCACCCCGGATCAAGTCCGGGGCAGGCTCTCGCTCGGCCGGAGTTCCGCCGACGGCTATTTCAACGCGGTATTGATCGCCGCGTATGCGGCGTTGAGCGTTGTGCCAAGGCCATTCACAGCCGCGATGAGGAAAGTCCGACACCCCCCCCGAGGCCCGACGCGCAATTCCCGGACATGCATTGATCAGCAGCATATCTCTACGCAACCTGAGGGAGCCGATTTACGAAAAAATAATACCTGAAAGATAGAGTTCCACCGGGGAACCCGGACTTTCATCGATCGGGTTCATCCCGCATTAGTTTTTTGTCCTCATCTTGCGGGGATGAAAACGCTACGCAAATTCCTCACCGACGAATCCGGCGCAACCGCCATCGAGTATGGACTGATCGCAGCTGGCATCTCGCTTGCCATCATCGCGATCGTGAACGGGCTTGGCACCAAGCTCAACAGCAAGTTCTCCTCGATCAATAGTTCGTTGAAGTAGGCGCCATAGGCGGCCAAATAGGCATGGGCGGTCCCCGAAGGCCGGGGCTATCACCGCCCCGATCGGGCGGGTTAGCAAAATCATGTCGTGATTTCCAAATCCGCAGTCTGACCTGTTCGATCTAAAGCGGAGAACAGCGATGATCCGTAGTACTACCGATGGCCCTCGCTTCCGATCAGGAATCGGCTCATAAATTTCCCTGTGGCCCCGCCAATCAGACAGCGGCCACGTCCTGATCGTGAGTTCGCCGATGACGATGCATACACCGAAGCTTTTGACGCCCGAAGAGTTCGCTTCCCTGATCGAAGTCGCGATCACCTCGCCCACCCCGGTCATCCCTGCGCATCATCTGGCAAAGCTGATTACCCTTGGCTACGTCACCGAGACCGCCAAAGGGCCTGTCGTTACCGGTGACGGCCTGATCCGGATTACCGAGAGCGAATAAGCCAACCCTGCGCTTGCGCGACGCGACCGGCACCTACTCCGTAGATTCCCGGATTGATCCGTACCGGATTCAGGAATCCACTGGCGGTGATTTCACGAATTGCACAGGCCTGGAGCGGCCTTCACGCATCGGGTCACGCCATGCCGCTCTATTTTTTTCGCATCCGAAACGGCACCATCTGCGGCGCGTCCGATCAAGGCACTGAATTTGCCGATCACGACACCGCCTGGAAAGAGATGACCAGCGTTTGCGCCGGTATTGTCGGCGGTATTTCCCGCAAGCTGCAGCAAAATTCCGAATGGGAAATGGAGCTTCTGGACGAAGCCAAGCAACCGGTGTTCCGCATCCGCCTCGTGGCGGAGACGCCCGATTAGAGAACGGGTTGTAGGAAATAGGCCCCGGAATTGGGTTCCGTAATGGGAACACTAATCAGAACTGGGCAGCCGCCGCATGGTGAATTCGATGTCGCCGTCCGGTAGCTCACGCCAGCTTTCCACGCCGCTCATATAGGCCGCCTTGGGGTAGCGGGTCAGGAAGTCACGCGCCCTGGTACGCGCCTTGTCGCGCGGCAACGTGAAGGTTTCGCGCAAATAGCCGTCATCCAGCTTGCGCCGGCCGGCCATCCGGTCTGCGAGATCGCGTGGACGAGAAACCATGTCGCAACTCCAACAGATAACGACCGGCTCAATATAGCGCGTGCCGCCGCCAAACCGAGTCCTTGGCCGACTCAGCGATAACGGCACTTTCTGGAGCCCGCCTGGAGGGCTTTGTACGAATTCCGACACATAAACTTTGCCGCTCCGTCACCCGCTTAAGCCAAGGGGATTGCAGCGCAATCGCCTTTGGCGTCACGGCATCTGTGGACCGGTCCGACGCTATGACGGATACCGAACCGACACCGCCGGTTGCATATTCTTATAGTGGCGTTTCCCGCGGACCGCCCTCTCGGAGCGTCCTCCCTCACCCCTGCGGTAAAATCGGCCCGACCGACCGGGCAGGATACCGCATTGGCTAATTCAAGCGCTGGTCCCTTGGACAACAAACTGCTCGCCGCATTGCCCCGTGACCATTTCGACCGATTGCTACCGCATCTGTCGGCAGTTTCCCTTCAACAGGGGATCGTGCTGTCCGAAGCCGGCGACGAAGTCGATCAAGTCTATTTCCCGCATGACGGCATGCTGTCATTGCTCGCCGTGCTGCGCGACGGCAAGGCGATCGAGACCGCGACCGTCGGCCGCGAAGGCGTGGTCGGAGCGATGGCCGGCCTTGGCCTCTACAAATCGCTGGTACGCGTCGTGGTACAAATGCCGCTGACCTGCAGCAGGATCGCGGCTCCCCATTTCAGGACTGCCGTTGCCGGCAGCGAGGCGCTTCGCAACATGTGTATCCGCTACAATGAAGTGCTGCTGTCGCAGGCGCGGGTAACGGCCGCCTGCAACGCGCTGCATCCGATCGAGGCGCGATTCTGCCGCTGGCTGCTGCAAAGCGCCGATCGATCTGGCAGCGATACCGTGGCGCTGACGCAGGAATTTCTCGCGGAGATGCTGGGCGTGAGGCGCACGTCGGTGACGGAAGTCGCCAGCCGGGTGCAGAGCGCCGGCGCGATCGTCTATTCACGCGGCGTGATCAAGATCCTGGATCGGCCCGCGCTGATGCGGATGTCCTGCGAATGCTACGAAACCTTGCTGGACCAATCCGCCGCACTGGCCTGAGGGCCTCGCAACCCCTTGTTTCATCTAGGGATTGCAGATGCCGTGGAACTCTATCTTCTGCCGTCAGTTGGTTTCCGAGCAAAGGAACCCAGAATGCCGTCAGAACGCCGCCGACGTCAGATTCTAGACGACGACCTCGGGGAAGCGCGCCTCGATGCAAGGGTGCCCGAGGAGAAAGCTGCGCCTGGAAACGGCCGGGTCCGGGAATATCCTCCGCAGGCCGAAGACAGTTGGATGAACAGCTTTATGAGCCGCCTTGCCGCGCTCGTTCGCGATCTCGGCGGCCGGGAGAAATAAGGCAGGAAATCAGGCAAGAAAAAAGACCGCCTGATCCTGCCCACCAGTTCAATGACGCGACATTCGCGGGCAGCGCGGCATTCGCCTCCGGCGCTTTAGTTCGCGGCGCTGCCGGTTTTCTTCGGCTTCGCAGGAGTTGAAGCCTTGTCCGCTGTCTTGGGCGTATCGCTGCGTACGGTGCCCCAGGGATCGGTGGGCGCCTTGGCATCCGGAATCTTCTTCAGCGATTCCTTGTAGGCCTTGTCGCGCGCCGCGTCGGCATCCTTCTCTTCCTGCGTCTTGCCGGGCTTGTCCTGCAGCAGATTGATGGGAGGCACCTGAGCGTAAGCGGGCGAGGCCAGCAACGCAATAACCACCGCCGTGATGAAAACCTTCATGGGATGCTCCCTGTATTGTCCCAGTAACATATCGGCCTCGAGAATATCATCGCCCGGACGGCAGCGCCAAGCGTGACATTGGTCGCAGCGACGCTAGGCGCGCCAAGCATGCCCGTTAGAAATGGTCCGACTTGCAGGATTTCTGCATCCAGTCGTCCCAGATCGGACCGCATTTGGTACAGCCGCTCAGCGCGAGGCCCATGGCAACCACGCTGAAAATCAATACCGATCGCCGTAACGCCATCACCCTGCTCCCACACATGCCCCACTCTACGGCCTCAAGTCAGGCATTTTCAAGCCGCGCAAAACAGACCTTGAGACACGCCCAAACGGCGTCCCTTTGCGCACCGGATACGCTCTGGCATAAGCATCATCCGCAATCCCCGCCGAGGATCCGCTTCATGCCAGACCAGCCCGTAACATACGGACAAAAGGCTGAGGAATTCGATATCGAGGAAGCCCGGCGTGTCCTTGGCGACGTATTCGCCCCCTGGGTGCTGGATTTGGGATTGTCGATCTCCAGCATCGAATGCGCCCCGCCGCCGGATGCTGCTGCCGACTGGCAGCCCGGCGCGGTGCTGCGAATGGCTTTCTCGGAACGGCTATGCCGGCACGGCGGCATCGTCTGCGGCCAGGCGCTGATGGCGCTGGCCGACACCTCCATGGTGATCGCAATTTTGGCGGCCAACCGCGGCTACCGGCCGATGACAACCGTCGATCAGACCACGCACTTCATGCGGCCCGTGATGTCGTCGGATGTGCTGGCCGATGCCCGGGTGTTGCGGCTCGGGCGCACCATGAGCTTCGGCCGCGTCACGCTGTCCAGCGCTGCCGACAACAAGCCGGTGGCGATGGTCTCAAGCGCCTTCGCGATGCTGTGAAGAAGAATAGTGTCAGCCCTTTAACGCAGAAACATTCAGCAATTCTCCGCACCGATTTCATTAATTGTTGATGGCGCGGGCCGCGGAATTGACCCCCACCCCCGCGCAATCTTAACCGCGCCGGGATAATATGGGCGGATGCGGGGGATCATCCACACGGCACTGATTGCGGGCGCGGCGCTAATGTTGGCGGGATGCGGCATCGCCGACAGCCGTTCGCCGCTACCCGAATTTCTGCGTACCAAGGACAGCCCGCCGCCGCTCGAAGCGCCGCCCGATGTCAAACAACTGGTCCGCGAGAAACTGGATTCGGTATTCGTCGCGCAGTCGAACCCGCAACAAGTGCAGGTCTCGCCGCCCCGCCACGATTTGCGCGGTCTCGGCTGGACCGCCTGCGTCAAGGCCGAGTTGACCAACGCCGTCGGCAAGCCGCTCGGCATCGAGACCTATCGCATCACCATCAACAACGGGGTCATCCTCGACCGTAGCCGCGCCGAGAGCGAGGATACCTGCGCCACCGAGAGTTATCAGCCGATATGATAGCGTTTTCGAGCGAAGTGGATCCCGGTTCGCGTGAAGAAAACGCGTCAAAAGAAAACAGCGTTTTCGAGCCGGCTTCGCGCTGATAAACGGCGCGTTAACAATACCGCTCGAATTGAATCCGCCCGCCACGGAGTTTTCCAATCTTTCGGCTAGCCTTCCCCGACAACGCGGCCGAGCGCCGCGCCATCCCGCGAACGGGGAAAACCGGGAC
>JBBCHO010000006.1:0-558970 GCA_037201505.1 Bradyrhizobium sp.
ATGGAATTCCGGTCAACTCCCCGAATGTTGACAGTCTGGCTTGCGGCCTCAATTGTCAGTGGCCTGGCCGGTGTGCTGTCGAGTGCGGTCTCATCCGTATCGGCTGGAGGGTCGGCTGTAGGCTTTTCCGGCCTGGTGGCTGCCATCATCGGTGGCCTGACGAGCCCGGGGCGGCGCCATTTTCGGCGCTATTTTGCTCGCGGCCGGCGAGAACATCACCAGTCTGTTCCTCGACGTTCGCTACAGCGCCGTCGTTCCGGTCGGCTTGCTTGTGGCGCTATTGGCCCTGCGGCCGTACGGCTTGAGTGCCCGGGTCGAACGCATCGTGCGGACCTAGCATGGGCCTGCAACAAACCAGGGGGATCACAGGGTTGGCCGAGCGGGGCGCCGTATGGAGTTGCCGCTCTCGTGATCCTTGCCGCGGCTCCGTTTCTCCTTGGCGGTTATGCGCTGCATTTGGCCGTGAGCGGCGGTCTAATGGCCGTGGGAGCGATGGCTCTGACGGTGATATCCGGTTCCGCCGGTCTGCCTTCACTGGGGTCCGCGGCGTTTCTCGCGATCGGCGCATTTACATCCGGAGTCCTGGCGACCCAATTGGTCTTGGGTTGGCGTCGTCCATGTTTGTGAGCGCGATCCTGGGGCTTTTGGCCGGTGTCCTGGTCGCAGCGCTGACATTACGCGTATCGGGCCTCTATCTCGCGGTTGGCACCCTGGCGCTGCAAACGTGGTGCATATCGTTGCAACGGATCTCGATCTCAAATGGACCTATGCCGCGGGTTTCATGCTCGACGACCCCGTCCTGTTCGGCGTCACGATCAACACCCTGGCGCGATGGTGGATACTGGTCCTCATCCTCATGGCTCTGACCTTCTGTCTCTTCCGCTTTCTTTTGCGCAGCCATATCGGTCGCGAATGGAGCCCTTCTTCGCGTGCACCGACGGCTGCTGCGGCGCTGGGTATTTTCGGGGCTGGTAGCCGGGTTCAGGTGTTCGCGCTGACTTCGGCCGTCATCGCGATTGCCGGCGCATTGGATGCCTATCATATCGGCAACGTACAGGCCGACACTTACACGGTGCAGCTCGCCGTGATTTATCTGACGGTCGCAGCGCTTGGGGGAGCCGGTAATCTCATTGGGGCGATCGTGGCGTCGTATATCGTCATTCTGCTCCCGGCCTTCATTTCGACTGTAATGGGTCTCCTGGCGATCGATGCTACCTCTCGCGCCGCCGGATTGGAGAGCGTTGCGATCGGCGTCATCCTGATTTTGCATTGCTGCAAGGGCCGCAACGGATCGCGGGCTGGCTGACGCGATGGAAGGTGAGCCATGCCGGGGCGCTGACGATAGCTGGCTTTCCCTTCATGAGGTCAGCATCCTCTATCACGGCAGATCGCAATAGAGCGTTTGTCCCTCGACGTCGGTCAGGGAGAGAGCTTGGCCGTTGCCGGCAGCAACGGGGCCGGCAAGACCTCGCTTCTCAGCGCGATCGCCGGTGTCGCGCGCAAAGGGCAGCGGATCGAAGGAAGGGCGATCTTTCAGGGCAGCGACCTGCAATGGGGCGATGTGCCCGGCCATATCGACGCCGGCATCCGCCTGGTCCCTGAACGGGACAAGGTTTTCAGTCTGCTCACGGTTGCGGAAATCTCCAGATCGGCATGCGGCGGCGCGATCGGAAGGATATTGCGATGGCGGATGCCTTTGCTGGTTTCCGCGCCTGGCCGAGCGTCGCAGTACGCTCGCGGGCAATTTGTCCGGCGGCGAACAGCAGATGTTGGGGATCGCCATGAGCCTGCTGGCCTCGCCCAGTCTATTGCTGCTAGACGAACCAACGCTCGGGTTGGCGGCGCCGGTAATTGAGAATCTGTGCGACAGCCTCGCAAAGTTGCGCCCGCGATCTCGGCCTTGACGATGATCGTCGCGGAATCCGACTCTCAATGGCTACCACGGCTTGTCGAACGCGCTGTTGTCATCGATAGAGGCCGGCTCATCGGCAAAGTCGATCGTGTCGACGAGACCAATCTCGATGCCGTTCACGATCTGATGCTCGGCGTTTTCGAACCCCACGGCGTGAAGGAGGGGATCGCGCATGCCCCTCTAACCCAAGTCCGGCCACCTCGCGTAACCACGTCTCGAAATAGACAAGGTAACCCTTGCGTTCGAAGGCGTGAGCGTCCTCAACCAGATTTCCCTGAGCATAAGCCAATCGGAAGTGGTGGCGCTGATAGGCCCTAATGGTGCCGGAAAATCCGCGTTGTTGAATTGTATCAGCGGCGTCTACCGGCCGCAGCAGGGAGCGCGCATTGAAGTAGGGGGGATCGCATCGACCATTTGCCTCCGCACAAGATCGCGCGCGTCGGCGTTCGCCGCACTTTCCAGGGCCTGAATTTGATTCCGGAGCGGTCCGTCCTTGACAACATTCTGTTGGGTGGACGCCGCTGTTCAGTTTGAACGTATTCGGCATGCTCGCAAGACCTTTGCGCGCCCGGCGCGAAGAACGGGAAGCGCGCGAGCGGGCGTCCGAGATCATCACGCTCTGCGGCCTGGAGCGCCTGGCCGAGCGCCGGTGCGCCGATCTGCCGCTGGAATCTTGCGCCGGGTCGATCTGGCCCGTGCGTGGTCAGCGATCCCAAACTGCTGCTACTTGACGAGCCCGCGTCCGGACTCAGCCATGACGAGCGTCCATCATCGGGGAGATGGTTCGCTTGGCGCTCAGCCGGAAAAATCTGTCGGTGTTGTGGATCGAACACGATCTGGATCTGGTGTTTTCCGAGGCACAGCGGGCCGTGGGTCCTGCATCATGGCGATCTGATCGATGTCGGTGACCCGCGGATAGCAGCGGATCGGGCTCGCCTCATCAGCTCTTATAAGGCAGGCCGGAAAGCCGCGGCCTCCGCCATCGCGGCCTGAGCAGAGCGACGGGCGCTCAGGCGGCGAAAGCGGCTCTCTCTATGGCCTGCCGGCGTCGAGCCAGTCGGCGAGCTGCTTGACACCTTTCAGGCCAAGCTCGCGACTGGGGTAATCGGCGTTTTCGCTTTCGAATGAACGGATCAGACGCAATGCCGAGGGATTAAGCGCCTGAATCTCTCCGATAAGCTTCTGCGCTTCGCCTCGAGGTCCGCCGCCTTGACAATCCTGTTGACCAGACCGAGCTCGCGCGCTTCGTGCGCCGGCACGTCGCGGCCGGTGAGATATAGTTCGCTGGCGATCTTCGGCGAGATGAAATGCGGCAGATAGAGGACGACAATCAGGGGCGCCAAAGCGTGCTTGATCTCGTCAAACCGAATACGGCAGTGTCCGCAGCGATCGAGATGGAGCTGTGTAACGCCACGCCAGTGCCAAAACCCTTGGCGCCGCCCTGGATGAGCGAGATGCTGACGCCCGGAAAGCGCCTCAGCAGATCGTTCGCCCGCAGGATCAGTGCCAGATTGTCCCGGCGACTGATGTCGATCTTTTCCTTCTGGTCGCGGCCCAGCGTGAAGTCGTCACCTTTGGCATCGATCACCAGACCAATGGCGCCACGTTCTGTCGCATCCTGTAACGCTGCGATGAAATCGTTCATCATCTTGTAGGTGAAGCGGTTCGACGTGTCCGGACTATCGAATGTGATCCGGGCAATCGATCCGTCATTCTTGTAGACAATCATTCGTAAACTCCAAGGCCAAGATTTTCGCGCAGCGTCTCGCCCGCGATTTCGGTGCGGAAGACACCGCGTTTCTGAAGCAGCGGGACGACCTCGCTGACCAATTCGCTCAAGCCGTCCGGCAGTACGTCGATCATGATGTTGAAGCCGTCGGCCCCGCCGGCTTTGTGCCAGTGCTCGATCGTGTCGGCGACCTGTTCGGGGGGTGCCGACCACCTGAAGATGGCCACCGCCGTTTCGATACAGAATCTCGCGGACCGTCAGCCGCTCAGCCGTCGCCAGATTGACCGCGGGCGGAGCAGAATCCCTCGGACGCACGGAATGAATCGTTGGCTTCGATCAATTCGACCGGGAGCGGGGCGTCGAGCTCAAGTTGCTCCACGCGCACGCCGACGCGTAGCGCAAGCTTGCGTAACTCGGCATTTCCCGACAGACGGTCAAGATCGTCCTTGCGGCGCCGCGCCTCGGCTTCCGTGCCACCAAGGATAGGCACGATGCCGGGCAGTATCTTGATGCTGTGCGGATCGCGCCGGTATGTCTGTGCCCGCGTCTTGATGTCGTTCCGAAAAGTCTTTGCGGCCTCCAGCGTGTTGCGCGCGGTGAAAACGACGTCGGCGACCCGCGCGGCAAGCTCGCGCCCGGGCCCGGACGAGCCGGCCTGGAACAGCACGGGCCAGCCTTGCGGCGAGCGCGGCAGCGTAAGGGGACCGCGGACATCGAAGTGACTGCCGTGATGATTGATCGCATGCACGCGGCTGCTGTCGGCGAACACGCCCGTTGTCTTGTCGCCGACGAGAGAGCCTGGTTCCCAGCTCCCCCAGAGGCTGCGCACGACATCGACAAATTCTTCCGCCGCGTCGTATCGCGCCTCGCCGCGCGGCAAGGCTTCAGAGCCGAAATTCGCCGCAACATCGGGCACGAAGGTGGTGACGATATTCCATCCGGCGCGGCGCGGCTGAGATGATCGAGCGAAGCGAAGCGGCGTGCGAGATTATAGGGCTCGTTGTAGGTCGTGGAAGCGGTCGCCACCAAGCCGACGTGTTTGGTGGTTGCGGCGAGGGCGGCCAGAACGGTAGCGGGATCCATCGCTCCGAGATTTGGCCGTTCGAAGTTCTCCTCGCTTACCGCCAGCGTATCGGCGAGAAAAAGTGCATGCAGAAGACCTTTCTCAGCAAGGCGGCCGATCTCCTGGTAATAGCTGATGTCAGTATACGCGAAGGGATCGGCGGCACCGTAACGCCATGCGCCCAGATGCATGCCGAGGCCCATGACGGTGGCATTGAGGATCAGATTGCGGCTCACGCCTGCGCCACGCGAAGCTTACGTTGTTCGAGCAGTGGCAGCACGTTCTTGGCGAAGAAATCGAGCTCCGGCGCGTAGTCGTAGAACCCGATCTGGATACCATTGATGCCGGCGTCGTGTAATTGCTGGATCTGTTCTGCGACGTCTTCCGGTGATCCGACGATCTGGATGTGTCGCCAAGGATGCGATCCGCGGGGATGTGTTTCGCCCAGCCTTTGGCATCCCCGCCCGAATGGCGTGCGGTGTAGCCACGTATTGAATCAAGGTCGGCATGCTCGACAATCGCATCGCGGTAGGCCAGGGCTTCGGCGCGCGTCGGCTTGCAGATGATCAGTGGAAAAATAATCACCTTTCGGTGCGGCCGGTCGCGGCATAGGAGGCACGGATCGATGCGGTGTGATCGGGGAGGGCCTTGATCGCGTTTTCAAAGATCGCGCCCGCCGGGCTCGATGTGAACACGATATCCGAATGACGTGCGGCATAATCGAATCCGACTTTCGAGGCGCTGGCCGATACCATGATGGGACGATCATAGAGTGGGGCGTGGCGATACGTAGGCACCTTCGAGCTTGTAGAAGCGGCCGTCGAACGTGACGTTGTCTTCGCCGGCCCAAAGCTGCTCCATGATGGATGAAAACTCGCCTGCCCGATCGTAGCGGGCGTCATGCTCGATGCGATCCATGCCGAACATCAGCGGCTCGGTCGCGTCGTAACCTGTCACAATGTTGAGCCCGAACCGTCCGCCCGAGATATGGTCTGCTGTGGCCGCGAAACGCGCGAGATGGAGCGGGTGCCAGTTACCGTACAGCACATGCACCGTCGAGATGGTGATGATGCGGGTCGTCACCGGCGCAAGCGCGACGGTCGAGATGAACGGATCGAGGAAATTCTCGCGATAATGTGATTCTCCGCCGAAATCCACTTTCGGAAGCCATTGCTGCAGGCCAAAAACGAAGTCAAAGCCGTATTTTCTCCGCCGTTAATGTAAGAGCCTTGTTGTATTCGAAATCCCAGCGCGTGGCCCTCGGCAAAGTCGACTGAGAGAACCCGCCAGTTTGTGTGGGAAGGAACAAACCCAGCATCATCGGCTGACGAATGACTCGCGCGAGTGGACTATTCTCGAAAGAGAGCGGGCCGTGGAAGATTGTATCGGCTCGCGCAGACGTTTGAAGCATAAGTGACACCTTGTGCGACGATGCGAAAACAGCTGCAATTATGCGACTGCAACGACGTTGACTTGTTGTATGGAGAATATAATCAGACCGTCAAGCGCATCACTGTTGCGCCGTAATGAATAGAAAAAAATGATGCAAAGGATGTTTGGCATGAACAAAGACCAACGCAAGAAAGACCCAAAAAAGAATGTTGGTCTTTTGGTTCCCCCACTCACTCCCTTCACGGAAGATTTGCGCGTCGATGTCCATGCGTTGCATCTCGGCGTTGACTACATCGTCGATCACGTTCGCCCGACCACCATCATTGCCGCCGGCGTTGAGGCACAGGAATACCAGTATTTGTCGTTCGAAGAGCGCAAGGCGCTCATCGAGCAGACGATCAAGGCGGTAGATGAGCGCATCCCCGTCGCGGTCGGAATTTCGCATCCTTCCTTTCGGATCGCGATCGAGCTTGCGCATTTTGCTGAAAAAGCAGGTGCTCAACAGCTGCAGCTACTCGCGCCGCAAAAGCCGACCGGCGGCGTAGCGACGACGAAGGAACTGGTCAGGTATTTCGAATTGATCGGGCGCGAGACCTCGTTGCCGATCATTCTCTATCTCAACGCCGGCCCGGGAGCCGATCTCGGCATCGATGCGACGATCGAGCTGGCCAAGCTCGATTTCATTCACGGTATCAAGGAGAGCTCGCGCGATCTGGCGCGGGTATCGCGACTGATCGTCGAGATCGATCATGCCGGTTACGCGAATTACTACACGACGATGCAGATGTTGCTGATCACCCTTCAGCTTGGCGGTTCCGGAATCACGTTGCCGCCGCCGGCCGCCGAACTTGCGCGCCACGTTATCGATGCCTACGAGGCCGGCGATCTCGATAAGGCGACGCAATTGCAGCTGCAGTTTGCAACGTTTCCGGCGCGGTGGATGCCGTTCGGGCTCGCGGCTGTCATGAAAGCCGCGTCGAATTTCATTGGCATCCTGGCGGGCGAGCCATATCCACCCTATGCCCCGGTATCCGGCGACGCGCTTGCCGCGTTGCACCGCTTTCTGTCAACGACCGACCTGGCGCGCAAGGAGTTGCTACGTGCTTAATGTCAATCGTTTGTCGATCGAAGAAGCCCGTATTCTCATCGAAGGCTCCATCATCGCGTCTCGTGAAATCAATATTCCGATGTGCATCGCTGTCGTCGATGAGTCCGGCTATCTAATCGCCTTTGAGCGGATGGACGGCGGCAAGATCAGCAGCGTCAGCATCGCGATTGACAAGGCATTCACGGCCGCTGCGGCGCGCAACGGAACGCATGTGTACAATCAACTCTGCGTGCCTGGGCAGCCCACCTTTGGGATTCACATCACCAATAGCGGGCATTTCAGTGTCATCGGCGGAGGGCTACCGGTGAAGGTCAGCGGCGAGATCGTCGGTGGCGTCGGGATCAGCGCCGGAACGGCAGTGCAGGACGTCGCCGTAGCGGAGCAGGCGCTGAAATATTTTTATGAGAAGACAGGGTACGTCCAGTAACGGAAACGGTGGGTATGACCGCGGGGACCGCGGACGGGCACACCGGGTCGCCAAAAAGACGTTCCGTTCGACGTCGCGAAAAATGCTCGTAATGCCGTGGAAGTCTATTACCGCCCTACTTCCGGCCGCGTGCTGCCGGTCTGTTCGACGTCAAAACTGGGCTAGGGCGGATCATTCGTTCGGCCATGCGTAAGAGTCCTCAAATTCCCTGATATTGAATAATAATTCCCTGTTCCTCTGACTACTTTCCCTGTTAATCCAAGCAGGGAATAGTTAGCGAAACGGCTGCAGGGCAGGGCTTTTCGGCGGTCAGATCAGTTCCGAAACGCCCGAAATCACGAGATTCCCTGTTAAATTCCCTGATAACAGGGAATTCCTGTGGAGACTGGTTCGATCTACACTCCGTCGCCAGCCAGGCAGTCCGGCTTATCCCGAGACTCCCGAAGAGACGAGAGAATAGACCGGAAATATGGGCTTTTCGCGTGTCTGATTCCGTCTCTCTGTTCCTGGTTCAGCGAACTCAAAGCCGAAATCTGCGAAAGTCTCCGGGCTTGTCCGGGAATATTCCCGTTTTGCGGAGACTATCGGCAGAGACAGGTTTGATCACGACTGTCGCCGCGAGGCGGCGTCAATTCCGTTGGATTTGATCGGCTAAAACTTTGAATCCGAAACGATGTCCAGCGGTGGTGTTCCGCAAAAGCTCGTTAAATTTTCGTCCCCGTCGCCGCCTCTGTGCGTCAACTTGGATGAATGGAACGGCTCCGTCGAAGTTCGGTACGTGAGTCGCTTACCACTCCTTCGGGGGAATATCTCGGCTTTATGAGCGAGATGCTGTTTGGGCGTCAGCAGAAAAAGGTTTCAAGCTGAAATAATTTGGACCCCCTGTGGTCTGTTTGCCGACGCTTGCATCCCGCTATATCCAAAAAAACTTTCGCCGTCGTGAGTTAGCAAATTATTTGTCGCGATCCGCGATCCGCAGTCCAATTGCCATCCGGTCTGAGCAGAACCGCATTGCTGCGGCGGAAGACTACGATCCAAATCGACTTGAAATCAAACCGACACACGTCCGTCATTGACGCTGCTTAAAGGATTTATCGCTCTGCACCTCCTTTATTTTTGGGAAAAAGAAAAATGAGAAATCGAAGATTGAAGAAGGCCTTGCTATCGACTGTAGCGCTGCTTGCTATTGCGGTTGCAGCGACTTCGATTGGGCCTGTCATCGCCGGCCAGAACGACAACGACAAGGCGGACAAGAACGGTAAGGCGGACAAGGATGCCGCCGTCAATCCGAACACGCTGAAGACGAAATATCCAATCAAGCACCTCGTGGTCATCTTCAACGAGAACGAGTCGTTCGATCACTATTTCGCTACTTATCCGAATGCCTTGAACCCCGAAGGCGAGCCTCTTTTCGAGCCCGCCAAGAATACACAGCGGGACATCAACAATCTCCTGACGAACCCGGCACTGCTTGAAAACAATCCCAACCTGAATCCGGCCAACGGCGCGGGCGCCGCCAACCCGTTCCGCCTCGATCGCACGCAGGCCAACACGGCCGACCAGGGTCATTCCTACACGCCCGAGCAGCAAGCCTATGACGGCGGCAAGAACGACCTGTTCCCGTCGAACACGGGCAAGGGCACTTCGGGCGGCGCTGGCGCTTTCGGCACCAAAGGCCAGGTGATGGGCTATTTCGACGGCAACACGGTCACCGCTCTGTGGAATTACGCCCAGAACTACGCGATGAGCGACAATGCCTGGAGCGACGGCTACGGTCCGTCGACGCCCGGCGCGCTGAACATGTTCTCCGGCCAGACCAACGGCGCGGTAGTTCCTCCGGGCTTTTCCGCAAGCACGATCGCCGACGGTGCCGGCGGCCTTACGTTGATCAATGATACCGATCCCGCCGGCGACTCGTGTTCGAGCAAGACGGCTCAGGTTCAGATGACGGGCAAGAACATCGGCGACCTGCTGAACGCCGCCAATATCCCGTGGGGTTCGTTCGTCGGTGGTTTTAACCTGCAAACCATCAACAACAACGGCACCACCGGTTGCACGCGATCGTCTGTTAGCCAGGTCGTCGGCGGCGCTGTCGGCGATTATGTCCCGCATCACATCTGGTTCCAGTACTTTGCGTCGACCGCCAATCCGACCCATGCCCGTCCGACCTCGACCAAGGCGATCGGCTACACCACGGTGCCGGGCAAGAAGACCGTCGATCCGGCCAACCATGGCTACGATCTGGAAGACTTCACCACGGCGGTTGGGTCCGGCAATTACCCGGCCGTGTCCTTTATCAAGATGGCGGCCTACCAGGACGGTCACCCGGGCAACTCCGATCCGCTCGATGAGCAGACCGGACTGGTTACCCTGATCAACTTCCTGCAGCAGCAGCCTGATTGGGACAGCACTGCGGTTGTTCTCGCCTATGACGACTCGGATGGCTGGTACGACCACGCTTTCTCCCCGACGACGCGTTCGTCGTTCTCGCCGTCCGATGTATTGAACGGCGCGGGCCTCTGCGGCGTCCCAGGTGCGACGGAACCCGCCGGTATCCATGGTTTGCCTGTCGCGGGACGTTGCGGTCCCGGTACGCGCCAGCCGTTCGTGGTGATCTCGCCCTACGCCAAGAAGAACTATGTCAGCCACGCGTTCATCACGCAGGCCTCGATCCCGCAATTCATCGAGGACAACTGGCTGAACGGCGAGCGTCTCGGTGGTGGCTCCTTCGATGCCACAACCGGTTCGATCGCGGACATGTTCAACTTCAACAAGGCCAACAGCACCGCGCTGATCCTCGATCCGACTTTCGGCATCGTGGACAGCAAGTCCAAGTCCAAGAACGATTGAGCCAGATTAGATGTTACATCGCACAATCGTGTGGTCCCTCGGCGCCGGCCTTTTGGCCGGCGCCGTCTTCGCTGCCGAGCCGCAAACGCTGCCCGGCGAAAACCCGAATCCGGTCCATCTGATCCGCCGTCCGGTCGAACCGCTTTCCGGGATGGCCAGGCTTGGCCGGGACATATTTTTCGACACCAGCCTGTCGTCGTCGGGCAAGATGGCTTGCGCGTCCTGTCACAGCCCGGACCACGCCTACGGCCCCTCGATCGATGGCCCGGTCATGCTCGGTGGCCCCGCGCTGACGCTTCCCGGTGTGCGCGCTGTCCCCTCGCTGACTTACCTGGAGCGGCAGTCCGACTTCAGCATCGGCCCCGACGACCGGGAAAACGAGACCATAACCCTGGCGCAGATGGCCGAGGTCGGTCAGACCGCAGACCGCGTCCAAAAGACCGCGACGCAGGCTGCGCAAAGTGCTGCGAACATCGTGCCGCAGGGCGGCCTGTTCTGGGATGGCCGTGCCGATACCCTTCAGATGCAGGCATCAGGTCCGCTGCTCGACCCGCGAGAGATGGACGGTGGTAGCATCGAGATCATTGCCGAAAAATTGCGCCAGGCGCCTTATGCGAGGAAATTCGCGGCCTTGTTCGGCGAGAACATCTTTAAGAACGCGAATTTGCTGGTTGCGGAGGCGACGTTCGCAGTCGGCCGCTATCAGGTCGAGGAGCCGAGCTTTCACCCTTACACCAGCAAGTTCGATTACTGGCTCGAAGGCAACGCCCGCTTCAGCGAGAGCGAAATGCGGGGCTATCGTTTGTTCAACGATCAGGAAAAAGCCAACTGCGCCGGCTGCCATAATTCGCAGCCCGCGCGGGACGGATTGCCGCCGCTGTTCACCGACACCCAGTATGAAGCCCTGGCTGCGCCGCGCAATCTGGCGCTCGCCGACACCAAGGACCCCAATTATTTCGATCTCGGGGTTTGCGGACCGATCCGCAAGGACGTCGCCGACCAGACGCAATTTTGCGGCATGTTCAAGACGCCGACCTTGCGCAACACCGCGGTGCGCCGCGCGTTCTTCCACAACGGCGTATTCCAGACATTGCAGCAGGTGATGGATTTCTACAATTTCCGCGACACGAATCCGGAGAAGGTCTATCCGCTCGGCGCCGACGGGAAGGCCCAGAAGTACAACGATATTCCGGCGCAGTATCACGCCAATGTCGACGTCAGCGATCCCCCGTTCAATCGCCATCCCGGTGAAACGCCGGCCATGACCGCGCAGGACGAGGCCGACATCATCGCGTTTCTGCAAACCCTGAACGACGGATACAAACCGGAGAAGTGAGGCCGGCGGCGCCACGGCGGGTTAAACGGGTGCAGACCCGTTGCCCCGTGGGGCAGCTCTTCTCGACGGCGCGGCGTCGGTGTGTGTTTTCTGCCGATCGGACCTTGACGGCCGAATGGCTGTGTTTGAAGGTCGCAGCCGACGCTCGATGCTTTATTGTTTGCCGAGCGTCGGGGAAACTATTCTGAATGGTGCAGCGATTTCCACGGACCGCGATCGGCCCTCAGCTTCGGGTCGAAGCTGATCGCAATCCAGTCGATCGCGAGCCGCTGCCCTGCTGCGATTTCATCCTTCGACATTTTCGATGCCACGGCATCACGCAACGTCGCAAAGTTGTCCCGGTCGTGGCCTTGTGAGCCTGCTGCGGCGAGATTGAGCCATTTGTAGGCGAGGATGTAGTCCAGGGGAACGCCGTGTCCCTTGTCGTACATCAATCCGAGCATGGCCTGCGCAAACGGATTTCCCTGAACGGCGCCCCTTGCGTAGAAATCGGCGGCGACATCATAGTCCTGCGGTTCGCCGAAGCCGTGCTCATACAGGAAGCCAAGCAAGCCCAGTGCCTTGGCGTTTCCGCGCTGAGCCAAAGGTGACAGCTCCCGGGCCGCACGAAGGTAATCGCCACGGGAATAGGCCGTGGTGCCTTGCGCCAGCGCGTCGGCATGGGCGGCCGGCACCGCACCTGATCCGACCAGCGCAATGACTGATACGGCCGACAGGCATCTGCGCACCGCTTTGGCGACAACAGCGTCGCGAACGCACGTGACCAGGCGGGATGGGATCGGTTTTCGCAGATCAGTGGACACTGGTGGTCTTGGCCTGATTGGTTGCGGTTGTCGCGATATCGCCGCGCAGCTTGGATCTGAGTTCCTCGGCAACAATGTGCGCGTCGGAACTGTTGTGGATGATTTGCGGGCGGATGAAGATGATCAATTCGGTCCGGGTCGTGTTGTTATCCTGGTGTCCGAACGCGTCGCCGAGAACGGGAATCTGATCGAAGACCGGAAGTGCGTTGCGGGTGCCATTCTGCTGCTCGCTGATCAATCCAGCCAGCAGCACTGTCTGGCCGTTCGCGACCAGAATCGAACTCTTGACCTTTCGTTCCGACACGGTCGGCGTCAGGTTGGGGGTATTGCTGCTGCTTGTTGGAACGTTGCTGATTTCCTGTTCCACGTCGAGGCGGACGTTGCCGTTGGCGCTGATCCGCGGTGCCACCCGCAGGATAATGCCGGTGTTGCGATAATCGATTGTGTTGACGACAGTATTGCTTGTCGTCAGCACCGTTGCGCTGCCGGTGGAGACCGGTACGACATCGCCAACCTGAAGCGTGGCAACCTGGTTGTTGATGACCACGAGAGACGGATTGGACAATACCTTGACGCTGGTGACAGCGTGCAGCGCGTCGAGAATGGCGGTCGGCTGCGTTCCGTTACCGACCAGGAAGTTGAACCCGGGAAAGGCGCGGTTGATGAAAGCGTTGGTCAACGATCCCGCCACGGTCGTTGCTCCCGTCGTGGGATCGGTGGTGGTGGCTGGCGCGGTCGTCGCCTGGGTGTTGAGGATGGAGCCCGTGTTCGGCTTCAGTCCGACATTCCGGCTGGTAAGGTAGGTTTGCACGCCATAGCTCAGGTCGTTTGTGAGCGTCACCTCGGCGATCGTCGCGTCGATGGCCACCTGAATCTGCGGTTTATCGATCTGCAAAAGCGTGGTCTCGATGAGGCGATAATTGGCTTGATCGGCATAGATCAGCAGGGAGTTGTTGACGGTATCGGGCGTGATCCGCACGTCTCCCTGCAATACCGGCTGGCCGTTGCCGGAGCCCGAGCCGCGACCGCTGTCAAGCGCATTGGCTCCGTTTGCGCCTCCGCCGCCCAAACCTCTGTTCGCACCGCCGGCCAGCGCGCCAAAGCCCGATGTGGTTCCGGTCCCTGTTCCCGTTGCTGTTCCGCCCGGGTTTCCGAAGCCATTCGTCGTCGATGAAGCATTGCCATTCGACGACAGGCGGTCGCCGCTCGATGAAGCGGAGGCGCCGGATCCCGGTGCGACCTGGTCGGCGGCGCTGTCCAGCAGACTTGAGCCTGAGCCGCCGATGAACATGTCGGTTAGAACCCGCGCGATCTGGCGCGCGTCGCCATATTTCACCTGGTAGACGTGAACGCTGGTTCGTTCGGTGTCGGCCTGATCGAGCCGCTTGATCCAGGTTGCTGCCGTGCGCAACATTTCCGGCCGCTTGCTCACGACCATGATGGCGTTGAGGCGGGCTATCGGCTGCAACTTGATGACATTCTGGCTGAGACCATTTTCGCCGGAGTCCACGATCTTTTCCAGTTCCGCGATGATCGGAGCCGGCGGTCCGCTCGTAACCGGAAAAACGCCGACCGATTGTCCGCGCATCCAATCGACGTCGAAGCTCAGTGCAGTGTCCACGGCGGTGCGGCGTTCCGCGCCGGTGCCCTGAATGAGCAGGAGGTTTCGCGTCGCGTCGGCGCGAACGGTACCCGCCTTGGTGGCGAAGCTGTCCATCAACTTCAACAGCGTTTGTGCCGACACATGCTGCAGTGGCACCACGGACACGCCGAAACCGGGTTCGGGGCTGGAGTCCGCTGTGTCGACATGCCCGGCGCCCACGGCATCGACCAGCGGTGTCAGGCGATAGCCTGCAGTATCGCGGATCAGCACAACGCCGCTCAAACGCAGGGCATTTTCAAGCACGAAGATGATGTCTGATTTCGCGACCGGCCGTATCGAGACCAAACTGACGGTTCCCTGCACGCGCGGATCGATTGTGTAGCCAACGCCGAGGATATCGCCGAGCACTACTTTGGCTACGGTCGTGACCGGGGTGTTCTCAAAATTGAGATCGAAGCTCTTGCCGCTCGCAGCCGGCTGCGGCCGCTCGTCGGAGACAGCGGTTATATCGGTACCTTCGTACATCGCCGGGCGGCTGCCGCCCTTGCTCCGTCCGGATGTTGCGGTGCCGTCGTCTACCGGCTGCGACTGACGCGGCAGGAGATCCAGCGAGCGCACCTTGTCCATGACGTCAAGCTGGGACCCCTCGTTGGACCCGACGGTTGCCGAGTTACACGAGACCAACAGACTCATCGATAGTAGAACAAAGATAGCGCAAGCGCTGTGACCAATCGTTCGGTACCGGCCCGATTTGCCGACGCGTACCATCATCCCGCCATCCCGATTATTTGTTCGGGCTCATGATCGCGTGACGATCTATCCGAGCCAGCCGGATTTACTTAACGATGGATCATGACAGAAATAATTTGTTGGAGTGAATCGCGTCCCAATCATTTTGCGATGTTGATTTCCGAACACACCGCGCTGAAGTTTTCAGGAAACACCAGAACTTGAGGAACAGTTTGACATTTGAGCGGTGTGCAAGTCGTGCGCTTCGTACAGGTGTCACACTTCAGATCGATAACAGCGGCCGGACGATGATCCGTAGTCCGCCGACCCCTCCAAAAAAATGGCGCAAACGGAAAAGCGAATGGCCAGCGACGTATCCTTGCAATTCGTGGAACATCTGCGTCAAAGCAAACATCTGACGATGGTTGAGGGTCCTGACGATAATGTCGGGCCGGGTGTCTCCGATCGCCGTCGAGCCAAGCTTTGGGAACTCACGGATTTATCGGCCGGGGAGTTCGCGGATGAAGCCGCACGCTTCTATGGGCTGGAGCGTGTCGCGCTGCAGGACATGATATCGGCGCCGTCGCTGGCGGCTTCTTTCTCGCAACGTTTCCTGCGCGAGACGATGGTCTTTCCCTATCGATCTTCCGACGGCAGTGCCACGCTCGCGGTCGCGGACCCGACCGACCGTGCGGCGCAACGCGCAACGCAGATCGTGCTGGGGGCAGGCGTCGTGATCAGGATCGCGACGTCCGAGGACGTGGCGGTGGTTCTCAACCAGCGCCTGGGCGAAGACGATGTCGATCCGGCCGGAGGCTTGTCGGCACAACCGCGTGAAGACGATATCGAGAGCCTGCGGGATCTTGCCAGCGGCGCGCCCGTGGTGCGGGCCGTCAACGACCTGTTCGAAAAAGCGGTTGAGCTTCGTGCCAGCGACATTCACATCGAGCCGTTTCCCAACGGGCTCGTGGTCCGCATGCGCATCGATGGCCTGCTGCGGCCGGCGGCGGCCCCGGCCGGCGTGCTGCCGCAGGCGGTGATCTCCCGCATCAAGATCGTCGCCAACCTCAACATCGCGGAGCGGCGTTTGCCGCAGGATGGCGCCGCGCGGTTGCGGACGGGGCGCACCGACGTTGATATCCGCGTCGCGATCATGCCGACCCAGTACGGGGAATCCGCCGTTATCCGCATCCTGCCAAAGGACCGTGGGCTTCTGATCGTCGAAAAACTGGGATTTTCAGCATCCGATGATGCCACGCTGCGGCGGTTGATGAAGCTGCCGCACGGCATGATCGTCATCACCGGTCCAACCGGCAGCGGCAAGACCACGACGCTGGCGACCATCCTGTCGATCCTGAATGAACCGGTTCGTAAAATCCTGACCATCGAGGACCCGGTTGAATATGAAATTCCCGGGATCAATCAGTCGCAGGTCAAGCCGGCGATCGGGCTGACCTTCGCCTCGGCGCTGCGCTCGTTTGTGCGTCAGGACCCCGATGTCATCATGATCGGTGAGGTGCGCGATTCCGAGACCGCGCATGTGGCCGTCCACGCCGCTCTTACCGGACATCTGGTGCTGACGACATTACATACCGAAATCGCGGCGGCGGCAGTACCCCGTCTTCTTGATCTCGGTGTCGAGGGCTATTTGCTGCGATCGGTTTTGCGCGCCGTGGTCGCGCAACGGTTGGTCCGTCAGCTCTGCGAGCGCTGCAAATCCCCCCGGGCGCTCACCCATGCCGATCTTGATGAGGATCTAAGGCTCGCGACGCTTGGTCTGCGTGTCGGGGAGGTCATTCATGAGCCGTGCGGCTGCGAACGTTGCGGTGGCACGGGCTATCGCGGGCGTCTCGGCGTCTTCGAGCTTTTGGAAGTGACCAGCGATATCCGCGAACTGATCTCGGAAAAGACGGACGGGCTGAAGATCGACGAAATGGCAATCCGCGCCGGAATGACGACGATGCTGGATGACGGCATCGCGAAATGTCGCGCCGGCCTCACTTCGCCTGCCGAAATTCTCCGTGTCACAACCGTGCGGTGAATGCGTGCCGAATTATCGCTATCGAGCATTGACACAAAGCGGCGAGATCGTGAACGGCACGCTCTCGGCGCCGACCACGGCGGAAGTCGCCCGGCGGATTGAATATTTGCGGCTGTTGCCGATCGAAACCGTTGAGGACAAACGAACCAACGCCAGCTCCGGCGGTTTCGGTCTGTTGGGACGACCGAGCGCGGCCGAAGTCACGACCTTTACGCGCGATCTGGCGCTGTTGCTGAAGGCGGGGGCGCGTCTCGATGACGCGCTCGAACTGCTGGCGGATGATGCCGACGTTGGACGGATGCGTCCGGTGGTCGGCAAGCTCCGTGCGGCGCTTCTCGGCGGCGAAAGCCTAGCGGATGCGGTGGCTAACCATCCGTCACTGTTCCCCCCGATGTATGGCGCACTGGTGCGCGTCGGCGAGGTCTCCGGCACGCTCGACCAGGTCCTCGACATGCTGGGGGCGGAGCGGGCGCGATCCGAATTGATGCGCCGCAAGCTCACGGACGCCATGCAATACCCGGCCTTCGTGCTGGTAGCGGCCGCCGGCGTCATGTTGTTCTTTATTCTGTTCGTGCTGCCGCAGTTTTCGACGGTGCTGCAGGATTTCGGGGCGAAGTCAGATACGACGCTCGGCTCCTTCATCAAGCTGTCGGACTTTCTGCGGGCCAATGGCATTGTCGCAATGCTCACCGCCGCGGCGGCAGTCGCCGGAATCTGGTGGCTGCTGCGCCGGCCCGGAACCGGCGCCGCGGTGATGTCCGCGGTCTCGCACGTGCCTGGCATCGGAAGTATCTTTCAATTCTATCGCACCAGTCTTTTCTGTCGCAATCTCGGCGTCCTGCTTGGCAGCGGTGTCAACCTCACCGCCACTTTGCGCATCCTGGTTGACATCATGTCGGTGACCGGGGGCCAGCAGACCTGGGCTGCCGCGGCGGATCGCGTCCGTCATGGTGGTAAGCTGTCCGATGCGCTGTCGGTAACGACGAGCCTGCCGCCGATGGCGGTCCGCATGCTGCGACTGGGCGAGGAAACCGGACAATTGCCGGCACTGTCAGGCCGGGTTGCCGAATTCTATGAAGCGAAGTTGCAGCGCAGCCTCGACCGCGTCGTCGGCATCGTCGGACCGCTCGCCATTGTCGCCATCAGCACGGTCGTCGGCGGGCTGATCGTGTCGATTATGACCGCACTGCTGTCGGTCACGCAACTCGTTGGCTAAATCAAAGGCTTGGCTAGATCAAAGGTTGGTTCGTCATGATATCGCTCAAAGGCATCGGTGGAATTTTCGCTGCGCGCACAGAAGACGGGCGCGCACAAGACAGGTTCGTAGCCGATGCCGGCCAGCAGGGCTTCACGCTGGTGGAGATGCTGGTGGTGATCACCATCATCGGCCTCATCATGGGCTTGATCGGTCCGCGCGTTCTCAATTATCTCAGCGAATCCAAGGTCAAGGCAGCAAAAATCCAGCTGCAAAGCTTCGCGAGCGCGCTCGATCTGTTCTATCTTGATGCCGGCCGTTTTCCCTCCACTTCGGAGGGATTGACCGCGCTGGTTCGGCAGACGCCGGGCGTTGCGGCCTGGAACGGACCGTATCTGAAGGGCGGCAACGTCCCCAAGGATCCGTGGAACAACGGTTACATATATCGTTCGCCCGCAGAGCACGGTCCGTATGACATCATGTCCTACGGGGCCGACGGTCAGGAAGGCGGCAGCGGGGTCGCCGCCGACATCTCGCTCGAAAACACCACTGCGAAAAATGATTGAAGTCTCGGAACGCGGTTTTACCCTGCTTGAGATGGTGTGCGTACTGGCCATCATCGCATTGCTGGCGGCCGTGCTGTTGCCCTTCATTCCGCGTGAGACGTCAAGGTCGCGCCTGCAGGCATACGCGCTGCAGACCGCGACGCTGCTGAAAGCGGATCGCAATGCGGCGGTCCGCAATCAAACCAGCGTTGCCACCGTGGTCGACGCGCAGGCGCGTGCGATTCGTGCCGGCGCGTCGCGGGATACGATCCGCATTCCCGACGACGTGCGCTTCGATGCGCTGCTGCCGCAGACATGCCGGCAACGGGCGGCGCTATCGACCATCAGCTTCTTCGCTAACGGCACGTCATGCGGCGGCACCATCGCGCTGACCCGCTTCGACACCGGCTACGAGATTCGCGTCAACTGGCTTACCGGAAGGATCGAGATTGTCCCCCACGATACCAGCGCCAACTGATCGCGGCGATGCCGGCTTCACGATCATCGAAGTGCTGATTGCGCTGGCGATCGTCGCTGTTTCCTTCGTTGCGATCGGTTCGCTGATGGCGACCAATGTGCGCGGGGTAAGGTCGCTGGAGCAGCATGTCGCGCTGATGCAGGCGGCGCGCACGGTTATGACCGCCGGTCTTCCGCCGCGCGCCGATCTTCAACCCGGGTCTTCGTCGGGACAGACCGACGATTTCCGCTGGACGGTCGATGTGATGCCGCTTGGCGGAGACTGGGCGGTGCCGGACGCCGCCATTCCCTGGGTTCCCGAACTTGTCAGGGTAAGGGTCAGATCTCCTACCGGCGCGGTGTCCGATATTCGCACCGTACGGCTGATGCGGAAGTCCTCCGAATGACCGCAATAACGACCCAGCAGCGCGCCAGCGAACGCGGTTTCACGCTGATCGAAACCATTGTCGCAATGGCATTGATGGGGTTGGTGCTTTCTGCGCTCGCCAGCATCACCGCACAGTGGCTGCCGAACTGGAATCGGGGCCTCAGCCGCGTTCAGCGCAGTGAAGTGATCGGCATTGCGCTGCAACGGATCGGGGCCGATCTCGCGGCGGCTGAATACGTTCCCCCCAATCGCGATACACGTCATCCGCTGTTCGAGGGATCGGAACTTTCGGTGACGTTTGTGCGCACGGCGCTGGGGCCGAATGCCGGACCCGGACTGGACGTTGTGCGCGTGGGTGAGACGACCGATCGCGGTGAGTTCATGACCGTGCGGTCGCGGACCCGGTTCACGCCGCTGCCGCCGGCATCGTCGCTGGCGGAACAGATGCGCTTCGCCGATCCCGTGGTGCTGCTGCGCGCGCCATACCGGCTGTCGTTCGCCTATGCCGGTCCGGATCGAATCTGGAAAGGGGCATGGCGCGGGGCCGACAAACTGCCAGCCATGATCAGGCTGACGATCCGCGATGCGAGTACCGGACGCGTCTTGTCGGTCTCGACGATAGCGCCGGTTCACGTCCAGGTGCCGAGCGACTGCGTGCGGCCGGACGGCAGTTGTGACGACGATAAAAAGCAGGACGTTCCACCGAATACGCCGCCAGATGCCCGAGCCGGGGTTGCGGGGCAGGGAGGAACGCTATGACGCAAGGTCGCGCGGACGCGTCTTCTTCAGAGCAGGGCTTCGTGATCGTCGCGGTGCTCTGGATTCTCATGGCGCTGTCGGCGCTGGCAGCGATTTTCGCGGTGTATCTGTCGGCCTCGGCGCAGGCACTGGCGCTCAACGATGTCGCGCTACAAACCGAAGCACTGGTATCCGCCAGTCTTGAACTCACCGCCTATCAGTTGACGCTGGCGGGTGACAAGGAGCGGCCCCCGCGGGGATCGTTTCACTTTCGGTTGGACGATGCGGATGTTCTCGTCACCTTCACGTCCGAAGCCGCTCGCATCGACCTCAATTTCGCTCCCAAGGAAGTGCTGGCGGGTCTGTTCGCGGGGCTCGGCGCGAGCAAGGCGGCCGCCGCCGAAGACGCCGACCGGATCGTGGGATGGCGAACCCGGCCCGTGCCCGGTGCCGCCAATGTCGAAGAAGTGCTTTATGCCAGCGCGGGCTATACGCCACGGCAGTCACTGTTTACGCATGTGAACGAACTCGCGCTTGTGGTTGGCCTGCCGCCCGCTCTGGTAGAGCGTGCCCTGCCGTTCGTGACGGTATTCAGCGGATCGCCTGACGTCGATTCCGCGATTGCAGCTCCCGAGGTAATCGATGCATTGCCCGGGAAGGCATCGGACAAGCCCGGCGACGCGTTAGGCGCGCCATCTACGCAGTCGAGCGGCCCGCTCGCGGCTGCGGATACGCACGCCCCGGCGCAGAACGACCCGACAACGGCCAAAAGCACATGCTACCGGATCGAGGTGACGATCCGTTTCAGCAACGGCCGGCGCGCCGCATCCGAAATCGTTATCGCGCTTGGCGACAAGATTGAACCCTACCGCGTGCTGTCCTGGCAGGATGATCTGGAGACCCGCGGCGGCGGCGTACGAAAACGCGGGGGCGTGTGATGGCAGCTATCTCTGAATTCAAAGCCCTGTTCGGTGACTGGATCGCGGCGGTGTCCGGCGCCATTGACGAGGTGGCAAGTCGTCTGGTGAGCGCGCGCCGAATCCTGCTCGTCGAAGGCGACGATGGCGCGTTCAGGACCGAAATGATCCCGGCCGGGAAGGTCCCGGTGAAAGGTGGCCTGGCATTACCCGACCTGTCATTTCGCCTCGAAAATGGCAGGCCTTATCCACCGTTACCGGCGGACTGGCAGGGCGCCTTTCGCGGCAGTCGGGTTGAGCTGCAACTGCAATCAGATCATGTCATGACTTGTCTGCTCGACTTTCCGAGCAAGGCCGGTGATTTTCTTGACGGCATGGTCCGGACGCAGATCGATCGTCTGACGCCCTGGGCCGCCGAAGACGCGGTGTTCGGCTGGAGCCCGCCCACGGCCGCGGCCAATGACCGGATCGACGTGATCTTCGCCGCGACGTCGAAGCTGAAGGTCCAGCCGTTGCTTCAGTTTGTTCAGACGCTGGATGCGGCTTCCGTCGCCCTTTACGCGACAACTTCGGTTGACGCGCACCCGCCCGTCCGGATCAAGCTGTTCGACCAGCCGTGGCGTAGCGCGATCGGGTCAATGGCGAATGTGCCGCGCCTGCTGCGCGCCGTTTTGCTGTCCGCCGGCGTGGCCGCGGCAGCCTCGTTGCTGGTGGCGACCTACGTTGGCGGCTATCTGCAATCCGAGCAGGACGGGTTGCAGCGACAGATTTCGCAACGCCGCGCCGCGTTACGCCTTGGTTCGAATTCAGCCGGATCCGGTTTGGATCTACTGGCCAAGCGCAAGCAGACAACGCCGTCAAGCGTCATGGTTCTGGAAGCGGTCTCGCGTGTGCTGCCCGATACCACCTATGTAACGGAACTGCGGCTTGAGGGCGACAAGGTCCAGGTCGTGGGCATGACGCAGGACGCGCCGTCCCTGATCCGCTTGATGGAGCAATCGCCGCAATTCACCCGTGCGACCTTCTTCGCGCCGACCACGCACGCAGCGAACGAAACCGGCGAGCGTTTCCATATCGAAGCCCATATCACAGCCTATTTTGGATCCGGCACATGAGTGCATACGCTGCATGCAGGAAAGCCATCACCACGTCACCCATCGTGTCGACGGCGATCTATATCGGTCTCCTGGTCGCGTTGTTGTTGATCGTCGTGACGTCGGCCGCTGATATGCTCGACCAGCGCAGCCAGGTTGCGTCGGCGTCAGCCATGCTGGAGCAGCTCGAAGGCCGCAGGCCTGCTGCCGCTCTCGGTTCGTCCGGTGATGTAACGATTCCATCGGGTTCCGCATATCTCGAGGGCGCAACGGTCACCATCGCGGGCGCGACGCTGCTGCAGCGCGTGGCCGGAGCGGCGGTGAAACTCGGCGGCAACGTGCTGTCGACCCAACTCGACCTGCAGGGTACGCCGTCGCGCACCGGGTTTCTCAGCATGATCGCGAGCTGCGAGATCGAACAGCCCCAATTGCAGCCACTGCTCTACGATCTTGAGGCGGGCATGCCTTTCCTGTTTGTCGATCAGCTTGAAGTCCAGACTCCGCTCACGGCATCGGGCTCCGGAAGCGGTAAGCTGCGAATCCTGCTGGTAGTGTCCGGGCAATGGCGAGGCGCCAAATGAAGCGTGGTCTCACCATTGGTCTGACGTTGCTGGCGTTGCTGATTCATGAGGCAATCGCATCAGCAACCGCGGTGTCTGATAGCGCGCTGGATGCCGGCCTCAACGACAGCACCCGGCCTCCCGGGCCGCCCGCGATATCCTCCGTTCCGGTCGAGCCTGCCACGGCGGTGCGCGTGGTCCCGGCGCCGGCTGTGCCGGCACGGACTCCAAGCGCCAATCCGCTATGGGGCGTGCCGCTCAATCAATTGTCGGGGACGCGTGATCGTCCGATTTTTTCACCCTCCCGCCGTCCGCCGCCGCCAGCGGCCGCCGCCGAAGCGGCGCCCATCAAGCTACCGCCACGAAAAAAAGAGATCGAGCCACCCCAGCTGTCGCTGGTCGGCACCATCGCCAGTGACGACGAGGGCTTCGGAATTTTTATCGACCAGTCAACGAAAATAGCACTGCGGCTGAAGGTGGGCGAGGATTATCAAGGCTGGAAGCTGAGCGTGATCCAGGGCCGCGAAGTGACCATGGAAAAGGATAAACGCGCGGCCGTGCTGACGTTGCCGCAGCCGGGTAGCACCCAGTCGAGCGGTGCGGTCCGCCTGCTCCCGGTGAGTGCGATCGGGAGTTCGGCGTCGTCGCGACAATGATGATGCGCCCTTCGGCCAGGATCATGCCACGATCGTGCCGAGGAATTGCTGCGAGACAAATGTCAGCAGCAGGCCGATCGCCAGAAACGGTCCGAACGGCAAAGATGTCTGGCGCGTCATGCCACGCCCGGCCAGTTGCAGGCTGCCGGCTGCGGCGAGCGCTGTCAGCGTGGCGATTAACAGCAATGTGGGAATCCCGGCAATGCCGATCCATGTTGTTGCAGCGGCAAGAAATTTCACATCGCCGAGACCAAGACCCTGGATTTTTCGCCAAGCGAAATACAATCGCCGCAGCAGCCAGAAAATCAAACCGATGACTGCGCCCTCACACGCAGCTTCGATCCCCGCTGCCGCACCGCCGGCAACCGCGACTTTCATCAGACCGAGACCGGCAATCGATAAATTCAACCCGTTCGGAATGATGCCGCGACGAGCATCGATCAGCGCGATCGTTCCGCAAAGTAGAAAAAGTGCGGCGAAGAATCCCAAAAGTTGCAGGGCCTCGGTATCGACGGGCATGCGAGCCTTGCCAAGTCGGCGGATTATTCAGTGCGAGAGGATCGGAACGATAATCACATATCAGTCTTGTGATGGGAATACGCAGATATTTTCAAATTATTTTCCTGACGCGCGACTCCAGCTTCATTTCCAAACGGAATTCCTCACGATAAATTTTTTTCGAAAAATCGCGATGTGAAACGATCCCGTCACAAAACGGCATACAGAGTTGACAATATTGCACGCGATGGCTGCCACTGATTTTGTGGCGACCGCGGGCTTGCCCGCGCGGGGGTCTTGAGCTGATGATCGAAGTAAGAGTAGTAGTGTGTCTTGCCCTGCTGGGGTTTGGCATAGGTGCAGCGAGCGCCGCACCCCTCGATGACGGGGCTGAGAATTATCGTCCCTATATGATTGAAGGCATCGGCCAGGCGTTGGCGGGCGCTCGCGATTTGCGTGAGCGCGCCATGGCCGGAGATTTGATAGGGGCAAAGAAGGCCTGGATTTCGGCTCGGGCCGGATGGGAGCGCTCGGAAGTGTTCACGGCGGGCTTTGTTCCCGAACTGGACGCCCAGATCGACGCCTGGCCCAATGCCGATAGCGGCTTTCATGCCATCGAAGCCTCGCTGTTTGGCGCCGGCCGCACCGATGTGCAGAACGATGCCGGCGCATTGGTCGAGCATCTTGACAGTCTTCACGGCAAGCTTCGCGATATGCCGTTGACGCCGCAGGGCTTGTTGGACGGAACCGTGCGGCTGGCTTACGAAGTCGGCGAGAGCAAAGCCGATGGCGGTGAATCACGAATCAGCGGAACGTCGCTCGACGATATGCGTAACAACGTCAACGGAATCGAATTCGCCTATCACACGATTTTCGCCGTTGTGCTCCGGACGGCCGACGCCAAGGCCGCCGATGGGGTCGAGGCAAGGATCAGGCAACTCAAGACCATCGTCGCCGCGCCGGATTTGCAACACGTCGATATTCCCGCGCTGCGACGCAGCAGTGAGGAACTGGTGGTCACGCTGCAGGACGCGTCGAACAAACTGGGGTTGCAGCGTTCCACGCTGGAGCCCGCTTCACGATGAATATCCGCCGCTCAGCGATTCCCGCGGTCGCACTTGGCTTGTTGCTTGTTGGCGTCTCCGGGCGGCTGATGGCCTTTCCGGTCGACGGCGATCAAACCACGTTGCCACCAAAAACCGAGCTCAACGAAGACGCGCTCAGCAAGCCGCGCGAGGTATTTCGATCTGAGATCGCCGGCGGTAAGTCGTATATGGTCAATCTTGGCAATCTGGCCTTCAGTTCACCCGGAATTCTCGGTGGGGTGGCACGGCAGGCCGGCGTGAGTTGCGGTACCTGCCACGTCAACGGCGCGGGCAACGCCAAGTTCTTCATGCCGAAGATGTCGACGCGCCCGGGAAATTTCGACACTACCGGGCCGCTTTTCAATCCGAATGCCAACAATTTTGTGCTTGATCCCGTCACGATCCCGAGCTTGCGGGGTGCACGCTACCTCGCACCCTATGGTCATGACGGCCGCACGGCGTCGCTGCATGATTTCATCCACAATGTCATCGTCAACGAGTTTGCGGGGCCCGAGCCATCGCCGGTTATCGTCGATGCTATCGTTGCTTACATCCAGGACATCGATTTCCTGCCCAATCCCATTCTCGGCCCTGGCGGGCGATTGATCGGGAATATCAACGAAGCAGAGCGTCGCGGCGAAGTGTTGTTCAAGAAGCCTTTTCCGCACGATCCGAATCTGAGCTGTGCCGGATGTCACGTTCCTTCGGGGGCATTCGTCGATCATCAGCAGCATGACGTCGGGTCGGGCGGACTTTTCAAAACGCCGACGCTGCGCAATGCCGATTTCAACGCGCCGTATTTTCATGACGGCCGTTTCGACAATTACGGCCAAGTGGTGGCGCATTTCGATCGGGTGTTCGATCTCGGCCTGTCCGCGCAGGATCGGCAGGATCTCGTCGCCTATCTCACCGCGGTCGGAGACGGCATGATGCCTTATGAGCACGACGGCGCCGGAGCGTCGCTGAAGGAAATCAACGATTTCACCACGGTTCTCGCCGTTGCAATTCCGGCGAACGACAAGGCTGTGGTGTCGCTTGCGGTCGATACGATCGGCAATGAGTTGCGCGAATTGACCGAACAATATCCCGATCGGAAGAACACCAGCGTAACGGGCGGCGAGCAGCAGCGGGTTCTTGCGCGTGCGGCTCTCAAGGAGCTCGTCCTCACCCTTCGGCGGATCGACATGGCGGTTGCGGACGGCCGGGCTTCCGATGCGGCTACCAACTTCAAAAACTATCGTTCTCTTATGGCCGCCGCTGTTCCGGCGGTGCTGGCCAGCGCGGAGCCATGGTCATTGTTCAATTTCGCGGTGCATGATTCGCATTACGCCGCACTTCGGCAAGTGATGCAGTCGAAGCATGTTTCCCACTGAAGTCGGAATTCTATCGGATCGGTGTGGGCCGAATAACTTTCCTGCTTGAATAAATTACTGCCGTGATCGTAGCGCTATCGAATTCCACCTGCTTCGATTTTCACGGGACCGCGTGATCCATTACGCGGTGCAGTCGCCGATGATGCACTCGAAGCACGTGCCACACTGAAGCCGGAACTTTATCGAATCAATTTGAATCCAATCAATGAGCGGAGCGACTATTCTGCTCGCGTAAATTAATCGCTGGAGTGATCGCGGCACCATCGAATCTATGAGATCGATCTTCATGGAATCGCGCGTTGGCTTTGCCAAGGATATTTTTTTTGATATCATTCGTGTGACGTCCTTCGCGGAGATGCAGAAGACACGCGATTATTTTTTTGTTTCATCCCGCGAGATGAAAAAAATTCTTTCGGCGAAAATATTTTGAATCGTTGTAAGTTTTCCGCACACGTTCACATCATCGATATGCCTGCGTCATGTTGACCCACTATCTACCGAAACGTTGAAACAACCTTGGGGTCGACAATGAAAACGACGTTTAGCTTCAGAAGAAAATGGAAGACCACGACAGCGCTGTGCATCGTTTCTACGATGGCTATCGCTACCGCGGGCTTCGCTGCCAGCAACACGGGAAGAAGCATCTGGGACATGCGCTCGCATCCCAACCGCTTCCTCAACGCCGATAACAGGAATGACCAGAACAACAATAACCCGTTCAACAAAGGTAAGGACGGTAACGAAGGCAGAGGCAGCAACAACGGTAATGGCAACAGTAACGGCAACGGTAATGGGTCGAACCCGACCGAGACCGTGAAAACCGCTTCGCCGATCAAGCACGTCATCGTCCTGATCGGTGAAAACCGCGGTCTTGATCACACCTTCGGTGTGTACAAGCCGAAGGGCGCCGGCCAGACGATCTCCAACCTGCTGTCCAAGGGCATTGTCAACGAAGACGGCACGCCGGGCCCGAACTTCGCGCAGGCACAGCAGTACTCGGTCGCCGCGCAGACTTCTTACTACATCGGCGCTCCGGCGATCGCCAAGACGCCCTATAGCCCGACCAATGCGATGCCGCAGCCCAACACCAACGGTGCCCCGTCTGCGCAGAGCGACACCGGTGCTCCGTTCAAGTCGATCGCCGAAGCGAGCGTCGAAAAGGACATCGATCCCGGCAGCCTCGACATCCTGACCACGGGATTCACCGGCCTGCCGACCGGCAGTCTCGATACCCGCGTTCCCGGAGCCGGCACTCTGACGGGTCCGTTCCCGCTGCAGGGTCCCCAGCTCACCGACGACGACTACACCGGCGACACCACGCACCGCTTCTACCAGGATTGGCAGCAAGAGGATTGCAGCGTTGCCCACGTGACCAAGACCAACAGCTCGGGCTGTCTGGCCGACCTGTTCCCCTTCGTGATGGCGACCTATGCCAAGAGCAACTTCAGCATGGCCAACTCGATGGGCTTCTACAATGCGGAGCAGGAAGAAGCTCCGATCCTGAAGCAGCTGGCTGACCGCTTCACCCTGGGCGATAACTTCCATCAATCGTTCCATGGCGGCACCGGCGCCAACCACTTCATGCTCGGTACCGGCGACGCTGCGTTCTGGAGCGACGGCAAAGGCAACCCGATCACGCCGCCCGCGAACCAGATTGCGAACCCGAACCCGGTTGCAGGCACCGTCAACCAGTACACGGCTGACAACGCTTTCAGTGCCTGCGCTGACTTCAGCCAGCCTGGCGTCAAGCCGATCGTAAGCTATCTCGAGAATCTGCCTTACGCGGCAGAGCCGAACTGCCAGCCCAACCACTACTACATGCTGGACAACACCAACCCCGGCTATCTGCCGAACGGTTCACTGTCGGGTGCGGGCAACCTTCCGCCGTCGCCGGTCAAGACCATCGGCGATGAGCTGATCGCGAAGAACATTTCGTGGGCTTATTACGGCGGTTCGTATAATGCGGCCGTCGCACTCTCGAACGCCGCGGTTGCGGCGAACCCGACCAGCCCGAACCTGACGGCTGCGGCAATCGCCGATCCGGCGAATGCCGTTGGTATCGCCTACTGCCAGATCTGCAATCCGTTCCAATATGCGACCTCGATTATGGCCAACCCGGCCGTTCGGACCGCGCATGTCAAGGACACGGCTGATCTGATCACGGCGATCCAGAACAACACCTTGCCTTCGGTGTCGTTCGGCAAGCCGGATGGTCTGCTCGACGGTCATCCTTCCAGCTCGAAGGTCGACCTGTTCGAAGGTTACGTCCTCAACGTCCTCCAGGCGCTCGACGCCAATCCGCAGTTGAAGGCGGAAACCGCGGTGTTCGTGACCTGGGACGAAGCTGGCGGTTACTGGGACTCGGGCTTCATCCAGTCGATCGACTTCTTCGGCGACGGACCGCGCATGCCGATCCTGATCCTCTCGCCCTACTCGACAGGCGGCAAGGTCTACCACAACTACGGAGACCACGTGTCGTTGCTGAAGTTCATCGAGCGTAACTGGAGCCTGCAGCCGCTCACGAACCGCAGCCGCGATAACCTCCCGAACCCGACGTACTCGAAGAACAATCTGTACGTGCCGACCAACAGCCCGGCGCTTGCCGACATGTTCGACGCGTTCGACTTCAGCCACGCGGTTACTCAGCCCTACACCGAGTAATTGCGATCTGACCTACTAAGGCGGCGCCGATCGGGCCTGATGGCTCGGTCGGCGTCGCTCTTTGTCGACCAGCCACCCAAATCGCGAAATTATATCCAGCGGATTCCGACAATGACTAAAGGTCCAATAATTGTTTTGCCGTCCAATCGGTCATGGTGGAGCTTGCTTGCTGTTGCAGGCTTTTTGTTCTGCGGTCATGCTCCGGCGCGGGCGCAGCAATTTTCTGCCGATCTCTTGACGTTGAAGGATGACGGCGCGTCCGCGCCGGCGGCCAGGTTGAGGGTGTCCGGCGACAAGGTGCGAATTGAGACGCCGGAACTTGCCGACGGCTTTTTTGTGATCGAGGGAACAAAGCACGCTGCCTTTTTTGTGCGACCCGCGGCGCGGCTGTTCATGGAAGCCCGTCAGTCAAATCGTCTGACCCGGCTCTTCGTGCCGGTCGATCCGGATAATCCGTGCCGGCAGTGGGAGGCCATGGCAACAGTCGCTGGCATCGTGAATCAGGATGCAAAAAATCAGGGCAATTGGCGTTGCGAGCGCATCGGAGAGGAGACGGTCGACGGGAACAATACGATCGCTTACCGCGCGATCCTGTCTCCCAATCAAGAGCTGCTCGGCTGGATCGATCCCGTGCGCAAATTTCCGCTGCGAATCAAGACCGAAGACGGTGTCGTTATTGCCGCCCAGAACATTCGCGATGAGCCACAATCCGCGCAGCTGTTCGAGATTCCATCAGGTTTACGGAAGTTCGATCCCGAAGCTTTGATTCGGCAGATCAAGCAAAGTGACGTGTGGGTCGCCAAATGAGAAAGATTCGCAGCGTCCGCATCCGTAGCGTTGCCGCTCCTGGAATCGCGATCAGCTCTACGACACAGCCAAGCTCGCATAGGAGCGCGACATTCTTGGAAAAAATCGTAGCTCATAGGACCGTTTTGTTTTTCTGAACTGTCGAGTTCAAATTAATCATTTTATTGGCCGATCTACAGCCCGTAGAAAACTGCGGTTAACAACATGCAGGACGGGCTCATGAAGATCAGACGATATGTTTCAATCGCATTCGGAGCGCTTCTTCTCGCGCTCGCGACAGCATTGCCTGCTATGGCGGAAACTCTCAAGGACCAGTTGCTGGGAACATGGACTCTGGTCCTTTCGGATAACGTCAATCCAGATGGCAGCCGGATCCATCTCTACAGTCCGGATCCACAGGGCCTACTGACGTTCGATGCGACGGGACACTACACCCTGCAGATTATGTCAAAGGACCGTCCGAAGTTTGCGGCGAACGACAAGAGCAAGGGCACGCCGGAAGAGTATCGGGCCTCCGTCGTGGGAACGCAGTGCCACTTTGGCACCTATACGGTTGACGAGCGGGACAACTCGATCACTATCCACGTCGAGCACGCAACTTACACAAATTGGGAAGGCTCGGACCTGAAATGGCCGGTCACGATAAAGGCTGACGAAGTGAAATTTACGGTGCCTCACCCGACCATCGGCGGGCCAGGGGTTTATGGCGAAATAGCCTATAAGCGAACGCGCTGACGTTGTTGGCATTGAGCGTGGTCTACCCGGTTGCCACCGTTCGTTCGCGCAGGCGCAATGTGCAGTAGCTCTCTCCGATGCCCGCGCCGGCGAGGCGCGGTATCTCTTGAAATGCTTTGGAAAAAGCGCATCTGTAGCCCAACCGTTCATTCGGGCCGAACTATGCCGGTCAACCTCGATATAGATGTTCTGCGAACCCTGGTCGTGGCCCATGACTTGGGAGCCTTTAACCGGGCGGCGAAGACGATTGGGCGGTCGCAATCGGCAGTCAGTCAGCAGGTCAGTAAACTTGAAGATCGCTTGGGCCTTGAACTCTTTCGCAAAGAGGGGCGCGGCCTCATTCCAACCGAGGCCGGCGAAATCGTTCTTGGTTACGCCCGACGGATCATCGATCTCAATGATGAGGCCGTCGCTATCTTAAAGAGCAGCGACGTTAATGGGAGTGTTCGTCTCGGATTTCCGAGCGACTTTGCGGATCACTGGCTCCCAACCGCTCTCGGACGTTTCAAGCGATCACACCCGAAAGTAAGAATTGAGGCGACGGTTGACCGCAACGTCGTTCTGGCCGACCGGTTGGAAAAGGGCCAGCTCGACCTCATCATGCTTCTGACCGAAACTACCCGGTTTGAGGTCGAGACGTTAGCCGACCTGCCGATGGCCTGGATAGGCCCAGCGAACAGCGTTCGCGGTCCGGCGGAGCCGGTACCGCTTGCGGTTCTGGAAGCGCCGTGCACGTTTCGCGCCGCTGCCATAGCCGCGCTGGATCGTGCTGAAATACCCTGGCATATCGCCTTTACCACCCCCAGTCTTTCTGGCTTGTGGGCTGCGGTGGATGCCGGCTTGGGGATTACCGTGCGTACGGCAGCAAGCGTTCCTGATCATCTCACCGTACTGGGCGAAAGCGCAGGGCTGCCCGCATTGCCGATGGCGCACCTGTTTCTAAGCAGTGCCGGCCGTGAGTTGTCACCTGCGGCGGCTCGCTTCAGAGAGATACTGACTGAAACGCTTCCCGTTTTGCTAAGTTTGAATTGAGATATGCGCGCGAGCCTTAAACGAGCCGGACAGGCGTTATGCGGCGTTGCGTCGATCTCGCTCCGCCCGGCTCAAGCCGCCACGGCCGTAGCTATCCCGGGGCATTTCATGGATCACGATGTACGTCTCCACGCTCAAGCCGACTCCTAATGTCTCGCTCAGGAGCGACATCATTCCTGCCATGAAGTTGGCTTTCTCCTGCGGCGTGTTTGAGGCCGCACCGATGATGGCATCCACCTCTGCCCCGACTGTAACGTCCTTGCCTCCGATGCGCCACGCGCCCCGTTGTACGTGGTCCACAAGAACGGCCACGCCTTCAAGAGGCTTCCGCATCCCGTCGACCATTAGTGCGGTCGTGCGGTTGTACAGCCGCTCAATCTGTTGCTGCGATAGCTCGGGTGCAAATACAGTAACGCGAACGAAGGGCATTTGAGGCTCCGGGGCTGACGAGGTGCTTCCATGCCTGCCTGTATATGCCGGCCCCGACGTCTCGAATAATCGATAGTATGAAATGCAATATTCCGTTTTGCTTAACCGTTTGGCTTCGCGAAACAATGCGGTCGGTTGATATTTTGCGGCATCTGACCGAGACGCTAATCGCGAATTTCGTCGGGTAGATAGAGGTAATCCCGCTTTCCGACGGACACGCCCATGTGTCGCAGGATGTCGTGCGCAGTAACGAGGTGAAAATAAAAATTAGGAAGCGCCCGGGTCAGCAGATAGGTTTCTACAGCCAGATACTCCACGCCACCCGACGGAAGCTTGGACTCGATTATGCGTGACGGCGCGCAATCTAGTTGCGGTGGGTTTATCGATCTCAAGAAATCGGATGTCTTGTCGAGTCTGATTTGGAGTTCCGGAAACGTCTTTTCGGTGTCCTCGTAGCGAGGTGGATCAATGGCGGCCAGCCGCGCCGCCGGTCTCTTCGACGTATCGCTGACCCTTTGAATCTGGCCTGCGAACGTAAGCATGTCGGGCGCCAATCGTGCATCGATAAGCGTCAAGGGAGATATTCCGCGTTCGGTGCAGAACGCCGATGCCTTGCGGCAATATCCGCCGGCGATCGCGAGCCCACGAAGAAAAGTTGGGATCGACAATTGATAGATCGAAAGAGGCATCTTCTTCCCTCCACCGAATTGAGAGTCCGGCCAATTTAACGCAGAGGTAATCTGTGTTTCCGATCGATGTTCTCGTATCAGCCTCGATTTGCATCGGGAATCGGTAGATCAATTGCTGCTTCGAGGGCCCTCGTGAGACATTCGATGGGTCGCACAAGCCGACCCACCGGTGGCCGGCGAACGATCCAGGCGCGAACTCTCGGTTCGAACTCCTGCACAGGAATAATCTTGAGGGCGTCGCGCAGCGGGCTGCTTTCAATTGCATCTCTTGTCGCCAGAGTAATTCCCAGCCCGCGCGCGACGAGCGATAGGCGAAGGTCCGAACTCAGGGCCTCTATACCGATCCGCAGAGGGAGGTTCTCCTGCTCGAAGCGGCGCTGGATCGCACTTCGGAAGCCGCAGCCGTCCTGGTTGATGATCCAGCGAAACGGTGAAAGGTCTTGCAGCGTCGTGGGAGAAGGCAGATCCAGGGACCGCGAGGCGACAACAAATAGCGGCTGGATGTCGAGGGCATCCGCCTCGATCTCCGTCGGTGGGGTCATCCCATCCGGAAGGCAAAACGCGGCGACGTCGATCTCGCTGCGGCGAAGCTGCTCCAAAAGCTGTTCGGGCCACCCCGTTGTGATGCGCAGCATGAGATCCGGAAAGCTGCCGCGGAGCCGATCGGCGAGAGTCGTTATCCCGACCTCCGACAGATACGGCGATATGCCGAGCCGAAACTCTCCGCGGATAACTCCCTTTGGCGACAATCCCGTCTTGAGATCATCCAGCACGCCCAGCATCCGGCGCCCGTGCGCATAGGTTTCGCGGCCCGCCGCAGTTGGCTTCAAGGGTTTTGACTGCCGGTCAAGCAAGGCGGCGCCAAGCTGTTCTTCCAGACTTTGGATGCGGCGGCTCACACCGGGCTGCGTGAGATGAAGCCGCGCTGACGCTCCAACGATCGAGCCGGTTTCCACAACGGCCAGGAAAGCCTCGAGGTCCCGTGTATTCATGCGAGTCTCGTATAATCTTAATGATAATTACTGAATTGAGTCATACAAGCAAAGGCGTATCTTGTCATCAAATAATATGCGGGTTTGATGATATGTTACAGCGCGCTCCTGATCGACACGCCCAAAGCCACGTTGCAGTTCCTTACTGGCGGCTCTGGTCGGCCTGCTTCCTTGGCTTCGGTGCGATTGGGATGACGATGCAGGTCATGCCGGCTTATGCCCATGAGCAGTTGGGAGCGAATGCAATCACCGCCGGCCTGGCGGTGACGATCGGATCTCTAGCAACCATGTTCTCCCGCCCGATCTCGGGAAGGTTTGCCGATCAAAGCGGTGGACGTCGCGTGGCGATGGCCGGAGCCATCCTCGGTCTGATCGGCGGGATCGGCCATGTGGCGGCAACAAATCTTCCAACCTTGCTTCTTGCCCGTCTCTTTCTTGGGGCCGGCGAAGGCGCACTGTTCACCGGGTCTGTCGGCTGGATACTGACGCACACAGAGCAATCACGGCGGGGGAAGGTGGCAGGCCATTTTGGCCTGTCGATGTGGATGGGGCTTGCGTCCGGGCCAATGCTTGGAACGGCAATATTATCTCTCAGCACTTATCGCGGTGTCTGGATTGCGGCCAGTATCATTCCGATGATTGCGTGGGTGCTGGTTGCATCGACGCGGCCTGAGGAGCGTGTCTCGTCCGTCGGCACGAATGTCCGCCGCGCCTTGTTTCCCAGGGCAGCATGGTTGCCCGGTGCTTCCGGCGTGTTCTCCAGCATTGGGTATGGCGTCATCGCTGCGTTTCTGGTGCCGCACTTCGCGGCGCTTGACTTCGCAGGTCAAAACTTCGCGCTCGTCGTGTTCGGCGTCGCGTTTATGATGACGCGCTTTCTGGGCAGCGGATATGCAGATCGTTTCGGCGGGAGGGATCGTTTCGGCGGGAGGCGGGTGCTTCTGTCCGCCTTCCTCATCGAGTCCGTCGGACTGGCCGGCTTATATGTCACGCATGTCGAGTGGCTTGCTTTCATCTCGACAGCTCTAGCCGCCGCAGGCCTCTCCCTGCTGATTCCAAGCGTAACGACCCTCGTAACGGAAGCTGCGGATCCGCGCGAACGCACGGCAGCCCTGGAGCAGTGACGTCCGCGTGGGACTTGGGCACCGCTGTCGGCGGCCCGCTGGGAGGACTTGTTGCCGGCACGTTGGACGCCGGGCCGTTCGCACTGGGGCGCTGTCGCAGCGCTGATTGCGATAGCGCCCTTGGCCGATAAATCCGGGAAGTCAGCGCGGTTTCGCGCCTCCAAAGGGAACCATGATTCGATTGTGTTAAAGCTTCAACCCAAGAAGAAGAAAGGAAAACAGAATGCCCAGTTATATCGTGACATGCGAGGAAGGTCGGCTGACCGGGTCGCAGAAGAGCCAAGATCGCCGAAGCTGTGACCCGTGCTCACGGGGATGCGACCGGCGCGCCCTATTATTTCGTCCGGATCACGTTCAACGAAGTGAACCCGGTAACTATTACCTTGGCGGGACGCTACTCGATTCCGACCAGATATTCGTGCACGGCTCGATCCGCGAAGGTCGGCCCCACGGAAATGAAGGATACGCTGATGGCCTGCCTGGCGACCGACGTCGCGATAGCTTCCCTGATGCAGCCGAATTGCGTCTGGGTGTATCTGTCGGAGATACCGCCGAACCAGATGATCGAATTCGGTCGGGTTCTGCCTTTGCACGGAAAAGAGGCCGAATGGTCGGCGGCGCTTCCGCAAGCCGAGAAGGTGCGCCTCGACAAGATTGGCATTCGTAAGGAAGTAGCCGCCTGAACCGGGTGCATTGGCGCCCACACTATCCATCGTCCCGTGTCGATGGATGGTGTGTGCTCGCTGATGCCCTCGTGCTCCGATACAAGTCAGATGCCTGATGTCTTCGACAGCAATGAAAGTTGAAAGAGTTGCCGCCTTTTCCGATGCTGCGCGCGGCGGAAATTCCCGCCGGCGTCGTGATCTGCGAAGCGTTTCCCGAGGTTCCTGCCATGCAGGCTCTTGCAGCGGAAATCGGCTACTCGGAAACAGTTTTCGCAGTGCCCGAAGACGGGGACTGGCGCGTGCGTTACTTCGCGCCAGCCATGGAAGTGCCGTTCTGTGGTCACGCGACCGTCGCGCTGGGCGCTATCCTCGCCAAACGACGTGGTAACGGGTCGTTTTCAGTTGAGACTCAACAGCGGCGTCCAGGCCTCGGTCGAGGGGGGACATATCCGGCTCTCTTGCGACCGCGACGTTGTTATCGCCACCGCCTACAAGCCGGCCAGTTGCTCGAGCCTATCTGGATAGGGCGCTGGCTTTGTTCGGATGGGACGATGACGATCTGGATTCGCGAATTCCGCCGGCGATTGTCAGCGCGGGCGCAGACCACTTGCTGCTGGCCTTGAAAAGCAGGGAAACGCTGAGCGCAATGCGCTATGACCAAAACGCCGGAAAAGTAATCATGGAAGCGGAAATGCTGGCCACAATCTCCCTTGTCTTTTCGGAAGGTCCCCAGCGCTTCCATGCCAGAAATCCCTTTGCTGCAGGCGGCGTTTATGAAGATCCGGCGACGGGAGCCGCGGCGGCCAGCGCTGGGAGGATACCTGGCGAGGATCGGTTGGCCGCACGGTCGACATTTTACCGTTTCGCAAGGCGAGGATATGGGGATTCCCTGCCGGATCGTTGTCGATCTGGACGACGATGGGCGGAAGGGCGTTTGCGTCGGGGGCGCGGTCCGCGATATTCTGTAAGTCGCTTGCTGCTTCCAATGTCCAGACATGGCTGACTTTTTCGTAGTCGGCTCTGACGAAAGTAAAGCGCCTATCATCAGCCGCTTTCCGTCCTGGCTTCGATTGCCTTTATCACAGCGACCATGTCAGCATTGCCATGGCCGAGGTCCAGGGTTTCCTGATAAAGCGCGTGACACACATCCAGCAGCGGCGATGCAACGCCCGCTTCGCGTGCCGCCTCCGCGATCAGGCGGTTATTTTTCAAGACGTCTATAATGCCGGCCCTGGAGCGCAAAATCGCGGTCAATCAGCTTCGAGAGTTTGACCCGTGAGACGTCGCTTGCCATCGGACCTGCGTTGAGCACGGCAACAAGCTGGTTGGAGTCGAGACGATGGCGATTTGCAAAATGCACCGCCTCGGCGAGGCCCGTGACCATCGAAATCAGGAAGAGGTTGACGGCAAGCTTCATAAGGAGAGCGTTGGGAACGGCTCCGCAGACGATCGTTTCCCGGCACATTGGTTCCAGCAATGGACGAATGCGGGCAACAACCTCCTCATCACCGGCAAGCATGGCAACGAGCTGCCCGGCCTCGGCCGGCTTTCGCGAGCCCGAAACGGGAGCTTCGACGTACTGTCCGCCGGCAGAACGGACATCCATATCGAGGGCTTGCGAATATTTCGAGGAAGTCGTTCCCATGTGAACAACGACATGCCCGTTCACGCGTGATTCGAAATCGGTGGCCATTGCGATCCAGGACGGCGTCGATAAGCCCCATCATCGGCCAGCATGAGCACGATAATCGCGGCACGGGCGAAAACCTGCTCCACCTCTGATGCAATTTCCGCTCCTGCAGACGCCAGAACCTCAGTTCTCTTTTCGGATCGATTCCATACGATGAGTGGTTTGCCGGCCCGCGCCAAATTAAGCGCCATGGGTTCGCCCATGGCGCCAAGCCCGACGAATCCGATCGGGCGCTCTACTTCGTCCATTGCTGATCCTTCTCCCATATGGTCGTGGGCTGCCCAAAGTGGAGAAGGAGAGGCGAAGTCACAAAGGAAAACTTGTTGATTACAGGTGAGGATACTCATCCGTGATGGCGGATAGTTCGTTTGAACGAGTTGCACTCTGACGTCTAAATTTGGGTGTCTATTGGAATTATTCGAACGAAACGGTGCGGTGCACCCCTTGAGCGTTGAGCGCTGTGCACTGAGAACTAAACTCATGTTGAACCCCGGCTCACCTCAACCATTCGCGGCAGATACCTCGGACAGTTACACCATCCACGGCTTTTACTGGCGTCACGCAGAGTCTGCTGACACCAGACCAGTCGTGATCATCAATCCGGCGACATCGGTTCGTTGCCGCTACTATTTTCGGTTCGCCAATTTTCTCTTTCGAAACGGATTTGACGTCGTCGCTTACGATTATCGCGGTATCGGAGAGTCCGCGGCCCCCGATGCTGCGCAATTTCGACGCCTGCTGGCTCGACTGGGGCGCGCTGGATTTCGAAGCCGTCCTGCTTCGCACGGCAAGCTCGTTTGCGGATCAACCGATCCATGTCGTGGCACACAGTATTGGCGGTTTTGTCCTCGGTCTCGCTCCTTCCAACCATCTCATACAGCGGATCTTCACGATGGGCGCCCAGTACGCTTATCGAGGCGACTATGCGGCTCATGAGAGATTGCGCTTGATCGCAAAATGGCACGTTGCGATGCCGTTGCTCACGCTATTGTTCGGTTACTTTCCCGGCAAGACGCTCGGATGGCTGGAAGATACGCCCGGAGGGGGTCGTGCGCGACTGGATATTCAGCCGCGAGCGCTTTGAAGACACCTGGCGCGGCCGCGCCTCCGTCCGATACGCAGATAAGCGGCGCACTCGTGGATCAGTTCTCGGCGGTCACGGCGCCGATTCTGGCCGTGAGCATGACAGATGACGAGTTTGGGACAATTCCGGCGGTTGAACGGGTTGCTCAACTATTTCAGCAACAGTGCCAGGTCACACCTGAGAATTTCACCGGAATCGATTGGCGAGACGGCTATCGGTCATTTCGACTTCTTCAACGGCCGATTGGAACAAAAGTTATGGCACATCCCGCTCGGCTGGCTGAGGTTCGGCAAGGTTTCGACAGCGTGGCCGGGAGGGCTGGTCGCTCCAGCATCGGAGCGCTGTAGCGGGCGTATTCACGATCGAACGAAGCAACCGTACGACTTCATGCCAAAGCCAGATCTACCGGGACGGGATTGCTCGCCGCTGTATCTCTAATCAGGAAATGCAGGATGGCCGCCAGCAGCCCGGCGAAAACTGTTGCTCCCCAAATCAAGGAATAAGAGCCGGTAATGTCAAAAACAAAACCGCCGAGCCACGCTCCGAGGAACGAGCCGACCTGATGACTGAGGAAGCAAACGCCGAACAGCTCCAAGATGGCGTGTGCCGAGAAACCCTCGCCACAAAACCGCTGGTCAGCGGGACCGCACCCAGCCAGGCCAGTCCCATGACGCTCGCGAATATAATGACAGTTGTCTCTGTCTTCGGGAGCAGGAAGAACACCCCCACGGCAATGCTCCTGACCAGATAGAGCCAGCCGAGGACGTATTGCTGACGAAACTTCCCGCCAAGCCAGCCGCAACACCAGCTTCCCGCAATGTTGAATAGTCCGATGAGAGCCAACGCCGTCGCACCGAGCCCGAGCGGCATATGGCAGAGGATCAGGTATCCGGGCAGATGGGTTGCGATGAAGGCGAGCTGAAAGCCGCAGGCGAAGAAACCGATCGTGAGAAGACCATAACCCGGATGTCGGATTGCCTGGGCCAACACCCTCACCGAGGGGGATCGCGGGCTTGTGCGGGTGCGGCTGGGTGGCGGATTCTTCCGGTCGAGTAATATCCCAAATGGTGCTGTCACCAGCATCAGGAGCGCAAGCACCAGAAGCGACGCTGATACACCCGACGTTTCTGTTACAAATTGTGCCAGGGGAACGAGGAGCACTTGTCCCAATGATCCGCCTGCGCTGGCCAATCCCATTGCCATGCTCCGATTTTCGACGGAAGCTGAACGACCGACAGCTGCCATCACGACGCCGAAGCTGGTGCAGCTGATACCAATCCCGACCAGCACGCCGATGCCTACGATGAGCGCTGCCCCCGACGGCGCGATTGCCGAAATGGCCAGGCCCGCGGCAAATGTCATCGCGCCGAATGCGACGACGCGCGCACAAACCGTAGCGATCTGCCGCAGCTCCCGCGAAGGGTTGTGCGATTCCCCAAACGAGATTGTGCAGAGCGATGGCGAACGCGATCAGCGTCACCGGCATGCCGTGATCGAACGAGAAGGGATTGATAAACAGGCCGAAGGTTTGCCGGATGCCCAACGCGGCGCTCATGATGAGCGCTCCCGCCATGACGACGAGGGCTGTACTGCTTAAGGAAAATGAAAAGTATTTTCGATGTGCAATCGACATGGTTGAGGCTCTCCGCCCGACACAGTGACGACAGGCGGCCGAACAGGCAAAAGAGAAAGCTTCAACGACAGGTGAGCTGCGTTCAACTTCAATTTGATGAAGGAGGACGTTAGGCTGCGACCCTCGCATTGTCCCGCAAGCTTCGACCCTCACCGAGCAGCCAGCGTTTGAATTCCTGGAGGTCGGGACGATGATCCGCGCCCTCCGAATTCACAACCCAGTAAGCCGTTTCGGCGGTAATTGTCGCGCCGATTTCTACCAGTCTGTTCGCATCGAGGTCGCTATCGACGAGTGGCCGCCTTCCCAACGCGACGCCCATTCCCATGGTGGCGGCCTCGAAGGCGAGCTGAATCGTGTCGAACCGTAGATCTCCCGCAGTCTCAAACCTGTCGATTCCGCTCTTGTCGAACCATGCCTCCCAATCTTCGCTGGCAGGGATGACGTGTATCAGCGTTGCGCGCCGGAAATTGATGTTCCCGTCTGCGCCGGTCAACGAGTCGCGGCAGGCCGGGCTGCATACAGGGACCAATTGCTCACCGAACAATTTGGTCCACGCCAAGCCGGCGACCGGCGCGCGGCTCATTCGGATGGCAAAATCGAAACCGTCAACCGGAAACCCGACCTGTCGGCGCGATGTATCGACGGTCACGCTGATGTTCGGCCATCGATCTTTGAAGTGCTGCAAGCGTGGCAATAGCCACCGCGACGCCAGAGTAGGAGCGCAACTCACGGCGATTTGGCGATTTGCGCGGTTACTGGGCAGGCGCTCCATCCCAACTGCAATCAGGGAAAATGCTTCGGAAACGTAAGGCAAATAATCGGCGCCGGCCGGAGTCAGCGAAAGCTTGCGGGGTTCGCGAATGAAAAGTTCGACCCCGAGTGCCAGCTCAAGCCCGACAATTCCGTGACTGACCGCACTCGGTGTTACGTTAAGCTCCGCCGCGGCAAGCTTGAAGCTTTGAAGCCTGCCCGCGGCCTCAAAAAAGCGAAGGGACGACAACGGCGGAAGACGAAGTGGCATCAGACATCCCCGGTAACAGCTGCGGCTCTCGCTTGTGAGCTTTGAGGAATCGGGACTTAAGGCCATCTACGCGGTGCAATCGGCCGGTGTCTGTGACTGCCCGTGACCCACGGTCTTGGCAAAGTCTAGCTTGTTGAACAATATGACGATAGTGCCGACCGCCTGGCCGAAAATCCTTCGTTGTAAGGCCCCGTGGCCCAGGCCGATGCGTATATTTGCCTGGCTGGCGGGGTTTCGGGCCTTCCGCCTCCATCGCTGGGCAGCGTCGCCCGTCCTGATCACCATTCATTATGTCGTGCATCAACTTAATTGGCTTCCCCAAAGCCGGATGGCCGATATCGTCACCGGAAGGCAAAAAGGGGAACCGATGGGTGAAATCGCTGGAGTACTGGCGGCCGTTCTTTCCAGTGCCCTCGGAGGCACTTCAATCGGCGCGACGCGCTATCTCGTCGACGCCATCGATCCGTTCGCCATCGGTACTTTTCGGTTCGGACTAGGCTTCATTTTTTTGCTGCCAATTGCGCTATTGCAAGGGGAGCGCTGGCCGGCGCGTCCCGACTGGCTTGGCGTGGCCGGGCTGGGCCTTCTGTTCTTTGCTCTGTTTCCTGCCTTATTCAACGCTTCGCTGATCTTTACAACCGCGGCACGTGGCGCCCTGGCGCTTTCGACGCTCCCACTCATGACGATGGTCGTCGGCGCGGCTCTCGGCAGCGAGAAGTTAAGCGCGCGCAAGACGGCAGGCGTTCTGATCGCGATGGTTGGCGTCGCAATGGCCCTTGTCTCTGGATTGGCTTCGGCCCCACCGGGTGCCTGGCGCGGCGATATCCTGATGCTGGGTGCCGCATTTTGCATGGCCTTGTACAGCGTCTGGTCCAAGCCATTGATCCGTCGTTCCGGCGCTATCTCGTTCACCACAATGGCGATGGGTATCGGTGCCGTCTGCCTGATCCTCATCTCGTATCTTCGCGGCAGTCTCGTGCCGGTGGCCGGATTCGGTCCGCCGCAGTGGATCGCGGCTTTCTATCTGGGTGCTATCGGAAGCGCGTTGACTTTCTATTTATGGGCCTTTGCACTGGTACGGACCACGGCCGACGCGTGTTGCGATCTCCGTCGCCGTCAATCCGATTTCCGCATCGCTCGTCGGGGCTCTTCTTCTCAACGAGCCGGTAGGCCTTAACCTCATTGTCGGTATCGTGACCGTCCTTAGCGGCATTTGGATTGCGACCAGTGCTCCAGCGCCGAATCTCGTTGCAAAAAAGCTGTAGCGTCCGGCATCCGGGCCAGAGGCCGATCAGCAACATTGCCGGTTTAGTCGATCTGTTTATCTATTAGATTGAGTACCGCCGGGACATGAACTTGTCGCGGCGGATGATTGATCGGAATTGAGAGATGCAATATTGGTCTAATCGGAGGAATCGGTCCTGCTGCGACCGACTATTACTATCGTCGTTTGATTTCAACGTTCGCTAACAAGAGGCGTCCACTCGAGCTGACGATTGTGCACGCTGACACACCAACGCTCTTGCGCAATCTTGCGAGCAAAGATGCCTCAGCTCAAGTTGCCATCTATCAGATGTTGACCAAGCGTCTCGTAGCCGCCGGTGCCGAATGTGTCGTGGTGACATCCATTGCGGGGCACTTCTGCATTGATGAATTCAAAGCATCTTCGCCGCTGCCCGTTGTCGATATGATTTCGGAGGTCAACCAGTCCATCCGCTGAGCGCCAAGCCCACTTTGAGCAACTATTCAACTCACCAAACTTAGCAGCGGCTGTTGCATGCCCAGGACAAGTTGGTCGGCGAGAAGAGATGCCGCACGCGACAGATTTGGCGCGCGATGCAAACAAATATCAGCGGCGGGCAACACCGGCATCCCATCGCGTTCCGTGAGAGCGCGGAGTTTTTTTGGGGAAAGTACCGGGATTTGACGACCGTCAATGCAAGACCTTGGCCCGCGATTGACTCGACTGCAGCCAGGCTTTGGCTAACGAAAGCCAATCGCCATGGCCTTCGTTCGCGGTCGAGTGCTTCCATTGCCCATTTTCGCAACAGGCAGCCCTGCGGATAAAGAGCGATCTGGAGAGTTTCAGCCTTTTCCACGCAATGGTGGGCACTGGAGGCCCAGACTGCCTGCTCGCGTCGCAGAAACTCGCCGCCTCCGGTCCCAACGGGGTGCATGGCGATGACAAGATCGAAAGACTCTCCCAGGCGAGTAAGCATATGCGCGGTGAGGCCGGTTTCCATTTCGACGTGAATACCGGGATGGTTGCCGACGATGCTGGACAGTAGAGGGGGTAATACCTGGCTGCCGTAATCGTCCATCACGCCAAGGCGAACTGATCCTTCAACCTTATGTTCGCGCAAATACCCGATCGCTTCTTCGTTCAAAGCCAGAATTTTCCTGGCATAGCCGAGCAGGCCCTCGCCCGAAGGCGTCAGGTTCACGTGAGCTTTGGTACGAAGAAAAAGTTCGACGCCGATTCGATCTTCAAGCCTCTTGATCTGCATGCTGACGGCGGACTGCGTGCGGTTAAGCATTGCGGCCGCACGGGTGAAGGATCGTTGATCGGCTACGGCCACAAATGCCTGGAGAAGATCGGGATCAAGGGCGGGAACGCTCATTTAAAACTCTGATAAGATGCATCACATAAATGCCATTCCCCGATTATCAGGCCTGTCGATATGGTGCGCAAGCCCAAACCAAAGGACGAAATGCATGGGAGAAATCTCGCGCACGCCGGCCGCTATTCTTCCGGGCGAATTTGACGGGACCTCGATCGATGAGACCCGTTACGTCAGGAGTGCTCTTGAAGCCGCGAAGATCGCGAAGCGCTGAAGGCACTTGAGTCCTGGGAAGCGGGCTACGCGTCCCCGTGATGAGAGCTGACGGAATCCAATGGAAATTCGCGAATTCTCAATTGACGATGCCGCCGCCGTGCGAGAGCTGTTCGTCCGGGTAAACCGTCTTTTGGCCCCTGCAGCTATGAAGGACACGTTTGAAATCTACATCGCTCGTTCCTTGACGGAGGAAATCGACAGGGTCTCTGAATATTATTCGGAGCGAAAGGGCGGCTTTTGGGTGGCCGTCGATGGCCAGAAAATCGTCGGCATGTTCGGCCTCGAGTCGTCGGGCGAGGGAACAATGGAACTGCGTCGAATGTACCTCGATCCTGATTTTCGACGCCGGGGAATTGCGCGGAGGATGTTGAATTTCGCGGAACAAGAATGCCGGCGCCGCAACCGGCCGAGAATGGATCTGAGCACTTCCGAATTGCAGCGGGAAGCTTTGGCGCTATATCAAAATGCCGGGTATGCGCTGGTCCGCGAAGAGGTTGTAATGGACGTTAGCAACAAGACGTTAGGCGGCGGTATTCGCCGCTACTATTTCACCAAGGCCCTGTGATCGGCGAGGTCCCGTAATAACATTTTCGGACATGCAACCATGCCCGCGCCTTTGGTCCGATCGAGCCTTACGAGGGCTACGGTCGGCAAGTGCTCCGGTATCGGCGTGGGCTTGTTTGAAAGGCATTGCGAAAGGCTCGACTAAAGCTGCTGGATTCCGAAAAGCCCCAGCGGAACGCGATCGACGTGATGCTTTGGTGATCAAGACTGGCGTCGGCCAGGTCGCGGCGGCAGCCCGCCAGGCGCCGCTCGCGAACGTATTCACCCACGGTGCCGCCTGAGCTTTGCCGAAAGATCTGCTGGAGATGTCCGCTGGATATTCCGACAGCCGCGGCGATTTTTTCAACGGATAAAAGCGGATCCCCCCAGCGTCTCGGAAATATAGACGCATGCGCGCGCAAAACAGGATGCGGATAGGCCATGGCCGCGCCGTCCGGCATTGCCTTCGAAGAAAAATCGCGCGGCCAATGCGAGATGATCGAGCGCACGATTGGCGGCGGCGGGTAAATGGATCGGATCGATCGCGGAAACGAAGCGCTCGAGCAGAACGATATTTTGACGGGCGATGGCGGTCAGCGCATCGTCGCCGGACAACGTCATGCCCGCGACATCGCGGCTCCTTGGCATGATGTCGTAGAACAACGGCGCCGCATTCTCAGAATGTTTTGCCTGAAAGTCTGCGGAAAAATCACCTCATAGGGGCGGGCGGTATCGAGGAAGCCGATGTCTCCCGGCTTGAGCGTGGTCTGCTGCTCGCTTTGACGATCGTGCAGGTGCCTTCTTCCTGGACCATCAAAAGCCAGGTCGGCTCGGTCTGGACACTGATCAATTCGCGGGTGCGGCGGACCCGCTGCGGATCGGCTTCGACGTGCACCAGATCGAAGCTCGGCATATGCGCGAGAGGAATTGGCTGGGCATGGATGGCGCCCGCATAGGGATGCGCATCGCCAAGGGCCGTGGCTTCGACGCCCGCGATGGTATGGCAAACAACTTCACGCCAAAAATCGAGACGCTGCGCCGGCGGCACGCTCGCTGTCGTCAGCAGGCCCGCGATCTTCCCATATTCGGTCAGCAGGGCATCTTTGCCATGCCGTGTCGTGCCTGGCAGCGAAGTCACGGCGGACCTCGGTGATATCTGTTTCGACGAACCGAAATCTAAGCATAGGGTGTCGGGACTGTCGACGAAAAATCTGAGTTTAAGTCAAATCGTGCCCGCAAACTGTCAAGACGCCTTCCCGGACAGGATACAACCTGACGTCCAGGGATAAGCGCCATTCCTTCAGGTTCGTCCTTGGGGCTGGCGCTATATCCAGTTGATAACAACGTATCCCGGCACAAGGAGAGGTCGCATGTCCGCATCGCATGAGATGATCAACGGAGTACCCAATTACAATCTCTACATCGCCGGGGAGTGGACGCGCTCGCTGCGCAACGAAACTACGGAAAGCAACAATCCCGCGACAGGCGAGCTTTTTGCGAGGGTCCAGCAGGCGGGGCGCAGCCGAAACCGAAAAAGCGATCACGGCGGCTCACAAGTCCTACAAGAGCTGGTTCGAGACGCCGGTCTCGCAACGGGAATCCGTATTCCTGAAGGCGGCCGATGTCCTCGGCGCCAAGGCCCAGGAGATCACCGAAGTCCTGGTCGCCGAGTTCCGGATCGGTCTACGGCAAAGCGGGCTTCGAGGTCGGCTATTGCTTTGACCTGCTGCGCACCGCTGCCGCCGAAATGCGTCGGTCACCCGGCGAGACGATGCCGCTGACGGCGCCCGGGCAATTCGGTTTCACTATTCGCCAGCCGCTCGGCGTGATCGCCGGCATCGCGCCGTTCAATGCGCCGTTTCTGCTCGCGATGAAGAAGGTGGTGATGGCGCTGGCCGCCGGCAACGGATTCGTCCTCAAGCCGTCGGAACTGACGCCCGTCACCGGCCTGAAGATCGCGGAAGTGTTCCACGAGGCCGGTTTGCCGCCCGGCCTCCTCAGCGTCATTCCGGGGCCGGCCGCCGAGATCGGCGCGGCCATTTTCAAGGATCCCCGCGTTCGCATGATCACCTTCACAGGCTCGACGCACACCGGCCGCATGCTGGCGGTGGAGGCGGCCAAGACCTTGAAGCGCTTTACGCTTGAGATGGGCGGCAAAAGCCCGTTGATCGTGTTGGGTGACGCGGATGTGGACTATGCGGTCAAGGCTGCGGCGTTCGGCATCTTTTTCCATCAGGGTCAGGTTCTGCATGGCGAATTCGCGCATTCTGGTCGAGGAGCCGATATTCGACGCGTTTTGCGAGCGCTTCGCCATGGTTGCCAAGAGCCTCAAAGTCGGCGACCCCCGCGAGCCCGACACCGTCATCGGGCCACTGATCCGCGGCACCCAGTGTGCCGTGATCGATGGCCATGTCGAAGACGCCGTGGCCAAGGGCGCGAAGCTGATGTGCGGTGCCACCCACAAGGACCAATATTATTGGCCCACCGTTCTCAGCGGCGTGACGTCCGACATGCGCATCTTCCACGAAGAAAGCTTCGGCCCGGTCACCTCGATCATCAAGGTCCGTGACCATGAAGAAGCGCTGGAGCTTGCCAATGCCACGGACTACGGCCTGTCATCGGGCGTGATCACGAACAACATGCAGAAGGCGCTCGATCTGGCCTTCGGGCTCGAATCCGGCATGGTTCATCTCAACGACTGCACGGTCTCGGACGAACCGCATGTACCCTTTGGTGGCGTCAAGAACAGCGGCTACGGCCGTGAGGGCGGTCGCTTCTCGATGGAGGAAATGACCGAGCTTAAATGGATCACCGTGCAGCGGGGCCAGCGCCAGTTTCCGATCTGACGGCAGCTCTTTTGACATGACTTGCCCCGGGGGAAGCGACGCCCTCGGGGCTTATACTTCCGGCGATGATCGCATGATAGAAATCGGGCTTGTGATTCCGCGTCATTCGACGAAAGATTGATCCGCGCAGCGGCATGATCTGAGAGCGGGGCCGGTAACGTAGCTGCCGCCATGTTGTTGACGCTGAGTCGTGGCTTCGAATATCGTTTCACCCGTTTCCACCATCTATTGTCCTTTCAGGAGTGATTCAGTGCGCGCGCTATCTCCTTCAACAATTCGACCTCCCTTGGCTCGATATAGCCATGGTATCGCCGTGCCGGCGGACCACCGATTGGTAATCACGGCTGGACAACTCGGCATTGGTATTGACGAACAAATTCCCGCGGACAGCGAAGGACAGGCCAATATCTGCTTCGCGAACATCGAGGCGATTCTGGCCGAAGACGGGATGAAGATGGGGGACATCATCCGTCTCAGCGTCTACGTAACAGCCCGTGAGCACATGGAGGGCTACCGGCGGTCACGCGACCGGCATTTTCCGGGGACGCCGCCAACGACCACGCTGATAGTGGTAGCGGGCCTGGTGCGGCCGGAGTTTTTGATTGAGATCGAAGCTATCGCGGGCCGCCCCCTAAGGCAATTCGCGGCACGCGAGATACTCGCGACAGATCGGGAAATTGTCACTTCGGCGATGCCGAGGACGGATTGAACAATTGCTGTCCATCAACCTGATACGCGCCGATAGCCTGCTGCCCCTCGGGCGAAACCAGCCAGTCCGCAAAACTCTTCGCCGCGTCGAGCCTCGTCGGCCCATGCTTTGCAGCGTTTAATTCAATGACATCGTAACGGTTGATCAGACGCGGATCGCCCTCGATGATGATTGTCAGCGCCCCCTTGTTTTTGAAGCTGAGCCACGTTCCGCGGTCGGTCAGGGTATAAGCATTCATGGCACTGGCGGCGTTGAGGGCTTGCCCCATTCCGCCGCCGATATCGCGATAACCATTTTTCAGGACTCAAGGCCTCAGGGGTACGGCCGGCCATTCGCCACAGCCGCAACTCGGCGGCGTTCGTTCCGCTTCGATCTCCCCGCGAAACGAAGAGAGCTTGGGCCGACGCGATAGCTTTCAAGGCTGTTACGCTGTCGTCGCCGCCTATAATGTGAGCCGGGTCGCTCGATGGCCCGACGATGATAAAGTCATTCCAGGCGACCTGCCGAAGCGATGAGCTGTATCCTTCGTCTACAAATTGTCGCTCTGCATCCGGATCGTGAACCAGCACCAAGTCCGCGTCACCCCGACGCGCGGTATCCAGCGCCTTGCCCGTTCCCTGCGCGACCCACGTTGACGGTGATTCCGGTCTTGGCCTTGAACCTGGGAAGAATGTCCGCCAATAGCCCGGTGGCTTCGACCGAGGTTGTCGAGGCCAGAATGATTGACTGCTCAGTGGCGGAGCCAGCGTTCATCGCGGCAAAAGCCACCATCAACAGAAAGATTTTTCGTACCCTCATGCTTCGTCACTCCCTGCCGTGCGCGCCCGTCCAGACAATGCAAAGACCGTCGCACTGATTGAAATACTGATCCCGACCAACACCGCGCCAAGAGCCAAAGCCAACGACAGGTCGCCTTGGCTCGTTTGAAGCGCGATAGCCGTTGTCATGGTCCGTGTCAGTCCGCGAATGTTGCCGCCTACGAGAATAATCGCGCCGACTTCGGAAACGGTGCGACCGAAGCCTGCCAGGATCGCTGTCACAAGGTCCGCGCGAACGATCATGAGAATTTGCGGAACGGCCTGCCATCGTGTGGCACCGTCGGTGATCAGTTCGTCGCCATAGCGCGCCCAAGCCCGCTCGCTGGCCCGATGCACCAGCGCCCGCGATGATGGGAATAGCGGAGGATCGTCTGTGCGACGACCATGGCGCTCGGAGTAAACAGTAGCTCAAGAGACCCAAGAGGTCCTGAGCGCGAGAGGACGAGATACAGAACGAGGCCGACCACGACTGGCGGCAACCCCGAAAAAGGCGTTGATCAAAACGACGATCAGACGCCGCCCGCGGAACGAAAATATCGCAAGGGCCGTGCCTATCGGCAAACTGATCGCCGTCGCGATCGCCGTCGCCGTCAGGCTAACGCCGATCGAAAGTCCGACAATCCTGAGGAAATCGTGCATTTCCCAATGGTCCGCTGCCATAAGCAGCCTGCCTAAAAGAACGAAGGTTGCAGCCCGGCTGTTTGCCGTGACATCAATCACGTGGCGGCTGGAAAGGATACCATGTTTGCGTTGTTATTTGGGGTGGTATCCCTGTTGTACGCGACCGTTGGTCAGGCAGGCGGGACCGCTTTTCTCGCCTTGATGGCGTTAGCCTCGTATCCCTCGAACGAGATGCGTCCCACCGCATTGCTGCTCAACATCGTCGCCCGCAACATATTCGACCTGGCTTTTCAATCGCGCAAGTTCGGTGGATTGGGCAAAAACTCAGGCCGTTCCTGCTCTCTTCCCTTCCGACCGCTTTTGTCGGCGGCTTTATCATCCTGGACAATCGCTTCTACAAAATCGTCACCGGACTAGTTCTTCTGTTCGCGGCGGCGATCCTTGTCTTGCGACGATCGCGCGATGGAGAACCGGACCGGCCAGTTCCGTTTTATGGTGCCGTCAGCCTCGGTGCCGCGGTCGGCTTCGTGTCGGGGCTGACAGGCGTAGGCGGCGGTGTGTTTCTCGCGCCCTTATTAATCGCGTTACAGTGGGCGTCCCCGAGGCAGACCGCTGCACTTTCCAGCGCCGTTCATATTGGCAAATTCGATCGTGGGACTAGGCGGTGCCATGTACGCCGGACAGACCCCTTCCGCAGACACGTGGCTGTTCATGTTTGCGGCTCTCGGAGGCGCCGTGATCGGTACATTCGTTGGGCTACACTGGTTATCGCAAACCATGACCCGTGGTGTGCTGGCCGCGATATTAGGGGGCGGCAGGAGTTCAACTGCTGCTTTAAAAGCGCGCAACACAAACGTCATCCCCAAGGGGAACCCATCCGCCTCTGACTTTGTTGTGATTGATAACAATCGGAGGAGGAAATAATGTACAAGTTCGCAGTTGCGATATTGCTGGTGTCCACACCCGCGTTTGCCCAAGATAAAGGTGCCGACCCCGCCGCGCTTCAAAGCTGTCCGCCGATCGGCCAAACAGCGAGGGGCGAGTTGATTTACTCGCTCGATTGCAAGGCCATCAAGACCGATTACACGGTCGGCGAAAACAAGCCCAACATGGCCCCGACTAACCTGAGCAACACGGTCATTCCAAAATCTGGCAATGTGCAGACGCCAGAAACGACTTCTATCAAGGCCGTCGAGACGAAGTAGGCATTTCGTCGAAACTTAAAAAACTCTCAATTATATTTCGACGTTTTTGAAATCGGCCTGTTTCTTGGGTCTGATACGACGTGCCACCCCGGTAGGTCGCGTGACTAAGCGGCTCGGCGCGCGCCGTAAGTCACGAGCCGAGCCTGGCCGAAAGAGGTCAGGGCTACTGAGCGGTCATTTCGGCTCTCCCGAGAATAATGCATACCCCGAAAAATCAAAGGCTCTCTTTTGAAGAGCTTGTCGCAAAAAAAACGCGGGAAGCGTAACTTCGCCAATTGTCGGCGCGTCGAATCCGAATCATTTGATAGATGCGGTTGCCGCGCTTGAGGGGCCTTACGTGCCGCATCGCATATCGGGCTTTTGATTGGCGAGGACAAGGAATCGGGAGTAGGCCTGTGACGCCTGAACGGCGCCATCGGCTCTACAGCGGGGAAACGTTCAACCATGCTGCTTTTTGTGCTGGCCTATCTTGGCGGCGTGCTGACCATCGTCAGCCCCTGCATCCTGCCGGTTATTCCATTCGTGCTGGCGCGGGCTGATCGTCCGTTCATGCGAAACGGTCTGCCGATGCTGGTCGGCATGGCCCTGGCATTCGCTGTGGTCGCGACCCTCGCATCGGTCGCCGGTGGCTGGGTGGTTTCGGCCAATCAATACGGGCGAATAGCGGCGCTGGTGCTGCTGGCGATCTTCGGCGTGACGTTGCTGTTTCCCGAGGTCGCCGACCGGCTGATGCGGCCGCTGGTCACTGTCGGTGCCCGGTTGTCGCAGTCCGCGGACCAAGCCGCGGATGGCTCGATTTTGGCGCCGCTGCTGCTCGGGGTCGCGACGGGCTTCCTGTGGGCACCTTGCGCCGGACCCGTGTTGGGCCTCATCCTGACCGGCGCAGCGCTGCAAGGAGCCAGCGTCAAGACCACGCTATTGCTGCTGACCTATGCTGCCGGCGCGGCGACGTCGCTGGCGTTGGCGCTCGTGATCGGCGGGCGGGTTTTCGCAGCGATGAAACGCTCGATCGGGGCCGGCGAGTGGATCCGGCGCGGTTTGGGCGGGGCGGTGCTGGCGGCGATTGTCGCGATCGCGCTCGGTCTCGATACCGCCAACGTATCGGTTGGAAGCACGACCTCCCTTGAGCAGGGTCTGCTTGATAAATTGCGTCCCCGCGAAACGTCGGCGGCAATGACCGGCGGCCCATCCATGATGCGGGCCAAGCCGGACGGACAAGGCGAGGACCTGCCGGCCGAGGGCGAGATACCTTCGCTGTCAGGCGCTGTCGAATGGCTGAATTCGCCACCTCTGACGGCCGAGGGTTTGAAGGGGAAGGTCGTCCTGGTCGATTTCTGGACCTATTCCTGCATCAACTGCCTGCGCGCGATCCCTTACGTGCGCGCCTGGGCCGAGAAATACCGGGATCATGGCCTGGTCGTGATCGGCGTGCACGCCCCAGAATTCGCGTTCGAGCGCAACGTCGACAATGTGGAGAAGGCGATCGCGATGCTGGGGATCAAATATCCGGTCGCGATCGACAATGAATACAAGATCTGGCGGGCCTTCGAAAACGAATATTGGCCGGCGCATTATTTCATCGACGCAAAAGGCATGATCCGTCACCACCATTTCGGCGAAGGCGATTACGACGAATCCGAAACCATCATCCAGAAGCTGCTGGCTGAGGCCGGCGACAGTCACGTGCCGACGGGCATCGTTGCCGTGAATGCGTCAGGCATCGAAGCGGCTTCCACCCAGGGAGATGTCGGATCGCCCGAGACTTACATCGGTTACGACCGGATCGAACACTTCGTTTCGCCGGGCGGCGTGGTGCGGGACGCAAGCCATATCTATGCGGCGGGTTCGCCAAAACGGAATGACTGGTCGCTGGCCGGTAACTGGACTATCGGTAACGAGCGCGCCCTGTTGAACGACAAGGATGGCAGCATCATCTATCGCTTCCACGCCCACGATTTGCATCTCGTGCTCGGGCCTGACCCGGACGGCAAACCCGTTCGTTTTGTCGTGACCATCGACGGCAAGGCCCCAGGTGATGCGCACGGCGTCGATACCGATGCCGAAGGGCAGGGCATTGTGACGTCGCAGCGTCTCTATCAATTGGTTCGCGATCACGGGACGGTTGCGGATCACACGTTTGAAATCCGGTTTCTCGATCCCGGCGTGCAGGCTTACGCCTTTACGTTCGGCTAGCAGCTACGGCAGAACGGCGATGCTGGATCATTCAGGCAAGCTCGCGCAACGGAGATACATGCGCATATACGCCATGTGAGAAGCTCTTCAACCCAGAGAGTTACCCGACGGGCAAATCAATTGCGTCTCCACCAATATCAAAGTCCAGCCTATTGAGGAAAAATATTCTGATTTTCAGAATCCACAAATCAATGCATATTGACGCCGTCTCGTCCCACCCAAGGGGCGTATCGCGATCGTCACGGACGCGGGATGGGATGCGGTGGACGCCGATGGCGCTTCTGACGAGGGCGCTTGAGGCGGACGGCGAAGTCGTGTGGTCCTGACACCCCGACGCTGGTGTCAAGTTCTTGAGAAGCAAGCTTCTCAGGATGACGGTGGCAAAAGAGCCCGGTCACCGGGGGAGAGCACGAAATAAGCCGTAAACCATTGCGCGGGGAATGCCGGGTGGTCCTGGTGTATCCGTGGTGACTAACGCGCGTGCTACCTACACTACACGCGCGGCTGCGGGTGCATCGGGCACCCGGCATTCCCCACGCCCTTTGATTTCGGGGCGGAACGATCATGCATCGCTCGGGCATTTTGGTGCCGCGGGGATGCGAGCGCATGTCTCTCTACCTCTTCTTCCCTGCGAACGCAGGCCTCGACAACGGCAAGCCGATCCGCGAGACCGCCTATGCCGTAACGATCCATGTATCCGGCACCGAAATATCCGCTTGAATATAGCGTTGACGGCCCATCCGGCCGGGAGCACACTTGGATGCAGGCGTGCTCGCATTAAGTCTGAGACAACGACGCCCGAGGTCCTGAGAACCTCAAACGCGCATGACCGGCCATGTGCAGGCCGGCGTGCCGCCGAGGCAACGACCTCGGGAATGACTGCTCAAAATACTGTCCAAAGCAGTAACTGCCCGGAAATCAACGCGACGACGCCCAAATGGCGCACAACAGGGAGAACGTCATGTATCATGAAGCGATCGAGAAAGTTTCTAAACAGGTTCTGATCCGAGAGCGGTACGACAATTTCATCGGCGGCAAATGGGTGGCTCCGCAGGAAGGGCGCTATTTCGATAATCCCAGCCCCGTGACCGGTAAAAGGCTTTGCTCGGTTCCGCGCTCCTCTGCGGCCGATATCGAACTGGCGCTCGACGCCGCCCACAAGGCCAAGGACGCCTGGGGCAAGACCTCGGTCCAGGAACGCTCGCGTATCCTCAACAAGATCGCCGACAAGCTGGAAGCCAATCTGGATTTGCTGGCGCTGGTCGAAACCCTCGACAACGGCAAGCCGATCCGCGAAACCACCTATGCCGACATGCCGCTCGTCGTCGATCACTGGCGCTATTTTGCCAGTGTGGTGCGGGCGCAGGAAGGCGGCATCTCCGAGATCGATGCCGAAACCGTCGCCTATCACTATCACGAGCCGCTCGGGGTCGTCGGCCAGATCATTCCCTGGAATTTCCCGATCCTGATGGCGACGTGGAAATTGGCGCCGGCATTGGCTGCGGGCAATTGCGTGGTGCTCAAGCCCGCCGAGCAGACGCCGCTTGGTATCCTCGTGGTGATGGAACTGATCGCCGACATCCTGCCTCCCGGGGTTATCAACGTCGTCAACGGGTTCGGGGTCGAGGCCGGCAAGCCGCTCGCCCAGAACAAGCGGATCGCCAAGATCGCCTTCACCGGCGAGACCACGACGGGCCGCCTGATCATGCAATACGCCTCGGACAACATCATTCCGGTCACGCTTGAACTCGGCGGCAAGTCGCCGAACATTTTCTTTGCCGACGTTGTCGATGCCGACGATGAGTTCTTCGACAAGGCGCTCGAAGGCTTTGCCATGTTTGCGCTCAATCAGGGCGAGGTCTGCACCTGTCCGAGCCGCGCACTCATTCAGGAATCGATCTACGACCGGTTCATGGAACGTGCGGTGGCGAGGACAAAGAAGATCAAGCAAGGTCACCCGCTCGATGCGACCACGATGATCGGCGCCCAGGCCTCGAACGACCAGCTTGAGAAGATTCTTTCCTACTTCGACATCGGCAAGCAGGAAGGGGCGAAGGTCCTGACCGGCGGCCAGCGAGCGCAGCTCGGCGGCGAAATCTCCGAAGGATATTACGTCGAGCCGACGATCTTCGAAGGCAACAACAAGATGCGCGTCTTCCAGGAAGAAATCTTCGGCCCGGTGGTATCGGTCACGAAGTTCAAGGACGACGACGAGGCGCTCGCGATCGCCAATGATACGCTTTACGGACTGGGTGCTGGTGTCTGGACCCGCAACGGCAACCGTGCCTACCGCTTCGGCCGGGCCATTCAGGCCGGCCGCGTGTGGACGAACTGCTATCACGCCTATCCGGCCCACGCCGCCTTTGGCGGCTACAAGGCGTCCGGCATCGGTCGTGAAAACCACAAGATGATGCTCGACCATTACCAGAACACCAAGAACGTACTGGTCAGTTACGGCACCAAGGCACTTGGGTTCTTCTGAGGACCGAAGCGACGGAATAATTTAAAATAGAAACCGTCATTGCGAGCGAAGCGAAGCAATCCATCCTGTCACAAAGAAAGAATGGATTGCTTCGTCGCTTCGCTTCTCGCAATGACGAGAGGAATTTGGTCATGGTCAACCGGGTCGAGATCACGGACAAGGCCGCTGAAGTGGTCACGCGCCTGAACGGCCAGCACGGCGCCTTGATGTTCCACCAGTCCGGCGGCTGCTGCGATGGGTCTGCGCCGATGTGTTATCCGGACGGCGACTTCCGGGTCGGACCCCAGGATGTGCTGCTCGGTGAAGTGGCCGGCTGCCAATTCTATATCGGGGCCAACCAGTTCGAATACTGGAAGCATACCCAGCTCATCATCGACGTGGTGCCAGGGCGTGGTTCCGGCTTTTCCGTCGAGGCGCCCGAAGGTGTGCGGTTTTTAACGCGCAGCCGCGTGTTCACCGATGAAGAAGTTGCCGAGCTGGAAGCGACAGGCCCGCCGGCGCGCGCAGCCTAGAGCCTTATCGGTTCTGATTGAATCAAAACCGGGCTCTAATCTTTTGTTTTGACGCGTTTTCTTCACGCGAACCGGTATCCACTTCGCTCGAAAACGCTCTAGATATCTTTTTTGCACCCGACCACATGCTTGCCTTTGGTGCCAGAGTCGATGTTCGTCGGAGGAGGTACGTTGCTGCCCGGGGCGTCGCCCCCGGTGGCGTCGCCAGCAAGCACACAACCCAATATTCTCTTTTCAACTGCTTTAACCTTATCTCCCGCATCGGTCGTTTTCTTTTGCAATACTGTCCAGTCGGACGGGTTGGTCTCGATCACGCTCTTCGGCGTGCCGTTCAGAACCGTGTTGATGCGGTTGATGGTCTCACGGTCTTTGCTGGCTTGCTTCTTGAGCTCTTCAAGCTTCCCCTTTGAGTCCACCTTGCCAAGCTCTTCCTCAACTCTAGCAACATCCTTTTCGACACCATCAATTTCTTTCTCCATTTCCGCTGAAGATTTCAGCCGAAGGTTCGGAGGCGCCGGTGGCGCGCTGGATGTACCACTGCCTGTTTGCTTCGGTTGGGAAGAACTGTCTGCCGGCGGTTTCGACTGGGACGAAGTACTGGCTGGTGGTGCTGCATCGCAGGTGACAATGACCGTGGTGGGGCCGCTGATATCAACGGAATGGCTGCCGCATACCTTGCCGCCATACTCCGCCTTCCACGAATACTTGCTTTTGTACGCTGGTCCGGTTGCCGGAATAGTAATTGTTGCGGTACCTCCATCAGGTCTGACAGCAATCGCCTTGCTTCCCGCCGTCTTACTTTCGGATAGAATCGTGACGTCGGCCGGTACCTTGCTGGCGTTTTTGACCGTGATCGTCCAGTTGCCGTCAGCAGCGCAGACGCCGAGTCCCAGCAATGTTGTGATGGCAACTACTCCGCCGAATGTCGCGGCAGCCAAGGTCGGCTTGTTTCGAAGCATGTTGAACATTGTCATTGTCTCCGTTGAGGTCCTCACGCCATTGCGCTGCAGCCGCGAAGCTACCTCCGATCGTCAAGTCGTGACTTCGTGAGTAATAGCCAAGAGATCGCGACGGGCCACTCGAAGGTTCCGAAAAGAAACCACGGATAAAAAGATCGTCCACGGTGTCGAACCAACGAGTCTGTTGCTGTTCCAGTGCAGATCAAAAAAGCCAGATAACCCCGCCGGCATTCTTCAGCGGCTGTTCGGCATGAAGCGTGCCAAAGCGTTGGACAATCCCAGGTATTTCTTTAAGTGAGTGTCGCGTCCGGTAGGGTGGATGGCTCAGCGCCTGACGTGCTTAAGGTCTGACCTTGAATGGTTTCCTGATGAAAACCATTCTGAATTCATTGCGAGCTGGTTCAGCGAACCCTCCGCGCTTGCTCAGGTTGCTGGTCTCCTTGGAATACATAAAGCCGGGTTCAGCCCTGGCCGTGCTGCGTTTGAACGTTGAATTGATAGCTCTTTGCACCAGCGGCGGTACCGGTATCGTTTTGCACTTTGTAGTCCAAACGGAATTGAGCAAACGAAAGGAAGACGGTCTCACCGAGTGACTGATCTCCGCCTTGCCCGTTCCACTCGACCTTGGTGACCATGATGTCCGTCAGCTTGACGATCAAATATTCGACTTTCTGATCGCCATCGTTTTTGCGGCAGGTAATCGTTCCATTCTTGATGTGCTTTCCGGTAACGCAACATTGGTACAGGGTTACGGACGCTTTATCGCATGTCTTCTTGAGTTCAATATCCTTTACCTCCACCTTCGTGGATTGGCCGCCCTGGTTTACGTCCCACCTGACGTGGTTTTCCGTGGGCCATCCCCATCCTATGATTTCGATCTCGCCGCCATGCACAGAGTCCAAAGACTCGCCTTCGATTCCGTCCAGTTTCAAAAACATCTCGGCCATGGTTTTCCCCTGCTATCTGAATATCCAGCATCGACCGGTTGGAACATCCGAATCGGAATTCTTGACGGTCTTTCACCGCAAATTGGTCGCGGCACAAAGGTAGGAGGTTCAATTATTTTGCAACGGGCAATCGAGACACCAGACGCAGGCCGATATCCATCCCTTCCAACTGGAAGTGAGGCCGCAGCTCAAACGTCGCGGAGTAGTATCCCGGGTTTTCCTCGTTTTCGACGATATTGATGGCGGCCCCCGCCAACGGCCTGCGGCATTTAGTTGCCTCGTTGGAGTTGATCGGATCGCCGTCGACGTATTCGCTGATCCAGTTGGTCAGCCATTTGTGCAGTTGTTCCTTTTCGTAATAGGAACCCACCTTGTCGCGTACGATGCATTTCAAATAATGAGCGAACCGGCAAACCGCGAACATATAGGGCAGGCGTGACGACAGGTTGCTCGACGCCGTCGCGGCTGGATTGTTCTGATAGGCTCTCGGTTTGAAAAGCGACTGCGCGCCGATAAAAGCAGCGCGGTCAGTGTTCTTGCGATGGATCAGCGGAATCAAGCCTGCCTTGCCGAGTTCCGCTTCGCGACGGTCGGTAATGGCAATCTCGGTTGGGCATTTGAGGTCCACGCCGCCGTCATCGGTCGGAAAGGTATGGGTCGGAAGGTCCTCGACCTCGCCGCCAGATTGCACGCCGCGAATGCGCGCGCACCATCCATATTCCTTGAAAGCCCTATTGATATTGGCGGCCATGGCATACGCGGCATTCATCCACGAATATTTCTCGCCTTTGTGACCGTCGGTGTCCTCTTCAAAGGCAAATTCGGCGACCGGCTCGGTCTTTGCACCATAGGGCAACCGGGCAAGGACGCGCGGCATGCAGAGCCCGACATAACGGGCATCGTCGGAATCACGGAGCGATTTCCACGCCGCATATTCGGGGGTGTCGAACAATTTGCTGAGGTCCCGCGGGTTCATCAGTTCGTTCCAGGAATCCATCCCCATCAGCGTGGAGTCGGCCGCGGCAAAGAACGGCGCGTGCGCGGCCGCCGCGATCCGGCTCATGTCACGCAACAGCTGCACATCGGTTGGCAGATGGCTGAAAGAATAGTCCCCGATCAGGCAGCCGTAGGGCTGACCGCCAAGCTGACCGAACTCCTCTTCGTAAACCTTCTTGAACATCGCGCTCTGGTCCCAGGCGGCGTTGGGATATTGACGCAAATGCCGGTACAACTCGCTTTTCGAAACATCCATGACGCGGATCTTGAGCATCGCGTCCGTTTCAGACTGAAACACCAGATAGGCGAGGCCACGCCAGGCGCCCTCGATCTGCTGAAACTCCGGCGCGTGCAGGATTTCGTTGATCTGCGCCGAAAGTTTCTTGTCCAATTGCGCGATCATCTCCTCGATCGTATCGAGGACATCCGTCTTGATGAGGCTGGAATCGACCAGAGCCTGATCGACCAGCGTGTTGACCGCATTCTCGACCTCGGTCGCGGCTCGCTCGGTGCGAGGCTTGAAGCTCTGCTTCAGCAGAGCCGAGAAATCATCGGCGCCGCGGGTTTCAACCTGCGACTCTTTGTCGGGACGGGCAGTTTCTGTCGCCATAACGACGATCTCCAAATGTGAGATATTCAGGAATCAATTTTGTCGTCTTTTGACGCAGTACGGTTCTTCAATGCCAACATGAGTTGTGGATCGGCCAGCAATTTTCTCAACGATTCTTCCGCCGCGACCTTGCCGTCCATGTAACGCATCAGGTTCGCCAGATGGGTTCGCGCCTCAAGCAACTTCGCCAGGGCCGGTACTTGCCTGGCAATCGCAGCCGGTTCGAAGTCGGCCATCTTTTTAAAACGAAGATTCACGCCGATTTTCTCATCGGTGCTTTCGGAGAGTTTGTTGCTCACGCGAAAGCTGACACCGGGCTCGATGGCTGCCATCCGGCTGTCTATGTTGTCCATGTCGATATCGAGGAATTTGCGCTGCTCGATATCGACTTTCTCGACGCCCGGGCTGTTTCCCGAAAGATCGGACATCACGCCCATTACGAACGGGAGTTCGATCTTTTCCTCGGCATTGGTGGGATCGTCGTATGTGATGTGGACGCGTGGCGGACGATTCCGCTTGATGAACCTCTGACCGCTTTGCTTCGCCATCAGCATACCTCTTTTAGTCTAATTGGTGTTTGGTCAAATTGGTTTCGTGTCGGCGTATGTGTTTGATTAGAAGACTTTTTTTCCACAACGTCAATGCTCGGACATGGTTGCGATGGATTTATTGTAACCAGATATTGCGTCATGATTTTCAAGCTATCCAAAAAGCTGCGAGCAATAAACCGGGTTAACCGCGCTTAGAAAGTTCAATGTCCCAGGAGTTAGTCCACTCAAAGCCAACCTTGGTTCACGTCATCGCAGGCGCTCGCCATCACGGGAACTGGAGCGCACTCCTAAGCGTGAGAGCTCCAGGAAACCTGGACAAATCGTCCAGGTTTCCTGGATTGCAACGGCGGCACGAGGAATTTCCGCAGATTTTAATACCGAACAAAAAATCGAGCAAATTCAATTGGATATGTTTCCGCCAGGCGTAGCTCGGGGTTGCGGGCGGGTAGGCGCTCGAGCCGTTTGTTGTGGCGTGCGTCCTGCGTGTTGCGCCGAGCGACCACGAGCGATTTCGGTCGAGTGTTTAAATTGATAAGGTTGCGGCAGTGCCGCTACAGCAGCAAAGGGAGACCGTCATGAAAGCCTGTTTCGCGGCCTTGTCCATGATGCTTGTGGTTGTCTGCTGGGAAGCCGCATCATCGCCCGCGCTGGCGAATGACTCGTCCGCCGAACTGGCGCTCGGAGGCCTCGCGTTTACCAAGAATGCGGATATATCGATCGAATCCGAAGATCTGACAATTGCGCTCGACAGGATTTCAGTTCGCTACAAGTTTCTCAACCACAGCGCGAAGCCGATCACCCTGACCGTGGCGTTTCCGTTACCCGATATCAATCTTGCGGATGCATCGAACGTTGCGTTCCCTGTCGGCGATCCGCTCAACTATGTTGGATTTTCGACCAAAATTGACGGTAAGCGGGTTTCATTCGCCACCAATCAGCAGGCGTTTCTTAACGACAAGAACGTGACGGCGAGATTGATCGAGAGGGGCATTCCTTTGCTACCTGTCGGCGTTCAGCAGCTAAAAATCAACGAACTATCCGAGGAGACCAGAAAGCGCGCGGTGGCGGAGGGGCTGCTTGTCGAATCCGGGACTAACGACAAAGGCATGCCACTCTACGAAGCGACCTGGACATTGAAGACTTCCGTGGTGAGGCATCAAACCTTTCCACCGGGAAAGCCGATCCTGGTAGAGCACCGATACCGCAGCAGTGTGGGCATCAGTGTTGACTCGATCCTGCGTCAAAGCCTGCGTCTAAGGAAAGGGTTGGAGTCCGAACTGCAGCGTTACAAGACCACGTTCTGCGTCGATGATAATTTCCTCAGGCTTGTCGACGGCTTGGAAAACGCGGACAAGGCAGGAAAGGCTCGAATTATCGAGCGACGGATCAGCTACGTCCTGAAAACCGGTGCCAACTGGGCCGGGCCAATCAAGGATTTTCGTCTCGTCGTCGATAAGGGCCAACCCGACCGCATCGTCAGCTTCTGCGGGCAGGGGATCAAGCAAATCTCTGCAACCCAGTACGAGCTTCAGGCGAATGATTTCACGCCGGCGCAGGATCTTGAAATCTTGATTCTCGGCCCACGCTGATTCCACGGTCTGTACTGCGCAGGTGCGTGATTGAAGCGCCGTGGATTATTTTTCCAGGTTGAATGACTTGATTCGGACATCGAAGGGTTGCCCGGATTTCAGGCCCTCATCGTATACGCGTGCGAAGACCTCATCGGCGGTGCCGAGTTCCATCGAACCGGGTTGCCGCGGCTTCAAGGATTCCAGCGGCTTGCTCGTGACCAGTGCAATCAGCAGTTGCAATTTTGGAGGTCCGGCATCTCCCCGCTTGAGATTGATCGTGAACGATCTGGGATCACCGTCTCCTTTCAGCAGCGAGGTCAGGGACAGAACGATGCCTTCGTGGTCAACCATGAGGAGTTCGACGTTGCGATTGCCGAAATCCGAAACGAAGCCGCTGACGTAACCGTTGCTGCGCAGATTTCCGGCACTTACGTCGAGCCGTGGCGTCGGACCGCGCTGATTGCGAAGGCGGCCGACGAAACTGATGGCGGCGCATTGTGGCGGTGTCACCATGTGATAACCGACCGACGCCTCGAACCCATTGGAGCGTTTGAATTCGAAATCCAGTACCGCAAATGGCGTTGCCGAACGGCCGTAGCCCTCGAGCGTTGCGTTACCTTCCGCGACCGTTACCGGCGCAACAAAAAAGCAGTCGCCACCGTCGTAGGAATTTACATATTGCCGAATTCGTTCCACGGGATCGTTGGATGGTCGATCGGTGGTCGAAACTCGTCCAGGCTCGCTCTTGGCTTTTGCCTCGGCAATCCGCTTCGCTTCTTCAGCGCGCTGCTTCGCCAGGTTTTCAGCGGCGGTACGCCGCGCTTCTTCTGCTTGGCGGGCGTCAGAGCTGGCGTCTGGATTAAGGACAGGCGAGTTTGCTGTAACGTTCTCCGAGGGCTGCGTCGATGACGATCCGCCGAACAAATAATAGCCGCCGCCCGCCAAAAGCAGCAGGAGCACCGCGGCGAACGCGCCCAGCGTCGATTTCTTCGCAAGCGTTTGATTGAGTAATGGTGGTTGAGCTGCTCCTTCCACAACGGCTGCAGGCAGAGCAGGCGGGCGCCATGCGGCGACAGCGGCCATGGATTCCGGCCGGTCTTTTGGGTCGGGCTGGAGCATTCTTTCGATCAGAGCCGCAAACGCGCGTCGATCGCCTTGAGATCCGGCACTGTCCGGCGTTTCTCGAGAACCTCGAATTGGCTGCCGCCCATGTTGATGGGCTGTCCCGCGAGACATTCGGCGATCACGAGTCCGAGACTGTAGATGTCGGATTTCGCGGTCACGTCGCCGCCGAAAAGGCCGAGCTGTTCCGGCGAGACGTAATTGAACTTGCCGGCAAAACCGGAGCCGATAATGGTGCCATCATTGCTTCTGGTCGATCGCGCGATACCGAAATCGATGATCTTTGCGCGGCCGACATCACCGCCAGGAACCAGTATGTTGTCCGGTGAAAGATCGCGGTGGATGATGCCGTGTTGATGTGCGGCAGCCAATCCGCTGGCCAATCTTTCCAGCAAATTCAGCGCAGCCTCGAAGGTCAGGGCGCCAGACTTCAGCAGATCGGAGAGTGGCTGACCGTCGACGAATTCCATCGCGAGGTAGTGCCGGCCGATCCCCGGATCGAGCGAAAATACGTAATATCGGATGACCGCGTCGTGCTGAATATAATGCAGGGCCGAGGCCTCTTTACGAAACAGAGCCAGCGCCATGGTGTTGTCGGCAAGGTCTGAACGCATGACCTTGATCGCAACCGCGTCACCGGTCTCGATGGCGTGGCCGTGGTAAATCTCTCCCATGCCGCCCGAAGCAATATGCTGATCGATTTCGAATATGCCGTTTAGCCGGGTACCTTGCGCCAGGCGCGCGGTTGAAGCGTAAGGGGAATACATGTCCGACATCCGGCCTATTCCCCGTTTCCGGTCGGTATCGGATGCGGCCTGCCAAGAGCTGGGTTATCGAAACGGACCATCACGGTCGTTACGTTGTCGGTCGCTCCGCGGTCGAGCGTCAGGCTGATCAGAAAATCGCAGGCGCGCTGTGGCGGGTTGCTGTTCGCAATCGCCATGATCTCCCAGTCTTCGACGTGATTGGTAAGGCCGTCGCTGCAGATCACGAAAATGTCGCCGCGCTCCAGCGTGCCGTTGGTCATTTCAAGCTCGGGATCATCGTAAGTTCCGATCGCTCTGGTGATAACGTTGCGCCGAGGCCACGACCGGGCTTCTTCCGCGGTCAATTTGCCCTCGGCAATCAATTCCTGCACCTCCGTGTGATCAACGGACAATTGCTGAATGTCGGATTGACGGACACGATATATCCGGCTGTCGCCCGCCCATACGCATGCGAAGAATTCCTCGTAAACCAGAAGTACCGCGATGGTCGTCCCTATAATGCGGCCTTGGTGTGCGTTCGTAATGCTCCTTAGGCGGCTATTGGCTTCGACGATCCTTGCCTCGCAATTCGCCAACAGGTCGGCAGCGGACGAAGGTGCTGGGATCCGTTCCAGTTCCTCGACGACGGTACGGCTCGCCAAATCGCCGGCGGAATGACCACCCATGCCATCTGCAACCGCCCATACGCCCGACGCGGTCGACACGAGGAAACTGTCCTCGTTCTGTTGACGTGCCCTGCCGACGTCGGTCGCCGAGCCGGTTTCGATCCATGAAATTCTGTGTTCCATGTCCGCATCTTCCATGTCGCCGGAGTCCCTCAAGCGGGAATCCTTGCAAACTGCCCGGTCAGCATCGCAGTAAACAGAAACGGATCCGGCATCCGCTTCATACAAAGCGCCACCGGCGCGAAGTCTTCGCCGCCGACGGTCCACCAGCAGGTCGTGGCCGCATAGATCCTGTTGTGGTCCGCCTGCCGAAGGGATCCGAACAGGTCCGCGAAATGCCGTTCGCCGGCCTTGACGCCGACCGTTCCGTTATCCTCAACAAAGATATCTGCTGCCGAGGTTTTCGGAAGCTCTGTTTGAAGCGGTATGGCCAATGCGTTGAGATCGTCGACCGTGGCTTCGAAAGTTTTATCGTGATCCAGCGTCGAGATCAGCAAATCCTCTGCGGCCTTGAACCATTGATCCTGCGCGTCGAGTTCGGGAGGAGGGATCGCGGCTTCCGGGTCCGCGCAGGCAAAAAGGGTCAGCGGAAAATAGCGGCCTACTTTATCAAGCGACGGCATGAACGCGCCGAGCACGGCGGTTCCGCAAAGGTCGGCGCCCAGCCAGAAGCGCCAGATCGGAGCTCGCAGGAATGCCTGTTGCCATTGTTCTTTCAGGATCGCTTGGGATGCCGAGACGCCACCCTGGAGCCAGGGCTCCCAGGTGTTGAGAAAATCGCGGGGTGCTCCCATGGCAATGAAATCGCGCTTGGTTGGAAGCTTGCCATAGAGGTTGCACTGCATTGAATCCTCACAGCGAAGGTGGACATTTGAACTCCGCGAGAGCAGGTAATTGCAGCGGATTGAACACTGTGCCCGTTCCGATCTGGAAAGGAACCTCGCGACCGCCGACGATCCAGTTCGCCGTGATACTATTGGCCTTCGGGGTCTTCGAAGCCTTGTCGAGCAGCCGAAAGAGCGCCCATTGTCCCGTACCGCCGGAGATTTCCGACGGCGGCGTTCCAGGTACCGGCGGATCCTGAGCGAGCGATACCGCGGTCTTGCCACCCGAACCGGGCCATTGAACGGCAACCGGAGCCGGGTTCGGTTGATTGGAAGACGTGACGGGGAGGCCGTTGATTTCGAGCTTCGCGGTCAGCCCCATGTCGGGCAGCACCGGCGGCGTAATGCTCAGGCTGATTTGCGGCACGTTGCCATTTGTCGGAAAAAACGCGTCCTTGATCCGGCTTGCCCGCTGAAACTGCCGCAGCGTCTCGACCGACATCAACTTGGCAACCGGATTTTCCTGGCGCCATTTCCACTCGCGCTGCGAGGTGTCGGCATAGGTTTCCAAATATTTTTTGAAGAACCCGTCGAAGTAGCCGTTGCCGCCGAACAGCCTGCCGAAATCCGCCAGCCCAATCTCTGCCTTGGCGCCGTGATCCATCGGATACCGGCTCGATGCAAGCCCCTGGCATGGACCGTAAACGGATTTTTGGAATTCGTCCCTGATCTGCCGATAAGTGTCGTCGGCGATGGTGTTTTCAAACTTTTCAAACGCATTTGCCGATTGCAGCAGCAGGGTATTGAAGGGGGACGGCATGCGCATCGCGTCGGTCTTGAATTGTGCGACCTGGCTGCGTATGGCGGTTGTGGCTTGCTGCTCCTGGGACGAATTCAACGCGACCGTCTGAAGCGTGTTGTTGATAGTTGCCAAATCGCCGGTGACCGTATCGATCAGGCGTCGCGAACCTTCGCCTTCCACGACCTGATGGAAAGGCTTGAATTCAGCTTCGATGGTGGCACCGGGAACGCCGGTCTGCCCGCCAACCAGCGACGGGGCGAGTTCCTTTTTGGTGTTCTTGCCGGCATCCTTGTCCTGGTCCTTCGCGTCCTTGCGTTCCCGGGTCAAGACGGTCTCATCCCGGATAGATTCGATCAGCAAGCGGATCGGTGATGTGGAGGCGGCCGCGGCATTCAGCGCGTCATATTTCGGCTTGCCGACATTGAGGGGTCGCATGCGCAGCTTCTCAAGGGCTTGTTTCCAAGAGGCGAGAAAATCCTGATTGTAAAGATTGAGAAGATCGCGCGTCAGGTTGTCGAACTGTGAGGTGATCACCCCCAATTTGCCGGCATCGCCCAGCACCCAGTTATCGCGCTGCAACTGATCGGCGATGGTAGGAAGTTTGTCGATGAAGGCATTCTGGAAACCGGCATAAGTGAAAAAGCCCGGAACCACGATGCTCTCGACGTTGTCACCGGTTGTCGTTTCGAACACGGTCGCAAAATCCGGACCGCCGTGGCGGGCCGCAACCCAGTCCGGAGCTATGGCTTGCCGGGCCTGCGATTTGAGCAACTGATACGCACGGTCGGCGACGTTGAGGCGCGCGAGAATACGTCGACACTCCTCCACCAATGCCCAGTTGGGCTCCACCAGGGGCTGCTCACCATCTTCGAGATCGAGCATGGCCACGAGTTCGCCCTCGAGAGCCTTGCGTCCTTCCGCATTGGAAGCGCCCTCATAAAGGTTAGTCGCCCAATCGTTTCGCATCCAGGTTACGACAAGTTCGCGGTCGGTCCGCTCGACCCCCGCGATCATCAGATAGACCTTCAGCGCATCGTAGACGTAGCTGGGATTGGCCTTGTTGGCGTCGAGGGTTTCTTCCAGCCGGAACATCAATCGTGGCCGGAAAAGCCGCTCCAACCCGACGTGATAAGCCTGCACGGCAGAATTCTGCAGCCGCTCCCGTTGACTCAAGCCCAACTCGGCGAGCAGCAGGGTCGGCACGTTGCGGGTGGCGAAACCTGCCGGCAGGTTACGCAGCTTGAAAAGCAACGGCATCACCTTGTGCAGATCGCGATCGGCAATGACGGTTTGCCTCGCAAAGGGGCCGGATTGCTGGTTGAACTGAGCGACTGCCGACTGGGTGTCGGCGATCAAATCCCTGTTGCGCCGATAGCTTTCCCACCAGGCGGCTGCCGCGGTAATCGAGATCAGCGCTATCATCGTGTACAACGCGGCCTTGATAATCCGCGCGCGCCGAACCGCGCGTCGATCCGTTGATACCCACGAAGCCTCGCCAATGATCACCTTGAGAATCAAGTCTGCGAGGAAAAAGCTTTTGCCGCGTCCGGAATAGGCCTGGGCGCCGACTTGTTCGGCGCCAAAGCTCTTTTCCAGGGCGCCGATCAGCCGATCGATCGGCGTGCCGTTCTGGGTACCTGATGTGAGGTAAAAACCGCGCAAGGTGGCATTGGCATGATAGCGGGTTGGTTCAAATATCTGGTTGAGAAAATCATAGATCTGCCGCTTCAGACCCGCGACCTGAGGAGGGAATCCGTACAACAGCACGCGGCTGCTCGGCGTCGGCTCGTCCTGTAAACGGTCGGTAAGGTCGGAATTGAGCCGCTCGACCAGAGCGTCGAATTCCAGCGGCACCTCGCCAATCATGTTGCGGGTCTTGTTGTCGGTCTGGAAAGTCGTTCCCCACACCTGCCGGCGGTCCTGGTCGGAAAGATTTGCAAAATATTCCATGAAGCCCGCGATCAAATCGGACTTCGTGAACAGCGTGTAAACCGGGAAGTCGACCTTCAAACGCTCATGGAGTTCAAGAAGGCGGCTTCGAACGGCGTCGGCCTGGGCTTTGATCTCGGCCGGCGACAATGTCATCAGGTCTTCGAGGCTGATGGCCACCATGACGCCATTGATTGGCTGGCGAGGCCGGTTCTTCTTGAGCAGATCAAGAAATCCGAGCCAGCTCTGCTTGTCCAAATGGCTATCGGAGTCCTGGGTGGTGTATCGGCCGGCTGTATCGATCAGGACGGCGTCTTCGGTAAACCACCAATCGCAGTATCGCGTGCCGCCGACGCCGGCGATCGCCGCCGGGGTTGCTCCTCCGGAGAGCGGGAACTTGAGACCCGAATTGATCAGTGCGGTGGTTTTCCCCGATCCCGGAGGGCCGATCAAAACGTACCAGGGCAAATCGTACAAAAAGTCGCGCTTGCCGCTGCTTGCGGTCTTGAGGGTCGCCAGCGCATCCTTCATCTTGTCCTTGAGGACGCCGGTGTCGTCTTCGGGCTTCTCGGCCGTGATACCTTCGGCAATCTTCGACGCGGCCTTTTTTCGGCGTTGCCATTGAAAGCTCATGATCGAAGCGAAGATGGCGCCGACCACAAGGATAGCGATCTCGCGCCCAATAAGGGTTTCAAGCGGATGGTAGCCGCCTATCGAAACCAGCGGGCCAGCCAGGAAGATCAGCGCGGCAATGGACGACAGGCCCACGCCGTAAAGCACAATCCGCGACACTTCCTTCAGTGAAATGTGCGTCATCGGTCGTCAATCCCATCGCAAAGAAGGCGTCTCATCTGCGGCATGTGCGTTCGCTCACCGGGCCGGTGTCGGTACGAGGAATCACGATTTCAACCCGTCGGTTCTTCGCGCGTCCATCGGCGGTGTTGTTGTCGGCAATAGGTGAGGTTTCGCCTTTGCCGTCGGTCTGCAGGCGATCTGGCTTGCTCAGTGCAGGTTTGAACAGAGCGGCAACATTTTTGGCGCGTTCGATCGAGAGTTGATAATTCGACGGGAAACGGACCCGGTCGCTGCCGATGGGGCTGTTATCGGTGTGTCCGATCACCTTGATATAGCCGTCTTCTTTCTCAAGCGTGGCGGCGATACGCTCACCGATCGGCCTGAACTGGTCGAGAACGGTGGCTACACCGGAATTGAACAGCAAGACGTTGCCGATGCGGATGGTGATTTGATTGGCGGTCTGCTCGGCGACGACTTTCTGGGCGGCAACCTCTGGAGCCATGGTGTTACAGATACGCTGCAATTGAGTAATGACATCGGGTTCGGGCGGCGGAATAACCGGCGGGGGGACCGGCGTTTCCGGCACTTTGCGCTCGAGGGTCAACTTGTCTCTGCCCATCAGAGACGCCTCGTTGTTCGCCGCGATGTCAGCCCCACCGGTGAGCCAGTACAGAAAAACAAAATAAGTTCCGAACAGAAACAGACCCGTGAAACCCAATACAGCCCACCACGGAAGCAATACCCGCGATGTGCGCAGAGCCAGCTTCTGGCCTTGCCAACGTGGCGATAGCTCGCGATAGATTTTGGGGCGAACCCGCCGCAACGTTTCGTAAAGGTCGCGCTGAATCTGTTGCAGGGCTGAGATGCCGCCTGCCGAGGTGCGGTGAATGCCCTGGAAGCCAAGAGCAAGGCAGGTGTGCTGTAGCTCGAGCACATCGTAATTAAGCAAAGGATCTTGCTTGAGCCGCGTGAGTTCGTCGAAAAACCGAACCCCGCCGATTCGTTCGCCGAAGAACCGGCTCAGCATGCTGTATTGCGTCCAGACGTGGCGGTCCTCGGTCGGGATGTTCTGGACGATATCGTCAGCAGTGGCGCAAATAAGGTATTTGGCCGTGTTGGCGTGGGCTTCGGAAACGCCGCCTGAGCGGATATCTTTCTCGAAAAACTTGATGCTGTCCGAGACAATCTCCATCAGGTTCGCAAACGAAGCGCGCGCCAGAGCGACGCGCAAGCGACCGAGCAGCAGCAACAGCGGACCGGCCGACCGCAAAATCGGATTTTCATTGGGCGCGACGAGTTCGTGGATTGCGATCTCCGGCGCATGCGCTTGTGCCGATGGTCTGGGTGCCTGCTCGCGCGTGACAATCCATTCGTCAGGATTGGGGTTTGCCGGCGTGCTAGGCGGGACGTAAGGGGTGGCAACTGGTGCTGTCGGCTGTGGAGTTTGCGTCGCCGGAGACGGGCTGGCCGCAGGCGGCGGTTCGACCGGGCGCCGCCCGCCAGGATTGGGCCGGATGATCGTTCGCTCTCCTGGCGCGCCAAATGGTGCGCGGGGTGGAACCTTGTCGTTCATCGCCGATCTTCCAATACGGCCCACAGTTCGAGTTCGAGTTCAGGCCAGTCGCCGGAGAAATGCATCCCGATCGAACCCGCAACTGAAAATTCAGGCCACAGCGGAGATTTTCGATCGAGGAAAAAATAGACATGGTCGGTGATCGCGCGGATCTGCGGCGGCGGTGTCGGCAGGTGAATCAGCGGCACGCCCGGAAGATGCGTGTGCACGATCTCATTCATCTTGGTGTTGGGCCCGATCTTGAACAATTGAGGAAACTGGTTCTGGATTTCCGTGAGCGAACGGTTCGCGGCAACTTCGAGGACCAAGGTGGCGTCACGGAACAATGTGCGGTCGCGAATCGTGGAGATGAAGGCATTCTGCGCACGTTCGATGATTTCAAGACGGATCGCGCGACGGCCGAGACGGACACTGAGGAAATCCTGCAGGTCGCGCATGACAGGCCCAAAAACATTCTCGAGATTGTCCTGATCGTAAGCCGGATATTCACGCGCGCGCCGCTCCGGCGTGGCGAAGGTCGCCAACTCGCCCACCAGGCGCAAAAGTTCTTCGAACAGCCGTTCCGGATGTAAATAGCCCGACGAGCGAAAGTGCTTTAGGACGGCAATATGCCGGTTCAAAAGCTGCAGTACGAAGTAGTCGATGCTCTGCAAACCGCCGCCCGCGGTGGGGTCGGCCGCATAGCGCGCCAATTCCTCGAGCTTGTTGTCGATCCAGCCGACCACGCGATCGGTCCAGCCGTTGACGGTCGGATGCGTCCCGCAGAGCAGGACCGGCGGCACGTATTTTTCGTCGAATACGATCTGCCGGTCGCGCACCTCGAGAACGCGTGCGATCCCCAGGCTGGTGAATCCAGGCTTGGCGGTTTTGCGAAGTTCGAGGCTCAATCGCGGAAAGGCAATATCGACCTCTTCTTCGATCCGCAGCGATGACGTCGAGTCAATGAAGGGTTCCGAATGGGTCACGTAGCGCGTTGCGCTCTCGGCTTCCCGGTCGTCAGCCTCGCGCATGTTCGCGGACGCCATTGGCATCGTCAGCCAGACAATCTGCTGGGAGGCGGTGTCAGGAACCAGGATAGCCGGCGGCAACGGACTGTCGGCCGGAATATCGAACGGTGTTCCATCCGGCATCACGCCGGCGGCGCGCCGCAACGCAAACTTGCTTTGCTGAGCAAGGTCGCGGTCAATCTCCAACGCCGTAAATCCCCAGGGATACGGCGTCGCATATCGCACCCGCGACTCGAGGAGGTGCTCGTGATAGCGGTCATTCTGCTGGAAATGATGCGGGCGCAGAAATAGTCCTTCTGTCCACGCGACCTTGGTGTACCACGACATTAGCTAGCCACGCTTGTCTTGAGCCACCGGTGCCAATTCCGGATCAGGGCCATATGGCAGCGCTTCATCATCATATCTTATTTCCATCGCGATCATAATATTCAGCAAAATAATGCATAAACGTATTGAGCATGCCGTCTTCGTGGGTGCGCGTATGTGCCTTCCAGCGGGCAGCGTAGGTGTCCCAGGACCGCGCCTTGCCGGAGCCGAAGGCGAGGGCGCTTCGAGCGTTGGTTGAGGCCTTCTCGACATTGTCGGGATCAAATTCTTCCAGCAATCGCTTCAAGGCATGCTGCATCGCCGAAAACGTCTTGATTTGGTGAGCCTTCAGGTCGTCGAAGCCTTGGGCGACGGCGCTCGATGCGCCGAGATAGCTCTTCGTTGGAGGACCGAACATGATCCGCATCGCCTCTTCGGCCGTCGGCGCAAACTTGAGAGGATTGTTGTCGAGGGCTTGAATGGTGGTCTGGTTTGAGCTGCGGGAAAAGCGCTTCGCCTGCTGTCTGGCTTCAAGCAATTGTTTCATATTCTCAGTGAGCAGGCGCAGTAATTGCCCAATCTCTTCGGCAAAACGCGCAGGGTTTTGCGCGGCAAACGCATTGTCCGGCAAGCCGGCGCCGCGGGCAATCAGACAAAGCAGATCGGCGCCTGGGCTATCGGCGTTGACCGTTGGATTGTCGTGCGAGTCCAGGTTTCCGGTGGCCGAGGGTAGGGGGGCAGGTGGTTGAATTCCTGAAGGTGCCGGCGCCGCCCAGGGACCGTCTGGTTCTCCCGTCACCCACACCGGGCGGCGAGGGCTGGGGACGGCAACTGGGGGAGCCGGCTCAGGAGCAACTGCCTTCGGCGCTCCTTGCGCCCAGCCGTCCTTCGCTGCGCCGGGCGCGGCGTCCCAATGGAATGGCTCGGACGGCGGCGAAGCTGATCCCGGTCGTGCCGGTTGCAGGTCGACCGCCCAGTCAAGAAAGTCCGGCTTGACTGGCTGAAGATCGCGCGACGCCTTCAAATGCCGGGCGTCGATTGGGGGCGCGGCTTCCCCGACGGGTTCCCAAAGATTGTTATAGTCCGGTGGAGCGCTGCCGGATGTCTCGGACGCCAATTGCGGCTGGTCGCGGACGTTCGCGAGGATGATGTAATGGCCGATCGAAAAGCGATCGCCGTCGCGCAATTTGTGCGGCGCCTTGAGACGTCCGTCCGAACCGTAAAGAAACGTGCCGTTAGTCGACACGTCGTGCAGCCAAAAATCCCCGTCGCGCCAGCGTATTTCGCAATGCTTGCCGGAAATAAACCGGCTGGGGTCCGGCAAGGTCCAGTCAAGATACTGATCGCGGCCGATATCGATACCGCGCGTTCCCTCGACCGCAATACTCAGCGGGCCGCCATCGGGCAGAGTTGCTTCATTTTCGATTTTAAGCGTCAGCAACTACGACTTTCCTTGCAAATACTCACACGTTCGAGGCCACCGTGAGGACAGTTTAACCGCCGTTTATGCGGTGTCGAATCTTCCGGTCTGGTCGCGTCAGGCATGTCAGGTGGCCCCCGTCGCCAGGTCAAAACCCTGCTCCGCCAGCCTGATGCCTTCCGCGATGCAAGCCGACATGCGTTCTGGTCTTTCCAACGCCAGGATATGCCGGGCGCCAAGCAGGACGGCGATGCGGATGGCCCGCGCCGTCAGGTACTGCGGCATCGGCACCGGCGGATTTGGTACTGTGCTGAGCATCCCCCCGGCCCACCCGGCACCGAGGGCGAGCCAGGTGAGCGGGTCGGAATTGTCGTCCCGCGTGCCAATCTCCAATGCCCGAAGCCTGTTCTCGTCGTTGGGGCGCTGGACCCAGGTCTCGGCCGCGACGAGCCCCGCAACCTGGGCTTGTGGGGCATCGGGCAGAAAGGAACGAACGCTTCCGCAGCCCCACCAGACGGCCTCGCGCCGTGGCAGCAAATGGGCGCAGAATGCCACGGCATCCTCGAACTTTTGCATGGCCGACAGCTTCTTCAGGAAGATGATCGCCGGATCGTCGGTAGGCGCGATCGTCAATTTTCTCGCCAACTCGGGAAACGTCTCGACTATCGATCGAGCGGTAGTAAAGCGAACCCGCGACATCCAATACCCTTCGCAAAAAACGTGCGGCGCGAACGTCTTCAATCAAATTTGACGGGATAATGAACCCCGTGATCAGTCTGCAATGATGGCTATACCGGAATCACAACCGGTACCATTCCGTTGATAAGGACCATCCCGTTTAAATTGATGATGGGTGCGGTAAGGTTGATCGTAGCGCCCGCTGTGTAATTGATCACGGTCTCTGCCGTGTGATTGATCACTGGCGATTCGACCGACCTGGCCGCGGGTGTCAGTGTGACCGTGGTCATTCCTACCGTGTGCGTGATGGATAGCATGGCGGTCGTGGATTGGCTGCCCATCGGAATGGTGACGTTCCGGTCGCCCATCTGAATGTTGAGTTGATCATCGCCATTCTTCAACGTCGCGCTTCGCGACGGACTGCCTTTTGGCGGCGTGAAGGCCTCGCCGATGGTCCAGGTCTCGGCATTCCTCACCGTCACGTTGTGGTCCTTCTCGGCATGCATTCGTATGTTTTCGGAGGATTTCTTGTCCTCAAATATCAGTTCGTTGTAGCCGTTCCCCCCCTTGGAGGAATCCGATTTCCATCCGGCAATGGTTTTGTTGTCGGGGAGGTCATAGGGGACTTTGTTGTCGCCGTTATAGACAGCGCCGATGACCAGCGGCCGGTCGGGATCGCCTTCGAGAAATTCCACCACCACTTCCATGCCGACGCGCGGAATAAAGATACCGCCCCATTTCTTGCTGGCCCAGACCTGAGCGACGCGAATAGGACACGTCAATTTGGGATCGCGGTCCCAGAAGAACTGGACCCAAATGCGACCATGCTCGTCGGTGCTGATCTCTTCGCTTTCCTCACCTTTTTTCCCGACCACCTTGGCGGTTTGGATGCCATGGATGCGCGGCCTGGGGGTCAGCGGCAGCATCCGGAATGGCCGGTCGCTCGGCTGAAACTCGTAGTATCCGTGATAGACTTGATCCCCGTCACCATCTTGCGAGCTTGTTGCGGCTGTGTCGTCGGCTTTGACGGACCGATAATGGTGCGATGAGAAGCGATGGTCGGCGTGAACAATCAGATATTCGTTGTTCTCCGCGGAGGTCGGATGCTTTTCGACGGTGACAAGGCCGCCGGGATGCAAGGATGCGGCGTCGCCCTCGATGATGCGGCGATGGTCGGCCGCCTGCTCGGCCTCGAGTCGGAAACGCGAGAATTTCTTGCCTTTGTCTTCCTCGTCATATTTGCCCGGAAAATCGTACACTTCGAGCTTCGCGTGAGTATATTTTTCAGACGCTTCTGAGGGAGCGAGAAGATTCTTTTTTGGTTTCAGGTAGTCGTAGTCGTTAAATTGGACTTTGCCAGTACGAAAACGTCGCTCCGAAATCCAGCTGTAGAGGTGCTGCTCGGGTCGCAACTCGGACTCGGACAGCGCAATGAAGGGCACCTTCGGAAGATCGGCAACAGCCTTATGCGAGGAGCGAGAGTCGGCGAGCGTTAACGAATGTTTGCCGTCGGAATGCTCGAAGAAATAGTAGATCCCATATTGCTCCATAAGGCGGCTGACGAATGCCAGATCGGTTTCCCGATATTGTACGCAGTACGGGATTTTTTCGTAGTCGCCATTGGTCCGGAATTCGAAGTCGTTGAATCCCGCCTTGGTGAATACCTCCTTGATGATGTCCTTGACGTCCTTGTCGAGAAAGATACGGCAATCAGCCCTATGGCCGAGCATCCAGAACCACGGCCGAAGGATCATCCTGTAGTGATAAAAGTCTTCAATTTTTCCGACCCACCGCGCCTGGGTCAAGACGCCATTATAAATCCGTTCCTTGCCCTTATAGGCCTTGAGCTTGAGCGTACATCCTTGGCCGAGCGCCTTGTCGAAGTCGATGTTCTCCTGCTCGCTCAATGCCTCGATGGCAAATTCAAACAGATCGCCGAGCCGTTCGGTTGCCTCGAGATTGATGAGCACGAGCACGTCCTTGCCGAGCGGCGTCTTGAATTCGGCCACGCGTTCGGATTGGCTCAGCTGTCCGGCCATGCACTTTCACCTCAGCAGATCACAATAAAGAGTATCGACCCGCAATTGCAGCGTCTAGGGGCACACCACAACCGAACTGCGCGGAACGCTTAGATTGGAGATAGCCGCCGAAATTCGTCTTCCGAGTTTCGATGCAATCACCCTTGTATGGTTTGTGTCGCAGCGGCGCAGTCAGTTCAATGGAAGCCGAATTTTTTTGCTGTCGCGTAACGTCGTATCGGATTCTGCTCAGGCGTAAACCGGGTGAAATTGCGACAGCGTCTCAATGCCTGGTTGCTGCTTTGCTGCCTTTGGCTCACAAGTCCCGGGCGACACGAAACCCATTGGCATAGTAACGCACGTCCTGGTCGTACCGGAAACGCGCCGGCGAACGCACCAAAGCGGCCTTCGAAGCAAAGGAACCGCCTCGCAACGAGCGCTGCTGGCATTGGCCGGTTGTCCAGGCGGAGCCGTTGGTGGGCGCGCCGCGATATGTATCGTTCCAGCAATCCTCGACCCACTCGGCGACATTGCCGGCGACATCGAAGACCCCGAAGCCGTTTGGCCTGAACGATTGGGTCGGCGACGTCTTTCGCAGAGGCGGATCGGCGCAATCTTCACAATTGGCGTTGCCTTTGACGAGCGCGCGGCCCCACCAGAACGGTGATTCCGTACCCGCGCGTGCGGCATACTCCCATTCCGCTTCGCTTGGCAGGCGGTATTTCTTGCCGGTTTTCTGCGACAGCCACGACAGGAATTCATGTGCATCATCCCAACTGACATCGATGACGGGAAGACTGCCTCTTCCCCAGCCACGATCATTGGGGCGATATTTACAACCACCTGAGGCGACACAGAGATCCCACTCGTCAAATGTCACTTCGCGGCGTCCGACCGCAAAGGCATTGCCAATGACCACGCGGTGGACCGGCTTCTCATAAATGGTTTCTTCCGATCCCATTTTGAATTCGCCGTTTGGGATCACAACCAGTTCGGGACATTCCGGGCAGTCGCGAAAGATCTCGCCGGGCTCCGGAGTTGCCGAAGCTGTCGCCGGCGTCGAACTCGGCGCGGTTGGAGGCGCCGCCCTTTGCTGTGTCGGGGTCAGCGGGGACTGACTTTGAGAGGCCGCGGTCCAGAAAGCCACTAGTGCAACGATAAAAAAACCCGGGATTCGCAGGCGCAAATTCATTTGGTTCCGTCCGCCTTAATTGATTGCGAGCAAGAAGCAGGAGGGTGAGCACCTTAATCCAGCATAGAACAAAATCGCCGTTCTGGGCGCCGTCATCGTTAACTGCCGACTACACTACTCATTCCAGCATTCAGGTAAACTAAAAGAGAGGAGCAATCTCTTGCTAAGGGCTCGCACTTGTTGGTATATTTCCACCATTGGTCTAATGACAACAATATCAGACGGCGACTAGCGCACCAATATTTTTGGCAATAGGCCGGCCGCTTTGGTCAATCTATTTGAAGGGATCATGTCGTGTTGGGAAAACTCAGACCGGCGTTTCTTCCCGTTTTGATTTGTCTTGCGACTTCAAGCGTTGCTTACGGTCAGGCTAAGCCTGCCGGTGGACCCACACCGTCACCCGCAGGCGCGATGGTTTACTTCATCGACGTCAAGAACGGTGCGACGATTGCGCCGAAGACGATCATCCATTTTGGCCTGCGCGGTATGGGGTTGGCGCCTGCCGGCGTGGATCGGCAGAATTCAGGCCACCATCATCTGCTCATCGACAGCGAATTGCCGCCACTCGATGCGCCGATCCCGAATGACTTCAACCATCTTCATTTTGGCAACGGTCAGACAGAAGCAGAAGTAAACCTGCCGCCTGGCGATCACACCCTTCAGCTTTTGCTGGGGGATATGAATCACGTTCCGCATTCACCGCCGGTGATGTCGGAGCGCATTAGCGTTCACGTCGTGGAGGGCGGTGCCCCCGTATCGGCGGCAGCTCCGGCGCCCGCACCGGCTACTGGTGGCCGACATGCCTCGGCTGCAAACGCCAAGGTCTATTTCGTGTATCCCAATGATGGCGATTACGTCTCCCTCAAGCCGGTGATCCGTTTCGGCTTGATCGGCATGGGGATCGCGCCGGCCGGCATGGAGAAGGCCAATACCGGCCATCATCATCTGATCGTTGATGCCCCATTGCCGCCATTCGGAGAACCCATCCCCACGGACTTCAATCATTTGCATTTCGGGGCCGGACAAACCGAAGCGCAGATCACGCTTCCTCCTGGCCGGCACACGCTGCAACTGCTGCTCGGCGACGCGAACCATGTGCCTCATGATCCGCCGCTTTATTCCAAGCAGATTACCGTGATTGCAAACGAAGCCGGTCGCCGTCCGGTTCATCCACGAAAGCACAGATATTACAGGCGCTGGTCATATTATGAGTAAGCTTGTGCGGACATGGATCGTTGCCCTTTGCGGCATTGTCTGTGTCGCACTCTCCACCGACGCCGCCTGGGCCGACCGGAAGGTCGCGCTGGTCGTCGGCAATACGCAGTATAAGAATCCCAGTCTTGTTCTGCTCAATCCGAGGAACGATGCGGAGGACGTAGCTGCCGTTCTGCGCTCTCTGGATTTTGAGGTTGTCCTGACTACCGATGCGAGCAAGCGCGATTTCGATTTAGCGATGACGCAGTTCGCCCGTTTGGCCACCGGCGCGGACGCCGCGTTTTTCTTTTATGCCGGCCACGCGCTGCAGTATCAGGGCCGCAACTACCTGATGCCGACGGATGGAGAACTCGAAGACGAGGTCAGCCTTCGGTACCAGATGGTGATGGTGGATGACGTTCGTGCCGCGGTCGAGCGGGCTGACGGTGTCAAGATCATCATTCTGGATGCTTGCCGCAATAATCCGGTGGTCGACAATCTCCGGAAAAAAATGGCGGGGATGTCCCGCAACATAGAGGCCACCCGCGGGTTGGCGCGTATCGACAAGGCACTTGGCATGGTCGTGGCTTATTCGACTGCGGCTGATGATGTCGCGGCTGACGGCACCGGCCGCAACAGTCCCTTCACGAGTGCTCTCCTGAGGCGCCTGAAGGAACCCGGGCTGGAAATCGGCAGCATGTTTCGTTTGATCGCCGCCGACGTGAACGAAAAGACCCATGGGCGTCAGCGGCCCGAAACCTATGTCTCGCTCATCGGCGAATATTATCTGAACGAGAAGGACAGGCCGGTTTGGGATCAAATCAAGGATTCGAGCGATCCTGCCGCTTTCCGCAGCTTCATCGCGCAATTTCCGACGTCGCCCCGCGCATCCGACGCGCAGTATCGTCTGCGGATACTGGAGCGCCTCGCCAAGCAATTTGATCTGAACGGTACGAGCAATGATGCGGGTCCGGCCCAACTCCCGGCGGCCCCGCGCGAGACAGCCAGCCGTCCGATCACTCCGCCGCCTCCGGCCGATGACAGCCGAACCAAGGTCGCATCGACTGCACCAAAGATTGCGGCACCTGAACCGAAGCGCCCTCCCGCCGCCGTGGAGACAAAAGCCGGCCCCGGGGAACGAAAGCAGGCTGCCCTCACGGTAGAGCCCGTAAAAGAGGCGCCGCAAGTGCGCCCGGCCGTCCCTTCGGTTTTGACGCAGGAACAGGTCTGCAAGCGCGACGCTGACAGGCTTGTTAGCGTTCGTGCCAGCCAGGCGATCGCGGAGGTCATCAGTCTGGAACGCGAGCTTGGCTGCGAGAAATTGCGTCCTCAGGTCCTCCGATTGAAGGAGAGCCTTGGTGTGGACGGCACACGCCCCGATCTCCAGGTCGCTTCCCAAGCTACTCCTCAACAAGCCACGTCTCAACAAGTCACGTCTCAACCTGCTTCTCCGGCCGTTACGCCCCCCGCGCCACCAACTACCCCTCGCGCCAATGTCCAGGTCGCTGGGGTGCCTCAGCCTCAACAGCAGGTACGAGAGGTGCCGGCGACAGATTCCAGCCTGCAGATCCCGCGAGTGGCCCAACCGGCGGCCACGCCAGGGGACGATGGGTGCAAGCGGGACGAGGAGACACTCGCGCACCTGCGGGCCAGCCCGGTGCTGGACCAAATCGTCAAGTTTGAGCGGGAGCTTCATTGCACGCGGCTGCGTCCGCAAATCGCCAGATTGCGCGAAAGCGTGGGCACCAACTGATCCGCCGCGGAGCCTTGCTGAGCAAGTGGGGCGGGCAGGGAAGAGGAATATTCACTGCACGGAAAGCGTGACCGGGACGCCTTTGGTGTTCGCGCAGTCCATGTATCCTTTGTACGTTCCGGCAAAGGTTCCGGTCAGCGTGCACGATGATCCGTCCAACACGAAAGTTGCTTTGATCTGCGACTTGGCTTTTGCGAACCAGGGTTTAACATCGGCGATCCGCAGATTGATTTCGGTGACCACTTCGTCAGGTCCGTCGTGGGTGCACAGACCGGTATGTTTGATGTTCAATGGGCCGGTGAATTCGCCTGTCGTCGTTTCCGAAAGTTTGGCGCTCAATTGCCATTCCGACAAATAACCCGCCACTCCGCTCGCAGACAGCGACTGGGCGGATGCGGCCCCAGGCAATAGGGCGGCTAAAGACAGGAGATAGGAAAATCTCAAATCGGCCTCCCGAAGCGCCCCGGGGGGTGGCTATCGAGCATCGGAGCGCTGTTAAGCATAGATCCCGGTGCAACCAATAAATGATATTCAAGCATTCTTTCCTATGGGAGCCTGCGGTAGAATCTTCTTCCTGACAAGCGCATTTCAGATCGACGATCAGGTACACCAATTTCATTGCTAAATAAGGGGCTCGAGGGTTGTCAGAATCTGTTCAGCTCGATGATGGCGAACGCACTGCCGACCTGGATGGCCCGCCACAACCGGTGGAGGGGCTGCTTCCGGCGATGGATCCCGCGGTGGCAGCGCTAAGTCTCCCCCTTTCGGAGGATGATCCCTGTGGCCCTGACCTCGATCAGGTCGGCGATGCCGAGTACCTGAACTTTCTGGCCCAGGTCGAGGGCATATTGCCGACATCGTTCTTTTCTCTTGAAGACGGCAAGCCGTTCGATCCCGCCACGATAGATGTGCGTGGGCAGCTTGCGGCAGCGGACAAACTTCTCGCGCGCAGTCGGGACATCCGACTGCTGGCGATACGCGCGCGCTTGTTCGTTCTGAACAGGGATATCGCCGGCTTTTCGGTGACGATTGCGGCCATTGCGCAATGGCTCGACAAGTCCTGGGATGCAGTTCACCCTCGCCCGGAAGGGACCAACCTGACCGCACGCCGGGCGACAATTTCCGCTCTGGATTTGCCGACCGTGATTTTCCCGTTGCAGTATGCGCCGCTGTTCGAGGGCCGGCGTGCCGGATCGGTGACGTACCGCGCCTGGATCGTGGCGACCGGCGAAGTCAAATCACGCGCCGGAGAAGTGGGGGTCTCGGCCGCGGTGATCTCCGAGGCTATCGCGAGTGCCGATCCCGACGATCTTGCCGCCGCGCGCAAGCACGTGGCGCTGCTCGACGAGTCCGTGCAGCGAATCTGCGGGGCTTTTGAGCGGCACGGAAGTGCAGTTCTTGACGTCCTTCCGGAACAAGTGCGCAAGATGCGCGCATTGATCGATCCACACGCGGCAAGCAGTGTCAGCGCTACCGCGAGCGACGATCCCTCGACCGACGGCAAGCAGGAGTCCTCAGCCGCGGCCGCGGCTCCTTTGGTGTCGATTGTCGACGCCGAGCGGGCGTTGGCCGCGATCGCCGAGTATTACAGCCGTTCGGAGCCCTCAAGTCCCGTTCTGCCCCTGGTGCGTCAGGCGCACCAGTTGATCGGCAAATCGTTCCTCGAGATCATGACGATCCTTATCCCATCGCATGTCGATAAGGCCGCCTTCCAGATTGGTACAAATCCCGTCTTTGATTTGCCGGTCAGCAAACTCTCTTCTGTTTCCGCCGCGCCTGCCAGCTTCGATACTTCGGCAATGACCGATCACGATCCCGCAGCCCCGGTTGAGCCGACACCTTCGGCCAGGTCGTATCGCCTGGGATCGCGCACCCAGGCCCTGGCGCTGCTCGAATCGGTTCAGCGCTATTTCCGATACTCCGAACCATCCAGCCCGGTGCCGATGCTGTGCGAACGGGCGCGTGCCCTTGCCGAGCGGGATTTCATGGGGGTGCTCGAAGATGTATTGCCGAAATCGGCGCTGAAGGCGTTCAACACCGATCGGTAAAAGCGAGGCAGGGTCACTTGATCAGATAGACCTTACCGTCAAAAGACCATTTCGGCCGTTCCAGTTGGTCGCCGTTTCTGTTCGGCACGACCAGGGTCAGTGTCTGGTCGTGCACATATTTCAAGGTGTCGCCGGGGGCAAAGGCTGGAGGCGGGGCATTTGGAAGATCAACCAACTGCACCGGTTTATCGCTCAACAGCGCCACGAACATGGCAACGCCGGCCGGTGGCTCCGCTATGAATTCGAACGTCGCATACGGGCTTCCCAGCTGAGGGATGATCAATGGCTTTCCCGGCTTGATCAGGCTGGGTTCCTCCCGGACAGCTCCGGCCTCGGTGGGTATTTCAGGGAAGATCTGGGTAAGCTTACCCGCGGCATCGACATTCAGCAAAATCAGATAGCCGGGCTTCTTTGTGGTCAGGCGAAAGCCGATTTTCGAGCCGGCGATCACTTCTCCGCTTGGGATAATATCCAATGTAAGGCCGGCGGCGTTGTCGCTCTTCACATTGAGATTGATCGAGGCGAGATCTGCCACCGACATTGAAGGTTTCGCAGAATTATTGTCCGGAACATCGGTAAGGACCTTCACAGATCGTTCCTGCGGCGTACTGTTTTTGTCTGCCGGTCCAGGGTTCTGCGCTGCGGCGGCATTCACGAGATAAACGGCGCACAGCAATTGGAGAACGAAGGACTTTGCAATGGCCGGGCGCATGGCATCGCTCCCTGTCTAGGGGCTGGTATAGAAGCTTGTGGCGCCGACACGCGCGTCTGGAGGCGCATAGCGTTCCACCAACTTATATACTTCGATTGCGGTGCGCCGCTGGTTCATCTTCTTCAGCGCCTGCTCAAGGTCGTTCAATCGTTGGGATGAGGTGATCGCAACCACCTGATCGGCCCCGAATGGTTCGCCAACGACGACCGGAAATTTGTAGTCGGGGGTTCCAAGAATGGGTTGATCCGAGCCGATCGGATAAAGCGCCTGCACCGTGCCGTCTCCGGTGATATTAAAGAGCAACAGCGACCGCTGCGCTACTCCGGATACCTGGACCTCTATGCGGGAATTCCGTGAATGAATCCTGTCGTCCGGCAGCATGCGCACTGTCTGCGGCGCCCTTGGCCGCAAGACGTTTGAACCCGTTCACTGCCGCAAATCGATCGATCACGCTGGGCAAGTCCGAACGGTTGATCTGGTGGGCAACCACATCGCCTCCGGTGAGCACGTCGAGCGTAATCGGATCCCACACCAGGTCCGGGTTGTCGGCCATGGCGACTGCTTCGAAGCGCGCCTCTCTCGGCTCAAGCTCCTTTAGCAACTCTCGCTGATTGCCAAGTACGGCGATACGAATCGTATCGAGCTGCGGGGCAGGCCGCTCCTGTGGTGCAACCGCTGGTTTTGAAGGCGGTAGCGCAGGAGCGGTTGCGGCAGACGATGGGGGCGTTTGCGGACGAGGCGGCTCCGCCTTTGGCAAAGGATCAAGCAACACCACACCGCGGGTGCGTCCATACAATACCTCGGCTCCGGAATCCTGCGCGGCGGGTTGCGTTGCCACGACGCGCTGCCGCTGATCCGACAGCTGATACGTCACCTGGCTGACATAGCGGAACAGTTCATCCCGGGTCACGTGTCCGTCCTGGTTCTCGTCGGCAGCACCTTCCAGCGCTCGGGCGACCGCATAACTCAGGGCTCCGCGTAGCCCGGGCTCTCCGGGAATCCGAACCTCCGGAGCCTTGGCCGTCCGTTCGCTGGCGGCAAGAATCGCGGTGCGTGCGAATCCGCTTCCGTTCCGGAAAACATCGCTGGCCGTAGAGATCGGCTCAAGACTATCGTGCGTGATGGTGTAGCCTTTGGCCTGTCGATAGCTCGTTTCTGCGGCGCGTGGATCGATCTCGCGGAGAAGGCTTCCGCCATAGCAAGCATCGGCAATAAAGAGCACCTGCGCGCCCTTGAGTTCGAACTGCTTGAGCAGATGATTGAATTCCGATCCCAGGATCCGTTGCTGCGCACCCGCGGCGGTGTTTGGATCAAAGCCGGCCAGGACGAATACGTCATCCATGCCGTCGGATTGCGAACCCTTGAAGTGTTCCGGTTCCTGCGCGCCACGGCCCGCGATCGACAAGATGACGAGATCGCCGGCTTGACTGCGGGACAGCAACTCACCGATCGAGCGCATCACAGACGCCCGGTCCGAAGCTGCATCCAGTAGAGTGGTGACGTCCGCGAGGCGCCGCCACGGCGCAATGCGGATTCGATGTCGCGGGCATCTGCAACCGCGCCCTTCAGCGGCGTTTCGAACTGATAGGCATCGATCCCGATAATGAGCGCGCGAGCCTGGCCGCCTGAGGGCGGGGAGAAGTGGCGCGCTCTGCGCCGCTGGGGGATAGCCCGATATCGATGAAATCCCGATAGCGAGAGTGCCCGCGATCGCGGTTATCCGAAGAAGTTTAAACGCAAAAGAAAAATCCATAGCGTGCTTCATTCGCTCGACGGATGTTTCTTATGATACCGTTGATTTCTGTGATTGCGGGGTGAGTGCTCTGCCGCTTCGCCCGCCGTGGTGATTGACGCTTTGCCTCTCGCTTTTTGCTTTCTCGTCCTGCTCTGCCTTGTTTTGTTCCGCCAGCGAGCCGGCGTCCCGGGCGTCCGCGACAGGCGCATTTTCCAATACACGATAACGAACAGCCGATAGCCGCGAGCCAACAGGGACGACAACGGATAGACGTTCCGGCACACCTTTCCGTTACAGCCGCCGGTCGAGGATTCCATCACTTCGGCTTTGCGATCCGGTGTGAAACGCAGAAACAGCATCACGTGCGAGCCGGGTTTGTTGAGCGCATCGCCCGGCTGAAGGTCCCAGGGGTTTTGCAGTTGCTGGGTGATGCCCGGAATGGCGGCGGTGGTGAAGTGGGTAGACAGTCCCCAGGGCTGCGCTGACAAAAGCCGAACAATCGACACCCGTCACGTCCGGGCGCGGATTGTTGTGCGTGCAGACGTTGCCGGCTAGCATGCCGTTGGCGATGTTGGCGCGGAACTGGTTCAGTGAGCCGTGACAGCCCCAGCAATAAGGGACACTCCGAACCCTCCTGGTTGAGTTTTCCGGCCAGATATCCGGGCCTGCGAATCCGGTTGAAACCCGAGCAGGCCGTGTCCGGGATCCGAACCGTAGACCGGGGGGCGTCAAACGCCACTGCACCCCTTCGAAGGCAAACGCGGTTTCCACCACTTGTTGGCGCGTGAGGGCCCTGACAGCTGCGATCGGCCCCTTTGGAATCTTGGCGGATTGATCGGGACAAACGGGGCAGGTTTGGATTGTCGATCACGTCGCCGGCATGCACCGGGCGCGAACCAACGCCGATCAGGTCGACCTCGGACGTTCCGGTACGCAGGAAATACACGTCACCGTCCGGCGAGATGGCGATGAACCGCCGCGAGAGCGCCAGCGTTTCCGAAAACGGAATATCATACACACTGTCCTGGATGCCCTTGCGGCGAATAACGAACGACATAGGCGGACGCTCGGCGCTTCGAACCGGCTGGAATGTTCTCGGTAAGGACGAACATCCGGCCGGAATTGTCGATCTCGAGAAATTCAACAATGCCGATGCGGTCTCGCACTTTCAAAGCCAGCTTCGCGATAGAATTGTTGCCGGGTTGCTCGCGCAACTGTATCGAGGCCACGTCGAGCTTTGCGTCAACGGTAACGTCGGCAATGACGGTCCCCGCGGCCGCGCGTGGCGATCGATTGGCGCGTCGGTCCTGAGCGAGCCGGCAATGCCCTGGACTTCTCGCCCAAAAATGATCGGGGCTGTCGAGCGCCTGCGAGCCCATTTGGGCAAATGCCGACAGGGTTTCGTCGTCCGGTTTTTCGGTGGTCCGGGTGCGTGTCAGTTCACGCACCGGTTCGTCGGCCCCTCCGTTGGCCTGAAGGGCCTGGGGCGCGCCCGTCCCAAACATAGACATTGCCGTGTCGCACAACGACATCGGTAGGCCGCATCTCCTGCGGCAGTTCAAGAGACTGGACTGAACCATTGGTCCTTCTTGGCATCAAAGCGCAGCACCCGGCCATTGACCTGGTCCAGCAGATAGAGGCTTCCGTCTTCGGCCGCATAGATAGCCTGAGGGCCCGTCCATGGGTGCGTCTTGCCGGGCATCGATCATACCGACCGAATCCCGGCCGGTTCCACTTGAAAAACGCTTGATGACAGTGTCGTCCGCATTCGCATCGGAATGGGAAAGGATCGAGGTTAAGATACCGAGGAGCGCTATCGCGGCGAGTTTCAGGGAAACCGCACAACGGCAGAGTTGCCGGGCAAGCTGGGCTAGCGCGGTGGGCGAGTTCGGTTTTGTCCGGCTCGACCTTGGATACGCCGATCCTCCGTCAGAATGCGGAGTTCCCACGGTTCGGCGTATGAAACTGGGCATAAAATCCTGCCGCTTTTCAAGCTGTATTATGTCAGTAGCTTATGGAGGATTTTCGGTTCAAAGGGCGGCGAACCGGATCCATTCGAACTTTCATAGCGTATTTCCGGCACTTATGCAGCCGGCAGCCTTGCCAAAAGGCACCCGATCGCGTTTCCGGGATTATCCGCGCTTTCCCGCGACGACGGCGGATCACCGCCACGCAAAGGAAAATCGCCCGCCGCGATCGTTACTTGGCCTCCTTGAGGGTCTCCTGGGCGAGTGATCGTTTGAGAAACTCCCGCGACAGCGACGGCAGCAAGGTATTGGTGATGATGTTGTCGATCATGCGCCCGCCCGAATCCGGGTCGTTGCACTTCGAAACGATATGATCGACGACCGCCTGATCGTAGGTGAAGGTCGCATCGTGATTGTCCGCGGATGCGCCGCCCGATACGGTCGAGCTGCAAGCGCACAATTCCGGTCAGCATTGTCGGTGAGAAGCGGATAATAGGGGGACAGAAACGATGCGTCCCAGCAGCGCCGCCGGAAATACTTTCAGCAGTTCGGGCCGGAGCTTCACAGCGAGTTCAGCCGGATCGTCGCGATACAGCGGATCGTTGGCATTCTCCATGATGATATCGGTGCCGACATTGGTGGTCAAAATGATCAGGGTATTCTTGAAATCGACCCGCGGCCATTGCCGTCGTCCATAAAACCCTTGTCGGAATACCTGAAAGAAAACTTCGTGGACGTCGACATGGGCTTTCTCGACCTCGTCGAGCAGGATCACGCTATAGGGGCCTGCGCCGAACCGCTTCGGTTAACCGACCACCTTCGCCGTAACCCGACATATCCGGGAGGAGCACCTTTCAGTCCGGAAACGGAATGCGCCTCCTGGAATTCCGACATGTTAATGGTGATCATATTCTGCTCGCCGCCGTAGAGCGTTTCGGCCAAAGCGAGGGCGGGTCTCGGTCTTTCCGACCCCGGAAGGGCACACAGCATGAAGACGCCGATCGGCTTGTCGGGATTATCGAGCTTGGCGCGGCTGGTTTCGATACGCTTGGCGATCATCGAGAGGACCATGGGACCTGCCCGACCCACGCGCCGGTTGAGATTTCGGGTAGCCGCAATACGTTCTCGATGTCGTCCTTTACCATGCGGGCCCCACCGGAATGCCGGTCCAGTCGGATACCACCGACGCGACCACGTGTTCGTCGACATAGGCATACATCATCCGATTTTCCGGATTGCGCTCCTGGAGTGTCTCAAACTTCTGGCGCAGTTGATTGCGTACGTCGTCGGGCGAGAGTTGTTGCTCCGGTGGAGAAGATGTTTCGGGGTACCGACTTTTCCTTGCCATCAACTGGCTTCGGCGGGTTGAGGATGTCGTGGAGATCCCGGATTTCGTTGACCAGCTTTTGCTCGGTCGCCCATTCGGCTTCGAAATCGGCCAGCTTTGTTTTCAGCGTTGCGATTTCGGCCGCAATCGCCGCCGCGCGTTCGGTTCTGTCTGCACCAAGGTCGCTATCGCTGACCAGAGCCGCCGTCTCGGCTTCGCGCGCCGCAATCGATGCCAGCGTGTCCTGGATCATGGCGGGGGTGGTGCTCTGGCTGATGGCGACACGAGCTGCGGCGGTATCCAGCAGACTGACGGCCTTGTCGGGTAGCTGGCGCGCTGGAATGTAGCGGTGCGACAGATTCACCGCCGCGGTGATCGCGGCGTCCAGTATTCTGACCTTATGATGTTTCTCCATTGGGCCGAGAATTCCGCGCAGCATTTCACAGCATTGCTGCACGTCGGGTTCGCCAACCGTTATCGGCTGGAATCGCCTCGTCAGCGCCGGATCCTTTTCGATGTATTGACGGTATTCCGACCAGGTCGTCGCGGCGATCGTCCGTAACGTGCCGCGGCGCCAGTGCCGGCTTGAGAAGATTGGCGGCATCGCCCGTTCCGGCCGAGCCACCGGCGCCGATGAGGGTATGGGCCTCGTCGATGAACAGAATGATCGGCACGGGGTGACGCCTGTACTTCGTCGATCACCGAGCGCAACCGCTGTTCGAATTCGCCTTTCATGGATGCCCCGGCCCTGCATCAGGCCGACGTCGAGCACGCATAACCTCACGCCGCGCAACGGTGGCGGCACGTCTCCGGCGACGATGCGTTGCGCAAATCCTTCGACAACAGCGGTCTTGCCTACACCGGCCTCGCCGGTGAGGATCGGGTTGTTCTGACGGCGGCGCATCAGAACATCGATGACCTGCCGGATTTCCTCATCGCGGCCCAGGATCGGGTCCATTTCGCCCGACTTGGCCTTGGCGGTGAGATCCTGGGAAAAAGCGATCCAACGCCGTCGAGCCGCTCAATCCCGTCGCTGCCTGGGCACCGGGGCGAGGCTGCGGCGGACCATTCCGGAGCCATCCATCGGGCGCAACTGCTCTTCTTCGGAGCGGCCCATATCTTGCGATATTCGGTGGTCAGGGTTTCGACTGAATTCCTGGAAAACTGCTTGGACGTATTATGCAACGCGCGCGCGAGATCGCGCGATTGCAGGGCGCCGACGAGAAGGTGGCCGGTGCGGATCTGAGTCTCGCCAAAGAACAGTGTGGCGTGATGCCAGCCGCGGTTCGAACATATCCATGACAGTGTTCGAGACGGCCGGCATCTCCGTTTCATTCTTGCGGAAACCGGCAACCACGGCCTGAACGTCCGATATCAGCGCGTCGCGCGGTCGAGCTTGAAATAATCGACGGTCGCGCTGATGTCGGTATTCTCGATTTGGAGAATCTGGGCCAGCCAATGCGCCAATTCGACGTGACGGTTTCCCGCGCCCTTGGCTTGCCGCAGTGCTTTGAAAAACGCCTCGTATCCAACCCGGTTAAGCTTGCCTGCGACGGTCTCGAGGCTAATGTCCGCCATCGCGTCGTCCTTCCTCTTCAGATTTATCTTGCGCGCGTCTGCGCTTAAGCCTCATGCGTTCGGCAGGATGAAACCGCGCGTCCTGACGATAGACCGCATTGCTGGTCCAGTTTGGTGCCATCCAGGTTGTCCAGCCCAACTGGCCGAAGCGACCAAGCCGGATGGGCTCCGCGGCCCCCCGCCGGTATTGCCAGTTCGACGTCATAGTCGAGCTGCTCGCCATTATAGAAGAACACCATGTCGGCAAGCGGCTCGCAAAGATCGCCGGTCGGCAGGAAGCGGAATATATTGAGCCAGATTTTGGGAGAAGATCCGAATCCTGATCTTGTCCTGGACGCTGAAGATGCTGCGTCCCAGCAGTGCATCTTTGCCGAGCACGTTGTACCCTCTTCCAAGGACTGTCCACTCGGATGCCTCGATGACGAGACGCGAACCGACGAATTCCTCGACCTCGGCCTTGACCTCGAATATTCCTCGTACCGCGGCGGCCAGACGTGACGCTGATTTCGCCTGCGCCCCGAGCAAGCCGGCAAAACCCAATTTAGCGGCGTCAGGCACGCCGTCCAGATTGTGGTAAGGTCGAGACCCGATTCCGATCGCCGAGCCGAGATAGGCAACGAAGCGGTCGGTGTCCGGACGATCGTGCTGCGCGATTGGCCGGGAGTCCGCCCAGGCCCGAAAGAACAATTGAATAAATCGGTGGTTAAACAGGTCGAGAAATCTCGGAAATGCATCATCCCCCGCGAGTGCATAGTGATAGGCCTCCTCGGTGGTCGCCAGCGGCAGCGCCCCCTGAGGTCCGAGCAGACCGAGATGCCTGACGAAAACCTTGAGCGTTTTTTCTTCGTCATGGTCGACCCGCGCAACGTTCGAGGCGGGAAATTCCATAAAAGGATCCTGGCCGAAACGTACGAACTCCTCGCGCGCAGCCGCGCTGTCTCCGATCCGCGGCTGATCCTTGAACGTCCTTTCGAGATGTCGCAGCAACGCAAAATAATCGAACCTCCAGGGTTCAGCTTTGAGATTTCGAAGGAAATTCATGGCTGTCTCGAGATTCCGGCCATCGTGGCCTGTTTCATAATGGCTTGCGTGTTCCCATGCGAGGCGGCCATCGCATGATCTCGCCGCGTTCGACCGAGCGAATCACGGTCTGGGTGAAATGGTTGAAGCCGGAGTACTCGGCAAAAAACCGGTCCAGCACGGCACCGAGCAAAAAGATGCCTGCGCCTTCAAATGCCTTCTCGTCGATCATCACCGTAATCTCGATGCCGCGTGCAGCGCCGATGCCGCTGCGCTGGCGGATGCGGCGTATGATTGGCCGGCTATCGACGCTGCGTACGCCCCGAATCCGGCGCTCGGTGATGCTGTCGGATAATTCGCCGAACATCGACAGCATTTCCCTCAGAGCCTCGGCATTGCGACCGCCGCCGCGCTCGACGAGGCCGAGATGATTGGTGCAAAGCATATTGACGAGGCGCCAGGTCACCGTGCCAGTATGTGCCATTTCACCGCGACTGCGTAGCTGGCTGACCACCGGCTCACCGGGCGAGGTCGGGCCGACGACGCCGCAGCGCAGGTCGAGCGCGACATCGTCGACCATGCGAAAATCGGCACCGCTGACACCGACGGGCAGTTGCTCGGTGAGATGTCGGTTCGAGCACAGCGCCCGAACGCTCAGTTCTGCTATGGCATTATCGTCATCCGTCCCGCCGAGTTCACTCAGGGAGATGAACATATCCGTGCCGGTGTAATTCGAGGATACGCCCTCGCGCTTTTCCTCGACGGACCGGCGCCTGGGCTGCCGGCGTACCGTAAAGTAAGGACCTGACGAACTCCCCCCTCCCTCAAGCGAAGCGGAGTAAAGTGGCTTGACCGGAACCTTGGGCCGCCCTCCGGAATAATGCGCGAAGACCTCGAGCAGGCGGTGCGGTTCAAAATCGAGGTAATGGCTGCGATCCGGTACGACGTGATATTCATGCTGGTTGGACTTGAGCGCGATCCGGTCGGTGGTTTTTTCGAAAAGGTTGACTGCCGGCGCCGCGTACATCGTGAACATCGACGGCTGGACGGCTTGAGCCAGCCGCACATTTACCTCGTCAAATGCAAACAGGATATCGATGGTCTTGGCCTCTAGTTGCAGAAAAATACGGTCCAGTCCGGTCAACTCATAGCCAAGAAATTTCCTCGGAAAGACGAAAAATTCGCGCAGAAGGTCGAAACCTTCAAACACCCGAGCGTCGTTGGGGAACAGCGTGTCTTCTCGATCGAAACCGACTTGGTGAAGGCAGTTGGCGGGCAGCGGGCAAATCACGGGATCGCCAAATTCGTCCAAAAAGCGGAAATAGATCCCCTTGCAGTGAGCAAACAGTTGCTCGTAGAGCGCGGTTGAATCCGCCTCCGATCCGGCGAAATAAAACGGCAGGTTGGTCGTTCGGCAACTGGAGAACAACATCTCGGGTTTTTTGAGCGCCTGGGAATCGGCCGGTTCATCATCTGCGCGCGCCGTCGTTCGCAGCGTCAAGGTCAGCCGCATTCCGGCAAGAATTTCGGTTCCGATCCGCAACCCGAGTGCGCCAAGTTGTGCGGGCGAGGAAAAGTATTCGGCGCCCGAAAGTTCGAATGGCCAGACGATGATGTCGCTGCACAAGCGATATCTGCAAGCGATCTGCCGGTCGCGCTCGCGAAACGAAGCGTCGAGATAGGCGTTGCGGGGAATGGCGTGACCCTCATGAAGCGATTTGTCGCCGAAGGTTGGAACAACCTGGACGATCATCGCCGACGGGGTGGGCGCGAGAAAATGCGGGACTAATTGTTCCAGCAAATTGCCGGTAAATTCGGGAAATTCGTGTTTAAGCTTAAGCTGCACGCGCGCCGCGAGGAATGCCGCGCCTTCCAGCAGCCCGCTCACCATCGGGTCGACGCGATCCTCGAGAATGCCCCCAAGCCGCTCCGCGATGCCGGGGTACTCTTCGGCGAACTCGCGCGCCTGTTCGTTTAGCAGCTGGAGTTCCCGATTATAAAGATCGAGAAATTCGCGGTTCATGCGCGATTACAATCGATTGACGACAATTTTTCCGCTGTCGATAATATCGGCAACGAACTCTACCGGAACCTGTATTGGATAGCACGTCAAATCCGCACGAACCAGAAATCTTACCTTGAGCTCCGCTGAATCTACGGTCAGATCCCGTTCGATTTGAAGCGATGCCGCCGCAAGCCGAGGCTCGAAATTGACCACCGCCGTCCGAATTTCTTCGGGAATTCTTTTGATCTCGATGGTATCGATAGACAGGTTTGAGATATCGGGAAGGCCGAAGTTCAGGACTGATTTCCGCGCATGCGGGGCTCCTTCCATTTCGACGCTCGACTCCAGGGCGATTGTATTGAGCAAGGCGTCGAGATCGCGGGCGACCTCGCGCCGTAGCACCTGTTCCGTAATGACCTGTCGCGGTCGCAGCCTGCGGCCAGCGATGATGCGATCCCCGTCGTTGGTTCGCAAGTCAATCTTGCTGGTCGCGTCTCCGGCCTCGTGCGCCGCTCGAAATGCATGCATCAGCGGCGGGCTGACGTGAGTTTTGCGGGTTACTTGAGCCATCGACGGATTCCTCGAAAAGGTATTTCGCTATGAATATGCTCACTATGAATAGGCGCGCTTCAACCCAATCAACCTTGTCGTCTCATAACCTTGTCATCTCAATTGCTACATGATCCGGTCGCGAATGAATTCAAGGTCTGGTCGACCCGGATAGGCAAATGCTCTTTTTCACTTTGCCCCTTTGTTCTTTTGTTCGGGAAGAACAAAATCGAATTCGTTCGGGCCAAAAAGGTGACCGTCTCGACTCTGCATTGAGTATGTTATTTTGAATTCCAGGAATGACAAGTTGACAGTCTCGGGAACTCCGCGAACCTCTTCGCCTCTCCCCGGCCACTTCACGCTTTCCACTTTGACACCGGTGAGTTTGATTTTCAGGTATTCGACTTTGGTGTCTCCATCGTTCTTTCGGCAAGTAATTGTGCCTTCGTCGATTTTCTTTCCGTTCGCGCAATAATTTACCAATGCAACCGATGCTTTATCAAACATCTTGGAGATAACTACGTGGTCAACAGTCGTCTGCTTGGCTGCCTCGCTTTCATCAAGTCGATATGGAGCCTTGTTATCCAGGCCCCATGCCCACTCATGAATCTCAATTTCCATTTTGTGATGTTCATCAAGAGATTCGCCCAGGATGTTGGTTAGCGCAAGGAACATATTGCCGGCCATTCAAGGATCCTCCATCTGCTCGAAAACAGCGCATTCACGATATCGATACCTGTTCGCCGACCTGAAAAATTACTGTTAGTCGTCCGTCGAACGCAAAGGTTCAATCGATTTTCGAATATTTTCCGGTTCGTAGCGTGCAGTGTCACGGGTAACCTCAGTTGATCAATAATGACCCAGCAGGCCTCCGTGGCAAATCGAAATGATTCGGTGGTTTTACAGGAGCAGCAATCGAGGATCGTGCTGCGGAATCGGTCAGCAATGCCACGCAGCGTTGCGGCACGCGTAATTTTGCCGTTCTTGTATCGATAATACTTGCGGGGAGCGCGCAAGCCCGGCGTGTGCTCGATGATCGCACCGTCCACGGACGATTATCCGTCAACGCCTCTAACAACAAACGGAGATCGAATATGTTTCGAAAGTCTCTTGCGGATTTCGGCGCGTTCGAAAAATCCAATGCTGCGGTCCATATCTTGCCCGCAGCGGCGATAATTGCAGCGGCGGTCTTTCTCGGCCCTGGTCCGGCCCGTGCGGACAGCGTAGAGGTCTACATTTCCGATACCGACAACCGGACCGTGACCGTAACCGCGACGGACCTGAACGACAACAAGAAAGCTCTGGTGACGAACAAGACGCTTAAACACAATGAGCGTTGGTCGGGGAAGATGCTGCTCGACAAGGACAACAATGGTCACGTCCAATTCGAGGCCAAGGCCGTCGACGACAAGAGCTGTGAAACCAGAACCTACGAGAGCAAGCAGCTTTCAAAGGGATTCGACTGGCAGGTTAGCCTGAAGTGCGGCCCGAAATAAGGACAAGCGCTTCCTCGGCGCCTGTCCTCGGAGGCCGACGCTATTTTTTCTTGTCTGCCGCCGGTTTTGTCGGTTCGACACAATTCGTATATTTCGTCGTTCGCGTGCACTTGCCAATATTTGAACCACTGGTCTCGCAGCCCAGAACAACGCATTTGTCGCACACATAGTTTTTTCCACTGATTGTGTGCGAAACGTTGTGCTCGGTGGACTCACATTTTTCTTCTGCGCGTGCTGTCATGGAGAAGGCGAGGATTAGCGAAAAAATGATCGGTATTGCTTTCAATGACTTCATGTTCGTTCTCCATAATGGAGACAGCCTGCCTGATCATCGCGGCGTTGCCAAGGGACGCCGCGCGAGAGGCCGCGACAACATATCGCGGGGCAAGTCTTTATACCATGCCGTACGCCATCACCGCACTGACTGTTAGGAAATGAAGGTTGCTTTGCCGCAATGTCCGGCTTCGTTGGCGCGCGCGCCGTGGTATGCGCATGTGTTTCGCGGTTCATCCCGGATATGAAACACCTGCCCTGTTTGCGGTGATCTGCGACAACTATATGATCGAGGCAGGCGGTCCAGGCGAGTGTCTTCATAAAACCAGGAAGATGCTCTTTGAGATCGATTGATGGTGCCAGCCTACACGACAATGAACCTGCCGGATCGCGATCTTGAATCTGACGGATGATGAAGACCCGACCGACGAGATTTCGCAAATCGAGGCGCGGCTCGAGGAGCTTGCCGAGGTCTCCGAGCGATGCCGGAAGATTATATTAGGTTCCAAGATAGCTATCGCAGGCGGCGCCGCATTGCTGCTTCTCATGGTGCTTGGCTTGTTCGGATCCAGTCAGGTAGCGGCAATCGGATCGATTGCGGTCGTGCTGGGCGGGATCGTGTCGCTCGGCTCGAACATCAGCACGTTGCAGCAGACGCAGGCCGCAATGGCGGCCGCCGAGGCTCATCGTTCGGATCTGATCGGCAAGATCGACCTTCGCGTGGTTGGTGAAGTTAAATCGCTGAATTGATAGTGGCCACGCGCCGGATGTGGAGCGCGGTTGCCCGATCGCGCCTTGGTCGCTGCCTCATGATGCCCCCTCATACCTTGATATGATCGGCTTCCGCCTAGGGTTGGATGGCCCGGCAGTGGCATTGCGGATATCCCTACCTTGGGGTGGAGGGAGCCTGAGCAAATCGCGTCGGGATCGCCCCACAGTTGAAGCGCCTGCCTGGAAGTCGCCGATGCAGCGGCTCCAAGCACGCTTCTCAAGGAGGTTGAAATGCTGCTTCATTTGCCAATCGTCATCCTGACGACACTTTCACCCGTCGCCATTTCCGATACGCCCCCCAGGTTCGATATCGCCAGGGAGTGCCGTTTCGAAAGTGAATCGTCGAAAGCTTTCGACCGGTGCGCGCGTGACGAAGGCGATGCGCTCAAGCAACTCGAAACGGAGTGGCCGCAGTTTGTTGGCGCCGACCGAACCACCTGCGAGGTCGAGGCAACGGTTGCCGGCTTTGCGAGTTACGTCGAGCTGCTCACCTGTCTGGAAATGGCACGGGATATCGGCAACGACAAGACCAATCCCGGTCGCCCGTCTGCGGCGCCGTCCGCGCATTTCGCACCGCCCGAACTGAGCGCTGTCGATAAAGCCGAGTGATTTGCGCGACTGATTTGCTGAGAAGCGATCTTCCTTGGGAAGGAACATCCAATGCCGACCGAGACCATCGAGCACAAAAGTGGGACCGCCTTTATCGAAGCGCCCGGGACAGGTAGTCCGGATATCACGGTTGACCGCGACGCCACGCGACCGGGGACGGATGCGGGTTCTAAGCCAGCCTCCAAACATCGGGTCGCGCGGCGAACGTTGCTGATCGGCGCGCTCGGCGTTGCCGTGATCGCGGCCGCGGTGTTCGGCATTCCCTGGATCCGGTTCGTGCTCAGCACGGTTTTCGACCGACGATGCTTTCGTAAACGGGCATGTGACGTCCGTCGCCCCCGTGTCCACGGTCAGGTCGCCCGGGTCCTGGTGGATGACAACAATCGCGTGCACAAGGGGGACCTTCTTGTCGAGTTGGACAAGGAACCGCTTCGGGACGCCGTCGCTGTGAAGAAGGCGGCCGTCGATACCGCGGGCGCGGATCTTCAGGTAGCCAGGGCCACGGTGCGCGGTATCGAAGCCCAGGCCTGGAGCCGTCGCTGGCAATTGCAACAAGCCGTGGAGAACGTCGAAAACCAGATAAGCCTGCTGCATGCCCGGGTTGCCGCACTCAGGAAAGCCAAGGCGACGCTGATACTCGCGCAGCAGGAATTCGACCGGACATCGCAGCTTGTCGTATCCGAGACGGCGAGCCGAGAGCTCTATGACCAGCGTCAGGCGACATTGTCGATTGCCCGGGCAGGGGTCGTCCAGGCCTTGGCGGACGCAAACCAGATCCGTGTCTCGCTGGGGTCTGCAGACGCAGCCCGAAGACAGCGCGGATCTCGACCGGGTGCCGGCGAACCTCGATGAAACCTTTTCTTCGGTCCTGCAGGCGCAGGCGGAACTGATTCAGACCGCGGCCGAACTGGGGGTTGTGCATTCCTATAATCAGTCTCCGAAGCAGATGCTCGAAACGTTCGAAAAAGGCGGCGTTGACCGCACGTTCGATCAACTGGCTCCGGTGGCGCCGGCCGTCAAGCAAGCTGAGGCCAAACTCGAAGCCGCCAAACGCGATCTGGCTCTGGCTGAACTCGACCTTCGTTATGGCGACGTCGTCGCGGAGATCGACGGCGTCGTCACACGCCGAAACGTCAATCCCGGCAACGACGTTCAGGTCGGACAGAGCTTGATGGCGATCCGCTCGCTCAGCGAGATCTGGATCGATGCCAATTTCAAGGAGACGCAACTGCGCGACCTCCGGATCGGTCAGGCTGCCGATCTCTACGTCGACATGTATGGCGACAAACAGGTATTCAGTGGCCGGATCACCGGATTCACGATTGGGACCGGATCGACGCTCGCATTGCTGCCGCCGCAGAATGCCACGGGCAATTACATCAAGATCGTCCAGCGGCTGCCAGTCCGGATCGAGCTTGAGGGTTACGATCCGGACAAGAAGCCGCTGTTCATCGGCGCGTCGGTCGTCCCCTACGTCTATCTCGACAAGCCGCTGAGTGGGCCGAATGCCGGCGCATTTCTCCAGGTCTTCCAGCCGCAATCGCAGGGCAGCGCTTCGGCCGCAAGCGTGTCAGGCACCGGCAAATGACGGACCTCGCACTCTCTCCTTCAAGGTCGCGGGCAGGCGTGAACCCGTGGCTTGTCGCCGCCGTGGTCATCATACCGACTTTCATGGAGGTGCTCGATACCACCATTGCGCTGGTCGCGCTGCGATACATCGCCGGCGGCCTTTCGGCCACGGTCGACGACGGCGAATGGGTCATCACCAGCTACCTCGCTGCCAACGCGATCATCCTGCCGATCAGCGGCTGGTTGTCGGCTCGACTCGGGCGCCGCAACTACTTCCTGCTGTCGATTGCGATCTTTACCCTTGCGTCCGGTGCATGTGGCATGGCGACCAGTCTCGGCCAATTGATCGTATTTCGCGTCGTGCAGGGTCTGGCGGGCGGCGGTCTGCAGCCATCCAGTCAGGGCGTGCTGCTGGACGCCTTTCCGGTCGAGAAACAAGGCATCGCGATGACGCTGTTTGGCCTGGCTGCGCTGTTGGCACCGGTGGTCGGTCCGACCCTCGGCGGCTGGATCACGGACAGCTATTCATGGCGGTGGGTGTTCTACATCAACGTCCCGGTTGGTCTCGTGGCATTCGGTGCGTGTTATGCGCTGCTGCAGGACCCGGAATATCTCGTCAAGGAGCGTAAGGAGTTAAGGAAGCAGCCGTTGCGTTTTGACGGGCTTGGCCTGTCACTCCTGGTGATCGTCATGGTCTCCTGGGAGGTGATGCTCAGCAAGGGACAGGAGTGGGACTGGCTAAGCGATCCGTTCTGGCGTGTGCAGACGCTGACGACTCTTTTCGGTTTGGGTCTGGTGGCGCTAATCTTCTGGGAATTACGCCACCCCAACCCCGTGGTCAATTTCCGTCCCTTAAAGGAACGAAATTTCGCGGCATGCTGCGTGATCATCTTCGGCGCTTTCGCCGTCCTTTACGCCGCCAGCACGTCATTGCCCGCGCTGCTCCAATCCCTGTTCGGTTATGATGCTTTCAGCGCGGGACTGGTCATGTCGCCGGCCGGGTTTGGCGCGTTGTTGGCGATGCCGTTTGTCGGCATGGCACTCGGCAAGGGGGCTGATGCCCGGTGGTTGCTCGCCGGCGGTCTGCTGACCATGGCGATCGCAAATTACTGGATGTCACAGATGAACCTGGAGATCAGCCCGGGGCAGGTGGTCTGGCCCCGGGTGATGCTGGTGTTTGGACTCTCGATGTGCTTTGCGCCGGCGAACGTCGCGGCCTATCTCTATATCCCGCCGTCGCTGCGCGGAGCAGCCGTTGGCTTGCTCAGCCTGTTGCGCAATGAGGGAGGCAGTGTCGGCACCTCGATGGCCCAGACCATGCAGGAGCGCCGTGAGCAATTCCACGTCCTGCGGCTCGGCGAGTACCTCGATTCCTTCAATGCGGGCGTGGTTTCTTTCCTCTCGCAGGCTCGCGGAGTGTTCCTGCAGCAAAGCGGCGACGCGTCCGCCGCGCAGCAGTTGGCCTTGCAGACGCTTGAGAACTTGCGGCAGCAGCAGGCATCGTCACTGGCTTATTTCGAAGTGTTTTTGCTGTTGGCCGTTGTGACGATAGTGCCGCTCCTCGCGGTGCTGTTGATGAAGCGTTCGGTAGCCGCGAAAGGCGCCCGCATCGGCGGTGAATAACAGTCGCGGCTCCGGGATATCAGCTCATACCTTGATATGACTGGCTTGCCCTAGTGTTGGATGGTCGAGCACACCAGCGGCCTGCACAATGTCCTGACCATTCAACAGAGGACAAACGGAAATGTGCAGGCCTTCCTCATCGCCGACCCGGCGGGGCTTGCGCGCAGATGACACTGACCGCCTTTCGGGCTATCTCCCGCAGTTCGGCGCGGGGCGTGCCGGCACGGACGCGGATGGCGATGCTGTGCATCGTTGCGGATGCGAGCATTGCAAGCGCCGCCGGATCGGCATCGTCCTTCAACTCGCCTCGGTCACGCGCGATGCGGAAACGCGCTTCGAAATCGGCGTCGATCGAACGAAGTCCCGCCGCGACACTCTTGCGGATATCCGGATCATCGACGGTTTCGGTTACCGCGGTCCCGATCACAAAGCAGCCGCGCGCGGGTCCTTTACCCGAAAAATAGATCGACAGTGCCGCCTCGTAGGCCGCCATCAGGCTTTCGTCCAAAGGACGGTCCTCGGCGAGGGCCTCACGAGTCGCCGCGAAGCTGAGTTCCCAATAATGCGCGAGCGCCTCGAGATAAAGCGTGCGCTTGTTGCCGAAGGCTGCATAGAGGCTCGGGGGATTCATGCCGGTCGCGGCAGCAATGCTGTCCAGCGAGGTCCCGGAGTAGCCGGTCCGCCAGAAGGCGTCCGTCGCGCGCTTGAGCGCCGCGTCGGCGTCATAGGCCCGCGGCCGTCCACGGCGCGCTGGTCCGGTTTCGCTGTTTTTTCGTGCCATCTCGCCAAGCATCCTGGTTGCCGTGGGTCCATACCATATTTGTATGAAACGTTACAAAATAAATCGACAACTACCTTGATTGCGGCGTTCGTCCTACCGTATTTGTAGTGAACGTTACAAAATACAATGGGTGAGGGCTTACCATGGGGATTAATATCGCAGCGGAGACGCAATTCGATCGCGTTGTCGATGGTCCGGCGCCCGACCGCGTGGTTGCGATGCCCCGAAAAACAATCAGGGAGCGGCTTCGCCGGCCCCTGTTGCTGGCGGTGCCGATCCTGTCGGCTGCGTTCGGCGCCGCTTGGTACCTTGTCGAGGAGCCTTATGTCTCGACCGACGATGCCTTCGTTCGCGCGGCGAAGGTCACCGTGAATGCCCGGGTTGCCGGCCAGGCGGTCGAAATCGCCGTGCGGGACAACGAGCGTGTCCGGCAGGGACAAGTCCTGTTTCGGATCGATCCTGAGCCCTACCAGATTGCGATCGATCAGGCCGAGGCGCGGCTCGTGAGCGCGCGCCTTCAGATCGAATCGCTCAAAACGACCTATCACCAGCAGCAGGCTGAACTGCAGTCGGCCAGGGATTCCGGGGCTTTTGCCGAGCGCGAGTATGATCGCAAGAAAGCGCTGGTCGCGAACGATTTCACCCCGCGTGAAGTGTTCGACCGGACCGAGACCGATCTGAAGGTCGCCCGTCAGCGCGTTGCATCGATCGAACAGCAGGTCGCCAACACCGTCGTCGCGTTGAACGGCGATCCGGACATCGAAATCAGCAGCCATCCGACTGTCCGCGCCGCCAAGGCCCAGCTCGACCGCGCGCGGCTTGATCTGTCCTATGCAACGATCACCGCGCCCGACGATGGTATCGTGACCAGGGTCGAGGACCTCCAGGTCGGCAGTTTCGTCAATCCCGGTGTGGCCGTGTTCTCGCTGCTGTCGAGCCACCGCATCTGGATCGAGGCGAATTTCCGCGAAACCGGCCTCACCCATATGCGTCCGGGTCAGGAGGCGACGATCGATGTCGACGCTTATCCGGATCGCACCTTCAAGGCGCACATCGTCAGCATGAGCCCGGGCACTGGATCGGATTTCGCAGTGCTGCCGCCAGAGAATGCGACCGGCAATTGGGTCAAGGTTGTCCAGCGCCTGCCGGTGCGCCTCGAACTCGATGAGGTCGATCCGAATCGCCCGCTGTTTTCCGGTATCAGTGTCACTGCGCGGGTTGATACCGGCCATCGCCGCACCTGGCGTCATCCGCTGCATCCCGTGCTGGAGACGGAGACGAAGTGAGCGCCGCCCTCACATCGAGCGCTGCAGTCGATCGCCATCGCGCAATCATCGTGGCGGCGTTGATGGCGACTTTTATGGAATCGGTGAACATCTCGATCCCGAATGCGGCCCTGCCGTATATCCAGGGGACCCTGTCGATGTCCGACGACGAGGTCGGCTGGGTGTTTACCGCCTATATCGCGGCGGGCGCGACCGTCATGCCGATGGCGCGCTGGCTTGCGGGGCGTTATGGCCGCAACAGGGTCTATCTGGTGTCCCTCGCGGTTTTCTCGCTCGGCCTGATGCTCGACACGTTCGCAACGACTCCCATTCAATTCGTGTTCGCCCGGATCGTCCAGGGGGCCGCGAGCGGGCCGCTCGCGCCGCTGTCACTGGCGATCCTGCTGGATGTACTGCCACCGCCGCTCCATAAGCGGACCGGACTGGCATGGATCGTGTGCTTCCTGCTCGGCATCAGTACCGGACCAAGCATCGGTGGCTGGCTCAGTGAATATCATGGCTGGCACTCTATTTTCTATTTCAGCCTGCCGATCGCGGGCTTCATTGCTCTGGCGATGGCGCTCTCGCTGCCCGAGAAGAGAGCCGCGCAAAATCCGCCCTTCGACTTTTTCGGTCTGGCGCTGTTCTCGCTCGGCATGCTCGGCCTGCAGACAATGCTTGACCGCGGCGAGCGGCTCGAATGGTTCGCCTCGCCAGAAATCTGGATCGAGGCGATCGCGTCGGTGCTGGGCTTCTATCTTTTCCTCGTGCACATCCTGACGGCGGATGTGCATTTCCTCAACAAGGCGCTGTTCAAGGACCGCAATTTCATGCTTTCGGCGATCATGTTTTTCGCCGTCGGCTTCGTGCTGTTGCCGACGCTGGCCTTGACCTCGCCGATGCTGGAGACCTTGCTCAACTATCCCGTTGATACCACCGGCTACCTGACCCTCGCACGCGGGGTCACGCTCGTAGGGGCGGTGGTGCTGATGAGCTTCGCTCCGGCACGGATCGATAACCGGTTGTTCGTGATCGTCGGTCTGGCGCTGGTAATCTATGCCAATTGGTCAATGCTCGGTTATTCACCCGCGATGGATTGGCGTCCGGTGGTCGCGGCAATTCTATTCCAGGGAGCGGGTCTCGGCATGTTGCTTCCGTCCCTCACCAAGGCGGCGTTCGGCACGCTCGATCCGACATTTCATCCGGAAGGCACCGCGCTCTTCGGCGTGTCACGCGCCTATGGAGGCGCGATAGGCATCGCGATCGTCCAGATCTTCTTCTACAACAACACCCAGGCCATGCATCTTGCACTGGCAAAGAACCTCACGCCTTACCGCACTGCCGCTCACGTCGCAGGTTCAATCGCCAAGCCGGGCCTTGCCGCGCTCAACGACATGATCACACAGCAGGCAGCGGTCGTGGCCGTCATCGGCCAGTTCAAGATCCTGATGTTCGCCATGCTGATCGTGAGCCCGCTCGTGCTGTTTCTCCGCAAGCCGAGACCGACCAACTAACACCGAAGGCGTCCAACGCTTCGCACTTGCTGCATCAAACGAAGGAATATTCTCATGACCACGTCTGACACGCTTCGCCATACGAATATCCGCCTCAACCATGGAACGGTTTTGATGCCCGCGGCGGGGTTTGGCACCCTGATCCCGGATCCCCAGGTGACCAAACAAGCGACAAAGACCGCATTGGAAGTGGGATTCCGGCATTTCGATTGCGCGGAACGCTACCGTAACGAAGCCGCGGTTGGTGAAGCGATGCAGGGAGTGTTCAGGGCAGGGACCGTCCGGCGCGAGGACGTGTTCGTGACCACGAAGCTTTGGAACACCAACCATCGTCCGGAGCGGGTCAAACCGGCCCTCGACGCAAGCCGTCAGCGGTTGAGAATAGATACTGTCGATTGTTATATCATCCATACCCCCTTTGCCTTCAAACCAGGCGACGAGCAGGATCCAAGGGATGAGCAAGGCCGGGTGATTTACGATTCCGGCGTGACGTTACTGGAGACATGGCAGGCGCTGGAGCGGCTCGTGGACGAGGGGCACTGCAGGTCGATCGGCCTGTCGGACATTACGCTGGAGAAGCTGCGGGAGATCGTTTCAGCGGCGCGGATCAAGCCGTCCGTCGTGCAGGTGGAATCCCATCCCTATCTTCCCGAGTGGGAACTGCTCGATTTCTGCCGGGAGCATGGCATCGTGCTGCAAGCGTTTGCCGCGGTGGGACACGCGATGGAGCCGAACCTGTTGGAGGATCCGGTGATTACGGCCATCGCGCAGCGTGTGCACAAGACGCCGGCTCAGGTCGCGCTGGCCTGGGCGGTACAGCGCGGCACCGCGTTCCTGACCACCTCGACCAAACCTCACCGCATCCGGGAGAATTTTGAGATTTCAGCTCTCCCTGAAGACGCCATGCAGGAGATTCGGGAGCGCATTACCACGAACATCAGATTCAACTCGGTGGTGGAGACCGGCGTACCCGGATTTATTCCGCGGGCCCGGTGAACTGGCAGAGATACAGTGGCGAGGTTTCGAGCGTGCTCAGCGTCCCTAGCGCGTGAAGATGATTCCACTTTTTCGTCATGGCCGGGCTTGTCCCGGCCATCCACGTCTTTTTGATTTCGGCGCAGCAAGACGTGGATGCCCGGGACAAGGCCGGGCATGACGGGCCTTAGCTGGAAAAGGCCAATGCTATTAGCGGCGCCCTGAGTCGGACACTAAAAGTGAGGACCGATAACACCCCCGTATAATTTCTCGACGTTCGAACGCGTGCAACACTAAGATTCTAGGAAGTTGTCCGTCAGCGCAGGCAGGAGATTGGTCATGGGTGTTCAAAGCAAAGCGACGCCATTTGCGACGTTCAAGTCAGCCGTAGCCGGATTGAGCTTGGCCAACTGGTCACTGCTTCTGGTCCTGGGTTCGTTGCTCGTGTTTGCCATTGTTGTGTCTTACTATGGCTGGACCTCCGCGGCGGGTACCGATGTTCCTGAATCGGGTTACCTCGCGATGGCGCTTGGAATCATTTTCGCGCTCTTGATAGGCGTGGGGCTGATGGGCTTGCTGTTCTACAGCAGCCGCTACGGCTACGATGAATCGCCCGAGCTTGAGCGAAATGACGCAAGCCAGGACAACCCTGATACGATCCCATCGGGCGTCAGAGAGTTGGCTCCTCCCGTCAGGCGAGATGTCTGATGACTGGAGTTGACGAACGCACAACCGCAAACATGGACGTCGCGCTCGAAGAGGTGTTCGCAGGCGTGCCCCACGGCGGAGATCACGAGAGCCGGAAGCATGTCGCCAAAAAGCTCATACAAAGCGCCAAAAAAGGCAATGTAACCCTGGACGGATTAAGGGTCGTGGCGCGAGGCGCGTCGCAACAGTTGTTGACCCGCAGATCAGCCTGATATCCCGGCTATGACAAAGTCGTGACGCCGTCCCCGAAGTGAACAACCTCGATCTTGCGCAAATTATGGTTGGCTCCATTGACGCGGTCGAGCGGGGGTACGACAAATCCATCGGTGACGATCCTGGTCACTGCCCAGGAGCAAGATATGAACGTGCCGCTGAACATCGACCCCGTTACCACGGATTCTGCCGGCAGCGTTGTGCACTGGCTGACCAACGATGCGCGCGATGAGCGCTTCATTGACAATATTTTTGCCGAGATGTGTGTCCGGCTGCAGGCAGCGGGCGTTCCCGTCAAGCGGGCGTCGCTCCATCTCATGATCTATCATCCGCAATGGCTTGGCGCCCGAATCGTGTGGGTTGACGGGACGCCCGGGGCCGAGATTGTCAGACTGGACTATGATATCGATGGACGGCCCGAATACATCAACAGTCCGGTCAATGAAATTCGTGACGGCGCCATCGAGGTGCGGGAGAATCTCGAACGCGATCCCTCGCTGGGCCGCAAGCACGCCGTCTACGACGAGATGCGGGCAAAGGGCCTGACCGATTATGTGGCGTGGCCGATCTATCATTCGCTCGGGAAGCAGCATTTTGTGACCTTCGCAACCGATCGGCCCGCCGGGTTTGACGATGCGCATCTCGCCGGCTTGTTGAAGCTGTTGCCGGTACTGGCGCTGGTCAGCGAAATCCGCATCAAGAACCGGCTGGCGCGAACGCTGCTTGAAACCTATGTCGGCTCGCATGCCGGCGAGCTCATTCTGGCCGGCGCTACAAGGCGAGGAGCCGGGGCGACGGTACGCGCCGCCATCATGATCTGCGACCTGCGTGATTTCACCGGGATATCCGACAACTGGCCGCGCGACGACGTCATCGATCTTCTCAACGGCTATTTCGATGCGATGTCGGAGCCGATCGAGCGCCATGGCGGGGAAATACTGAAATTCATCGGCGATGGCCTGCTTGCTATTTTTCCGCTCAGCGAGCCCAGCGCGTGCGCAAATCTGCTGCGCGCCGTGTCCGAAGCCCGTCAGGCCATGACGGCCCTGAACGAAAAGAACGGCGGAACCGGTCGCGCGCCGCTGAATTACGGCATCGGCGTCCACGTCGGAGACGTCATGTACGGCAATATCGGGTCGCGGACCCGGCTCGACTTCACGGTCATCGGCCCCGCGGTCAACATGGCTTCGCGTCTCGAAGCGCTCACCAAGCAATTGGGTAAACCGGTGCTGCTGTCCCGCGCGTTCGCGGACCTCGTCGAAAGCGATTTCGCTCTAGAGCGCGTCGGCGAATATCCGGTCCGCGGCTTCAACGACCCGATCGAACTGTTCGCGTATGACGGCTGAGGACCGACCGATCGTCAGGCCGGATAAGTCCGTGCATCAATTCGGCTTCGGGGTCCATATTTTGGCGTCGCCGGCATTGACCTTTACCGGAAGCAATCGCTCCGCGAAAAATGCGTCGGCGATGCGCTGCTGCTCCGAAAGTCCATCCGGGGTCACCACACCTACGATGTAAGACCGATGGCTGTTCGCTTCTTCTACGGTCGGAGCGTCAATTCCCCAAAGACGGGCGAGCAAATCAGCCGCGTCCTTTGGATGCACCTTCACCCATTTGCCGGTCTCGTCCAGCTTGCGGAAGATGACGTCGAGAACGTCACTGCGCCGGTCCGCGTAAGCCGCGGACGACAGGTAGAATCGCTTGTAGCTGGCAAGGCCGTTGCTGCCGTCGGAAAGAATGCGCGCGCCCGATTGTCGCCGGGCGCTGGTCAGAAACGGATCCCAGGCAACCCAGGCGTCGACATTGCCGCCGGCAAACGCTGCGCGGCCGTCCGCCGGCGTCAAATAGGCCGGCGAGATATCCTTGAAACTGAGGCCAGCCTTGGCAAGGGCGGCCAGCAGCAGAAAATGACTGCCCGCGCCTTTGGTGACCGCGACCTTCTTTCCCTTCAGGTCGGCGATCGTCTTTATCGGCGATTCCGCCCCGACCAGAATGGCCTGTGCCGAAGGCGAAGCCGCTTCCTCGGCAATATAGGCGATCCTGGCTCCGGCGGCCTGCGCGAACAGGGGGACGGTATCGGCGACGTCGGCGCCGAAATCGATATTGCCGGTATTGATCGCCTCCAGCAACGGCAGACCGCTGGTGAATTCGTGCCAGGAGACGCGGACGCCCAGCGGTGCGAGAGCCTTTTCGAGCTCACCATTGCTCTTAAGGATCGCGATCAGCGTCGAAGATTTCTGATAGCCGATGCGGACTGTATCGGATATTTGCGCCTGCGCCGCCGTGACGGATATGATCGCAGCGGTGGCAATGAACATAATGGTCGATATTGCCCGGTTAATCATAAGGTCTGCTCTGCTGACGGGTTGATGAAGGCTAAAGGCCACACAATCCCAGTCAATAGACCTCAGTCAATAGATTCGCCGTTCGTTGTCAGGGCATGATCCGCACGACGATACTATGCGGGTCACGGTTCACAGCAATAAATTCCACACGACGTTCTTGAAGACCGTCGGGACTTTTACGATGCGCTTGGTGTGCGGGAAGTTGTTTTGAGAGCGATCTCTCGTCGAGATCAGGAAGGCTGTATGGCCCAGCCGACGGCATCCTATGCACGGTCACGGCAATCGGGCGATCGACGCAGCTCCCGGGACATTGAAAATGTCCCGGGACCAGGCTGACGGGGTAAACGGAAAACGGTTTTGGATATGTCTCCGTCGCCCCGCTGGCCTGCATTAGTTTCCGGAGTAGAGGAGCCGCGGATATTCTTCCGTTCCGTCATAGCCGAACGGGTCCCGTGCAGCGGTCCGCGGGGCGGCGTAGGCGGGCTCATTCACCTGATTGTACGCTCCGCGATAATTCTTGGCATGCGCGTGAACGTGATGTGTCGCCTTCGGCGCGATGGTTTTCGCATCCTGAGCGAACGCCGGCGTCGCAACCGCAGCGCCAAGAATGATCACAGCGCTTAACGTTTTCAGCTTCGTCATTGAGTTGATCCTGTTTCTGTTGTGATGACGAAGTGAACATAGAATTTCATTCCACCGTCGCCATTAAATTCGGAGTTAAAGACTTCAACCGCGTGTGATCTGAGAATGAGACACTTCAAGCGCGCGTGATCCGTGAATGATCGAGCGTGAGGTGCCGAAATTCCCGACAATGAAGCGATCGCGGATTGATTCTTCGATGTGCGCGAAAGACCTCTAAAACAAGCGGTCAACGTTTTTTTAACGAATGCGATGTCGGCGCGACGCCAACGAGTTAAAGGAATACGCGACCGGCGAAGGGCTCTGCGATGCGTCTCGAATGACGAAACGTTCAAAGCAGAAATTGCGCTGGCATCGCATGCGAGATGCGATCCGAGTAAGAGTAGAATCAGGGCTGGAGAGGCGACGAAGTTTGCGCGCGGGTTCGCGATATTGGTCGTGGTCAAGACAGGCGGCGAAAGCTCTCATCGAGTGCTCGCACCGCGATTGATGGACGGCCCGCGCCAGCCCGGTTGCGCTGGGCGCGCATGTTCGCCTGCATCCAGGTCAGCCTGCGACCCAGAGCCGGACGTAGGCTTTCCCCCGTCGTTTGGGAGCGAAAACGGCTTGGTGAGCCTGCGGGAGTACGATATTGGTCGTGCTCAAAATTAGCGAGCCACACCTGTGGTTCGGGGGGAGGAAGCCGGGCCCGCAACTGCCATTATGGCAAGCTGCGAGGCGTCGCTTCCCGCGTTGACGAACTCCCTGAACTCCTTTAGCAGCGACTAAATATAATTAGGGAACCAGTGATGTCCGACAGTCCCAAGTTGATAGTTTTGCTGGCCTTTTTGGTGCTATCGGGTTTGCCGATCTTGCCGGACTCTGCAAATGCGCAATCCACCAGCAAGGACACCGCATGGGCCGCCCTTGACGTAGCCGGGGCGCTAAACAGCGCAATCGAAGAAAACAAGGAAGTCGCCGACTTGCGCGAAAAGGTGGTGCGTCGCTTTGCCGAATGCTCGCTGTTGTACGGAGGGCTTTCGACGCTGACTTCCAATGCGGATGTCAAGAAAAATTACATCGAAGCTCAATTGGCAACCATGGAAATCGAATCGACGATTGCCAAGCCATTGCAGTCGGAAAAGCGCGTAGAGCTTGAAGAAACCGCTCGCAAAACCGTGGCGCTGATGTTGCGTACCGTAAAAGCGCAGGGCGACAAGGAAGTGGGCCCGCTGGTCAAGAAGTGCAAAGCGATAAATGATTTAAAGGAAATCAAAAGCGCTGTGCAGGAACTTTCATCCCAGTAAAGCCGTAGGGCGAGGCTCGCTTCCATTGATGGTTCGCTTCGAGTTTAGCCTCATCATGGTGTGGCATAGCGGACGGTCAAGGCGCTGAGCGTTATCTTCTTGGTCGTGCTGAGAGCAAATCCTGAAAAAGGAACGGATCGATGAGAGACCAAAGCTTTCTGCAGTGGCCGTTTCTCGAAGATCGCCATCGAGCGATCGCTTCCGGTCTTGAGCATTGGGCAGAGAGCCATCTGGCTGGGAAGCACCACCACGACGTCGACAAAGCCTGCCGCGAACTGGTGACAAAACTCGGCGAGGATGGCTGGTTGAAATACACCGCTCCCGGCGAAGACTCAGGCAATATAGACGTCCGGACGCTCGCTCTGATCCGCGAAACTCTGGCGCGGCATTCGGGCCTGGCGGATTTTGTTTTTGCCATGCAGGGGCTGGGCGCGGGGCCGATTTCGTTGTTTGGCGATCGGGAACAGAAGGCGCGGTGGCTGCCTCGCACGCGCGCGGGAAAGACGATTTCCGCCTTTGCGCTATCGGAGCCGGGTTCGGGCTCCGATGTGGCCAACATGACGACATCGGCGCGCCGCGACGGCAATGGCTACGTCCTCGACGGCGAAAAGACCTGGATTTCGAACGGCGGCATTGCGGATTTATATGTCGTGTTCGCCCGCACCGGAGAAGCGCCGGGCGCACGCGGTCTTTCGGCTTTCATCATCGAGGCTGACAACCCCGGGCTCGCGATCGTCGAGCGCATCGAGGTGATCGCCCCGCATCCGCTGGCGCGCCTGACATTCAGCAATTGCCGCGTTTCTGCGGATGCGTTGATCGGAACGTCAGGGCAGGGTTTCAAGATTGCGATGGGTACGCTGGATGTGTTTCGAACCTCTGTAGGTGGCGCGGCGCTGGGCTTTGCGCGGCGCGCGCTGGCCGAAACCGTCAAGCGGGTCACGCATCGTCAGTTGTTCGGGGCGCCGCTGGCTGAACTGCAAATGATCCAGGGCCACATTGCCGACATGGCGTTGGAGATCGATGCGGCGGCGCTGCTGATCTACCGTGCCGCCTGGACCAAGGACATGGGCGCGCCGCGGGTCACACGCGAGGCCGCGATGGCAAAACTCTACGCAACGGAAGCGGCCCAGAGGGTGATCGATACCGCAGTGCAAATTCACGGCGGCGATGGCGTGCGCTCCGGCCATCCGGTCGAGGCGCTGTATCGGGAAATACGCGCGCTTCGCATCTATGAGGGGGCCTCTGATGTCCAAAAGGTCGTGATTGCGAGGTCGCTTCTGGCGGGGGCTGCAGGACACTAACAAGGCACTGACACGGCACTAAAAAGTGACCATTGAAACGCCGTCCCCGCACATTGACATGTTCGCGAAGGTGAATTGTGGTCTAAAACAAGGTTTCAAGAAAAACCACTTTCGAACCAAAATCAGGGGGCTAAATGACTGGCGTGAGTACACCGTCGAACGCTGTGACGGATAATGTTTCATCCCATCTGTCGCGGCGCCATGTTCTCGCCGGCGCCGCTGCGCTCGGCGCGTCCTGCCTGCTGCCGAACTGCCGGGTGCACGCGCAAGGCGCCCCGCACAAGGTGATCGACACCCATCATCATTTCTATCCGCCGGCCTACCAGAAGGCCTGGCTCGATTGGGAAGACGCGCACAAGGTTCCGCATTTCGCCAATCAAGTCGGCTGGTCGCGCGAAAAAGGTGTGGAGGAGCTCGATAAAAACGGGGTCCAGAGCGCGGTGCTCTCGATGGCGTCTACGCCCGGCCTCTGGTTCGACCTCGATGCATCCAATGCGTCGAAGATGGCGCGAAGCTGCAACGAATACGGCGCAGAGATGGTACGCGACTACAAAGGGCGCTTCGGCCTGTTCGCGACGCTGTCGATGCTCGACACCGATGCGACCCTCAAGGAAATCGAATACGCGTTCGACACCCTCAAGGCCGATGGTGTCGGCCTGCAGACCAATTACGGCGACAAGTGGCTCGGCCATGCATCCTACAAGCCGATTTTCGAAGAACTCAACCGGCGCAAGGCGGTGGTCTATGTCCATCCGCTGGTTGCCGCTTGCTGCGGTCAGCTCAGTGTCGGCGCTTTCCCGGCGGTGATCGAGGTGCCCCATGACACGACGCGAACGGTCACCAGCCTGCTTCTGAGCGGCACGCTGGCGCGGCTGCGTGACATCAAGTGGCTGTTCTCGCATGCGGGCGGAACGGTTCCGATGCTAGCCGGCCGGATCGATGCGTTCTATAGCCAGCGGGTAGGAACGGCCGGCAGCTTCGCGCCGGACGGCATCATCACGGAGCTTCGCCGACTCCATTACGATACGGCGAACGCCACCAGTGCACCGACGATGGCAGCGTTGCGCGAACTCGTGCCGGCGACGCAGATCACCTTTGGTTCGGACTATCCTTACTTTCCGGTCAGCCAGATCGAAATGATCAGGAAGATGGCGTTGCCACCGGGTGACCTCCTGGCGATCGAAAGCGGAAATGCGACGCGGCTGGTTCCGCGGTTGGGCGCATGATTCCAGCGCCGGCTTGAAGCCGGCATGGACTCATGAACGCAGTCGCCCGTTTTCCGGATTGGTGTTCGCTGTCTGACAGCGATCGTGTGGCCGCGCTGGAACAGAGCAAAGCGCGGCTCGCCGGTATCGGGCGCGAACTTCATGCCGTGAAGCAAGTCCTGCCTTCAGAGGCTTTGGCGCGAGGTCCGCTCGGCGGCATGCCCTATGTCGCCAAGGATATGATCGCGACCGGCAAGGTCGCGCCGTCCTGGGGATGTTCCGAACCGATGGCGGAGGCGCTGCCGCGGGCCTCGGTGATCGATCGCATGGAACAGGCTGGTGCCTGCCTAATCGGGACGGCCGTGATGACCGAACTGGCTTACGAGCCATCGGGGCTCATTCGCGGCGGCGCGCTCAATCCGTGGGACGCGAATGCCATCCCGGGTGGGTCATCGACGGGATCGGCCATTTTGGTGGCGTCCGGCTGTTGTTTTGCAGCGCTTGGTTCTGATACCGGGGGCTCCGTCCGAATTCCGGCGTCCTGTTGCGGCGTCACGGGCCTCAAGCCGAGTTACGGCCTCCTGCCGGTCGATGGCACGATGTCTCTGGCGCCAAGCCTGGACACGATCGGGATCATGGCGCGCAGTGCTGCGGATATTGCATTGATATGGTCGTCAATCTCCGGAGAGCGCTCAACGCCGACCGCGGAAAAACTCTCGGGTACTTTGATAACGGACGCGTTCGACGCCGCCAATCCGCAGATACGTGAAATTTGCCGCAATGCCATCGGCGTGCTCGCCGAAATCGGCATGCCGATCGAGGCAAAGCCGGGATTTCCAGAGCAGGCCGATCAAAATGCCTTGCTCGTGCTGCAGGCAGAGGCCGCCCGGCAGCACGAAGCGCGCATGGATGATCCGCGTATCGACGCGACGTTGCGAAAGCGCCTGCGCAAGGGCCTGACGATTTCGGATGAAGCGCTCGGCGCCGCGCTCGAAGCCCGTGACGCGCTTCGTCATGACTTCCTGTCGCATTATCTCGGCGACGCCGGCGTCGCTCTGCTGCCGGTGATGCCGGTTACAACGCCCGGTATCGACGAAGTCGATCCGGGCTCAATGAATTTCAATCCGCGAACGCTTTATGCGCTGAGCCGCTTTACGCGCTTTGTGAATTATCTGGGTTTGCCCGCGCTCGCGGTTCCCGCAGGCTTTGACACCAGGGGGTTGCCGGTTGGGCTTCAAATCGTCGGACGGCCAGGCAGTGACGCACTGCTGCTCGAAATCGGGATCGCCCTGCAAGCCCGGACCGACTGGCATGGCCGTATTCCCTCGGAAGTGTAGGCCGGGAGCCGAAAGTTGCGCTGGCCATGCCTGATGTGACACGATCCTTGCATAGGATGTGCCCTGCGTAGGATATTGCGACAATTTTCTGACCAATGCTGAAACGGAGGCTAGACCGTGCAGATATCAAAACAGATCATGAAGCTTGTTGTTCTGGTGGCGGGAGCCTTGGGATCTGGCGTTGTTGGATTACTGCCGCTGCCCGCAAGCGCGGTCGGACCCGAACCGGCTCCGCTGGCGAAGCCGGTTGAATTGACGGTCGGCTATCAGAAGGTCGGTCATCTGGCTCCCATTGTTCTCGTCGCCGACGAGTTGAAGAAGCTCGGTGTCGATCTCAAACTGGTCGAGTTTGCCCGTTATGCGGATGCGCGCACCGCGCTTTTGGCAGCCTCTCTCGACGCCGCCTCGGTCGGACCTGCCGATCTCGCGATCTCGCTGGCGCAGGGGTCCACCGATGTCGTTGGGCTGATGGGCGTCGGCTCGTCGCCGAAATATGTGATCGGCCGCAAGGGCGTGACGTTCGATTCCTGGGCCGATCTTAAAGGCAAGAAGATTGCGATCGCGCCGGGCTCGGCCGTCTGGTTCCAGTTTGCGGCGACGCTGGTTGAAAAGGGCATCCCCTATAACAGCTTCGAGGCGGTCAATATTCAGGGCGGCGGCGCCAATTTCGATCAGGCCCTGAAGAAAGGCGATGTCGATGCGCTCGTCACATGGGAACCATTCGAGTCTATACCGCAAATGGAAGGCTACGGGTATTTCGCCAAAGGCCTCGAATACGGTTCGTCGAAGGCCGTCGGCGCGGAGCTTGGAATGTTCATGACAACGAAGCAGGCCGTCGATACCAAGCGCGCGGCGCTCGAGCGCTTTGTCTGGGTCTATCTCAAGACGGAGGAAGAGCTCGCCAAATCTCCTTCGGAATTCGCCGCGGCCTATGCCAAGCTCTCCGGCATGGCGCCGGATATCGCCGCTCAGGCATCGCAGATCATCAAGCTCGGCGAAGTGATCTCGCCGGACCAGATCAAGCGTCAGGCCAAGGGGTTTGCCGAACTCGGCGTCATCCAGAAGGATGTTTCGGATCAGATCGATGCCCATTGGGACGGCTCTTTCGTCGAGAAAGCGCTGGGCAAGTAACGGCGCGGGCGCAATTGCCTGCGATCGATTTGTAGATGATCGGATGCCATGTCGATTTCGACCGAGCAGTTGAGTTCAAAGCCGTCACACTCGCGCGCGACCGGTCTGGCGTCGTCGATCTTTTCGCCAGCCAGCCGTGCCACCTTGCGGCAAGGCCTGCTGGCGATCATCCTGCCGGTCGTGGTGATTGCGATCTGGCAGATGGCGGGAACCAATGGTTCGCTGTTCGGTGGTGTGCTGCCGACCCCGGATCGGGCCTGGCAGGCCTGGAAGATCTGGGCATTCGGCTCCACTGGCCTCAGCCTCAATCCCTACAGCGGAACCTGGCTTGCTAATCTGATGTTCTCGGCGGAACGCGTCGGTAAGGGATTTCTCGTCGCCATCGTCGTTGGCGTGCCGGTCGGTCTCGCGATCGGATGGAATAGAATCGCTTCGAGCGCGCTCGATCCGACGGTGCAACTGCTGCGGCCGATCCCGATCACCGCATGGCTTCCGTTTTCGATCGCCGTGTTTGGTATCCGGGATATGGGCGCGGTGTTTCTGATCGCGCTCGGGGCGTTTTATCCGATTGTGGTCAACACCGCGCAAGGCGCGCGCGACGTCGAACGCAATCTCATTCGCGCGGCCTTGATGATGGGGGCCGGCAGATGGACTGTGCTGCGGCGGGTCGTGCTGCCGGCGTCGCTGCCGTCGATCTTTACGGGACTGCGGATCGGCCTCGGCATCGCCTGGACAGCTGTGATTGTCGCGGAGATGGTCGCGGTCAAATCTGGCCTCGGCTATGTGCTTTGGGACGCCTATTACGTCGGGCGGATGGACGTTGTGATTGCCGATATGGTGTCCATCGGTGTGCTCGGCCTTCTCAGCGACCGCGTCATCCTGCTGATCGAGCGATGGGCCCTGACATGGCGCCGGCTGCAATCATTCCAGTCATGAAGTAAGAACCATGGGCACGATCAGCTTTGAAAACGTATCGAAGACGTTTGCCGGCCGCAGGCAAGTCCGGGCGCTGGATGGCATCAGCCTGACCATCAACGAAGGTGAATTCGTCGCGCTGCTGGGGCCGTCGGGGTGCGGAAAATCGACCCTGTTGAATCTGCTGGCCGGGTTCGAGAAGACCAGCGAAGGTACCTTGCTGTTCGACGGGGAGACTGTTACGCGCCCGGGGCCGGATCGCGGCGTGGTGTTCCAGGAGGCCGCATTATTCCCGTGGCTCAATGTATGGGAAAATGTCGTCTTCGGCCCGCGTGTTCAGGGCGTCGCGCGCGCCGAGTATGAAGAGAAGGCGCGGGGCCTGTTGAAACTTGTGGGGTTGGAAGCCTTCGCGGACGCGCTACCCGTACAATTGTCGGGCGGCATGCGCCAGCGCGTCGGGATCGCGCGGGTGCTGGCGATGAGTCCGCGGGCCCTCTTGATGGACGAGCCGTTCGGCGCGCTGGATGCACAGACCCGGCTCGCCATGCAGCAATTGCTGCTCGACGTGTGGCAGTCGCTCGGCACCACCGTGTTGTTCGTGACCCACGACATCGACGAAGCGATTTTGCTGTCGGATCGCATCTGCGTAATGTCGGCCCGTCCCGGCCGGATCATGCGAACCATTCCGATTGCGCTGGTGCGCCCGCGTTCGATTACCAGTCTGACCAGCCCGGAATTCATGGCCTACAAGGCCGCGATCATGTCCGACATGAAGATCGACAACATCCACTAGATTCGAAAGCAGCGATGGCCAATCCGCGTATTCCCTTTGTGCTTTCGTCGGATCGTGCCGCGCTGCCGGCGTTGAACGGCAAGCGCATCCTCGTTCATCCGGTCGTCAACGTCGAGAACTGGCAATTCGACCAGCCGATGCCGCGCACTATCGTGACGCCGCCGCATGGGCGCGAAACCGTGCCGGACGTGCCGAACTTCTCCTGGGCAGATTATGGAATGCGGGCCGGGCTGCCGCGCATTCTGCGCGCGTTCGCCTCGCGCGGTCTGCCGGCCTCGACCAGCTTCAATGCCGGGGTGATCGATGCCTATCCGCAAGCCGCCGTCGCGATGCGCGACGCCGGCTGGGAATTCATCGGTCACGGCATGCACCAGAAGGCCATCAACCATGTCGACGGCGGCGAGGAGGCCGTGATCCAGGCCAGTCTGGACAAGATCGCGGATTTCACCGGACAACGTCCGCGCGGCTGGCTATCCCCGGGGCTGCGCGAGACCGTCGATACCGCCGATATCCTCAAGCGCAACGGGATCGATTATGTCTGCGATTGGGTCGTCGACGACCGGCCCTCCTGGATGACGACCACCGCCGGGCCGCTGATCGCGATGCCCTATAATCTGGAGGTCAATGATTCCATCATCTACGCCATCGAGCGGCACGCGACCGGCGAAATGGCCAACCGGCTGGAATTCACGCTGCGCCGGTTTGAGCAGGAATGCCGTGACAGCGCGATTGTTCTGGCGATCGGATTGCATCCGCATCTGATCTCGGTGCCGCATCGCATTCATGAACTGGAGCGAATGCTCGATTTACTGACCGCGTCGCCCAATGTCGGCTTCTTCACGGGCAGCGAGCTGGCCGACTGGTACACGGCCGCAGCGCCACCGGCTGGCGCGCGCTGAAGCGGATTGGGGCTGCCCTATGCGCGAAGGGCGGGGCTCTCAGCAGCCTTCGTTTTGGCTCTAAGCGGCCCTTTGCGCACGGTGAGCGCATAGCAATTGCTTCAATTCTGCCGCCGGTTTCGCCGCGCTGAACAGCCAGCCCTGCATCTCGGTGCAGCCGAGCGCGCGGAGCAATTCTCGCTGCTGCTCGGTTTCGATGCCCTCCGCCGTCGTCGTCATGTCGCGGGCCGCAGCGATGTTCACGACGGCCTGCACGATGCACGAGGAAACGCCGGGTTCGGCGATATCGCTGACAAAGCAGCGATCGATCTTGATCTTGTCGAACGGGAAGCGTTGCAGGTAGCTCAGCGATGAATAACCGGTGCCGAAATCATCCAGGCGCGATACGAACCCCGATGGCCCGAAGCTGATGCAGGATGGCGAGGGCGGCATCGTCATCGCGAATCAGGACCGCTTCGGTAATCTCGAGTTCCAGCCTGTTGGCCGCGAGCCGGATTTGCCGAGAGCATCGACGACGCGTAGCGCTAGGGCCGCCGCTCTTGAACTGAACCGGCGAAACGTTGATCGCGATCTTGAGGCCGTCAGGCCAGGTCGCAGCTTCGGCGCAGGCTGTGGACAGCACCCATTCGCCAAGCTGGTTGATAAGGCCGGTCTCTTCCGCCACCGGAATGAAGTCCACCGGTGAGATCATCCCGAGTTCAGGATGCCGCCAGCGCAACAGCGCTTCGCAGCCCGTAATCGCGTTGTCCTGGAGGCTGACGATGGGCTGATAGTGCAGTTCAAAGCCGCTGCCATCGGCGATGGCCTGCCGCATATCCAATTCGAGCGCACGGCGGGCCTTCGCACGGGTGTCCATGTCCGCCTCGAAGAAGCGATGGGTGCGCCGGCCGGCCGCCTTGGCGCTGTACATTGCAAGATCGGCGTTCTTCAGAATTTGATCCAGATCCGTGCCGTGTTCCGGAGCCAATGCGATGCCGATGCTGGCGTCTGCGACCAGTTGATGACCGAGACATTCATAGGGGCGGCGGATCGCTTCGTATATCCGCGTCACCAGTTCGGTGACTTCTTCCGGGCCGCTGATGGCCGATTGAACGATAGCGAATTCGTCGCCGCCCAGCCGCGCAACGAAACCATGGCTTTTATGCAACAGCTCAACGCCGCGGCGATGGCCTTCAACAGTTCGTCGCCGACCATGTGACCGAGCGAGTCGTTGATGCTCTTGAATTCGTCGATGTCCAGATAGAGCACAGCCAGCTGCTCGCCCGCCTCGATCCCGGCAAGCTGTTGTTCGAGATGCTCGCGAAACAGCACGCGGTTTGGCAGATTGGTCAGGGCATCGTGATGCGCCATATGGGCGATCCGCTGGTCTGACTGTTTGCGCTCCGTGATGTCTTCGTGGGTACATACCCAGCCGCCACCCGCCACCGGATTATTTGCGACCTGAACGATCCGGCCTGTGGCGGCTGTCATGACATTGACGAACAACTTGTTGTGTTGAAGGGCGGCGCAATATTCGTCGATATCGCCCTCAAACGATCCCGTCTGCTTGCGATACGTGGCGATGTCGCGAAAGCTCGCGCCTCGTTTCAGCACATCGGATGACACCCCGTACATATCGACGTAGCGTTGATTCCAGATCACAAGCCGTGCCGACGAATCGAACAGCAGCAAGCCGTGCGTCATGTTGTTGACGGCAATATCGAGCCGCTGTTTTTCCAGCGCCTGTTTTTGAAGCAGGAATTGATGTTGCCTGGACAGCTGTCGAACGATCAGGCGAGTATGCCGGCAATCACCAGCATCGATAGCGCCGCCGCTATAACCAGGAACTGAACTTGCTCGTACCAGTCGGAAAGCACCACCGACACGGTTGATGCGGCAACGACCGACAGCGGGAAGCTTGCCAGTGACTGGATCGCGGCAATTCGGTCCTTGCCATCGACGCTACTCGTCAAACGGATGGTGCCGTGATCCGAATGGGACAAGACTTGCTGGAAGACGGGCGCCTGCTTGAAACTGCGTCCGATCATCGCGTCTATATGGGGATACCGCGCCAGCATGGTGCCGTCCCGATGAACGATCGAGATGGCCTCGCCTTCGGTGAGCGAAACGGTGGCCAGGAAGGCTTCAAGGTTGGCAGGGGCGATTCCGCGCGAAACGACACCCAGGAGGCTGCCGTTGTTGCTGACGATGGCGCGGGAGACCACGATGCTCCATTGATGGGATACCCGGCTGTGCAACAGCTCAATCACGGTTTGTGTCGGCGCGGTGCCCGCTTTGAACGCCTTGAAATAGTTCCGGTCGGCGACGTTGATGTCCGCGACCGGCCATGTCTCCGATGAGTTGATGAGCTGTCCGTCGGCATCAAACACGGTGATGCCGGCAAGGTCGGTATAGGCGCTGATTTTCGACTTCAGCATGATGTGGGGTATCCTCGCCCGCCCATCTGCTGCTTGAAGGATTCAGGAGAACTGATGCCGAGCTGCATCTGCCGGCCGACCGTTATCTGCACGGCATCGAAATCCCGGAACAGTTGCTCGAAGTGGACGGCGAGCAACTGGGCGGTATTTTCAAGCTGGCGCTCGCTGTTCTTCAGCGCACGCTCGCGGAAACTGCCGATCATGATCGCAGTGCCCACGGCTATCCCCACCATCAGAAACAATCCCGCGGCGATCAGCCGGTGGATCGGATTCCGCGGGTGTCGATATCGGGGTCCGCGGCGGCGTTTCTGCTTATGAAATCGAGCATGGCAACATTCTGTGCCCTGGTTGCGTTTGCACCCACAAGTTGGAGCAGATGTGTAAGCGGCAGATTGCCGATCGCGCCAATTCAGCGAAATGTGAACGACATACTTAACTCGCGCTTAAGGATTGATTAGAGTTGCGTAGAATTACCTGCAAAGCATGATTTTTGCGCGATCCGCGGCGATCATCTGAGGACAGTGCGAACGGCCGTGCGTTGTTCAATTGCACGTCGTTGTTCGACCAAGGGAGTGTTCGACAGCGGAATCCCGTTGATCTCAGCGTCAGGCATCTTAACGCGCCGGCGCGCCGTTTTGTGCCATTCAGTCCGCGCGCAAATGATGACGCCGCAATTTTTCGCGCTGAATGCAATGCAGCGCGCGGTCGGCAACTCGTTTGCTGGAAGCGCCGTAATCGACGACATGAACGGTAAACCCGGCCGCGCTGATCGCCGAGAATAGCAACGCCGGCCACCGTCTCGCATCCGGGCCAGAGACGGAGCTGCTGGAGACAATCCCGGGTGAGATCGGCCCGGCTGATTTCGACCGTGTGCTTGAGAAATCCCATGGCGCAAATCCAAACGCCTTATAGTTGCAAGCCCGGCAGCCTGTCCTCACTATAATACTTGTGCGGCAATCGTGTTTCCGATGGCCGATGCCAATGGGAAAGCCTTGATCGGGCGATACAGCCGCCATCCGGGGTCGTCAGTGGGTATCACCTTATGGCCGGGCGGGCTTGGCCGATCCTGTGCGCAGGGGGGGTGCAATGCGGAATCGGTGAGGAAATGGCTGTCAAAGCCACCCGATACGCGGGTTATAAGCGGGTTTGGCCTTGATTCGGCGCAGGCCGGAGCGGGTATGCCTGCTCATGAGGCCTTGACGGTCGACGACCTCATCGTATGAAATGACCCGCATGATCCCAAGCCGATCGATTTTGCTGCTTCTCGCGATTGCTTCCCCGGCGATGGCGGAGACGATGAGTTTTGAAAGCTCGACGGCCATATTGGGCGCAAGCTGCGGCAAGGATATCGACGCCAATTGTCTCGGCGTCAATCTCGACCCGGTTCGCCTCAAGGAGTGCCTCGCCCGCAATCAGGACGTCGTGTCGCCCCAATGCAAGGCCGACTATGCCAGGTCGTTCGAGGCGATCCAGAAGCGTGTGGCCGCGCGCGTGGCGGTGGGCAAGGCATGTGAGCGCGACAAACAGAAGTTTTGCGGGGGATCCGCAAAGCGGCCCCGGCTGGCTTTCCCGACTGCCTGTTGAAGACGCGCGGGGTGAGCGTCAAGTGCGTCCAGGCGGTTCGCGAAGCGGGGTATCGCTGATGCGATCTGACATCAATGGCCTGCGCAATCTCGGCCTGTTGACGGGATCCGTCATGATGTTGGCGGTGGTTTGTCACCCCGGCGTATCCGCAGGATGCGATCACGACCGAAAGCATGGTCAGTCAGCTCGCCGGTTTGGATTCCAGTCCGGATTTGGATATCGTCGCGTTGCGCCAGCGCGCCTTTGAACGCGTCAAGTCGAAGGCGGACGGCCCGTCGCTAAGGCGACCGCTTGTTGCGGCGGAACTGAACAAGCTGCCGCATTTCAATGTGGACGTTAAATTCAATCCGGACTCTCCGATTATCCGGCCTGAATCCTATCAGACGCTCGGACGCATCGCCGACGCGCTCTATGATCCATCATTATCGTCCTATGGCTTTCTGATCGTGGGTCATATGGGAATCCACGGGCAGACGAGACGTCAATCTGACGCTGAGCCAGCGGCGAGCCGACGCGATCCGTGATGTGCTGGTGACCACGTTCAAGGTCTCATCAAAGCGCATTCAGGCGATTGGTCTCGGTGAAGAGCAATTGCTGGACAGCGCGCGTCCGACCGCGCCGGTCAACCAGCAGGTTCAGGTGATGACCGTTCGGAAAGCGCTTTCGAGCGAAGTGGATACCGGTTCGCATAAAGAAAACGTGCCCAAAACAAAAGACTAAATCCCGGTCCTGATTCAATCAGAACCAGGCTTTAGCAGTAGACGTTTGGGATTTATGCCCGCGGCCACAACCGTTCGTCCGGCGGGGCGATCTCGGTGACGAGATCGCGGATCAGCGCTTTCTTCGGCAATGGCGCCAGCGCCGTGACGCCTTCCTTCAGCCGGACCGTGCAGGCGTAATCGACCTTGCCGTCGATCAGCATCATGCATTCCTTGCAAGCATTGGCATTGATGCAGGAGAATCGGAACGCCAGTGACGGATCGGATTCGCGCCGAAGCGCGCGCAGGCCGTCGAGCACGGACTGGCCATGTTCGAACGCGACCTCGAAGCTTTCGAGGTGCGGCGTCTCGCCGGGCGTGCCGCGCTGGATAGCGAGTGTTGCCTTCATGCCGCGACCCTCTTGGTTACTGGCGCACTGCGGCTGAGTTCGATCTTGCCGTTCGACAGGGCGACAATCTGATTGACGCCCAGCTGTCATCGAGGCCGGGAAAATCCTCCCGCTGATGCGCGCCACGGCTCTCGGTGCGGGCGAGCGCCGGCACCGTGACGGATTGCGCGACCAACAGCATGTTGCGCAGGTCGAGCCAGTCGACCAGCACGGGATCGAACACCGCGGCTGACGAAACCGGGACTTCGCCGATTTCGGCCTTCAGCCGTTCGATGGCTTTAATAGCCGAGCGCAGCTTCGGCTCGGTGCGGAACGGTCCGACCAGATCGGCCATCAGCGCCTTCAATTCGGCAACCACCGCTGCGAGATTGGGAACGTCGCGTTTGTGCGCGCTGCGTAGTAGATCGAGCGCGGGGCCGGCGGCCTCTGGCTGCCATTTTGAGGAGCTTCGCAACGCCCGCTGCGCCGCGTTGCGGCCGGCATGGGCGCCGAACACAAGGGCTTCGGTGATTGCGTTGCCTGAGAGCCGGTTGGCGCCGTTGGCGCCTCCGACAGCCTCGCCGCTGACGTAGAGACCGGGCACGCGCGTTTGCAGTGTTTCATCGGCCCGCACGCCGCCCATGTGGTAATGCGCAATCGGCGCGACTTCCACTGGATGCTTGGCCAGATCGATGCCGTTGGCGGCCAGCTTATCCACCACGGGCCCGAATGCGCTACGAATTTCGGCCTCCGGCAGATGCTGGAAACTTAGATAAGCGCCACCGGCGGGACTGCCCCGGCCGGCCTCGACTTCCCGTGTGATGGCGTAGGTCGCCAGATCGCGCGTCAGCACGTAGCGCCCGTCGCTGCGGGTGTCTTGTGTGGCATAATCCTGCTCGAATTCACGCATCTCGGCGTTGAGCAGCTTGCCGCCCAGCTTGTAGCGGAAAGGGTCCCACATGATCGGGTCCATGCCGACCAGCCGTGGCGCCAGATGCCCGATGGGGAAGAACTGCACGAACTCCATGTCGATGAGTTCCGCGCCGGCCCGCAGCGCCAGCGCATAGCCGTCGCCGCCCATGTTGGATGACGCGCTGTTGCGGCGATAAAGCCCGGTCAGCCCGCCGGTCGCGATCACCACGGCTTTGGCGGCCAGTGTCACGGCCCGTCCGGTCGTCAGATGCAGCGCGGTCGCGCCGCAGGCTTCGCCCGTCGCGAAGCGCGATATCGACGATCATGAGGTCGCCGATGCGGCGAATACCGCTCGCGTTGTTCAATTGCGTACGCAGCGTACGCGACACCGCGGGGCCGGTGGAGAGAAAATCGACATAGGCGCAGCGCGGCCGGTCATGGCCGGGCGCCTGCGCCTGTTTGATGTGACCGTCCTCGCGCGCCCAGCCGACTTTCCAGCCGTCCATTTCACGCAGCCGCCGGGGTCCATCCTCGCACAACAATGCGGCCATGCGCTCGTCGCAGAGCCCGCGTCCGGCCGCGAGCGTGTCGGACAGATGATATTCCCAGTGATCCGGCGTCTGTTCGCCGAGCGCCGCGGCGACCGTCATTTGCGCCATGACGGTGGCGCCGCCGCGCCCGATCAGGCTGCGGTCCGCCAGCACGACCGAAGCTCCGGCTTTCGCGGCTTCGAGGGCCGCGTACATGCCGGCGCCACCGGCACCGATCACGAGGACATCGGTCCTCGATATGCGTCGGCGCCGTAGCGTCATTGTTAGCAGCAGCCGTCATGATCGTTCCAGTTTCGTGTTGTTTTTTGGCGATGACGTCCGGCGTCATATTGACGAGACCATATCAGGCCGGGGTCGAAGTAGTGGATTTCCATCAAGATGCAAACCGGCTTCTGACTTGAACGGGCCATGGAACGCGCCGGGCGGACGGCAGGCATAGGTATTGGGCTTGAAAGCCTCTCCGCCGTTGCCTTCCTTGTCATTGCCGACAGTGAGATCGCCCGAAAACAGGAAAACCTCCTCCCAGTATTCATGGACAAAGGGCGCGGTGGTGAAGGACGCCGGGAGCGAAACGAAGCAGGCGGGTGCGGCTGCCGCGCTTGTTCACCTCATCCAGTGAGCCCGAGAGAATTTTCTGCTGGATACCGGCAGGATAACCCGCAGGTGTCTCCCAGCCGCTGGACATGTCGAGCGTGTGGAATTCATCGTGGGCTTTGTTGACGACCATTGGAAACTCCGGATTGGTCAGGCGACGGCGCGGGAAGGCGGATTGGCTTGCGCCGCAAGCTCGTCCGCAAGGTCATAGCTGGAAAGCATGCGGTCGAGCAAACGCCGTTGCAGCCTTCCAGTCGTAGGTGCGGAACGCGTGACCTTTGGTAACGAAGGTAGCGCCGGCATAGAACATCTCGTATTGCGCGTGGCGCGAGGCGAATTCGGAACCGACCGCATCCCCACGCCATTTTATAGAACTTGACCCGGTCGACCGCGCCCGCGGCCGGGGATTGCTGGGTCTTGCCGATCAGACCGGCGATTTCCGGATTGCCAAAATCCTTCACCGATGAAGGCAGCATGATCATTCCGCCACCTGCCAATTCGCGCAGCGTATTGATCACTTTCGCGTAAAGTTGCTGCGTCAGGGTCTGCGCCGCGTACAGCATTTGCCGGTCGGGGACGAAATAGGCGGGCCGCGCTGCTGCCCCCTTGGTTTCCATCGCCACCACAAAGGCGTCGACCATGCTGGCCTCGGCGGAAAGCTGGCCGAGCATTTCACGCACCTGCGGGAATCCGACGATGCCGTTGATCTCGGCGGTACGGTGGGCGATGCCGAGCAGGAACCGCAATTTCACCGCAAGGCGGATCTGCGCCTGGTAGTTCTGGTAGACATGGGCCGGCGTCGCATGAAACTGCTTCTGGCACATCTCGATATTGTCGGCGATGAAGACGCGGTCCCAGGGTACCTTGACGTCATCAAAATAGAAGCACGGCGTCGTTTTCATCGAAGCGGCTGGCCAGCGGATTATCGAACACCGAGGGTGCCGCGGCCTCGTATGATTTCCGGGAGAGAATTTTCAAACCCTTGGTATTCATCGGAATGGCAAAGGAGAGGGGGCGTATTTTTCGTCCCCCGCCTGCAACGGCTGGATGCAGGTCACGAACACTTCATTGGCCATGATGCCGCGGTCGCGAGCATCTTGGCGCCGCGAATCGTCAGGCCCGCGGCGTCGCGATCGACGACGCCCGCGGTCAGATAGGGATCGGCCTGCTGGGCCGCGCTCTTGGAGCGATCGGCCTGGGGGATTGATGATCACATAGGTGAGGTACAGGTCATTGTGCGCGCGCATGGCGGTAATAGTCCGCTAGCGCCTTGGCGCGGGCGGGATCGTAGGCCTCGAATATTTCGAGCCCCATGAACATGCCGGAAATGCAGGAGGCGACATGGTCAGGCGCACGCCCCATGAAACCCGCATGCAGTTCGGTCCAGGCTTCCAATCCCTTCCGTCGCACCACGAGTTCGTCATAGCTGGCCGGCAGCTGCCAGATCCGGTTGGCGCGGTTGCCCGTTTCGGTTTCGAACGTCATCAATTCCCGATTTTCGGCGCGCTCTGGAAATCGAACATGCGGCCGATGGAGGCGACCGCGCCGCGATAGGCCGGATGAACCGTGACGTCCGCCACGCGTTCGCCGTCGAGATAGATTTCGCGGCCGTCGCGCAGGCTCGCGAGATGCTGTTCACCGGTCTTGATCATGGTCGGCCTCGGTTATCAGGCTGCATAATTAGCTTATAACAAAGCTATATTGATTTGTGCATCGATTGCTGTCAAGAGTAACGGGGCGCGATACCGAGCCCGGCGCAACTTGTTCCAGTGCCGGTTCGCTCGCTACAAAATCGCACACGCAGAACAGAATCGGTCGAGCAGGAATCGAATGGCTGAGAAATCGAGATCCCGACCGGGTCGCGCCGCAACCCACGGTTTCCCGGCCCGAATTGCTGGTGGATAATTCCGACCACGCCTTCCGCCAATTCGTCCACGATACGCTGGCGTTTTCGGCGCGGGCTGCAGCAGGTCCGCAGCCAGCTCGGGCAGGTGATCGGTCTTTCCGGCACGCAATACACGGTGCTGATTGCGATCGCGCATCTGGGGAGTGGAGACGAGCGCGTCGGCGTCAATCTCGTGGCGGATCACCTGCATTTCAGCGGGGGCGTTCATCACGATTGAAATCAACAAGCTGGTGGCGGCGGGGCTGGTCGAAAAGGAAACCGATTCCGTCGACCGCCGGCGCGTCGTGCTCACGATCACGCCGAAGGCGCGCGCGCTTCTCAACGAATTGGCGCCAGTGCAGCGGCCGGCCAATGATTTGCTGTTCAGCAACCTTTCCGCAAAGGATTTTGAGCGATTGCGCAAGATCATGTCCCAATTGGTGGAAACCGCCGACAGGGCGATCAACCTGCTGGAATATACCTCGCCAATCGCGGCGCGTTCGGCCAAATAGGTGTGCTTCCAAACAGTGGCTAGTTGGCATGGTGCGGCGGCTTCGTGCCTCCGCCAAGGAAGGCCTCGGACACCGCGGCATTTCCGGCAAGCTCGCTCGCCGTCCCCCGATATTACCATGCGCCCGGGTTTCCAGCACATAGGCGCGGTCGGCGAATTTAAGGGTCTGTCGCGCCTTCTGCTCCACCAGCATGATGGTCAGACCCTCTGACCTCAAATCGCCGATCATGCTGAACACATGGTCGGTCATTTTCGGCGCCAAGCCGAGCGAGGGTTCGTCCAGCAACAGCAAACGCGGCTTGGACAGGCACGCCCGCGCAATCGCGAGCAATTGCTGCTCGCCGCCGCTCAGGAGACTGGCCAACCGGCCGCGTCTTTCCTTGAGGATTGGAAAACGCTCGAACATCCGGCCGACATCCGCCATCGCTGCCCGCCGGTCCGCTCCGGCAATAGATCCCCATCAGCAGGTTTTCCTCGACCGTCATGCGCGCCAGGATGCCGCGGCCTTCCGGCACCAGGCGAAATGCCGGCGCGCAAATTGTGCTCGGCGGAATTGGGTTTGAGCACCTGATCCCTGAAACGGATCTCGCCGCGAAACGGCAGCAGGCCGGCGATGGCGCGTGCGATCGTGGTCTTGCCTGCGCCATTGGCGCCGAGCAGCGCCACGATCTCTCCCTCGGCGATGTCGAGATCGATCTCGCGCACCGCGGTCACGGCGCCGTACTGGACCCCGAGGCCGCGGATCGAGAGCATCAGTCTTCCTTTTCCGAGATAGGCGTCCATCACGATCGGATCGGATTGAATTTCAGCGGGGAGCCCCTTTGCGATCAACACGCCGAAATCCAGCACATAGAGATAATCGCACAGGTTCATCACGAAACTCATGTCGTGTTCGATCAGCAGGATGGTGAGGCCGCCGTCGCGAAAGGCGCAGCATCAGGCGACGAATGTCCTCGGCCTCATCGTGATTCATTCCTGCCACCGGCTCATCGAGCAACAGCAGCCTGGGGTTGGCCGTGAGCGCGCGCGCCATTTCGACCTTGCGCTGCGTGCCATAGGACAACGAGCGCGCGCTTTGGTTGCGGACGTCCTGGAGACCGAAAAATTCGAGGACCTCTTCGGCGCGTGCGATGGCCACGCCATCGGCCCAGCTCGTCGGCAACGCCCTGCGCCACAGCGCGCCCTGACCGGGCTGGGCGACCAGCAAATGTTCCCAGACGGTCATGCTGGAAAACAACCGGATGTTCTGGAATGTGCGCACGGCGCCGGCCCGCGCGATCCGGTACGGACGCCAATGGGTGATCGGCCCTGCCGGTCGAAATGGACGTCGCCGCTATTGGCGCGGGTAGGCGCCGGTGATGACGTTGAAGAGCGTGGTCTTGCCGGCGCCGTTGGGTCCGATCACGCGACGATCTGCCCTTGGCGAACCTCGCAGGACAATCCCGAAAGCGCCTTGATCCCACCAAAGGATTTGGTGACATCGCTCAATTGCAGAAGGGGCGCGCTCATGCCGGCTGCTTGCGGAAGGTGAAGCGACGCAGCAGCGACCGGTCCAGAATTCCCTGACGTCGGATCAACAATACAATGATGAGCAGGGCGCCGAAGGCCGCGGGCCGCCAATCGTCAAGCGCGCGCAGTTGTTCAGGCAAAAGCACCAGCAACGCAGCGCCAACGAACGATCCCGCGCCGATGGTCGATCCGCCGAGAATGACTGCGAGCACGAAATCGATCGAGCGTTCGAATCCGAAATTACCGGGTTCGATATAGACATGATGGTGCGCGAACAGTCCGCCGGAGATCGCTGCGACCGCGGCGCTCATGCCGAACGCGCCGATTTTGGTCATGGTGGTGTTGAGACCGATCAGATTGGCCGCGGTCTCGTCATCCGCGACCGCGCGCCATCTCAAGCCAGGCCCTGGACGATTCCATCAGCCAGACCAGAACCAGAATGAGCCCGACCCAGATCCAAACGTAAGTGACCGATACATGGGCCATTCCGTGAAAGCCGCCCGCGCCGCCGGTGATTTCGAGATTGAGAAAACAGGCTGCGGACCATCTCGCCGAACCCCAGCGTCGCCATCGCGAGAAAGATTCCCTTCAGGCGCAGCGCTGGAAATCCGATCATCACGCCGATGATCCCCGAGCATAGGGCTGATATCGCCAGGGCGGATGTCAGCGGTACGCCGGCAATCACGGTCAAATAGGATGTTAGATAAGCCCCGATCGCCATGAAGCCGGCATTGCCGAGCGACAATTGGCCGGTCGCCAGGATGATGTAGACGCTGAGCGCGGCCGAGCGTGAGGATGCCCACATCTGCCAGCAGGCTCGCGGTATAGGTCGACATTACACCCGCTAGCCCCTGATCCGCGCCGCTGCCGCCCAAAAGTCCCCTGCGGGCGGAACAGCAGGATCGCGATCATGAATCCGTAGACCACGAAATCCTGATCTGGGAGCCGCCATAGGCGACGGTGAGCACTTCGGCGATGCCGATCAGCGGGCCTGCCAGCAGCGCGCCCCAGATCCGGCTGGTGCCGGCCGATTACCATCACCGCGATCGCCTTCAACCCGATCTCGACGCCGACATAGGGCGTGATCGCCGCATAATGGATCGCGATCAGGACGCCAGCAGCACCCGCCAGCGCGCCCGACATCATGAACGCAGTCAGCGTGATCCGGCTGCCGGAGACGCCGAGCAGGCGCGCAACGTCGCGATTTTCGGCCACCGCGCGCAGCGCCCGGCCCATCGAGGTGCGCTGCACGATGTAGGCGATCACAGCGACTAATACGATCGTCACGCCGATGACGATCAGTTGCAGCTCGCCAATGCTGACGGGGCCAAGGGGCGATGCGCCCGCCAAGAAATTCATCCGGCAATTGCAGGGGATCCGAGCCCCAAACATTGGTCGCAATGTTCTGGAGAATGATTGAAAATCCGAGCGTGCTCAGCATCGGCGTGACCAGCGGCGCGTCGCGCAATGGTTCATAGCCGATCTTCTCGATCACGGCGGAGATGGCCGCGGCGCCCGCCATGCCGGCGGCGACGGCCACCGGCAACGGACAGATGCGCGGGTGATGGCAGCGAATCCCAGATAGCCACCGATCATAAACAGTTCGGCGATCGCGAGGTTCAGGATGCCCAGAATGCCCATCACGATGGAAAACGACAGCGCGAGCAGCGTGTAGACTGCTCCCAAGGTCACGCCATTCACCAGTTGCTGCAGAAGCATGGAGACGCCGCTCTCGCCAGGCTATATCAAAACTCTCGATCAGCAGGCCGGATGGCCCGGCACCGAACTGCAACCCTGCACCTTGGTGGTCCAGGCGCCATTCTGGCCCTGCAGCACATAGAACGCCTTGATGGCATCGCCATCGTCGTTGAAGCTGATCGGGCCGCCCAATCCCTTGAAGTTGTCGAGCTTGACGAGGTAATCTCGGACCTTGGTACGGTCCGCTTCCAGGTCTTCCGGCTTGCCGGTGGACGCCGGATTTTTTGGCGGCTTCGACATACATGCTGACGATCTCGTAGATATTCGCGTCATACATGCTGGGTTCGATCTCCGCCGGCAGCCCGGATTCCTTGCGCAGCATCGGTTGCAGCTCCGCCACGAAGGGGGGCGGCGAGACCACCGGTCATCGATGCATAGAAGGTCGCGGGCGCGACAATCGGAAGTTCCGGCGCCGCTTTGAGAATCGCCGAAGAGATCAGCTGCGTCGCGCCGACCACCGGCTTGATGAACCCCTGGCGCTTCATTTCGCGCAGCACGGTCACTGCCTGGCTGTAGTCCGCGCTTGAGCACGACGCCGTCCGGGTTGAGCGACTTTATCTTCGTGACCTGCGCGCTGACGTCGAGGTCGCCGGTGTTGAAGGATAGCGGATCGGTTTCGTTGACGATGGTGATGCCGTTTTCCTTCATCATGCCGGGCATGATCTTGGTGCCGACGGTTGCCGCCGTCGCGTCCTTGGCGTCGAAGATGATGGCGACGGTCTTGATATCGAAGGTCTTCTTGAAATAGGGCACCGTCGACTTCGCCAGGATCGACTCGTCGATGGTGTTGCGGAAGGCCCAGGGACGGTTGGCCTTCGCCACGCCGGGCTTCGATGAAGCCTGCGACATCGAGACCACCTTCATTTCATTGGCGACCGGGAATGTCACCTCGGCGGCGCTGCTGGTGAGGGGACCCGCGACCGCGATCACCTTTTCATCGCCGGCCAGTTTGCGCAGCGAACTCGCCGCCTGTGCCGGCTTGGTTGCGTCATCCAGGATGATCACTTTCAGCTTGGCGCCGTTGATGCCGCCGGCCTTGTTGACCTCCTGCTCCAGCATCTTGAGCGTCACGGTGTTGCTGCGGCCCCATTCCGCGAAGGGGCCGCTGCTGGGGACGATCGCGCCGATCGCGACAGTTTGCGCTTGTGCGGAGCTTGCGGCGGCGACGTGCAGAATCGTCGCGGCGAGAAGAACGGACCATTTGTTGCGAGGCGAATTCATCGAACACTCTCCCAGAATTATGCGGCTCAGATCATGGTTTCGTCAGTTTTGGCCGTGTCTATCCGTGCATAGACCGTGCCATCGGGGTCCTTGGACTAAATCATCTCTCCAAATTCAGCCGGGAATTCAGCCAAGACAAACACATATTGGACAGCTTTGAAAGTTAGATTTATTACAAAGGTATCTCAGGGTCAGCAGGCCGTCCAGTAGCGGCGAGGCCGCGGTTACGGCGATCCTCTCTTGCGGGCCGGCTTTTGCGGTGCATCGAGCCTGGTGATGTTCGGCTTGGCGCTGGATTCCGACAGATAGCGTTGCAGCGCCATGGCCTGTTCGCTCGATGTGACAAGACGTTCGACCATGTCGACCAGCGACGCGAATTCCCTGGCGTTAAGACAGCCGAACTCGACATCGTTGACCTGCCGCTGGATCGGCGCGAGCCCCTCCAGCATCTCGCGTCCGCGGGCCGTGACGCTCAGGCACAGGCGGCGCCTGTCGACGGGATGGCCGGCCTTTTCGATCAATCCCTTCTGCAGCAGCTTGTTGGTGATGACCGTGGTAAAGGCGCCGCTGAGATGCAGGTGATCGGCGACATTCTTGACGCTGACATTGCCGTCTGCCGAAAGGTGTCCGATCGAAATCAGCATCGTGTATTCGATGCCGGCAAGGCCGATCAGCGCGGCGTGGCCTTCACGCACGGAGGAATGGCGGGCCAGAAAGCCGAACAGATTATGAACCAGGCCACGGAATTTCTGGTCGGAGCCGCCGATGAGCAGTTCCGGCCGCGCAACCGTCAAAGCGGCCGGTCGTACCGGCTTCGGCGGCGCTGGTTTGATCTTTAAGGAGGCCGCCAGTCGTTCTCGTGCCATCGGTTTCAGCTCACGGTATGCGGTTTATCTTGACGTCGTGGTCAGTGCGCGGCCCCTGAAAAATCTCGCGGCAATTTGCACTGTGCAACTCTGACGTCGCGTATCGACGCCGGCGTGTTGCGGCTGCGGCCGACGAAGCGCGGCACGCCGTCGGTGAAAACAGCCGCCACCGCGGGCACATCGCCATTGCGCAGCGCTGAGAGGGCGTCCGGCTGCGAGCCGCCGGCGCAGGCGTCGATCAACACGACGTCGGCATCCTTGCCCGGTTGAAGCAAGCCTGAGTTCAGCCGATAGACCCGCGCATTGTTGCCGGTCGCCGCCGCGATCGCCTGTTCCGGCGGCATGTTGCCGAGGCTCGCAAGGTGACTGATGGTGTAGAACATGCCGAGCGGCATGATGCCGCTGCCGGTCGGCGTATCCGTCGCAATCAGCAGCCGCTCGGGCTGGCCGGCGTCGTCCAGCAGTTTTGCCGTCAGCAAGGCGGTGCGTAGGTTGCCGGCGGTGCAGAGCTGGAGCGCGATGTCGCTCTCGTTCACCAGTCGCGCGAAGCCGGCTTCGGGCATCGCCACCGGGCCGCCATTGACGTGAAAGGACACGGTGGGATTGGAGGCCAGCACATGCTCGGCCCATATCCCCGACGATCCCGGAATCGAGGAGCCGCCGGTGTGCATGGTCGTCCACCATTCCCATTCGGCGGGCGGCCTGCATCAGCGGCGCATAGTCGAAGGGCGTTTCGAACGCGCCAAAGCCGGCCTTTGCCAGCCACAGGCCCTGTGCGACCAGGTCCTTGAGGTCGGCTTCGGTCAGGCCCGGCTCGAGAATGATCGAGCCCGCGTGGACCCGCATCCCGCCGGGCCGGTAATCGAGAAAGCAGGCGCGCGCGGCCAGCGCCAGCGCTTTCACACCCGCGGCATCCTTTGGGCGGCCGGGAACGTGCACTTCCGATGCGGTGATCGACGTGGTGGTGCCGCCGTGCAGATAGCTTTCGAGATATCCGACCACGCGCTGGCGCGGGGTGTAATCTCCAAAGGTGATGTGGACATGGCTGTCGATCAGGCCGGGGATTGCGGTCGTGCCGGCCGCGTCGACGACAATTTCGCATCCGGCTACGGTATCGGCCGACAACGTGCCGACCGCGGCAATCGATCCGCCATCGAGCAGGATGCTGTCGCCTGATGCGAATGGCTGCTTCAGGTCGCCGGTGACAATGGTTCCGATATTGACAATCGCGGTACGCACATCGTCCCCCTGTTATCGCAGGCCGTCTTTGCCGACGACATCCTTTGCCGCGAGTCCGCCGACGCGGGCATTAAGCCGGCCGCGATTGGCGAGGCAAACGATCAGCGCGACTTCATCTGCCGCCGGCCCATCCGGTGGCAGCGTGATAGTCATCCCATCATAATGCGATCTGACATAGAGCGCGTCCTTGTGGGCGAGCGGAATATCGATCTGGCTGCCGGGCGCGGCGAGTTTCGTGAACGAGGGTATCCAGGCCTCCGCGCCGCCGACGGCATCCCGCAATGGTGCGGCGAAGGTCGTCGTCAGCATCGCGTTGGCGTGTTCCAGCTCGCCGCCGAGACCGACGATGCCGCCCTTGCCGTAACTCTCGGTCTTGTAGGAACCCATCAGGTCGGTCGCAAGCTTGGCCAGAATGCGGCCGATGTGGACGCTGGCCTCGATCGCCTCCGAGAGATTTTCCTCGTACTTGCCGGCATAGGGATTGCCGATGATGGCAATTGCCGCGACGCGGCGAAGCGGCTGGGTATGGCGATGGCCGGCCTCGACTTCCTTGTGATCGCAAAAGGACAGCAGGCGGCGAATATCGAATTTCATGGAAGGCCTCGTGTCATCGGAAAGATACCATCTCGAGCCGGCATCAGGCTGCCTGACCTGCGCTTATCCTCGAATCCGCCAGAGTGTAGCTGTCCGATAGCCGCGTTGCCATCGCGCTCGCACGATCCCAATCATAGGTGTCGATAGCTGTGCCCGCGGGTGACGAATTGCGCCCCGGCATAGAACATTTCGTATTGCAGATGGCGCGAAGCGAATTCCGATCCTACGGCATCCCAGGTCAGCTTCAACAGCTTGACGCGGTCTTCGCCGCTCATGACGGGAGATACCTGTGTCAGCGAGATCATGCGCGCGATATCGGGATTGTCGAAGTCGGCCGCAGAGGAGGGTAGCATCATCAGCGCGCCGCCGGCGAGTTCCCGGATCGTGCTGATGATGACCGGATACATCCTGCGATTGCACCTGAGCCGCATACAATAGATGCTTTGTTGGCAGGAAATACTCGCCGCGCATCGCGCCGCCGGCCTCCATGCCCAGCATCATCCCCTCGATCAGGGATGCCTGCGACGCCAGCTTTGCCCAGCACATCCACGACTGGCGGGAAATTGATGGTGCCGATGGTCCGCGCAACGCCGCGCGCGAGGCCCACGAGAAATCGCAGTTTTACTGAAAGCCGGATCTGGGCCTGATAGTTCTGATAGACATGCGCCGGTGTGTCATGAAGCTGGGCGCGGCACATATCGGTGTCGCGCAGCACGAAGACGCGTTCCCATGGCACTTTCACATCGTCGAAGAAGACAGCGCATCGTTTTCGTCGAACCGGGTCGACAGCGGATTATCGAATTCGCTGACCGCGCTGGCTTCGAACGATTTGCGCGACAGCAAATTGATGCCCTTGGTGGCCATCGGCAACGCGCAGGAAAAGGCGAGATGTTCTTCTCCGGGCTTGAGAGGCTGCCTGGAACTGATAAAAATCTCGTTCGCCATGATCGCGCTGGTCGCGAACAGCTTGGCGCCGCGGATGGTAATCCCAGATGCATCCTGATCGACGATGCGGCCACCATGTCCTCGGCGCCCTTGCCCTGATCGCCGAAGGCTTTCGAGCGGTCGCCCTGGACGTTGTTGATGACGTAGGTGAGGAACATGTCGTTCTGGCGAACGTAGTCGAACCATTCGCGAAAGGCCTTGCCGTATTTCTCGCCGTGGCGGTCCAGTACTTCGATGCCCATCATGATGCCGGACATCGAGGAGGCGACATGATCGGGGGATCGCCCGAGAAAGCCGCAGGATATCTCCGCCCATTCGACCAGCGCTTTGCGGCGCTCGACCAATTCGTCGTAGCTGCGCGGCAATTGCCAGCACCGGTTGACGCGCCGGCCGCCGCCTGATGTCGAAGGTCATGCGTTCGATATTTTCGGGCTTTGACTGGTGGTCATAGAGCGCGCCGGCCGAGGGCGACGGCATTTTCGATAGGCCGGATGTTCCGCAACGTCGTGGATCAGCTTGCCGTTGAGATAGACCGATCGGCTGTCGCGCACGCTTTGAATATGCTGTGCGCCGTTCTTGACGGAGAGGGGTTTGCTTCGATCCAGGACCCGTCATCGCGATGCTCCTCCATGGCCTGCGGGCTCGTCACGGCCGCGCACGGTACGAATAGCGTCTGATAATAGCTAACTTAAGAAGCTATTTCAATCCCCTATTTTCGACGACTGATGACCGGGTCTATCTCAACCGGTCAGCCGGCGTCCTTGAAGCTGAGCAGCGGTGGATCATCCGATATTGGCGTAGTCGATCATCTTGCCGTCGACCCGTGACGGCGCCCTGTCCGTTGCGCTCGGCCTCCTTCAATGCGGCAATGGCGCGATGCGCATAGGCAATCTCTTCGTCGGAAGGAATGAAGGCATCACGCGTGATCTCGATCTGGCTGGGATGAATGACCTGCTTGCCGTCGAACCCCATCGCGGCGGCTTTCGCCGCGGTCGATGCCGTGGCTTTGGCATCACGGAAGGCGCCGCAGGGGCCATCGATCGCGCGCAACCCGAAAGCGCGCGCCGCAACCAATAGCCGCATCATCGGATAGGCAAAGAGATCAAGCTGGACCTCCTGATAGCCGTCGGCTGCGCTGGCGACATGCCGATAGCCTGAAGGCGAAGCACGATTTCGGCGCTGCGCGCGCCGATCGAATGCCGCGAAATCGCCGACACCCAGATGCAGCCGCCGTCACCAGCCCGCCCATCGCTGCGAGCATCTCCACATTGACCAGCCCGCGCGCGGTTTCGATAAGCAATTCCATCTCGACAGGCGCGTCGCGCTGGCCCGCTGCGGCCGTGATCCACTGGCTGATTTTCGCGACATCGCTGACAGTTTCGGCTTTCGGAACAATGAAAGCATTGATCCGCTTTAATCCGCCGAGGGTCTCGATCTCCTGGATCGACGGGCTGTCGATCGCATTCAGCCGCACGGAAACGGTTTTGCGGCCCCAATCGAGCGTGGTCAGCGCGTCAGCGGCCGCCGCCAGCGCAGCGGTTTTCTCGGCCAGGGGGACCGCATCTTCGAGATCCATGAAAACCGCGTCCGCTGCGGATGCCGCAGCCTTCTGCACCAGCGGCGTGCGATGGGCCGGTACGGCGAGATAGCAGCGGGTCAGTCGCGGTGTGGTCATGGTTGTGCTTTCTGCGACAGGCCGAGTTCGGCCAAAATTGTCTCAGTGTGTTCTCCCACCGCGGGAATATCGCCCATCACAGGCGAGACGCCGGGAATGGTGATCGCGGGCAGGAAGCTGGTCAGCGGCCCGTTGAGCGAGCCGACCTTGCGAACGCGGTCGCGGCTGTGAAGCTGCGGATGTCTGAGGAACGCTTCGACGGTATTCATGTTGGCATTCGCGATCGATGCGTCTTCGAGCCGCTGCATCACTTCGGCGGCAGAAAACTTTGCGAAGTGCTGCTCGATCAGCGCCTCCAGCACGTCGCGGTTTTGCATGCGCTGCGGATTGCTCGAAAAGCGCGGATCGCTGGCGAGCGCCGCATCTTCGAGCACCTGCGTGCAGAGCGCGATCCATTCGCGTTCATTTTGAATGCCAAAGAACAACACGCCGCCGTCGCCCGCCTTAAACGGTCCGTACGGCGCGATGGTCGCATGCCGCGTGCCGGTGCGTACCAGCGGCTTGCCCGCGCCTTCGGTGTAGTACGCAGGATAACTCATCCACTCAGTCATGGAGTCGAATAGCGACACTTCGAACGCCATGCCCTTGCCGGTTCGTTCGCGGTTGAACAACGCCATCAGCACGCCGTTGAGAATGTACATGCCGGTGGCGGTATCGACGACGGCGATGCCGCATTTGGTCGGCTGTTCCTGGGTACCGTTGATCGAGAGGAATCCGGCCTCGCATTGCACCAAGAGGTCGTAGGCTTTTTTCTGGCTGTAGGGGCCACCGCTGCCATAGCCGGAAATGTCGCAGGCAATCAGGCGAGGGAAGCGCTCGACCAGCGTTGCGGCATCGAGACCCAGCCGCTTGGCGGCGCCGGGCGCGAGGTTTTGCAGAAAGACATCCGCCTGCGGCAGCAGCGCGTCCAGCACCTGCTTGCCTTCGGCGCTTTTGACATCGAGCGCGAGGCTTTCCTTTGAGCGGTTGGTCCAGGCGAACTGGCTCGACATCCCGTTCATTACGTAATCGTAGTCGCGGCAGAAATCGCCTTTGCCCGGCCGTTCGATCTTGATCACCCGCGCGCCCCAATCGGCAAGGTGCCGGCTGGCCAGGGGTGCTGCGATAGCTTGCTCCAGTGAGACGACGGTAATGCCGGACAGGGGCAAAACGGGCTGTCCTGCTTTCATGGCAGCTTCTCCAAAAGTGCTTCAAGACGATTTGTTGCGCGGCCAGATGGCCATGACCGGACAACATGGCTAGACTAGCTCGCACTGGCGGGCCTCGTTATCAAGCCGATTTATCCGGACGGTGTGGTGGGGCAGAAAGCGCTGATCAAGGCGCCTGACAACAGAACAGGGAAGGAACCCGCACGTGCAAGCCAATCATGCGCAAAGCCATTCTGTCAGGGTTGGTCGCGGCGGCGATGGCGCTCTGCAGCCAGGCCAGTGCCCAACAGCCGATCATCATAAAATTCAGCCATGTGGTGGCGCCCGACACGCCGAAAGGGAAGGGCGCGCTGAAATTCCAGGAATTGGCGGAGAAATATACCGGCGGCAAGGTCAAGGTCGAGGTGTTCGCCAATTCGACCCTCTACAAGGACAAGGAAGAGCTCGAGGCCTTGCAGCTTGGCGCGGTTCAAATGCTGGCGCCCTCGCTGGCGAAGTTCGGCCCGCTCGGGGTCAAGGAATTCGAGGTGTTCGACCTGCCTTACATCATTCCGACAAGGCAGCTCTGGCGCGCGTCACCAAGGGCAAGGTCGCCAGGGAATTGTTCGCCAAGCTGGCGCCAAAGGGCATCGAGGGGCTCGCTTATTGGGACAACGGCTTCAAGATCATGACGGGCAACAAGCCGATGCATCATGTCGTCGACTTTCACGGCATGAAGATGCGGATTCAGTCGTCCAAGGTGCTGGAGTCCGAAATGCGGGGCGCTGGGCGCCATTCCACAGGCGATGGCTTTTTCCGAGGTTTATCAGGCGATGTCCACAGGTGTGGTCGACGGCGCCGAGAACCCGCCGTCCAACGTCTATACCCAGAAGATGCACGAGGTTCAGAAGCACGCCACGATGTCCAATCACGGCTATGTCGGCTATGCCGTGATCGTGAACAAGAAATTCTGGGACGGGTTGCCCGGCGATATCCGCACGCAGGTACAGAAAGCGATGGATGACGCGACCGACTATGCCAATGGCATCGCGCAAAAGGAAAACGATGACGCGATCGCAGCGATGAAGAAGGCCGGCACCATGACCTTCTACGAGCTGACACCCGACGAAAAGGCCGAATGGATGAAGGCCATGCAACCCGTGGCGGACGAGATGGCTTCCCGCATCGGCAAGGATCTGATCGAGCAATTCCGAAGAGAGGCCGGCGGCGGAAGCTGAGCCGCTTTTTGCGGCGACGGCGGTGCCCTTGATCAGGGCGCGCAACGACGCCGATGTTTCATCAGCCGATACGCAGGACGCTCGGCGAAGATGCGAACGTGACCATCCACAATTTCAAAAGGTATTCCCGACGCGCGCAGGTTCGTTAGTCGCCATGCGACGCTTGGCGCTGTCGCACATCCCCCGATCTGTTGCATAGTCTGCTCTTCGGTAACGCCGCAGAGAGGAAAACCCGTGTCAGCAGAAATCAACATCTATAATCCGGAGGAACTTGGGCCTCCGATGGGGCAATACACCCATGTGACGCGCGTGAAGGCCAACGAATTCCTGTTTATCGCCGGGATGCTGTCAGGCGATTCCGCGGGCAATGTCATCGGCGAGGGCGATTTCGATCTCCAGACCCGGCAGGTGTTCCGCAATATCGAGGCCCGCGCTCAAATCGGCCGGGGCGTCCTGGGGCAATGTGGTTCAATTCACGACCTATCTCGTGCACTCGCAGGATATTCCCAAATTCATGGAGTTCCGCCTGCGCGAATTTCCAAAAATGTTTCCGAACGGAAAATATCCGCCGAACACGCTGCTGATGGTCGACCGGCTGGTGAAGGAGCCTTTCCTGGTGGAAGTGCAGACCATCGCGGCGGTTTGACCGAGTAGCGAATCCGCTGTTGCAGGAGAGATGTTGATGACACAGCCCAAACGCAGGGAATTCAGGGTGGCCGGGCTCCCGGCCGCGATCAGCCATTATACCGATGCGGTCCGGTTCGGAGACATTCTCTTTGTCTCCGGGCTGACGGCGCATGACGCGACGGGGCAACTCGTTGGCGGAACGGACGCGGCGGCGCAGACCCGCCAGATCCTGAAGAATCTGACGCTCGTGCTCGATGCGGCCGGCGCGACCATGGCGGATGTACTCAAGGTGACGGTGTTCCTGACCGACATCAACGACCGTGCCGCGATCAACCCGGTGCGGCAGGAATTCTTCGGTGACGCACGGCCGGCGAGTACGTTGATCGAAGTAAGCAAGCTGGCGCTTCCTGAGATGAAGGTTGAGATCGAAGCTGTCGTTGGATTGCCGGAAGCAGCCTGACGATTTGTGCGCAAGAACATTGGAAAAGGATATTGGAAGGTGAATATGAAGCTTCAACTCAGGGCTCTTGCCATTATCGCTTCCAGCGTTCTTCTGGGGGCCGTTGCGGTCCAGGCGCAGACACCGAGCAAACCGATCAAGATCGGCGTCCTCAGCGACATGTCGAGCCTTTATGCGGACCAGGCCGGCGTGGGATCGGTTGAGGCCGCAAAGATGGCAATCGAGGATGCCGGCGGCACATTCGGTGGCCAGCCAATTGAGCTCGTCTCCGCCGATCATCAGCACAAGACCGATGTAGGCACCTCCATCGTCCGGCACTGGTTCGATGTCGATGGCGTCGATGTGGTGGTCGACATGCCGAATTCGGCGGTCGCGCTCGCGGTGCAACAGATTGTCAAGGAAAAGAACAAGATCGCGCTCTACGCCACCGCGGCCACGACCGAATTGACCGGGAAACAATGCTCACCGAATGGAATCCAGTGGGTTTACGACGCCTATTCGAATGCCGCCGGCCTTGCCAAGGCGCTGGTCGCGAAAGGCGACAAGAGCTGGTACTTTCTGACGGTCGATTATGCGCTTGGCATTTCGCTGCAGAACGAAGCCTCGAAGGCAATCACGGCGCTGGGCGGCACCGTGGTTGGCAGCGCGCGCCATCCGCTGAATAATTCGGACTTCAGTTCCTTCCTGCTGCAGGCACAGGCGTCGAACGCGAAGGTGATCGCCTTTGCCAATGCAGGTTCCGACACCATCAACTCCGTTAAGCAAGCGGCCGAATTCGGCCTGACCAGGGATCACGTCATCGTTGCGCCGCTGGTTTATATCTCCGACATCCACAGCATGGGCCTGCCGGTGGCGCAGGGTCTGACGTTCGTCGAGGGATTCTATTGGGACCTCAACGACGATACGCGCGCGTGGTCGAAGCGGTTCTTCGAACGTCGCAAGGCGATGCCGACCATGACCCATGCCGGGGTTTATTCGGAGGTGTCGCATTATCTCAAGGCGGTCAAAGCCGCGGGGACCTCCGATAGTCAGGCGGTTCTCGCCAAGATGCGTGAAACGCCGGTCGATGACTTCTTCTCGCGGGGCGGCACGATCCGCAAAGACGGCCGCATGGTGCACGACATGCTGCTGGTCCAGGTCAAGACGCCGGCCGAGTCCAGATATCCCTGGGACTATTACAAGGTGCTTGCGACGATCCCGGGCGATCAGGCCTTCCGTCCGATCGCAGACAGCGAATGCCCGCTGGTGAAGCAGTAAGCTCCGCGGAAAGAGCGATGGCGGGTATGTGACCAGCGCCGACTAAAGCGATTCAGTCAGAATTCGGAGGAGCAGACAAGGTATCCAGCGAAGCGCTGGAATAGAAGGGACAAAAAAGAAAGTCGTCATGCCCGGGCTTGTCCCTGGCATCCACGCCTTTCCTTGTTTTGCCCTTATCTTGAAAAGAAAAGACGTGGATGGCCGGGACAAGCCCGGCCATGACGAGTTCGGTGATCAGCTCTGGCGCGACCTGGAGTTCTGCCGTGATGTTTGCTAGGACGTTTCGACCGGATAACAGCGTCGATCGGCGAATTCGCAATGAAGCTATTCATGTTTTACGTCGGCGGCGATTGCGGCAATGCGAATGTCGAATTGCATGACGTCCGCTTCTCGATCGGCAACACGCCGGAAGATTGTTACGAGGATTTGCGCCGGCAATGGTGGGGCACGCCCAAGAGTCTGCATCTGGATTGCTGGGGACCGGTGGAGCAGGCCGACGGATTCGATGTCACGCTGGCGGTTGAACCGTCAGGCGATCAGGCGCTCAAGCTGTTTTTCGTCAATCTCGGCGGCTATAGCCCGCTGGATTTCGCCGAGCTGCACAAGAACGTCCTGATCGTGGCGCCCGATGCTGCATCCGCCAAGCAAAAGGCGCTGACGCAAACCAACGGCTGGTCGCTGCCGCACAAGGATCGCCTGTTCGAGGTTGAAAAGGCCGTGGACCTGACCGCTCTGTTGCAGAGCTATGGACGCTTTATCAGCCTGACGCCCGCGACGACTTCAAAGCCGTTCGCGTTCGAATGCGATTACCGGCCGATTGCCTGAGATCGCGTCTCACCGGCTGGCGTCCATGCTCTCCAGGAATTCCTTGACCGTGCTGACTGCGCCGGTATTGGCGGCGATGTATCCGGGCAAGGTAGCAATGCCAGCGTGAAATTCCTTGCCCTTCATGATGTCGAGCACCCGCTGCATCGGCTCGGTCTCCAGGAACGCGCGCTTGCACACAAAGAAATAATCCTCGGTCAGAAGCCGGATGAAATCCAGGCCAAATTGCCGCGCCGCAGCCTCGACGCCGAAACTGGCATCCGCCATGCCGCTGGCGACGTAGGCCGCGACCGCGGCATGGGTGAACTCCATCTGCTGCCCGCCCAGGATTTTGGCCTCGTCGATTCCATGCAGCGCCAACAATTGGTCGAACAGGATTCGCGTGCCGGAATCATGGTCGCGGTTGACGAAGCGGGCCTTGCGCGCGACGAGGTCGTGCAGTGAGGCGATGTTGAGCGGATTGCCGCGCTTGACCATCAGCCCCATCTCGCGCGTGACGAAACTGATGACACGGTCTTCACGGGGATCGAGCCACTCCTTGCAAACCTTGATGCCCTGGGCGCGCAATTCGCCGCGCGGCAAATGCACGCCCGACAGGTCGCAGGCGCCCTGTGCCAGCGACACCAGCGAATTCTGGTTGCTGACGTAACGCAGGTCGACGCCGATGCCGGGCTCCCGGTCGAGCAATTCGCGCAGTTTCGAGACCGCGAAGCCGTGGCTGGCATGAACGCGGATCACCGATGGGCGCTGGTGCAGAAACGGCTTGATCTCGGTGGCGAGCTCCTGCGCCAGATTTTCCAGCTGCGGGCCGAGGCGCGCCTGCATGCGCTCGCCGGCCCAGACCAGCTTTTCGCCGAACGCCGTCAGCCTGGTGCCCTTGCCGCGCTGGGTTTCGACCAGCGGCACCCCGAAAAAATCCGACCATTGCTCGACCAGATTCCAGACGTGCCGGTAGGAAAGATGAGCGTGCTCGGCCGCGCTCGTGAGTTTTCCGGTTTTTCGAATCTCGTTGAGAATCCCGAGCATCACCACCGCGGTCTGCGGGCTGCCCTCTTTGCGGAACCGCCAGACGGTTTCAATCTCGATATCTATCATGCGTGTCTCAGTATTATGAAGTTAGCTTCATATATGTGTGAGTCATAGGCATACAATATCATATTTTATAGCTGAAATATCCTCCTACATTGAAGAACAAGAACCGGAGGAAATATGATGTCGATTGCATATGACTATTCTCAGGATCATTCGCCCGTCGCGCCGGCCTCCAAGGACAGGTTGCTGCTGATCGATGGCCGGCGGGTTCCGTCCGCCTCGGGCCGCACCTTCAAATCCCTCAATCCCGCCACTGAGCAGGTCATCGCGACCATCGCGGAAGGCAACGAGATCGATGTCGATCTTGCAGTTGCCGCGGCACGCCGCGCCTTCGAAGGCCGTGGCGCACGATGCGCGCCTCCGAGCGCGGTAATATTCTGCTCAAATGGGCGGACCTTCTGAAAATCCATGCCGACGAAATCGCCGAGCTCGAAAGCCTCGACGCCGGAAAGCCGATTTCGGCGGTGCTGCGGCAGGACCTGCCGGCGGCGATCGACACGCTGACGTATTACGCCGGCTGGGCGGACAAGATCAGCGGCGAAGTGGTGCCGACACGCGACGACGCGCTGACCTACACCATTCGCGAGCCCGTCGGCGTGGTGGCCGCGATCGTGCCCTGGAACTTCCCCGCTGATGATCGGGATGTGGAAACTCGCGCCAGCGCTGGCCTGCGGTTGCACAATTGTCATGAAGCGGCCGAACTGACCTCGCTGTCGGCGCTGCGCATCGGCGAACTGGCGCTGGAGGCAGGCCTGCCGCCGGGCGTGCTCAATATCGTGCCCGGCCCCGGCCGGGTGGTTGGCGATGCGCTCGTCAATCACCCCGACGTCGACAAGGTCACGTTCACGGGATCGCCGGGCGTCGGCCGCGGCATCATGAAGGGTGCGGCGGGCAATTTCAAACGCGTTTCGCTGGAACTCGGCGGCAAGTCCGCCAATGTGATCTTCGACGATGCGGATCTGGATGCGGCATCGAAGGCGGCCGCGGCCGGCATCTTCTTCAATGCCGGCAGGTGTGCTCGGCCGGCTCGCGCGTGCTGGTCCAGGAGAAGGCGTATGACGAAGTGGTCGAGCGGCTGACGGCGCGTGCGAAATCCCTGCGCATCGGCGATCCCGGCGACCGCGCGACCGTGCTCGGACCGGTGATTTCCGAAAAGCAGATGAAAAGCATTCTCGATTATGTCGACATCGGCCAGAAGGAAGGCGCGACCTTGACGACCGGCGGCCAGCGTGTCGGTGATCGTGGTTACTTCATCAGCCCGGCGGTGTTTGCCAACGTCGCACACGAGATGCGCATCTCGCAGGAGGAAATCTTCGGCCCGGTGGTCAGTGTCATCAAGTTCCGTGACGAAGCCGACGCGCTGCGGATTGCCAACGGCACAGCCTATAGCCTGGCCGCGGGTGTCTGGAGCCGCGACATGGGACGGGTGCAGCGTTTCACCAGGAAGGCGAGGGCCGGCACGGTCTGGATCAATACCTATGGCTATACCGATGTGCGGTTGCCGTGGGGCGGCGAGCGCGACTCCGGTTTGGGCCGCGAACACGGCACCGCGGCGATCGATAATTTCACCGAGCCAAAGGCCGTCTGGATGAACCTCAACGTGTGAGAATTCTGATCGGTAAAACATCAAACGCGGGCCGCAGGGCCCGCGTTTTTGTTTCACGACTTGCAAAAGAAAAGCCGCCAAGCGGAATATCATCGCTTGGCGGCTTTGCGGCTGGGGGGTACCGCCCGGACGGGGATGTGTCCGGTGCGGCGTTGCTAGCATCGCCTCGCGCCGGTCTATGTGAATGAGATCACACGCTGCCGAACAAAAGGCCGTTGTCGATAGCTTACCGCATCAGGTCTTGCCGCATCAGGTCTTGATCCAGACCGCCTTGACGTTGAGATATTCTTCCAAATGCTGCTTGCCGGACTCGCGGCCATAGCCGCTCATCTTGTAGCCGCCGAACGGCACCGCCGGGTCCATCGCCTGATAGCAATTGACCCAGACCGAGCCGGCACGCAGCGCCTTGGCGACGCGATGCGCCTTGCTGACGTCCTTGGTCCACACGCCGCTGCCCAACCCGAACGTGGTGGCGTTGGCGCGCTGGATCAATTCGTCGCTGTCCTTGAACGAGATTGCCGAGATCACCGGCCCGAAAATCTCTTCCTGCGCGATCCGCATGTTGTCCTGTACATTGGCGAACACGGTCGGGGGCACGAAGTATCCCTTCGACAGCGCGCCTTCGGTCAGCCTGGCGCCGCCGGCCAGCGCCTGCGCGCCTTCCTTGCGGCCGATGTCAAGATAGCCGGAGACACGCTCCATCTGCTGCTCGGAAACCAGCGGCCCGATCTGGGTGTTGGGATCGAGGCCGTTGCCGACCTGCAGTTTCTTGCCGAATTCGGCGACGCGGCCGACGAATTCGTCATACACTTTATGTTCGACGAACAGCCTTGTGCCCGCGCTGCAGATCTGGCCCGAATTGGCGAACACCGCCATCGCCGCGCCCGGCACCGCCGCATCGAGATCGGCATCGGCGAACACGATGTCGGGCGACTTGCCGCCGAGTTCGAGCGACACCCGCTTCAGATTGCCGGCGGACGCCCGGATGATGGATTGTCCGGTCACATGCGAACCGGTGAAGGCAACCTTGTCGACGCCGAGATGCGACGCCAGCGCCGCGCCGGCGGTATCACCAAATCCCGGTACGACGTTGACGACGCCGGGCGGGATGCCGGCTTCCATCACGAGTTCAGCCAGCCGCAGCGAGGTCAGCGGCGCTTCCTCGGCAGGCTTGAGAATGACGGTGCAGCCGGTCGCAATCGCAGGGCCGATCTTCCAGACGCTGGCGCCGAGCGGGCCGTTCCAGGGAATGATCGCGCCGACCACGCCGACGGGTTCTTTCAGCGTGTAGGAAAAGATATCGCCGGGCAGCGAATTCTCGATGGTCTCGCCGTGCAGCGACGTGGCTTGCCCGGCGTAGTAGCGCAGCATCCCGAGCACGCGCAGTTTGTTGCCGCGGGTGCGGCTGATCGGCGCGCCCATGTCGAGCGTGTCGAGTTGCGACAATTCTTCAAAGTTTTTTTCGACGAGGTCGGCGAGCTTGAGCAGCAGATTCTGCCGTTCGAACGGCTTGACCTTGCTCCACGGTCCCTCAAAAGCCCGGCGGGCCGCCGCCACCGCGCGGTTGATGTCTTCAGCATCGCCCTCGGCGACGGTGGCGAGCAACTCACCGGTCGCGGGGTTATGCGTCTCGAAGCGTTTGCCGGATGCGGCGTCGATCCATTTGCCGTCGATCAGCATCTTCTTGTAGGAGCCATCGGCATAGGGATGGCGTGAGATCGGCACGGGTTGCGCTACGTTCATGATGTTCTGCTCCCTTGGCATTGGACCTGTTGGCAAAGGTCATTTTTGTAAATTCGTTGTACAGGCAAGATTACATTGAGTTTTGCGACGAGGTAAAGGCGGCGAGGGGGCGATCGCGCATGTCAGAACGAACACCTCATATGCTTCTTTCGCGCGTCCCGGCTGCCTGATTTTGGTGCTGTTTCAGGCATTTGGCCGGTCGCCGGGCATATTGCCAGCCAATGGAATGCAGGCTATCGTTATATCCAATAGAATATGACGTTGTCTGGAACGATTCCTGTGTCTGACTTGTCTGTCGTCCACCACCATCATCGGGCCGTGACGAGTGCCCTGTTACCTCGCCGCGGAGGCGATCTTGCGCCTCTCGTCGTCACCGACGCGAAGGGCCGCAGGTCCAAGATCTGGGATATCGCGCCGTCGCTGCATTGCTCCATCATCGGGACGTGCTTGTCGGCCGCCGAGCTAAGGCAGTTCTTCGCCAAGCTTGGCGATACCGATGCCAAAACGGCATCGGATAACATCCTGCATGGCCGTGGTGTGCGGGCCGCGGGCAAGCACGATCTCGTCGGAAAATTGCTGAACAAGATGCTGGACAATCGCCATGAGGCGTTGATCCGGCGTTTTGCAAAAGTCTCCAGCGCAGCCGAAGTGCGAGCGCTCTGGCTTGAGGTGTTTGAGCAGGGGAATATCCCGGGCGGATACTGGGCCGTTCTCACCCATCCGGCGACCGATCGGCCGCTTGTCGAGGATGCGTTCGGCCAGGTCCACATGCTGTCGCACATGGTCGGTTCGTCCAACCGGGTCGACATCACGCGGCTGCGGACGCTCGAGCTTGAACTCGGCGACCGCAACGAGAAGATTTCCCGCCAGGAGGCGCGACTCTCCGAAAGCGCCCGCGAACGTATTGAACTGTTGCGCAAGGTCGAAGGCCTCGAAATGGAGGCTCGCCGGCGCGACGCAACGGAAAAAACCGCCGTGGAAGTGATTTCAGGTGCGGTGACCGCTTCCACGCTGCTGCAGCGGCTGGACGCAGAAAAGGGCCATGCGGCCGCATTGGCGGCACGAGTCGCGGAGCTCGAAAGCCAGGTCGAAAAGGCGCATAAGTTTTCGGCGGCGCTCAACAAACAGAACGACCAGCTTCAGCGCGAAATGGTAGCGCTCGAAACCGAACTCAGGATCGATGCGGCGGACGAGCCGGCCACCAAGGTTGAGCGCGATCTCGATGGCCTCACCGTGCTCTATGTCGGCGGGCGTCCCGGTTTGATCGATCAGTTGAAAGCGGTTGTCGCCAGGCGAGGCGGGATGTTTCTGTCGCACGACGGTGGCATCGAGGAAAATCTCGCCACCCTGCCGGGCCTGATCAGCCGGGCCGATGCCGCCTTCTTTCCGATGGATTGCATCAGCCATTCGGCGGTCGGACACGTCAAGAAATATTGCCGCGACGGACACAAGCCGTTCATGCCGCTGCGAAGTGCCAGCGTGGCGAGCTTTGTGGCCGCGATCGGCCGCCGCGATGTCCTGAAAAGCCCGCAACTGGCCCAGGCCTAGATCCGGTGCGCCGATTTCTGCGCTGCCGGCTGCCGATTTTCATCCTAAAAAGGAAAATGTGATCCCTGAAAGGGAATTGCGCAGAGCGCTTGACGGCTGGTGTGGTTACAATCGAATGCGATCTGGAATCGAGCATCGATCCGGCATCGGTGACCATGGCCACCAGGCGAGGAACAAATGCGACAGCCGCAAAACTGGAATAAAGCTGCCTTCGCACTGGTACTCGGCACTGGCTTGATGAACTCGGCACTGGCTCAATCGCCGCCGCTGGAAGGACAGAAAGCCTATGGCGATTGGCGCGCCGACAAGCCGGGCACATCAAGGCATTTGACCGCGGCCGATCTGCCCAAGCCCGGTGCGACGCCCTCGACCGCCAATGGCTCTCACTCGGTTCCGCGACCGGCCTCCGCTACGCCACTGGCGCCGGCTGGCTTCAAGGTGGAACTGTTCGCCGAGGGATTGAGCGGTCCGCGCATCCTGAGGGTCGCGCCCAATGGGGATATCTTCATCGCAGAAACCCGTGCCAACCGCATTCATGTTCTGCGGGCGCCCGACGGGGGATCGAAGCCAGATGTCAACGAGATCTACGCCAGCGGGCTGAAGCAACCGTTCGGGATCGCGTTCTTCCCGAGCGGAGATAATCCGGAATGGGTCTATGTCGCCAATACCGACAGCGTCGTTCGCTTTCCCTACAAGTCAGGCGATATCAAAGCCGCCGGAAAGCCCGAGATCGTCGTCGCCGCGTTACCCGCGGGAGGAGGGCATTCGACGCGAGACATCGCCTTCACCAACGACGGCAAGCGGATGCTGATATCGGTGGGATCCGCGAGCAACGTTGCCGAGGGCATGGGCGCTCCGGCGGGCGGATTGCCGTCATGGAGCAGCCAGCATCCGCTCGGCGCAAGCTGGGGCTATGAGACCGATCGCGCTGGCGTGTTGGCATTCGATCCCGACGGCAAGAATGCCGGGCTCTTTGCCACGGGTATCCGCAACTGCGTCGGCCTCGCGGTCCATCCCACAACCGGCGACGTCTGGTGCTCGACCAATGAGCGCGATGGTCTCGGCGATGATCTCGTCCCGGATTACGTCACGCGGGTGAAACAAGGCGCCTTCTATGGATGGCCGTGGTTCTACATCGGTGACCATGAGGATCCGCGCCACGCCGGCGAGCGGCCTGATCTGAAGGACAAGATCACGGTTCCCGATGTCCTGATACAGCCGCACTCCGCTTCGCTCGGATTGACGTTCTACAATGGCAACGCATTCCCGGCCGAATATCGTGGAGATGGTTTTGCGGCCGAGCATGGTTCATGGAACAGATCGAAACGCACGGGTTACAAGATTGTTCGCATCCGTCTTAAAGATGGCGTTCCGACCGGCGCTTATGAGGATTTCATCACAGGATTCGTAGTCAACGATTCCGATGTGTGGGGACGCCCGGTCGGCGTAGCTGTGGCTCATGACGGCGCGCTACTGATCTCGGAAGACAGCAGCGGCACGATCTGGCGCGTGACGCACTAATTATCAGGGCTGGCCCGATCCGCCCGCGGAGCCATAAACCTGACCCGTGGCGTAGCTCGCGTCGGCGGCAGCCAGTTGAACATAGATCGAGCCGAGTTCGGCAGGCTGACCGGCGCGGCCCAGCGGCGTCTGACCGCCAAATTTTTCGAGCTTCTCCTGCGTCGCGCCGCCGGACACTTGAAGTGGAGTCCAGATCGGGCCGGGCGCCACGGCATTCACGCGAATGCCTTTTGGGGCGAGTTGTTTGGCGAGCGATTTCACGTAATTCATCGTCGCAGCTTTGGTCTGCGCGTAGTCGTACAAATCGGGCGAGGGATCGTAGGCCTGTTCGGAGGCTGTTCCGATGATGACCGAACCAGGCTTGAGATGCGGCAGCGCGGCCTTGATGATCCAGAACGGCGCGTAGATATTGGTCTTCATGGTCGCGTCGAAATCTTCGGTCGTGATATCGAGGATCGACGCGCGCGTCTGCTGCCGCCCCGCATTGCTGACCAGAATATCGAGGCCGCCGAGGCCTCTGACCGCGCGATCGACCAATTCCCTGCAGAATTCCTCGTCCCGCAGGTCGCCGGGAATGGCTACCCCGATCCGTCCCTCGGCCTTGATCAGGTCGATGACTTCCCTGGCGTCAGGCTCTTCGCTGGGGAAGTAATTGATGGCGACATCGGCACCCTCACGCGCATAGGCGATCGCGGCCGCGCGGCCCATGCCGGAATCGCCACCCGTGATCAGCGCCTTGCGGCCCGCCAAACGCCCCGAGCCCCGATAGCTGGTTTCGCCGTGGTCCGGTCGCGGATCCATCTTGCTGGCCAGACCGGGCCACGGCTGCGACTGCTTCTTGTAGGGAGGCTTGGGATATTTGTCGGAGGGGTTCTGCAATCCATGCTCGGGCATCGGTTCGGCGTCCTGCGCGCTCGCGTGCGCCAACGAGGCCGCGGTTTCCAATGCGGCGGTGCCTGTCGCGCCGACAACGGCTCGGCGAGAGACAGGAGATTTGGCGCTGACGGTCATTTTCGAAACTCCGCTGGTGACCGATGACAACACCGGCCGCCCGCTTTCGTTTCGTCGGGTTTTTCGGAGAACCAGCGATTAGCGGTGGGCTTTGTGGACCTCGGCGCTTCGGTGACGCTCGATGGCTTCGGGTTCTTGCTCGTCCAGCCGGGTCAATTCCGATCTGGCTTGCTGGTCGACACGCAACAGTTCGTCCAGTTTGGCATGCATCGCCAGTGAATCCCGACGGTTCGTTCTCTGGATAAACAGGGTCATGATCCACACGGCCAGAGTAGCAACCGCGTTCCAATCGAATGTTGCCCGATCAAAGGCCAGCCAGAGTAGCGCGTACACCATGACAATGACGAACGCCGCAGGATGTCCCGCGGCCTGCCCGATAAGCGTCGTCCAATGTTTCTTGGCGGGCGTCGTCGCCGGGTGTTCGGCGGGATCGATGTTGGAATGATCTGCAACAGGAGAAATCGACATGGACTCCGCCGCTATGTCCGCCCGATCTGATCCACCGGGCTTGATGGCTCAAACCCTCGCCGATAGCGGCAACCGTTCCGGCATATTGCCGGAAATGACTTCACTCGGCGGATCGTCCGTTTCGGGCGTGCCCGCCTTTGGCGCCAGCGGAACCGACAACCGGCAAACCAGCCCTTCCGGGCGCCAATCGAATATCACCTCGCCGCCGAGCTGCGATTCGATACTCGCCATCAGGCTTCTGGTTCCAAATCCCCGAACTTCAGGCTTGCGGACCAAAGGCCCGCTGGTTTCTTCCCACGACAATACGAGATTGTTCGCCTGGACCTGCCATATGATCGACAATTGCCCCGCCAGGGTTGAGAGCGCGCCATATTTTGCGGAGTTGGTGACGAGCTCGTGCAGGGCCAGCGCCAAGGTCTGCGCGGTGGCCGGCTGCAATTGAACCTCGGCCCCGTTGACCTTGATCTGGCCGCCGACGGAATAGGGCGCGAGTTCTTCGACGATGAGCTTCTTGATTTCGGCGCCCTGCCAACTCGACAATGAGAGAATGGTATGAACCCGGGCGAGGGCGTTGATCCGTCCTTCCACCGCCGCAACATAGGCTTTGACATCGCCGGCGCGGGTCAGCCGGACGATCGACTGGGCAAGCGCCAGGGCATTCTTGGCGCGATGATCGACTTCCCTTGTCAGCAGGTTCTGGCGTTCCTCGGCGCGCTTGCGTTCGGTGATATCGACCGTCACACCGCTGACGCCAACCACGCGGCCCTCTTTGTCGAGCGTCGCGGCCGCCGTTCCAACGCACCAGCGAGTTTCGCCGTCCGGCCGATTGATGCGAAACTCCGCTTCATAGGATCGTGCACCCTTGGCGAACCGGGCCATCGCCTTGCGCAATTGGCCGACATCGCCGGGGTGGAGCAGCATCTGAACGCTGGCGGGGGTCACGCGGAAGGTTTGCGGATCGACGCCGAAGATCTGGTATTGGCCCTCGTCCCACATCCAGTCGCCGTTGACCCAATCCCAATCCCAGGAACCCATCTTGCCGGCGGCGATGGCCATGCTGCGGCGCTGTTCGCTTTCGACCAGCCGCGACGTCGATTCCTCCAGCTCCGCGGTGCGGGCGCGAACGCGATGCTCCAGTTCGGCATTGAGCCGTTCCAGCTGGCGGGTTTTGCGGTAAAGCTCCGCGAAGACTTTTATCTTGGCGCGCAATACTTCGGGCACGACGGGCACCGGCACATAGTCGACCGCGCCCATCTCGTAGCCGCGCAGGCGGTCGAGGTCGCTGACCTGAATAGCCGAAATGAAGATCATCGCCGTCTTCTGAAAGCGGGGATGTTCGCGGATCATCGCGGCCAGTTCGAACCCGTCGAGTTCCGGCATGCACACGTCAACCAGAATGACGGCGACTTCGTTCTTGAGGAGATATTCCAGCGCTTCGCGGCCCGAGGTGGCCACGACGAGGTTTTCCCCGAGTTCCTTGAGGATCACCTCATAGGCCAACAGCTTTGCCGGCTGATCGTCGACCAGAAGGATATTTACCTTTTCGTGGTCCATCATCGTGTGTGCCAATCAGCGGTGTAGCCACATGCGTATGGCAAGAAGCAGTTGTTCCGTATTGACCGGCTTGGCGAGATAGTCGGAAGCGCCAGCCTCCAGGCATTTCTCCCGGTCGCCCTTCATCGCTTTCGCGGTGAGGGCGATAATTGGTAGCCGGCGGAAGGCGGGGTTCTCGCGAATGACCCCCATGGTCTGGTAGCCATCCATCTGCGGCATCATGATATCCATCAGGACGATGGCGATCTCCGGATTTGACTCGACCAGCGTAACCGCTTCGCTTCCGGTCGTGGCAGTTAGAACCTTCATGCCGCGACGTTCAAGCACGCTGCTCAGCGCGAAGATGTTGCGGGCGTCGTCGTCCACCAGCAATGCGGTCCGTCCCACCAGATCCTCGTCGGAACTGTTGAGCTTCTCGAGCATGCGCTGCTTCTCGATGGGCAATTCCGTGATCACACGGTGCAAAAACAGCGACGTTTCGTCGAGCAGACGTTCCGGCGATTCGACGCCCTTCACCACAATGCTGCGCGCCATGGTGTGGAGTTCCGCATCTTCTTCGACCGAAAGTTCCCGACCCGTGAACACGACCACGGGCACATTGGACAGTGAATCATCCTTGCGGATTCGGTCAAGCACTTCGAAGCCACTCATGTCGGGTAATCGCAGATCCAGCACCACGCAATCGCAAGGATTATCCCGCAATGTCGCGAGCGCGCCGGCGCCGGTACCGGTGGTCACGATCTCAATGTCCTTGTGATCCAGCAGTTCCCTTATACTCATCTGTTCCGCGGCATTATCCTCGACAATCAAGAGGCGCTTGCGGCGCGGCCTGGCATATTCCTTGATCTGGGACAGAGCCGCACTGACGCCTTCGGTCGTGGTCGGCTTGTTGACGAAGGAGAACGCGCCCCGTGCCAGCGCGTGCTGGCGATCCTCGTCCAGCGTGATGATCTGGACCGGGATATGCCGGGTCAGGGGATTATGCTTGAGCTGGCTCAGCACGGTCCAGCCCAGCATGTCCGGCAGGAACACGTCGAGCGAGACCGCGGCGGGCTGGAACTGTTTGGCGAGATCCAGCGCCTCGGCGCCGCGCGCGGCAACCAGGACCTTGAAGCCTTTGTCGCGCGCCAGATCGATCAGCACCCGCGCATAATGCGGGTCGTCTTCAACGATCAGCAAAATAGTGTCTCCGGGCTCGAGATTGAGCCGGTCGTCCGCCAATTGCTCGATCACCCGCTCCTGCGCCGCGACCTGCAGCACCGGCGTCGTGTTGTGAGACGATCCGGCATGGACCCGCGGCGCCACCGTCGGTCCGGAATATTTCAGCGGCAGATAGAGCACGAACGAACTGCCCTGGCCGGGCGTGCTGCGCAGGTGGATTTCGCCGCCGAGCAGACTTGCGAGTTCGCGGCTGATGGCGAGGCCCAGGCCCGTACCGCCATATTTGCGGCTGGTGCCGGCGTCGGCCTGCTGGAACGCCTCGAAGATCAGCTTCTGCTTTTCCAGGGGGATGCCGATGCCGGTGTCGGTCACCTCGAAGGCGATCACGCCCGGCGCGTGATTGAGAACCGGATGTTCGGCGCTCCAGCCGTTGGCGGCGGCCGAAACGCTGAGGCGAACCCCTCCTTCGGCCGTGAACTTGAACGCATTCGACAACAGGTTTTTCAGCACCTGTTGCAGGCGCTTGGAGTCGGTGACGATGCTGCGTCCCAGATTGGGATCGACCTCGATGTTGAAGGAGAGCCGGCGGTTATCCGCCTCGTGCCGGAACGGGCGTCCCACCGTGTCCAGCAGGTTGTTTGTGAGAATTTCCTCGGCATCCACCGTCACGGTTCCGGACTCGATCTTGGAAAGATCGAGGATGTCGCTGATCAGATTGAGCAGATCGGTACCCGCGCCATGAATGGTTCGCGCGAATTCGACCTGCTTGGCCGACAGATTGCCGTCGGCATTTTCGGTAAGCTGCTGGCCCAGGATCAGGATGCTGTTGAGCGGCGTGCGCAATTCGTGCGACATGTTGGCTAGGAATTCCGACTTGTATTTCGAGGTCAACGACAGTTCCGTCGCCTTTTCCTCGAGCGCGCGCCGCGCCTGCTCGATTTCCTGATTCTTTCTTTCGACTTCGACGTTACGCTCGGCGAGCTGCTGGGCTTTTTGCTCAAGCTGTTCGTTGGTTTGCTGCAGTTCCTTTTGCTGCGTCTGCAATTCGCCGGCGAGCTGCTGGGATTGCTTCAGCAGGCCTTCGGTCTGCATCGTCGCCTCGATGCTGTTGAGCACGATGCCGATGCTGTCCGTGAGCTGTTCGAGGAAGGTCATCTGCGAGGTCGTGAACGAGCTGACGGAGGAGAGCTCGATAACCGCCTTGACCTGGTTCTCGAACAGGACCGGCAGCACGACCAGGTTCTTCGGCATCACCCGCAGCAGCGCCGAATTGATCGGAACCGCGTCGAGCGGAATGTCCGATATCAGCCGCTGACGCTTGTCCATCGCGCATTGCCCGATCAGGCCATCGCCGAATTGCACGGACTGCGGATGAGGATTGGCGCCGTCGCCGGCATAGGTCGACAGCAAATGCAGGCTGGGATTATCCTCGTTCTCGACCTGATAGATCACGCCCATATGGGCGTTCACCAGCGGGGTCAGTTCTGTCAGCAGCAGCCGGCCGACGGTGGTCAGGTCCCGCTGGCCCTGCAGCATGTTGGTGAATTTGGCGAGGTTGGTCTTCAGCCAATCCTGTTCGGTATTCACGTCGGTGGTGAGCCTGAGATTACCGATCATGGTGTTGATGTTGTCTTTGAGCTCGGCGACCTCGCCGCGCGCATCGACCTGAATCGAACGGGTCAAATCACCCTTGGTGACGGCGGTGGCGACCTCGGCGATCGCGCGCACCTGAGAGGTCAGGTTGGCGGCCAAAAGGTTGACGTTGCCGGTCAGATCCTTCCAGGTGCCGGCCGCACCGGGCACGTTGGCTTGACCGCCCAAGCGGCCTTCGACGCCGACTTCGCGCGCCACGCTGGTAACCTGATCGGCGAACGTCGCCAATGTCTCGGTCATGTTGTTGATGGTGTCGGCGAGGGCGGCGACTTCGCCCTTCGATTTCACGGTCAGGTTCTGCTGCAGGTCGCCGTTGGCGACGGCGGTCACCACCTTGACGATGCCGCGCACCTGTTCGGTCAGGTTGGCCGCCATGAAGTTGACAGTGTCGGTCAGGTCCTTCCAGGTGCCGGCGACGCCGGGCACCTGCGCCTGACCGCCGAGCTTGCCTTCGGTGCCGACCTCGCGCGCGACGCGCGTCACCTCGCCGGCGAAGGCGTTGAGCTGATCGACCATCGTGTTGATGGTGTTCTTGAGTTCGAGAATTTCGCCCTTCACGTCGACCGTGATCTTGCGCGACAAGTCGCCGCGCGCAACCGCGGTCGTGACTTCGGCGATGTTGCGGACTTGCGTGGTCAGATTGGCCGCCAGGAGGTTGACGTTGTCGGTCAGATCCTTCCATGTGCCGCCGACGCCGGGCACCACGGCCTGGCCGCCGAGCCGGCCTTCAGTGCCGACTTCGCGTGCGACGCGCGTCACTTCGGCGGCGAACGAGCGCAACTGCTCGACCATCGTGTTCAAGGTATCTTTCAGCAGCAGAATTTCGCCGCGCACGTCCACCGTGATCTTCTTGGAGAGGTCGCCGCCCGCGATCGCGGTCGCCACTTCGGCGATGTTGCGGACCTGCGCGGTCAGGTTGGACGCCATGAAGTTGACGTTGTCGGTGAGGTCCTTCCAGGTGCCGGCCACTTCCGGCACTTCGGCCTGACCGCCCAGTTTGCCTTCGGTGCCGACTTCGCGCGCGACGCGCGTCACTTCGGAGGCGAAGGCGTTGAGCTGATCGACCATCGTATTGATGGTGTTCTTGAGTTCGAGAATTTCGCCCTTCACGTCGACGGTGATCTTGCGCGACAAGTCGCCGCGCGCGACGGCCGTGGTGACTTCGGCGATATTACGAACCTGGGCGGTCAGATTGCCCGCCATCGAGTTCACGCTGTCGGTCAGATCCTTCCAGGTGCCGGCGACGCCGGGCACGTTGGCCTGGCCGCCGAGGCGGCCTTCGGTGCCGACCTCGCGCGCAACGCGCGTCACCTCACCGGCGAACCGGTTGAGCTGATCGACCATCGTGTTGAGGGTTTCCTTGAGCTGCAGGATTTCGCCGCGCACGTCGACCGTGATCTTGCGCGACAGGTCGCCGCCGGCGATCGCGGTTGCCACCTCGGCGATGTTACGAACCTGCGCGGTCAAATTGCCGGCCATCGAGTTGACGCTGTCTGTGAGATCTTTCCAGGTGCCGGCCACGCCGGGCACTTCGGCCTGCCCGCCGAGCTTGCCGTCGGTGCCGACTTCGCGCGCGACGCGCGTCACTTCGCCGGCAAAGGCGTTGAGCTGGTCGACCATGGTGTTGAGCGTTTCCTTCAATTGCAGGATTTCGCCCGACACGTTCACGGTGATCTTCTTCGACAGGTCGCCTTTGGCGACGGCGGTCGCGACTTCGGCGATGTTACGGACCTGGCCGGTCAGGTTGGAGGCCATCGAGTTGACGCTGTCGGTGAGGTCCTTCCAGGTACCGGCGACGCCGCGCACCAGCGCCTGACCGCCGAGCTTGCCTTCGGTGCCGACTTCGCGCGCAACGCGCGTCACTTCGCCGGCGAAGGCGTTGAGCTGGTCGACCATCGTATTGATGGTGTCTTTCAACTCGAGAATCTCGCCGCGCACGTCCACCGTGATCTTTTTCGACAGATCGCCATTGGCAACCGCGGTGGTCACTTCGGCGATGTTTCGAACCTGCGCGGTCAGGTTTGAGGCCATCGAGTTGACGCTCTCGGTCAAATCCTTCCAGGTGCCGGCGACGCCGAGCACGTTGGCCTGGCCGCCCAACCGGCCGTCGGTGCCGACCTCGCGCGCGACGCGCGTCACTTCGCCGGCAAAGGCGTTGAGCTGGTCCACCATGGTGTTGAGCGTTTCCTTCAACTGAAGAATTTCGCCCGACACGTTCACGGTGATCTTCTTGGACAAGTCGCCGCCGGCGATAGCGGTCGCGACGTCGGCGATGTTGCGCACCTGGGCGGTCAGGTTGGAGGCCATGAAGTTGACGTTGTCGGTGAGATCCTTCCAGGTGCCGGCGACGCCGGGGACCTGGGCCTGACCACCGAGCTTGCCCTCGGTGCCGACCTCGCGCGCCACGCGCGTCACTTCGGAGGCGAACGAATTGAGCTGATCGACCATCGTATTGATGGTGTCTTTGAGTTCCAGAATTTCGCCGCGGACGTCCACCGTGATCTTGCGCGAAAGGTCGCCGCGCGCCACGGCGGTGGTGACGTTGGCGATGTTACGAACCTGCGCGGTCAAGTTGCCGCACATCGCGTTCACGGAGTCGGTGAGATCCTTCCAGGTGCCGGCGACGCCGGGGACGATAGCCTGGCCGCCGAGCTTGCCGTCGGTGCCGACCTCGCGCGCCACGCGCGTCACTTCGGATGCAAACGAGCGAAGCTGGTCAACCATCGTATTGATGGCTTCCTTCAACTGCAGGATTTCGCCGCGCACGTCGACCGTGATCTTCTTGGACAAGTCGCCATTGGCCACCGCGATGGTCACTTCGGCGATGTTGCGAACCTGGCCGGTCAGGTTGTTGGCCATCGAGTTCACGCTTTCGGTCAGGTCTTTCCAGACGCCGGTCACTTCCGGGACCTGGGCCTGGCCGCCCAGTTTGCCTTCCGTTCCCACTTCGCGGGCGACGCGGGTCACTTCCGAGGTGAACACGCTGAGCTGCTTGATCATCGTGTTGACGATGTTGGCCGACTGTAAAAATTCGCCGCCCAGTGGGCGGCCATCGACATCCAGTTTTACGGTTTGCAACAGATCGCCCTGCGCGACGGCGGCGACCGCCCGGGTCACTTCGCGCGTTGGCCAGAGCAGGTCATCGATCAGCGTATTGACCGAGCCTTCCATGTCCGCCCAGGAGCCGCCGGGCAGATCGAATTTGACGCGTTGCCGGGTCTTGCCTTCCCGGCCGACGACCTGGCCGACGCGCTCCAGTTGCTGCGCCATTCGCTGATTGGCCGCGACGATTTCATTAAAAGTGTCGGCTATTTTGCCTTCGATCCCCAGATGATCTCCGGTCATCCGGACCGAAAAATCGCCACCCCGCATCGCCTGCAGCGCATGCAGCAGATCCTGCAGCGGATCGGAAGCGCCGTTCGCCGGCGGCTTGCGCTTGGGCGTCCTGCGAAGCGTAGCTGTGGAATCGAGATCACTCATGGCATCCCCCAATGGAAATCACGCGACTAGTCCGGCGATGTTGGTGAATCAATTCACAGCCATAGATTAGAGGCGCCTATACAAATGCCAAATCAATAGAGATATGGCCCCAGGAATATGGAACTCGGCATTACGACCGAAGTCCCCAACGCTTCGAGCCCCAATTGGTTCCAACAGCCTCCAAAAAAACATCGCCGGTCCAATCCGAGGGTTACGGTTTGGTTTCCGGTTGGCATCGGCCGTTAACGATGATGAGGTGGGTCGTCCCGAAAGCCGGATTTACTCAATAGTTTTTCATCAGGCGGGCGTAGGCGATCCAGAGCCCGACCGACACCAGTCCGAACGATCCGAGCAACAGAAAGGCCGCGTTGTAGCCCGCGGTTTGCGCGATCCAGCCGCCCAATAGCGGACTTAAGGATGCGCCGAGGCCCTGAACCGTCAGGACCGCGCCCTGGCCAAGATTGATCCGGCCGGTGCCGTTCAACGCGCGCGCGACAAGACCGGGAACTGCGACGCTTTGCAAGCCCGCGCCAACCCCATCGAGAATCTGGACGGGGATGACGCCGAGCCAGCCCACGAAGAAGTAGGCGAGCACTCCCCGAAAAGGTAAGGCCGCAAACGACACCAGCAATATCGGCCAGTATCCCCGTTTTTCCGCCACACGCATCGCGACGATGGATACGATCACCATCACGGCTTGTGCGATCACGACGGTCGCCGCCACGAAGCTCGGTCCGTCGGCACCGTTGGTGGCGACGGCGGCAAGGCCGTACAACGGAAGAATGGCGGCGTTGCCGAGATGAAATGCCGCCAGCGCCAAGCTCAACACCAGCAGCGGCTTGTGTGTCAGCAGGACGTAGGATGCATTTGGCTGGCTGTCCGGATCGTCTTCGCTTGTGCCGCGTGCGGCGCGATTGTCGATCGATTTCGGCGGGATCATCAAGACGCAAACGATCGACACGATGCCGAACGCCGCGGCGAGGCCAAAGACCGCGGTATAGCCGAAGGTCCATCCAAGATAACCCGACAGCGCCGCGCCGACTACGTTGCCGGCGTGGTTGAAAGCCTGATTCTTCCCGATCTGTCGGTTGAAACCCCGCTGCCGAACAATGCCGAGCGTAATGCCGGTCACCGCGGGCACGATGGCGGCGCCGGCGATTGCGGTCGCGACTTGCGAACCCGCCACGACCCAGAAATGCTGCGACAGCAGAATGATCGCCGATGCGCCGACCACGCAGATTCCAGGCACGATCACCCACGCGCGTTTGAAGTTGGTGGTGTCGATCAATCCGCCGATGGGGATCGTGATCAGCATGCCAGCGACGCTGCCGATCGTCATCGCCGTGCCGATCAGGCCACTGTCCCATCCGCGCCCCAGCAGGAACACGCCGAGGAATGGGCCGATGCCAGATTGCATATCCGCCATGAAGAAATTAAGCGCAAGCAGCGACCACAGTTCGCGCGACGAGGAAGTTCGCGATCGAGTACGGGACTTCGCAAACCATTTCCCAATCGAGTTGATGGCAAGATCGGGGAAGAATCTGGATTCCATAATCAACAGCCGGTTGGAATCGACAACGGAGGGATACAGCGGCACGCCTGTCCCGCGTGCCCGATACACGTCGGGGGTCATCCCAAGCGGCAAAGCAGAAGCCCCGGATCGGTCCGGGGCTCTTGCGTCAGGCGATCATGGGGTTGCCGTAATAGTCGTTGATCGATTGCGCCCGTCCGGCGTCAGACCAGTTCCAGGCGTTGTCGTTGCCGTATCGGGGCGCGCCTTCCAGCTGCTTCAGCGTGATGCCGGTGACATAGCCGCCGAGGCCAGTGTCGTATTTCAGCGACTGCCAGGTGAGCGGATAATGATCGTCACCGATGCCAAGAAAACCGCCGAAGCTCAGAACCGCATAGGAAACCTTGCCGCTGATCTTGTCGATCATCACGCGCTCGATTGATCCGATCTTCTGGCTGTCGGCGCCATATACGGGCGTTCCCTCGACTTTGTCGCTGCCGATCAGGTTGCCCATTTCCCGCGCTTCCATTTCTCTTGACTGCATTGCCATCCGAGACCTCCGAGGTTGTGAAATGAAAACCGATGGGCGAAAGGATTGTTCCGGAAGGCAAATTCAGTCCTGCCGTTCCTAGAGCGTTTCAAGCGAAGTAGATACCGGTTCGCGTAAAGAAAACGCGTCAAAACAAAAGACTAAAGCCCGGTTCTGATTCAATCAGAACCGATAAGGCTCTAGCGGCGGCGCGCGACGGCTATCCCGAACAGGAATGCGACGAACAGGCTTGCAAGCGGCGCTTCCCGTGTGACCGCGCTGATGGTCGAAAGCGCCGTCCCGGGTTGGCGCGAGGCCGCCAAAGCGTCGGTCAGCTTTCGAGCCGCCGCCTGAAGACTTTCGGAAAGCTCGGTGATGGTACGGGAAGTATCCGTCGCTGTGTCCATGGCGCGTTCCGCCAAATTGGGTTCACGCGGTGCCGCAAATGTTTCGAGCGTCATGTTATTTGCCTTCAATCTGGATTTATCGAGAATTAATGAGGTCGCCGCCTTTGGCTATCCCCGCGAGCGCTGGTTTGAATAGCGGTCAAAAAGACCTTTGGCTATCCGCGACAGGCGCCGTATTGAACGGCGGCGGCGACCTCATTTAGGAAATGCGATCACGGCAACTTAGTTCCTGACCGTCGATTGGCCGTCCCGATCCAGTGCGAAATCATGCAGGAGTTGCGAGCTTGAGCCCGCGATCAGATCGCCGATCAGTTGCGCGGCGAGGAAGCTGAAGGTGATGCCGTTGCCGCCATATCCATAGGCGGCGAAGATTCCCTTCTTCCCCGGCACGGGACCGATCAGGGGTAATCCGTCGCTGGTGGTGTCGAAGGTTCCGGACCATCGATATTCGATGTCGAGATTGGCCGCCGGCCAAAGCGCGGCAAGCTTTTGCGCCAGCACGCGCGCCTTCTGCGGGATCAGGCGATCGCGCGCCTGCGGCTCGACGATCTCGTCGCTGTCCTCGCCGCCGATGATAATGCGTCCAGCGGAGGTCGTTCTGGCATAGAGATAGTCCTTGCTGTCTTCCCAGATCAGCGCGCCGTCCTTCCAGAGGTTTTGCGGCTGGGGTTTCGTCGCAATCGCCCAACTCGATGACACCGTTTGAATGGTCGAGTGGATCATCGACGGCATGACATAACCGGTCGCGAGAATCACCGAGCGCGCCTCGATCTGACGGCCGTTCTCCAAGTGAACACCGACCGAGCGCGCGGCCGAGTCAAAACTTATGGCCTCGGCTTCGAAGACACGGGCGCCTCGCGCGACGGCTGTCTTGAGCATCCCTCGGGCCAATTGCGATGGGTCTGCGTCCGCCGCGCTTGGCGACACCAGCGCGCCGGCGCGCGCAATCCCGAAGATATCCAGCAACATTCCATGGTCGAGGAATTCACCCGGCAGGCCGGCGCGTTGGCGGAGTTGATGCTCAGCGAGCAATTGCTTGCTGGTATCGCCCGCAGCCAGATACAGCGATGGCTTGTCGCGCAGTTCGCAGGAAATGCCGAGTTGATGGACCAGCGATTTCAAGCCCGCGACGGCTTGCAGGCTGGCGTGGTAAGCGCGCGATGCCCGCTCGAAACCGTAAATGTCGGTCAATTGGGTAAGCGAGCGATCGATTTCCCATAGCAGCATCGACGTGCTGGCGGCGGTGCTGCCGCGGCCGGGAAGCTCGCGGTCGATGACAATGACATCGAGGCCCTGCCGGGTAAGGCGCTCTGATATCAGCGAGCCGGTGATGCCGCCGCCGACGATCAGGGCGTCGCATTTGACGTCCTCGCCGACCTCAAGCCGGGCGGCATGCTCGGTCGTCTTGTACCAAGGCGACTGGCCGCCGCGCAGGTCGGCCTGTTCGGTATCCTCTGGATCGAGAACGCTGATAATAACCCTCGAATGGACTTGAGCGGCTGCGGGAACAACAAAAGCCGCGTTGGCAAGGTTTCCAACAAGCGTGATCCGGTCTGGTTCCCGTTTTCGAGCCGTGAGCGCATGCGGAAAACCTCATCGTCCGATACAAAATTCGTTCTGTTACATAACCATAATGACATTGACGCAATGAAAGGGAATAAGCTCGGTCCAGATTCATCGATCTAGCGGAGGTAGCCATGAAGAACGCGTCTCACTATCGCGCATTGGCTTCGCTGTACCGTCAGCAGGCGGCCTACAATCCCGGCCAGAGCTGGCATCTGCTTGGACAGGCAGAACGGTGGGAGCATCTCGCCGAGCAGGAATTGGCGTCCCATTTCGAAGACTGCAACGAAAACAATTCGAACGTTCAAGTCGCCAAACGCGACGCCGCCTGATCGAACGCCCGCGGTGGGAAGGCGATCCCAGCCCGCTATGCATGGAACTGTGGACGACGTTCGCAGGGTGCATCGTACACTTGGCTGGAGCTTCGCGTTGGTTTCTAAGCGGGTGTGACCTTGCCGGTTTTTTCACCGAAACAAGATTGGAACCCGCGCGGTCGCCGTGAAGTTTCAGCAGCAATGCGAGTCGCTCACATAATGATGGGCGATGGCGTCATCGAGCGTCGATAGCGCCGAGATCAGCGCGGCGTTTTCCTTGATCCCCGATCGCATCCGCGACAGCACCTCCTGCCGGATCGCGGGCAGATCGACGCCCAGCACGCGTCCGTCCCTGACGAATGGTGCGGCCGCCGACGATTACCTCGCGAATGTGCGTGCGGTGGCGCGCGAGAACAGCAAATCGAAGGGGGTTGATATCCTCCCGAAGGCTTTCATTGTTGAGCGACGCCCAGTCCAGCAACAGCATGTCGGCCGCGGCGCCGGCCTCGATCAGGCCGCTATCTCTGAGGTTCGTGACGGCAAAGCGGCGTTACGGACCGCGGTTTGAACGGGCTTGCTCGCGGCTGATGGTGCGGTCGAATCCGGTCCCTGCATGCAGATAATAAGCGAGCCTCAATTCACGCAGCGCATCATCGTCGTCATCGAAGGCCTTGCCGTCGATTCCAAGCGCCACCGTGCAGCCGCGCTCGATCATCGTCTTGCGCGGCGCAATGCCGGAGTAAGATGGAGATTGGAACTGGTATTGACCGAAATCGTCACGCCGCGTTCGGCCAGCAGCGCCAGCTCTTCAGAATTGGCCCACACGCAATGCGCCAACGTCAACCGCGGTGACAGCAGGCCGATCTCGTCGAGCATGCGCACCACGCCACCGGGATAATTGGCATCGGCCCATTGCCGCTGATATTTGGTCTCCAGCAGGTGCATATGGACGCGCCGGCCGGTGCGGTGCGACGCCTCGGCAACAGCTTGCAGCAAGGCGTCGCTGCACCATTGCACGCCGTTCGGACCATATTGGACATTGAATCCGGGCCCGTCCGCCGCCGCGGCGACGTCGTCGACCAGCTTCATGTAATCGCTGGGGCTCAGCACCTTGTAGATCAGGCGCCGCCCGACCTCAGTGCGCGCTTCGGGGGGCAAAGCGGCGAGCAGCGCTTCGGAGCCGTGATAAACCAGCGGATTGCGGTCCTTCATCTGAAATCGCAAAGCCGACGCGAACGCCGACATCGCGGGCCGCGCGTGCGATCTCCGCGGCTTCGGTCGGAAGGTCAGTCAATCCCCTGCGCACGGGTATAATGCACCATGATGGTGCCGGTGCCGCCCAGTGGCCCGTTGGCGAAATTCATCGCGGCGGCGAGATAGGGATCGAGGGAGGGAAACAGCGCGAAATACGGCAGCCAATGATTCAAGCGGCTTGGCGTCGCCGCCGATCGCGCTGGTAGAGACGCGCGCGGCCGTGATCGTGGGCATTGACCAGTGCTGGCATCGCCAGAAACTTGTCCGTGGCCTGCGTTGCGGCCTGGCTCGATCGACGCAAGCGATCGGCCCGATATTGTGATCGCCATGGGCGCCGGTCAGCGGCCGCGCGGCGCCGACGACATGGCTGCAGGCGATGGTGCGTGAAGAATCGTTCGGCATTTCTTTTCTCATGGGCTTGCGGGTGGAACGCGGTCGGCCTTCGCAGGCAGAAACGTGTGGTCGAAAATATCGCCGGTAGCGGGCACCCGCGGCAGCTCGAACGAGGTCGCGATGGTCGCGATCGCGGATTTCAGTCGCTCATCGTTCACGTCGCCGAGGCCAAGGTCGCGCGCCTCCGGGGTGTCGATCTAGGGTCTTGTAGACATACAGCAGGCGGCGCCGTTCGATGTCGCTCTTGACTCAGCGGCTCTTCGGTGACCAGGAGGTCGATCGCGGCGTCGGGATTTGCAACGTTTCCTTCAAGGCCCGGTTGATGGAGCGCAGCAGGCCCTTGACCGCCTCGGGATGCTCCTTGGCCAATTTCGGCGAGACCATGATGCCGTTGGAATAGAGGTCGAGCCCCAAATCAGAGTAGTACATCCAGCGGAAATCCTTATCGGGGTCGAGCTTGAGCGAGACCAGGTTCATATAGCTCGTCGCGGTGAAAATCGCGACCGAATCGACCTGTCCCTGCAGCAGCATCTGTTCCTGGATGCTCGGCGATACCTGCGTGATGTTGATCTTGCTGTAGTCGGACGCCGTTTTGCTTGGCGAGTAGCGGCAGCAGTTGAACGAGGCGCCGCCCGGCGGGCGAACGAGTTTTGAGCCCTCCAGATCCTTTACGGTCTTGATCGCGCTTGTCGCCTTGGTCAGCAGGGCGAACGGGGCCTTGCTGTAAATCATGTAGACCATGACAGGCGCTTCGCCTGGCATGGTTGCGGCATTCTGGATGATGGCATTGATGTCGCCGAACCCGGCGTCATAGGCGCCGGACATGATCCGCGTCACACGTGGTCGCCGATCCTTCGCCCTGATCGATCCGCACGTCGAGATTTCGCGGCGAAATATCCCTTTGCCTTGGCCCAATAATACCAGGCGTGAATGCCCTGAAGCTTCCAGTCCGCGTGAACTTGATCTTGAGCGGCTCGGCCGCGTGGCCGCCGGTCGGCGATATCAGAAAACAGCTCGCTATCGCGAGGGCAGACAGAAGCCGGCGCATCGACCCAATCTCCGTTGATTTAAGGCGTTGGTGGAAGGTCGGGCGCCGTTGGGCGCGGGCCCAGTCTGAGGTTTGGGAGTGCGCCTTTCAACAGCTAAAAATCTGGCGCAGCGGTGCCAAAACGGCACTGCCTGGGCGGGGTCTTCGGCCCACCGGCAAGTCTGCCGCAAACGGCCGATGCGGTGATCCCGGTATCGGCCCCGGTATCCGGTCGCCGGTCCAGCTGTGGCGAGCCGCCATCAAGCAAACCGGCCCTCCAAGGCGCTCAAAGTCCATGCTTGACATCGGGCGGCTGCAGACTGTGTTAGCGCTGATCTGCGCCCCTCAACGGACCGCGCCGGCCGATCGATTTGCGCCAGCAAGCCGATTCTCAAAAACAAAACGAAACGAAAAAGAGCGGTGGAGACTAGAATGGACCAAGATCGAGGTAGCGGTCATCGGCACGGGTTGGTGCGGGGGAATTCGGGCCAATGCCTGTGCGGCCAATCCGCTGGTGAGTGCCGTGCACATCGCCGAAAATCGCCCGGAACGGTTGAAAGAGGTGGCTGATGCGATCGGCGCCAAATCGGCCACGGCAGATTATCGGACCTTGCTGGACAACAAGGACATTTCGGCGGTTTTCGTCTTGCGCGACGCCGGAAACCCACGCATTTCCCGATGGCGCGGGATTTCCTGCGCGCCGGAAAGCACGTCATTCTCGAAAAGCCGATCGCGCTCGAACTCGATGAAGCGGATGAGCTGATTTCGATCGCCCGCACCAACGGGCTGAAATTCACCATCGGCTATTCCACAGCGCTACAATCCGAAATTTGCCTACGTCAAGCAGTGCATCACCGACGGCACCATCGGCAAGCCGGTCAGCGCACTGGTCAGCCGGCATATTTCGCGCAACCTCGGCATGAAGATCTCGGGCCGCGTTAAGCTCTCGCCCGCCGCGATGGAATCGACGCACGATCTCGGACTTCGTGCTGTGGTGTCTCGAGCCAGCCAAGCCAATTCGGGTCTATTCGCAGGTCAATTACGGCGCGATGCGCGAATCCACCGGCAACGATATCCCGGATCTGCAATGGATTACCGTGACACATGGACAGCGGTCTCTCCTTCGTCGTCGGTGGCGGCTGGAGCCTGCCGCCGGGCTATCCCAATTTCTCCTCGACCTGGATCGAGCTGATCGGGACCGAAGGCGCGCTGATGGTCGACGACACCCATCGCGACGTGATGTTGAACACCATGAAGGGCGGCGCAGTATTCCCGATGTCGACGATGCCGGGCGAACCGGTCGGGCACGTTTACGCTGGCCGATGGCGACCGAAACCGTGCATTTCGTCGAAGCAGTCGCGCTGGGCCGGCCGGTACTCGTGACGCCGGATCAGGCGCGCCGCGTCATGGAGGTCTATATCGCCGCCGATCTGTCGGCCGAACTCAATGAGCCGGTGACGCTGCCGCTTGAGAACAAGCGGCCGGCGAAAGTGGCCGCGGGGCGATAGGGTTTTATTGACAGGATCATTCAGGAAACCGCGCCGGAAACATCCCGTGCGATTTCCATTTTGTGTGCGATGGGGACGGTCGCCCTGATCAGGGCGACCGAATAACGGCGGGCCAAACCGCCGGACAAAAAATAAATGGAGGTTTCATGCCTGCGGATATTACGGCGCAGAGTAGCGTGGGCGACGGGCGTTCGCCAGCGCGAAGCGTACCCACATCAGGTGGTACGTGCTTCTGCTGATCAGTCTGATGTACATGATCACCTATATGGACCGCAGCAATATTTCGATTGCGGCGCCGGCGATCGCCAAGGAATTCGGTTTCAGCAAAACAGAAATTGCGCTGTTCTTTCAGCGCATTCGCCTGGGCCTATGCGGCGGGCCAGGTGCCCGGCGGCTGGCTGGCCGACTTCTCGGGCCGAAGCGGGTTCTAATGGTGATCGTCCCGTTCTGGTCCGCTGATGACGGCCGCGACGGCATGGGCGTCGACCACGACATCGTTTTTTGTGGTTCGCTTCGTGTTCGGTCTCGGCGAAGCCGGCGCCTTTCCGACCGCGAGCCGCGCCATGCAGCTATGGTTTCCAAAATCCGAGCGCGGCTTCGTCCAGGGCATGGACGCATTGTTTCAGCCGGCTCGCGATCGCGATCACGCCGCTGGTCGCGGTCGTGATCATGAACGCCTGGGGCTGGCGCTGGATTTTCTACGTCTTTGCGCTGCTCGGTATCGCATGGTCCGTTGTTTTCTTTTATTTCTATCGCAACCGTCCGGAGGACGAAGAACGCGTCAACAGGGCAGAGCTCGCGCATATTCGCGGCACATTGCCGAATGGCGAAATCATTCCGGTCACGACAAAAAATCGAATCGGCGGTGCCGTGGCGGACGATTTCACGTCGCCGAACATGTGGTTCATCGCGGCGGCCTATGGCTGCTTTTTTTATGGGGCCTATTTCTACGTCAGCTGGTTTCCGACCTATCTGCTGGAGTTTCGTCATCTCTCGCTGAATTCGGTCGGCTATCTCGCATCCCTGCCGCTGATCTCCGCCATGCTCGGCGATCTCGTCGGCGGTATTTTGACCGACCACATCCTGCGCAAGACCGGCAATCTGAAATTGGCGCGGCGCGTGGTGCGGCGCCGGGCTTGCGCTGGCGGCGGTGCTGCTGATCCCGGCCGGCACTACCGACAGTGCGATGACCCGCGGTACTTTGCCTGACCGCGTCGAACTTCTTTCTGGAATTGGTGCTCGGGCCGTGCTGGCGGTGCGATGGATGTCGGCGGCACGTCGAGCGGAACGGTGACCGCCGTCATGACATGGGTGGGCGCCATCGGGGCCTCGATTTCGCCGCTGGTGTTCGGCTTTCTGGTCGAGCGGGGCTCCTGGGTTGCGCCGTTTTATGTGACCGCCGGTGTTCTGACCACGGGGGCGCTGATCTGGATTTTCCTGATCGATCCCGAGAAGTCGGTGGTCGATAGCTGACGCGTAGGAGCGGGTTAAAGCGTTTTCAAGCGAAGTGGATGCCGGTTCGCGTGAAGAAAACGCGTCAAAACAAAGAACCAGAGCCCGGTTCTGATGCAATCAGAACCGGCTCTGGCGCGACTGGCATCCGTCGCCTAAGTATCCGAAGACAGGTGGCCCGAATAATCGAAACCGGATTGTTCACGAGATCACCGTCATAAAAGGGGGAATTTAGATGCGAAGATCAGCCGTCATTGCGTTTTGTTTCGGATGCTCTCAGCACCGGCTGCAGGCCTGGCGCAGCTCAACAGCCCGAAAATATCGTGCTCAATGAACCGACACGAAGCAGTTGTCGCCTCATGTGTGGGCGCTGTTCGGCAATCCCAATATCGGGATCGTGGTCGGCAGCAAAGGCACGCTGGTCATCGATACCGGTCTCGGCAAGCGGCAACGGCGCTACGGTCGCAGCGGCCGTCGCCAAACTGCGCAAGGGCGGCAATCTCTATCTTGGCACCACGCATTTTCATCCCGAACACGTCACCGGCCAGGCCGGCTTTCCGGCCGGCACGGTGGTGATCCGGGCCGCCGTCCAGCAAAAGGAACGTGAAGAATCGGTATAGCCTTGATCGACTTTTTCCGGTCGCGCTCCGACGTCAACAAGGAATTGCTGGTCGATGCCGGTATCGACAAGGCCGACATTCTGTTCGACAAGGAAATGACGCTGGACCTCGGCGATGTCACGGTGCGGATGATAATTTTCGGGCCGACGCACACCAATGGCGACATCATCTTCATGGTCGAGCCGGACCCCCTGATGGTCTCCGGCGATATCGTGCAGAACAAGTTCGTCATTCTGCCGATTGGAACGCAGACCAACATCCACGCCTGGATCGGCGTCCTCGACAAGGTTGCCGAGTTGAAGCCAACGCTGATCCTGCCGGACCACAGCCAGCCCGCCGACAGTTCGATATTCGCCGAGCAGAAGGCTTTCATGGTCGATCTTTTGGACCAGGCGCAGGCGGCCAAGAAGCAAGGCAAGAGCGTCGAAGACACGTCACAGTTCTCACCGAGGAATTCAAAAAGAAATATGCCGGCTGGCAGCGTCCCGGCAATCTGACACGGGCGATCACGCAGGCTTACAAGGAAGCGCAGTGAGAAGCGGGTCGCAGTCGCGGATTTTTGAGTCTTTCCATCTAAAATCGTCATGGCCGGGCTTGTCCCGGCCATCCCAAGGTCTTTTTTAACATTCAGTACGTGTCAGTACGTGGATGCCCGGGACAAGCCCGGGCATGACGGAGAGAGAATTAGGCGGGTAGGTTGACAGATGTCATCCCTCCTTCACGGACGCACAGGCTCGTGAATGGACAAGGCTGATCTCATCGCGTCCAATCCTCGCAATTAAACCAACAATTTTGCCATTCCCTGGGGAGCGATATGAAACGTACTTTTGTTCTGGCTGCGGGCCTGCTCTGCAGCACGTTTGCGCAAGCTGCCGAACCCGTCAAAATCGGCATCACCCACCATTCTCAGCGGACCGATGGCCGATCGCGGACAGTCCGAGCAGTATGGTGCTCAACTGGCGCTGGACAGCATCAATCAATCGGGCGGCGTACTGGGCCGGCCGGTCGTCGCATACTATGCCGACAATGCCCATGCAAGCCCGATGTCGGCGTGCCCGCGACCAAGAGGCTGCTCGAACTGGAACACGTGCCGGTCGTCATCGGCGCGCTCTGTACGCCGGTCACCCACGCCATCATGCCGATGATGGAAAGAAGCAAAAGTGCCGCTGGTGATCGCGACCTCGGCCGGCCAGGATTTTGTCGATGCCTCCGGCGTTGGCGGCAATGGATTACGCCTTCAAGACCCATTCCCTCGGAAGTGGATATTCAGGCCGGTCTGGTGCAGTGGCTGAAATCGCAGAACATCAAGTCGATCGCGATCCTTGCCGATGATGGCGAGTTTCAGCACGCCAACGCCATTGCCGCTCGCCAAGACCGCCAAGGACGCCGGCATGATCGTCACAGCAGACGAGGTCATTCCAAAGGACACCAAGGATTTCTCCGGCATCTTCACCAAGCTGAAAGCCGGCTCTCCCGGCGAAGTCGTCGCGATCCTGGCGGGCTCGACGCCCGGATTCTTCCAGGGCTATGAGGCCTCGGGCTGGAAGTGCCGGTCACCGGCCGGTTCGATCTGGTGGGCGCTTCCGCTGCGGTCTCGCAACAGTTTCGCGACGCGGGCGGATTGTCCGGCGTCACCGGCATCGCGGTGTTTACACCCGTGCTGGACAAGCCTGACGTGCAGGCCTTTGTCGCGGCCCTACAAGTCACGTTACGGGCTGGTGCCGACGCAGCGTTCGTTCTTCGTCTTTGAAGCGACGTACCTCGAGGTCGATGCGATCCGCCGGGCCGGATCCGATCAGCCCGATGCGATCAAGCAGGCCCTGAAGACCACGACGATGCCGTCGCGGCTCGGCGGCAGCTATTCGCCCGACGACCATAATTCACGCGCACACGGCGCTGCTGATTTTGGGGTTGAAGGACGGCAAGCCGGCCGTGATCGCGATGGAGTAGCGGCTTGTTTCACCTCTCCCGCTTGCGGGGGAGGTCGAAGCCGAAGGCTTCGGGTGGGGGGAAATCTATCAACCAGCACGGCCCGCTGAGGCGCCCCCACCCCGGCCCTCCCCCGCGCGCGGGAGAGGGGAGCGCACCTCCGTCGCTGATCAAACTCACGCCCCCGTCACCACCGTCCTGCGCTCGCTCAAAATAACCCACCAGCGATGTCTTGATGCTTGGCGACGTGCTCGCGCATCAGCAGTTCGGCGCGCCATGGTTCGCGCGCAACGATCGCTTCATAGATGCGGTGATGGTCGTCGTGGCGGCGGCGGACATCGTGGATATTCGAACACCACGATGTTGCGGCTCGACGATACCGGGACGTGATGACAGATCCGGATCATCTCGGAGAGCATCCGGTTGCGGGCGGCCGCCAGCAACGCATCGTGAAAGTCGCCATTGATGTCGCGGTAGATCGTGAGGTCGCCGGCTTCGAACGATCCGCGTTCGAGCAGCTTGTCGCCGGAGGTAAGACTGCGCTCGATGATCTCTCGTTCCTGCGCGCCAAGCCCGCGCTCCGCGACAAAGCGAACCGCTACGCCCTCCAGCGAGGCGCGGATATCGTAGGCATCGACGATCGCGGGAAGCGGAAATTCGCGCACCGTGAAGCCGCGATTGGCGCGTAATCCAAAAGACCTTCACCCGCCAGCGCCTGCAACGCCGCGCGGACGGGCGTGCGCGACAACGAGAGCATCTTGCCGAGCTGACTTCGTTGAGCCGCTCTCCGGCACCGATCGAGCCGTCCAGGACGGCCTCTCGCACCCGGTCCATCACCGAAAGCGCGCGGTTGCCGGCGCGCGGTCCGCTGGCAGGCTCAAGAAAAGTCGGGTCGAGCTGGTCCGTCATCGGAGGGGCCTATCTCTGCCTAAAGTGAATACACTTTATCAGTTCGATGAACCGGCGCTAGCGAGATTGAAGCCTTAAATTTGGATTTTCGGCTGCATCAATAACGATCTTCGTGCGAAATGATATGCGTCCAGCAAAGTGTATGTAATTTAGATTGACTCATCGGCAGCTTCGTCGAACCATGAGCGACCTAATCCAAAGGCGGCGTGGGGCATGGCGGAAGTAAAAAACGAGATCAGCGAAACGCGATTGAGCTGATCACCGCCGACCGCGGTCCGCATTACGAGCCGTTCGGCTGGCACCATTGGCCGGAGCATCCCTGGCTTTCCTATCAATTCCGCCGCGGTCTCGGCGAAACCCAGGAAGGGGGCGGCAGCGTCAGCGAGGTGATGCAGGCGGCTCGCGGATGATCCCGGGCGACCTTTGAAAGCTGGCACATTGAGTGGATGCGGATCGCCGACCGCAACTGGACGCGCGGGCTGGCCGAGGAGGCCGCGGGTCATATCCGTACCGCGATGAACTGCTTCCTGCGCGCGGCGGATTATTATCGCCAGGGCCGAATTCCATCTTGAAACCCGACGATACGAGGCGGTTGCCCACTTTTGAGAAGATGGAGGCCTGCTCGCACAAATTCATCGGCCATCTCAATCCGCCGGCGAGGTGATCGAGATTCCGTTGAGCCGGGCAAGCCGATGTGCGGCTATTTCATTCGCGCGCCGTTTCCCGGCCATAAATTGCCGGTGCTGATCTGCATGGGCGGTCTCGATTCGATCAAGGACGAGATGTGGTTCATGCAGGCGCATGGCTGCCTGCAGCGCGGCATTTCGGTATTGATGATCGACGGGCCGGGGCAGGGCGGCACGTTGCGGCGGCACAAGGTCGTCACCCGCGTTGACAGCGAAGTTGCCGATCGGCAAATGCATCGACTGGCTGGAAAGCGTGGGGATGTCGATATCAAACGCATCGCCGTGTGCGGCTCAAGTCTGGGCGGTTACTACGCGGCTCGCGCTGGCTGCTACGAGCCGCGGCTGGCGGCAGCGATCTCGCATGGCGCGATCTGGTCGGTGCACGACATGTGGAGCACCAAGGGCGACGATTTTGGTCTTGCGATGCATATCCGCTGGGTGTTCGGTGCGAAGTCGATGTCTGAGGCCCATGAGTTGATGAAGCCGTTTACCCTCAAAGGTCATCTGGAGCACATGCGATGCCCGTATCTGGTGATGCATGGAGGCCATGACGTGCTCACCGTGACGGCGGCGCGCAGCACTTACGATTATGCCAGGGCGCACGGCGTCAATGCGACGTTGCGCGTGCTTGACCCGGCAGAGACCGGCGCCGAACATTGCCAGCACGATAATCCCACCATCGGCCAGGAAGGTGCTGGCCGGACTGGCTCGCCGATCGCTTTGGCATCGATCAGCGCGCGCTGATGAAAACATCCTGGAGTCCGCTGCTATGACCGGCCCCATGATCCCGCGCGAGCGCAGCGACTTTTCCGCCATCGTCGATCGTCCGGCGCTGAAAACTGCCCGGCGCCGCCCGCATCGTAATCTGGACCATCGTCAATCTGGAAGTCTGGGATATCTCGAAGCCGATGGCGCGACAGGTGATCCCGCCGCCGACTGGCATTCCGCTATTGCCCGACGTGCCGAACTGGAGCTGGCACGAATACGGCATGCGCGTCGGGGTATGGCGCTTCTTCGATCTCTACAAGAAGCTCGGCATCGCGCCGACGCTCTCGATCAATGCCCGGGTCTGCGAGGATTATCCGCGCGTCGCGCAACAGGCCAAGGACGCCGGTTGGGAATTCCTGGGGCACGCCTATGAGCAGGGGGCCGATTCATAAAGACCCCCGACCAGAAGGCGATGATCCATCGATCCATGGATGTGATCGAAAACTTCACACGGCAAACGGCCGGTGGGCTGGCTCGGGCCCGGCCTGACCCAGACCCTGGAGACGCCGGAGTTTCTCGCCGAAGCCGGCGTCAAATATGTCGGCGACTGGGTCTATGACGACGAGCCGACCGTTATCCGCACTGCCAAGGGCCCGCTGGTGACGCTGCCTTATACGATCGAGCTCAACGACATTCCGATGATGATGGTGCAGCATCATGAGAGCGATCATATGCTCAAGCGCACGATCGACTGCTTCGACCGGCTTTATGCCGAGAGCGCACAGCGTCCGAAATTCCTGTCGCTGGCGATCCATCCCTATATTTTCCGGCCAGCCGTTCCGGATCAAATATCTCGAAGCGATCTACGATTATGTAAACAAGTTCGAAGGCGTCGTGCATTGGAACGGCGAGCAGATTCTCGATTGGTATCAGGGCCAGATCGCGGGCAAGCCGCCGGCATGAAGCAGCGATGAATACGTTTCAGCTTTTCAACGGACTGACCTTCGCCGCACTGCTGTTCGTGGTGGCCAGCGGCTTTACACTGATTTTCGGATTGTTGCGCATCGTCAATCTGGCGCATGGCGCGCTCTATCTGTTCGGCGGTTATATCGGCTTTACGGTCGCGACCAGGACCGGCAGTTTTGTGCTCGGCGGTATTGGCGCGATGCTGGCGATCGCGGCGATTGGGTTTGTGCTCGATCAGGGCCTGCTGCGCTTCGTGCGCGCAACGAGCTGCGCCAGGTTCTGCTCTCGCTAGGGTTTGCCTTCGTGCTCAACGATCTGGCGCTGGTGATCTGGGGCGGCGACAGTTTCACGGTGCCGATCCGCAAGTGCTGCGCGGCGGCATGCGGGTGTTCGGCGTGTTCTATCCGACCTACCGGTTGTTCGTGCTGGTCACCGGCATCGTGGTGTTCGCGGGATTATGGGGACTGTTGAACCACACGCGGCTCGGTGCGCTGATCGCGCCGGCGTCGACGACGCCGAGATGGTGGAAGCCTCCGGCGTCAATATCCGCCGCGTCTTTCTCGTCACCTTCCTGTTGGGTTCCGCGCTGGCCGGCCTCGGCGGCTTGATGGGCGGCGCGTTTCTCTCGCTGTATCCGTCGGCGGATGCGGAAATTCTGGTGTTCAGCTTAGCTGTGGTTATCATCGGCGGCCGCGGCAGTCTTGTCGGCGTCGGCGTCGGCAGTCTTCTGGTAGGACTTCTCAACACGCTGGGGCAGGTGATGTTTCCGGAACTGGCTTATTTCGTCATCTTCGGCCCGATGGCGGTGTTGCTCGCGTTCCGGCCGCTCGGCCTGTTCGGGAAGGCCGCCTGATGACGACGATCACGACGCCCATGACATCGCAGCCAAAGACCTTTGCGGGCATGACCCGGGCGCGCCGTCGCGGCCGCCCTGATCGTGATTGCTGTCGCGGCCGCGCTGCCGCTGGTGCTGACCAATTATCAGGTCGGGCTCGCGACCGAGATCCTGATCCTTCGGCGTGCTGGCGATGTCGATCGATATTCTCGCCGGATTTCGCCGGTCGCACCTCGCTCGGCCATGCGCGATCTTCGGCGTCTCGACCCTATGGGTCGTGGTCTATGCCACGGCGCAAGCCGGTCTGTCGCCTGCGACATCTTTCGCGCTCGGCATCGCCGCCGCGATGCTGGTCGCGGTGATCTTTGGATTGCTCGCGGTGCGCACCTCAGGCGTCTACTTCCTGCTGCTGACCCTGGCGCTGGGCATGATCGTGTGGGGCATCTGCCTGCGCTGGACCCAGGTGACCGGCGGCGAGAACGGCATGCGCGGCGACGTGCGCCCGGAATGGCTGGTGACGCACCGGGCGTTCTATGGGCGGTCTTGGTAGCCGCATCGCTGGTGAGCTACGCGATGTGGCGCTTTGTGCGCTCGCCCTTTGGCCTGACATTGCTGGGTATTCGCGACAGCGAAAGCCGGATGCGCAGCCTGGGCTATAATGTCTCGGTGCATCTGTTTGTCGGCTTCGCGGTGTCGGGCTTCTTTGCGGGTGTCGCCGGCGCGCTCTATGCGATGTTCAACAATTTCGTCAGCCCGTCCACCGTGGCGCTGGCGCAATCGGTCGAGGGCGTGCTGATGATGATCGCGGGCGGCGTCGGCACGTTGTTCGGCGGCTTCGTCGGCGCCGCGGCGATCATTGCACTGGAGAACGTCGTCAGCGCCTATACCGAGCGCTGGCAGATGGTGCTCGGTGTTACCTTCATCCTGATCATGATTTTCACCCCCGAGGGCATCATCGGGACGCTGCGCGCCCTGCTGGCGCACAAGAAGCGTTAGCTCAATGCTTCCACAAAAGGATATCGCTATGCATCGCAGGCAATTTCTGAAGACCTCCACCGCCGCCATCGCTGCGGCCGCGTCGGCACATCGCCCTGGCGCAGCGCGCGGGCGCAGTCAGGCCCGATCAAGATCGGCCTGCTGGCGCCGCTCACCGGCGTGGTCGCGTCGGGCGGCAAGGAAATGGTCGAGGGCGTGCAATTCTATCTCGATCAGGTCAAGAGCGAGATCGCGGGCCGCAAGTCGAACTGGTGATCGAGGATGACGCTTCCAACCCCGACACCGCCTTGCAGAAGGCGCGCCGGCTGGTCGAGCAGGGCAATTGCCATTTTTTGATTGAAACTTGCTCGCCAATACCGGCCTTGCGGTCGCCAATTACGTCAAGGGCACCGGCACACCCTATTTTATCCCGATCATCGCGGCCGACGATCTGACCCAGCGCCAGCGCATCAAGAACGTGATCCGCGTCGCCGGCTATTCGGCCAGCGCGTTCACCCACCCGCTCGGCGACTGGGCCTTGAAACAGGGCTACAAGAAGATCGCGAACCGTCAGCCAGGATTACACCTTCGGTCATGAACAATGCGGCGGTCTGGCGCAAGTGTTCACCGAAGGCGGCGGCGAAATCGTGCAGCAGTTTCTGGCATCCAGCTCAACACCGCCGATTTCAGCCCCTATCTCGGCCAGTTGGCGGACCTGAAGGTCGATGCGATCTTCGCGATGGAAACCGGCGCCGATGCGACGCGCCTCATTCAGCAATATTCCAGCTTCGGCCTGAAAGCCAAGACGCCGTTGTTGCCGCGATGAACGGCACCGATCAATCCGTGATCCGCACGCTCGGCGAGGAATGCGAGGGGATCATCGCGCCCGCGCATTTCGCCGAAGGCTCGGACAATCCGGTCACGCAGAAATTCGTCAAAGAGTATGAAGCGAAATACGGCAAGATCCCCTCGCTCTACGGCTTTTCGATGTATTCCGGCGTGATGTGGGTGGCCGAGGCTCTTGAGAAATGGGCGGCAAGGCCGAAGACCGCGAGGCGCTGATCGATACCGTGCTGAAAACCGAACTGACCGGCTCGCCGCTCGGCAAGACTGTCAAGCTCGACAGCTACGGCAACCCGATCTACGACGTCCAGATTCGTAAAGTCGTTAAACGGCCCGACGGCAAATACTGGAACGTGCCGGTGACGTCCTATCCGAACGTCTCGCAATTCTGGACCTACGATCCCGAAACCTACATGAAGCAGCCGCCTTATTCGCGCAGCTTCCAGGGTATCAAGAAGACTTGAACCCAGCATTGAAGGGGACGCGGGCCTGTGCCGCGTCCCGTTGACCGGAAATGATTGTGTCCGAACCTATCCTGACGCTGGCTGACGTGGTGGTTGCGTTCGACGCCTTGCGCGCGGTCGATGGCGTCAGCCTGACCGTGCCGCGCGGCCAGCGCCGCGCCATCATCGGTCCCAATGGCGCCGGCAAGACCACACTGTTCAATGCGATCGCCGGTGCGCTGCCGCCGACCGGCGGCCGCATCGCGTTTCGACGGCCACGATGTCACGAAGCTGCCGCCGCATCGCGCGCCCAGCTTGGTATTTCCCGCACCTTCCAGATCACCAATCTGTTTCCGCGGCTGAGCGTGCAGGACAATATGGTGCTGGCGTTGCGCGGCCGCTCGTCCCGCAAGTTTTCGCTGTTCGGCAAACCCGATGTCGATGGCGTCGAAGCGCCGCAAATCGCGGCCGCGCTCGATGCGGTCCGGATCGCGGCGCGCGCCGATGTGATGGTGAAGGACCTGTCCTATGGCGAACAGCGTCAGCTCGAGATTGCGCTGTCGCTGGTGACGTCGCCGCGGCTGCTGCTGCTCGACGAGCCCGCCGCCGGTCTTTCGCCGTCGGAACGCTCGATGGTCGCCGAGATCATCCGCGCGCTCGACCGGGGACATTACTGTGGTTTTGATCGAGCACGACATGGATCTCGCACTTGGCCTGGTCGATCTCGTCACTTGCATGTTCGAGGGGCGCGTTCTGGTCGAGGAATCGCCGGACGAGATCCGCCGCAACAAGCAGGTGCAGGAAGTCTATCTGCGGGCGCCGCGTCATGCTTGAGGTTCGCGATCTGAACAGCTTCTACGGCGAGGCGCATGTGGTGCGCGGCGTCTCGCTCGACGTCGGGGGCCGGTGAGATCGTGGCTTTGTTGGGCCGAAACGGCATGGGCAAGACGACCTTTATTCGTTCCATCATGGGGCTGACTCCGCCGCAGATCAAATCCGGTTCGATCACCTGGCGCGGCGAAAATCTCGTAGGGCTGCGTCCGCACGACATCGCGCGCGGAAAATCGCGATCGTGCCGCAAGGACGTCGGTTGTTTCCGTCGCTGACCGTGACCGAACATTTGACCATGCTGAAAAGCGCGCGCGCCAAAGCCGGATGGACGGTCGATCGCGTGTTCGGCATTTTTCCGCGGCTGGCGGAGCGGCGGCATCACTGCGGCGGGCAATTGTCCGGCGGCGAACGCGGCATGCTCGCGGTCGGCCGCGCATTGATGATCGATCCGCAACTGATCCTGATGGACGAGCCCTCTGAAGGTCTCCGCGCCCGTCATGGTGCAGCATCTTGAAGAGATCGTGCTCGGTCTCAAGCGCGAAGGCTTGTCGATCCTGCTGGTCGAGCAAAACCTCTACAGCGCGCTCGCGGTCGCCGACCGCGTCTACATCCTGGAAACCGGCAAGGTCGTGCACCAGGGCGACGCCGTAACATTGTCGCAGCAGACGGATCTGCTGTTCCAGCGGCTTGGCGTGCAGTGACGCCACTAACCAAGTCTGAAAAGTAGCCCGGATGAGCCAACGGGTCGCGCGAATGCGCGCCCGATGACAGGCTCCGTGATATCCGGGTCCGCTCGCTCATTCCCTGACCCGCATGTCGCTCCGCTCATGCGGGCTACTAATTGTCGTCCTTCGAGCGTCAACAAACAATCAAACAAAATCCGAATCGATCAGCTGAAACCGGTCAAATCGCATATCGGGCTTGTCGGTCGTGAAGTCGCGCAGCTGAACCAGCATCGGCGCGCGCAGCCGGGTGGGCAAGACAAATCCCGGCAGCGCGGGGAGGCCGTTGTTGATGCCCGCATAGACAAAAAAAGCATACTTCCAGAAGTGGCACGCCGCGCCTGTCAGTACGCGGATATCGCTTGGCGTTGCCCTGGCCTGCGGCCGCACGAAGAAGCCGCATAGCATGGCGTATCGCACGCCCCTGGTCGTGAGGGACGACGAAATCAAAGCAGGTTATCTGTCGCATGCACGGCATAATCGCAAGTGGGATCGCTGAGACGGTGGAACATGGTTTCGCCGTCCCCACTGCAATCCATTCTCGCTGGCCGGGGTGGAAAATCCCGTGAGCAAATCGATCGCGTCTTGTTTGGTCATCGATTTGACGCGGCCTGAATATTTCAGTCGTGAACCACGCGGCCACCCCACTCCCAGTCCCGCGCGGATCGGCAGCCAGAGCAGGGGGCTTAGTTTGAGCAAGCGCGCATTGAGCGCTTTCGCGTTCTCGTTCGGCACGCCGAGGATGAAGCGGATGTTTTGCGCGAGGCACAGCCGCTCGACCTCCTTGTAGAGACGGCGCACCAGTTGAGGCGATCGGTGGGCCTGCACAATAAAGAGGTCCACGAGCTGGGTTGCGGTAACGGTTTCGCCGCCCGAACGGAGCTTCTGATGGATCAATGCCATCTGGCCAACCTTAACGTCGCCGTCGAACGCCGCCAGGATTGTGCTGCCCTGACCGAAGCTGCGCTCGTACAGCCACTTCACCCGCGCGCCGGAGAAGACCACGTCCTTTGAGCCGAACGCCTCGGTCGCGATCCGGGCCGTGATTTCGTAATCGACAATTTTCTCTTCCGAAATCGTGAGCATGAAACAGGTTTGCTTTCGGCGCGTCGCGTGAATCGCGAATCTGCCAGCAAATTCTCGATCAGGACCGCTCCTTTGCCAATCGGCGTTATCTCGCCACAGGGCCCGGCGCCGGCTCATCCAGTGCTATTTTCGGGCACCTGACCGGCGCTGGCTGGCCTTTTGGGGTCTCTTGCAGGGCCCTCAAGCGACCACCATTTAGTGTCGGAAGGAATTTTGCCATGTTGGATTTTACCCGCGATATCCCCGACGACGACCCCTCATCGCAAGCGGCCATACGCGCCGCCGCCCGCGACCAGACCCTTCTCGATGCCTATTCGAATGCCGTGATCGACGTGACCGAGCGCGTCGGTCCGGCGGTGGTCCGGGTCGAGACCGGCTCGAAAACCCCAGGCGCGCGCGAGCGCGGCGGACTTGGTTCCGGAATCGTGATCTCCCCGGATGGCCTCGTGCTGACCAACAACCATGTGGTCGGATCATCCAAGCAAATCCGGCTGCGCGACAATGAAGGCATCGTCACCGATGCGCGCGTGCTCGGCGTCGATCCGGACACCGATCTGGCACTGCTGCGCGCTGATGGCGTGCGTGATCTGCGCTACGCGTCGCTCGGCAATTCCAAGACCCTGCGCCGCGGCCAGCTCGTGGTCGCGATCGGCAATCCCCTGGGGTTTTGAATCGACCGTGACGGCCGGCGTAGTGTCGGCGCTGGGACGCTCGATCCGCTCGGTGAGCGGCCGGACCATCGAGGACGTGATCCAGACCGATGCGGCGCTCAATCCCGGCAATTCCGGCGGCCCGCTGGTGTCGTCGGCGGCGGAGGTGATCGGCATCAACACCGCGATCATCAATGGCGCGCAGGGCATTTGCTTCGCGGTCGCCAGCAACACCGCGCAATTCGTGTTGTCGGAGATCATCCGCCACGGCTATGTCCGGCGCGCCTATATCGGCGTCTCCGGCCAGACCGCACCGGTCCCGCGACGGCACGCTGTCATAGCCGGCGTCGAAAACAAGATGGGGGCGCTGCTGGCGCAGATCGAGCCGGACGGCCCGGCCGCGCGGGCCGGGTTACTGCCTGGCGATGTCGTGATCAAACTCGACGGCGTCGAGATCAACGGCGTTGACGACCTGATCCGCGCGCTCGACCGCGACCGGATCGACCGCACGCTCGAAATGGACGTGCTGCGCATGGGCCGCTTGCAGGCGATCGATATCCATCCGATCGAGCGCAAGCCTGCGGCGAGGTAGGCGGCGCTGCAGGGCTCTACTTACCTCTCCCGCTTGCGGGGGAGGTCGCCCGCGAAGCGCGGCGGGTGGGGGAAATCTATCATCCACACCGGCGTTTGCAGAAGCACCCCCACCCCGGCCCTCCCCCGCAAGCGGGAGAGGGAGCGCACCTCCGTCGTCGCTGGCGATTCGATCTAATCTTATTGCGATCTATTGATTGCTCACACATGCACCGCCGCACGCACCCGTCCCGCATTTCCAAACACCCGCAGATAGCGCTCCACCTCGGACGCACTACCTGTTGCTTTTTCCGGATTGTCCGAGAGTTTGACCGCAGGTCGGCCGTCCACTGACGTCACCTTGCAGACGATCGAGATCGGGTCGAGGTTGAGCGAGCCGTTGGGCGCGCATCCGACGAAATCGTTGGTCAAATTGGTGCCCCAACCAAAGCTGACCCTGACGCGGCCTTCGAAATGCCGGTAGGTTTCTTCGATCGAGCCGACATCCATGCCGTCGGAAAACACCAGCAGTTTTTCGCGGGGGTCGCGGCCTTTTTGCTTCCACCACGCGATGATCTCTTCGCCGGCGGCAATCGGCGGCGCGCTGTCCGGCCGAAAACCGGTCCAGTCCGCGACCCATTCGGGGGCATCCCGCAGGAACGGCTTGGTGCCGAAGGCGTCGGGCAGCGCGACCAGCAGATTGCCGCCATAGGTATGGCGCCACTGATCCAGAATGCGATAGGGCGCCCAGCGCAACTCGGTATCGTCGTTCGCCAGCGCCGCGGCGACCATCGGCAATTCATGGGCGTTGGTGCCGATCGCTTCCAGATCATTGTCCATCGCCAGCAGCACATTCGAGGTGCCGGTGAAGCACGAACCGAGGCCTTCCTTGACGGCCTCGACGCACCAGCGCTGCCAGAGGAAACCGTGGCGCCGCCGCGTGCCGAAATCCGACAGCCGCAATCCCTCCAGTTTCTGCAGCCGTTCGACCTTGCTCCATAGCTTGCCTTGGCGCGGGCATAGAGCACGTCGAGTGCGAACCGGCCCTGGCCCTTCATCACCTGGCGCGAGCGCAACTCGTTGAGAATGGCGAGTGCGGGAATTTCCCACATGGTGGTGTGCGTCCACGGACCATGGAAATGCAGTTCATATTGGCCGTCCACCTTGTGCAGCTCATATTCGGGCAGGCGGAAGGTGGCGAGCCAGCTGATGAAGTCGGGCGAAAACATCTGGGTCTTGCCGTAGAACGTATTACCGGCGAGCCAGATCAGCTCTTTCTTGCTGAAACGAACATCGCGGGCGTGATCGAGCTGGGCGCGCAGCTCGCCTTCGTCGATGATCTCGCCCAGCCGCACATGCCGGCTGCGATTGATCACCGAAAAGGTGGTGCGCTGCTCCGGATAGAATTCGCGGATCATCTGCAGCATCAGCAGTTTGTAGAAATCCGTATCCAGCAGGCTGCGCACGATCGGATCGAGCCGCCAGCCGTGGTTGTAGGTCCGCGATGCAATGTCTGTGACTGCCATATCAGGACTTTACCCCGCCAGGCGGCCTGCAACCAGTGGGTTTGCGCCTGGCATGGCAGGTCAGCGCGTTACCTATGCGCTTGCGGTCCCTGCCTGATCCGGCTGACCGTTTCCGGGACACCAGTCCAGGCCGGTTTTGTCCGGAGCAAATTGCTGGCGCAGATAAGATACGAGCTCGGCGAGCTGGCCATCGGTCATGCTGTCCTTGAATCCCGGCATATAGCCGAGATCGCTCGACACAGGCTCAGTAATGCCGTGCATGATGACCTGGATCAGATTATCCGGCACCGCCGCATGCACATTGCTGTTCAGCGCCAGCGACGGCCGGCTGCCGAACAAAGGCGGCCCGCCGACCTGATGACACACCGCGCAGGCGCCTTGATAGATCCGGGCGCCGACAGCCGAAGCCGAAACGGCCCTTGCCGCAGTCAGGCTTTCGAGCCTGGCGGCCAACGCTTCCTGCTCCGGTTGCGAGATCGCATTTTCGTTGAAGGAACCGAGATAGACCGCCATGGCGCGAATATCCTGGTCGGGCAAAGCGGCGAGTTCTTTCACGATAGGCGCCATCGGACCTGCGGCGACGCCATGAAAGCGAGACTCACCTGAGCGCAAATAGGCGAACAACTCGTCTTCGCTCCAGGGGATAGGCGCCCGCGACAGCAATGTCAGCGGCGGGGCTTCCCAGCCCTCCGCGAAACCACCGGCCAGATAGGCTTTGGCTTGTTCGGCGCCGAGCGCATTGCGCGGCGAATGGCAGGCGCTGCAATGGCCAAGGCTCTCGACCAGATAGGCGCCGCGATTCCAGACCGCCGTTTTGCTCGCGTCGGGCTCGAACGCGCCCTCTCGATGGAACAGCGCATTCCATCCGGCCATCAGCGGACGCCAATTGAACGGAAAGGAAAGTTTCGTTTGGGGATTATCCGTGCGTACCGGCGCCTGCGCCATCAGATAAGCATAGAGCGCCTGCAGGTCGGCGTCGGTGGTTTTGGTAAAGTGCGTGTAGGGAAAGGCCGGATAGAGTTGCCTTCCGTCGCGATGGATGCCCTCGCGCATCGCGCGCTCGAAGGCGGGATAGGACCACGCGCCGATGCCGGTCTCGACATCGGGCGTGATGTTGGTGCTGTAGATGATGCCGAACGGCGTCTCGAGCGCGAGGCCCCCGGCATTGATGATCCCGTTGAGGCTGGTGTGACAGACTGCGCAGTCGCCGAGTGCGGCGAGTTGCTGACCGCGCGCGATGGTCGCGGCTGAAAACACCGAGGCATCCGGCCGCGCGATCGGCGCAATCGCGCGCCACGGCAATATCGCCGCCGCGACGCTGATCGATGCGGCAATCAACGCCGTCGCACTCGCCAGCACGCCGCGGTGTTTGGCGAAGGGATTTGGTGACGCGGGGCGCGGAGCTGTATCCGGCGCTTTTGCTGTTCCGGGCAGGGCAGCCTGTGTCGCGCCCTGCTGCTCCCGCAATCCCGCCAGAATGCGTTCGGGCGTGAACGGCAATTCCCGAAACCGCACGCCGGTCGCGTCGTAGATCGCATTGGCGATTGCCGCCGCGCTGGGGACCGAGGCGGATTCGCCGACGCCGAGCGGCGGTTGGTCCGGCCGCGGCAGCATCAGCACGTCGATATCGGGAATATCCGGGAAGGTGATGATCGGATAGGCGCCCCATTCGCGGCTGGTCACGGCATTGCGGTCGAACGAGACTTCTTCCATCAGCGCGCGGCTGGTCGACTGGATGATATTGCCGTGGACCTGATGCCGCACGCCGTCCGGGTTGATCATCAGGCCGGAATCCTGACCGGCGATCACGCGGGTCACGCTGACATCGCCGGTCGCCTTGTTGACCGCGACATCGGTGATCCAGGCCGACCATGCGGCGCCGTAGCCGGGAAACTTGCTGTGGACATACAGCGCATAGGCAAAGCCCCGCCCGCGTACGACATCGCCTTCGGGTACCGGCTCCTGCCGGACAGGGCGCGGCGTCCAGTTGCCGCGCTCGGCAACCGCATTGACGAGATCGACGGCACGGGGGTCGCGCAGGTAACGCAGGCGATATTCGATCGGATCGACGCCGGCCTCGGCCGCGAGTTCGTCGATAAAGGATTCATGCGCGAACGTATTTGGCAGCGCCGAGACGCCGCGCAGCCAGGAGGCGCGCACGATCGGCGGCATGTCATGGGCGACCACGCGCATCGCGTCGTATTCGTAAGGCGGGATCGCGGTACGATCACCCATCTCAGATACAATCGGAATCGACGAAACCGCGCCGGTCAACAGCAGCGCCAGGGTCGGCGCGCTGTTCGAGGGATAGCGCGTTGCGAAATCATATCCGGCCACGCTGCCGTCGGCATTCAAGCCGCCCTTGACGTCCATCAATTGCCCGGTGCCTTTCGGCTCCCAGGCGTGCTCTTGCTCCCTGGTCAATTGCACGCGGACGGGACGGCCGACCGCGCGCGACAGCAGCACGGCGTCGGCAGAAACATCATCGGCGCAATTGCGGCCGTAGCAGCGGCGGCTTCATCCGGATGACTTCGATTTCGGATTCCGGCCGCTGCAGCAGCAACGCCAGATCGCCCCGCAGCACATGCGGGTTTTGCGTGCCGGACCACACCCTGATGTGACCGTCTTTGAAGTCGGCGACGGAGCAGGACGGCCCGATCGAGCCGTGCATCTGATACGGCCAGACATAGGTCCGCTGCATCGGCTTCGCCGCGGCGGCAAGCGCAATGTCCACATCGCCTTTATCGAGCAAGGTTCGCGGCGTCGAGGGATTGGCGCGCAGCGCTGTCTCGATGTCTTTCAGGTCGGGCAGCGTCGGCGTCGGCTTCCAGGTAACTCTGAGTTGCGCCGCCGCCTTGACCGCGTTCTCTTCGCGCTCGGCGATGACACCGACGAAATCGCCGATCCGCACCACCGCCACGACACCGGGAATATCGCGCACGGAGGATTCGTCGACCGCGATCAGGCTGGTGCCGACAAACGGACCGGCATCGACGCCGGCATAGGGCGGGCGCACGACGCGGCCATGCAGCATGCCGGGCACGCGCATATCGTGGACATACACCAACTCGCCGGTGGCCTTGGCCGGCAAATCAACCCGCGGCATCGACTGGCCGACAATGCTGTAGGATTCGACAGCCTTGAGCTTGACGTCATCGGCCAGCTCAAGGCGGATGATCTCGTCGCCGATCAATTCGCCGAAGCTGATGTTGCGGTTATGGCCGTGGATCAGGCCGTCGTCGATCGCAAAGTCGTCGATCGGGAGTTCAAGCCGCTCCGCGGCGCGTTTCAGCAGGAATTGCCGCGCCTGCGCGGCGGCCTTGCGCAGCGGCACCGCCGTGATCTGGATACTCTCGCTGGCGATGGTCGCGCCCTGATTGGGGACCCGCGACGTATCGCCGAGCACGACAACGACGCGGGCAAAGGACACGTCGAGCTCTTCAGCGACGATCTGCCCGAGCGCGGTGCGAATGCCGGTGCCGAGATCGACATGACCGTTGAAGGCCGTCACCGAACCATCGGCGGTGATGGTGATGAAGGTTTCGGAGATGGCTTTTGCGCCTACCACACCCGGGCGCACGATCGACAACGATCCCGGCTGCGATATCAAATCCTCTGGCAAGTCTGTTGCGCTCATCAATCGCGCGCCTCGGCGGCGTGGCCCGCCGCCCGCATCACCGCGCGCATGATTTCGATATGCGCGCCGCAGCGGCACAGATTGTAGCGCAGCGCTTCCAGCGCTTCGCTTTCGGTGGGCTGCGGGTTGCGCATCAACAGCGCTTTCGTCGTCATGATCATGCCGTTGAGACAGTAGCCGCATTGCGCGGCCTGCTCCTTGATGAACGCATCCTGCACCGGATCGGGTGCGTTGCGCGAGCCCAGGCCCTCGAGCGTCAGGATATCGCGATCGACGCAGCCGCTGATCGGGATCACGCAGGCGCGGGCGGCGAGGCCGTCGATCAATACCGCGCAGGCGCCGCACTCGCCGAGCCCGCAGCCGTATTTCGGTCCATTCAAGGCGAGATCGTTACGCAACACATACAACAGTGCGGTATCTGGAGCAGCATCGACATCATGGATCCGGCCGTTGACGGTCAGGCGGATCGTGGTTGGCGTCATGCTCACAGCGTCAAGCTCATGGGTTCCGGCGAGGTGATTGCACTGCAAACATCGCTCAAACGCTTCCCGAAGATACCGTTTGCATACAAACGTGCAAGCGGGCCTTTCCTCATCGCCAACCTGCTGCCCGGTTTATAAACAGCGATGAGTTTTTATTCGGCAGGGGCGGGTTCTGCCGCGAACGCCGCTTGACAGGTTTTCGCGGCGCGCGCAAGATCATTCGTATACGAACGAAATCGGCGCGAAATGTCAATTCCCGACGCCGGCTGACCATGGTGCCCGGCACCCCGTTTGGCCATTCGACAGTTTGACGCTGGCCTGTGAGCTTGTTCATGCTGACTGATGCGACCGCTGCCGCCACCGACAAGATCCGCTGCGATGCGTGTCCGGTCATGTGTTACATCAAGCCCGGCGCGGCCGGCGCCTGCGACCGCTATGCCAATCACAATGGCGAACTGGTGCGCGTCGATCCTCACATTGTTCTGGAGCGCACGGTGTCCCATGGCGGGCAGATCGTGCCGTTCCAGGCCACCGGCGACTGGGATGGCAAGATCGTCCACGAGCCCAGCGTATTCGTGACCGCGATCGGCGCCGGCACCACCTATCCCGATTACAAGCCGGCGCCCTTCATCGTGTCCTCCGAGATCGACGGCGTCGACATGGTCACCGTGGTGACCGAAGGCATCTTCAGCTATTGCGGCGTCAAGGTGAAGATCGACACCGACCGTTTTCTCGGGCCGGAAACCGCGACCGTCCGCGTGCAGGGCGAGGCGGTCGGCCACGTCACAACAAGCGAATACGGTTCGCAGATGCTGTCGCTCGGCGGCGTCCATCATTTGACCGGCGGTTCCAAGAAAGAGGGTCGCATCACCTGCGACGCGCTGATGGATTTAAGCAATTGCAAGCCGGTCGAACTGACCATTGATGGCGGCGCCAGCGTCGTCGTACAGGCTGGCTATCCGCCCATCGTCAACGGCGTCGCTGAAGAGCGGATGAGGGTCGGCTGCGGCTCAGCCACCATCGGGATGTTCGCCAAGCAATGGCAGGGCAAGGTCGATGAGGTCGTGGTGGTGGACGACCACATCACCGGCGTGCTCAGCGAACATCAGGCCGGCAAGCTGCTGGATATTCCCGACACCGGCATCAAGATGAAGGGGCGGCGCTCGACGCCGGGCCGTTATTTCCAGGTCGCCGAGCCCGGTACCGGCTGGGGCGGCACCAAGATTTCCGATCCGCTGACGGTGCTGGGCCCGTTCGATCCGAAAACCGCGCGCCCCGGCATGACCATGCTGATGGTCTCCACGACAGGCGAGCACGCGGCCTATTACGAACTCGACGAGGCGCTGAAGCCGGTCCAGAAGCCGATGCCTTCAGATCTGCAATTGTCGGTCGAGCGGATTCAGGAGAATTGCGAACCGGCGCTGTGCACCGTTTTGTTCATGGGTGGCGCGGGCGGATCGCTGCGCGCCGGCGTGACCGACAATCCGGTGCGGCTGACGCGCTCGGTCAAGGATGCCTTGACGCGGGTCACTTCGGGTGGCGCGCCGGTGTATGTCTGGCCCGGCGGCGGCATCACCTTCATGGTCGATGTCACGCGGTTGCCGGCGGGCGCATTCGGCTATGTCCCGACCCCGGCGCTGGTGGCGCCGATCGAATTCACGCTGCGGCTGTCGGATTACGCGGCGCTGGGCGGCCATATGGACCATGTGCGTCCGCTGGCGTCGCTGAAAGACGCCACCGAAATCCGCCAGATGAACCCGCCGGCATCACGCGCATGAAAAGATTGCCGCAGATCGGATGGCTGGCGGACGGCAGGCGGCTTCATCTGCAGGATGGCCCAATCGATCTGATCGTCGAAGCGCGCGGCAGCGAGGATCATCTGCGCGCGGCCTATGACGCCGCGGCGTGGCGCTTGACTGGCCTGCTCGATGAGCTCTGCGGCGAGTTGTCGATGCTGCGTAGCGCCGCCGATCCCAGGCAATGCCCGTTGCAAGGCGTGATCGCGCGCCGGATGCATGCGGCCGTGGCGCCATTCGCAGCGGATCATTTCATCACGCCGATGGCGGCGGTGGCCGGCGCGGTCGCGGAAGAAATCCTGGGCGCGATGCTGCGCGCGGCTGAGTTGGAACGCGCCTATGTCAATAATGGCGGCGACATCGCGCTGCATCTGGCTGATGGCGCGCAGTTCGTCGTCGGTCTGGTGGACCGGCCGGATCGCCCCGGCCTGATGGGCACGACGGTTATTGTATCAGACGATCCCTCGCGCGGTATCGCGACCAGCGGACGTCACGGGCGCAGCTTTTCGCTCGGGATTGCCGACGCCGTAACCGTGCTGGCGCGAACCGCGGCGCAGGCCGATGCGGCCGCGACCATCATCGCCAATGCGGTCGACCTGCCCGGCCATCCCGCCATCATCCGCAGCCCGGCCGATGAGCTGCAGCCCGACAGCGATTTGGGCGACCGGCTGGTCACGCGGCATGTCGAGGCGCTGGAACCGGGCGAAGTATTTTCGGCGCTCGACGCCGGCGCGGACACAGCGCGTGCGCTGCTGGCGGCGGGTTTGATCGATGGCGCAGCCTTGCGCCTGCAGGGTGAAACGCGCGTCGTTTCGTCCCGGAAATTCAGCGCCGGAATGCCGCCTGCGGTATCGCGCCGGGAATTGGAAAGTGCGATACATGCGTAAGTTCGATGCAAAGCGGGAAGGCGGAAAGCGATGAGCGCGGTCATTCGCAAAATCGTCACGGTGGTCGAAGAGACGCTGCTGGAAATGGGCCAGACCGTTTCGCCGCCGACCCGGCGCGCGGCCGCCATCGCGGTGATCAAGAATCCCTTTGCCGGTAAATATGTCGAAGATCTCACGCCTCTGATTGCGATCGGTGAGGAACTCGGCGAACTGCTCGCCAAAAGGGCAGTCGCGGCGCTGGGCATCGATGGGACGAAGGCGCAAAGCTACGGCAAGGCCGCGGCGGTCGGCGAAAACGGCGAACTCGAGCATGCGGCCGCGATCTTGCATCCCAAAATGGGTGCGCCGGTGCGCACCATATTGGGCAAGGGGGCGGCGCTGATCCCGTCGTCGAAGAAGCGCAGCGGGCCCGGCACCACGCTGGATATTCCGCTCGGCCACAAGGATGCGGCGTTCGTGCGCAGTCATTTCGACGGGATGGAAGTCCAGATCAACGACGCGCCGCGCGCCAACGAAATCATGGTCGCGGTGGCGATATCAGACTCTGGCCGTCCGCTGCCGCGCGTCGGTGGCTTGAAGATTACCGAGATAAAGGGTGAAGACGGTCTGCGATAGCTGAACTTTCAACATTGGAGATATCGGATGCAACGAAGCAAACGTCTCTTGGCGGCAGGTCTGGGCATGGTGCTCGCCGGCATCGCCAACGCCGCGATGGCGCAGAGCGAAATCAAGATCGGCGAAATCAACAGCTATTCGCTGTTGCCCGCTTTCACCGAGCCCTATCGCAAGGGCTGGCAGCTCGCGGTCGAGGAAATCAATGCCGCCGGCGGCATCAATGGCAAGAAGCTCGTCGTCGTCTCCAAGGATGACGGCGGCAAGCCCGCCGATGCGCAGACCGCCGCCAACGAACTCGTGTCGAGCGAGAACGTCGTGATGCTGACCGGAACGTTCCTGTCCAACATCGGTCTGGCTGTCAGCGATTTTGCCAACCAGAAGAAAGTATTCTTCCTCGCTGCGGAGCCTTTGACCGACGCGGTCACCTGGGCCAAGGGCAATCGCTACACCTTCCGCTTGCGGCCCTCGAACTACATGCAGGCCGCGATGCTGGTGGAGGAGGCGGCAAAACTTCCGGCCAAGCGTTGGGCGACGATCGCGCCAAATTATGAATACGGCCAGTCTGCGGTGGCCGTGTTCAAGAAGCTGATGTCGGAGAAACGCCCCGACATCCAGTGGGTCGACGAGCAATGGCCGCCGCAGGGCAAGATCGACGCCGGCCCGGTCGTGCAGGCCGTCGCCGCCGCCAATCCCGAAGCCATCCTCAACGTGACCTTCGGCGCTGACCTGGTGAAGCTCGTGCGCGAAGGCAACACCCGTGGCCTGTTCAAGGATCGCACGGTCGTGAGCTTCCTGACCGGCGAGCCGGAATATCTCGATCCCCTGAAGGACGAAACGCCGGAAGGCTGGATCGTGACGGGCTATCCCTGGTACAGCATCAAGACCCCGGAGCATGATGCGTTCCTCAAAGCCTACCAAACGAAGTACAACGACTATCCGCGGCTCGGCTCGATCGTCGGCTACGAGACCATCAAGTCGGCTGCCGCGATCCTCACCAAGGCCAACTCCACCGATCCGGAAAAGCTGATCGCCGCGGCGGAAGGAATCGCGGTGCCGTCGCCGTTCGGCGAGATCGTATTCCGCAAGATCGATCACCAGTCGACCCTGGGCGCGTTCGTCGGCAAGACCGCGCTCAAGGACGGCAAGGGCGTGATGGTGGATTCGGTCTACCGCAAGGGTGCGAATTATCTTCCGAGCGATGAGGAAGTTTTAAAACTGCGCCCGAAGGAGTGAGGCTCTGAATTCTCCCTCGCCCCGCTCTTGCGGGAGAGGGTTGGGGTGAGGGGCTCTCTCCGCGCGCGCAACTCGTTGAGAATCCCGCTCACCCGGCGCTACGCGCCGACCTCTCCCCGCAAGCGGGGCGAGGTTTCTTGATCGCGATTCACCTCGCTCACCAACACGGACCCTGATGGCCTTTTACTTCGTCCAGTTCCTGACCGGTCTTGCCAGCGCCGCCTCGCTGTTTCTGGTCGCATCTGGCCTGTCGATCATCTTTGGCGTGACGCGGATCGTCAATTTCGCGCATGGCGCGTTCTACATGCTCGGCGCCTATGTCGCGTTCACGCTGACCGAGCGGTTTTCCGGCGCGTTCGGCTTCTGGGGCGGCATCGTTGCGGCCGCGCTGATCGTGGCCGTGATCGGCGTGCTGGTCGAGATGGTGCTGCTGCGGCGGATTTATCACGCGCCGGAACTGTTTCAGCTGCTGGCGACGTTTGGTTTAACGTTGATGGTCGAGGATCTCGTGGTGCTGATCTGGGGCCCCAGCGATCTCTTGGGCCGCCGCGCGCCGGGTTTCAAGGGCGCGGTGGATTTCTTCGGCCAGAACATTCCGTCCTATGATCTGTTTCTGATCGCGCTCGGTCCGCTGGTGCTGGGATTGCTGTGGCTGTTGTTCCAGCGCACCCGATGGGGCGTGCTGGTCCGCGCCGCGACGCAGGACCGCGACATGGTCGCGGCACTCGGCGTCAATCAGAAATGGCTTTTCACCAGCGTGTTTGCGGTCGGGGTGTTTCTCGCCGCCCTCGGCGGCGCACTTCAAATTCCGCGCGACGCGGTGCATCACGCGATGGACTTGCGCATCATCGTCGATGTCTTCGTCGTGGTGGTGATCGGCGGTCTCGGCAGCATCATCGGTGCTTTTGTGGCGGCGGTGCTGGTGTCGGAATTGAACGCGTTCGGCATCCTGGTATTTCCGAAGATCTCCATCATTCTCGTCTTCCTGGTGATGGCCGCCGTGCTGATCGTGCGGCCCTGGGGCCTGTTCGGCAAGGCCGAGGCGCCTGCGCGTCGCACGCCGGGCCTGACCGTCAACCCCTGGCGGCCGCTGACGTCCAATGAGCGTCTCGCCGCGATCGCCGCGCTGGTATTGGCCGCGGCGTTGCCATTGATCAGCGGCAATTACGCGCTCACGGTCGGGTCGGAGATCGCGATCTTCGTGATCTTCGCAGCAAGCCTGCATTTCCTGATGTCGGTCGGCGGCCTCGCCTCGTTCGGCCACGCCGCCTATTTCGGGCTCGGTGCTTACGGCGTTGCGTTCCTCGCCAAGATGGCGGGCCTGCCGATGATTGTGTCACTGTTGCTCGGCCCGCTGCTTGGGCTGGCCGGTGCTGCGGTGTTCGGATTCTTCGCGGTGCAATTGTCGGGCGTCTATTTCGCGATGCTGACGCTGGCGTTTGCGCAGATCGTCTGGTCGGTCGCGTTCCAATGGGTCTCGGTCACCGGCGGCGACAACGGCATTTTGGGAGTCTGGCCGGAACCGTGGGCGGCGTCGCCGTCGCATTTCTACTGGCTGTCGCTCGGCATCGCCGCGCTGTCGGTCGCAGCCCTTCGGGTCATTGTGTTCTCGCCGTTCGGCTTCGCGCTGCGCGCCACCCGCGATTCGCCGCTGCGGGGCGAGGCGATCGGGATCGACGGCAAGCGCATCCAGTGGACCGCGTTCGTCATCGCGGGCACCGTCGCCGGAATCGCGGGCGCATTGTTCGCGTATCTCAAGGGCAGCGTCTTCCCCGACAATCTCGGTATCTCGCTGTCGGTCGATGCGCTGGTCATGGTGCTGCTCGGCGGCGTCGAGACGGTGTCCGGCGCCATCGTCGGTGCGATCGTCTACAAGGCGCTTAATATCTGGCTGGTCAGCCAGACCGATTTATCCAAGCTGGTGCTGGGCGGATTTATCGTCCTGATCGTGGTCGCGTTCCCGAAAGGCATTGTCGGGATATTGGAGACGATCAGACACCGCCGCCGATCGGACTCTCCCAAGCCCGCGGTGCTCGGGATCGAGAGCGCCGAATGAGCATATCGCCCACATTGCTGTCGGTCGAAGGCCTGAGCAAATCCTACGGCGGCGTTCATGCCGTGCGCGGCGTGTCGTTCTCGCTCAAATCGGGTGAAATCCTGGCGCTGATCGGTCCCAATGGTGCGGGCAAGAGCACGTGCTTTGACATGCTCAATGGCCAGAATGTGCCGGATACAGGCCGGATCAACCTGTTGGGCGAGGACACCGCCGGCAAGAAGCCACGTGCGGTCTGGCGGCTCGGCGTCGGGCGTACGTTTCAGATCACCGCGACATTCCCGACCATGACGGTGCGCCAGAACGTCCAGGTCGCGCTGGTGTCGTATGGCCGGCAATTGTTCAACCTCTGGGCCTCGACGCCGAAATACGCGCAGGCAGAAGCCGGCCGCCTGCTCGAACTCGTCGGCATGGGTGGCTACGCCGAGCGCCCCTGCGGCGAACTCGCCTATGGCGATCTCAAGCGGCTGGAGCTGGCGATTGCGCTCGCCAACCAGCCGAAACTTCTATTGATGGATGAGCCGACCGCCGGCATGGCGCCGCGCGAGCGCATCGAATTGATGCGGCTCACCGCGCAGATCGCGCGCGAGAAATCGATCGGCGTGCTCTTCACCGAGCACGACATGGACGTGGTGTTCGAACATGCGGATCGGATACTCGTGCTCAATCGCGGCACGTTGATTGCCGAGGGTTCGCCGCAAGAGGTCCGTAACAATCCGCAGGTTCGCGCGATCTATCTCGGCGAGGGTCTCCTCTACGATGCCAGTCATCGCGATGGAGCACCGGCGTGAAGCTCAGCGTGCAAGACCTCAACAGCCATTACGGCCCCGCGCATATCCTGTTCGACATCGCGCTCGAAGTAGGCCAGGGCGAAGTCGTCGCGCTGCTCGGGCGCAACGGCGCCGGCAAGTCCACGACCTTTCGTTCCATCGTCGGCCTGGTCAAGCAGCGCACCGGCCGCATCATGTTCGAGGGCAACGATGTTTCGGATCAGCCGACCCATGCCATCGTCAAAAGCGGGCTCGGTTACGTGCCGGAAGAACGGCGTATCTTCACGGACCTGACGGTAGAGGAAAACCTCGAGGTCGGCCGCCAGCCGGCGAGGCCGAACGCGCCTACCTGGACCCGGGAAAAATTGTTCGCGCTATTTCCGAATCTCGGCGAGATGCGCGGCCGCCAGGGCGGACGCATGAGCGGCGGCGAGCAGCAGATGCTGACCATCGCACGCACCCTGATGGGCAATCCGTCGCTGGTGCTGCTGGATGAGCCGTCGGAAGGGCTGTCGCCCAAGATCGTCGAACAAATGGTCGATGCGATCCTGACCATGAAGAAGGAGGGCGTCAGCATGCTGGTGTCCGAACAGAACCTGCATTTTGCGAAATTGATCTCCGACCGTGCCTATATCATCGAGCGCGGCCGTATTTGTTATAGCGGTACGATGAGCGAACTCGACGCACGACCCGACATTCGCGACGCGCATCTGGCGCTGTAACCGGCGGCGCGAAATCGAGAAGACACGGCAGGGGCAGGGACGGATATGACCAGGAGCGTTTCGCCGAAACGGATCACAAAGCCGCCGCGGCCGGCCTATGTGCTGGATGAGCAGATCGGCTTCATCCTGCGTCAGGTGTGGCAGCGCCACGCAACGATCTTCGCCCGGGAAGTCGGCAACAATCTCACATCCGCGCAATGGGCGGCGCTTTCGAAATTGACCGAGACCGGACCGTGCTCGCAGAACCAGCTCGGCCGGCTGACCGCGATGGATGTCGCCACCATCAAGGGCGTGATCGACCGGCTCACCGCGCGCGGCCTGACCGAAACCAGCGCCGATCCGGAAGACGGCCGCCGCCTCCTGGTCAGCCTCACCCGCGCGGGCCAGCAGATGGCCGAGAAGGTCGCGCCCGCTGCGCTTGCGGTCACCCGAGAGACGCTGGCGCCGCTCGATGCCAAAGAGCGCGAAACGCTGGTGGCGTTGCTGGGTAAGTTGCGGTGAGGTGTCGGCCGATCGACTGTTCGGCCGCAATAAAGAAATTATTCGCTACCGTGGAGGACGATAGTCATGACCACACGTCGTCATTTTCTGAAAGGGGGCGCCGCCGCCACCGGTATCGTCTTTTGCGGCTGCGGTCTCTTGCACGGCGTGCACGCCCAGCAGCCGGCACGGCAGAAATTACCCGTTATGGTCGGCGGCAAGCAGGTCAAGACGATCGACGTGCATGCCCATTGCCAGTTCCGCGAAGCCGGCGCATTGCTCAGCGCCAGCGCGGCCGCCCAGGCTCCAGCCCTGCTTGTCGATGGACGTCCGGCCACCGATGTAACGGCCATGGCCTACATCGAGATCGACAAGAGGCTTGCCGCGATGGACGCGCAGGCGGTCGACATGGAAGTGCTGTCGATCAATCCATTCTGGTATGGCAGCGCGCGCGATCTCGCCGGCCAGATCGTGAAACTGCAAAACGAGAAGCTGGCTGAACTCTGTGCTTCCGTGCCCGACCGTTTTGCGGCCTTCGCTTCACTCACCCTGCAAGTGCCCGATCTCGCTGTGCAGGAACTGGAAACGGCGGTGAAAAAGCTCGGCCTCAAGGGAGCCGCGATAGGCGCCAATGTTAACGGCGAGGCATTTTCCGATCCGAAATTTCATCCGGTGTGGGCCAGGGCGGAAGAACTCGGCGTGCCCCTGTTCATTCATCCGCAGGGCACCCCTGAGCTTGCGAAGAAATTGGCCGGCAACGGCTGGCTCACCAACACGATCGGCTATCCCCTGGAGACGACAATTGCGCTCTCGCATCTTATCTTCGAGGGCACGTTCGATCGCTTTCCGAAGCTCAAGGTGATCGCCGCCCATGGCGGCGGCTTTCTGCCGTCCTATGCGGATCGTTCGGACCACGCCTGTCTGGCCAGTCCGACGAGCTGCAATCCGAATATCCAGCTCAGGAAGGCGCCGACGGAGTATCTCAAGCAGATCTATTTCGATTCGCTGGTTTTCTCACCCGAGGCGATCCGCCATCTGGCAGCCCAGGTCGGCGCCAGCCAGATCGTGCTGGGCAGCGACTATCCCTATCCCTTTCAACTTCATCCCGTGGATCATATTTTCGCGTCGGAATCGCTCTCCGATGACCACAAGGCCGACATCCTGGGTCGCACCGCGGCACGGCTGTTGAATTTCACTGCCTGACAGTGGGCGTGGCAGCCTTCACCTCAACGCCGAATACAACAAATGCGTGCCGTTGAAGACCAGAAACAGCGCAAATAACCCCGCCAGTATCCGCGACGGCAGCCAATGCGCAACGGCGACGCCGAGGCGCACTGTCAACAAGGTGCCGGCGATCAAGGCGATCAGCGCAGGCAAATTGATATAGCCCAGCATCCAGTGGCCGAGCGGCACGTTGCGGCCTTCCCATGCGTAAGCCAACGCGCCTGCCAGGCTGACCGGCAGTCCGATCGCAGCCGAAGTTCCGATCGCCAGTTTCGGATCCATGCCCGAGGCCTTGAAATAGGGCGTGAACAACGTCCCTCCGCCGATGCCCACGAGCGCGGCGATGCCGCCAAAAGCCAGACTGAAGAAATTCAGGGCCAGGGAGTGCCGCGCCGCGATCCGCAACGCTGTTAATTTCGACACATCGGTGATCATCAAGGCGGCCGCGAAAAACTGGAAACAGGCCACGAAGGTGAGCAGCGGAATGGCCGGTGTCTCGGAGGCCACGGCGCTGCCAAGGGCGACACCGGCGACCACCCACGGCGCGGCGCGCCGGAGCATCTCGATCGAGGTGCTGCCCCGGCGATAATGGCCATAGGCGCTCTGCGCCGCCGAAAACACGATCGCGGCCATCGACGTTCCCAACGCCATGGCAACCGTGTGCTGTATGGCGATCCCGGCCGTTTTGAAGGCATACACGAGCACCGGCACCATGATCAGGCCTCCGCCGATGCCGAACAGGCCCGCGAAAAATCCGGCTGCAATGCCGCTCAAGGTAAACACCGCGAACGTCAGCTCGATGCTCACGCCGGCCCCCATCGTTGGAGTTCAATTCGTTTTCCGCGATTGACCTGCGGAAGAAAAAACTTCGCTCTCGGCCCGAAAATTTCCGGGGCCGATGCTGACGAATCGCAAAACGATCCGGTTGGGCGGATCGCGGATCAAACGGCGAGCGCTACGAAAAAACCGTCATCGATGCAAAATCGCCGGACGCCGTGCCCGGGGATACGGAATCGAGATAGACCACGATCAGAAACACGATCGCGAAAATCGAATAACCAAGTAAAATCGATATATCGTAACTCTTGACTTCAACATCGTCGGCCTGGCGCTGAGTTGTAAACTGTTCTGTGATTGCCATCGTTTAATCCTCCAAAAGAAGATTGGATTGACGGTGTACTCCAGCGAGAGTGTCGGGCAGTTGCAATTTAGTGGCGCACTTCTCTCGTCGCGGAACATACGCCGTGATGTCGCCGCCGAATGTGAACTCGCTCTCATTTGTGAACTAAATTTCTCCTGGTTTGATCGGGCTTGATGATCGACCGCCTACCCGACGGGCAAATCAAGTGCGGCTCCGGCAAAATCAAAGTCCAGCCCCTTCAGGAAAATATTCTGATTTTCCGAATCATCAAATCAATCCTATATTGACGCCGTCTCGTCCCACCCAAGGGGCGTATCGCGATCGTCACGAACGCGGGGCGGGATGCGGTGGACGCCGATGGCGCTTCTGACGAGGGCGCTTGAGGCGGACGGCGAAGTCGTGTGGTCCTGACACCCCGACGCTGGTGTCAAGTTCTTGAGAAGCAAGCTTCTCAGGGATGACGGTGGCAAAAGAGCCCGGTCACCGGGGAGAGCACGAAATAAGCCGTAAACCATTGCGCGGGGAATGCCGGGTGATCCTGGTGTATCCGTGGTGACTAACGCGCGTGCTACCTACACTACACGCGCGGCTGCGGGTGCATCGGGCACCCGGCATTCCCCACGCCCTTTGATTTCAGGGCGGAACGATTCAGGCATCGCCCGGGCATTTTGTGCCGCGGGAATGCGAAAGCTTGTCTGAAACGCACGAGTCATTGCGACGCAAGCGATTTTTTACCCTCCCCTGGAGGGGGAGGGTCGACGCGAAGCGGCGGGGTGGGGTGATCTCTCAACCGCGGCACTGTTCGAGATGAGAGACCTTCACCCCACCCCGGCTCACATCTCGCTGCGCTCATGTGATCCGACCCTCCCCCTCCAGGGGAGGGTAAGCGAACGAACGAGCCGGCAAGTAGTTCGTAGGGTGGGCGCCGCGGCGTACTCTCAATGCCCGACAATCTCCGGCACCTTCGTCGCCGGTGGCGTGTTGCGGCTGCGGTGGGTGCGGATGATGCCGTCGATGATGGTCATGCCGATGCCCGGGAGATCGCCGAGTTGCACGCTATCCAGGATGTTCTTGCCGGCGGAATGCTGCGCCCGGTCCATGATGACGAAATCCGCCGCGCGGCCGACTTCGACGATGCCGCAATCCAGCGCGCGCATCCGCGCGGTGTTGCCGGTGGCAAAGCAGAACGCGATTTCGGCCGGCATATCACCCAGCGACGACAGCAGCGACACCATGCGCAGGATGCCGAGCGGCTGCACGCCGGAGCCGGCCGGCGCGTCGGTGCCGAGAATGACGCGGTTGAGATCGCCCATCTCGCGTGCGACCCGCAACGTATACAATGCCGCGCGTTCGTTGCCGTTATGAACCAGCTCGAGCCCGCGTTTGCAGCCTTCACAGATACAGCGGATCTGGTTGTCGGGCAAAGCGGTGTGACCGCCATTGATGTGACCGACCACATCGGTATCGGCTTCCAGCACCACATCCTTGTCGATCAGGCCGGAGCCCGGAATGGAAGGCCCGCCGGTGTGGATCGTGCTTTGAATGCCATACTTGCGCGCCCATGCCACCATCTTGCGCGCGGTCGGGCCGTCCTTGACGCCGCCAAGGCCGACTTCGCCGAGCAGCCTGACGCCGGCGGCGGCCAGTTCCTTGAAGTCTTCTTCGACCATGCCGGGCTCGATCACGGGCGCGCCGGCGTGCACCTTGACGCCGCCGGGACGCAGATTGTCGAACGCGCGCTGCGCGAAGATCGCCATCGCCTTGACGCCGACCACGTCGCGCGGCCGGCCGGGCATGTGAACCTCGCCGGCGGAAATCATTGTCGTGACGCCGCCGTTGAGAAAACTGTCGATCCAGCCGATTTGATTCTGTCGCGGGGTCCAGTCGCCGGCGACGGGATGAACATGGCTGTCGATCAGGCCGGGCGTAACAGTAGTCCCGTTGGCATCGACGATGGTGGTGGCGCCCTCGGCATTGACGTCCTTGGCGCGGCCGATCGCGGTGATCCGGCCGTTCTCCGCGACGATGGTGTCGGCATCGAGGATCGGTTTTTCCATCATGCCCGAGAGCAGCAGGCCGATATTTCGGATCACCAGTTTGCTGGGGCCGGTGGCCTGGGGCTGGTCATGGGACATCGGTTTTTCCTTCTTGTTCAAGGTCTTCTGGAAGTTGTGCGCCATCTTGCGCGCGGCTTGACGCCGGGATCAAGAAGGATTATTCATTTGTATACAAATGAATGTGTACGAATGAGTTTAGCGGTATAATTGTCCGGCCGATCACAGAGCCCAACCAGCGGAATTCTTCAGATGAGCAGCTTCAACCAGGAGAGCGTTCTCAGCGTCCATCACTGGACCGATACGCTGTTCAGCTTCACCACCACCCGCGATCCCTCGTTCCGTTTCCGCAATGGCGAATTCACGATGATCGGCCTGAAGGTCGGCGAAAGGCCGCTGCTGCGCGCCTACAGCGTTGCCAGCGCCAATTACGAGGACCGGCTGGAGTTCTTTTCGATCAAGGTGCCGGATGGCCCGCTGACCTCGCGGCTCCAGCATCTCAAAGAGGGCGATGAGATCATCGTCAGCCGCAAGGCCACCGGCACGCTGGTGATCGACAATCTCGAAGACGGCCGCAATCTCTATTTGATCGGGACCGGCACCGGGCTGGCGCCGTTTCTCAGTGTGATCAAGGATCCCGAGACCTATGATCGTTTCGAAAAGGTGGTGCTGCTGCACGGCTGCCGCCACGTCGCCGAACTGGCTTATGGCGAGATGATCACCGAGCACTTGCCGAATGACGAATTGATCGGCGAACTCGTGCGCAACCAGTTGATCTATTATCCGACGGTGACGCGCGATCCCTTCCGCAACCGCGGCCGGATCACCGATCTGATGAATTCCGGCAAGCTGTTCAGCGATGCAGGTCTCGCACCGCTTGAAGCCGCGCATGACCGTGTCATGATCTGCGGCAGCCCGGCGCTGGTGCAGGACACCCGAACGCTGCTGCTGGACAAGGGCTTTTCCGAAGGCAATCACGGCGAGCCCGGCCAGTTCGTGCTCGAAAAGGCCTTTGCGGAGCGCTAGTTCCGGCGCAGTGGCCGGTTCCGACCAGTCACCTGATGAGCGGTACTATCATGAGGACAGGCACCCGGAGCCAGCCCCGATAAATTTCTTGTGAAGGGCTTCACAGCTCAAAAAATTGGCGACTGTGCTCTGTGTGCACTCGGCACGGGCACTTCGGGTTGCTAAAGGAGAGTTGCGCGCAGCGTGAATCGGTTCATCTGGCCGCGTAGAAGTCGGGAAGCCGATGGTTGCGTCCAGTGCCGGACGGCACCAGTTTTCGGGCGTCATAAAAGCATTAGCTGCCGGGAATAACGCTGTTCCTATTGGGGTCTGGTGAGAGCCGGCAGCTCTGTACGGCGTTCTGACAAGCTTTAAGAATTCGCGACAAGTTGGATCATGGATAAAGACACGCAACGTTCGCCCGACAGAATTGACTGGGATATCCGCGCCGCGGACGCATTGGAACGAGCCCGCCTGATGCCTCCCGGACCGGAGCGTAACGAGGCCCTCAAGCGGGCAAGCCTGCTTCGCTGCTCGGCGGATTCGCGGGGACTGACGTTTGCCAAGCGTGGCAGGCCGCCGAAATAAATTCGCCAGAAGTCAGTTTCCTGACACCGGGTTTTTGAGAATCAACTTAAAATATGCCGCGAGAAGATCTTTCGATCTTCTCGCTTTTTGTTGGATAGCAGGTTGCGTTCAGCAGCCGCGGCAAACGCCTCGGATCGCGCGCTCTACGCTTGCGTCTTCCGGGTCGAGGCTCTGCTGAGAGAGCGAGGTCGAGGCGGGAATATCGGCGACAGCGGGCTGGCGGTGGCCCGTCGGTGCCGACCACGGTCGGGTCATCGTCTCGTTTCCCGGCGCTACCGAGCGGCTGGGTGGTGAGAATGACATCGCGAGCACGGGTGTTGCGAGCGTTGTTAATAGAATTACGCCGGCACTGAGAATGGTAAATTTGGTCATCGGACGTCTCCATTGTCGTTGCGCATAAGCGCGAATGCCAAAAAGACTCGCGATGGAATTCCGATATTCCCGAACAGCCGGATATTGAAACGGCTTTATGCCGCCGCGACGTTCACTTCGAAGTGTTGCCGCGGTGCAGATATTTTGGCGCGGATGTGATCGACGATCGATCAAAACGGAGGAAATCAAATGGCGTCGATCGACCCACTGACGGCGACCGCCGTGGTGATCGCAACGGCTGCCACCGACGCGGTCTATGTGATGTTCACCGCCGCCGTGGTGGCTCGCCGGCGCGTGCCGGCCGCGAGCTGGAGCAGCATCTGGTATCTGCTCTCGTCTTATGCGGTGATCAGCTACACCGAGAACTGGGTCTACGTCGCTTTCGCTGCCGCGGGCTCGTGGATCGGCGCGTTTGCGTCGATTTCATTTCTGCACCGGCCGCCCGGCGGCCCGCCGGTCGGTGCAGGCCCGGAATAGGGCCATGCGATAAGCAAGGTCAGATGGCGCTGGCTTTGTCATCCGCGCCGGGTAACTTGTCGGCCGTCAACGGACTTCCAAAAGTCCGGCCAGGGAGGATATCGGCCATGATGAATCGACGTCAATTGCTTTGCGCCACCGGCGCCGCGGCACTGTTCGCCCGCATTCCAAATGCATTCGCCGCGACCTACGACCTGATCATCAAAGGCGGGCGCGTGATCGATCCCTCGGTCAGTCTCGACGCGACGCGGGATGTGGCGATATCCGGCGGCAGGATCGTTGCGGTCGCGGCCAACATTGCGGGCGATGCGACCGAGACCATCGATGCGCGCGGCAAGATCGTGGCTCCCGGCCTGATCGACATTCACGTCCACGCCGGCCGCAGCAAGGATGGGCCGCCGATGATCCTGCAGGACGGCGTGACCGCCTGGGTCGATGCCGGCACCGGCGGCGCCGACAATATCGACGCGGTGGCTGCGATCGCACGGGGCGCGCCGCAGATGGGCCGCTGTCTGGTCAACATCGCGCGCACCGGCGTCTTGTCGCCGGCCGGCGAATTGCACGATCTCAGCGCGGCCAATGTCGCGCTCGCGCGGGGCGCCGTCGAGCGCAATCGGGACGTCGTTGTCGGCGTCAAGGCGCGGCTGTCGGAGAGCGTCGCAGATGCCAACGATCTCGAAGCGCTGCGCCGTGCGCAGGAAGCGGCCGGACCCTTGCCGGTGATGATTCACGTCGGCCAGAATTATTCGCCGATCCGCTCCATTCTGGCGCTGCTCAAGCGCGGCGATATTGTCACGCACATTTACGCACCGGGAAAGAATGGCATCCTCGACGACAAGGGCATCCTGTTTCCGGACGTGATGTCCGCGCATCGTCGCGGCGTTCTGTTCGACTTCGGCAACGGCGTCGCCGATCATTTCGATTGGGCTTCGGTCGAGAAGGCAACCCAACAGGGCCTGTGGCCCGATACGTTCTCGACCGATTGGGGCCTTACCTCGAGGACCACCGGGGTGGTCGATTTGCCGAACGTGATGTCGAAGTTCCTGATGTTCGGCATGCCGCTCAGCCAGATCATCGCCTGCGCGACGGTCAATGCCGCGCGCTGTTTTCCGTCGTTCGATGATCGCGGCACGCTCAATGTCGGCGCGCCGGCAGATGTGGCGATCATGGAATTGCGGGAAGGGACGTTCGATTTCGTCGATAATTACAAGGGCGTGCGGACAGGCCGCCAGCGGCTGTTCCCGTCCGAAACGGTACTCGCGGGCAAGCGTGTTCAGCGCGCCTAACTAACGCTTAGCCGCCGAGATAGGCCTCGCGGATGCGCGGATCGTCGGCAAGGACCGCCGAGGGACCGGATAGAGTAATGACGCCGGTTTCGAGTACGAACGCGCGGCTCGCGATTTCCAGCGCCATCGCGGAGTTCTGTTCGACCAGCAGCACGCCGAGACCGGTTCGCTTGTTGAGTTCGAGGATACGGTCGAACACCTGCTCGATCACGATCGGCGCCAGCCCGAGCGAAGGCTCGTCCAGCATCAGCAGGCTCGGCCGTCCCATCAAGGCCCGGCCGATCGCCAGCATCTGCTGCTCGCCGCCGGACAGCGACCAGCCGCCTTGCTTGAGCCGCTCCTTGAGCCGCGGAAACAGATCGAATACCAGCGCGAGATCTTCATCGACCTCGCGCTTTCTTTGCGGACGCGCCGCGGTGCCGGTGATGAGATTTTCCAGCACGGTCAGCCCCGGAAAAATCCGCCGTCCTTCGGGACAATGCGCGAGACCCGAACCGACGATGGATTCGACCGCGGCGTTCTGGATGTTCTCGCCCTTCCAGGCGATGGTGCCTGAAGTGGGACGCACCAGGCCGGAGATGGTGCTGAGCGTGGTGGTCTTGCCGGCGCCATTGCCGCCGATCAAGGCGACGATCTCACCCATCTCGACGCTGAACGAAATGCCTTTCAGCACTTCGATGTGGCCGTACGAAACGCGCAGATTATCGATCTTAAGCATGCCGGTGCCGCCTGCCGAGATAGGCCTCGATGACCTGCGGATTGCGCTGAACTTCGGAAGGCGTGCCCTCGGCGATCTTCTTGCCAAAGTCCAGCACGGTGACGCGGTCGCTGATACCCATCACCAGCCGGACGTTATGCTCGACCAGCACGATCGTGATGCCGCTGTTTTTGAGTTTGGCGATGGTGTCGAGCAGCGTCATGCTCTCGGTCATGTTCATGCCGGCGGCCGGCTCGTCCAGCAACAGCACCTTCGGCTTCGACGCCAGCGCCCGCGCGATCTCCAGCAGCCGCTGCTGCGCATAGGGCAATTGCGTGGCGCGATCGTCGGCGCGACGGGCGAGGCCGACGATATCAAGCGCTTCGCGCGCGTGGCGATCGATATCGGTTTCGCTGAGCCTGTGCCGCGCATTCGCCGTCAGGATATTGAACAGCGAAGTCGGGCTGTTGCAGGCAGCCGCGACCTTCACGTTTTCGAGCACGCTCAGATTATCGAAAATCCGGATGTTCTGGAACGTTCGGGCCAGACCGAGGCGCGCAATCCGGTGCGGCTTGAGCCGGAAAATCTCCTGGCCGCCGACGCGAATAGAGCCGGCATCGGCATGCGATGCGCCGCTCAGCGCATTGAGCAGCGTCGTTTTGCCGGAGCCATTGGGGCCGATAATGGCCTGCACGATGCCCCGGGGCACGTCGAGGTCGATGCCGTCGAGCGCGACCAGCCCGCCAAACCGGCGCGTTACGCCGCGCGCTGCAATGATCGGCTCCGCGGTCAAGTTGCGCTCACCCGGCGTTTTTGCGCAAGCGATGCCAGCGACGCCAGACCTCCCGGGGCCAGCACGATGACGCCGATCACGCCGAGACCATAGAGCACGAGGTACCATTGACCGAGAAACCGCAACGCCTCGGGGAGAATCGTCAGCGCGACCGCGCCAATGACGCAGCCGACAATCGAGCCCATGCCGCCGACAATGAGCATGGTCATGAGCAGGACCGCCTGGATGCTGGAAAAGCTGTCGGGGCTGATGAACCGGATCGAGGACGCATAGAGACATCCGGCGATTCCGGCATAAACAGCGCCGATCATGAAGGCGAGCAGTTTGGTGCGAACGGTATCGACGCCGCTTTGCTCCGCGGCGATCTCGCTGTCTTTGGTCGCGATCATCGCGCGGCCGAGCGTCGAATGACGAATGCGCGTGGCGATCAGGATCGCGAGCGCGAGTATCGTGATCAAGAAATAGTAATGCTGCACCTGTCCCTGCGGCCCGAACCCGAAGATGCTGATGCCCGGTATCGCCCGCAAGCCGGAAGTGCCGCCGGTGACCGGCTCCCAATGCACGATGATCAGCCGGATGATTTCACCAAAGCCGATGGTGGTCATGGCGAGATAGTAAGTCCGAAGCCGCATGGTCGGCAGGCCGAGCACAAGGCTTGCCGCCATCACCACGAGAGCCGACAGAAACGGCGTCGTGATCCAGGGCAGGCCGGCCTTGGTTGCGATCGCCGTGGTGTAGGCGCCGAGTCCATAGAACGCAGCCTGTCCGAAATTGATCTGGCCGGCCCAGCCGGTCACGAAATTCAGGCCGATCACGACAATCGCATTGAGAATGGCGATGTTGAGCAACTGGATGATATAGCCGTCCTGGGCGATCGCGGGAACGGCGAGAGCGACGGCACCGCACGCCGCGAGAAGGGGCCAGATTTTCATCTCAGACCTTCTCGCTGCTCTTCTCGCCGAACAGGCCACGGGGCCAGGCGATGAGAACGGCGATCATGACGATGAAGGCGTAGGCGTCGCGAAAATTGGACGAGATGTAACGCGCGCCAAACGTCTCGATCAGGCCAAGGAACAATCCACCGATGACAGCGCCCGGCAAATTGCCGAATCCGCCGATCACGCTGACGACAAAACCTTTCAAGCCAAGGCTGCCGCCCATGGTCGGTTCAGCAAGAAAAATCGGCGCGACCAATAGCCCTGCGATGCCCGACAAGACAGCGCCGAAAGCAAAGGCGACCGCGATGGTGCGATTGACGGGAATACCGACCAGTCGCGCCGTATGCAGGTCCTGCGCGGTGGCTTGCATCAGGATTCCAAAACGGGTCTTGGTCAGTAACAGGAACTGCAGCAGCAGGATCACCGCAAGCGTGCAGAAGATAAAGAGCTGATGCATCGAGACGACCACGCCGGCGAAGCGCAGCGGCGGGCCATGGATCGGCGACGGCAATGAGACAGGCAGCGGCCCCCAAATGATCAAAGCGAGGTTTTCCAGAACAATACCCATCGCGATCGTCGTCAGGATCACCAGAAACGCCGGACGCCCGCGCAGCGGAAAGTAGACCAGCACCATGAACACGATACCGACCAGCGCCATCGCGACCATGGTGATGGCCCAGGCGGCCGCGACCGGCAATTCGTGCGTGACCGCGCAACTGATGCCGATGAAGGCGCCCAGCATCAGTAACTGTCCCTGCGCGAAGTTGACGATCTGCACGGTGTTGAAGATCAGCAGCAGGCCGAGGGCGACGAGAGCATAGATGCTCCCGAGCGCGAGGCCGTTGACGACGAGTTGGCCCATGAAGGGATCAGTATCCGCTTTCTTTGATCGGGCCGGTCAACTCAGGCGTCTTGCCCTTGTTGCGGTAGATCCCGAGTGTGTGGGCCAGATCGCCTACCGCATCGGCCTGGTAGGAAATCAGCATGCCCTTCCAGTCCTTGGTGGCCGCGAACGCATCGCGGATCGCCGGTTTGTCGCAGCCGACCTTCTCGATGATCGATTTCAACATATAGACGGTGTCGTAATACGACACCGTGAAATTGTCGGCGGGGACTTTGTATTTCTCCTGAACGCGCTTCGCCCAATCCAGGATTTTCGGATCGGTCGAGGTCTGCGGGATCATGCCGCCAATGGCGTAGCCGCCATCGGCCTCCGCGGCTGAGAGGTTATTGAGCGTGGTCTGCGCCACGATGCTGGCGTTACCGATTGTGGGGAGCTTGATGCCCAGATCGTTCATCTGCTTGATGACCAGCGTCACGTCGGCGGGACGGCCAAACAGGATCAGGCTGTCGGCGCCCTTGTCCTTGATCTCAAGCAGTTGCGCGCTCATGTCCTTGTCGGATGGCGCATAGGACGTCACTGCGACCGGCGCGACCTTCAACTTGGCGAGCGTGGCCTGGATGCCCTTGGAAGCGCCGAGGCCGTAATCATCGGCCACCGCCATGATGCCGGGCTTGGTCTTGCCGAGCGATTTGACCAGATATTCCGGAATGAGATCGGCGAGCTGTCCGTCATGGACGTGGGTACGGAACAGCCATTTGCTGCCTTGGGCCGTGACTTTCGCATTGGTCGCGCCAACCAGGAAAGGTGTTTCCGATTTGGTGACCACTTCGGTTTGCGCGAACACATGCGGGCTGATCATCGATCCGAATACAACAATCGGCTTGCCCTCGAGAATGCGGTTCATCACGTTCAAAGCGTCGGTGCTGGATGCGCCGGTGTCTTCCGTGGTCAGCGCCAGCTTCTTGCCGCCAATGCCGCCATTGGCATTGATTTCATCGACCGCGAATTCGACGCCGTTGCGCGCCTGCGTGCCGAGCAGCGCCGTGTTGCCGGTGAGGGCCGTGGTCAGGCCCAGTGGAATCGGGGAGGGGCAGCTTGCGGGTTCGGCAGCCGCTTGATGCGCTGTTGTCATGGATAGACATATGGCCGTCGCACCCAGGATCGAGTTCTTCGCGGCAATACGCTTCAAGGCAAGATAAGACATCACGTCCCCTGTTGTGTCGTGCAAATGGGATCATCAGCGGCGGCAGGCCTGTCGGGTTTATGCGACAAGCCTGCCTTTCGCTTATGAACCCCTGTTATGAGCTAAAAATTCCCCGCGCGTATGGCATTCGCAGGGAATTCTCGTGCATCATTTGGCTCCTGTCATGGCTACCGAGGGCGCCGTCACCGTTCGTCCACCGATAGCCAGATACACGGCTCCGGCGATGACGATGCCGAACAGCCAGCTAAGATCCGCGCCACCGAGCATTCCCGAGATCGGCCCCTGCAAGGCCGGGACGAGCCCGTCCTCTACCGACCAGCCGGCAACGAGGCCAACCAGGAATGCGATGATGCCGCCCCAGTTGATGTCGCCATAGATGCTGGTTTCCGGCGAGGCGTAGAGTTCAGGCACGTTGATCTGGCTCTTCCGTTTGATGAAGAAGTCGGCCAGCACGATGCCTGCCCAGGGACTCATCCAGAGCAGCAGACTGATCATCCAGTTGTCGAACGCCTTGGCGAACGACGGCGCGAAGATGAAGTAGACCGTCACCAGATAGCCGACAACACCGACGATCAACGCCAGCGAGGTCCGCGATAGACGCACACCCATGCTGAGTGCCGCCAGCGCCGCGGAGTAGACGTTCAGGATGTTGGTCGCGATCGGACCATGCAGCACCATCAGCAGTACCAGGATGCTAGCGGCGCCGCCGAACACCGCGCTGACCATCTTGGCCGGGTCGGTATCCAGTGTAACGCTCGCGATCGTCGCGCCGAGGATGGCAAGCCACACCGACGGAACATACATGCCGACGTAGCTGTACCAGAACACAGACTTCGAGGAAGTGCTGCGCGGTACGAAGCGCGAATAGTCCGAAGCCCAGGTCACCCAGGAGATACCCCAGCCGACGCCGATCGCCGTCATCAACAGCGACAACATCGCCAGATGCGCACCCGGCGGGAGGCTGCTGGTCAGATTCCAGTTGACGACTCCCGGCTGGCTCCAGGCCAGCACGCTCATCAGCACCATGATGGCAACGGTCACCGGCACGGTATATTTTTCAAACGTGCGGATCGCGTAGAAGCCATAGATGCCGATCCAGACCTGGATCACCATCACGAGGGTGATGATGATGAAGGTCACCAGCAGCGAATCCGGTATTCCAAACTGGGCCAGAATCGCGGTCGAGATCTTGACCGGGAAGTAGGTGTTCACCCCGATCCAGCACAGCGTCATCAGGAACATCAACAAGCTCGGCAGATAGGCGCCGCGGCGTCCGAAGGCGGAGCGGCTCAGCACCATCTGATTGACGCCGGTCTTGTGGCCCATCACCGTGAACGCGGCGAAGATCGCGCAACCGAACAAATTGCCGATGACGATGACCCAGATGGTCTCCCACAGGCCGAGTTTGAGAATGATGCCGAGCGCCCCCAGCGCCCAGTTGACCGGTGCGATGTTGGCGCCGGCCCAAATCCACATCTGCTGAATACCGGTCGAGTCGCGATCCGAGTCAGGGATGGGTTCGATACTGTGCACGTCTGCCCGTAGTTCTGAATCTGTCATGACGCCCTCCGTTGCCAAAATAATTTCAGATAAAGCGCAGCAAGAATCGTACCAAGGGCTGCGATCTTCATCGGCCCCAGATGCGTCGTATGGTCTCCTGCACACGCCTGCGCAAAAGACCGATCAGCAAAGACACCCCGTTTAGATCCTGTGATCCGTCAGCCGCTCCGTTCACCGGAACGCCCGAAAGATGGCGGTCGAGATTGCGTGCAAAGTCGGCGGTCAGCCGGGCCGCGAGATCGCGCACCAGGCCGTCACGCGCGATCTGCGCCAGCATTCCCTTGAGGCTGTAGCCAATTGAAAGTTCGACACGCGTTGCGGCGCCCTGTTCGATCGGCACGAGCTGATAGCGGATCTCGCCCTGGGTCGAAGACCGGCTGCGCTGATCGCTGCCCATCCCGACGATCCGGCCCGAAAGGTTTTCGGGGACGCGTTCGATGCGTGCTGCGCCGCGAAAATTGGCTGAGATCGGCCCGAGCTTGACGCGGATCATGCCTTCCACGCGCTCCGGCGTCGGCGTGCCGATCAGCGATGTGCCGGGCAGGCAGGCGGCGACTTGGGTGACGTCACCCAGCATGTCGAAAACCTTGGCCGGCGGGAAAGCCACCGTGAATTGATCCTTGAAAACCTTCGCGGGCGTAAAGTCCGGGATCGCCATCGCGCCGCTGATTTCGTCCGGTGTATCGGTCTTTGCCGCCGTTCTTGCCGCCGTCTCCGGGACGGTGGGATTGGTGGCGTTGCCCGATCCGGCAGGACCGAGCGCCTGACGCCCGCCGCCAGGGATCGGCATGACGCCGCGTTCACGCCGCAGGTCGATCACGGTGCGCACCGCCCGCACGATGCCGACATAGCCGGTGCAGCGACAGAGATTGCCGCTCATGCCGACGCGGATGCTGCGCTCGTCGGAAGTGGGCAGCCGCAGCACGAGATCGCGCGCGGCGATCAGCATCCCCGGCGTGCAGTAGCCGCATTGCAGGGCATGTTCGCGGGTGAAGGCGGCGCGAAGCTCGGTGGCGATCTCGTCGTTATCGAGACCCTCGATGGTGGTCACCCGCGCCCCGTCGCAGGCCACCGCATAGGTAATGCAGGAGCGGGCCGGCATATCGTCGAGCAGCAGGGTGCAGGCCCCGCATACGCCGTGTTCGCAGCCGAGATGCGTGCCGGTCAAATTGAGGTTGTCGCGCAGGAAATCAGCCAGATGGGTGCGGGGCTCGACCGAAGCCTTGACCGGACGGGTGTTGACGGTGAGCCCGATCATGGTCACGCCGCGGCCTCATTGATCGCGCGGCCGAGTACCGCGACATGGATGTGCCGGTCGGCCGCGTTTGCGACGCCGGCTTTGATCAGCACGGCGTCGGCCACGCGTGGATCGAAATGCTGTTTGAAGTCGCCGGTGACGCGTCCGCCAAAGAGCGCCGACGCGTCGCCGAGAACGATGGGTGCTGCTTCCAGCGCGCCCAGCACGACCCGCGCCGTCGCCCGCTCCGGGTCGATCAGCACCGCGGCGATGGCGTGGGCAAACTCGCCGATCTTGCGGCAGGCCTTGACGTAGCCCCACCGCGCGGACGGCGTCATGACCGGCACCCGCACGGCCTCGACGATTTCGCCGGGCTGCAGTGCGGATTCTAGCGCGCCGGTGATGAATTTCTCGATAGGGAGATTGCGAACCCCTGCCGCACTTCGCAGCGTGACCCGAGCCCTCAATCCCGACAGCGACGAAACCCAGTCCGCGGCGGGATCGGCGTGGCTGAGCGAGCCTCCGATTGTGCCGCGATTGCGAACGGCCCGATAAGCAATGGCGCTCGCCACCCGCTGCATGGCCCCACGCGTGACATCGGGTATTCGCCCATCCTCGATGTCGCCATGGGTCACGCAGGCGCCGATCACAAGCTCATCGCCGTCGCGTTCGGCGCGCTTCAACTCGGCAAGCCCGGATATGTCGATGATGGTGTCCGGCTCGACCAGCCGCAGATTGAGCATCGGGCCCAATGACTGGCCGCCGGCGATGATTTTTATCGTTCCCTCTGCCCTGGCCATCAGGGCCAGGCGCCGTATTCAGATCGGTAGGGCGTTCATAGGCGAACGCTGCCGCTTTCATGCCGCCGATCTTTCCGCATCACGCGCGGCCAACATGGCCTCGACAATTCGGCGCGGCGAAATCGGCGAATGCAACAGCTCTACCCCAAGCGGGCGCAGCGCATCATTCACGGCATTGGTGATCGCGGCCGGTGGCGCAATCGCGCCGCCTTCGCCGACGCCCTTGACGCCGAACATCGTGTAAGGCGAGGGAAGTCTCCATGTGATCGAGACGCGGCTCGGGAACTTCGCCCGGACCGGGCAGCAGATAGTCGGCAAGCGTCGTCGCAAGTGGCTGGCCCGCGCTGTCGAACGGCATTTCCTCGTAAAGCGCCGTTCCGATGCCTTGCGCGAGTCCGCCATAGATCTGCCCATCGACGATCATCGGATTGACCAGCACGCCGCCGTCTTCAACGATGACGTAGTCGAGGATTTCGACCTCGCCGAGGTCGGGGTCGACTGCGACAGTGACGGCATGTGCGGCATAACTGAAGGTGCCGCTGTCGCGCTGCGGCTTGTAGCCGGTGGTTGATTCCAGTCCGCCGGGATCGACATCGGCCGGCAAGTCCTGCGGGCGCCTGTACCACGTATGTGCGATTTCAGCGAGGGCGATGCTGCTGTTGGGTCCGCACACCCGGCCATCGCGCAACGTCACGATTGCCGGATCGAGCTGAAGCAGCTTGGCGCCGATCTTCTTGGCGCGTTCGGCGATCTCGATGCAGGCGGTTCCGACGGCGCCGCCGGCCATGACCATCGAACGCGACCCCCAGGTGCCGGTCGAATACGGTGTCATCGCAGTATCACCATGGACGACGCGTATCTTGTTGGTCTCGATGCCGAGGATCTCGTAGGCGACCTGGGCGAGCGTGGTTTCGAGACCCTGGCCATGCGAATGGACGCCGACGCGGAGTTCGAGGCCGCCGTCCGGTGTCATGCGCGCAGTGGCCTGCTCGTGCCCGGGCACCATCGGAATGCCCCAGCCAGCATAGACCGATGTGCCGTGCGCGGCCTGCTCGCAATAGATCGATAAGCCAACGCCGATCAGCCGTCCATCCGGCTCCTTCGCGCGCTGGCGAGATCGCACCGACGGGATATCGATCGCCGCAAGCGCGCGGTTCATGGCTTCCGGATAGTCGCCACTGTCGAAATGTTTCTTGGTGATGTTGTCGAACGGCATCTGATCCGGCTGGATCAGATTGCGCAGCCGGACTTCGCCCGGTTCGATCCCGGCCGCGACGGCCACGGCATCCAGCATGATCTCCAGCGCAAAGCAGACGCCGGTGCGGGCAACGCCGCGATAGGGCAGGATCGGGCATTTATTGGTCGCGGCCGAGAAGGTACGGCAGCGATAGGCCGGCATCACGTAAGGGCCGGGCAAGATGCTCGCGACCTGCGCGGCCTCGAGGCAGGCCGAGAACGGATAGGACGAGTAGGCGCCGGAATCGACGGTGGCCTCGCAATCGATGCCGCGCAGGCGGCCGTCGCGATCGGCATAGACCGTGATCTTGTAGTGATGCTCGCGGCAGTTGGCGCTTGCGATCAGGTGTTCGCGCCGATCCTCGATCCAGCGCACGACATGGCCTTTGCGCATCGCGAGCCAGGAAAGACAGACTTCCTCCGGCAGCAGAATTCCCTTGTGGCCGAACCCGCCGCCGATATCCGGCGATATGATACGGATCTGGCCCTGATCCATCCCCATGCAATCCGACAGGCCGTTGCGCACGATGTGCGGCATCTGCGAACCGGTGTAGAGCGTGAGCTGATCGAGGCGGTGATCGAAGGTGGCGATCACGCCGCGCCCCTCCAGCGGCGACATGCACTGGCGCGCGGTCGATAGTTCGCGCGTTACCTTGATCGGCGCATCGAATGCCTTGGTGATATCGACCTCGAAGGAGCTTTCGAGAAAGACATTGTCGCCCCAATGTTCATGAACCAGCGCCGCGCCGGGCTCGCGCGCGGCGAGCATGTCGTGGATAGCGGGCAGTTCTTCGAGATCCAGGGTCACGGAAGCTGCGACATCCTCGGCCTCGGCTCGCGTCGGCGCCACGCACATGGCGACGAGTTCGCCGACATGGCGCACCTTGCCGGTTGCCAGAATAGGCTGTTCGGATATCTTGAAGCCGGGCAGGCCGGAGACCGCCCGGATCGGCTTGATCCCGTCGAGGTCCGCGGCCGTAAACACCACGTCGCGATAACGCTCCGGCACATGGATGGCTTTGATCCGCGCATGCGCCAGCGGGCTGCGGACGAAGGCAACGTCCTGCAGACCGGCAAGCCGGATGTCGGCTACATATTGGCCGCGGTCCCCGCATGAAGCGATCGTCTTCCTTGCGAAGCATCCGCGCCCCGACACCTTGTTTGGTGTCGGGTGCGGTGTCCGAAGCAGGATCCCTTTCAGCGTGAGACATGAATGGCCGTATCCACGGTTCGCGGTTACGCCGCCACCGCGCGCGGCAGGATCGGGGCGACGGCGTCGTGGCGGACGCCGGCACGCAGGCAGAAGGCCGGTTGCAGCAGACTGTCCGCGACCACTTCCGTCTTCTCATTGTCGCGCAGGATATAGCGGCCGGGCTTCTGCGAGAGCACGCTGACGTCGGCATCCATGCCGGGGCGCAGCGCGCCGATGATGCCTGAAAGCCCCAGCATCTCGGCGGGGTTTGATGTGACCATCGGCACCACCTGCTCGAGCGTCAGGCCAAGCGCCATCATCGAACTCATCGCCTGCACGAGGCTGAATTTCGCCTGACCCGCGAACGGATGGTTCTCGTCATCGGCTGGCTCGTCGGGCGTTCCGGCCGGCGCGGGAACATGGGTGTTGTAGCCGTGGATATCGGCGCCGAGCGTGGTCGGGACGATGCCGGCCGCAATCGCCTTGCGGGCGAGGCGGTAGGAGAAGTGACTGCCGTGCCCAACATCGATCTTCAATCCGCGATCAAGGGCGGCCTGGATGACGGGATGCACTTCGCCCTCACGATTGACGAAGCCGCCGGGATGGCGCGTGAAGGGATGGGCCAGCACATCGCCGGCGCGAAGCAGCGGGATCACGCGCTCCAGAATCGTATCGACGTCCTCGCCATTGTTGCCGCTTTCCGGCAAGCCCCAGAGCTGTCCGAAATGCACATAGACCGGGAGTTCGGTGCGGCGTCCGATCTCGGCCGCCATCTCGATCACGCGGATGCCCCAGCGCGCGAAGCCGCCGATCTCGGCATGGGCCTTGATGCCGCGAACCAGATCACGGTTGGCGAGCGCGGCTTTCACCGTGGCATCGATATCGACGCCGTCGGGGCTGTAGAGATTGGGATAGTAATGTCCCTCGAGGCCGCCGACCAAATAGGCCGAGAGAAAGGCGTAAGTCCGCGACAGCGCTTTTTCCGCGATGAAGTGCCGGAAGCCGGGCAGGGTCATGCAGGACGGTCCGCCCTGATCGACCAGCGTGGTGACGCCGGACTGGACGCCGACCATGTCGGGGTTCACGCCGAAGCGGCCGGTGACATATTGATAGACATGGGCATGGGTATCGATCAGTCCCGGCAGCACGATCTTGTCGGTCACGTCCACGACTTCCCTGGCGCTGGTCGGCAGGATGTCGGACTGAATGGCAGCGATCTTGCCTGCGCGAATCGCGACGTCCTTGAGGCCGTCGATGCCTGAGGCCGGATCGATGACGCGTCCCCCGCGCAGAAGCAGGTCGAATGTGGTGCTTACAGACATGGCCGATCTCCTATCGTTAGCGCAGCAAGGGCCGCCGGCTAATTGCGAAGTATGCTTCGCATTTTCATACAGCAACTATCATGCCATAGATTGCATCAAATTCATGCAGCCTAAGCAAGGACAGAGTGGTTAAAGATGGCCAAGAAACCGGTGCAAAAGAGCAGCAACTCGTGGCCGCTCGGCCAGCGGCCGGGATTTCTGATCCGGCGGTTGCATCAAATCCACGTCGCGCTTTTTCAGAAGAAATGCGCCGCCTTTGACGTGACGCCGCTGCAGTACAGCCTGCTGTCCGCCCTGGCCCGGCGTGGCACCGCCGACCAGACCACCTTGGCAGCCGATGTCGTGCTCGACCGCACCACCACCACCGGCGCGCTTAAGCGTCTGCAATCCCGCAAGTTTATCGAACGCTCCGTCCATCACCGGGATCGCCGGGCGCAGATTTGCCGGCTGACCAAGTCCGGCGCGGCGTTGTTGCGTCAGATGGAAGCCGCAGCGCGTGCAGCGCACCGTGAAACGGTGGCCGAGTTGAGCAAGCCAGAGCAAAAGCGGCTGATTGCGATGATGCAGCGCATCGTAGCTGCAAGTTCGGATGACGCGAACGCAGGGACCGCTGTCGATTGAAGGCGTTGATCGCCGGAGCTTCGGTCCGGGCGATTACAATCTGTGCAGGCGTGCCTCAAAAGCAGCAGGATTGGTCGGCGGATGCCAGTGCAGATCACGCATCGCGACCGAAATGCGAAGTACTCTTCGCATTTTTCCGTGCAGGAGGCGGGCAAGAGAGAGAATTTTCTCCCGCAATCCCTAGGCGCTGGCCAGATCGTCGCAATCAGGCCGCCCGGAGCCATGAGGCAAATAGCCATCCATGCCGTCGCCCGTCGGGTCTGGCATGTCCCTTGCTCCATATCCTGCATTGAGTTGGTGGCTAGGGTTCCGCATCGGTATCGATGGCTGGTCCAAGAGCTGCCGCCTGAGCAGGAGAAATCTGCGCGGGGCACGGCGGGATAAAATCCCGGGAGACCTCAGTGGCCAGGAATTGGCATGTCTTTGGTCTATGCCAATTCCAAGGTGTGTGAACCTTGAGTGGAGTTGGCGATGAACGTCTCACCTGTCCAAAAACTGGCAATGCCGGCCGCAGCGCAACCGCCGATGGGTCCCGTGTTCGGGGCCGGTTGGGGTTCGAACTGATGTCGGCCTGCGCGGAAGCGATCGAACGGCGTTTTGGCGATGGCGGCCCGTCCGGCGAGGGGGCGGCCGAGAACGAGTTCATCCGTCGCGTGCTCGCGCGAAAGACCGTGCGCCGTTACAGCGACGTGATCCCGAGCGACAGCCTGCTCGATCTGCTCGTCGCCGCGGCCCTGAGCACGCCGGCCAAGTCGGATTTCCAGCAGGCGTCGATCCTGCGGGTCACGGATGCCACGAAGCGCGCCGCGATCGGCAAGCTGTTTCCGAGCATGCCGTGGATCGGCGCCTCACCGGTGTTCTTTGTGTTTCTGGGCGACGCGCGGCGATTGCAGCGGATCGGTGAATTGCGCGGCAAGCCGGTGCGCAACGGGACGTTGGAAGGGTTTTTCAATGCCAGCGTCGATGCGGCGCTGGCGATGCAGACCATGATCCTGTGCGCGGAATCCGCTGGGCTCGGCGTCTGCCCCATCAGCGTCCTCCGCAACGAAGTCGACAAGGTTGCAACCATTCTCGGTCTGCCCGATCTGGTGTTTCCGGTCGCGGGGCTTTGTCTGGGCTACCCCCAAGGGGAGGGCTACGTCAGCCTGCGGCTGCCGCGCCAGGTCACGACGCATCGCGATCGTTACGATGACAGCGCGCTCGCGGCTGATATCGATGGCTATGACCGCCGGCGCGATGCACGCCATGCCATTCCGAGGGACCAGCAGCGCTCCAACGCGGAATTCGGCGAGGCGGATTTTTACGGCTGGTCCGAGGATAAGGCCCGGCAGGCCGCCAAGGCGGAAGGCGCGGCGTTCCCGCCCTATCTGCGCTCGCACGGTTTTAGCTTCGACTGAAGGAACCACCACGACCGCGACTTCGCATGTTTTATTTCGCTGGCTGTGACAGGCCATTACTCAACGGAGGAAGACTGATCATGAAGATGCATTCGATCGCCTACACCCATTCCTTGTCACGGCGCCTGCTGCTCGGCTCGATGGCCGCGCTGTTCGTCCTGCCGATGATGATCGGCAACGCGAAAGCCGCCAGCCTCGAAGAGATCAAGAAGCGCGGTCTCATCGTGGCGACCGAGGACGATTTCCGTCCGTTCGAATTCGTCAAGGACGGCAAGGCCACGGGATTCGATAATGAACTGATCGAAGACCTGCGCAAGGTTGCGCCGTTCGAGATCAAGCAGGAAATCCTGCCCTGGACCGGCATTCTGGCCGGCGTCAGCACCGGCAAGTACGACGCCGCCATTACCGCCGTGATCATCACCAAGGAACGCAAGCAATCGCTTGAATTCACCAGCCCGATCGCAGACGCCACGCACTATTACGTCAAGCGCAAGGACGACAAGTCGATCAACTCGATCAAGGATCTGAACGGCAAGACCGTTGGCGTTCAGGCCGGCAGCGCGCTGCTGGCCCGTCTGCCGGAACTCAACACGATGCTCGAGAAGGAGGGCGGCAAGCTCGGCAAGATCGTCGAATATACGTCTTATCCGGAAGCCTATCAGGACCTGGCGCTCGGCCGGCTCGACTACGTCGTCAACACCGTCATCAACCTGCAAACGCTGGTCGTCGAAAAGCCGATCTTCGAGGTTGGTCAGGCTGTCTCGGGTCCGTCGTTCCCGGCCTGGGCCGTCGCGAAGGATAGCAAGGAACTGCTCGCTTTCCTGAACGACTTCATCGCCAAGGAAAAAGCCAGTGGCCGGTTTGCCGAGCTTCAGAAGAAGTGGTTTGGCGAGGCGTTTCCGAACCTGCCGGTCGCGTTTGAACCGCAGTTCTAACGGCCGATCCGGCAGAACCGGTCTGTCATGAGCGGGGCCGACATCGCAGCCATCTTTCAGGGTGCCATCGTGACAATAACATTGTCAGCGATCGGCATCCTGATCGGGCTGCCGATCGGCCTCGGTCTGGCGTTGATCCGCTGGGCCAACGTTCCGGTTCTGGGCCGGATCGTTACGCTCTATGTCAGCATGCTGCGCGCGACGCCGCTGGTCACGCTGCTGTTGCTGTTGTTTTTCGCCCTACCCAATATCGGCGTGCCGATGAGCCCGGTCTCGGCTGCGATCCTTGGGCTGGTCATGAGTACGTCGGCGTTCAACTGCGAAGTATGGCGATCTGCGCTGATGAATTTTCCCAAGGATCAGTACGAGGCCGCACAGTCGGTCGGTATGAACGCAGAGCAGCGCTTTCGCAGGATCGTGTTGCCGCAGATCATCCGTGTGAGCCTTCCTGGTCTGGTCAACGAAATGTCGCTGCTGATCAAGGTCACGCCGGTGCTGGCTGTGGTCGGAGTGGTCGATATCACCCGCGCCGCGGTCAGGATCGGCGCCCAGACCTACGAACCGCTGCCGCCGTTTCTGGTCGCGATTGCCATCTATGTGCCGATCGTGTTCGCGCTGGTGTCGTTGCAACGCTGGATCGAGCGGCGCCAGACCAGGGCCGAGGCGCTGGCATGATCCGCGACTTCGGCATTGTCTGGAGCGAACGCTCGCTGCTGCTGAGCGGGCTCGCCAACACCGCCATATTGTCGACGCTGTCGGCGATCGCAGCGCTGCTCTTGGGATTCCTCGTGACCCCGGCGTTGATGTCGAAGCGGCCGGCTATCTTGGGTGTGGCGCGCCTGTTTGTCGATGGCATGCGATGCGTGCCGTTTCTGCTGTTCGCCTACATCATCTATTATGGCCTGCCGTCGCTGGGCCTGCGGCTCGACAACTGGAGCTCGGGTCTCGCGGCGCTGATCATCTACAACACGGCCTACATGGCGGAGATTTTGCGCGGCGCCTGGGCGGTGCAGCCACGCGAGCCGATCGAGGCCGGCATCGCCTTCGGCTTTTCCGAGCTAAAGCTGTTTCGCCGCATCATCCTGCCGCCGCTGCTGCTGTCGGCGGGACCCGTGATCGGCAATCAAATGATCCAGATCGTCAAGGACAGCGCCTTCCTGACCATCATTGCGCTGCCGGAACTGACGCACGCCGCCAGTTCGATCCAGTCACGGCATTATATTCCATTCGCAGCCTTCATTACCGCGGTGTTCCTGTATTGGGGGCTTTGTCTCGTGATCGAGGCCGGGATAAGTTCGATCGGCCGCGTCGCCGAAGCACGCCGATAGGAGCGTGCGATGGCAGAAACCAACAAAGTTCTCGATGTGGCGGGCGTGTCGAAGCGGTTTGGCGACAATGAAGTTCTCTCCGATGTGAGCTTTCAGGTCGACAAGGGCGAGACGGTTTGCGTGCTCGGCCCATCCGGCTCGGGCAAATCGACATTGCTGCGCTGTATCAACTGGCTGGAACGGCCTGACGCCGGGCAGATCTATTTGAACGGCGAGCGCGTCGGCATCAACAATGCTGGGATTGTCATGGGCGATCGCGACCTGTCGAAGATCAGGACGCGCATCGGCATGGTGTTCCAGCATTTTGCGCTGTGGCCGCATTTGACGGTGCTGCAAAATCTGATGGAAGCGCCGGTTCAGGTGCAGCGGCGGCCAAAGGCCGAGGTGCGCGACGAGGCGATGGCGTTGCTGGCGAAGGTTGGCTTGAGCGAAAAGCGCGATGCGTTTCCCGCGAGATTATCCGGTGGACAGAAACAGCGCGTCGGCATCGCGCGGGCGCTGGCGATGCGTCCGGATCTCCTGCTGTTCGACGAGCCCACCAGCGCGCTCGACCCTGAACTCGTCGGCGAAGTGCTGGTCGTGATGCGCGAGCTTGCCCACGAGGGCATGACGATGGTGATCGTCACCCACGAAATGGCCTTCGCGCGCGACGCGGCAACGCGGGTGCTGTTTCTTGACCGCGGAAAAGCCGTTGAAACCGGATCGCCAGAAAGATTTTTCTCCAATCCCGAGACCGAACGCGCCCGGCAGTTCATCCAGCGCTATGCTGGAGACATTGCCGGCGGCAGGCGCTGATAAAAACGACACTGACAGCAAAAGACACTGAGAACAGAAGACCCGGAGGACCTCCATTATGCATCCAATTTTTCATCTGTTGCCCGATGCGCCGAAACCGGTCGCGCCGTACAGCCACGCAGTCGAGGCGGGTGGATTTGTTTTCGTGACGGGACAACTCGCGACCGATCCGGATGACGATTCACTGCCGATTCCGCCCGGCATCGAGGCTCAAACCCACAAGGTGATGGATAATCTCAACCGGGTGCTGAAAGGTTGCGGGCTGACGCTGGCCAACATCGTTTGCGTGCGCGTCTTCCTGACCGACTTCAACGGCGACTACGCCAAGATGAACGAAATCTACGCGACCTATTTCGCGTCCGACAAGCGTCCGGCCCGCACGACAGTCGGCGTAACCGGTCTCGCCCGCGGCGGGATTATCGAAATCGACATGATCGCGATCCGGGCGTGAGGTGCCAACCATGACCCAATCTCTCATCGAAATCCCGGCACGGCGTGGCAAAGCGGCGTTTGTCGCGGCCGGACAGGTCATCACCGTCATCAATACCCATGGCGAACAGGTGGTCGACACCTGGGCTTTCAACCGCAGCGATTTGGGCGAGTTCATGTCGAACGAGCATACGCGGGCGCACAGCCTGCATCTGGTCCCGAAGCCCGGCGATATCATGCGCACCAACAAGCGCCGGCCGATCCTGACACTGACTGAAGACACGTCTGGCGGCATTCACGACACGCTGATCGCGGCCTGCGACCGTTATCGCTATGCGTTCCTCGGGGTTGAGGATTATCACGACAATTGCACAGATAATCTCTTTGCGGGAATGCGTGAGCTCGGTCTGGAGCCAGCGGAAGTGCCGAGCCCGCTTAACCTGTTCATGAACATTCCCTGGAAGGCCGACGGCCAACTCGGCTTTGAAGCACCGCCGCGGCCGGTGCCCGGCAGTTACGTTCGCCTGCGCGCCGAGATGGATCTGGTGATCGCCTTCTCAGCCTGCCCGCAGGACATCCTGCCGATCAACGGCAAGGCCGGAAAGCCGGTCGAGGCGCATTTTTCGATCGCCGAACAATAAATGGAACTCGGAGCGACGGCATGACCATGGCACAGACCAAGCAAGAGATTTCCGAAGCCAATCGGCGACGCTACGAAGAATTGCGGGCAGCGGGACAGGAGCTGACGCCAAAGGGCTTGCCGGATTCGACGCCGCTCGATGGCGCACCGATCGCGTCCGATGCCGTGATTGGCCGTGAGCAGGTCCCCGCCGGCTGGTACACCACGGTTCGATTGAAACGTGGCGAGGCGCTTCGGATCGTGGACGATTCCGGCCATGCCAGCGTCTCACTGATCGGCTGGCGTGAGGAAGATACCTCCGAGCGGGTCAATTGCGCCGACACCGTCAAGGTGCAATGGAGTGCGGCGATCTCGAAAGGCCGGGTGCTGCTGTCGGACATGGGACGGGTGTTCCTGTCGCTGATCGAGGATACCAGCGGCGCGCACGATCTCTTGGTCGGGGGATCGACACCGGCCTCGACGCGGGCCGCATTCGGCGCGACCACGCGAAACACCCAGGAGAATTTCCTGGCTGCCGCGGCCAAGGTCGGGCTTGGCCTTCGCGACATTCCTCCTTGTGTGACATTCTTCGCCCCGGTGTCGCTCGACGACAGCGGCCGCTTCCTGTGGGCGTCGGGCCGCAAGCGGCCGGGCGATTTCGTCGATCTGCGCGCCGAAATGAACCTGGTGCTGGTGTTGTCGAATTGTGCCCATCCGCTCGATCCGGCGCGGCCGGCGGCGGCCGATCCCGTCACGCTCATTCGCTACCGCGCGCCGTCACCCAAGCCGGACGATGCCTGCCGGACTACGTCGCCGGAAATCGTTCGCGCCTTTGAATTCACCGATCGGCTCTACGCCTGAGGAGACGCTTCCATGACTGGCCTCGCATCATCGGCACCGGACTTGTCCGACGCTGTCTATTCCCATGATATTCCGGCAGAGCGGCCCTGGTCGCGCGTGTTGAAGCAGGGACAGACCTTGCGGATCATCGACAGCGAGGGACAGCAGGCGGTCGATGCGCTGCTCTATTGCGCCGAAGATCCCGCGGAGCGTTACAGCAGCCAGGATACGCTGCGGGTTCAGGGCTCGGCCTATATCGAGCTCGGCACGCAACTGATCTCGAACAAGGGGCCGGGTGATGGCCCATCTGACAGCCGATTCCTGCGGACGCCACGATACGTCGGCGGGGTGTTGCTCCTGCGAAAGCAACGCTGTGCGCTTTGGGGAAGAGACCAAATACCAGCACGCCTGCCGCGAGAACTTCATCCTTGAACTCTCGAAGCATGGCCTGACCAAGCGCGATATTGTCTCGAACCTGAATTTCTTCATGAATGTGCCGATCGATCCTTCCGGTGCGTTCACCGTGGTCGACGGCATCTCGGCGCCTGGAAATTACGTCGACGTCACCGCCGACATGGACGTGCTGTTCGTCATCTCCAATTGTCCGCAGGTCAATAATCCCTGCAACGGGTTCAACCCGACCCCGATACGGGTGGTGATCTGGGATGCCCAACAAACCTGACGGACCGAAAGCGCTGCGGTGGCATGGTGCGCGGAGTAAACACGGTGTCGCGGGTGTTGTCCGGCTTGAAAGCCGGGATCAAATTGAGGGTACTGTTTGTGATTTCCTTGGTTGTGGCATACCGTTTGCTAGAAATCGGGCATGGGCTTGGGCGTCGAAAGCGCCGTCGCTTTTGGTTCACAGCCGCAAACATGAAGCTGGCCCGGGCCAGCACCAGAGTCCTCATAGCGAAATCTGAAGGGGAGTATTTGAAATGACGACACGTCTTACGCGCCGCCAAGCTCTTGTTCTTCCTGCCGGGGTCGCCTTGGGGAGCCTTGTCGGGCGCTCCGCTGTCGCGGCGGAGCCTGTCAAGATAGGTTTGGTCGCGGCACTTTCCGGACAGTCCGCCAAGTCAGGCGAAGGGATTACCCGCGGCATCACCATCGCGATTGACGAGATCAACGCGCGGGGCGGAGTGCTCGGCGGGCGCATGCTCGAACTCGTGCGTCGTGACGACGAGTCAAACCCCGCCAAGGGCCAGACCGCGGCGCGGGAGTTGCTCGACAAGGAAGGCGTCGCGGTGATTTTCGGCGGCATCGACAGTCCGGTTTCGCAGGCCATCGTGCCTGTCATGAACACCGCGAAGGTGCCCTTCATGGGCGTCTGGGCTGCGGCGACCAACATCACCCGCAATGGCGCCAATCCGAATTACATTTTCCGGGTTTCTGCCGTCGACGTTCTGGTCGACCGCGCGTTGATCAAGCATGCCATGACGAGTTTCGGATCCAAGACGCCGGGGCTGATGCTGGTCAACAATGGTTGGGGCGAATCCAACCTGGGCGGGTTGACTGCCGCTGCCGCCGCCGCCGGCATCAAGCTGGCGGGCGCGGAAAAGTTCGACGACAAGGATGCTGACATGACGCCGCAACTGCAGCGGCTGCGTGAGGCTGGCGCGGATACCGTGATTCTGGTCGGCAACGCCGCGCCAGGTGCGCAGGTCGTGAAATCGTTGCAGCGCTCGGCCTGGACGGTGCCGGTAGTCTCGCATTGGGGTATTTCGGGTGGACGCTTTCCCGAGCTTGCAGGCTCCTGGGCGGGGAAAGTGCATTTCGTGCAGACCTACAGTTTCTTCAGTCCGCAAAATGACGTCGGCAAGCGCGTGCTGGCGTCGATGATGGCGAAATATCCCGATGTCAAAAGCGCCGGTGACGTTACCCCGCCGGTCGGCGTCGCCAACGCCTACGATGCCATGCAGTTGGTTGCGCTCGCGATCACGAAAGCCGGTTCGACCGATGGCTCCAAAATGCGCGAAGGGTTTCTCGGTATCGAGAACTACCAGGGCCTGATCAAGAACTACACAAAACCCTTTACCGACGAGAACCACGACGCCCTGAACGAAAACGACTACGTCATGGTCCGTTACAATGGAGACCAGATCGAGCCCATCACGGGCTGATCGATGCTCGCGACCGCCCTTGTTTCAGGACTAAGTCTCGGCAGTATCTACGGCCTGATTGCGCTTGGTTTCACCCTGACGTTTGCCGTCTCCGGCACGGTGAACTTTGCGCAGGGGGTCCTCGGTCATGCTCGGGGCCGTCCTGTGTCATGCGCTGGTGGTCGGGCTGCACTGGCCGATGGTCGCTGCGGTACCTGCGGCGTTGTTGGCTTGTGCCGTCTGGGGCCTCGTGGTCGAACGGATTGCGGTCCGGCCATTTGTCGCGCGCGGGACGAACTCCTGGCTGATGGCAACCGTGGCGCTCGGCATCGTGCTTGACAATGTCGCGATGGTGTTGTTCGGCAAGGAGCCGCGCGCGCTTCCCTCCACTTTGGCCGATGATCCCTGGGTCATCGGCCATGTCGGCATCTTTCCATTGCAAATTGTGGTGCCGGCGGTCGGGCTGGGACTGGCTCTGCTGGTGCATCTCGGCATGCATCGAACCAGCCTCGGGTGAAGCTGCGGGCGGCAGTCGAAAATCCGGATGCCGCGCGGCTGATGAGCATCGATGTGACGATGCTCATCGCGCTCACCTATGCGGCCGCCGCACTGCTGGCCGGGATCGGCGGCATCCTGATCGCGCCGCTGTACAACGTCGCGTACGACATGGGTACGTTGTTCGGCATCAAGGCGTTTGCGGTGGCGATCCTTGGCGGTCTTACCAATCCCTGGGGTGTCGTGATCGCCGGACTGATTTACGGTTTGGTCGAAGCCTGCGCCACGACCTGGTTCGGTTCGAGCAGCACCCAGATCGTCACCTTCACCACGGTCATCGCGGCACTTGCGCTGGCGCCATCAGGATTATTCGGTGGCCGGACCAAGGTGCGGGTATGAAGGCCATCTTGTTCGTGATTGCGGCGCTGCTCGCCGCCGGCGTTGCCGCAATCTGTCTGTTGGCGCCCGGCTACTACGCTTACCTAATGGGAACGCTGGCGACGACCGCGCTGGTCGGCGTCGGCCTCAACGTCTTGCTGGGTCTCGCCGGTGAAGTCTCGCTCGGGCAGGCCGGATTTCTGGCGCTCGGCGCCTACGGCGTCGGAATCCTCACAACCAAGGCAGGCTTGAATTTCTGGGAAGCCTTGCCGCTGGCCGTGTTGCTGGTGACGGCGACATCGGCGGTGCTCTCGATCCCCGCGCTTCGGGTGACCGGGCCTTATCTGGCCATGGTCACGATTGCTTTCGGCTTCATCGTCGAATCCGTCTCGGTCGAGTGGCAGGGCCTGACCGGCGGTTCGAGCGGTCTCGCCGGCATTCCAGCGCCGTTCGGCACCGGCGGAACGGCGCTGTTGGCCTGCGTACTCTGCGTGCTCGCGCTTGCGTGGTTTCACTATTTTATCCGAAGCCCGCTCGGCCTTGCGATGCAGGCGACGGCTGCGGCACCGGCTGCTGCGCGTGGCATCGGGATCGGCGCGTTGCCGGTACGCACCGCGGCCTTCATGCTGGCCGCCGTCGCGGCTGGTCTGGCGGGTGGCTTGCAGGCCGCGCTGACCGGTTTCATCGCGCCGAGTTCGTTTCCGTTTTCGCAGTCGATCCTGTTTCTGCTGGTGGTGGTGCTGGGAGGCGCAGGCCGCACGCTCGGTCCGCTGGTCGGGGCCGCGGTAGTCGTGCTGCTGCCGGAGCTTCTCGCAAGTCTTGCCGAATATCGCCTGCTGGTTTTCGGCGCGGGGTTGCTCATCGTCCTATGGATCGCTCCCGGCGGGATCGTCGGCGCGGTCGCCGGTCTTGTGCTGCCAGAAGCGTCTCCTTCAAATGCAAAGCCGAACGTCGATCTCGCGCTGGCTCATATCGCGGGTTCCGGTGGCAGCCTGGTGGCCGAAGGCGTTCGTGTCGCATTCGGCGGCGTCGTTGCGGTGGCGGATGTCGATCTGACGGCGCCGCCCGGCCGCGTGACCAGCGTGATCGGTCCCAACGGCGCCGGCAAAACCACGCTGCTCAATCTCGTCAGCGGTTTTCAAAAACCGGATACCGGGACGGTGCGCGTCGGAAGCGCTGATATCACGGGTCAGCCAGCTTACGACGTCGCGCGCGCGGGCCTCGCCCGCACCTTTCAGACCGCGCAGCCTTTCGGCGGACTCAGCGTTCTGGACAATGTCCGCCTCGGATTGCTGCGCGGCGCCTGGCGCGGCGAAGCCTCGGCTGCGACGGCGCGGGCGCTGCTGGCACTGGTCGGCTATGCGGGTTCGGAGACACGGCTTGCCGCGACGCTGCCGCATGTCGATCGCCGGCTTGTCGAGATCGCCCGCGCGCTGGCGACCAAACCCGCCGTGTTGCTGTTGGATGAGCCGGCCGCCGGGCTTGATGATGCTGACACCGCAAAGCTAGGCGGCTTGCTTCAACGTCTCGCGCGCGCCGGGCTTGCCGTCGTACTGGTCGAGCACGACATGTCGCTGGTGATGTCGATATCTGATGAAATTGTCGTGCTCGACGCCGGGCGCCGTATCGCCTCAGGCGTACCAGCCGCGGTACGTGCCGATCCGGCGGTCAAGGCCGCTTATCTCGGCGCCACGACATCGATCGAGCCGCTGGCGCCGCGCGCGGCCGGTGTGCCCCTACTCGATGTGCGCGACCTCAACGCAGGCTACGGCCCTCTCGGGGTACTTCACCAGATCGGCTTGCGGGTCGGCCGTGGTGAGACCATCGCGGTGCTCGGCCCCAATGGTGCCGGCAAGTCGACGCTGATGAAAGCCTTGAGCGGGCTGATTCGTCCCGTCGAGGGCGCCATTGAAGTCGACGGCTGATGAGAAGCCTTGAGCGGGCTGATTCGTCCCGTCGAGGGCGCCATTGGCTTTGGCGGTGTCGAACTGATGCGGGCTCCCGGCCCATCTGGTTGCGCGCGCCGGCTTGATTCTGGTGCCGGAGGGCCGGCAGGTGTTTCCGCAATTGACCGTTGCCGAAAAACCTTCGCCTGGGCGCGACCCGCCGCGGCGACTTCGACAATGCCGAGATCGAGACCATGCTCGTGCGATTTCCACGGCCTGCGCCCGCGCCTTCATACGGCGGCCGGTCTGTTGTCGGGCGGCGAGCAGCAGATGCTGGCCGTCGCGCGCGGCTTGCTGGCGCGGCCTGATATCCTCTTGCTGGATGAGCCGTCGCTGGGTCTTGCGCCGGCGGTCGCAGCGGAGCTGTTTGGGCAGTTTACCCGGCTGCGGGAAGAAGGCATGACTTTACTGATTGTCGACCAGATGGCGGATCACGTGCTGGCCATCGCGGACCGTGGTTATGTGATATCAGGCGGCCGTGTGGTCGCGCAGGGCGAACCTTCTCAATTGCGGGATGCTATGCTGGACGATGCCTATCTGGGTGCCCATCCCGCTGTGGTGAATTGATGGATATGATCATTCGTAACGCCGCCACGTTGCAAGGCAGCGAGCTTGTCGTTGTCGATATCGGCATCGTGGGCACCGCCATCGCCGCCATCGTGCCTTCGCTGAAGGCGGATGGTCCCCGAACTGGATGCGGCGGGTTGCCTGGTGATTCCGGGCATGATCGAGACGCACATCCATCTCGACAAGACCTGCATCATGGATCCGCTGCCACCTCAAAGAAGGCACTGTCGCCGAAGCGGTCCAGCAAACCGCTGCCGCCAAGCGCGGCTTTACCGTCGAAGACGTCTATGCGCGAGGCAAGCGCACGCTCGAGCGTTGCATCACGCAGGGCACGATGCGCATGCGCACCCATGTCGAGCTTGATCCCGGTGATCGGCATGATCGGGCTTTGAGGCCGTCGACCAGCTGGCGGCGGCGCGACTATGCCTGGGCGATGGATCTCGAACTGATGCGTGTTTCCGCAGGAGGGGGCTGACCAACAATCCCGGCACGGAGGAATTGCTGATCGAAGGCCTGCGCCGTGGCGCTCGGGGCGATCGGCGCGGGTTCCGTATTTCGACACCGATCCGCGCGCCCAGATCGACCGGATATTTGCGATCGCGCGCGAGTTCGACGCCGAGATCGACATGCATCTCGATCTGGCCGAGACCACGCAGGGCATGCAGATCGAATATGTCTGCCGCAAAACCGAGGAATACGGCTGGGCGGGCGGGCGGGTCGCGGTCGGGCATGGTCACCCAGATGTCACTGTTGCCGCCGGAGCGCTTTGGCGCCATCGCAAAACAACTCGCCAGCGCGGGCGTTGCGGTGACGATCTTGCCGTCGACCGATCTGCATTTGATGGGGCCGGTAGCCATGATCACGCGGTGCCGCGCGGCGTCGTGCCGGCCGAGCCGTTGCGCAAGGCGGGCGTGACCTGCTCGATCTCGACCAACAATGTCCTCAATCCGGTTCACGCCCTATGGCGACGGTTCGCTGATCCGGGATGGCGAATCTCTACGCCAATGTTTGCCATGTCTCGCGGCCGGCCGACCTCGCCGGTTGCCTCGACATGATCACGGGCTCGGCGGCGAAGCTGATGCGGCTCGAAGATTACGGCATCAAGGTCGGTGGACCGGCCGACCTCGTCTGCGTGGATGCGAGCAATCCCGCCGATGCGGGTCGCGACGCTCGCGCAGCCGCTGTGGGGGTATCAAACGCGGCCCGCGCGTCCTTCACCCCGGCCTCGTCCGCAAATACATCAGCCGCATTAAGAGCGGTTCTGATGAATCAGAACCGCTCTAATTTTTTTTATTTTAACGCGTTTTTCTTCACGCGAACCGGTATCCACTTCGCTTGAAAACGCTCTGGAAGCCGGCGGTTACTCCGCCGCTTTTGCGGTCTTGTCCATGAAGATGCGCGTCGGCGCCGGGAAGCCGCAGGAGGTGCCGGTCGGTGACCTTGACTTGATCCTCCCACGGCAGCCGGAACGTGCCGGCGACCATGTCCTGCATGAAGGTGTAAGGGACAATCCATCGCGCCGCCCTTCACCGCGACGTAACCGCGGGTGCCAGAGCTGATAGATATTGTTCTCGACGCCCCCAATGAATTCGCGCCTCGCGCACGAGATCGGGGGCGGACTTCCGCGGTGATGATCTCGTCGGCGCGTCCCGTCGTGCCGTGGGCGATGACGCTGCCATCGAAATTCACGATCATGCCTTCGCCCATCGAATCGAACGAGCCGTCCGATCCGCACATACAGACATTCGCGGTCACCATCAGGTTCTGGAACGCATTGGCCTGGTTGGTGAGAGCGCCAGCTATCGCGGATCGGCGCGGGTATAGCCGGCGGTGCGGATCATGATCTCCGCGCCCTTGTAGGCGCATTCTCGCGCCATCTCCGGGAACATGCCCGTCGTGGCAGATGATCAGCGCGCGATCTTGGCGCCCTTGGGTCCCTCGATTACGGGAATGCCGACATTGCCGGGTTCCCACGGCTCGACCGGGATCCAGGGGTGGAATTTCCGGTAGTACAATTTGATCTCGCCGTGGTCGTCGATGATCAGCCCCGAATTGTAGGGATTGCCGTCGGGGTTGAACTCCATGATCGAGAAGCAGCCCCAGATATTGTTATCGATGCAGGCCTTCTTGAAGGCTGCGACCTCCGGGCCGTCGAGCCGGCACATGATCGCGGGATTGGTGTCCATCGACAGGCCGTGCAGCGAGTATTCCGGGAACACCACGAGATCCATGGTGCCGAGATTGCGGCGGGTCCTTGCCGACCATGTAGACGATCCGCTCAGTCTGGCGCGCCAGGTCCGCCGTGGTGACCACCACGGGCAGTTGGAGTTGAACGAGGCCGATGACCACGCCTTCGGGGATTTGTTGAGGCCGCCAAGCCCGCTCATGTTTCAAGTCCGTTCATGTCTTAACTCCTTCGAGATGTCCGGTGCATCGTTGCGCGAATATGCCAAGACGAAACAAACCCCGATTTTTGCAGGGAGCAAAAGATCATATTTCAGGCGACCGGTCAGTGGATTTTCTCGACATGCTCTTCGGGTAAAAGGCCGGCTTTTATCGCGCGATAGGGTTTTGAAACGGGCATGGGAGCCCGGCGGATTTACGGCCGAGAAGGCTCTCGCCGGGAGGCGGGGCGGCTAGTATAGGTCACCCGAGATTGAAGCCGTTTGAAAGCAGAGAAGCCAATCATGTCGAGTGTATCGAAAGGCCAGTCAGCCAGTCTACGGGTCGCCATTGCCGGGCTCGGCCCGATCGGAATGAAGGTGGCGCAAGTGCTGGACCGGGGGCATCGATGGATTGGTCCTCACCGCGGGTGTCCGCACAGAACCCCGAGAAGCACCAGGGCTGGCTCGGCAAACTGGCGACCCCCGCCCCGCGATCTTGCCGATCGAACAGCTCTCCGATGCCGCCGACATCGTTATCGAATGCGCGCCCGGGAAAACTCCTGAGATCGATCGTTGCGCCCTTTGTGACCAGGGGAAAGACCGCGATCGTCCTCAGCGCCGGTGCGTTGCTCGACAATGAAGACCTGATCGCGTTGGCAAAACAAAATGGCGGACAGATCGTGGTGCCCACCCGGCGCGCTGATCGGACTCGATGCGCCGTAACGGCGGCCGCGGTTGAGACCATTCATTCGGTCCGGATGGTCACGCGCAAGCCGGTGCAGGGATTGGCCGGCGCGCCCCTATATCGTCGAAAACAACATCGACATCGAACGGGCATCACCGAGCCGCTGCGGATCTTCGAGGGCACCGCGCGCGAGGCCGCAAAGGGATTTCCGGCAAATCTGAATGTCGCGGTCGCGCTGTCGCTGGCCGGTATCGGTCCGGACCGGACGCGGCTGGAAATCTGGGCCGATCCCACGGTGACGCGCAACATCCATCGCGTCGAGGTGGGAATCCGATTCAGCGCGTTTTTCGATGTCGATCGAGAACATCCCGTCGGAGAATCCGAAGACGGGGCGCATCACCGCGCGCTCTCGGTCATCGCCTATCTGCGCAAGCTGCGTTCGGCGCTTCGCGTCGGCACCTGAGCAGCCGCTGAATTATTTGGTGCCGTAAGCGCGGTCACCGGCATCGCCGAGGCCGGGCAGGATGAAGGCATCCTTGTCGAGCCCCTGGTCGATGGCGGCGAGCCAGATCGGAACATCCGGATGGATGCCGCGCATGCGCTCGATGCCCTCGGGGGGCGGCGATTAGGCATGCCAGCCGGATGTCGTTGGCGCCGCGCTCCTTCAACCGGTCGACTGCCGCGACGGTGGAGTTGCCCGTTGCCAGCACCGGCGAAATCACGATCACCAGTCGCTCGTTCAGGTCGCTCGGCGCCTTGAAGAAATATTCCACGGCAACGAAAGTCGTCGGCTCACGATAGAGGCCGATATGGGCGACGCGCGCGTTCGGCACCAGATCGAGCATGCCGTCGGCGAAGGTGACGCCGGCGCGCAGTACCGGTGCGAACACCAGTTTCTTGCCCGCGATCTGCGGCGATTTCATCGGCGTCAGCGGCGTCTCGATGTCGATGTCGGCCAGCGGCAGATCGCGGGTGATCTCGTAACACAGGAGCATCCCGATCTCCTTGAGGAGTTCGCGGAACGCCTTGGTCGAGATGTTCTTCTCCCGCAACAGCGTCAGCTTGTGCTGCACCAGCGGGTGGCTAACGATCGTGACGCCGTCCATGGTGTTGATCCGATCTAAAATACCGTGCCGTCGCTGATGACTTTTACAGGAGGTGAGGCGTCGGCGCGGCGCTCGCGCGCCCAGCAGACGGCCCGCGGCCCATGTCCCGCCTTCGAGAATTTTGGCCAGGGGTAAGGAAGTCGCGTCGAGGCCCAAGCCGTTGCCGCAGGCCGGTCGGCGACACGATTCGAGCAGACGCCACCGTCAGGGGCGCGCCATTCCACCACCAGCGATGATGCCACTTCGTGATCGCGCTGGGCGTCTGCGGCATCGCGAAAGCCGAGCACGCCGATGTCGACGAACAGACCGCCATTGCGATATTCGGCGAGGCCCGTGAGGCCGTCGATGTCGGTGATGCGGATACCGGCCGTTTGCAGGGGCTCGATCAGCGAATAGGCCAGCCATTGCGACAGCTTGTGCAGCGGCATCAATCCGCTGGTCGCATCCATCGTCGTCAGCGCCGGATGTTTCCAGCAGTCGCCGAGTGCGATGCCGCCGGAGCGTCAGCCGCGATGGCCAGATCGGCCCGAGTTCTCTCAACAGTTCGGCGAGTATCGCGGGAGCGGGGAGTTGCTGGTTGTCGGCTTGCGCCGCCAACCGATCGAACAGGCCGCCGGGTCTCGGTTTATCGGTACTGCCGAACACGTCGGGGCTTCGAGGTCACCAGCGCTCCCAGGCGGCGCAACAGGTCAACGCGGCCCTCGAGGCCGACCAGCGGATTGGTGTCCGACACCTGCAGGCCGCGCTCCAGCTCGGAGACGGAGAAACTCGCCAGCACCTCGGCATCGGCCCGCAACGGCTGCGTTGGGTCTGCAGAGAATGCGCCGGCTGAGAACATTGCAAGGCTGGCCAGGTCCCAATCCTTCCGAACGGGCCGATCGGCGTTCCTGTTTTCGGATCGCGATAGCGCCACGATGGGCCGGCGCCGGCATCGAGAAAAACGCTGACGATCGCCAGATCGAATTCAGCCCGGGCGCGGGCGGCGCGATCGGGCCAATGAACCCTGATTGGCGATATCGGCCCAGCGATTGTCGCCGTTCATCACGAAATGCCGCCAGCGCGAATGGAACGGCACCTCGAACGAGGGATAGGCCTTCCGCGTCGTTTGCGAGCACCAGATCGACCGCGCTGTCCATGCGGTCGAGATGGATGCGGAAGTTCGGCAGCTTGTCGTCAAGCCCGATCGCGAGCATGCGATGCGCGCGCTCGCGAACCGCCTTGGGCATTCAGCAACGACAACGCGGCCGACGTCTCGGAATTTGCCACGGACACTGCCGCCCTCTCAGTACTTCTCGAGCGAGCGGGCCGACCGAATTGATCAGGTCCTGCGGCTGTGGCGGTTCCGGCGAGTAGTAACCTGCGGCCTTCTTGGCGGCGATTTCCACATGCGCGTCGGTCGGCACCAGTTCGTCGGGGATCGGCACGCGTTCCACGATCTCGATGCCCTGGCTGCGTCAGCGCGGTCGTGCTTCATATCGCTCATGGAAACGAAGCGATCGATGCGCTTGAGGCCGAGCCAGTGGATCACATCCGGCATCAATTGCTGGAAGCGGGCATCCTGCACCCCGGCCACGCATTCGGTGCGTTCGAAATATTGCGCGGCGGCGTCGCCGCCTTCCTGGCGCTTGCGGGCGTTATATACCAGGAATTTGGTGACCTCGCCGAGCGCGCGGCCTTCCGTTGCGATTGTAGACGATGATGCCGAGACCCGCCGGTTTGGCCGGCGCGCGCGCGCATTCCTCGATGCCGTGCAGCAGATACGGCCGGCAGGTGCAGATATCCGAGCCGAATACGTCGGAGCCGTTGCACTCGTCATGCACGCGGCAGGTGATGCTGGTGCGGTGGTCCGGCAGTTTGCTGACGTCGCCCGAACAGATAGGCCGTCATGCCGCCCGATCGGCGGCAGAAATACCTGCAGGTCGGGCCGCGTTACCAGCTCGGGGAACATGCCCGCGGTCTGCTCGAACAATTGCCGGCGTAAATTATTTTCGGTGGTCGCAAAGCGCTGCGCCATGCCTGGCAGATACCAGACCGGGTCGATCGCGATCTTGACCACGGAAACCGCTGCCGCTCTTGTGCACGACCTCGTTGTCCACCTTGAGCCGGCCGGGCTTCGATTGCGGACCTCAGTTCCGGCAGATCAAGACGGGCGCGGGGTGATCGCAATGCTCGGGCGGATATCGATACCCTCGGCGATTTCCTTCCCGAAGTTCTCTGCGGCGAGATGCCCCCCACGGATCCAGCGAGACGATTTTCTGCGGGATCGCTCCATTGCGGGAACGGCCCGATCGTCTCGGCAGGGTGGGTATTGGTGAGATCGGGCCGCCGGATCGGATTGAGTGCGCCGGATGAAACGGCCAGCGCGCGATAGACCGAATAGGAGCCGCCATGGGTGCCGATGACATTGCGATCCTGTGGGCGCGACACCGTGCCGATGATCGGTCCGCGTTCGCGCGCGCTGGCAGCGCCCCCAATTGATCGGGGTAGCTGTGCTTGGCACCCGGCGCCGGGTGCGACGTCAAGCGGATATGGTCAAGCCGATTTGAACCGGTCATCGTAACGGACCCCCGAAATGGCGACGGCCCGCCTAAGCAGACGGGCCTGGTCCACCAACGATGGAATTTAACGCCGCGGCGATAGCCGCTGCAATCAACTATATAGCCATATTGCGGCCGAATACAACGGCGATTCCGGTGCTGCTTTTATCGGGAAGCGGTGCTGGGGCACACGGCCGTTAACCTTTGAGGTCCCGGCGCAGGTGGGATGTCGGTCGTATGACGCGACGTCTCGCCTAAATTTCGCCGATGGATTAGCATTGTGCGGGTGCGCTCAGCGCGGGAGCCCTGTCGATGCTGGATATCCTGGTCAAGAATGTCGCTTTGTGGGGCTCCGAAGGCCTGTGCGATCTTGGAATAGCCAATGGCCGCTTTGTGAGTGTAAGCCCGGTCGGCGTTTCATCCGCCGCCGCCTTGACGCTCGATGCGGAGGGCCGGATGGCCGTGCCGGGCTTTGTCGAACCGCATATTCATCTGGACAAGGCGCTGATCTCCGAACGCGCGCCGGTCAATCGATCGGGGACGCTCACCGAAGCCATCGAGATCCTTTGGGAGCTCAAGCGCAATTACACCGTTGACGAAATCGCCGACCGTGCCTCGCGCGTTATCGCGCGAGCACTGGAAAACGGCGTCTCCCCGGTTGCGCAGCCATGTCGATGTCGATCCGATCGGCGGCACACGTCCGGCGGAAGGTGTGATCCGTGCACGTGAACGGTTTGGCGATCTGATCGATATCCCAGATCGTGGCGTTTCCGCAGGAGGGCATCGTCAAATCGCCGGGCACCGAAGCGTTGATGCGCGGAGGTCATGAAACTCGGGCGTCGATGTCGTCGGCGGGATGCCGTTTCAATGAAGCCTCGCCGCAAGACAGCCGGCGGCATATCGAGATCGTGTTCGATATCGCCCGGCAATTCGACGCGGACATCGACATGCATGTCGACGAGACCGACGATCCGGCCGCGCGGACGCTGGAAGTAGTGGCGGAATTGACCATCGCCAATGGCTGGCAGGGCCGTGTCACCGCGGGACATACCTGCGCGCTGGCGGGATACCCGCGAGATTACGCCGATCACGTGATCGGCCGGCTGCACGAGGCCAATGTCAACATGATCGCCAATCCCGCCACCAATCTGATGCTGCAGGGCCGCCTCGACGATTATCCCAAGCGCCGCGGCGTGACGCAGGTCAAGGAGTTGTTGGCGGCAGGAGTCAATGTCGCCTGCGGGCAGGATTGCGTGCACGATACTTTCTATCCGTTCGGCCAGAACGATCCGCTCGAGATTGCCTTCCTGTTGTGCCATGGCCTCCCATATGAGCCAGCCGGCCGAGATTTTGACCGTCATGGACATGGTGACCAACAATGGCGCGAAGGCGCTACGGGTGCCGGATTTCCGGGTCGCGGTCGGTGGCGTTGCGGATCCGGCTTTCGCGACACGGCGTCCCGCGCCGCTGGGTTATCCGGAAAGGGAAGTTGATTGCCGAAACCCAATTCGAGACGCGCCGCTATTTCGATATCCCGGCGGCCAGATAGAGGATTTTAAAATTGGATTTTCGCCAATTGCGCTACGCGCTTTCGGTCTACAAGGAGCGCAGCTTTACCAAGGCGGCGCGGCGGCTGAATATTTCGCAGTCGGCTGTCAGCGAGCAGGTAAAATTGCTCGAGGAGGAAATCGGCTTTGAGCTGTTTAACCGAACCTCCGGCGGCATCGAATCCACCGATCGCGGCCGTACCTTCCTGTACGAATCCGAACGGGTGATGGGCGATCTGCTCAGTCTCTCCGATACCGCCCGCCGGTTGCGCGGCGCGTTGTCCGACACCGTGACGATCGGCATGGGATCGGGCATGGCCCAGATCTTCATCCCCCGCATGTTCACCGATCTCAAATCCGATCTTCCGGGCGTGCGGCTGGATATTTTGACGGCACCCACCAAGAATATCTTCAACGAGCTTCACGAGGAGCGAATCGATGCGGGTATCGCTATCGAATCCGATCCCGATCGGTTCCCGGCCGGATTGATATTCGACCGCCTGATCGATGTAGAAATGGCATTGATCACCCATCCGAAGCACGCATTGGTACGCTCCAAACAACCGATCGATATCGGACGCCTGCTCGCCGAACCCTTCATCATGAGCGAGTTGACGGTGGGCTATGGCCAGGTGGTGTTCTCGCTATTCACGGATCTGGGAATCAGGCCGAACATTCTTGCGGTGGTGGACAATATCGAGACCATCAAGATGATTGTGCAATCGGGTGGCGGCATCGCCATCGTGCCGCGCGCGTGCGCCGAGAATGAAGTGACGTTGGGATTACTGAAAGCGCTCACGATCACGCCTGCGCGAAATGTCGCATTCAGCCTGTTTCGTAGGCGCGAGCCGCTGTCGCGACGCAAAGAAACTGCGCTGCTTAAATTGCGCGAAATGCTCAAATCCGGCTGATCGGATTTTCCGATAATGTCATCGATAATCGGCTTTTGACTTAGGCGATCGTCGGACCCATGCTGCCGCAGTGCGGTGCGTTGGCTGACACGCGCACGTCCCCGTGAATTATCGATGGTACCAGGCATGTCATCTCGATCTTCGGCCGCGCGATTTCGTATCGGCATCGATACCGGCGGAACCTTCACCGACATCGTGTCGGTCGACACCCAATCCGGCGCAACACAAGTGACCAAGGTTGCGAGCACACCGGCCAATCCCGCGATCGGTCTGTTGCGCGGCGTCAACGAAATTCTCGCCGCCGCCGGTGCGACCACCGACGATGTCGCAGGTCTTGCCCATGGCACCACGGTCCGCGACCAACGCACTTCTGCAAGGCGAGATCAATTCACTCGGCCCTGATCGTCAATGCAGGCTTTCGGCACATTCTCGAGATCGCGCGGCAATCGGTGCCGGAGGGCTACGGAAATTCTTACTTTTGGGTCAAGCCCGATCGGATCGTTCCCCTGCAATTCGTCCGCGAAGCCGGCGGGCCGGCTGGATTTCCGCGGCAATGAATTGCGGCCGCTCGATGAAGCCAGCGTGCGAGAGGCGGCGCGGTATTTTCGCGCGCAGGGCATTCGCGCCATCGGAATCTGCCTGTTGCATTCCTATGCCAATGACGCGCATGAGCGCCGCGCCGCCGAGATCGTCGCCGAGGAATATCCTGACGCGACCTTGTCGCTGTCCTGCGTGGTACTCCCCGAATATCGCGAATATGAAACGCGCGGTGACCACTTTGGTCGACGCTTTCGTCAAGCCGCATATGGAACGCTACCTCAAGCGCGTGCATCAGGAGCTTGGCGCCGGCCTTCAGGACAAGCCGTTCCTGGTGATGCAGTCGAGCGGCGGCGTTGCCAGCGCCGATCAGGTGGTGCGCAAGCCGATCACGACAGCGCTCTCGGGCCCCGCTGCGGGTGCCCTCGGCAGCGCCGTGATCGCGGAGATCGCAGGCTTTCCCGATCTGGTGACGCTCGATGCCGGCGGCACCTCGACGGATCTCTGTTTGATCGAAGGCGGCAAGCCGCATGTCACCAACGGCGGATCGGTCGGTCCGTTCCCGGTGCGCATCCCGATGATCGACATCGAGACCATTGGCACCGGCGGCGGGTCGATCGCCTGGATCAGCCGCGAGGGCCATCTCAAGGTTGGTCCGCGCAGTGCCGGCGCCGAGCCCGGACCGATGTGCTATCCGAAAGGTGGCAAGGAGCCGACCATCACCGATGCCAATCTGGTGCTGGGACGTATTCCGCCGTCGCTGATCGGCGGCGGCATCGCGCTCATGTCGAACGCGCGCGTGAAGGCATTGCAGCGCTTGCTGCGCGATTACCGGGCAACATGAGCGTCGAGCAACTCGCCAGCGGGATCATCGAGATCGCGAACTGGAGTCAGGCAACGCAATCCGCCAGATGACGATCCAGCGCGGGATCGATCCGCGGGCCTTTGCGCTGCTGTCGTTTGGCGGTGCGGGCCCCGGCGCAATCTGCCGCGGTGATGGATCTGCTGGCGATGAAGGCCTGCATTGTACCGCCGAACCCCGGCAATCTCTCGGCGTTCGGCCTGCTCGCGGTGGACTGGCGAACCGACCACATCGTCACCAAGGTCATGCATGAAGACGCCATCGATCTGGCCGATATCGCGGCGCGCTATGCGGCGCTCGAGTGCGATGCGGTCGCGACACTAGAACGCGACGGCATTGAGGCCTCGCGCATCAGGCTGGTTCGCGAAGCCGATATTCGCTACGCCGGTCAGTCGATGGAAGTACGGGTCACGGCGCCAGGCGGCGCGGTCGATGCGGCGTTCCTTTCGGGACTGATCGGGGCCTTCAATGCCGCACATCGCAGAACCTTCGGTTATGATTACGCCGGTCAGCAAAAGATCGAACTGGTCAATCTCTGCGTCTCCGGTTTTGGTCTGATTGAGCGGCCGCAGATGCCGAAGCTTGCCGGAGGCACAGGTAATCCCGCGCCGAAATCGACCCGCGCGGTTTATTCGGCACGGGGTTTGTGGACACGCCGGTGTTCGACCGCGCATCATTGCCGCCGGCGGGCCGGGTCAGTGGACCGGCGGTCGTCGAGGAATTCGGCTCCACGACGGTGGTCTTTCCGGGCCAATATGTCGAAGTCGATCCGCACGGCATTCTGGTGATCCGCGCGCTTTCTTCGCAGGACAAGTCTTCGCAGGAGTTGCCGCGATGAACATGCATTCCACGTCGCATCCATGGCCGACCGCGCCGCTGCGCGAGACCGTTTCGGTCGATCCGATCGTACTGCAAATCGTCGAGGGGACGCTGAATTCGATCGAGGCTGAGATCGAATATGCCATCGAGCGCACGGCGCGCAGCCCAATGATCCGCGAGGGCCCATGATTTCCGGGTCGGGTTGTTTGATCGCTACTGCCGCAAGCTGACCGGCCGTTCCTATTCCGCAATGCCCAATGGCGTGGTGCGGGATTTTCCGCCCGAGACCATGAAGCCCGGTGACGTCTTCCTGATGAACGATACGTATTTGACGGAAGGCAGCATTGGCCACTTGCCTGATTTATGCAGCACCGTGCCGGTGTTTCATGACGGCGAGGGTGGTCGCCTACATCCAGGCCTTCGGTCACCATGACGACGTCGGCGGCCGGGTTCCCGGCTCGATGCCGGGTACCGCGGCGACGGTGTTCGAGGAAGGCATCGCGATTCCGCCGGTCAAGATTTACAGCGAAGGCGTGCGCAACGACGCGGTTGTTCACCATCGTTCGCCGCAACACCCGCGTGCCGGAAATGCTATCGGCCGATCTCGACAGCGAGATCCAGGCCTGCCTGATGGGCGCGCGCCGGATGGGCGGGCTGTTCGAGCGCTTCGGTCGCGAGCAGGTCGAGGCCTGTTTCCAGGCGATCCTCGATAAATGCCGCGACATCTATCGTAATGAACTGCTCGCCAAGATCGCCGACGGCGAATACTCCTGGGAGGACTACGTCGAGCACGACGGCATCACCGATCCGAAGCTGCATAAAATCGCGCTGAAGATGACCAAGAAGGGGCGGCAAGATCACGCTCGACTTCAACGGCACCGATCCGCAATCGACCGGCCCTATCAATTGGCCCGCGGACTATGCCGACGGCGCGTTCCTGATCAAGTGGATCGCGCCAATTCTCCGCAATCTTGCCGATACGCCCGAACGCGCCGCCGAAATTCACGTCAACGAAGGTGTGTGCGACGTTTTCGAGGTGATCTTTCCCCCAAAGGGCACGTTGATCACGCCGGAATGGCCGGCCGCGACCAATGCGCGGTCGTTTGTCTTGCTGCGCGTTCTCGGTCTGCTCGCCGGCGTGGTGGCGCAGGCGGTGGATGGCCGCATGCCGGCGGATCAGGAAACTATCCGCTACACGGGTTTCTTCGGTACTGATCTAGACGGCAAGTCGTTCCTGTCGCGCGAGGTGCTCGGCGGCGGTTCCGGCGGTCGTTATTATGCCGACGGCAATGACGCGATCCATATCGTGCCGGATTCGCGCAATCAGCCGGCGGAATTCACCGAGACGCGGTTTCCGCTGCTGGTCGAGAAGCTGGCGCTGCGTACCGATTCTGGCGGCGCCGGCCTGCGCCGGCGGCGGACAGGGCTACGAGAAGCATTATCGCGCGCTGGTCGATTGCCGCACCATCGTCACGGCGGACCGGGTAAGGCTCGGCTGTTATGGTCTGAATGGCGGCAAGGCCGGGCAGCCGTTTTGCGTCACGGTGGACGCGGAAGGCGAGGGCTATGATCTCGGCGGTCTCGTCGACGGCGAGCCTGTCCTGAAAGGGCAGATCGTTCGTGTGGTGACGACCGGCGGCGGCGGCTGGGGTGATCCGCTGCAGCGCGAACTGGAACTGGTGTTGCGCGACGTGATCGAGGGCCGGGTCTCGCTCGCCAGCGCCGAGAACGATTATGGTGTTATATTCACAACAGGTACAACCGGCCAGCCTGAGATCAACGAGGCCGCGACGAAACAGCTTCGGGCCGATTTGAAGAAGGCGCAAAATGCCGCGCCTGACATGATCGACCGTGGGGTAGGCTACGAAAAGATGCTGCGCGGCGAACACCGGCCGCGGATGCGATGAGCCGATTTAAGTCACGCTACAGCGGAGTGCCCACGAATGGCGATTGAAGTTGCGAAGGTCGAACTGAAAACCGTTCAGGACGCGAGCGGCCTTGAGGAACTGATCACGGCCGGAAAATTTCTCGCCGACGAGGTCATTGCCGTGATCGGCAAGACCGAGGGCAATGGCGGCGTCAACGATTTCACCCGCATTCTGGCCGACCAGGCGTTCCGGCGCGTGCTGCTCAAGCATGGCACGCGGTCTGAAGACGAGATCCACAACATCCCGATGGTATGGTCCGGCGGCTGCGACGGTGTCATCACGCCCCATGCGACGATCTTTGCGCGTAACGACAAGACCGGCCCTGCCGGCAAATCGCGGTTGGTGATCGGCACCGCGCTGAGTGCGGAATTGCTGCCCGAGGATATCGGACGTCCTGCGATGGTTCAGAAGGTCGCCGACGCGGTCAAGGCGGCGATGAAGAATGCCGGGATTACCGACCCAAAAGATGTGCATTACGTCCAGACCAAGACGCCGCTGCTGACCATCGAGTCGGTTCGCGATGCCGAGTCACGCCATCAGACGGTCGCATGCGAGGTCCACGATTCCATGGGCGTTTCCAACGGCACCACGGCGCTCGGTATCGCGGTGGCGCTCGGCGAGGTGCCGATGCCGAAGGCCGAGCAGATCTGCAAGGATCTCGATCTTTATTCCTCGGTGGCGTCGTGCTCGTCCGGCGTGGAACTGACCCAGGCGCAGATCGTATTGCTCGGCAACAAGGCCGGGCGCCGGCGGCCGCTACAGCATCGGCCATTCCGTCATGCGTGACGCGCTGGACATCGACGGGGATTTACGATTCAATCCGCGACGCCGGCATCGAATTGCCGGAACGGCCGCGGTCGGAAGACCTCAAGGGCCGTGTCGTCAATTGCTTCATGAAATGCGAGGCCGACCGGACCGGAAAACTGCGCGGGCGGCGGCAGATCATGCTCGATGATTCCGATGTCCACCATCACCGCCATTCCAAGGCCGCGGTCGGCAGTGTGGCAGCGCTGGCGATCGGCGATCCCGCCGTGTTCGTGTCGGTCGATGCCATGCATCAGGGCCCGCATGGCGGCGGCCCGGTGATCGCGATTGTTGAGCTGGACGAGTAAACCGGCACGTTCCTTGCTCGAATATCGATGCCTTCCGGCCATCGGCTGGACGGCCCGATAACGTGGATGACGGGAGGCGCGTGATGAAATCGCTGAAACTTGCAATCTGTGCCATCGCGGTGCTGGCCTTGAGCGCTTTAGCGCCGGGCCGGGCGGTCGGGCAGGACAAGGTTTCGGTCGGGGTATTCCCGATCAGCTCATCCTTGCCCTATTTCGTGGCGCTGGAGCGGGGGTTCTTCAAGGAACTCAACATCGAGCCTGAAACGACCAAGCTGATGGGCGGTCCGCCGAATGTCGCGGCGATGATGACTAACCAGATCGAGGTCGCGGCGGTTCTGGTCACGCTCGAAGGGCTGAACGCCGATGTGAAGAAGCCTGGTGTCGCGATGTACATCGGCATGCACAGCCAGACCAAGGTCTGGAAGATGGAACAGTTCGTGGTTCGCAACGGCTTCAAGGCGGAGACGATCGCTGACCTGAAGGGCGCGAAACTGATGTCGGCGCCGGGACCGGCCAATCTCAACACCGCCAAGGCCATTTTGGCCAAAAATGGTTTGAAGGAGGGCGATTACACCATCGATCAGCTCGACATGGGACAACATGTCAATGCCAATGATAGCGGGCACGTTCGATGGCGGTTATACGCTTGAGCCCAGCGCCTCGATGATGATCAAGAGCGGCGTCGCGCGGTCGATTGAGGCGGGCGTGATTTCGAAATATATCCTTGGCGACGAGGCGGCCAACGCCTATGCGGCGGGTTGCGCGATGACCAGCGACTTCATCCAGAAGCGGCCTGATGTCGCCAGGCGTTTCGCTGCGGCGTGGCGCAAGGCGATCGATTTTATCAATGCGAATCCGGATGAAGCGCGCAAATATCTCGCCAAGAACACGTTCACGCCCGACAACGTCGTCGATACCGTGCCGATGCTTGGATATATCATGGTCGGCGATATGACTCCGAAACAGATCGGCGAGTTGCAGAAATTTGCCGATTTTGGAAATTCGATCGGGGTTGTCCCGGAAAAGCTGGATGTCACCAAAGTCCTGCAGAAGTACTGAGGTGCCGGTGGCCGGAGCACAGCCCGTTGAAAAGATGGAACTGACACACAACGCCCGTGAAGCGGCGCGGCGTACGGCGCCGCATGTCACGATCCGCGGGCTGAGCAAGCGCTTCTCCGACGCCACGATCTATGACAATTTCGACTTCGATATCCCGCGCGGCAAATTGATGTCGGTGTTCGGCCCCAATGGCTGCGGCAAGAGCACGCTGATCAACATGATCGCGGGGCTGATTGCGGCCGATGCCGGGGAAATCCTGTTCGACGGGCAACCGCTGAGCCAGATCAAATTCGGCTATGTGTTCCAGAATTATCGCGAAGCGATGTTTCCCTGGCTGCGCGCCTTCGACAATATCGCCCTATCCCTTGAAGGTGATGGGGTTGTCGAAGCCCGAGCGCACCGCCCGGGGTCGAGAAAATCGTCGCCAATCTCAACGTGAAGATCGACCTCAATCTCTACCCCTACCAGATGTCGGGCGGCCAGCAGCAGCTTGTCTCGATCATGCGCGCGCTGGTCGTCGAGCCGGAAATCCTGTTTCTCGACGAGCCGTTCTCCGCGCTGGACTATGAGATGACGCTGTTCATGCGCGAACAATTACAGCGCATTTTTGTCGAGACCTCGACGACGACGGTTCTGGTGTCGCACGATCTGGAAGAAGCGGTGTACCTGTCGGACCGTATCCTGCTGCTGTCACGCCATCCCGCCCCGCGCGGTGGAATTCGTCCATTACGACGCGCCGCGGCCGCGCACCCTCCAGACCATGTCGGAAGCCGAGTTCATCAGCACCAAGGCGCATTGCCTCGAAATCTTCCAGCGCGAAGTTCGCAAGGGATGATGCGATGAAGCGCCTGCAGATATTGCTTCCCTTTGTCGGTGTCGCTGTGCTCTTGGCGGTGTGGTCGCTGACAGTCTGGGCGCGCATTGTCGATCCGGTGCTGCTGCCGTCGCCGGTTTCAACATTTCGCGCGATGTGGATCGGGATGACCAGCGGCAAACTCGGCGTCGATTTCCTCAAGACGGTCGAGCGCACCATCTATTCCACGGCGATCGCGGCGGTCATTGCGATCCCTTTGGGTATTCTCCTGGGCTCATCGGAAAAGGTCTATCGCTCGGTTGAGTTCCTGATCGATTTCTTCCGCTCGACCCCGCGTCAGCGATGTTCCCGTTGTTTCTGGTGCTGTTCGGGGTCGGCGACCGCACCAAGATATCGGTGGCGGCGTTCGGTGCGGCGCTGGTGATCCTGTTCAATGTCGCCTACGGCGTGATGAATGCGCGTAAGACGCGCATTCTGGCGGCGCGCGTAATGGGCGCTTCCCGCATCCGTATATTATGGGATGTGATGCTGCTGGAATCGCTGCCGCAGACATTCGTGGGCCTGCGCAACGGCGTATCGCTGGCGCTGGTAATCGTCGTCGTGGCCGAGATGTTCATCGGCTCGACTGATGGCCTCGGCCAGAGCGTGTTCGAGGGCGCAGCAGCTATTTAATATGCCCGAGATGTATGCCGCGATTTTCGCGGCCGGCGCGCTGGGTTATGGTCTCAACCTCCTGTTCCTCACGATCGAGCGCCGCTTCGTGCATTGGTCGGGTAAATAATGGAATCCGATATGAGCGAAAGTCTGAGTCGCAAGACCGCTGTCGAACTGGCATCGATGATCGCCAGCAAGGCGGTAAGCCCGGTCGAGGTGCTCGACGCCATCTCGCCACCATCGCGCGCGTCAATCCAAAACTCAACGCGATCGTGACGCTGGTGGCCGATGCGGCGCGTGTGCTGGCGAAAGGACGCTGAAGCGGCTGTCATGCGTTGGTGACGCCCTGGGTTCGCTGCACGGATTGCCTGTCGCGATCAAAGACGTTACGCCGACCGCGGGTATCCGCACCACTTATGGCTCGCCACTGTTCAAGGACAACGTCCCATCCGAGGATGCCGAAGCGGTGCGGCGCCTGAAAGCCGCCGGCGCGATCGTGCTCGGCAAAACCAACACGCCCGAATTTGCCGCCGGCGCCAATACCTTCAACGAAGTGTTCGGCGTCACCCGCAATCCCTGGAATCCGGCGCTGAGCCCGGCGGGGTCGTCCGGCGGATCGGCGGTTGCGGTCGCGACCGGCATGGTCCCGCTGGCGCAGGGCACCGATTTCGGGTTGCTCGATCCGGATGCCGGGCGTCGTTCTGCGGCATTGTCGGCATCCGGCCGACCCCGGGATTGACGCCGAACCTGCCGATGCCGCTGGCATGGGATCCCGGCCAGGTTCATGGGCCGCTGGGCGCGCACCGCCGAAGATGCCGCCTTGATGCTGGACGCCATTGTCGGCTTCAGCCGCGCCTCGCCGATTTCGGTCGCGCCGCCATGGGCGAGCGCCCGCGCCATTGTCGCAAACGCCAAGGACGTCAAAGGCCTGCGCATCGCTTATGTATCGGATATTGCCGGCATCGGGGTCGAGCCTGAAATCGATGATATCTGCCGGAACACCGCAATGGCGCTGCGCGATGCCGGCGCGATGGTGGAGGAGATCGCATTCGATATTTCCGACGGCAAGTCGCCCTATCAAGCGTGGCGCGGGCTTTTGGATGGTCGGTCAGCAATTCGCCAATCTCGATCATCTGGAACAATTCGGCGTCAATCTTAAAGGCAACGTCAAGGCCGGATTTAACGTGACGCCGCTGGACTTTGCCGCGTCCGAACAGAAACGCGCGGAATTATTCGCGCGTTTCGCGAAATTCTTCGAGCAATATGATCTGCTGATCACGCCGCAATCACCCGTGAAGCAATTCCCGGTAGAAATGAACTTTCCGACGCTGATCAACGGCAAGAAGCTCGACAATTATACCGACTGGATCGCCGGCTCTTTCCTGATCACGCTGATGAGCCTGCCCGGCGGCAGCGTGCCGGCGGGCCAGACCAGCGATGGATTGCCTGTGGGCATCCAGATCGTCGGCCCCGCGTTTCGAAGAGCCGCTGATCCTGTCAGTCATGAAGATTGTGCAGCAGATACGTCCCGTCGGCTGGCCGCCTCACGCCTGAGTCGCGGCGATCCGCGCGGCAAAATCTTCGAGCGAAATCGGTGGCCGTCCGAGCAGCCAGCCCAGCACGTTGGGATTGCCCTTGAGGCCGTCGCGCGCATAGGCGCGAAACATTTTTGCCAATGTCTCGCGCGCGTAATCTGCCATGCCGGTACTGCGTGCGCGGGCGTCCCCAGCTTTTCAACAGTTTCGGCCTCCGCGCGAACGGGCTTCTTCAGTGCCCGACCGAACGCATCTGCGATCTCGATCTGGCTGAGCGGCGGTGTGCCCACGAGTTCGTAGGTGGCGCCGGAATGATTGGTACTCGTCAGCACCTTGGCTGCGGCCTCGGCGACATCTTCGAGATCGACCAGGCTCAACCGCGTGTCGATCGGGTAGGGCACGCGGTAGATGCCTTCGCGGGCCATGCGATCCCACTCACTGAGGCTGTTCTGCATATAGGCCGTTGGTTGCAGGATGGTGATATCCAGCCTTGAGCTGAACAGCATTTCCTCGACCCGCAGCTTGTTCCAGTGATGCGGCATCGCCTCGATCTGCGGATGCCAGTACCGAGGTGATAGACGAGGCGCGACACGCCGGAACCGGTCGCGGCATCGATCAGCGCCGTTGCAAACGGCATTTCGTGCGGACTGACGTTCGGGCAGATGTGATAGATCGCCTCGATGCTCTCAGTGGCGCGGGCGAGCGCCTGCGGATCGTCCATCGCGCCGACCATGACATCATGGGCGCCGATCGTTTTCAATGCGGCCTCACGCGCCGGATTTCGAACGAACGCGCGTACCGACGCGCCCCGCGTCACAAGCGCCTTAAGGACGGCCTTGCCGGTCTTGCCACCCGCACCCGTGATCAGGATCATGGGCTGGTCTTTCGGGTGAGCTCAAACACGCGGCTCGGGCTGAGCGGAATTTCAAGCAATTCGACGCCGCGCTCCTTCAGATCGAGCGCGTCCTCGATCGCCTGCGCAAACATCGGCCCCACCGGAATCGCACCGGCCTCTCCGGCGCCCTTGATACCCATCGGGTTGAGCGGCGACGGGGTTACGGTATGGCCGAGTTCCACGCGGGGAACCTCAAGCGCGGTCGGCAGCAGATAGTCCGCCAGCGAGGCGTTGAGAAGCTGGCCCTGATCGTCGAAAGCCAGTTTCTCGTAGAACGCGTTGCCGATGCCCTGCGCGACGCCGCCATGGATCTGGCCCGCCAGAATCATCGGATTGATCACCGTACCGCAATCATGCACCACGACGTATTTCAACACCTTCAGATCGAAGGTCCGCGGGTCGACTTCGATGATCATGGCGTGGACGCCGTTGGCGGTTGCGCCCATCGGTGGCCCGAAATATTGCGTCGATTCCAGTCCCGGCTCCGTGCCCGGCTGAACGGCCCCGCGCATAGGATTGGCCTGGTTGGCGAGGTCGCCAAGCCGGACGAATTTTTCGGGGATGCCGACGATGGAAACCTTGCCGTCTTCGAGCACGAGATCGTCCTCGGAACATTCGAAGAGATCGCTGGCGAGCTTGAGCGCCCTTCTTGCGCACCACCTTGGAAGCTTCGTTGACGGCATTGCCGGCAACCACCGCGCCGCGGCTGGCAAAGGTGCCGGCTCCCCAATAGAACTGATCGGTGTCGCCGGGTGACGACATCGATATCGGTGACCGCGACCCCAATTGATCGGCGGCGATCTGGGCAAAAACGGTAAAATGTCCCTGGCCCTGGGTGCCGATCCCCGTTGCGACGCTGACCTTGCCGTTCGATTGCACCTGAACCTTGGCGCCCTCGTAGGGACCAATACCGGTGCCTTCGACATAGCAAGCGAGGCCGAGGCCGAGATGACGGCCCTGCAGGCGCGCGCGGCGCTGCTCTTCCTTGAAGGTTTTGTAGCCGATGCTTCCAGCGCCATGTCGAGCACCGGTTCGTAATTGCCGCTGTCATATTCGAGCGGCTGGAAATCCTGATAGATGATCTCGTTCTTGTACGGGAACGCGTCCGCCGGAATGAGATTGCGCCGGCGGATTTCGGCGCGATCGATGTTGAGTTCGTGCGCGGCGAAATCGAGCAGGCGTTCCATGACGAACACGCCGTGCTGGCGTCCCGCGCCGCGATAGGGGGGTGACCAGCGTCAGATTGGTGAACACCTGCGTGAAGGTGCTGTCGTAGTTCGGCACCACATAGGGGCCGAGCAGGGTGCATTGGCTGTTGATCGGGACCGTCAGCCCATAGGGATCGTAGGCGCCGCCGTCGTGCAGGAAGACATCCTTGATGCCGAGGATTTTTCCGTCGCGGCTGAGCGCGATCTCGGCATCGTGAATCTGCCCGCGCTCGTGGGTGGTGGCGAAGAAATGCTCGAGCCGGTCCTCGATCCATTTGACCGGCCGGTTCAGCTTCATCGATACCCAGGGCAGCAACACTTCCTCGGGATAGAACATCATGATCTTCGGCCCGAAGCCGCCGCCGACGAACGGTGCGATCACCCGAACATTGCGCTCGTTGAGCCCGAGCATGGCGGCAAGGCCGTTGCGGACGAACACCGGCGCCTGGGTAGTATCCAGATCGTCATCTGGTTGGCGCGTCGATCCCACTGCGCGACCACGCCGCGGGTCTCGATCGGCGAGGAAATGCCGTGCTCATACTGGAAGCGGCGCTTGATGATGCAATCGGCCTTGGCGGCCGCCGCCGCGTAATTGCCCTTGGTTTGGTGGACATGGGCGGACACGTTGGAGCCGACGTCATCGTGAACCAGCGCCGATCCCGCGCGCAACCCCTGTTCCAGATCGACCACAGCCGGAAGCTGCTCAAGTTCGACATCGATATCGTCGAGCGCGTCCTCGGCGAGATAGCGGCTCTCGGCGATCACGATCGCGAGGGGTTCGCCGACATGGCGGACCTTGTCCCGGGCCAGCGGCACCTGAGTTCGCTGGTTGAAGACGATGCCCACAATCGGGGGCGGCGGCACCAGAAGTGGACCGGGTTTCCAGTAATCGCCGAGATCGTCGGCGACATAGGCGGCGACCACGCCGGGCCGCTGCCGCGCCTTTGAGACATCGATCTTGCGAATTTTGGCATGGGCGACCTGGCTGCGCAGGAACGCCACATGCAATAGCCCCGGCAATTCGACGTCGTCGATAAACAACGCCTGCCCGGTGAGAAGCCGGCGGTCCTCGTTGCGTTTGATCGGCTCTCCGAATGTACGGGTAGACATTTCCGTCAGCCCCGCATCCGTTCGGCGGCTGCCAGCACGGCATCGACGATGTTCTGGTAGCCGGTGCAACGGCACAGATTTCCCGACAGCGCCTCGCGTACCTCGTCCTCGCTGGGCGAGCGATTTTCCTCAAGAAAGGCCGTCATCGTCATGAGAATGCCGGGCGTACAGTAGCCGCATTGCAGGCCGTGATGATCGTGCATCGCCTGCTGCAGCGGATGGTAAGTGCCGTCCTTGTCGGTCAGGCCCTCGATGGTGGAAATTTCGTGCGTCTCGGCTTGCACCGCCAACATCAGGCAGGAGCGCACCGGATGTCCGTCGAGCAGCACGGTACAGGCGCCGCATACGCCGTGCTCGCAGCCGACATGCGTGCCGGCAAGTGCGAGATCGTGGCGCAGGAAATCGCTCAGCAGCATCCGCGATTCCACGCGGCGGCTGTAACGCACACCGTTGACCGACACCGTGATCTCGTGATCGTCAGTGTCCATCGCGCGCCCGCTGAAAAGCCGTCTGCAGCGCGCGTTCGGTGAGGACACCGGCGACATGGCGCTGATAATCCGCCGTGGCGTGAACGCTGCCGCCGGGATCGATCATCGCCTGCACGGACGCGGCGGCTTCGCAGATCGCTTCTTCGGTCGGCACGCTCCCGATCAGGCCATCAGCCGCCGAACTTGCATCGACAGGTGTCTCACCCACGCCGCAAAACGTCAGCCGGACGTGGCTGCATTCACTCTGATCATCCAGGGCCATCATCGCGGCGATGCCGACGATCGCGAAATCGCCGCGCCGCCTTGCGACCTCCATGAAGCAGCAGCCGGTGCGCGGTTTTGACGGGGGCAATTCGACTTCCACCAGCATTTCATCGGGTTGAAGATCGGTCGTAAGCGCGCCCAGGAAAAAATCCGGCGCTTCGACCCAGCGCGCTTGATCGGCGGTCTGAATGTGGAATCTGGCGCCGAGCGCTAGCATGATGGCCGGAAGCTCCGAGGCCGGATCGGCATGCGAAAGATTTCCACCGATGGTGCCGCGATTACGGATCTGCGGATGCGCGATGTGCGGCAGCGCCTCGGCAATCAACGGAAACATTTTTGCAAAACCGGAATCGCGTTCCAGGGTGCGATACCGGGTCAGCGCACCGATGCGGGCGCCGCCGGCGTCGCCCGGCCGAATGCCGCCGAGGCTCTCGATCCGATTAAGGTCGATCAGGACAGCCGGCTGGGCGAGGCGAAAATTCATCGTCGGCATCAGGCTTTGTCCGCCGGCCAGAAACTTGGCGTCATCGCCGTATTCGGCCTTGAGCGAGAGCGCATGCTCAAGCGAGGTCGCGGCGATATATTTGAAAGGAGCAGGCTTCATGGCGCTCGCGTGCAAGCAATCGGACTACGGCCCTGCGCGATAGGCAAATGCCGCTTGCAAAGTATGAGACGGCACTCGGCGCAAGTCAAAAACCGACCGGTTTTCTGTCCATCTGAAAAACCGATAAGGGTATGTTTGGCCCCGATGGTGATGCTTGCCCACAAATATCTCTGCATGGGCAAACATTGTGCGCGCTATTTGCTGCGCTGTTTGCCAGTATTTACGCATGGCGCTGGGAATGCCGAAAGCATTGAAGCTGGATGATCCGGACGTTACGCTGGAGCGGGACGTGCGAGAGTCGTTCGTCGCCTCAAGCGAGCCGGTAGGTATGAACAACACAGCGGACGCACTCGTTGAATCGACAGCTTCGCCACAACGGCTGGCGGTGGACGTTCGCAATGTTTCGCTGACGTTTGAGACCGCCGACGGCAAGGTCGATGCATTGTCGAATGTCAGCCTGCAGATTGCGGACGGCGAATTCGTTTCCTTTATCGGTCCCTCCGGCTGCGGCAAGACCACGATGCTGCGCGTGATCGCCGATCTGCAGCAGCCGACCGCCGGCACGCTTCTCGTCAACGGCATGAGCGCGGAGCAGGCGCGCCTCGAGCGACGTTATGGCTATGTATTCCAGGCGCCGGCATTGTTCCCGTGGCGGACGATCGAGAAGAATTTGAAGCTGCCGCTGGAGATCATGGGTTTTTCCGATAGCGAGCAAAAGCTGCGCGCGGCGCGCTATCTGGCGCTGGTCAATCTCACCGGTTTCGAGCGCAAGTTTCCCTGGCAATTATCCGGCGGCATGCAGCAGCGGGTATCGATCGCCCGCGCGCTGTCGTTCGATCCAGCTTTGCTGCTGATGGATGAGCCGTTCGGCGCGCTCGACGAGATCGTCCGCGATCATCTCAATGAGCAACTGCTGCAATTGTGGGACAAGACCGAAAAGACCGTGTTGTTTGTCACCCACTCGATTCCCGAAGCGGTGTTTTTGTCGACCAAGATCGTGGTGATGTCGCCGCGGCCCGGCCGGATCATCGATATCATCGACTGCAATTTCCCGCGTGACCGCACCCTGGAAATTCGCGAGACACCGGAGTTCCTCAAGATCGCACAGCGCGTGCGCGTCGGTCTGCGGGCAGGGCATTCCTATGACGAATAGCGCGCTCGCTCTGCCAGTATCCCGGAGCAGCACGCTGCGGCAGCATCCGCTGTTCGTGCGCTATGCGCCGATCGCAACGATCGTTCTGGCGCTGATCGTGATCTGGTACATCGCGGCGGTGCTGATGAACCTCTCGCTGGTGCGTGACGGCTTCGAGCGGGAGGAGACGCCTTACACGGTCTCAGAACTGATCGAGGGCACCATGAGCGCAGAGCGGCCGCTGCTGCCGGCGCCGCATCAGGTGATCGGCGCCTTTGTCGATTCGGTTTTCGGCTATGCGCCGACCGCGCCGCGCAGCCTGGTCTATCATTCGGCGGTAACGCTTTCGGCGACGCTGCTCGGGTTCCTGCTCGGTGCACTGCTCGGGATCGGTCTGGCACTGATGATCGTCCACAGCCGCGTGCTGGAGAAAAGCCTGCTGCCCTGGATCATCTGCTCGCAGATGGTGCCGATCCTGGCGCTGGCGCCGATCTTCGTCGTGGTGCTCGGCGCGATCGGCTTGCAGGGCCTGCTGCCGAAGTCGATCATCTCGGCCTATCTGTGCTTTTTCCCGATCACGATCGGAATGGTGAAGGGGTTCACAGCGCCCGATCCGATGCAACTCGACCTGATGCGGACATGGTCGGCGACGCCGCGGCAGGTGCTGTCGAAGCTGCGTTGGCCCTCGGCCGTCCCTTTTCTCTTTGCCAGCCTGAAGGTTGCGATTACGATTTCGCTCATTGGTGCTATCGTGGCTGAATTGCCGACCGGCGCCGAGGCCGGAATTGGCGCGCGGCTGCTGGCGGGCTCTTATTATGGCCAGACCATCCAGATCTGGGCGGCGCTGGTGGCCGCGGCGATCCTCGCCTCGGGCCTGATTGGACTGGTGGGTCTGACCGAGCGCGGCGTCGCGCGACAGATGGGGACACGGGCTTGAACCCACGCAGGCGCAGACTGGGCTTTATCCTCGCGGCAGCCGCCATGCTGCTGGCGCTGGTTCTGCCGCTGTCCGGCGAAACTGTTCCTGCCATGTTGGCACGACCGACCCTGTTGGCCCTCACGCTGGCTGCGGCGCTGTTATTCGCTATCGCTGGATGGGCCGGCGGGATGTGGGCGACCGCGCTCGGCGGCGCCGGCGTGCTGTGTGCAGCCGCGACCACACTGGGCTTGCTGCGCGACGCAGGCATCAGCGGCTCCGCGGGGGCTGGCTTCTGGATGATGGTGCTGGCGGTCTGGCTCGGCGCGATCCTGTGCGTGGTGGAACTGGCGTCGATGCGGCCGCGCGGCGGCACCTCCCGTCGTGCGCTCAATCTCGCCATTCCCCTGCTGTTCGGCGCTGTGGTGTTCTATCTCTGGGAAGTGCTGGTGCGCGGCTTCGGCGTGCCGTCGGTGATCCTGCCGGCTCCGAGCGCCGCAGCGGTGCGGTTCGCCTCATCATTGCCGACGCTGGGCGAAGATTTCGTCCAGACCTTTATTCGCGGCGTGTTGATCGGCTACGTGATCGGCTGCGGCGCGGGTCTGTTGGTTGCGATTGTCGCGCAGCGTTACGCCTTTCTGGGGCGCGGCCTGCTGCCGCTCGGTAATTTCTTTTCGGCGCTGCCGCTGGTCGGCGTCGCCCCGATCATGGTGATGTGGTTCGGCTTCGACTGGCCATCCAAAGCCGCGGTCGTGGCGCTGGTGACGTTCTTTCCCATGCTGGTGAACACGCTGGCGGGATTGTCCGCGTCCGGGCACATGGAGCGCGACCTGATGCGTTCCTATGGCGCGGACCATCGGCAGACGCTGACCAAGCTCTATCTGCCGGCGGCACTGCCGTTCATTTTTAATGCCTTGAAGATCAACGCCACGCTGGCGCTGATCGGTGCGATCGTCGCCGAATTCTTCGGTACGCCGACGCAAGGCATCGGGTTTCGCATCTCCACGGAGGCGGGGCGAATGGCGATCGATATGGTGTGGGCGGAAATCGCTCTCGCTGCGATCGCTGGAATGGCGTTCTACGGACTTGTCGCGCTCGCCGAGCGCGCGACCACCTTTTGGCATCCATCCTATCGAACCTGACTCGGCGGGTTCTTACAGCTTCGGAGTATCGCATGAAGAACATAGTGGCAATCGCAGCAGGCGTGACGATGGGTTTGTCGTTGGCGACTGCGCAGGCGGCGGACACCGTCACCATCCAGCTGAAATGGGTCGCGCAGGCCCAGTTCGCCGGATATTTTGTGGCCAAGGAAAAGGGCTTCTACAAGGACGCCGGATTAGACGTCACGATCAAGCCGGGCGGCCCGGACGTAGCACCCCCGCAGGTGATCGCCGGTGGCGGAGCCGATGTGGTGGTCGACTGGATGCCGTCGGCGCTGGCGTCGCGTGAAAAGGGTGTGCCGCTGGTCAACATCTCCCAGACCTTCAAGAAGTCCGGCCTGATGCTGACCTGCCGCGCCGATACCGGCATCAAGAAGCCCACCGATTTCAAGGGCAAGACCATCGGGGTCTGGTACGGCGGTAACGAGTATCCGTTCCTGTCCTGGATGTCGAAGCTGAACTTCAAGACCGACGGTTCGCCGGCTGGCGTCAAGGTCATCAAGCAGGGCTTCAACGTCGACCCGATTCTGCAGAAGCAGGCCGATTGCGTTTCGACGATGTCCTACAACGAGTATTGGCAGGTGATCGACGGCGGTTACAAGCCGAGCCAGCTCGTCGTCTTCAAATATGAAGAGGAAGGCGTCGCCACACTGGAAGACGGTCTCTATGTGCTGGAAAAGAACCTGAAGGACCCGGCGTTCGTGGCCAAGATGGCGAAGTTCGTCAAGGCTTCGATGAAGGGCTGGGACTACGCCAAGAGCCATGTGGATGAAACTGTGAAGATCATCCTGGCGGGCGACTCGACCGGCGCGAAGACCGCAAAAGACCAGACCCGGATGATGACCGAGATTGCCAAACTGCTCGGCTCCGCCGACGGCAAGCTCGACGTCAAGGATTACGACCGTACGGTTGCCGAGTTGATGGCCGGCGGATCGGATCCGGTCATTACCAAGAAGCCGGAAGGCGCTTACTCGTTCGCGATCTATGACGCGATGAAATAATCCGGATCTGAAAAACGGATGCCATGCGGGCGGGCGGCCAGTTTCGGCCGCCCGTAGTTTCGAACAAGAAACGACGATTGCGCAAACTGCATAATGAACATTATCGATCGGCAGCGAACTGCCATTGCGGACAGTTCGATTGAATATGCATCCCGACAATAGAAGCCGAATCTATTTCGTTGTCGTCAGCCGTCGCGGCGACGGTGCAACTCCTTTTGGCTGGGAAATCCAGCGCCGGAGAGAGGCCATGGGCGTCAAGATTTCCGGCGACGGTTATCGTTCGCACCGGGCGGCGCAGGAAGCCGGCAGCAGCGCGCTAGACAAATTTCTCAACGAACTGTCCAAGGAGGCCGGACTGGACCGCTGACCGGTTACTGCCGGGATCGTACGATCGCCGGCCATCAAATCCCGGGAACGTCGATCAATCTTATTGTGGCGGCAGCGGCAGAACAGCCGGCTGCAGCGACGACAACTGCCCGTTCGGATTCCATCCGCCGCCGAGCGCCTGGAACAGGCTGCTGGCCGCGAGCAGCTTGGTCAACCGCACCTGCGCCAGATTGTTTTCGTTGGTGAGCAGCGTTTGCTGGGTCTGCAGCACCGTGATGAGATTGACTGTGCCGGCACGCAGCTGCGTTTCGGATACCTCGAATGCCTTGCGGGAATCGGCCACGGCCTGGGCCTGGAGGCGCTCCTGCAGGGTGGATTGCGACAACGCGACGAGGGCCTTCTCGACATCGGCGAACGCCGACAGCACCGCCTTGCGATAGGCCTGCAAATTCTGCAGTTGCACGCCTTTGGCTTGCTTCAACTGGCTCTCCAGAAGAAAGCCGTCGAAGATCGGCTGCGTCAGGCCCGCGGCCAGCGTGTAAAACCAGGCGCCCGGTCCAAACAGGGAGGCGAGGGCGGCGCTCTGGACGCCTGCGGTCGCCGTCAACTGGATCTGCGGGAAGAAGGCGGCGCGCGCCGATTCGACGCTGAAATTGGAAGAGGCCAGCTGAGCCTCGGCCTGACGGATATCCGGCCGCTGGTTAAGCAGTTCCGAGGGCAGGCCCGCCGTGACGCGCGGAATTGTGATTTGCGTCATCGTGCCGCCGGTGACCGTGAAATTCGCCGGTGCCCGCGCGACCAAAAGCGCCAGGGCGGCGATATTCTGTCGCAGCGTGATTTCGAGCGGCGGAATGGCCGCGCGTTCGGTCGACACCAGGGCTTCCTGTTGCGACAGGTCGAGTTGCGAAGCCGTGCCGCCGTTAAATTGTTGCTTGATCAAAGTGAGAATGCGTTCGGCCGCGGCGAGGTTGCGGCGCGCGACGCGTAGCTGGTCCTGGGCGGCCAGGACCTGAAAATAGGTGTTCGCGACGGTCACGATCGCCGTCAGGGTCACGACTTCACGGTTGTAGCGGGCGGCGGTCGCGGTTTCCTGGGCAGCAAAAAGCGTCGCGCGGTTCTTGCCCCAGAAATCGATCATATAGCTCGCGGTGAGACCCATACTGTACTGCGAGAACGTCGATGCGCCGCCGATGCCGGCGCCATTGGTGTTGACGCCGGCCGTGGAGACATGCTCGCGCTCCGCCGTCGCGTTCCGCTAATCGACGGCAACAAGGGAGCGCCCGCCACGCCGACTTGCGCGTCGGCCTGTTCGATCTGGGCAATGGCCACGGCGATATCGAGATTGTAGATCTGCGCCGCATCCATCAGCGACGTCAGTTCGGCGGAACGAAAACCCCGCCACCAATCCAGTGCCGGAAGGGCGGCGTCAGGTGCCCGATGGCCGCCTTCGCGATACGTGACGGGTACTTCGAGATTGAGGTCGGGTTTTTCGGTTCCGAGGATGCACCCCGACAGTGCCGGACTTAGCAGAAGGGCGCAGAGCGCAGAAGCCGCACGCACCTTGCCGCCAAAATTACGCGGGGTTCGCTGGAGAGCCTGGCCGATCATCGTTTTTACTATTGGCATGTTACTGTCGACACTCATTCGCCCGGTTGCAGCTTGGTATCGGGCGCGAGCGGTGCAGCACCGCCATCCCTCAGACGTTGGCCCCAGGACCGGAATCTGTCCATATAGAGGTAGATCACCGGCGTTGAATAGAGCGTCAGCACCTGACTGAGGATAAGGCCCCCAACAATCGCAATGCCCAGCGGCTGCCGAAGCTCCCCGCCATCGCCGATGCCGATCGCCAGCGGCAGTGCACCAAGGAGAGCCGCCATGGTCGTCATCATGATCGGCCGGAACCTGAGCAGGCAGGCCTCGTAGATCGCATCCAGCGGACTGAGCCCGCGCCTGCGTTCCGCATCGAGCGCGAAATCGATCATCATGATGGCGTTCTTCTTGACGATACCGATCAGCAGAATGACGCCGATTAGCGCCATGATGCTGAACTCCGTCTTGAACGCCATCAGGGCCAGCAGCGCGCCGACGCCGGCCGACGGCAATGTGGAAAGGATCGTCAGGGGGTGAACGTAGCTTTCATAGAGCACACCGAGCACGATGTAGATCGTGACCAAAGCGGCCAGGATCAGGAAGGGCTGATTGTCGAGCGAATCCTGGAACGCCTTCGCGGTGCCCTGGAACGTGCCGCGAATGGTGGCGGGCACGCCGATCCGGTTCATGGCGCCCTCGATCGATGAGACAGCGGTACTGAGCGACACATTCGGCGGCAGGTTGAATGAAATGGTGGTGGCGACGAGCAGGCCCTGGTGATTGACGGCCAGCGGAGTCGCGCCTTGCGTAAAGCGCGCCACCGCGGAAAGCGGAATCATTGTCTCCGCGTTGGTGCTGACCGCCGATCCGGTGGAGGAGACGCCCTTGCCGGTAGCGCCGATCGAGTTGTTGGCCAGATTGCGTGCGGCCTGCGCGTTGGCCGAAGTGGCCGAACTCGACTTCCCGGCGACGATGGTTCCCGCGACCGCATTGGTCGCCTGCGATCCGCCGACCGAGCCACCGGATGTGCTGACATAGACGTCCTTCAGCGTCTCCGGATTTTGCCAGTATTGCGGCGCCACCTCCATGATCACATGATACTGGTTGCGCGCGACATAGATGGTCGACACCTGGCGCTGGCCGAACGCATCATAGAGCGTATTGTCGATCTGGCTGACGGTGATCCCCAATTGGGCGGCGGCATCCCGGTCAATCACAAGGTCGGATTCGAGCCCTTTGTTTTGCTGATCGCTGTTGACGTCGGTGAGGATCGGATCGGCCTGCAGTGCCGCAGCGATCTTCGGGGCCCATTCATTGAGTTCATCCAGCGTGGTGCCCTGCAGGGTGAATTGGTATTGCGCATTGCTGGCGCGGCCGCCGACGCGGATGTCCTGCACCGCCTGCAGGAACAGGGTCGCGCCCGGAACAACCGCCATCTGGCGCCGCAGCCGTGCAATGACGCCATCGGCCGAAATGGTCCGTTCACCGAGCGGCTTCAGCGAAACGAACATGAAACCGGAATTGGTCTGCCCTCCGCCGGTGAACCCGACCACCGCATCCACTGCGGGATCGTTCTTGATGATGGTGACGAATTGCGTCAGCTTCTGCTGCATCAGCTGAAACGAAATGCTCTGGTCCGCCTGGATCGAGCCGGTCAGCCGGCCTGTATCCTGCTGCGGGAAGAAACCTTTCGGAACCACGCCATACAGATAGAAGTTGAGGCCGAGCACGGTAGCAAAAATCAACATCATCGACGCCGGATGCAGCAGTGCGACGCTCAGGCTGCGCCGATAGGCGTTCAGCATCGCATCGAAGAAGCGCTCGCTGGTCCGATAGAACCAGCCATGTTTATCGCCGTGGTCATTGCGCAGCAGCACGGCGCACATCATCGGGGTCGTCGCCAGTGAAATCACCAGCGAGATCATGATCGATATCGAGATCACCATCGCGAATTCGCGGAACAGGCGGCCGACGATACCGCCCATCAGCAGGATCGGGATGAAGACCGCGATCAGGGAGATGCTCATCGACAGCACAGTGAAGCCGACCTCGGCGGCTCCCTTGAGCGCCGCTTCCATCGGGCTTAGCCCGTTCTCGACGTAACGGGTGATGTTCTCGAGCACGACAATGGCGTCGTCGACCACAAATCCGGTCGCGACCGTCAGGGCCATCAGCGAGAGATTGTCGAGGCTGTAGCCCATCAGATACATGGCGGCGAAGGTCGCGATCAGCGACACCGACACCGCGACGACTGGTACCAGCGTGGCGCGCAGGTTCCGCAGGAAGGCGAACACCACCACGATCACCAGCAGCACGGCGAGGATCAGCGTGCGTTCGACATCGCGCAGCGAGGTACGGATGGTGGTCGAGCGGTCGACCGCCAGTCCGACGTCAATGGCCGGTGAAATCGAGGCCCGGAGCTGGGGCATCAGTCCTTTCACCAGATCGACGGTGGAGATGATGTTGGCGCCCGGCTGCCGGTAGAGGATGATCAGGACGGCCGGTTTGCCGTTGGCGAGACCGGCGTTTCGCAGATTTTCAACGGCGTCGGTGACGTCACCGACATCAGAGAGATGAACCGCCGCGCCGTTCCGGTAGGCGACGATCAGGGACCGGTAGTCGGCGGCCTTGTTGGCCTGGTCGTTGGCGTAGATCTGGTAACGCTGGTCGCCGACGTCGATGCCTCCTTTGGGGCTATGCGCGTTGGCGCCGGCCAGCGCGGCGCGCACGTCCTCGAGGCCGATGCCGTATTTGTAGAGCGCCTGCGGAATGAGTTCGGCCCGGACCGCCGGCAGCGAACTGCCGCCGACAACGACCTCGCCGATGCCCTCGACCTGCGACAGCTTCTGCGCCAGCACCGTCGAGGCCGCGTCATAGAGATCGCCGCGGGTCATGGTGTCGGACGTCAGGGTCAGGATCAGGATCGGCGCGTCGGCGGGATTGACCTTGCGGTAGGTCGGGTTGGACCGCAGGCTGGTCGGAAGGTCGGCGCGGGCCGCATTGATCGCGGCCTGTACGTCACGCGCCGCGCCGTTGATGTCGCGGTTGAGCCCGAACTGCAGGGTGATGCGGACGCCGCCCACCGTGCTCGACGAGGTCATCTCGGTGACGTCGGCAATTTGCCCGAGATGCCGCTCCAGCGGACTTGCGACGGTGGTCGCGACATCCTGCGGGCTGGCGCCGGGCAAGGTCGCCTGCACCGAGATGGTCGGAAAATCGACCTGCGGCAACGGCGAGACCGGCAGCTTGAAAAACGCCACAACCCCCGCCGCTGCAAGACCGAAGGTGAGCAACGTCGTTGCGATCGGCCGGCGTATGAAGGGGGTTGACGGTCCCATGGCTCAGTTCAATTCGTTCGCAGGGCCGGTTGTGCCCGAATGTCCGGCAAACCGTGTCGCCAGCCGATCGAACCAGAGATAGATTACCGGCGTCGTGAACAGGGTCAGCAACTGGCTGACCAAGAGGCCACCGACGATGGAAATGCCGAGGGGGTGGCGCAATTCGGAACCCGCACCGGTGCCGATCATCAGCGGCAATGCGCCGAGCACGGCCGCCATCGTGGTCATCAGGATCGGGCGGAAGCGCAACAGGCAGGCCTGGTAGATCGCTTCCCGCGGCGGCTTGCCCTCGTTGCGTTCGGCGTCCAGCGCAAAGTCGATCATCATGATCGCGTTCTTTTTCACGATGCCGATCAGGAGGATGATTCCGATGATGGCGACGATGGTGAGGTCGTCGCCCGCCACCATCAGCGCCAGCAGCGCACCGATGCCGGCAGACGGCAGCGTGGAAAGAATGGTGAGGGGATGGATGAAGCTCTCATAGAGCACACCCAGCACGATATAGACTGTGATAACCGCCGCCAGGATCAGGAACAGCTGGTTGGAGAGCGATGATTGAAACGCCAATGCGGCGCCCTGGAAGCTGCTGATTACGCTGGCCGGAAGACCGATATCGGCCTGCGCCTGCTTGATCGCCGTCACCGCATCGCCGAGCGCGGCGCCCGGCGCTAGGTTGAATGAAACCGTCGACGCGGGAAATTGCCCGAGATGGGAAACCTGCAGCGGCGCGGTTTCCTCCCGGAATTTTGCCATCACCGAAAGCGGGACCGGCGCCCCCCCCACCGACGAGGGCAGATAGATATCCGACAGCGATTGCAGGGAGGTCTGCAGGCTTGGATCGGCCTCGAGGATAACGCGGTACTGGTTCGAATTGGTGAAGATGGTGGAGACGATGCGCTGGCCGTAGGAATCATACAGCGCATTGTCGACCGTCGCCGGCGTAATCCCGAATCGGGCGGCCTGATCGCGATCGATCTCGACAAAGACGGAGAGGCCCTGATTGGAAATGTCGCTGGCGACATCAGCCAGTTGCGGCAGCTCCCGCAGCTTGTCGATCAGTTTGGGTGTCCATTCGGCAAGTTGCACCGGATCGGCATCCTGCAGGATGAACTGATACTGCGTCTTGCTGACGGTGCCTTCGATTGTCAGATCCTGAACCGGCTGCTGATAGAGCGTGATGCCGGTCAGGCCTGCGGTGCTGTCCTGGATGCGCCGCATCACCGTGGTGATGTCGGACTTGCGTGAATCATGATCCCTGAGGTTGATCAGGATCCGGCCGCTGTTCAACGTGGTGTTGGTTCCGTCCACGCCGATGAACGAGGAAAGACTGACGACGTCGGGGTCTTTCAGGATGATGCTGGCGAGCTGCTGCTGCCGCTCCGCCATTGCGGCATAGGAAGCGGACTGCGGCGCCTCGGAAATGGCCTGAATGACACCGGTGTCCTGAAGCGGAAAGAATCCCTTGGGAATGATGATATAAAGCGCGGCGGTCAGCGCGAAGGTGCCCAAGGCGACAAACAGCACGAGCGTCTGATGATCGAGCACCCGGGTCAGCGCGCGCCCGTAGACCGCGATGATCCAGTCGAAGCCTTCGCGGCTGTAGCGCTGAAATGCATTTTCATGCGTCTCGGTCTCCGGCTTGAGCAGCTTGGCGCAGGCCATCGGCACCAGCGTCAGCGAGACCACCGCCGAAATGAGAATGGTCACCGACAGCGTGATGGCGAATTCCCGGAACAGGCGCCCGACGACGTCGCCCATGAACAGCAGCGGAATCAGCACCGCGATCAGCGATACGGTCAGCGAGATGATGGTGAAGCCGATCTGCTCGGACCCCTTGAGGGCTGCCTGCAACGGGCTGTCGCCCTCTTCGAGGTAGCGCGAGATGTTCTCGATCACGACGATGGCGTCGTCGACCACGAAGCCGGTCGCGATGGTCAATGCCATCAGCGAGAGATTGTTGAGGCTGAAGCCGAACAGATACATCGCGCCGAGCGTGCCGACCAGCGACAGCGGGACCGAGAGGCTCGGGATCAAGGTCGCCCGCGCATTGCGCAGGAACACGAAGATCACCAGCACCACCAGGATGACGGCGAGCGTCAATTCGAATTCCACATCCTGCACCGAAGCGCGGATTGTGACGGTCCGGTCGGTCAGAATGTTGACGTCGATCGCGGCCGGCAGCGAGGCCTGCAATTGCGGCAGCAGCGCCTTGATGCCCTCGACCACCGCGATGACGTTGGCGCCGGGTTGCCGCTGGATATTCAGGATGATCGCCGGCGTCTCGTTCATCCAGGCGCCGAGCTTGTCGTTCTGGGCGCCGTCGATGACGTTGCCGACGTCGCTCAGCCGAACCGGCGAGCCGTTCTTGTAGGCGACGATCAGCGATTTGTAGTCGCTGGCATTCCGGATCTGGTCGTTGGCGTTGATGGTATAGGCGCGCATCGCTCCGTCGAAATTTCCCTTCGGCGTATTGATGTTGGCATTGCCGAGGGTGGTGCGCAGATCGTCGATGTTCAGTCCGTAGGCTGCGAGCTTGCGAATATCGGCCTGGATGCGCACCGCCGGGCGCTGACCGCCGCTGATGCTGACGAGGCCGACGCCGGGAAGCTGGGAGATTTTCTGCGCCAGCCGTGTATCGACGAAATCCTCGACCTGCGTCAGCGGCATGGTCTTCGACGTCAACCCCAGCGTCAGGATCGGCGCATCGGCCGGATTGACCTTGGCGTAGATCGGCGGCGCGGGCAGGTCGGCGGGAAGCAGATTGCCGGCGGCATTGATCGCGGCCTGCACTTCCTGTTCGGCCACATCGAGGGAGATCGTCAGCCCGAATTGCAGGGTGATGACAGATGCGCCGGCCGAACTCACCGAACTCATCTGGTTGAGATTGGGCATTTGCCCGAATTGCACCTCCAGCGGAGCCGTGACCGACGATGTCATCACGTCCGGACTGGCGCCGGGATAGAAGGTTTGAACCTGGATGGTCGGGTAGTCCACTTCAGGCAAAGCTGCGACCGGCAGGAATTTGAACGCCAGCAAGCCGGACAGCATGATGGCGATCATCAATAGCGTCGTTGCGACCGGCCGCAGAATAAACGGCTGCGACGGACTCATTGTTTTTGTCCGTTTTCCGACCGCCGCTTCTTGCCGCCGCCGGACTTATCCGGATCTCCGGCCTTGCTGGGATCCGCCGCCTTGCTTGGGTCTGCCGGCTTTGCGGAGTCCGCCTCGCTGCGGACATTGATCTTTGCGCCGTCGCGCAGCTTGTCGGCGCCGTCGATCACGATGCGATCGCCCGGCACGAGCCCTGAGAGAACCTCCACGCGTTCGCCCTCGGTGACGCCGAGCTTGACCGGGCGGACGGAGACGGTGCTGTCGGCATTGACGAGATAGACGAACGTGCCGGGGACGCCGCGCTGGATGCCCGCCGTCGACATCGTCGTGACGTCCTTGTGCGTATCAACCAGCAGCCGGATGTTCACGAACTGGTTCGGATAGAGCATCTTATTGTCGTTGGCGAATTGCGCGCGTGCCTTGATCGTTCCGGTGGTGGGATCGATCTGGCTGTCGAAGGTCTGCAGGACGCCGTCAGCGATCTTGCTGGTGCCGACTGCGATCATAGGCAGCCGAGGGCAGCACCGCGCCGCCCTGCATCCGCTTCAAGACCGTCTGAATGTTGTCTTCCGGCAGCCGTGAACAGCACGCTGATCGGTTGCAACTGGGTGATGACGACGATGCCGTTGGCGTCGCCGGGCGTCACATAGTTGCCCTGGTCGACCTGACGCAGGCCGACGCGGCCGTCCAGCGGTGAAACGATATGGCAATATTGCAGGTTGACCTGCGCGGCCTTGACCGCGGCACGGTCGGCTTCGACCGTACCTTGGTCCTGCGCGACCAAGGCGATCTGCGTATCCAGCGTCTGACGCGGTACGGCATTCTGGGCGGCCAAGCCCTGGTAGCGGGTCAGGTCGACCTGGGCGCCCTTGAGCAGTGCTTCGTCGCGCGCCAGATTTCCGTTCGCCTGTGCCAGTGCCGCCTCGTAGGGCCGCGGGTCGATTTCCGCGAGCAGGTCGCCCCTTTTTTGACGTCGTCGCCTTCCTTGAAGGCGATCTTCTGGAGGTAACCGCTGATCTGGGTTCTGATGGTCACTAGTCGCGAGCGAGGTCACCGTGCCCAGGGCGTTGAGGTTGATTCCGATGTCGCCCTTGCCGACCACCTCCGGCACGATGGACATCGGCCCGGCATTGCGGCCGCCGCCGGCCGGCGCTGGCGCACCCACTTGCTTGCTCCACCAAACGATGCCGGCGACCACCAGCACAGCCAGAACGGTCGTCAGAACAAGCCAGCGGCGCGACCGGGGCTTGGTGGTCTGCGAAGGTCCTATCGAGGGATCTTCTTTGAGGGTCTTAATCGGTTGGTTCATGAACCTGCCATCGGGGTAGGTGTTTTCAGCGGTTTCGGCGATGTTCCGCAGTTTGTCGTTCGGGCTGCCTTAGAGGTTCTCCGGCCACGGCATTTGAACGAGTCCGCCTGACCTTGTCGCGTTAACAATCGGAAAGAATTGCGGTTTTCCGCTCAAAATGAACGGCGGCCGGGCCGATCTGCATTTTGTCGGATTCGCTCAAATGCCGGGGGTCGGATCACGCTCGGCCCCCGGATATTTTGTACCTATCCGGGGTCGGCCACAAGGCCGCGCGGCAACGCAGAAGCATGGCCGTCGCATCCGGGATTTGGTTCCATTGAAAGCGGGATGGTTTTGTGCGGATAACCGAACGAATCGCCGTCGATAAAATCGCCGCCAAGCCTATCGCTACCAAGCCTATCGCCGCCAGGCCTGATATCAGGCCGCGACGTCCCACAATCTGGATGAGCCGCGTATCAGCGTCGTGCGCCCTGCCGGCGTCATGACCGGCAAGTTGTCGCTCATGACTGCAAGCCGAAGCGCGATCAACTGCTCGAGAACAGAACGATTCAGTTTGGAAAAGCCCGACGCCGGGACGCGAAGCGCCTTCAACGTTTCCCATTGATCCGGCGTGAGGTCGTAGTCGATTTGCGTATTCATGCGATCCCGGAGAATCATGCTTGCCAAGGACGTTAACTTTCCAAGGACGTTAACTTTCGAAGCCGTCTTACAAGGCCAGCGTGAACGGGATGCGACCACAATGCGTCGGGATTTCGGTCCGGCGAACAACATTTCTTGAATCGTTGTGCGTTTGAAATATCCGGTAACGCGGCTGTCACATCAACGTGTCAATGGATTGTATCGATCTCCCCGAATCAGGTGGCGCGATAGTTGATGTCGTTGCCCGATTGGATGAACACCCTGAAAGCCACCGTGTTGCCAAAACCGCCTGGTGGCGGCGTCCGATTGAAAGGCCTCGGTGTCGTTCTCGGACTGGTCATTGCGGCAGTCGCCATTTTTGTGCTGTCGCACACGCTCAAGCACATCGATTTCGATGAAGTGCTGGCGGTGGTTAGACGCACCCATCCGGGGGCTGATCGCGCTGGCCGCGATGCTGGTGGCGACTTCATATCTCAGTCTGACGCTGTATGACCTGCTGGCGCTTCGCACCATCGGGCGTCCGGAGGTGCCGTACCGGACTGCCGCGCTCGCGAGCTTCACCAGCTATCCGATTTCGCACGGATTGGGAGCGGTCTCACTGGTGTCGCCCGCGATTCGCTATCGGATTTATTCGTATCACGGCCTTGGCGTGCTGGATGTCGCGAACATCGCCTTTCTGACCGGGCTGACGTTCTGGCTGGGCAATCTGACTGCGCTGGGATTCGGTCTGCTTTATGCGCCCGATGCCATCGGCGTCATCGACCATCTGTCACCGCAGCTCAACCGATGGCTGGCCGCCGCCCTGCTGATCGCGGTGTTCTGCTTCGTGACCTGGAGCTGGCTTGCGCCCCGAAACATCGGGACCCGGCGATGGCCGGTCCGGCTTCCGACCGGACCGATGGTCCTGCTGCAGATCGTGATCGGGCTTTTCGATCTCGGTGCCGCGGCGATGGCGATGTATGTGCTTATTCCAGCCGGACTGAATATCGGGATATTTCCTCTCACCGCGGTTTTCATCGCTGCCACCTTGTCTCGGTTTTGCGAGCCACACACCGGCGGGCATAGGTGTCTTCGACGCGACGATATTGCTCGGGCTCGGCGGTGATGACACTGATCCGCTGATCGCGGCACTCCTGATGTTCCGGGTGTTGTATCACTTCCTTCCGTTTGTGCTGGCGCTTTGCCTGTTCGGCGCCGTGGAAGGATGGCGGAGTTGGCGCGCAAGGCGAATTGCTTGAATTCGCGGCGCCTGAAATCGCGCGGCCGCTATCTCACGCCACCGCTATCTCACATTGCTATTTCACATGGGCGAATTGAGCTTGAGCCCGACCATCCCGGGCGACGATCAGCGTCAGACAAAGGATTCGAACGGGATCGGTGGGCTCGCTGTAGAGCAGCATTCCGACAATGATGCTGCCGGCGGCGCCGATTCCGGTCCACACCGCATAGGCCGTGCCGAACGGCAGCGTTCGCAAGGCGAGGGCCATCAATCCAAAGCTGAAGGCGATGGCGACCAAAGTTGCGGCCGTCGGCCAGAATCGGGTGAGGCCATCGGAATATTTCAAGCCGAGCGCCCACGCGATCTCCAGCAGTCCGGCCGCAAACAGTGCGAGTCATAAGCTTGCTCACGATATTCTCGACCCTGATGGAAGCGTCATCACGGCGTATTGCGCATAGCCACGAAACGGACGTTCGAATTTCAGATCGGCGCCACGGGACTTGGCCATGTCAGACAACGCGCGCTCGAGATCGTCGCGCGGCGTGACGTCGAATATCGCCAGCCATCGCAGCAGCAGCGCGCGGGCAATACCCGGTAATTGCTCCTGAGCGCCGAAATCGACGACGTGCAAACGGCCGCCGGGCTTGAGGTACGTGGCCGCGGCCTGCAGGACGCCGCGCCAGTCGGGGATCATCGACAGGCTGTAGGAAATCATCACATGGTCGAACCGCGAGATGCGGAACAGGTTCTGCGGATTGAATGTGGCTCCATCGCCATGCGCGACGCGAACGCGGCCGGTCTGGCCGGTCCGCGAGATCGCTGCGATCGCGGAGGTCAGCATTCCGTCGAAACGTCGATGCCGAAAAATCGTGCATCGGGATAGAGCCGGCCCGCCAGCACCAGGTTCCTGCCGGTTCCGCAGCCGATTTCCAGCACGCTGGCGCCTGCTCCGGGTTGCAGCCCCGATATCAACTGGTCGCGGCCGAGAAGATAATAGCGCCGCGTTCCGTCGTAGATATGACGCTGCCGGCGGTACATCCGGTTCATGCGCTGCGTAGCTTCGACAGGCCACGGCTGATCGGCGCCGACATCCTGGGAATATGCAGACATCCATGCACCTCATATGGCCCGTGATCGCTCACTCCTTGCGATGTTCACGCGACAGGGATGTGACAGATGACGGCGTGCGGCGAAGGCGCGTAAAAATACCCGTAATACACAGGTGTGTTCACTTCCTCAGGCTGTCGCAAAACTGCAGCGCGGGCGCGATACCGTTGTCAGATTGTTGATTCGAGGAATGGATGAACACGCAGCTTATCGCGGACGCGGTCCGCAACTCCAGGTCCGCGGGTGAAGCGACCGTTTGGGACAGGCTTTTCGCATTCTGGTTTCGCCGCCTGGTTTATACCCAGATTTGGGAAGACCCCGAGGCCGATCTTGCCGCGCTGCAACTGCCGCTGGGATCGACCATCGTCACGATATCGTCGGGCGGATGCAACGCGCTGTCGTACCTGGTCGCGCAACCCGCCCAGGTCTACGCGGTCGATCTCAATGAGGCGCACCTGTCGCTGCTCAAGCTCAAGCTTGCCGGCATCCGCGCCTTCTCCGGATATAGCGAGTTCTGGCGATTTTTCGGCAAGGCGGATTCACCTGCTAACTCCCAACTCTATCGCGAACGGCTGCGGCCCGTGCTGGACGCGGATGCCCGCGCTTACTGGGACAAGCGTAACGTCGTCGGGCGTCCGCGGCATGCCTATTTCACGGACGGGTTTTATCGCCATGGCATGCTCGGCCGTTTCATCGGCCTTGCCCATGTGCTGGCGAAACTGGCCCGGATCGATCTGTCGGCATTGCTGAACGGCAAACCCGACGCGCCCGAACGCGTGGAGGCCCTGGATCGCCTGCATCGCCTGTTTCATTCGCCGCTGGCCCGGCTGATCACGGGCACGCCGGCGCTGTTGTTCAGCCTCGGCATTCCGCCCCAGCAGCGTGTTCTCCTGGGCGGCGGCGCGCCGCTCAACGAAGTGCTTCACGAGCGGTTGTTGCGGCTGATCAACGGCCATCCCAATGAAACAAATTATTTTTGCCTGGCAGGCGCTGCATCGCGCCTATCCCGGTCCCGGCGATCGCTGCCTGCCGCCCTATCTGCAACGCAGCGAGTTTGAGCGGATGCGCAATGGCGCGGGCCTGATCATTCCGGTTCACGCCAATCTTCGACTGTTTCTGGAAAGCCTTCCGGCCCGTGAACTCGACGCCGTTGTGCTGCTGGACTCACAGGACTGGATGGCGCCGGATGAAATCCGCGCGCTCTGGAATGCGATCGACCGCGCCGGCAGCGACAATGTTCGCGTGATCTTCCGCACCGCCGGCGTGGACTCGCCGCTGGAAAGTCCGGAGCTCGAATCGTTGCGCGAAATCTGGAATCGCGACGAGGAGCGAAGTGCGATCGGCTTTGCGCAGGATCGATCGGGAATCTACGGCGGCTTTCACTGCTACGGCAGGCGTTGATTACGCGTCTCGCTTACAAGCCGTCGGCTGCGAGCCATGCTGCGATCAGCGTGCGCTCCTGCGGCGTCATCTCGGTGACGTTGCCCGGCGGCATCGCGGTCGACCACGCCGCGTTGCGCCCAATCAGCCGGGCATTGCGGCGGATGTGCTCGGGCGTATCCAGCAGAATGCCTTTTGGCGCGGTCACGATCGATTCCCAGACCGGCTCTGCGCCGTGGCACATGCTGCATCGGGACAGCACGATGTCCTGAACATTGGCGAAGGTTGGCGCCGTGGACAGCGCGCCGGTCGTGGCATTCCCGTGGCATTCCGGGGACCGGCCGCCGACAGCAGCATGATGGCGATCATGCCGACGGCCGCGGCACCCCACACCCACCAAGGCGATTTGTGCCCCTTGTGCCGTTCATTGAAGAAATGCCGGATGATCGGACCGAGCGCGAGTACGATGGCAACGATCACCCAGTTGTAACGTGTCGCAAACAACAGCGAATAGTGATTGCTGATCATCAGTACGATCACCGGCAAGGTCAGGTAATTGTTGTGGACCGATCGCTCCTTGCCTGCGAGGCCAAGTTTTGGATCGGGCTTTTGGCCCCGCCAGCAACGCCGTGACGATCTTTTTCTGATTGGGGATGATCGTCCGCAAATACGTTGGCGACCATGATCGTGCCGATGATCGCCCCGATCTGGTTGAACGCGCCACGCCCGCTCAGAACATGCGTGAAGGCATAGGTCAGGCCGACAAGGAATACGTATCCGCCGATTGCAAAGGGCAATTCGTGGCGGGCCAATCCGGATCGGCAGGCGCCTTCATACAACAGCCACGCGACAATCAGGCTGCCGAGGCTGAACATTCCGGCTTGCAGCGGCGTCAGGTTGAGGATCGATTTGTCGACCAGGAAAAGCTCGGCGTCGAGATAGTAGACGACGACCATCAGCGCGAAGCCGGACAACCACGTGGTATAGGCTTCCCATTTGAACCATGTCAGTTCGTCGGGCATGCCTGGACGGCGCGACCAGATATTTCATGATCCGGTAGAAGCCGCCACCATGGACTTGCCATGCCTCGCCGTAGACGCCTTCGGCAAACCGCTGCGTGACTGCAGGCTGAGATCGAGATGGATGAAATAGAACGAACTGCCGATTCCATCCGACGGCGGCCACGACGTGCAGCCAGCGCAGCATCAGGGCTCGCCCATTCGGTTAATATGGATTCCCACATCATCGTTTGCCGCCCCGTTCGATGGATGGACCGAACACCTTTAATTGATCCGCCGCAGTGTGTTACATTTTTTGCCGTGAGGACAATATGTCCGGGACGTTTTTGTCTGCGTTTCCCCCGATACGACTGGGTAGCAAGCGGCGATGCCAAACGAGCCCGTAACCGTTAGCCGGCGCGATCTGCTGTACTTGATCGGAACGCTTCCGGCAGCGCCGCGATGTATCAGGCGATGACCAGCCTGGGGTTTGCGGCCGACTCCGGCTACAAAGGCCCGATCAAGCTCGATGGCGATCCGAAGGGTGCCTCGGTGCTTATTCTCGGCGCCGGGCTGGCCGGCATGACGGCCGCGCTGGAATTGCGCAAGGCGGGATACCGCGTCCAGATTCTGGAATTCAACAGCCGGGCAGGGGGCCGTAACTGGACCCTTGCGGGGCGGCGATTCCTTCACCGAACTCGGCGGCGTCACCCAGACCTGCGAGTTCGAAGACGGTCTTTATCTCAATCCCGGCCCATGGCGGATTCCACATCACCACCGCGCGGTTCTGGATTACTGCCGGCGTCTCGGTGTGGCGCTCGAGCCGTTCAACCAGCTCAACCACAATGCCTTCCTGCACGCCCACCGGCGCTTTTGGGGGCGCACCGCAGCGCATTCGTGACATCAAAACCGATTTTCAGGGCCAGGTTTCCGAATTGCTGGCCAAGGTGACGCAGCAGGGCAAGCTGGATGAGATGGTCACAAAGATGATCGCGAAATCCTGATGCAGGCGCTGCGGTCGTGGGGCGCGCTGGATCGCAACTACGCCTACAAGGCCAATCTGATCTCCGCGGAGGCGCGCGGTTACGCCAAGGACCCCGGCGGCGGTCTCACCGCCGTGCCGCCTCTCCAGCGAGCCGATCGCGCTATCGGATATTCCTCAAATCGCGGCTCTGGCGTCATCTGCAGAATTTCGCGCGCTACAATTTCCAGACCACGATGTTTCAGCCGGTCGGCGGCATGGACATGATCGGCAAGGCGTTCGTCCGCGAAGTCGGCGACGCCATCCGCTACGATGCCAAAGTGACCCGAATCCAGCAGGATGAGCACGGCGTCACTGTTACCTACACCGATCTCAAGGCGCCGGCCACGCCGCAACAAGCCAAGGCCGATTGGTGCATCTGCACGATCCCGCTCCCCATTCTCAGTCAGCTGCCGATCAATGTCGGCGGTCGCATGAAGGCGGCGATCGACGCCGTGCCCTATTCGTCCTCGGTCAAGATCGGCCTGCAGTTCAAGCGCCGCTTCTGGGAAGAGGATGAGGCGATCTATGGCGGCATCAGCTACACCGATATGCCGATCCAGCAGATCGCCTATCCGAACAGCGGCTATAACAGGGCCGGCAAGGGCGTGCTGCTGGGTGCGTATATTTTCGGCCCCAATGCGTTCGAGTTCACGTCGATGCCGCCGGCCGAACGGATCGCCCGCGCAGTTGAATTTGGCGCCGCCATTCATCCGCAATACCGGGCCGAATACGAGAACGGTATATCCGTGGCGTGGCACCGCATGCCCTTTTTCGATGGGCTGCGCCGGCGACTGGAGCGAAGCGGCGCGCGCGGAGCATTATGCCAACCTCTGCCAGATTGACGGCCGTATCGTCCTTGCAGGCGAGCACGCGTCCTATATTCCGGCCTGGCAGGAGGGCGCGATCCTGTCGTCGCTCGACGCCATCGCGCGGCTGCATGATCGCGTGGTCAAGGCGTTGAGGCGGCGCATTGAAGCGGAGGGCCGTCTAGATGATGCAGGCTAGCGTGAATCTTCGCCGCGCCTTCACCGCGACGATGTCAGCGGCGTTGCTTCTGTTGTCCGTGCCGGCATATGCCGCAAGGTGCCGGTGACCCGGTTTTCAGTCCCGGTTACAGGTTTGTCGAGAAAACCGGCGAGCAATTGTTCGCCAATGTCTGCCGGGCCTGCCACATGTCCGATGCCAAAGGCGCGACCGGGGCCGGAACCTATCCGTCGCTTGCCGGCAACAGCAATCTGGTGTCGAGCGGCTATCCTGTCGGTATCGTCCGTCAACGGACGGCGCGGCATGCCGGCCTTTGGCGAGGTGATGAGCGACGATCAGGTCGCCGCCGTGGTGAATTACGTACGGACGCATTTCGGCAATTTCTATCAGGATGCGGTGACAACAGAGGATGTCCGGGCGGCTCGCCGGTAAAGACCGGCGGCATGCCTTGCCCGGCATCTTGGCCAGCGCACATGTTAGCTGTGTCAATTTACTGAGGTCGGCGGCTTTTGGAGAGCAGGATGTTTTGCAGCAATCGGGCGAAGAGACTTCGAATCGCGTTTTCGGATCGCTTGCCTCGCCGCCCTGATCTCACTCCTTCCATTAACGCCGCGTTCGGCGATCGCTGAGGGCCTGACCTCGCACAGCAACTGGCCTTCGACATCTACAAGGAACTGGTCGAAATCAACACCGTGACTGCGACGGGTGACACCGCGCGCGCGGCGGAAGCGATGGCTGCGCATCTGATCGCCGCTGGTTTTCCGGCAGCCGACGTTCACGCGTTCTCACCCCGCGCCGCGCAAGGGCAATCTGGTCGCGCGTTTGCGCGGCACCGGCGCGCGCAAACCGATCCTGCTGGTGGCGCATCTCGACGTGGTGCCGGCCAGCCGCGAGGACTGGTCGGTCGATCCGTTCAAGCTAACCGAGAAGGACGACTATTTCTACGCGCGCGGCAGCGGCGACGACAAATATATGGCGGCGTCCTTTGTCGCCAATCTCATCCGCTACAAGCAGGAAGGCTACAGGCCCGATCGCGATATCATCGTGGCACTCGAGACCGACGAGGAAATCCTCGACCACGACGCGCTGGGAATCCAGTGGCTGCTCAGGAATCATCGCGACCTGATCGATGCGGAATTTGCCTTGAACGAGGGCGGCGGCCGTCGGTTTGAAAGACGGCAAGCCGATCAGGAACAGTGTCCAGACCAGCGAAAAATACTCGGTGACCTATCGGTTCGAGGTCAAAAATCGCGGCGGCCATAGCGCCGTTCCGATGAAGGACAACGCGATCTACCGCCTTGCAGAGGGGCTCACGCGGCTATCCAAATTCGATTTTTCCGCCAAAGCTCAACGAAACCACGCGGGCCTTTTTTCGAGCGTTCGGCGCAACTTGAGGGCAGTCAGACCGCAGCCCGATATGCACGCGATAGTGGGCGATCGGCCGGACCAGGCCTCGCTTACACGGCTCACGGTCAATCCGTTCTACAACGCGATATTGCGCACTACTTGTGTTGCGACGATGCTGGAGGGCGGGCAGGCCTTCAACGCGTTGCCGCAATTGGCGGGCGCGCGACGGTCAATTGCCGGGTGATGCCCGGCGAGACCGTAGACGAGATCAAGATCACCCTGACTAAAGTGCTCCGCGACGATCAGATCGTGATCACGCAGATCGATCAGCCGGTGCTGAGCGCGCCGTCCGCCCTCAATGAGGAGATCATGGGATCGATCGAGAAGCTGTCGCAGCAATTCTGGCCGGGCGCCCGTCGTGATCCCACCATGATTTCCGGCGCCACCGACGGAAGCTATCTGCGCAATGCGGGGATTCCGACCTACGGCCATTCCGGTTTGGCCGGTGACATCAGCGACAACCGGATTCACGGCAAGGACGAACGAATTCTGGTGAAATCGTTCTATGAGGGTGATGAGTATCTCTACCGCTCGTGAAGCTTTTGTCCGCGGGCAAATAAATCCTGATCGATTCTTGAATCAAGAACCGATCAGGCTCGTTGTCACTCAAGCCAGCCCCGAATACGGCGTTGCCGGCACCTGGGCCTCAATGGCCTTTTCTTCGCTGATGATCTTCGGCTTGCGCAGCCAGACATAAATCTGGGCCGCGATCAGCACCACGCAGATCAGCAGGAAGAACGCGCTGATCGGGCGCTCGATAAACGTCATCAGGTCCGCCGCGTGAAATCAGCAGGCTGCGCCGGAAGTTTTCCTCGAAGCGCGGTCCCAGCACGAAACCGAGCAGGATCGGGGCAGGGTGGAAATCAAGCCGCAGCAGGATGTAGCCGACTACGCCGATGAACGCGGTCTCGCCGACCTGGAACATGTCGTTACTGGCGGCATAGACCGCCGATGCAGACAAAGAACATCGCGCTCGGATAGAGGTAGCGATAGGGAATGCTCAGCAGCTTCACCCACAGGCCGATCATCGGCACGTTGAGAATGACGAGCAGGATGTTGCCGATCCAGAAGCTGGCGATCAGGCCCAGAAGATGTCGGCATGCTGGCTGATAAGTTGCGGGCCGGGAACGATGCCGTGAATGATGAGCGCGCCCAACAATAGCGCCATCACGGTATCGCCGGGAATGCCCAGGCTCATGGTCGGAATGAAGTCGCCCTGCACAGAGGAGGTGCGTGGAAGCTTCGGGGCAGGCAACGCCCTCGATCGCGCCGTGACCGAAGCGCTCCGGCGTTTTCGATATTTTCTTCTCGGTGGCGTAGGACACGAACGAGGCGATGGTCGGTCCGGTGCCCGGAATCAGCGCGCAGAGGCTGCCGATAAAGGTGCCGCGGATCATCGGCCAGAACGCCAGCTTGAGATCGGCCTTCGACGGGAACATGTCGGAGATGCCGACCTTGGCGTATTTCATGTCGACGGTTTCGGTATTGTTGATGCTGTTGAGGAACTCGGCGATCCCGAACATTGCCGAGCGCCAGCGCGATGATTTCGACGCCGTCGAACAACTCTGTAATACCGAAGGTGAAACGCGGCTGACCGGTCTCGATATCCGATCCGACAATACCGATCAGCAGGCCGAGCACGGTCATCGCGATACCTTGAGCGGCGATCCCTTGGCCAGGGTCGAGCCTGCGAGCAATCCGACCAGCATCAGCGAGCATACTTCGGCGGGGCCGAACTCAAGCGCCATTTTACCAGGAACGGCGCCAGAAAGATCATTTCGGTGATGCCGAACGACGCGCCGATGAAAGCCGCGATGATGGTGATGCCGAGCGCGGTTCCGCCCTTGCCCTGTTTGGTGAGCGGAAATCCATCCAGACAGGTCACGCGTGCGGTGGATGACATGGCAGGTTCAGGCAGGATCGAGCAGATCGCACCGCCATATTGGGCGCCGTATAGACGCCTGACAGCATCAGGGATCGCCGGCACCGGCTGCATCCCGAAGGTCAGCGGCAGCAGGATCGAGATCGTCGCGACCGGGGCCCATTCCCGGCAGCACGCCGACGAGATTGCCGACCAGCACGCGAGAAAACAATACATCAGATTGTGCGGCTCGAGCGCTACGCCAAAGCCGTACCAGAGATCGGTGAGTGCAGTGGAGATCACAGGTTGACCCCGCGCAACAGTTGGAACGGAATGTTCAGCAGGTAATGAAACAGCAGCACACCGAATACGGTGACGCCCGCGGCCAGTATGGCCGATGATTTATAGGTGGCGGTCTTGTCGCCCAGCGCGCAGACAAAGACGCAGGCAAACACCGCCGGGATCATGCCACCGTACAGGCCGAGGATGATAAACAGGACGGGGACCCGCCGAGAATGCAAAGCCAGCCGAACCATTGCGGGTTGTCGGCAGAAAGTTCTTGTCGTCGGGTTCGGAGGACCCCAAGGCGGTTCCAGCGATCAGAAGGCCAAGAAATGCCAAGACGACACCCAGCACGACCGGCATGAATCCGGGGCCCATCCGGGCGAGGGTGCCGAATTGTAGCCAGTGCCGGTCACCGCGGCGCCTACTCCAATCAGAAGCATCAGCCGCCGGCATAGTAATCACGCTTCCAGGCGAACTTCTTCAACAACGGCGTCTCTCCGGAATTTTTCTTTGGTTGCGGACCCTACCTGTCGTGGCGAGCCCTGTCGATATAGCCCCGTCTCCCTTTTGCGGCGGAACGGGCCCCCTGTCCGGCGCGGACCTTAGCCCAGTTTATCAGGCGATAAAATCGGCCAAATTGGCGCGGCTCGGCATCCGCGCCCCGAGGGAGCGGGCCATGAAGCCGATCGGAGCGAAAACAGACGGCCCATAAGCGCCGGTTAATTCCGATACGACGGATCGATGCGGTCGAGCTTGCGCAGCAACGCCGGCCAGGCCAGTTCGCCGTTGCGATTGGGCAACTCCGGGGCGCGGCTTCATCTTGTCGAAGGTCTTTTCCAGAACGTCCTGTGGCGGCAGGGTAAGCTTGGTATTGCAGGACAGCGCCATCACCTGGACCTCGCAGGCGCGCTCCATGCGAAACAGCAGGTTGAACGTCCCAGGAATGGTCCGCCCCACGACAAGCAATCCGTGGTTGCGCAAAATCATCGCTTCATGATTCCCGAGGTCTCGCACCAGCCGCTCGCGCTCGCCGAGTTCGTCGGCGATACCTTCGAAGTCATGATAGGCAATGTGCAGGAACCGCATCGAGGTCTGTGCGAGCGGCAGCAGTCCGCATTCCATGGCCGAGACTGCCATGCCGGCCGGCGTATGCGTATGCGCGACGCAATCGACATCGTGCCGCGCAATATGAATCGCGCTATGGATGACGAAGCCGGCGGCGTTGACGCCATAGTCCGACGCATTGAACAGCGTGTTGCCGTCGAGATCGACCTTGATCAGGCTAGATGCATCGATCTCCTCGTACAGCATCCCGTAGGGATTGATCAGGAAGTGATCATGCGACCCGGGAACGCGGCAGGAGATGTGGTTGGCGATCATCTCGGTCATGCCGTACATCGCGGTCAGACGGTAGCAGGCTGCGAGATCGACGCGCGTTTGCCATTCCTCGGCGCTGACCTGTTCGCGGACCGATTTGACGATCTTGATGTCGGAGAATTCACGGGGGTCATGGCATCGCTCCCTGGAATGGTTTTGTTACAGCAGGTTACGCGCAACGTTGACTGCGCCGCAAGCGGCTCAGGGCAATCCTGCAATGCAGACATTGCAGCGACAGGCGGGTGATGTTGAGCGCGTTAATGACCGCCCGGCGGCGGTCCCGATTCCGAGGATCCAGATCGGGAGAACGACATCCCGAACAGTCCGCCGCGCTGCACTTCGGGTTCGGGCGGCGGCGCATATTCAGCCTGCGGAGGCGGCGCGGGAGCAATCGGCACCGGCAAATTATCGCACTTTAGCGAGTAGGACCAGTTTGCCCGTCCGCGGGTACGGCCGATCGGCGCGCAAACGTCGGCACGCGCGGTGACGGCCCTGGGCGCCGGTTTGGTCTGGCTGGTCTGGGCCCACGCGGGTGACGCGATCAGGACAATCGCAAATACAAGCTTCTTCATCGGGGTTCTCTCGCCAAACATGCGCAGGGTGGCCGCCATTGAACCGGATCGGCGGGGTAAGTCCATGGGATGTCTATCGCCGTTATTTGGCCGAAGTGGGGCCTCAATCGGCCTTTGCTGGCGGCTCTAAAAGGCCCTAGAATTAACCATCGGCTGGAATGCTCCTTGCTTACCAGGCATACGACAGGTTTCGGCGCAGTCGATTTCCAAACATTCTTCCTTCCAACGCAATCACGAGTATCCCTGAATGAGCCAACTCATTGTCCACGCCGGTGACCTTCACGTTCCAGGCCCGTTTCGAAGAACAAACTGGCGCCCAAGACCGTCGCCGCCTTCCGGCGCGCGATGCCGTTCGAGAGTCAGGCGATCCATGTCCGCTGGAGCGGCGAGGGGGGTCTGGATGCCGCTCGGCGATCTCGATTTCGGCGGTGAGCTATGAGAACCACACCAGCTATCCCGCACCCGGCCAGATCCATTCTCTATCCCGGCGGCATCAGCGAAACCGAGATTCTGCTGGCCTATGGCGGCGTGCATTTCGCCAGCAAGATGGGACAGCTCGGCGGGCAATCACTTCATCACGCTGACCTCCAATCTCGAGAACTTGCCCGCGCTGGGCAAGACCGTGCTCTGGAAGGGCGCGGCAGAAAGTCCGCTTCGAGGAAATGTAATGGCTGAAGCCGGATATCCTCGGGATCTCCTTGGCTACGGCCGCAATCCGCCCGATCCGCGCTGGCCCGGCAATGCCCGCGTCGCCGTGCAGTTCGTGGTGAATTTCGAAGAGGGCGGCGAGAACAACATCCTGCATGGCGACCCGCGCCTCCGAAGCGTTCCTGTCGGATGTGCTGGGTGCGCAGCCCCTGGCCCGGCCAGCGCCATGCCAATATCGAATCGATGTTCGAATATGGCTCGCGCGCCGGCTTCTGGCGGCTGTGGCGGATGTTCACCGAGCGCAAGCTGCCGACCACGGTGTTCGGGGTTGCGACGGCCCTGAAACGAAATCCGAACATCGTTGCGGCGATGAAGGAGGCGAATTGGGATATCGCGCACCACAGCCTGAAATGGGTCGAGCACAAGGACATGTCGCAGGCGGAGGAGCGCGTCGAGATCGCTGACGCGATCCGCGTCCACACCGAGGGTGACGGGGGCAGCGTCCGCTGGGGCTGGTACACCGGGCGGACCTCGATCAACACCGTCAAGCTGGTGATGGAAGCCGGCGGCTTTCCTCTATTCCTGTGATTCCTACGCCGATGACCTGCCCTATTGGATCAAGGGGCCGGCCGGCCCGCATCTGATCATTCCCTACAGTCTCGACGTCAACGACATGCGCTTCGTCAATGCACAGGGGTTCGGCGGCGGCGATCAGTTCTTTACGTACCTGAAGGACAGTTTCGACGTGCTGTATGCGGAAGGCGAGACCTCGCCCAAGATGATGTCGGTGGGCCTGCATTGCCGTGTCGTCGGACGTCCCGGCCGCGCGGCATCGCTGATGCGCTTTCTCGACTACATCTTGAGCCACGAACGGGTCTGGGTGCCGACGCGGCTGCAGATCGCGCAGCACTGGCACGCCCATCTTTCGCATCTGGCGGCCAACGCACCGAATATCGGATAGTCAGGACATCATGTCTCAGAAAACGGGGTCTTACAAAACACTTGCCGACCTGAACGCCTGCAGCAAGGACGATTTTGTCGAAGCGCTGGCGAATATTTTCGAATATTCGCCCTGGATCGCCGAGCAGGCTGCGTCGGCGCGACCGTTTATCGGGGTCAACCAGTTGTTCGCGGCGATGAAGGATGCAGTCGACCGGGCGGCGCCGGAGCTTCGCCTCGCGCTGATCAGGGGCGCATCCCGACCCTCGCCGACAAGGACGCAGCGCGCCGCGGGGCCTCACCGCGGAATCCAGCGCCGAACAGAACAGCCTCGGTCTCGATCGGCTGTCGGATGCTGAATACGAGGCCTTTGAGCGGGTCAACATGCCTACCGCGCCAAATTCGAGTTTCCCTATATCGTCAGCGTTCGCCGCCACACCAAGGATTCCGTCCTGCGCGATTTCGAGCGCCGCCTGCCGAACGGATTTAAAAACCGAGACGCAGAGGTCGATCGAGGAGATCCTGCCGGATCGCCGCTCTGCGCGTCGATCAACTCGTGACCGCGGACGACCGGCTGCAGGTACAAGGGCGCCTATCGACCCATGTGCTGGACACCCATAGCGGCAAGCCGGCAGCGGGGATAGCGGTCGAATGATCGAACTGTCGAACCTCGGCGCGAGCCGGTGTGGTGACGCGTGCGATCACCAATGCGGACGGACGGGACCGATCAGCCGCTGATTGGCGGCCGGCCGGTTGCCGATCGGTCGCTACGAATTGACCTTCAGCGTCGGCAGCTATTTCGCGGCAGCGGCAGGTGCCGATGTCGGATCCGCCGTTCCTGGATCAAATTCCGCTGCGGTTTTCGGTCAGCGATCCGAAGGCCATCTCCACGTCGCCACTCTTGGTCACGCCCTGGAGTTATGCGACCTATCGCGGAAGCTGAGTTACGAATCTTACTTCGTCATGCCCGGCTTGTCCCGGCCTTCAGGACGACGCCCAGCGCGCTGTAGCGGTCGATGTAGGTAAGCGCGGCCAGCATCGCCAGGCACACCGAGAGCATGATGAGGTACCAGGTCTGTTTGTCGATGCCACCGGTCGGAATCCCGACCAGTCCCATCGGCCCGCGCGTAATATCGACGGAGTTGGTAAGCAGCTGGTAGATCAGGATACCAAAGCCGAGCGTGCCGATCGCCAGATAATGCCCTTTCAACCGCGCGGCCGGCAGCCCGAGCAGGAAGCCGCAGAACATGGCGAGCAACACGCCATAAAATCCTGCGAGGACAGGCGGCTGGCCTTGCTTGGCCAGCACGCCCAGGGTGTAGGCGCCGATGCCGACGAAGCCGGCCTGTCCGAACGACAACAGTCCGGTCAGGCCGGTCAGCAGATTGATGCTGAAGACGGCGAGACTGAAGATCAGGGCGGTAATCACCATGTTGATCCAGAACGTGCCGAAAGTGAGCGGCAACGCCGCAACAATCGCAACCGACGCGATCAGCAGGACGCGCCTGAAGCCCTTTCCGTTTCGATTGAATCGAAACGGGGCTCTGGATTCTTGATTTGACGCGTTTTCTTGACGCGACCCGGTGTCCACTTCGCTGGAAAACGCTCTAGACATTCTCGTCGACCCTTTCAGGCACGAGACCGCGCGGAAAGAAGATCAGCGTCAACACCAGCAGGCCGAACGCAATCGAGGTCGAATAGGCATTCGAAATGTACACCGCGCTGAAGCTCTGGATCATCCCGATCAGCAGCGCGCCGAGGATCGTGCCGTTCACATTGCCGAAGCCACCGAGAATGATCGCCGCGAACGCATTGAGCATTTCGGTGCGGCCCATGTCGGGGGCAATCATGTTCACCGGACCGGCAAGCGCGCCGGCGGCCGCCGCCATCATCGAGCCGATGACCAGCGCGAGGCGCGACACCTGATTGACGTCGATGCCCATAGCGGAGGCGGTTTCGTGATCCTCGGACACCGCACGGAACTTGCGGCCGAGGCTCGTGTACTGGACCAGCCACCACAGGCCAAACAGGATGGCGGCGCTTGCGGCAACGCAGATCAACCGCTGTACGCTAATGCCGACCGTGCCGAAGTTGAGCGATGTCTGGTTGTAAATCGTCTCGAATGGCCGCGGCGTCGTGCCCCAGACCAGTTCGGCAATGTTCACCAGGACGATCGACATGCCCATCGAGGCGATCAGGCCATTAAGCTCGACGCCGCGAAACGGACGGAATGCGGTGCGCTCCAGGATGATACCGAGCACGGCGTTCACCGCCATCGCCGCGGCGATCGCGCCGACATAGCCGACATACGGTACAGCCGTATAGGCGACGAATGCGCCGATCATCACCGATTGGCCTTCGGCGAAGTTGACCATGCGCATCACGCCAAAGGTCAAGGTAAGGCCGACGGCAACCAGCGCATAGCCGCCGGACAGTACCAAACCGTTGACGATAATCTGGCCGAACATCTTATTGAACGACTTCGATGCTGCCGTCCGGTTTGGTGCGGATGAAGACGAAGTTCAGTCCGTCGGGCTTCGCACCGTGCTGTTCGTCGAACTCATAATGCCCCAGCACCAGATCGATTTTCGTCGCGGCCATCGCTTTGGCGTAGCCGGCTGCCTGCGGTCCGCCGCGTTTGACCGCATCGGCCACCAGGCGCACCGCGTCGTAGCTCGCAACGTCCCAATACGTTACGTCATGCGCCTCGTTCAACTCTTTCTGCGCGCGTTCTTCCAGCTTGGTGACGAACTCCTTCTGGGTCGGCGTGTTGGTTTCGCTCTTGACGAAGAAGGCCGCGCGCACCAGCCCGATCTTGCCGGCCTGCGCGCCGACCTGGCGCTCGAAGATGCGCGGTGGTGGCGGATAGTCCGAGAACAGCGGTGTGGCGATGCCGGCCTCGGCATATTGCTTGACGAAATTCGCCGCTTGGACCGCCGAGATCGACATGATGACGAGATCCGGCCTGGCCGCCGGAATCCGCGTGATGGTCGCATACCAGTTGGTGTCGTTACGATCCTGGGTGACGTCGAGAACGACCTTTTTGCCGGCCTTCTGCATCAGCGCAACCATGTTCTTGCGGAAGGTGAGACCGAAATCGTTATTCTCGACAATGACGGCAACCGACTCGAATTTGAAATCCTTTTCAAGCAGCGCCGCTTCGCGCTGCTGCGCGTAGCGGTTCTGCATCGAGCTCTGGAATGCATACGGCCCGGCATCGCCGGCAATCTGGTCGGCGGTCGAGATATTGACCAGCAGCGGGATTTTCTCATCGTTGGCAACCTGCGCGGCTGCGACGGATGCGCTGGAGCACCATTCGCCGATCAGCAACTGCGCCTTTTCCTGGCTGATCAGGCGCTGCGCCTGATCGTGCGCCGGCCGCGGCTCGCATTGGCTGTCGCCGAACACCAGTTCGATCTTGTAGCCACCCGCGAGGTCTCGCGCGTTCACTTCCTCGGCCGCGATGTTGGCCGCGATGCGGTTGGTCTTGCCGGCCCACGCCGTGTTGCCCGTGAGCGGCAGCAACACGCCGACCTTGACGCTACCCTTGCTGCCGGCTTGCGCCAGAGCGGCGGACGGCGCTGTAAGCAGCAGCGCAGCGAGTGCTGCGAGATGGATCTTCATAATGGTCCTCCCTATTGCTGCTGTCCCCAACTCATCTCATCGCACGCATCTCGTTAAGTCTCGTCGGAAACTTCTCCTCCGCCGCCCATGCGATCATCGATGCATCGCGGATCGCGGTGAGGAAATCGCCCGGAACATTGTTGCAGTCCCCCGCCATGACCCATGGCACGCCTGCCTCGTCGGCCAGTTGCGAGACGTCGCGCAGCGGCCGCGAGCCGATCGCCAGCACGATGATGTCGCCCGTGGGGTAGCGCACGATATCTTGCCCGCTGCGGCACAAGATCGCATCGCCTTCGATCGAAACCACCGGTGCGCCGGTCACGATTTGCGCATTGGCGTCACGCAGCCGCAGCAGCACGTCCCAGCGATTATTGCGCGCCATTTCCTTTGCCACGACGCTTTGACCTTCGAGGATTGCGACATGCTTCGCGCGCTTGGCGATGCACTCGGCGGTCTCGATGCCGACCATGCCGCCGCCGACCACGGTGACGCTTGAGCCTTCGGAGATGAGTTCCGGCCGGCGCAGCACGTCCCACGCCTGAAGCATCGGGACGGTCGTATCGGCGGGGAAGGGAGCGTCGCGTGGCGTAGAGCCGGTCGCGATGACGATCAGGTCCGGTCCGTAGGCGCGGATGCGGTCGACGGTCGGCTCGACGCCGGTCCGGATCGGCACGTTGAGTTGCTCCAGCGCCGCGACCCGGTAGGTCCACACACCCGAAACGTCGTCCTTGTCCGGCGCCGCCAGCGCGAGGTCCATCTGTCCGCCAGCCTGATTTTTGTGTTCCCACACCTCGACCTGATGGCCGTTCGCCGCGAAGACGCGCGCGGCTTCGAGTCCCGCGACGCCGCCGCCGACCACCAGCACCCGGTTATCCCGCGGCTTGATTCCCGTGAGCCCTGGCTCAAGCTTGCCGAGCGTTTCGAATTCAGTGCCCATCAGCGGGTTTTGGACGCAGGCGACATCGAGTTCGAGCGTCAACCGCTCAAAGCAGACGTTGCACGAGATGCAATGGCGGATCGGCCGCTGCACTTCACCGAAGGCCTTGAGACACCAGTGCGGATCGGCGACCAGCGCACGGCAAAGCGCGATATAATCGGCACTGCCGGCTTGCAGCACGCCTTCCGCATCCTCAGGGGTCAGCATCCGGCCGGCCATGATGACCGGTACGGTCACCGCATTCTTGATCGGCCGCGCATGCGGTTCGAGGAAGCGACGGGGAAACGATGGCGGCTGGATGCAATAGCGCGATAGTTCGGGCGTTTCATTGGTGCCACCGGAGAGATCGATCGCGATCACGCCCGCGGCTTCGAGTGCCTTCGATAGCGTGACGATGTCGTCGAGCGAATAGCCGCCGTCCACATACTCGGTCGCTGACAGCCGCACCATCATCGGCAAGTCAGGCAACTCGGAACGGATCAGCCGCACCGTTTCCATCAACAGCCGCATGCGGTTTTCTACCGGGCCGCCGTAATCGTCCTCGCGCTTGTTGTGGCGCGGCGTGAAGAACTGCTGGAACAGATAGCCGTTGGCGGCGTGCAGTTCGATCGCGTCATAGCCCGCACGGTAAAGCCTGACGGCGCTGGTCAGGAACTGTTCCTGGATCTCGGCGATATCAGGCCTGCTCAAAGCGCGGACCTCATCGCCGGTCGCCGGATTTTTCCCCGGCGAGGGGCCGACCGGCTCCATGCCGAGAACCGAGCGGCGCAGCAGCATGCCACGATGATTGAGCTGGCCGCAGACCAGCGCGCCGGCATCGTGAATCGCCTTTGTCAGGTCGGCCAGGCCCGGGATGAAGCGATCGTCGAAGATGCAGAGCGAGGCGCGATGATTGCGCGCATTGCCGGAGACCACCATGGCTTCGGTGATAATCATCGCGGCGCCGCCGCGCGCCCGCTCGGCATAGTAGATCTTGTCGCGCTCGGTCGAGAAGCCGTCGGTGGTGCCGAAGTTGGTCCCCATCGGGCCCATCACGACGCGATTCTTCAGCCGCAGTGGGCCCATCTGGCCCGGCTGCTGCAGCAACATCGAAGGCTTGCGCTCGTGTGCAAGCATTAGCCCGACTTCGCGCGTTCCGCCGCTTGTTTCACCCGTTCCGGATCGGCCGCTATATTGACGCCCGCGCGCTCCTGTTCGAGCAGCATCACCGAGCGGGAGTCACGGCCTTCCCAGCCGCGGTTACACGCTTCTCTCATCTCCGCGTAGGCGAGGTTGCAGATGCGCATCGGCACGCCGAGTTCGCGTCCCAATTCAGTCGCGAGTTTGACGTCCTTGGTGGCGAGCTTGAGCGCGAAGTTTGGCGGATCGTATTTGCCGGGCAGGAACTGATCGAGCAGGCCGTCGAATGTGAAGCGACGACCGCCGACGCCCTGGCGCACGGCTTCCCACAGTGCCACCGGGTCCATGCCGGCTTTCACGCCCATGGTGAAGGTCTCGGCGAGCGCACAGGTGATCGCATAGCCCGACATGTTGTGCACGAGTTTGGCGATCGTCGCGGTCCCGATCGGCCCGATATAGGCCGCGCGATCACCCATCGCGTCGAGCACGGACTTGTATTTGTCATAGGCGGCTTTATCGCCGCCAACCCAGATCGCCATTTTGCGCGACGCCGCGCCGGACGGGCCGCCGCTCACCGGCGCGTCGAGCATGTGCGCACCCTTGGCGGCAAAGGCATCGTGAATTTTTTTCACGACGCTTTGAGAGTTGGTCGATAAATCGAAGTAGGCCGCGCCAGGCTTTACGCCTTCAATCAGGCCATCGGCTCCCAGCGAGACGCGCTCGACATCCGCCGGCTCGGGCAGCGAGGTGCAGATTACGTCTGACCTCTCGGCCAGCGCGCGGGGGGAATCCGCCCATTCGGCGCCGGCCTGCAAATGATGGCCTGCCGATTGCCGGTGCAGGTCGTGTACGACGACCTTGTATCCGGCCTTGAGAATGTTGGTGGCCATCTTGCCACCCATGGTGCCGAGCCCGATAAAGCCGACGATAACGTCCTTGGTCATCGTCATTTCTCCTCGCCGCCTTCGACCAGCACCGTGTAGGCGACCTGTGCGGCCGACATCGCGGCGGGCCAGCCGGCATAGAACGCCATATGGGTGATGACTTCGGTGATCTCCTCCTGCGTGACGCCGTTGTCGATCGCGCGGGTCAGATGCGACACCAGCTGCTCCGGCCGGTAGGTCGCGACCAGCGCCGCCACCGTGATCAGACTGCGGTCGCGCTTGGAGAGCGCCTTGCGCTCCCACAGATCACCGTAAACAACGTCATTGGTGTAATCGACCAGCGCGGGCGTAAACGCCTTGATGCGGTCGCGTTTGGCGGAAGGCGGTGCCTTGGCCATGCGTCTCTCCCTTGTCTTTTTAAATGTCGCGCGTCGAGGCGCGACCTTTTTGGTTGCCGTTGAAGCAAAGACCGGGGCTTCATTACCATCCCGAAACGGAAGAGTCGACCAGCGCAAATCGCCTAGAGCGTTTTCGAGCGAAGTGGATACCGGTTCGCGTAAAGAAAACGCGTCAAAACAAAAGACTAGAGCCCGGTTCTGATTCAATCAGAACCGATAAGGCTCTAGCCGGCACGCGCCACGCGATCGGATCGAAGAATGGCTGATACAAACTTAAACTGATCGCCGGTGCTGATTGGAACGGTGTCGGCGATTGCGACGTGCCGATCTACGGGACGTGCCGATCTATGGAAAGAAGATCGGCATTGCCGGTTTCGGTTCGAACGGGGGCGCCGTAGCCGAGCGGGAGTTCAGAAATGCCGGGCCGAATGCGCGCTAATCGTAATACAGAGGCGATCTTTTTAGACTGTTGAATTGATTATAGTCGTGATTGATCCATAACTTGCCGTGAATTTCTTTGAGGAGTGCTTGAACTTTCGCGTGCGATTCCAAACTCTGAGGTCCATTTTGATCGTTCTGTACATTGTTGGTGATCAGATCTCTGGCGAAATGGTACAGATCGCCGGAAAGAATGACCGGTCCGCTTTTCCTGAGCTTGATCAATAAGACGCGTGAGTCCGGCGTATGCCCGGGCGTTGGAATGATGGTAACCGTCCCATCGCCAAAGACGTCATAGTCTTTGTCATCCGGCAGGGTGATGGTTTTTGTATCCTTCAGCGCCGCGAACATGGAAGGATCGGTTTTGTCCGGAGGATCCTGCGACAAAAGTTTGTCGCGCGTATAATTCGATACAAGCCATGTATCATGGGCGAATTGGTAAAGATTGGCTATATGGTCCCAATGCGCATGGGAGGCGGTGACATAAGTGATGTCATCCGGTTTGTAGCCGATCTGCGCCAGCTGTTTGTTCAGCGGCACAATTCCTTCGGCATAATACTTTTTCGGCGGTATATCGGCGTTGCCCCAGAGGTTGTCCGGGATGGCGCCGGCATCCCACAGCAAAGTTCCCTTGGTGGGATGGACAATCAAGTAACAGCCATTCGAAAGATCGGTCGGCTTCACCTCGCCCGGCTTATAACCAAACTTTGCCAAGCTGCGGTACAAAAGCACCCCGCAGTCCATGACATATAACCTTAAATCCTTTGAATTTCCTCCGCTCTGCGCGATGGAGGCCGTCGCCGACAAGAGAAACCAGCTTGCGGTCGCTACTGCCACACCAGCAAGACAGATCGATTTAACAAAAATGGATTTGGTCATGATGGCTCCCAAATGTGGATTGCGATTGCATCGTTTGGCGTGTTCCTGTGCTCTGCCCTTACGCCTCTGTGTGACGTGATGTTGCGCCGCAAAATGCCAAGCCCGGCTAATCAGCGCTCTGTCCTTCGTGACATTCATCGGTTGCCAAGGGGTAGCAGCAGGGTGGGAGCACCGCTCTCCTAAATCGACATCGTCGTCGAGAGTGATGGCTTTTGAGCCTCTAAAACAGAAGGCTGTATCAAAGGACGTTAGAGGTCAATCCGTTCGGACCCCGGGGAAGGCGCTGAGCGACGGCACCGAGCGCAACCAACACCGGACGCGCCTCTGCGCTACCGAGCACTTCTGGCGCGGAGCGGACGTTCATACGCCATCAGCATCCTGTCGCTGATAGGAATGAGTAGAAATGGTGTCGGTGAGCGTTTTATGAGCGGTGAGGGCCATCCACCTAAAATTGGCATTCGCGTAATGACGGCAAAGCAGATGCACGATCGGGTGTCGGCTCGATGTGAGTTTCAGTGCTCTTCTGCGCCAACAACGCAAGGACGTTTGAACGGTGCCGTCATTCTTCCCATCCACCGGCCAAATTAGTCCAACGGTTAGTCGGCACATAGACTCCCGCGAAAGCGAGCCGCCCCACGGGTTATGCCTTGTAACTTGACGGTTAGGGTAGGGTTCGGTAGAGATACGTAATCGATTACGTACGGCGATTTAAGCAAAAAATGACGAAGTAAACTTCGTCGCATGGGAGGACGCCGAATGTCCAAGCGGTCAGCCACCGTCGGGAATCATGTTTCGCGGCGCAAATTCATCGCTATTTCGGCGGCTTCGATTGCCTGCTCCGGCGCAAAGGCCCGGGCCGCCGGCACCGATGAGCTTTACGCCGCCGCCAAGAAGGAAGGCAAACTGGTCTGGCGCTGCGGTCATCTGGACCGGCCAGCCATGCAGGCCGTCAATGACGCCTTCGTAGCGACATATCCTGGCATCGAGATGGACTCGATCTGGCAGACCGGCGAGGTCACCTACACCCGCATCCAGCAGGACCAGAGGGCGGGGGTCAACGAAGTCGATGTCTTCGGCACCTCGAATCCCGGCCATTGGCGGTTGATCAAGAAGCAAAACATATTGGCACCTTTTCTGCCGTCCGGTGCCGGTGCGCTCAGCCCACTGTTTCAGAATATCGACCCTGACAATGCCTTTCGCGCCGCCGGTGTCGAGGTCGTCATCATCGCCTATCGCAGCGACAAGGTGAGCAAGCCGCCTACCAGGTGGACGGATTTCCTCAACCCCGAATGGGACAATAAGCTCACGCTCGGCAGTCCTGCGTTCTCAGGCGATGTCGTCAACTGGACTGTCGCCATGCTGGACAAGTATGGCGAAAAGTTCCTGACAGAATTGGCGAAGCGCAATCCCAAGGTCGGACGATCGATTCTCGGAACCGGTACCGATATTCTTGCGGGCGAGCGGATGGTCGGGCACGGCGTTGACGCCAATACCTTCCTGCTCAAATCCGGCGGTAATCCGATCGACGTCCAGTTTCCCGAAGACGACGCAATCCTTGCGCTCGGCTACACCGGGATCCTCAAGAACGCGCCGCATCCCAACGCAGCCAGGCTGTTCATGGAGTTCAACGATTCCAGGGAATATTCCGAGGCGATGGCGAAGTTATATCGCTTCCCGATCCGCAAAGACGTGCCGCATGCCGCCGGGCTCGAACTGGCGAACTTGAAGGCTTACAAGAGTTCGATGGACCGGCTGGCGGACGGAACCTCGGAGGCCGTCGCGAAATGGCGAACGGCAATGGGCGTCTAGGAGCGCAACGATGAGCCCGCCGGCATCAATCGCATTCGATTCCTCCAGCCTCGTCCGGGGCATGCGAAAAATCTCCCTAAGCACAATGCTCTGGCCGTTGATCGCGGCCGTCCTCGCATTCATGGTCCTGTTGCCACTCGCCTGGCTGGTGTGGATCAGCTTCCAGTCCGATACGACCGATCAACTGACCCTCGGCAATTATCTCGATGCGTTCCGGTCGAGGACCAGCCTGGTAGCGATTCTCAATTCGTTGCTATTGGCGCTGGGCGTCGCGACGGGTGCGACCATTGCCGGGACTCTGTTGGCTTGGCTCATCACACGCACCGACATGCCGTTTCGCGGCCTCGTCAGGGCGCTCATTCTGGCATCCTTCGTGACGCCGTCCTTTATGGGAGCGATCGCCTGGATTCTTCTGGCGAGCCCCAATGCCGGCTGGCTAAACCAGATCTGGGTCGCCGTGTCCGGTGCGGAGGTGCCGCTCTTCGATATCTTCTCGCTTGGTGGCGCCATGTTCGTGATGGCAATCTATGCCATCTCGTATCCATTCAGCCTGGTGGCCGCGACGCTCGATCAGGCGCCAAGCGAATACGAGAACGCGGCGCGCACGCTCGGGGCCGGGCTCGCCCGCATCACATGGTCGATCACATTGCCATTGGCCGCTCCGGCGATCATTTCCGGGTTCATCCTTTCATTTCTCGAGGCGATCGCATCGTTTGGCGTCGCGGCCTTTATTCTCATTCCAGCCAGACGGCCGGTCATTACAATTGAATTACTTTCGTTGTTCTCCGAGTTTCCGCCGCGGCTCGGTCAGGCGGCGGCCTACGGAATTCCTCTGCTGGCCGTTACCGCCGTTCTACTGACTATCCAGCGCCGCCTGCTGGCCCGGCGCAGCTTTACGTTAATCACAGGCAAAGGCGGCTCGTTCCGGCGCGTGGCCTTGGGCGTCTGGCGCTGGCCGGCTCTCGCCCTTGCCATGGTGCCGCCGATTTTGTCGGTGCTGCTGCCCTACGCGGCGATGCTGCTGGTGTCATTGTCGGTTGCCTGGGGCAAGGGGCCCTTCGCGCGGGGAAATCTGTCCTTCCAATGGTATTACAAGGTATTCTTCGACACGGTTTCGGCGCGTAACTCGCTCGGGCACAGTCTGGTCTACTGCTCCGTGGCCGCGACCATCGCGGTGACCATCGCTACCCTGATCGCCTATACACGGGCGCGACGAATCATCCCCGGGAGCGCGCTGCTTGGTTTTCTTGCGATGGCTCCGTTCATCGTCCCCGGTATCGTACTGGCGATCGGGTTCTATGCCGCCTATGCCCATCTGCCGATAAAGCTCGTAGGCACGCCCTGGATTATAATCATGGCGTTTGCGACGCAATTCCTGCCGATCGCCTATGCCAACGGCATGTCGATGTTCGGTACGCTCAGCGTCGATCTGGAAAATGCCGGTCGGATCCTGGGTGCGAGCCGGATCGCCGTGCTGCGGGTTATCACGGCGCCACTGCTGCGCGGTGCACTTCTCTCGAGCTGGATGCTCGTCTTCATTTCTTCCTTCCGTGAGCTGTCGACCGTAATCTTTCTATTCGTCGGCGGGACCGCGGTCATCACGACGCAGATCTACGATTTCTCGTCGTCAGGCTACTACGAATCGGTGTGCGTGCTCGGCATCGTCATGATGCTGGTCGTCTTCGGCGCGACGCTGTTTGTCTACAGCCTGTTCGGCGCCCCGCTCAATCGACTGCAATCGTCCGAAGTACCGAGTTAGGAAATCCTCATGTCAGGTCCGCTTAAAGGCGTTAAGGTCGCCGATTTCACTCACGCGCGTGCCGGTCCGCACTGCGCGATGATGCTCGGCGACATGGGTGCCGACGTAATCAAGATCGAGCGACCCGGCGGAGAGATCGGACGTCTATGGGGGCCGACCATCGAGGGTGAACGCATCGACTTCATGTCGGTCAACCGCAACAAGCGCAGCGTTGTGCTCGACTTCGAACTCGAAAGCGATCTTGCGCTGGCCTGGGCGCTGATCGGCGACGCGGATATCGTGCTCCAAAATCTCCGTCCCGGCGTCATGGCGTCATTCGGCCTCGAGGCTGAAGCCGTGCGGGCGCGGTATCCTTCGGTGATCTATTGCTCGGCCAATGGCTACGGTCCGGAGGGTACGCTGGCAATGGATCCATCCTATGACAATGTCATCCAGGCCTATTCCGGGCTGATGAGCATCACCGGCACGGACGCATCCGGTCCCATCCGTTCCGGCCTGCCGCTCGCCGATCTCCTGACCGGGGTGTTCGCGACGGTCGGTATTTTGGCCGCGCTCCACGAGCGCCAGCAGTCGGGACTCGGTCAGCACGTTCAGGTTTCATTGTTGCAGAGTCTCGTCAGCCTGACGAGCTTCCACGGCTTGACCTACTTGCTCAAGGGCACGAACTCAGGGCTTGCCGGCAATCATCATCCGATCATGGCGCCAGCCGGACTCTACAAGGCCGGAGATGGTCAAATCGTTGTCCAGGTGTCGAGCGACCGCGAGTGGAAGCGTCTCTGCGAAGTGATCGATCTTCCCGAACTGGCCGATGACGACCGTTTCAAGACCAACGACGTACGTGTTGCCAATCGTGCTTTGATGAATGAGCTTCTGGAGGCTCAGTTAACCAGACGCACGCGGGCGGAGTGGATTCCGTTGTTGCGGACGGCGCGGGTTCCCGCCGGTGCGGTCAACACCGTGGGTGAAGCACTCGATAGCGACCAGGTGCGCGCCAATGATCTCGTGGTCCAGATGCAACATCCGCGCCTGGGATCGATCCCGGTAATCGGATTCCCGACCAAATTCGACCGAACCCCCTGCGACATTCGTCGCCCGCCGCCGGATATCGGCGAACACACCGATGAGATTCGCCATGCCAGGAAATTCTGATCACGTCCCTGCCGCGCGCACGTCGGCGCTGCATGTTCACGTCGATGGTGCGATCGCGACCGTGAGCATTGATCGCCGCGAGGTGCATAACGCCCTGAGCCATGACGTTCTCGACGCGATCGAAGCCGAATTGGCGCAGCTTGCCGCCAATCCGACGGTGCGTGTCGCCATTCTGCGCGGTAGTGGCGAGCGCGCCTTCGCCTCCGGCATGGATCTCAACCAATTGCGATCGATGGATCCGGCCGCGACACAGAAGCATTTCGATCAGCTCAATCGCGTTCTCAAGGCGGTCGAGACGGCGCCTTTCCCGGTCATCGCGATGGTTCATGGTTTTGCGGTCGGTGGCGGCTGCGAACTCGCCGCCGCCTGCGATCTGCGCATCGCAGGATCCAGTGCGCGCATCGGCGTACCGATCGGCCGCTTCGGCCACTGCACGGACCGCGAGAACCTGCAGCGACTATTGAGATTAATTTCGCCCGCGCATATCCGGGCGATGATCATGACCGACACGCTATTCGACTCGAGCGACGCGCATCGCATGGGATTTTTCAATTGGGTCGTGCCGGATGCGTCGCTGGAAACGTTCACGCTCTCGGTGGCGACGACGATCAGCCAGAAGTCTCCGCTCGGACTGCGCGCGCTGAAGCAGGCGCTTGTAGAGGTGCTCGACGGTTCGATCGCGCACGCGGCGAAGCCCGAGGAGGACCTGATCACGTCGCTGTGGACCACCAGCGATTTTCAGGAAGGGATTGCGGCGTTCTTCGAGCGGCGCAAGCCGCAGTTCCAGAGCAAATGACGATGGAGCAGTTATGAACGATCGATTCCCGATTGGAGCTTCCGCGACCCACGAATGGGCGGTTACGCATGCGTTGACGGTACAGGCGCATGGAACCATCGACGCCGCGGTGCTGGCGACGCCACAACTCATCTTCATGCTTGAAGACACCTGCCTGCTGGTGGTGAAGCCGCTGCTGACTGACGAGGAGATTACAGTTGGCACATCGGTTCATGTCGACCATCTGGCTTCGACCAAGGTCGGCGAAGCAGTCAAGGTCACGGCTGAACTTGTCTCGGCGCGCGGCAAGCGTCTGGTTTTTCGGGTCGAAGGGCGATGCGGTAAGCTAATTGTTGGCCGCGGTCTGCACGAGCGAGCGGTGGTCAACAAGAACGAGTTCCTGGCGGCCAACAAATAGTCGGGCACTTCAGATACGGCCGGGCTTGGCTCGGGCCATTCATCTCGTTCGGGGAAACGGAAATGATAGCAATACGAGGCTTGCGCAAGAGCTACGGTGGCGTCCGTGCGCTTGACTCTCTTGACCTGGATATCTCATCAGGAGAGGTGGTGGCGCTGCTCGGACCGTCGGGCTGCGGCAAGAGTACGACTCTGCAATTGGTCGCAGGCTTCGTCGAGCCCAGCGCCGGCGAGATCAAAATCGGCGACCGCGTGATGTCGCGTCCCGGCATGGTGGTACCACCGGAACGACGAGGCATGTCGCTGATCTTTCAGAGTTACGCGATCTGGCCGCACAAGACGGTCGCGGAGAATGTCGCATTCGGACTGCAGGTCCGTCGCTTGCCAAAGGCTGAGGTGACCGAACGCGTTCGCAAGCATCTGGGCACGGTACAGCTTGAGCATCTCGCTGATCGCTATCCATCCGAGTTGTCAGGCGGTCAGCAACAGCGCATCGCTTTGGCCCGCGCGTTGGCCGTCGATCCCGAGATCCTGCTGCTCGACGAGCCGCTTTCCAATCTGGATGCCAATCTTCGCGAAGAGATGCGCTTCGAAATCCGCAGACTGCACGATACCACCGGCGTGACGATGATCTATGTCACCCACGACCAGACCGAAGCCATGGTCTGTGCCGACCGGATCGCCGTCATGAACAAGGGCAGGATTGAGCAGATTGGAACGGCCTTCGAAATCTATGAGAAGCCGCGTACCAAGTTCGTTGCTGCATTCATCGGCCGATGCAACACGTTGCCGGGAATATTGAAGGCGTCGGGGGTGGCGGAAGCGGTCGGCGCAACGTTGCGCGCAACCGACGAATCTGGCGCAACCAGCGGCGCCGCGATATCGGTATGCATTCGGCCGCATCGCGTCGCCTTGGGAACTGCCCCGGACGAGCCGACCAATCAGCTTCGAGGGCGCGTCGAACGAGTTGCCTATCTCGGGGAGGCATCGGATTATTTGATCGAAACCGCCGACGGCACCCGCCTTCGCGCCTTCGCGTCGCCGGCGACGCCGTATCGGCTGGGCGAGGAGGTCGATGTCTATCTGCCGATCAAGGATTGTCGCATTGTCGCCGGGTAATCTGGAGCTAAACCGGTTATGAGCAGAAGTCGCTTCAGGCCAGTCGCTTCGGGAACCAGTGTCACCCTGAAGGATGTCGCCAGCCGGGCAGGCATCTCGGTTGCGACCGTTTCACATGTCATCAATGGTACCCGCAAGGTAACTGACGAAACACGCGCTTGCGTGTTCGCCGCAATAGAGGAACTCGGTTATTCCGGCCACAGCATCGCGCGCAGCCTACGTCGCGGACGCACGGCCATGCTGGGGCTGGTGGTCTCCGATATCGAAAATCCCTTCTTCACCACGCTGGCGAGCCGTGTGCAGCGTGCAGCGGCCCTGCATGGTTATCAGTTGATTTTCGCCAACAGCGAAGAACGGCCCGATCGCGAACGCGAGATCGTGGAGGCGATGAGCGCGCAAAGAGTCGACGGAATCATTCTAGCACCCGTCGCTCGGGAAAATGCCGAACTGCTGTCGAAGCGGCGTATTCCGTTAACGCTGGTCAATCGCCGTTTCCCGGACGTCGCGTCGCCGTATGTGGTCGTCGACGACTTTGCCGGCGCCAGCATGGCTTTCGATCATCTCTGGGATCTTGGTCATCGGTCGATTGCGATCATTCATGGCGACGAACATCGGAGCACGACCATCGAGCGCGTTGCCGGCGTTCGCGATTCATGCAAGCGGCGAGGGGGTTTGCCGGAGCAGATACTGTCGATCAACGCCGGGCGATCCGGCGATGCAGGCGAAGCCGGATTGGTCGAATTGCTGGCCCGAACGACGCGGCCGACCGCGATCCTGGCGCTCAGCAATTGGTCGTTACTCGCTGCCATCAGGGGTCTGCATCGAAGCCTGCTGCGCTGCCCGAACGATGTCTCGCTTGTGGGTTATGGCGTGACAAGTCCCTATTGGATTCCAGCGTCTTCAATTTCGATGGTCGAGCAGCCGGTCACGGAAATCGCTGAAAACGCGGTGCAGCTCTTGCTCGATCAGTTGGCGAACGCAAGCAACATTCAGCCTGTCGTGCTTCGCCCCCTTTTGACGGTGGGACAGTCCTCGGGGCCAGTCGGCGGCCGACCGCATGGCGAAATCAAGACCAATGCTGATGGTTCCCTTCAGTGAATCGATGACTATTCACTTGGTACAACCGATACAGGAAGCAGACGCCATCCAAAAAGGCAGGTCGTGGAGCGCTAAACCCGCCTCAATGTTTCAGTGCCCTATCGCCCCGAATATTTGGGCGGACGCTTTTCGAAAAATGCATTCATGCCTTCCGTCTGGTCTTCGGTCGTGAATGCGTATCGAATGGATTGGCGTTCGAACTCCAGGCCGGTATCGAGCGTGGTGTGATAGGCCGCCAGCACGGATGCTTTGGCAAGTTCGGCAGAGCGAGGCGGCTTTCTGGCGATCATCTCGGCGATCACTACCGCCCTCGAAAGGGCTTGGCCGTTTTCTACGACTTCGGCAACAAGCCCGGCCCGCAACGCGGTAGCTGCGTCGATTGGCTCGCCGGTAAGGATCATGAGCATGGCAAGGGATTTGCCCGCGACACGCGTCAGGCGCTGGGTTGCTCCATCGCCGGGCAGAATTCCGATGTTGATTTCCGGCTGACCGAAAGTAGCGCCGGCCCCGGCGATGATGATGTCGGCGAGTAACGCCAATTCATGCCCGCCGCCGTAGCAAACGCCGTCGACTGCGGCGATCAATGGTTTCGTGAAGCCGGAAATATCCCTCCATGCGGCGCGGCGGGCCGGGTTGTCGATTGCCTCGAAACCGCGCTGTTGCATTTCCTTGATGTCGGCGCCGGCCGAAAAGAAGCCGTCACCGCCGCAAATCACGACGCATCGAACGGAGTCGTCCAGTGCCGCGGCGCGCAAGGCGGCGGCGAGCTGCGCGATAAGTTCGTTGCTCAACGCGTTACGCTTCGAAATCCGATTTAGCGTGAGCTGGACGACATGCGGAGAGGGGGAGTCGTGAAGCACCAGTTCGGGAAGATCGCTCAATTTCGCCTCCAAATCTTGTTCGGACGGTTTACACTGAAATCGATTTCTGCAATAGCGATTTTGGGAGGCGGCCCATAGGGTGGTTGCCGGATGCCAGGTGACCCATGGATTTGGAACCGACCGCTCACAACGCTTTCCTGCAGGCGCTGGATCTCTGTGCAAGGAAAGTCCTCGAGGACGAGCCCGCCCTCGGCATCAACTTTCCCTATGTCACGTCACCTTCCGGGGACTGGAAAGTTCTTCCGGCATCGGTGTCGGCCGGCTACAGCGGAGCGAACTGGAGTCACGGCAACTGGTTTTGCGGATTTTGGGTTGCGCTGCTGCTGGTGTCTTATCTGCGAACCGGCGACCGAAAATATCTCGACATCGCAAACCAGCGGCTTCTGCTGGTGGCCCCGCGCGCCGCGGATGGCAATACCCACGACATCGGTTTTATATTCTACCCGAGCGCGGTCGCGGCCTATCATATTACAGGCGACTCCGCCCATGCGGAGATCGCGGCCAAAGCGGCCGACCGATTGCGGCGGCGGCTGATCATGACCCCGCAGGGCAGCTATATTTCGGCGTGGGGACCGCTTGACGATCTGCGGGGCCGTCGCTCGTCCGCCATCGATACGATGGCCAACTTGCCGCTGCTGTACTGGGCGGCGCAATATCGGGACGACGCCAGCTTCACGCTGGCGGCCGAAGCCCACGCGTTGATGACGCAAAAGGCCTTCATCCGCCCCGACAACTCGACCTATCACGCCGTGGAATACGACCTCGCAACCGGAAGCCGCCATCGCGGATTTACGTTTCAGGGGTATGCGGACGAGTCGGCCTGGTCGCGCGGTCAAGCCTGGGCGATCTATGGTTATGTCAGGACCGCGGAAGCCACCGGCAAGCGGAGCTACCTTGATCTCGCGGAACGGCTGGCCGACTATTACGTCGCCCGGACCGGACCGACGTTGGTTCCGTTCTGGGACTTCGACGATCCGTCGATCCCCAATGCTCCGCTCGATACATCGACTGCGGCGATCGTGGCTTCCGCGCTGCTCGATATGGGCGCACTGCATCCCGACGTGCAGAAGGGCGCGCGTTGGCGACAACACGCGCTCGATATCCTGACCGAGCTTTGCAAGCACCATCTGGCGACGGAGGACACGCACCGCGGGCTGCTCCGCCACGGATGCTATTCCAAGCCGCACGACGAAGGTGTGGACAGCGCCGTGATGTTCGGCGATTTTTTCTTTGTCGAGGCGCTGTGCAGCGCGGTGCTTCCCGGGAAGCTGAGAGCGGTGCCGAAAGTCCTTGTATCCTAGGTTTTTTCAGTTCTTTTTTTAGCGATCGGTTTTCGGGAGGCCGTCCCGAAAGTGCGCGGCTTGGCGGTCGAGGATCGGATGATCAGCCGGTAGGGGACCTGGACGCTGCGCGGAATCGCCATCCCGGCGATCGCATTAATAAGATAATCCGCCGCGCCGCGGCCGATTTCCGCGGCCGGAACGCTGATCGTCGTCAGCGGCGGATCAACCTGGGCGGCGAGTTCGACGTCGTCGAAGCCGGTGATGGACAGGGATTGCGGTACGTTCAATCCCATTTTTCTGGCCTCGGCCATGGCCCCGATGGCCAGGGTGTCCGTGGTGCAGATGATCGCCGTCGTATCCGGGTGTTCGCTGATGATCTGGCGTAGCGCGCTGCGCCCCTGCGCCAACGAGTGGTCCGCCCGTATGATCTGGCTTGGCTGCAGCGTGATTCCGGCGCGCGTCAACGCGCGTTGAATTCCCTCGAGACGGGCCCGCGACCGATCGTTGGACGGCGGAATGTTCACGATTGCGCTGAAACAGACGTGACCAAGTTCGAGGAGGAATTTTGTCAATTCCTCCGTTGCCGCCTCGTTGTCGATGCCGATGGCGGGTATTCCAGCCTGTCCCTTGGTGACGTAGGTCGTGATGACGGGAACGCCGGCCTGTTTGATCAGGGCCCTTAATTCCGGACCGTGCGACCCGCCGACCAGCGCGATTCCATCGACGCCACGCTCGATCAGGCTCTGCAACTCCTGCAGTTCGCGTCGCTGGTCGTATTGGGAGTTGGCGATCAGCAGCGTGTATCCGCTCTCGCTGAGCCGGTTTTGCAGGGCTTCCACGCCTTCGGCAAAGATGCTCAATCCCAGGGTCGGCACGATGGCGCCGATGGTTCGCATGCGGCCGGATTTCAGGGCGCGTCCGGCGCTGTCGCGGGTATAGGACAGAGTGGCGATGGCCCTCGCGACCTTGTCGCGCAGTTCGGGCCGCACGATATCGGGATGATTCAAAACGCGCGAGACCGTCGCGGGGGAAACGCTGGCTTCCCTGGCGACGTCCTCGATCTTGGCCTTTGCGGCATGACGACTGGCCGGAGCGTCAGGGCGCTGCTTGTTGCTCATTCGAATTCGGGTTTCAGAAATTGAAAGGCTCGGGTGCGACTATGTACGATTGATTGTGCCGGGTCCATGATCCGGGCCTGAACAGACGGTCCCTGGCCGCGTCTGCTTGACTCCGCAGGCCAGCCCGCTATTCTGAAATCGATTTCAGAAAACAAGCGGGCGATCATCGCCCGTCGGGCAGGGAAAGTTCAAGGCAACAATGGTCGATCTCCTGAAGGGCGTCAGGGTGCTGAGCTTCAACCATTTCCTGATGGGACCGGTCGGCGTTCAATTTTTGGCGGATCTCGGCGCCGATGTGATTGCGATCGAGCCGCCGGACGGTGCGTTTCAGCGCAAATGGGGCGGCGCCGACAAGCAGGTCGACGGTCAGACCATGCTGCTTCTGACCGGCAACCGGAACAAGCGAAGCTTGACGCTGGACCTGAAGCAGCCCGAAGCGGTAGCCATCGCCAGGAAGTTGATCGCGACGTCCGACGTGATCGCCGAAAATTTCAGGCCCGGCGTGCTGGACAAGCTTGGCCTGGGATACGAAGAGGCGAAGCGAATAAAGCCGGACATCATCTACGCAGCTGCGTCAGGATATGGCGCAGACGGCCCTTACGTTAATCGGCCGGGTCAGGACCTGCTGGTGCAGGCGCTGTCCGGACTTGCAACAATCACCGGCAGCCGGGAACATGGTCCGCGGGCGGTCGGCGTGTCGGCCGTGGATCATCACGGCGCCGCGCTATTTGCAGCCGGAATTCTTGCCGCGCTGGTAGGCAAATCGAAGACCGGGAAGGGCTGCCGCGTCGATGTGAGCCTGCTCTCGGCCGCGCTCGATCTGCAGATGGAATCCTTCACCTGCTATCTCAATGGCGAAGTCCCGGACGACGTCCGGCAGCCCGGGCCGATCGCCGGCTGGTATTACGGCGCGCCTTACGGAATCTATGCCACCAAGGACGGTCACGTCGCGATCTCGCTGGGGTCTCTCGATGTGCTGGGCGATGCGCTCGGACTGACAGCGGCGCAGCGAATTCCCGATAGCGCGGCCTTCAGCCGGCGCGACGAGGCGACCCCCGCGATTGCTGCGAATCTCGCGGCGCGAACCACGGCCGACGTATTGGCCGTGCTGTCGGCCAAAAACATCTGGCATGCCCGCGTCAACGATTACTCCGACGTCGTGGTGGATCCGCAAGTCATCCACAATCGCAGCTTTCAGACCGTGGCGGGCGCGACCGGAACTCCCGTCACATTAGTCAGCCATCCGATCCGTTATGACGGCGAGGTTCCCTCGATCCGGCTGCCGCCGCAAAAACTTGGTGCGCAGTCGGACGATATCCTCGGCGAACTCGGCTATGACGCAAATCAGCGTCTGGCGCTCCGTGCAAAGGGTGTAATCGGCGCCGCGAATTGAAGAATACGAGGTCAGCAAAAAACCAGTCGACTGCCGAACGCATCGGCGGCGCATAACGGGAGAAAAATCTATGAGCATCGAGGCCGGTATACGGCGGACTCTGGCGCTGGCGGGGATTTTAGCCTGCGCGGCGGTCGCGTCGCCAGCGCGCGCGGAAACAACTCTCAACGTCTGCTACATCAATCATCCGGTCCAGGTCGCAAACGTCGCGATCCTGGAGAAGTGGGCGGCCAAGCAGGGTATCAAGATCAACAAGACGCTGACTTCCTATTCGGTGTACCTGCCGAAGATTACCCAGATGCTGTCGTCGGGCGCCACGGACCAATGCGACATCGTCTGGAACAATGACGATTGGGGCCAGGATCTCGCCCAGTATCTTGAGCCGCTGGACGATGTGCCCAACGCACGCAACGCCGCCGAGGGGCAGTTGGAGCCGTTCCACAACGCCGATGGCAAGACCACCGCGGTTTCGATCACGACCACGGCCGGCATCCTGTTTTACCGGACCGATCTGATTCCGGAGGCGGACCTGCCGAAGACCTGGGCCGACCTGGTCAAAATCAGCCAGAAGCTGCAGACCGAAAAGAAGGTCAAATGGGGTTACGTCGGCGGCATGAGCTACACCAATACGTTCTTCAGCTTCTGGTGGACGCTGTGGAACAACAATTGCGATATCTACGGCCCGGCCTATGAGCGGGACAACAAGAAGCTCGCCGCGGGTGGGTGGAAGCCGATGATCGACTCCGCCTGCCAGATCCAGACCGCGGAATTCTGGTGGGATGCACTCAATAAAGACAAGATCAGCCCGCCCGGAATGACGACCTATTCGCGCGACGAAGCCAATGCGATATTCCAGGCCGGCGACTCTGCCTTTACAGTCGCCGATACGACGTTCCTCGGCACCTTCAACAACCCGGAGAAGTCCACCGTGGCCGGCAAAGTCGGTATCGCCCGCTTTCCCGAGGGACCGATGAGTACCGGCGGCCGGACCTGGATCGATATCTGGGGATGGTCTATTCCGAAGACGATACCGGATGACCGCAAAGTGGCCGCCAAGAAGCTGTTGGGCGCGATGCTGAGCGATGCCGACGGCCAGATCGAGCAGTGGAATCAGACCGGTGGTCCGCCGCCCAACACCGAGGTATGGGCGACGCTCGAAAAGAACGATGCCGGCTGGCGCAAGCTATACGACATCCTGTTCAAGTCGGTTCACGTTCACGACGCCTATTATTTCCGGAACTGGTCCACGGTGCACAAGATCTATTCGGACACCATGATCCGCGCGATGAAAGGAAGCCGCGCGGATATTCCCCAGGTGCTGAAAGCGTCGATCGACGCCATTCAGGCCGGCGCCGCGACCAAGTAGCCGATGGAAAAGCCCGCCACGAGGCGCCGACTGGATGAGCAGGAGCGTTTCATGCTTCTGCTCATCGCTCCGGCGGCGGTCGTTCTCGTTTGCTTTCAAATCATTCCGATCCTTGTCGGCATGAATGCGAGCTTTCGCGACTGGTCGCTGGTCAATCCGCTGAAGACCTGGGTCGGCCTCAGCCAGTATGTGGCGGTCTTTACCGATCCGGTTTTTCTCAAGATCGTACTGCCCAATACATTTATCCTGATGGTAAGTTCGGTATCGGTATCGCTGGTTCTGGGGCTGGGTCTGGCCTCGCTTCTCAACAAGCCCTTCTTCGGCAGGCCGCTCGTCCGCACCGTCATTCTCTTGCCGCTGACCATCGCGCCGGTCATCACCGCGACCATGATCCGCTGGTCGTTCAACGACCAGTTCGGCGTCATCACCACATTCCTGGCGTATCTCGGATTGCCGGAAATCGCGTGGCTGTCCGATCGTTGGCCCAGCTTTACGCTTGTCATCCTCACCGACATCTGGATATGGGCGCCATGGTTCACGATCATTCTTCTGGCGGCGCTGCAGGGGCTGCCGCCCGAGCAGTTCGAGGCCGCCAGGATCGACGCCGCGACGCCATGGCGCACGTTTATCCATGTGACGCTGCCGATGCTGCGGCCGGTCATCACCGTCTGCGTTCTGATCCGCTCGATTGATGCGTTCCGGACCTTCGATCAGGTCTACATCCTGACCGGCGGCGGTCCGGCGCGCAGCACTGAGGTTTTCAGCGTTTACGTTTACGTGCAGGCTTTCGTAAATCTCGACTTCGGCCGCGGTGCGGCCGCGGCAGGAGCCGGCGCCATCATCATGCTGCTCGTGGGCATCGGTCTTTATCGCCTGGTCAACCGAACCATGGTCAGGTCGCGATGATAGGGATGCTCGCAGCCGCCTTTCGCCGCGGCGTATTTTCAATCGGCATACTGGCGATCTTCGTGCTGTTCGTGGGGCCGGTGGCGATACTGGTTCTGACGTCGGTGCGGCCGGCATCGGGCGCCTATTATATCTGGCGCGGGACCGCCTTCACGCTGCATAATTTCGTCGAAGTGCTGCAGCAGTCGCAAGTCGTGAAGGCGATGTTCAACAGCTTCGTGCTATCGAGCCTTGCGACCATTTTTTCGTTGGGCATCACGGTTGGCAGCGGCTACATGCTGTCGCGATTCTCGGGCTGGATTCAGCGTAGCTGGTTCGCGACGATCTATATTTTCCGGACCGTTCCCTACATTTCGTGGGTGCTTCCGCTCTATCTCGTGAACACCCGCCTCGGAATCTACGACACCTATATCGGGCTCCTGCTCCCGCACATCGCCGTCCATGTCTGCTTCTTTTCCTGGCTCATGAAGGGGTTTTTCGACGGCATCAATCCGTCGATGGAGCACGCGGCGCTGATTGATGGATGTACAAGGTGGGGAGCCTTCTATCGCGTCGCATTGCCGTCCGCGATGCCGGGAATAGCTGCGCTTGCGATCCTGTGCTGGCTGTCGACCTGGAATGAATTTCTGTTCGCTCTTATCCTGACCGGCCAGCGAACCCCGATGATCACCTCGACGATGGCCCAGTTCGTCACCGAGACCGGCACCGAATGGAATCTGATGAGCGCCACGGCGGTCATTGCGATGCTGCCGGCGCTGCTCGTCACGATATTCGGTCAGAAATACGTCATCCGCGGACTCCGTATGTGACCAGGCGGCTCAACTAGAGGATTACGATGACAGAAGTCATCTTGCGCGATGTTGTAAAGAAGTACGGTCAGTTGTCGGTCGTCCATGGGGTCAGCCTCACGATCTCGGACGGGGAGTTCGTCGTGCTTGTCGGTCCCTCCGGCTGCGGCAAGTCCACCACGCTTCGGATGATTGCGGGACTGGAAAGCATCAGTTCCGGTACGATTTCGATCGGAGGCAAGATCGTCAACGATCTTCCTCCGAAGGATCGCGACATCGCGATGGTGTTTCAGAACTATGCGCTCTACCAGCAGATGACCGTTTACGACAATTTGGCCTTCGGTCTGCGCAATCGAAAGGTTCCGGAGGACGACATTCGCAAGGAGGTCGCGCGCGCGACCCAGATGCTCGGCCTCGAACCTTTGTTGAGCCGCAAGCCTTTTCAACTCTCCGGAGGACAACAGCAGCGCGTGGCATTCGGCCGCTGCATCGTCCGGCATCCCCAGGTGTTTCTGTTCGACGAGCCGCTGTCGAACCTCGATGCCAAGCTTCGGGCGCAGATGCGTCTGGAAATCAAAAGCCTCAGGGAGCGCGTTCCGACCACGTCGGTTTACGTCACCCATGACCAGGTCGAAGCGATGACGCTGGGCGACCGTGTGGTGGTAATGAAGGATGGCTGGATTCAGCAGGTCGGGACCCCGCTCGAGATTTACAACCAGCCGGCAAATCGCTTCGTGGCGAGCTTTATCGGATCGCCGGCGATGAATTTCATCGATGTCGATCTTGTCGAGGAGCAGGGCAGGCTGCGCGCGAAAGCCAGGGATTTCAGCATCCGGGTCTCCGACCAGACCGCCGCGTTGCTGCGGAATTGCAAGGCGACGTCCGTGACGTTGGGCGTGCGGCCGGAAAGCATCCATCTCGGTTCGCCGCCGGCGGACGTCGATACCGCTTTTGCCGGAGACGTCGCGGTCACCGAGCAGTTGGGCGCTGAACTGGTCGTTGGCGTAAATGCCGCGGGGGCCACGATCATGGCGTCGCGAATTGCGCCGGATACTCCGATCGCCGTTCACGAAAATGTCTCGATGTGGATGAATCCGAAATCCCTGCATTTCTTCGATGCCAAGACGGAGGCCGCGCTGCGGTAAACTGATCTATCCATCAACGCGCCGATGTTTCCCAAATATTCCGAAAGTTTTCTGAAAGGTGACTGAAATGACTGCCATGCATGCGAAAATCGGTGACACCGTCACGTTTTCCAAGACGGTCGGCGAGTCGGACGTCTATATGTTCGCCGGGCTCACCGGCGACCTCTCGCAAAATCATGTCGACGAACAATTCATGAGCCATTCGATCTACGGGCATCGTATCGCCCATGGCGCGCTGATGGTTGGCTTCATGTCGACGGCTTCGACCCGGATGATCGAAGAAAATCTCAAAAAGGGCATCGACTCGACGCCGGTTTCGCTCGGTTACGACGGCGTTCGGTTTCTGAAGCCGGTGTTCTTCGGTGACACGGTGACGGTAACCTACGTCATCGCCGAAATCGAAGAGGAACGACGCCGGACGCTCGCCAACATCGAAATCAAGAATCAGAAGGGCGAGCTTGTCGCCGTCGGCAAGCACATCACAAAGTGGACACTCAATGTGAGCCAGCGCTGACGGCGCAGACCATGCGTCCGCGGCGTTGGAGCAGCGGATTGCCGCGTCGGGAAATATCAACGGAAACGCCGGAGCAATTCAGATGAGAAACGTTACCAACGGCAACCGATGGTCGTCGGCGATAGATCAGGTCCGGGCCCGGATCGACCAGACCTTGACCAGCCTCGACGGCCGATTTCCACATTGGGCCGATGCCAAGACCGGCGTCTGGACCACCACGGCGGACGGCGACTGGACCGGGGGCGCATGGCCCGGAATGCTGTGGCTGGCCTATCGGCGAACCCAGGATTCGAAATATCTTGAAGCGGCGAGAGTGTGGAGCGGCCGGCTCAAGCCCAGGGCGAAGCTTCAGACCGCCTTCAAGGGCTTCGGCTTTTATTACGGCGCCGCGCTGGGAGATATCCTCTGCCATGACGAGGATGCAGCCAACCTTGCGGTTGAGGCCGCGACGTCGCTGAAAGGACAGTTCGACGAGAGGCTGGGGCTTATTCCACTCGGCGGCGATGCCGAGGAATCGGAAGACGTCGGCGGATCGTTCAGCAGTATCGATTCCCTGCAGGCCATCCCGTTGTTGTTTTGGGCCGGCAAAAAAACCGGAGACTCGAGCTTCGCGGCGTGTGCGGCGAAACATACCACGCGGGTACTCGACATTCATATGCGTCCGGACGGTTCGATCGTGCAGTCTAGTGAATTGAACCCGAACGACGGCAGCATCGTTCGACATTTCACTCACAAGGGTTTCAGCGACAGCAGCGTATGGGGAAGGGCGCAGGCCTGGGGCCTGGTCTATGCCGCCATCGCGCTCGCGCACAGGCCGCAGGAAAAACGCTGGATGGAGCAATTGATCGCGGGAGCCGACTGGTGGCTTGCGAATGTTCCGGACAGCATGATCGCGTTTTGGGATTTCAACGACCCCGCGATTCCGAACACCGAGACCGACACCGCCGCGACGGCGATCGTCTGCTCCGCGCTGCTCAAACTGGGCCAGATCGCGCCTTCCGAAGAGCTGCGCGCCAGATATCGCAGCGCCGGAGAGCGGACGGCGGCCGCGCTGGTCGACGGCTATCTCACGCCGGTCGGTAGCCATGAAAGCAGGCCGCGCGGCATGCTGGTGGGCGCCTGTTTCAACAAGCGGCGCGACGCCCGCGCCCAGGATTCCGCCACCAGTGCGGAAACTATCTTTGGCTCCTATTATCTGTTCGAATCGCTCAACGTGCTCGACGGTCTGGTCGAAGCGGACAAAATATAGACCCGGACGCCATCGCGTCCTGATTAGGGAGTTAAGTCCATGACGAAAGCGGCGATCCCGGTTTACCACGGCCTGTTTCCGGTCGCGCCCACGCCATTCGCGGAAAACGGCGACCTCGATATCGAGAGCCAGCGCCGTGTGCTGGATTGCATGATCGATCAAGGCGTGGACGGCATCTGCATACTGGCGAACTACTCCGAACAGTTCCTGCTGTCGGACCAGGAACGCAACATCCTTGTCGATCTCTGCCTGTCCCATGTGGCAGGACGGAAGCCGGTGATGGTGACCTGCAGCCATTTCAGCACCCGCATCGCCGCGGAACGGGCCCACTATGCCGCGCAGCGTGGCGCCGACCTGCTGATGCTGATGCCGCCCTATCACGGCGCAGGCCTGAGGGCTGACGAGACCGGGATGCTGGAGCACTTCAGCCGCGTCGCCGAGGCCGCTGGTATTCCGATCATGGTGCAGGACGCTCCGCTGAGCGGCGTGACGCTGTCAGTGCCGTTTCTCACTCGCCTGGCGCGCGAGGTCCCGTTGGTGCAATACTTCAAGATCGAGGTGCCGTTCGCCGCCGCGAAACTGCGGGCGCTGATCGAGGTTGGCGGCGATACGATCGTCGGCCCTTTCGATGGCGAGGAAGCCATCACCATGATGGCGGATCTCGATGCCGGTGCCACCGGAACGATGCCGAGCGCGCTTCTGCCAGATCTGCTGCGCCCGGTGATCGACAACCATCGGGCGGGCCGACGCACGCAGGCGGCCGAAGCCTATGCGCGCGTGCTGCCGCTGATCAATTACGAAAATCGCCAGTGTGGCTTGCGTGCAACCAAAAGCGTCATGGCAGAGGGCCGCGTCATTAAATCGGAGGTGGTTCGCCATCCGCTGGACCAGATCCACCCCCGCACCCGCGCCGGACTGATCGAACTCGCCCGCGAGGTCGATCCGATCGCGTTGCGATGGGGATGTTGATTACACTGGGGGCTCTCGACTGCTGATCCGTAAATGCTATGAAACCAACCGACAATACGAAGGGGGGACTGGCGATGATATCCTTGAACGCAGCATCCATACTGCCGGATGACGGAACCGCCGGCGCGCTGGTCGGTCGTGTGTGGCTTGCCTCCGCGTCAGGTCCCTCGGTTGTGGTGGTCCGGGACGGCGGTGTGTACGATGTGACGTCGCGTTTTCCGACCGTGAGCGCACTTGCGGAGGAAGCCGATCCGGCCGGCGCGCTACGGAATGTCGAGGGTACCAGGATCGGCGATCTCGACGGCATCGCCGCCAATACGCCGCCGGACAGGCGCGATTCCGCAAAGCCCTGGCTGCTGGCGCCGATCGATCTTCAGGTGCTCAAGGCCGCCGGCGTAACTTTCGCGGTGTCCATGCTTGAGAGGGTGATCGAGGAGAGAGCCCGCGGCAATCCGGCATCGGCGGCCGCGATCCGGGCGGAAGTGGTGCGCCTCGTCGGTGACGATTTATCGAAGTTGAAGCCGGGGTCTGCCGAGGCGATGCGTCTGAAGGATATGCTGATTTCGCAGCAGGCATGGAGCCAGTATCTTGAAGTCGGAATTGGCCCGGACGCGGAGGTCTTCACCAAGGCGCCGGTTCTGTCGTCAGTGGGCACCGGGATGGATGCCGGTCTTCATCCGAAATCAAGCTGGAATAACCCCGAACCCGAAGTCGTGCTCGTCATATCGAGCCGCGGCCGTATCGTCGGTGCGACACTCGGAAACGATGTCAACCTTCGCGATTTCGAAGGACGGTCCGCACTTCTGCTCTCAAAGGCGAAAGACAACAACGCATCCTGCGCGATCGGGCCATTTCTGCGCCTGTTCGACCGGAGTTTCAGTCTCGATGACGTGCGCGGGATGGATATAGCGATGACAGTCGTCGGCGAGGACGGCTTTATTCTTGAGGGTCATTCCTCCATCAGCAAAATCAGCCGGGATCCGGAAGATCTCGTCTCGCAAACGATTGGACCTACGCATCAGTATCCGGATGGATTTGCACTCTTTCTCGGCACCATGTTTGCCCCGATCAAGGATCGGGATGTGGCAGGAGAAGGGTTTACTCACAAGCGGGGCGATATCGTTACGATCATGACGCCCAAGCTCGGCAAGCTGACCAATCGTATGCTTCAGAGCGACGAGTGCGAACATTGGCAGTTCGGTCTCGGCGCGATGATGAAAAATCTCTCCGCCAGGAAGTATCTCTGAGTTGTATTGAGACGGGCGGACGCGGCCCTCAAGGCGTTGGTAAGGACTCTCATGGAGCGCTCCCTTTACTTTCAGCCTGCTTGTCGCCCGCGATACGGACGAGAATCTCGGCGTCGCTGAGCGGCGGTAGCCAAATTCGGATTTTCGATTGCTTACACGGCGTTGTAATCGAACAAGCGCGTCGCCAGCCGAGCCGCCAATCGTGTTCGATTGTGAACGCCAAATCGGCGACAAAGGATCGCTAAGTGGTCCTTCACGGTCTGATCGGATATGCCGATCTCCCGCGCGATCTCCTTGTTGGTCTGCCCACGGCAAAGCCCGATTGCGACATCAGCCAATCGAGGCGAGAGGAGCTCGGTAGTGGGTGGAGAATACTGCCTTGCCGGCATGGCTGGCGGAAGCATTTCAAGGCCGCGGAGAGCGCCAAGGTTAATTAGACTGGAGATGGCCAGAGAGCTTGCACGGCAAACAAGGTTCATGCAGAGCCGATCGGAGGCGGTGTAGGAAAAATTCTCTTGTTCTCGTGCCGTATACAACACCCCGACGATCATATCCCCACATATGATGGGACCGCCCAAATTGTAGTGAAAACCCCACTGGCTGATCGCCCTGAAGGTTAAGCTGTGTTGCCATTTGTCGCGTCCGACCAGCGTTTCGCCGTCACCGCAACAACCGGTTGCACTGACATGATTCAAGATGGGATCACTTCTCCACAGACCCGACTGGTAAGAGTCCAGCATTCCTTCGTCGACGTGGCTACTGAAGAGAAGGGCCGGGCAGGCATCCTTAAAGAGATAGAAACCAATTGCGGGTGATCCGGTCCTTTGCTCAATAGCCAGGCGAACGGCACGGCCAAGTGCTTCGACTGATCGGCTTTCTGCGATGGCAACCACTTGCTCGGCCATTCGGGATTCGACTTGGCCAAGGGCATCCGCCACCATCATTTGTCCTCAGATCGCAAGGGTCAGCAGCCTGATATTTTAAGCTTAAAGTTCCCCTTTTTGAAAGGCCTGTCAACCAAAATAGCCCCTGGAACGGAAGTCGCGCCCTCTCGCTTGCTCATTTCGAGCGGCGCAGACCCCCATGTGGGGGAATTGCCGGTCACTTGAGGATCGAACTAGCTAGCGGGAAGTCGCGCTTGAGAAACCGGACGCCCGGTTAATCGGAAGCTTTGACGGCAGATTTTGAATTCGTCGTGCACGGGCGCGTTTGGTTTCGCGAGCCGTGGACCGCGTCGCTGATGCGGCCGGGACTCAATGGCCACAAGGATTGAGAGGAGTCCAAATGTCCGGAAAATCAGATTTACTCGTCGAGACTGAATGCGGCCCTATCCAGGGCGTTGTCGCAAACGGTGTCCGGACGTGGCGCGCGATTCCCTACGCGGCGCCTCCTACAGGCGCATTGCGTTTTCAGGCACCGCAACCCGCCACTCCGTGGAAAGGCGTGCGCGAGGCGACTGAGTTTGGTCCCATCCCCATGCAACGACGTGGCTTCGAGCATGTTGCGGGAGCCGGCAAGACGACTCCGATCTCGGAAAACTGTCTTACCATAAACGTCTCGGCTCCGCGGTCGCCTCAAGCCGATCCCCGACCGGTCGTTGTATGGATCTATGGTGGTGCATTCCTGTTCGGTGGTTCACGCGGGCCCCTCTATCGGGGTGACATGCTGGTGAAGAACGGCAACGTCATCTTCGTTTCGTTTAACTATCGAACCGGCACTTTTGGGTTTTCCGATTTTCGCAGGTGGTCCACGCCGGACAACCCGATTCACTGCAACAACGGTCTGCGCGATCAAGTTGCAGCGCTAGCCTGGATTCAACGGAATATCTCGGCGTTCGGAGGCGATCCCGAACAAGTGACCATAGTTGGCGAATCCGCAGGAGCAACTTCGGTGGTTTCGCTGATGTGCATCCCGGCCGCAGCGGGTCTTTTCAATAGTGCGTTTGCCATGAGCACGGCAGCGGGGATGGCATATGGGCCGAAACGGCATGGTGATTGGGCGCTCGAGATATTGGGGCTGCTCCAGCTCGATCCTCTCGATCACAAGGGTGTTGCAAACGCGCTAAAGACCCTTCCCGCGGACCGGATATGCGAAGCTAGCTCTCATTTCTTCTACGATATTGCTCCGGACAAGTACCCAGGCCTGCTTCCGGCATCGGCCGTTGTTGATGGCGAATTCTTGCCGCTTTCACCGATCGATGCGTTTCGGACCGGCCGCGCGATGAAAATACCGATGGTCATGGGGACCATGTCACGTGAAGGCGCCCTTCTCGACAAGGTACTCCCCCTGATTCCGAGCAGAGTCTCCCGATTGGAAGAAATATTTTCCCAGTCTGACCGGCCGCTCCACAGCCGCATCTCTGCGGCCTATCCGGGTTATCCATCAAAGCGTGCCGCCATAGACGCAGGCGGCGATCTCACCTTCTGGCAGCCGTCTCTGTTGATCGCAGAAAGTCATTCGCGTGAAGCTCCCTGTTGGATGTATCGCTTTGACTACACGACACCACTCACACGCTTATTGTTCGGCGCGGCATCGCATGGGGTCGATATACCGATGCTGTTCGGCACGACAGGCGAGGGCTTTATGGGCAGACTCGACTTGTTTTGTAAAGCAGCCTCGAAAACGGTTAGCCAGCGCTTTCAGAAGCAGTTCCTGGACTTCGTGTGCCATGGGAAACCAGGATGGCCAAACTACGATGCTGTTGACCGGAAGACGTGGATATTTGACCGCCTGGATCGTCTGGACAACGACCCGCGCAGTAACCGCCGCCTTGCATGGGGTGATTTCGTATTGGCATGAAGCAAGGGCGCTGCTGACGTGTTAGATGTCGGATCGGATTTTAAAAGCAAGCGGAAGTTCTCCGGCCTCGCAGGGAGTTAGCTGACGCAAATGCTTCAGGTCCGGCAAATCAAGGCGGCACGTTCGCTACTCGGATGGGAGCAGTTCGAGTTGGCGACCAGGTCCGGCGTTGCGATCTCCACGATCCGCCGGCTCGAAGGACTGAAGGGTCCGATAGCCTGCCACGTCGACACTCTCACGAAAATTAAGCAAGCGTTCGAGAGCGCGGGAATCATTTTCATCGCTGACCCGAACGTCGGATTATATCTGCGCGCGCCGGAATAATTGACGAGGCGAACAAGCCAGCTAATTCGCGCTCAAAAACATGCGTTCGAAATACAAGAATTTGTATCTTAGATACAAGAAAATGTATTGCTGTCTCCGGATTAACGCACGCTCAGCAAAATACTTTAAGTATAAAGTTATTTCGTTGCGATCCTTCCCCGCGTGAAACATCATCTCTTCATCAGCTTGAGCTGAGGGGCGATCGGTTCGCACTCATCGTGCGGCCATACAGGGGGAGATTATGAAATTGAACATTCGTTTTGCAGCCGCGGTCGTGATAGCCGCAGCCGCCTCGACAACTGCAAGCGCGTTCGAAGCTGGCAGCCCGGGCTTCGCGCAATATCCGGGATTGACGATGGGAGCGTCGGCCGGAGCGCCGCCGCCGGGAATCTACGGCTTCACGCAAATATTCACCGGACAGCAAAACCTTGTCGGGCCTGGAAAACCGCTGCTTAATCCGACCGGAAATATCGGCGTGCAATCCGCAACCGCCGCACAGGGGTTCTTATGGGTGCCTGGATGGACGTTCCTTGGGGCAACCTATGACGCCGTGGTCGTGCAACCGTTCATCATGAATAGCTTAGGCTCTCCGCTAAATCAGCAGGCGAGCGGCGCTCACAACACCTTCATCGTGCCCGTGGAATTGAGCTGGCGGTTGGGCGACAGCGGCTTCTTCGCGAAGGCCGGTCTCGGCATGTATGTGCCCGACGGCACCATCAATGGAATAAACGGGCTCGGTAGTCTTGGAAATCCGTGGTGGACGTTCTCGCCCGAATTGTTCCTTTCGTACATCAAGAACGGATGGAACGTCACGGCGAACCTGTTCTATGAGATCAATACGAAGAACACGATCACCGACTACACAAGCGGCGACGTCTTCCATGCGGAGTTCTCCGGGACGAAGCGCATCGGGCAGTGGACGATTGGCCCGGCCGCCTATTACATGGGGCAGGTCACCAACGACACGTCGAGCGGGTTCTACAACGGTCTTATCAACGCCAATCGATACAACGTCTGGGCGGTCGGCGGTTTGGTTGGTTACGATTTCGGGCCCGTAAGCGTCAACGTCTGGGCCTTCGACCAGATTGCGGCCAACGTGTCCGGCGGACAATTCGCCGGACCCTTTGCCGACTCAGCGGCGATCCCGAAGGGCTTGTCTGTTTACCTCAGCCTGAATTACCGACTGTGGGCGCCGGACGCTCCGGACGGCTCAGCGCCGCAACGGCCCTTCATCCACAAATAGCGGTCGCTTCATGGCTTCGCGGATCTGCTTCAGCCCCTACCTTTATCGCGCTCACACCAGGTCGAATGGTTCTGGGACAGAATCGAACGATGTCGTCGTGTTGTGCCGTGCTACCAAGCTTGCGGGAAACTACCTTGCCTTGGTCATGCGTTCAGCTTCCTGATAAACTCGGCTGCATTCACGACGGCTCGTTCATGCGTTCCGCGCGCGATCACCGTATCGCGGCAGCGCGCTTCGACTTTGAACGCGAGCCGCCGCCCCCTGACAGCGGTGAGCTCGGCGTAGGTCTCGATCCGTTCGCCCGTCTTTGCGGCGCCGAGATGAAAAACATGAACCTCTGTCCCGACCGTGAGATAACCTTCATCGAGGTGAGGCTGCGTGGCAAACACGCAAGTATCTTCCAGCATGAAGATCAAATGGGGCGTCGCCAGAACCGGGAGGTTCACCGCCCCGTGTGCGGCCACCGTAACGCCGGCTTCCACGATCCACTCGTGCCTGATGCTGGTGCCGATCGCCAATTCCGCAGGTATCACCGCGATGTGCCCCCGTCTTTATCTTCCGTCCGTGCGGCCTGGCGATTGCGCCGCTTTTGCAGGAATGCCTGCATCGTCTCCTGTGGTTCGCCTTTGGCGTAGCATTCGAGCTGCGAACGAATGCCGAAGATGCAGGCCTCTTCGAATCCCGGTTGAGTGAGCGCACGGAAGCGCTCTTTGGTCATGCGGATGGCGGTGGGAGGAAGCTCGGCAAGCTGCTTTGCCCGCTGCAACGATACCGCCAGAGTATCCTCGCCCGTCGGCGTCAGTTCCGTGAGCAGGCCGATTTCATAGGCGCGTTGGCCGGTAATGAGATCACCGGAAAGCGACATCTGCGCATTATGCGTCATACCGACATACATCGACATGAAGAACGAGCCCACGATACTGCCCAGCCCGACCTTGACCTCAGGTTGCCCCATGCGGACGTCGGGTGCGGCGATGCGCCAGTCCGTGCAGAGCGAGACCTGAAAGCCCTGGCCGGCCGCGAGGCCATTGATCGCTGCAATGCACGGCTTGTCGAGATCGCGTACGGCCTGATAGGTCGCCTGATGGACATGATGACGTGCTGCGATCTGGGTCCAGTCGAGCGAGCCGGCCTCGTCGAGGTCCTGCCCGGCCGAAAAGGCCCGTGGTCCGGTGCCCGTGATCACGATCGCGCGGACGGCGTCGTCACGATTGAGGCGGCCCAACTCCGCGATCAGCGCCTCGCGCATGGCCTGGTTGAATGCATTGAGTCGGTCGGGCCGGTTCAACCGGACGACGGCCACGTTGCCTTCGATATCGACGAGAAGCGGCGCGGCGGTCATGGGCGCTCCTTGAATTCGACGACGGCGTCGAGTGCCATGACACCTTTTCCGGCCGCCAGCGCGACGATCGGATTGATGTCGACGGACAGCAGTGAATTCCGGTGGGCGAGCGCGAAGTTGCCCAGAGCCACAGCCGCCTTTGCCAATGCATCGATATTGAGCGGCGGGATGTTGCGGAATCCGGCGAAGAGTGGTGCTATTCGCAGTCGCTGAAGTGCTTCCACGGCATTCTCCGGCGTGAATGGCGCCAACAGTGACACGACGTCTTTGCGCACCTCCACCAGCGTTCCGCCGTCGCCCATCAAAACGACGACCCCGAACGCGGGGTCGACGAGGACGCCAAGCACGAACTCATGCAGGCCCTTGATCATGGGGGCAACGAGCACCTGCTCTTGCTTGGCGCCCAACGCGGCCAGCTTCGCAAGGCAATCGGCCGTCGCTGTCCGCACCGTCTCTGCGGTGGCAAGATTGAGATGTACAAGCCCGTGCTCGGTCTTGTGCGCCACTTCCGCCGCACAGCCCTTGACGACGACACGGCCGCCGAAATTGCTGAAGGCCGCCACGGCATCCTCCGCGGTGTCGCAGACGGCATGTGGCACGACGGGCACCCCCGCCTCTTGAAGCAGGCGCAGGCTTTCGGCTTCGTCGAGAAGGCCATGATGTGAAGCCAGACCGCCCGCGCGCGGGGCCTCGCTGTCAGGCTTCGGACGCCAGCGCATGTGGGCCGAATACTGGCCCAGCGCATTGATAGCGTCGATCTCATTGCGAAAGATAGGGACGCCGCGGCGCTTGAATTCGTTGCGCACGGAGTCCTGCGGTGCGCTCGCCGCGAGCGGCTTTCTTTGGCTTTCCGAAAACGTTTTCGTGGCATCGACGATCGCAGGCACGTCGTAGCCGGGTCCCGCGACCGGAATGCTGATGAGGAACATGTCACCCTGTGGATCCCTGCCGAGGACATCGAGCGCTTGCGGGAACATCTCCGTTTTGCCGAGCATCGCCGCGGTGAGATCGAGCGGGTTGCTGGCGGTGCCAAAATTCGGCAGTACCCGGTCGACATCCGCAAGGGTCTCCGGCGACAGTTCCGCGAGCGCGAGATCCGCCCGCTCTGCCGCGTCCGCGCACATGACGCCCACGGCGCCGGAGTGACTCATGACGATGGTGCGCCCGCGCCCGGGATCGAAGCCCGCGAGATAGAGCGGCGCCGCATTGACCATTTCGTGGATGTCGCGCGCACGCCAGATCCCGTGGTGGCGCAGGAACGCGTCGAACGCGCCGTCATCCACCATCAATGCGCCGGTGTGCGTTGCCGACGCAAGGGCCCCACGTTTGCTGTTGCCGCCTTTCAAAAGTACGATTTTAGCTCCGTGGCCGCCGGCGATGCGGGCCGCGTCTGCCAGCATCCCGGGATTGTTCACGGCTTCCATGTAGACGAGGATGAGTTTGATCTCGGGGTCAGCCGCAACCGTCCGCGTCAACTCGGACACGCCGAGATCGGCGTCGTTTCCCGTTGCGATCAGGTAGCGCACACCCATCCCTGCCTGACGCAGATTGGCGTAGGGCATCACGCTTGCCGCGCCGCTCTGGCTGACCAGCGCGATCGGCCCATCCAAGGGCTCGATATCCATAAACATGGTGCTGAAGTTCAGTACCGAGCCGGTAGCGAAATTGGCGATGCCCTGGGCATTCGGTCCGACGATACGCATGCCGTGCGCGTTGGCGTCGTCCACCATCCGAAGTTGCGTCCGCGCACCTTCCTCTCCCATTTCGGCAAAGCCGGCGGTCATGACGATCGCCGTGGCAATCCCGCGCCGCGCGCACTGGGCCACCGCGCCCACGGCCATACTGCTTTCGACCGCGATGATGGCGGCATCCGGCTTTTCCGGAAGGTCATCCACACCAGCGAAACAGCGCAGGCCCTGCACCTCAGTGCGGGCTGGATTTACGGGAAAGATATTTCCCTTAAACCCGAACTTGCGCATGTAGTAGATCGGACGACCACCGGGCTTGTTGTGGTTATCAGAACCGCCGATGACTGCGACGGACTTCGGTGTAAGAGAAGAGAGTGAAAATTCGTTCATAGTACTGCGTGACCTCATTCAATCGCGACGCCGGCTGCTTTCACCAGTTCGCTCCACTTCACCGAATCCTGCTTCATGAGTTCCTTGAAATCGGCAGGCGTGCCGCCGGGGAACGGTGCGACTCCGAAGACGGCGAGTTTTTTCTGCACGTCGTCCTGCGCCAGGACGCGCTTCATCGCGCCATTCAGCCTGTCAATGATCGCGACCGAAGTGCCTGCTGGCGCGGCCAGCCCGTACCACGTGGTCACCTCGAAGCCCGGCAACCCGCTTTCTGTGATGGTCGGAACGTCAGGCAGCGCGTCGTTGCGCGTTGCGCCGGTGACCGCAATCGCCTTCACCCGATTGGACTTGATGTACTCGACGATGCTGCCGGAAATGGTGTCGAACACCATCGATATCTGTCCGCCGAGCAGATCGGTGAGGGCCGCCGCGGTTCCCTTATACGGTACGTGGGTAATGACGATACCCGCCTGCACCTTGAGTAGTTCACCCGCGAGATGCGTGGTGCTGCCGGGACCTGCCGAGCCGAACGTCAGGGCCCCCGGCTTTTCCTTCGCGAGTGCGATCAGATCCTTGATGTTGTTCGCTGGAAACGAGGGCATGGTGACCAGCACGTTGGACGATTGTGCGATGGTTGCCACCGGATCCAGAGCCTTGAGCGGGTCAACCTTCGAGGACTTGTACAGGCTGGGATTGATGGACATCGTTCCGGTGGTTGCGAAGAACAGCGTATAGCCGTCCGCGGCCGAGGTCGCGGTCCATTCCATGGCGATGAGACCGCCAGCGCCGCCGCGATTGTCGATGATGATTGGCTGACCGAGATCTTTCTCCAACGCCTGCCCGATGACACGGGCGAGCGCATCGGTCGGGCCGCCCGCGAGGAACGGAACGAGCAATTTGATGGGCCTGCTCGGATAGTCCTGCGCGCGCGTATTGGCGGGCAACGCCAGCGCCGCAGTCACCGCCAGTAGGGTCGCTATTGCGGAATTCCGGACCGGATGCCGCATCATGTCCTCCCTTATGATTTATTACTTTCCAGCATAGGAGCGTTTCGCCATCCGAAAAATGCGCTGGGGCGACTTTCACTAGTGAACTAAATTCACTAATGTAAGGATGGAAGGCTGGCGCTCCCTGCGTTTCCGGCTGAGCTGCGAATCAATGGAAAACCTCAACGCACTGCGAGTCTTCGTTCGCGTGGCGGAAGTCCGCAATTTTGCGGAAGCCGGTCGCCGGCTTGGGCTGACGGCATCGGCAGTGAGCAAGGCCATTCTGCGACTCGAACGCGATCTGGGCGTTCGCCTGTTGAACCGGACGACGCGGCGTGTCGGTTTGACGAATGATGGCCTTGAGTTCTTCGAGCGCTGTCGGCAAATCCTCGTTGATGTCGAGGCTGCGGAGATGCGGCTTGCACACACTACGGCCGTTCCGCGCGGACGATTGCGCATCCATATGCCGGTCGGGTTCGCGCGAAGAGTTGTGCTTCCGGTACTTGCCGAGTTGATGGACGAGCATCCTGATTTGCTGATCGATGTTGAACTCGGCGAACGTAACGTCGATCTGGCGGAGGAAGGAATGGACGCCGTTATCCGCTTTGGCGATCTTCCGAATTCTGGACTGCTCGCACGGCGCCTGTGCGGTGTTCGCTTCGTTGCCTGTGCCGCGCCCGCTTACTTGCAACGCCATGGTATCCCGCAGACACCCGACGACCTTAACGCTCATTCCTGCATTGGCTATGCGACGCGCTGGAGCGGTCACTATCGCGAATGGCGTTTTGCTGCGGAAGGCGTATCAGGCTCAAAAGATGTGTCCGGCCGCCTGAACATCAACAACGTGGAGGCTATGTTCGACGCTGCCGTCGCGGGGCGTGGAATTGCGATGCTTGCAACTTACATCGTTTGCGACGCTGTGCGTAACGGCGCGCTTCAGATCGTTCTAAAAGATCATATTGCTCCCGCAACTCCGATATGGGTCGTGTATCTGCCCGGACGGCAGAACACACCGCGTGTCCGATGGTTGCTGGAAACGCTGCAGAATATCATTTCATCTTCGCCGCCAGACCGCGTGGCCGATCAGCCCTTGAAGATGGCGGACCGCGGGGGTCTCGCGCTCCAATTACTGCCCTTCGAGAAAATAAACCCGCGAGGTCGAAGCCTCATTCCTGATCGCCAGAATCCTCTGGAATTCCGGCGAATGAAACCACGCCAGCGCCTTTTCCCGGCTGGGAAATTCAAGCACGACAATGCGTGGACTTGGCACTTCGCCGATGATCGCTTCGGGCGTGCCGCGAGAGACATATTGCCCGCCGAACAGAGCGAGCGTCGCCGGTACCTGGTCCTGATAGATTTTGTATTTGACGGGATCGGTGACCGTGAGTTCGTTCACAACGATGCTTCGCATCTTCATGGGGCGGAAGCCGCCGGGCTCGCTGGATTGGGCGGCGGCCATAGGCGATGCCATCGACGTGCCGATGGCGAGCGTGAAGATGCCGAGCAGTCGCCGCGATATCTGGTTCATCGTCATCGCGATCGTCTTTCCTTACTGAGGAGGATTTTTATATCACGAGGAAAACGCACGGAAGACGAAGTCGTCGGGTGGCGTGAACGCCGCGACCGCCTGATTACACAACCAGCGACGCAGCCTGCTCGGCCGGCGCTTCCTCGGCGTTGGGGTCGCCGGGTGCGGTGGCCCAGGCCAATTCGACCAGCGTAACGATCCGCCGGCCGGCGCCGTCGAACTGGCAGACGATAAGGCCCTGTTCCTCGATGTAGGTCAAAAGACGCCGCGCGCGGCGCAGCGAGTGCGAGCCATAGGCGCGTGCAATCGCGGCATCGCCCGGACAGGGCCAACCTTCCTTGGCGGCGCGGGCGACCATCATGAAGACACCTTGCATGTCCTCGGGCAAAATCGAGGCGCGAACCGAGATGTCCTGCCACGAATCGTCCTTCGCTATATCGGTATCGAGGCCGGCACGGGCATGCGTCAGCATGCGGCGGAAATCACTGAGGTCCGGCACATCGGCACCGAGCCCCTCGATCCGGCAGCGGACCACGAATTCCTGATAGAGCACGCCGATCACACGAAATCCCGCATCGGGCTCCGCCATGACGGCGCGCAGAATACGCTCGACGCGCTCGCGTCGCTCGGCCAGTTGCTCGGGGCTGAGAGGCGGCTCCGCCACTTCGGGCTGCACTTCCAGCGCGCTGGACTTCGCCATCATCAGCTGGCTGAGGAGATCGGGGGACGATGGCGGGCGGCGCTGGGTCCGGATATTTTCCGGCGGCGGTGCGGCGAGAATTGTGCCGCGGACGTCCTCCAATGTCGCATTCGGCAGCGGCATCAGTCGCGGGGTCGCATTGCGCGGCTGGGTATCGGTCGGGCCGATGCGCAGTTCAAGCGGGCGGCGCGACAGCGCCGGGCCAAGCGCCATGAATTGCCCCCGTTCCAGATCGCGGAAGGCTTCGGCCTGTCGCCGCTCCATCCCGAGAAGGTCGGCGGCGCGCGCCATGTCGATATCCAGAAAGGTGCGGCCCATCAGGAAATTGGAAGCCTCGGCCGCGACATTCTTCGCAAGCTTGGCCAATCGCTGGGTGGCGATGACCCCTGCAAGCCCGCGTTTGCGGCCCCGGCACATCAGGTTGGTCATGGCGCCCAGAGAAAGTTTACGTGCCTCGTCCGAAACCTCGCCGGCGACGGCTGGCGCAAAGAGTTGCGCTTCGTCGACAACCACCAGCATGGGATACCAGTGGTCGCGGCCGGTCTCGAAAAGTCCCCCGAGAAAGGCAGCGGCGCGCCGCATTTGATTCTCGGCGTCGAGTTCCTCGAGATTGAGCACTGTGGAGACGCGATGGATGCGCGCGCGCTCGCCGGCTGCCTGCAGGCCACGCTCGGTATGGTCCTCGGCATTGATCACGAGATGGCCGAAACGGTCGGCGAGCGCGACGAAGTCGCCTTCGGGATCGATGATGGTCTGCTGCACCCAGGGGGCGCTCTGCTCCAGCAGCCGTCGCAACAGATGAGATTTGCCGGAGCCTGAATTGCCCTGCACCAGCAGGCGCGTGGCTAGCAGTTCCTCCAGATCCAGAGCCGCCGCGGCACCCGCCGTTGTGTGTCCCATCTCGATCGCAACGGTCATGCCTCGACTCAAGTCTCCCGATGGGAGGGCTTACCAATCAAGACACAGGGCGTCGAGTGCCGATGGCCGGCAGCCCCCATGTTCCTGTCGGGTTGGATCGATCGTCATGGCTGGGGTGGTCGATTGCGCAACAGTTCCACAAAATAATCCGCAGCGGGGGTTAGCGAAAATCCGGCACGCCGCACCAGCACCATCGGCGGGGCAGGGAGCTTCTCGATCACAGGAATCGCGACGATCGCCTTTTTCACCAGCGAGAATTGCGTGAATTGCATCGGCATCATCGCCAGCACGTCGCTGTGGAGCAGCGCCAGCATCACGCTGAGCGCCGACTGGGTCTGCATCACCAGCCGTGGCGGCGGCAATTCATGACGGCGGAAAATCGCGCCGAGTTCGTCGTTTGCTTCCTGCGTAATGCTGGTGGTCAGCCAGTCGGCCTTCGACAGATCGCGCAGCGAGACCGGTTTATTTGACTTCCGGGCCAGCGGGTGCCCGGCCCGGCAGACGATCTGCCTGTCATTGTCGAACAGCTTTTCGATCACCAACCCTTCCGGGATATGACCGGATGGACGCGGCCCGATGTAGAAATCGACGCTGCCGTCACGCAGCCCGCCAATCAGGGTTGGGAAAAAACCCTCGATGATCCGCAGATGCACGCCCGGATAACGCTTGTTGAAGCGCTGCAGCGAGCGCGGAAGCAGCAGGATATGGGCTGCGATCGAAAGACCAGCGACCAGCGATCCGCCGACGCCACCCACGATCTGGTCGACCTCCACGCGCGCTCGTTCGACGTCGCCGAGGATCGCCCTGGCGCGCTGCACGAAGGCTTCTCCGACTGATGTCAGCACCATGCCCTTGGTGCGCCGTTCGAACAGCGGCGCACCCAACTCATGCTCGAGTTCGCGGACGCTGCGGGTCAATGCCGGTTGCGCCAGCCGAAGCGCGCGCGCCGCGGCGCGCAGGCTGCCATGTTCGGCGATCGCGGCGGCATCGCGGAGTTGGTTCAGCTTCATGGCCCTTAGACTGCCATGATATCATTTCGGTATCAATTGGACGATTTTGATATCTTACCGTGATCTTCTGCCTCCCTTAGGCTTGCCGGCAAATGGAGAGGCATTTCCATGGTGCCTTCCCAAGACGATTGCGCGATCGCTCGGTCCAAACCGAGCGACGTGCCGGGAGGAACGCATTATGAGATTTGCCTCGTTCGCAGAGAAGGGTGTCAACGGACTGGCCGTCCGCACCAAGGCCGGTGGCTGGTCTGGTTTGTTGGAAAATGCAGATGGTTTCCCCGGAAGCCTCGAAACCCTGCTGAGCCGTGGCAACAGTCTGAACGATGCCGCGGCCATCCTCGCCAGAGGGAAGCCGGTGGATCTCGACCAGGTGACGCTGCTGCCGGTGCTCTCGAACCCGGGAAAAATCATCTGTGTCGGCCTGAACTATGCCGACCATTCCGCCGAGAGCGGGTTCAAACAGCCGGATTATCCCACGCTGTTCGGACGCTTCAATTCGAGCCTGATTGCGCATGGCGCGCCGATTGTCCGGCCCAAATTGTCCGAGCAACTCGATTATGAGGGCGAACTTGTCGCGGTGATCGGCAAGGGCGGCCGGAATATTCCGAAGGCGCGGGCGCTCGATCACGTCGTCGGTTACTCGATTTTCAACGATGCTTCGATCCGCGATTACCAATTCAAGTCGCCGCAATGGACCATGGGCAAGAATTTCGATGACACCGGCGCCTTTGGCCCAACCCTGGTGACATCCGATGAATTGCCGCCGGGCTGTTTCGGTTTGAAACTGGTGACCCGGCTCAACGGCCAGGTCGTCCAGAGCGCGATGATCGATGACATGGTGTTCGATGTCGCAACCCAGATCGCGCTGGTCAGCGAAGCGATCACGCTGTCACCGGGCGATATCTTTGTCACAGGCACGCCGTCCGGTGTCGGCCTCGCGCGCAAGCCGCCGCTATGGATGAAGCATGGCGATATCTGCGAAGTCGAGATCGACCAGCTCGGTATCCTGCGCAATCCGATTGTCGATCAAAAATAAGAAAACGGCCAACCCTCGGGTTACCCCGGGGTAATTGGATCCGAACGAAAAACGATAGGGAGGAGGGTGTCATGACCCAGATCAGAAGCTTGATGGGCGCAACGCGCCGTCCGGGCGAGCTTGGTGTGCATTCGCTCGATGCGTTCAACCTCATCGTGCCGGATATGAAGCAGGCGGAATCTTTCTATTCGTTGTTCGGGCTCGATTTGCAGGCCAGAGGCAACCGCCTCGATATCCATACCTTCGGCAATCGCCATCGATGGGGCGCCATTACGGAAGGCGCGAACAAGCGACTGTCTCATCTGAGTTTCGGTGTCTTCGAAGACGACTTCGCCGCTTTCCGGGGGCGTCTGCAAAAGCTCGGCGTCAAACAGGTCGACCCGCCGCCTGGATTTGAATCCAACGGCATCTGGTTCCACAATCCGGATGGGCTCTTGATGGAGCTTCGGGTCGCGGAGAAATCCTCGCCCAACGAAAAATCATCCTTCGGCCTGGTTTCCTCGCCGCCGGGCACACAGGCGTCCCACAGCCGCAACCAGTCGCCGCAGGTACAGCCGCGGCGGCTGGCGCACATTCTGGTCTTCACATCGGATGTACCGGGGTCGATCGCGTTTTATGAACGCGTGTTGGGATTGCGGCTCTCGGATCGCAGCGGCGACGGCATTGCTTTCATGCACGGCATCCATGGCAGCGATCATCATTTGATCGCGCTGGCGAAAGCGGAAGGGCCCGGCCTTCACCATGTGAGTTGGGACGTCGGTTCGATCCACGAGATCGGCCTTGGTGCCATGCATATGGCGGACAAGGGTTTCAGCGCCGGCTGGGGCCTCGGGCGCCATGTGCTCGGCTCCAACTACTTCCACTATGTACGCGACCCCTGGGGCAGCTACTCGGAATATTCGGCTGATATCGACTACATCCCGGCCAATTGCGATTGGCAGGCCGAAGACAATCCGCCGCACGATTCCTTTTATGTCTGGGGGCCGACCCCGCCGGAAGACTTCGCGTTCAATTATGAAACGAAGCGCTGAGACCAATGAGCTCCGCCATGCATCACGAGATAACGCAGGTTCTGATCGTCGGCGGTGGCCCTTGCGGCCTGATGCTGGCGAATGAACTCGGACGTCGCGATATCCGGGCCATTGTGATCGATCAGAAGACCTCGACGGCGTTCAGCCCGCAGGCCAACGCCACGCAGGCGCGGTCGATGGAGCACTTCCGGCGCTTGGGCTTCGCCGACGAAATCCGCGCCATGGGCCTGCCGGACGATTATCCGACCGACATCGCCTATTTTACGCGGTTGACCGCGCATGAATTGGGGCGGGTCAGCCTGCCGTCGGCGCGCGACGCGCAACGGCTGATCAAGACCATGAGCGGTTCCTGGAGTGCGGCGGAACTGCCGCATCGGGTCAGCCAAAAATTTGTCGAGGCGGTGCTCTATCGGCACGCCAAGGCCTGTCCTTCGGTCGAACTGGCCTTTTCGTCGCGTGTGGTCGCGATCGAGCAGAATGCCGATGGCGTCACGGCCGAGATCGAACCCGTTGACGGCGGAGTTCCGCGGCGCATTCAAGCGCAGTATCTGATCGGCGCCGATGGGGCGCGTAGTCTGGTGCGCCGACATCTCGGTGTCGAATATTCCGGCAATAGCGGCGCCGATCGCGATTTCATGGGCGGGCGCATGCTGGCGCTCTATCTGAAGTCGGAGACTTTCTATCAGGTCTGCCCGCATGCCCGATCGTGGATGTACTGCACTTTCAATGCCGAACGCCGCGCGCTGTTGATCGCGGTCGACGGCAAAAGCGAGTTCGTCTTCCACACCCAGGTGCGGCCCGACGAAGATCCGAATTCAGTCGATGACGCCAAGGCGCTCGACATGTTCCGGCAGGCCGTGGGCACGACCATACCGATTGAGATCCTGTCGCGCGATTTCTGGCTTGCCGGGCGCGCGCTGGTGGCCGACAGTTTCCGTTCCGGCCGGATGTTTCTCGGCGGCGACGCGGTTCATCTGTTCACGCCGACCGGCGGCATGGGCTACAACACGGCGATTGAAGACGCGGTCAATCTCGGCTGGAAACTCGCCTCTGTCCTGAAGGGGCAGGCCGACGAAGCGCTGCTGGACAGCTATGAGGCCGAACGCCGGCCCGTCGCGCTTCGCAACACCGGCTTTGCCCGAGCCTTTGCCGATTCCATCGGTCTTTATCGTCCGTCGCCCGCGCTGGAGACGGAGGGAAGGGCTGGCGAAACGTCGCGCCGGCGCGCGGGAGAATATCTCGCCAACCATGCCCGCGCTGAATTCAATATTCCCGGCTTTACGTTCGGTGCGCGATATGACCGCTCGCCCATCATCGCCGGCGATCCCGCACCGTCGCCGCCGGATACGCCCACCGCCTATGTGCCGACCGGTAAACCCGGCGGACGGGCGCCGCATGTCTGGCTCAGGGATGGCCGCTCGCTGTTCGATTGCTTCGGTTTCGAATGGACTTTGCTTTGCCTCGGCGACGATCAACGTCGAGCCGACGCATTTCTGGCGGCGGCGACCGCGGCAACGCTGGACCTGAAGATCGTCAGTATCGACGACGAGGAAGCGTGCGATCTCTACGAAAGCGATCTGGTGCTGATTCGTCCCGATCAGATTATAGCCTGGCGGCATATCTCCGATTCCATCGTCGATCCCGTCGATGTGCTCGCGCATGCGGTTGGCGGCATGCCGAATAGCAGACCTAAGAGCGACAAGACGGCGAACGACAAGGCTGCACCCCTTCTGCGAAGCGCGTGAAGGTGCGGCTGCGAATTAATACCCACCGCGTTTGCGGTGATCGACGAGCCCCGGCCGCAAGAGCTGGGGAAGAACCGGAGGGAAAATGGACAGCAAGCGTTGGTCAATCGTGGCGGCCTCGTCGTTGGCTCTGGTTGTGAGTCAGGGACCCATCAATGTTTTCGCGACCGGCATATTCATCAAGCCGATCTCGGAAGAACTCGGCTTCGGCCGCGGCGATATCGCCACCGCGATCGGCATATCCAGCGTGATGACGGCGGTTGCCTCGCCGTTTTTCGGCCGCCTGATCGATCGTTACGGCGTGCGGAGGCCGCTCGCGGTGTCCATCGTCCTGTTCGCGCTTGCGACAGCGGCCATGTCGCTGCTGCCGGGCTCGGTGTTCGGGCTCTATGCGATATTCGCCCTGGCTGGTTTTGTCGCAATCGGCCAGACGCCGGGTTCCTACTCGAAAGTCGTATCGGCATGGTTCGACAGTCAGCGTGGTTTTGCCTTGGGCATCGTGTTGGCGGGGGTCGGAATGGGGACGATCGTCTTGCCCATGATCTGCAAGAGCCTGATCGGAACATTCGGCTGGCGCGAAGCCTATCTCGGCCTGGGCGCCCTGATCATGCTACTGGCGTTCCTGCCCGTGCTGCTCTTCATCCGGGAGCCGGTGCGAGCGACCGCCGGCGGTCTGTCGCCAAGCGCCACGCTTCCCGGCGTCTCCATGGCGGAGGCTGCGCGCGACCGGCGGTTCTGGTACATGATCGTTTCCTTCTTTCTCGCTGTGGTCGCGATCAACGGCAGCCTCGTGCATGTCGTTCCGATGCTTACCGATCGCGGAATGTCATTGTCTGACGCCGTTGCGATCATCTCGTCATCCGGCTTTGCCCTGATTGTCGGCCGGCTGCTCGCGGGATGGATCATCGATCGGGTATTCGCGCCCTATGTGGCGGTGTTCTTCCTCGTTTGCCCGATGGTCGGTCTTCTGATTCTCGCGCTCCAGCCCGCCGCGGTGTCGCCCTTGGTCGGCGTTCTACTCCTCGGTCTCGGCATCGGCGGCGAAACGGACCTGTTGTCCTATATGGTTTCCCGTTATTTCGGCTTGGCCAATTCGGCACCATCTACGGATGGATTTTCACCGCGGCGCTGGCCGGCAATGCGGTGGGGTCATCGATCCTGGGCTGGGCGTTCCAGTTGACCCATAGCTATTCCACGACGTTGATCGCCTACAGCCTGCTGTTGGCCGTCGCGACCGCGCTGACCTTGGTGCTGGGACCTTACCGCTACCCACCCGCCGATCGTCACGACGTCGCGGGTGAGCTTGAGCTGCGAACGGCCAGTTGAGCTTACCCCAGTCCACCGTCTAGGCAGGGCTGGGCGCGGGAAGAACGGTCTTGGCATCGTCCTTCTTTCGGTTGCCGTCGATGCCCAAGGACGCAAAGCCGGCGATGATGCAAAGGATGCCGGAAAGGGCGAAGGCCGGAGCGTAGGTGCCGTCAAGCGTGCGGGTGAGCCCTGCTCCATAGGCGGCGATCGACGCGCCGATCTGGTGTGCAACAAACATCCAGCCGAATACCAGCGGCGCCATGGCCGTACCGAACCGGTCGGTCGTGAGACGGATGGTGGGTGGCAGCGTCGCAAACCAGTCAAGGCCATAAAACGCCGCGAACATGCTGACCGAGAAAAGGTCCATCCCCAGCGCGAACGGCAAATAGAGCAGGGATAATCCCCGCAACGAATAGTAGATGCACAGCAGGACGCGATTGTCATATTTGTCGGACAGCCAGCCGGAGGCGACTGTTCCGAACAGATCGAAAAACCCCATCAGGGCGAGGAGACCCGCCGCCATAAATTCCGCGATACCATGATCGCTGCAGGCCGCGATCAGATGTGTGCCGATCAGACCGTTCGTGCTGAGACCGCAAACGAAAAAGCCGAAGCACAACAACCAAAAGTTCTTGGTCCGGACGGCGCTCTTCAGTGCGCGGAAGGAAACCATGACGGGATTGTCCGCCGGAGGCTTGGCATAGGCGAGTGCCGTTCCAGCGGGGGATCCGTAAGGCGTGAGGCCAATATCCGACGGGCGATTGCGCATCAGAAAGGCAATCAGGGGCGCGAGGCAAAGAAGGACACAAGCCACCAGTGTCACCAGCGTTCGCCAGCCGTAGACTTCGTTGATATGGGCGAAGAGCGGCAGGAATAATAGCTGGCCGGAGGCCGAGCTTGCCGTCATCAGTCCAATGACCAGTCCCCTGCGTTGCGCAAACCAAGTGTTGGCGACCGTGGCACCGAGAACAAGTGCCGTCATTCCGGTGCCGCCGCCGACAACCAATCCCCACAGCAGATCGAGCTGCCAGGACTGTGAGACAAAGGCGGTCAAGCCCATTCCCATCGCCGTGATAGTGACGGCGAGCGTCATGATCCGGCGCATGCCGAAACGAAGCATAAGCGCCGCGGCGAACGGGGCCATGAGGCCGAACACCGCGAGGCGCAAGGAGAGGGAGGTTGAAATGGTCGCGGCGGACCAGCCGAATTCCTTCTGTAACGAGATCAGCAGAAGGCCAGGCGTCGACATCGCGCCTGCGGTAACGAGGAGGGTCAGGAAGGTGACGCCGACGATGACCCAGGCATAGTGCGGGGTCGAACGCGGGTTCAGGTCGGTTGCGGTCATCGGATCGGTCCTGTCATGCGAGGCGTTCCGGCAACGGCACCAGCACGCGATATCAAGGCTTCAATTTATCAGCATATGCTTGTAATATTTACAATACAAGCATATGCTGATAATTCAAGCGCTGTTTCTTCTCAGGAGGCTTCACATGCAAAAAAACAGGCCCCCCGTTTCAGCAGGCCGCTGTCACTGCACGGCGCTGCGCAAAGCGTCCCGGCGCATCTCGTATCTTTACGATTTGGCCCTGGCCCCGAGCGGGTTGAAGGCGACGCAGCGCGCGATCCTTGCGAAAATTGCCCGCCTGGAGTCGACGACGGTCGGCGCGCTTGCGGAAGCCATGGTGATGGAGGCCGGCGGTCTTGCGCATACCCTGAAACCGCTCGTCCGTGATGGCCTCGTCTCGATCGGTCCCGATCCCGATGACCGGCGCAGCCGCTCGATCAAGCTCACTGCCGCGGGGAAAGCCAGGCTCAAGCAGTCCGAAAAGCTCTGGGATACGGCGCAGCAGATCTTTGAAAAGCAGCTTGGGCGGGATCAGGTCCAGGCATTGAATCAGGCCATCGGTCTTTTGATTTCGGATGGCTTCGGCGAAAAATTCGAAAGCGCTGTCACGGCGGGTGAATAACGCTCTTAGCGATCCGCTTCTTTTGGATGGCGAGCCGGATAGATGGCCGCATTCATCTGGGGTGAGAAACGAAAAAGGCGGGATGAGCGTCAGCTCATCCCGCCTTGGAAGCTCTGATTCGAGCGGCGCCGCTCTTACAACCAGGGACGATCGACGTGCTTTTTCGCCTCGTAGGCCGCGATCGCGTCTTTCTTCAGCAGCGAAAGCTCGATTTCGTCGTAGCCGTTCAGCAGGCTCTCGCGTGAGAAGTCCGCGACGTCGAAATGGTCGACCTGTCCGTCCGGTCCGGTCACGGTCTTGGCGCGCAGATCGACGGTGATTTCGGCGCCGGGCAGTTCGGTCAGGAACTGGATCAGTTCGTGGACCCGCTTGGCGCTCAGCCGGATCGGCAACATGCCGTTCTTGAACATGTTGTTGTAGAAGATGTCGGCGAACGACGGCGCGATGACGCAACGGATGCCGAAATCGAGCAAGGCCCAAGGTGCGTGCTCGCGGCTCGATCCGCAGCCGAAGTTCTCGCCGGCCACCAGAATCTTGGCTTGGCGGAACGGTCCCTGATTGAGCACGAAATCCGCCCGCTCTTCGCCGTTGTCGTTGTAGCGCCGTTCGGAGAACAGCGCCTTGCCGAGTCCGGCGCGCTTGATCGTCTTGAGGAACTGCTTGGGAATGATCGCGTCGGTGTCGACGTTGGGGATTCCCATCGGGGCCGCCACGGCCTTCAGCGTCTCAAACTTTTCCATCACGATTCTCCTTTCAAATCTATCTTCAATGCCGATCTTTAACGCTCAGTCGCGGTCGGCCGTCCCAAACCGATCAGAACCACCGGCGTCTGGCGCGCCACCCCCGAAAGCTCGCTGTTCACGATCATGACCGCGTTGGAAAACAGGCTTTCGTCGGTCACGTCGACCAGATGGGTATCATACAGCAAAACGGCGCCAAAAAAGGCATCGATCGGATCTTTGGGTCCAAACAGGTTCATCGACCGGAAGGAATCCTGCCAGTTTTCGACATTTGTCTGGTGCACGACGGCATGGCTGCGTTGCAAACGGACATTTCCGCGCCGGTCGACGATCCGCAGCGAATGCCTGAAATCGGCTTTTGGCCGGTAGACGAATGCACCCACGGTCTCGGCGACCAGCTCAAGGTCGTCTTCGCCCTGACGGAACGACCTCGCCGCGACGCGCCGGGCCTGACGTTCGGAGACCGCCTCGGTGTCGCCGGAACTGCGCAGCGCCGCGGCGCCGGTGGCAATGGCGCGAATCCGGCCGGTCTGCCGGTCGATCTCCACGGATATGTCGACCGTTTTCGGGTCGGCCCCCAATTTGCCGATCGCCTCCAGCGCTTCGGCGCGAAGATGCACGATATCGTCGGACGACGGATCGGGATTGGCCCGTTCGACGACTTCGCGAACCATCGCCAGCGCCGCGCCGATCGACGAAATGATTTCCGCGTCCTTGGCGATTTCAAAACGCAAACCTAAGCCCTTGGCGACCGTGGGCAACAACGCGCCGATGCCGCCACCGGTCCCGATCAGGACCTGCTGTTCTTCCTCGAGCTGATAATCCCTGATCAGCGCTCGTATCGTCGGCATCACCTTGCCTGCGGCCGAAGCAAGCACCTCTTTGGCCAGCGCGATGACGTCTTTTCCCAGCGTTGCCGCCAGCGGCGCGAAGGCCGCGCGGGCGGCTTCCGCCGGCGCGTAGCAATGCATCTCGGGGCTGGTCAGCCCGGCGGCATTGGCAGCGCAGGTGGTCGTCAGCGCAAAGCGGCCGTGGTGCTCGGTCTCGATCGCAACGAAGTCGTCGCCGTCGCCGGGTTTTGGTTCGAAAAAAACCACCCGGGCGTTCTGGAACACTTCAGCCGGCGCGAAGCAGGCATATCGCAGGCCGGCGATATGCGCGCTTCGCGGGCCGACTTCGCGAACGGAATTATCAGCGATTCTGATCAGGCTGCCGCCCGCGACGCCCAGCACGCGCACATCGAGCGAACTGACGAACGTATCGTGGCCGCCAACATTGGCATAGGTCACGACCGGACGGCCGGCCTTGACCACGCCGAGATTGGTCGATGTGCCGCCGACCTCGAAATAGATTCCATCGGACATGCCGACATGCATCAGCGATCCGGCCACGCTCGCCGCGGGGCCCGACAGCATCGTCATCGCGGGACGGTGGCGCATTTCGCTGATGCTCATCACGCCGCCGTCGCCGCGCATGATCATCAGCGGCGCATCGATGCCAGCATTCTTCATGCTGGTTTCGGTCAGGTTCGCGGTCGCGATCATCCGCGGCAGGATCGACGCATTGATCACCGCTGTGCGCGTTCTTGTCGTCAATCCGTATAGCCGCGTGACCTCGTGCCCGCACGTCGTCGGCAGGTCGAAATCCTCACCGACCTCGCGAACGAGTTCTTCCGTGGACGTATTGTCGACGCCAAAGGCCGCCGAGGCCACCAGCACCTGTGCGCCGTCCGCGCGCAGTGCACGCACGGCCTCCTCGACCGCCTTGCGGTCGAGCCCGTCGCTGAGCAGGAACTGGTTGCTGGTTTGCAGGACACGGCCTGGCGCGAGTTCGATTCCGTCGATGCGCACCTGCACCTCTGCCAGTTTCGCCGCCTTGGCTGAGGAGAGGCCGACGATGCCGACCCGGGCGACGTCCCCTTCCAGCAGCGCATTGGTCGCCTGGGTCGTGCTGTGGGCGAGCAGGACGACGTCGCGGGCATCGATGCCCGCATCGCTCAAAACCTGTTCAAATACCTGGATGACGCCGGCCGCGACGCCGTCCGGGTGGTCATGGGTGGTGTGAACGGACGAGCGCCCGGCGACGCTGCCATCCATGTTGTCGATCAAGGCGGCTTTGGTGAAGGTCCCTCCGACGTCGATCCCGATGCGATAGGATTTTGTGCTCAAAACTTCATCCAATAATCCGTCCGGGCCTTCTCACCGACCCGAATAACCAGTTGATCCCGTGTGCATTTGCAAGCGCGTTCAATGCGCCCTGCAGCTTCTCGTAGCCACTGGCGAGGAGTGAGGTCAACCCACAATCGTCGCATATGCCAGCACGTCACGGGAATGCGAAGGTAGCGAAATATCACTACTCGTGCGGTTACACGGCCTTGCGCGTCGTTGGTCCGATCAGCAATTCGGCCACTATCCTGACCATCGCCACATCGCACGGACGATCCGGCGCAAAATGTGCGTTGAGCGAGAACCCGTCGAACGCCATGAACAGCAGATGGGTAATCCGCTCCAGGTTCAGTGCCTGACGGCGCTTCGGCGGCAGGCAATCCGCCACGACGGCGGCGATCTGGGCTTTTGACCATTCCAGCAGGGTGGTGTCGTAGTGTTCGTCGGCGCCCTTGGTGGAGACGGCCTGCATCAAATTGTTGGTGAAGGAATTGTCCGCAAAAGGCACATCGCGCCACAATCCCATCAGCAGGAACTCCAGCCGCTTTTGCGGCTGCTTGATGCACCGGCTTTCTTCCTGCAGCGTTTCCAGCTTGGCGCGGAGCCACGGATCGTAAATCGCAAAAAATACTTCGAGCTTCGAGCGATAGTAGACGTACAGGGTCGCCGGCGCGACGCCGGCTTCGCGCGCAATCGCATTCATCGTGGCGCGGGCGTAGCCCTCGGCCTTGAACAGCTTGCGGCCGGATTCGAGGATCGACTCGCGCACCGCTTCCTTCTTGACCTGAACCACCCCGACCTCACTTCAATACGAATGAAGTTTACTATTGACCGATAGGGCCTCTTATATATCTTTGAGGCAAGCGAGCAACAAAGTGGAGAGCGGCAAATGCACCATGCGGCATTAAGAAGCCAGGAGCTCAACCCCGCCAGGCTGACGATGCTTTTTCGAAAGCAGTTCCAGCGCTGTAACGTCAAGAACGGCGAGACGATCGCCATCGTCAGCGACCTCGGCACCCGCAGGGAATACGTCCAGTCTGCCTTCGCCGCGGCGGACGAATTGGGCGCCGATATCTACGAGATGTGCGTCAATTCGATGCCGTCCTGGACCAAGGTCGGCGTGCCACGATCGGAAAGTGCAAGGGCACGCTTGAAGCTGCGATGAAGGCTGATCTGATCGTGATCTTCCACGTGCCGCTGTTCAGCAAATGGCTGAAGGACGTTCGCGACGTCGGCACCCGCGTGCTGATGATCATCGACGCGCCTGACGATCTTGAACAATTGATGTCGCCGGAAGGCCTGAAGGAAGCCGTCCTGCATGCGCATATGAAACTCGAGAAGACGCGCGAGATCCGCGTCGTCAGCGATGCGGAACCGATTTCACCTATAAATGCGGTGAATTCCCGGTGATGAGCCAGTATGGCTTCGCCGAATCGCCTGGGCGCTTCGACCATTGGGGCGCGGGACACGTGCACACCTTCCCGAACGAGGGGACCGCAAACGGCCGTGTGGTATTTCAGCCCGGCGATATCGTCATTCTGCCCTATTGCCGCTACGTCACCGACAGGGTCGAGATGGAAGTCCGCGATGGTTTCATCACCAAGATCTCCGGCGGCCTCGACGCCAAGCTGATGGATGAGTGGCTGGCCGCGGGAATGACCGGTCCGGACGATCGCGATCCCTATGCCATCTCTCATCTGGGCTGGGGTCTTAACCCGCAAGCGCTCTGGTACGGTATTGCGCTCAACGGCGACGAACCGGAACGAAGCCGTGCCGCGGCGCGCACCTTCCCGGGCAATTTTCTGTTCTCCACCGGTCCCAACACGCAAGGCGGCGGCAAGCGAACCACGCGCGGACATTACGACGTGCCGATGCGCGATTGCACCGTTATCCTCGACAATGAAGTTGTGATCGAACGGGGTAAACTGGTCGATCCAAAGATGGTGGTGGCCCGCGAGACCCGTTGATCGGCAGCGTCCAATGCTCATCCAGCATTATCCACCTCAGGAACCACTGTCGCCGGCCGGGCAGGCGTATCATGACGAGTTGATGCGGCGCCTCCCGGCGCAAGAGGGTGTTGAACGCCAATACGGCGATGATCCGTATCAAAGCCTGCTGATCTTTCCGGCATCGAAACCGACCGGCGGCGTCCTGGTGTTTTACCACGGTGGCGGCTGGACCAGCGGCTACAAGGAATGGATGTCGTTCATGGCGCCGCCGCTGACTGCGGCGGGAATCACATTTGTGTCGGCGGGCTATCGCCTCGCGCCCCAACATCTGTTTCCTACCGGCTTTTGGGATTGCTGCAAGGCGCTGGCGAATGTGAGAGCCGATATCGCTGACCACGGCGGCAATCCCGATCGCATTTTCGTCGGCGGCCATTCCGCGGGCGGGCATTATACGGCGCTGATGGCTGTCCGCCGGGACTGGCAGGCTGAACTCGGATTGCCGGCTGACATCATCAAGGGCTGTCTGCCGATCTCCGGCGTCTACACGTTTGGTGAAGGTTCAGGCCTCAGCGTTCGGCCCCGCTTTCTCGGCCCAATAGAGGATCCCGCAGCGGCGGTGATGACCGAGGAGGCCAGTCCTCTGAAGATGATCCAGGGAACGCCGCCGCCTTTCCTGCTGGCGGTCGGCACCAGGGATTTTCCTCACCTCATCCCGCAAGCGGACATGATGGCGCGCGCGCTCAAGGCGGCGGGCGGAAATGTCGTCGAATTGATCATGGAAGGCCGCGACCATTTCTCCGCGAGCTATGCAGGCGGTGAAGCCGAGGGCCCATGGGTTGGTGCCGCGACGAACTGGATGGCGGCGCAATGACCCAGATCCGGATCGCCAATGTGTCCAAATTTTTTGGAGCCACTTGCGCGCTTTCGGATGTGTCGCTGGAAGTCAAGAGCGGCAGTATCCTGGCCTTGCTGGGGGAGAACGGCGCCGGCAAATCGACCCTGATCAAAATATTGTCAGGGATATATCCGCCCGACGCCGGCCGGATCGAACTGGATGGGAAACACGCACACTTCAAATCCCTGCCCGAAGCGATCGCAGCCGGTGTCGTGCTGGTGCCTCAGGAGCTTCGGGTTGCAGGCGCGCTGAGCGTCGCGGAAAACATGCTGCTGGGCCACCTGCCGTCGCGCAGGGTTGCGGGTCTTCTGCCCTGCGTCGATACCAGGGCGATGAAACAATCCGCCGAGGCTATCCTTCGGGACCTTGACGTCAATATCGACGTCGATGCGCGGGCCGGCGATCTGACGTTTGCCGAGCGCCAGCTTGTCGTGATCGGCCGCGCGCTTGGTCACAAGACCCGTATTCTCATTCTGGATGAACCGACCGCTTCCCTGGAGCGGCGCGAAACCGAACGGCTGTTTGCGGTTTTGCGCCGCCTGCGAAACCAGGGTGTCACCATCATCTATATTTCGCATCGGCTGGAAGAGGTCGACATTCTTGCCGACGAATGCGCCGTGCTGCGCGATGGCCGGGTCGCCGCGATGACGTCAGCGCCTTTTGATCGGAACGACCTGATCCAGGCGATGACCGGCAGGGAACTGGAGCTGCCGTCCGGCGGTGCGCGATCCGCGGGAGACGTGAGAGTGAGCGTGGCTCTTCCGGGCGGCACATTGGCGTGCCGGCAGGGCGAAGTCATCGGATTGGGCGGGTTGCTCGGAAGCGGCGCCACCGAATTGTTGCGGCGTCTGTTCGGTGATCGCAACGGCCGTTCCAACGAGCGCGATTCAGAATATCCGCGGGATGTACCCGCCGCAATCCAAAGTGGCGTCGGCTTCGTTCCGGGCGAGCGCGCCCTTTCGCTGGTCATGGCGCTGTCGGTTCGCGACAATATCGTGCTGCCGCATATCCCGGCTTTCTGCACGGCATTCGGCCGGGACGAGCAAAAAATCACTGCCGCTGTTTCGCGTTTGATGACGCTGCTCGATATCAGGCCGCATAACCCCGATATGCCTGTCCGTGGCCTGTCCGGAGGAAATCAGCAGAAGGTCGTGTTCGCAAAGTGGCTCGCAGGGCGCCTCGATCTTTTGTTGCTGGACGAGCCCACCAATGGCGTCGATATCGCAGCAAAAGCCCATATCCATCGCTATATCGCCGACTTCGCGAGTAGTGGCGGGGCTGTGATCCTGTCTTCGTCTGACATGCCGGAGCTTCTCGGGTTGAGCGACAGCGTTGTGGCGCTCCGGCAGGGACGCGTGGTCGGTCGCGTCAATCGGGACGCTACGTACGGCGAGGCCTCTCTGCGCGCTCTGTTGGAGACCGCGGTCTGATGTCATTCATGGGCCGCTGGCGAACCAATGTCGTGAATCAGATCCCGGCGCTTGTTCTGGTGGCGATGTGCGTCATCTCCACGCTGATGTCGGATCGTTTCCTGTCTTCGACAAACATCACCAACGTCCTGCTGCAGGCCGCCGTGCTGGCCGTGATCAGCGTCGGCATGACCTTCGTCGTGATTGGCGGGGGATTTGATCTGTCGGTGGGGTCGATCGTGGGCCTTTCAGGATGTGTGGCGGCGGAAGTCATGCTGCGCGCGGGAATCCTTGTCGGCGTCATCTGCGGAATTGCGACCGGCGCGGCTGTCGGACTGGCGAATGGTCTTGTTATCGCGCGCGCCAATGTCAGCCCGTTCATTGCGACATTGGGTAGCATGGTGTTCGTCCGCGGATTGGCTTTGCTGATGACCAAGGGCGCGCCTGTGGTCGGCGACGACGGGTTGCCGGCGGGTTTTATCTGGTTCGGCACCGCACGATGGTTCGGCATTCCCTGGCCGGTGCTGGCGGCCATTTTCATCTTCGCGATTTTTGCCTGGGTCCTGCACAAGACCGCGTTCGGGACTCGGGTGTTTGCGACCGGCGGCAGCCGCGAGGCTGCGTTTCTGTCCGGCGTGCCCGTGCGCCGGGTGACATTGCAGGTCTATGTCATTTGCGGCATCACCGCGGGTATCGCCGGCGTGATGCTGGCGGCCCGGCTGCAGTCGGGCCAGCCGACCGCCGGAGAGTTTTATGAACTTACCGCGATCGCCGCGGTCGTGCTCGGTGGCGCGGCGCTGCATGGCGGCGAGGGCTATCTTTACAAAACGATGATCGGCGTTCTCATCATGACGGTTCTGACCAACAGCCTGAATCTGATGGGTGTGGACAGCTATTGGCAGCGAATTGCGATCGGGGTCGTGATCGTCGCCGCCGCGGCAGCCGATCAGCTCAGGGCGAAGGTGAATTAGCTTAACATTCGAAAAACAGGAGATGTCGATGAAGCGTCGTTTGGTTTTGATTTCGGCCGCTGCCGCGCTCGCGGTGCTCTCTGCTCCCGCTTTTGCGCAACCGAAGCCCGTGACGATCGGCGTTTCGCTCGCCTCGGACGTCAATCCTTTTTATATCGCGATGAAGGCCGGGATCGAGGCGCGCGCCAAGGAATTGGGCGCCAATGTCGTGTTCGTCACCGCCAACGAAGTCGTCGCACAGCAGGTCGATGGCATTCAGGATCTGGTCGCACGAAAGGTCGACGGCATTCTGGTATCGCCGATCGACGCGGTTGCGGTAGGCGCGGCCTATGACGCGGCAGGAAAGGCCGGTATCCCCGTCATCTCGATCGCGCGCCACGCGAGTTCAGCCAATGAATCGGCTTACGTCAGCATGGATGAAAAGAAGATCGGCGGCGAGATCGCCGCATGGATCGCGCAAAGCATCGGCGGCAAGGGAGAGATTGCCATGGTCGCCGGTCCGTCGGGCGCAGCGACGTTCCGGAATCTGGCCGAGGGGTTCGAGACGGTCATCAAGACGAGCCCCGATATCAAGGTGGTTTACCGAAAGGACATCGCGCTCACACGCGAGATGGGGTTGAAGCAGGCCGAAGACATTCTGGTGGCCCATCCCGATGTAAAGGCGATCTATTGCGCAAATGACGAGATCGCGCTCGGAGCGTCGCAGGCGATTGCTGCTGCCGGCAAAGGCAGTCAGGTGGTCGTGACAGGCCTTAATGGCATTCCGCCGGCGATGCGCGCCGTCAAGGCTGGTACGGTCGGGCTGACGGTCAACCTCAATCCGGTGGCGTGGGGCAGGCTCGGGGTCGATACGATGGTCGAATATCTGAAAGGCAACAAGCCAACGGGCGACGTCGCGATCAAACATGTGCTCGTCGATGCCAAGAATGTCGACCAGTTCCTGGCGCCGCCCGCGGCCAAATGAGGAGCGTGCTTTGAGCATGCGTTTCCGGATTTGGTTGGTTTTCGCGGTCTGGATCGCGGCATTTTCGAATCCGGCACAAGCCGAGTACCCGGAGAGGGTGATTACCCTGGTCGTCGCGGTGCCGCCGGGAGGGGCAGGCGATCTGGTCGCACGGCAGTTTGCAAACAGGCTCTCCGAATTACTGCATCAAGGTGTCATCATTGAAAATCGGGCGGGTGCAGCGGGCACCATTGCCGCTGCGCCGACGACGCGGGCGGCGCCGGACGGCTATACGCTGCTTCTCTCATCGATCGCGACCCACTGCACTGCGCCGGTCGTCTACAAGAATATTACGTATGATCCTTCCAAAGATTTTTCGCATATCGGGTTGATCGCGACAGCACCGGCGATGCTCAGTGTCAATTCCGCGCTACCGATTCATTCAGTCGCTGATCTCGTCACCTATGCGAGGGGTAAACCCGGCGAGCTGAATTTCGGCTCTTCCGGCAACGGTAGCGGGCCGCAGCTGTGGGGCGAGATGTTCATGGGCGCCTCGGGCGTAAAGCTGACCCATGTTCCGTACAAAGGATCGGCGCCCGCGGTGGTCGACCTGACCGCCGGCAGAATTCAAATGATGTTCGATGCGGCGGCGGCGCAGATCTCAGGCCTGCAAACCGGGCAATTGCGTCCGCTCGCTGTATTGAGCGAAGAACGCTCGATTTTCTTCCCCGACGTCCCAACGATGGCCGAGGCCGGCTATCCCTCCGTCGCAGGTAATTTGTGGTACGGCCTTTCCGGTCCCGCCAAGCTGCCACCTGATATCGTCGCTCGGCTTGAGGGCGCTTTGCAAAAAATTGCGGCGATGCCTGAATTTCAGGAAGCGTTGAAACAAGTCGGCTTCGTTTCCACCCCGATGTCCGCGCAGGCCTATTCCCGGTTCATTCTGGATGAGAACGACAAGTACCGGAAAATTGCACGGGCGGCCAACATATCGGTTGAATGACGTTGTCGATGATGGCTACCGGCCGTGGGAATCCGGAATGCTGTTTGAAAATTGAATTCGTCTTCTTCTCCCCTCCCTCCGCGCGTTAGCGCGTGGTGAGGAGGGGTCGGGGGTGGGGGGTCTATTGGCAAATTCGCCGGCAGCGGCATTTGCCGCGCCACCCCCCACTCTTGATCCCTCCCCGCCGCTTCGCGGGGGGAGGGAAAGCAGGATTGCGCGAAGGCCGTCGACAGCGTCCTTCAACGATGGGCCGCCGCGTATGGCTCCCGGCGTTCGCCGGGACGACGATGTGGGGGAGTCGTCATTGCGAGCGTAAGCGAAGCAATCCATTTATCCGAGCAAAGAAAGAATGGATTGCTTCGTCGCTTCGCTCCTCGCAATGACGGTGTTCTGCGCCACCGTCTACCCGACGGGCAAATCAATGCGCCCGGCGCCGGATGGTTTGTCCAGTCCTTCCAACAAAAATATTCTGATTTTCAGAAATAGCAAATCGGTCTATATCCATGGCCATCCCGCGCTCACAAGAGGGGCGCTTCGCGGTCGTCACGGACGTTGGGTGCGGGATGCAGTGGACGCAGATAGCGCCTTTGACGAATGGCGCGAAAGCGGACGGCGAAGTCGTGTGGGTCCTGACACCCCGACGCTGGTGTCAAGTTCTTGAGAAGCAAGCTTCTCAGGGGCGACGGTGGCAAAAGAGCCCGGTCACCGGGGAGAGCACGAAATAGGCCGTTAAAACCATTGCGCGGGGAAAGGCCGGATGTTTCCGGTGAACTCGTGGTGACTAACGCGCGTGCTACCTACCAACACACGCGCGGCTGCGGGTGCATCGGACACCCGCTTTCCCTGCGCACCTCTATTCTCGGAGGGTTACAGACCATGCATCACTCGGGCGTTATTGCGCCGCGGGAATGCGGAAACGCGACTTATTTCGAGACGCGTCGTTGGCTGTTTGAAATTGTGGAACGAGCCCCCTCTTTACCGAAGCGCGCGGCCGCTTGCTTAAGGTCGCGCTTTGCTTGCGATTTCTGCGATCGCGCAGGTGTCGTCAATTTCTTCAGAGCGCTCTTGCGAGGAGACGCTCGTCGAATCGCGAACGATCAGCTTGGCAAGCAGAACGACATTGCGAGCGGGGCTATCGAGCGTCTCGATGGCCTGTTGAAGCAGGTCGGCGGCCTGGCGTCCCATTTCCCTGTGGCTGATTCGAATGGTCGTCAGCGGTGGACGGACCATGTCGACGAGGGGCATATCATTGTGCCCGACGATTGAAATATCGCGCGGACATTCGAGCCCTTCCTCGCGCAAAACGTCATAGGCGCCGAGCGCAAGCAAATCGTTGGCGGCCACGATCGCCGTGATTTCGGGATGGGCTTGCAGGAGGCGGCGAGAGGTCTCCGCGCCGGCTTCCCTTGTGTAAGTTTCCGCGATTTCGAAAGGAGCCTGGGCTGCAGGCAATCCATGTGAGGCGGTCGCCTGCATGAAGCCGCGCCGTCGCAAGAATCCGGTTCGAGTGCTCGCTGGGACCGGCCAGATGTCCGATTTTGCGGTGCCCGAGTTCGACCAGGTGATCAACGGCCAACTGCATTCCCAGCATGTCGTCGGAGACCACGGCCGACAATCGCACATCCTTTCCCGCCGGTTGACGAGCACCGTCGGCAGCCGCTCCGCAATGCAAGAACGCGGCCAACGGATCGTCCCTGACGACGGTTGCGAGGATCAGCCCATCGACGCGCCGCGCCATCAAGCCGCCTGCGAGATCTAGTTGCGCCTTGGCATCGCCGCCAACATACGCAACGATCACCGAATAACCCTGCGTCGACAGACGCTCGGTCGCGCCGGCCAGAATCGGCGTAAAAACGTTGGTTGCGATGTCCGGAACCAGAATGCCGACAAGTTTGGAACGCCCGGTCCGAAGACGTGCAGCCACGGGATCGAGACGGTAGCCAAGCGTCTTGGCGGCTTTGATTGATGCGAGCGACGGCCTCCGGACCACCATCGATTCCGTCGCCGGGTTTAGCGCGCGCGAAACGGTAGACACATGGACTCCGGCCAGTTCCGCAACCTGTTTCATGGTGACGGTTCGGCGGCTATTCCCTGACTGTGACAATCTCGCTTTCACGCTGTGCCCATTTTTCATTTCACTAATCGCGCGCGGAAGGACTGCAATTTCTGTTCAGGTACAATCGATTATATAGCAATCGATTGTACACAATTGGCCCGTCGGTCAGGGCCCACTGCCCAGCAAATCGCCATCCCGGCTTTTATAAACCTGCTAAAATCCGCTTGACCAGCCGAATATACTCTGCAATCGATTGTATTAAATTTGGGATGAAGTCAACTTCGGAGTGTTCGATGAAGAAAACATTCGTTCGCGGCACCTGGCAAAAGTCGAGAGCCTTTTCACCGGCCATCGTCACCGAGGGCGGAAAAATCGACTGGATCGCCGGCCATATCCGGTCAGAAAGACGATTCCGGCAAGTCGCTTGCCGGCGATTTTGAAGCGCAAGTTTATCAGACCTTCCGCAATATTGAAGCAACGCTGAAAGAGGCCGGCGCCTCCCTGAAAGATATCGTCACCATGACGGTGTTTCTGACCGATCCGCGAAACACGACGCGGATGACCGAAATTCGATCGGAGATCTTTGGGTCTGATTTTCCGGCGAGCGCTGCAATCACCGTCACGGGCTTCGCGGATCCAAACATGCTGATCGAAATTCAGGGAGTTGCGGTCATCGACTAAGCTGCGTCGATCAACCCGGAGGGAAAAGTCATGGCATCCGTCAGCGCCGGCGCGGCCATAGCGCAAGGCTCGATCGGCTCCCGATCACGCGCCTGCATCGCAGGGTGTTCGGGCTGGTCGCGATCGGCATGTTCTTTGAGGGGTTCGATATCTACATCGCCGCCAGCGTGCTCGGCTCCGCATTCAAGTCCGGGATTTTCGACGCTCGCACAGAACGGCTTGTTCATTTCGATGACGTTTATCGGAATGACCCCTTGGCGCTCTCCTGACCGGACTTTGGGGAGACAAGTTCGGCCGGCGTTTCACCTATCAGGTCAATCTCACGCTGTTCGGCCTGGCGTCGCTGGCCTCTGCATTCGCGCCGAACATGGAAACGCTCATTGCGCTGCGCTTCGTGATGGGGCTTGGCCTGGGTGCCGAGAATGTTGTCGGATATTCCATCATGACGGAATTTTTCCCGGCCAAGGTCAGAGGCCGATGGTCCGGGATGATCTGCACCCTGGTGACGGCCGGTCTGCCGGTCTCCGCGCTGCTTGCGTGGCTGCTGGTACCGGCGTTCGGGGTGGCGGGTGATGTTCGTGCTGGGTGGCGTTGGCGCTCTGATCGCCTGGTTCCTGCGCAGGAGTTTTGCCGGAGTCCCCCCGCGGGCTGGCATCGGTCGGGCGCGAAGCGGAGGCGGATGCGCTGGTTGCTGATTTCGAGCGCGAGGCTTCGCTGCAAGGCGCGCTGACGACGTTCGATCCGGTGTCCAGGCCCGTCTTGCCGCTGGCGACAAGCAGTCTTTTCCGCGAGCCGTTCCTGTCGCGACTTATCGTGGGCTGCGTATCTCTGATGGTGGTCAATACCCTCATCTACGGCTTCATCACCTGGCTGCCGACGTTCTTCATCGGACAAGGCGAGTCGATCGCCCGCAGCACCGGATTCGCGCTCCTGATGGCCGTGGGAGGTCCGATCGGATCCACCATGGGGGCGATCTCCGCGGACACCTTCGGAAGGAAGCCGACCATCATCGGCGCCGCCGCGGGTGCCATCGTGCTCTGCGCAGCGTTCGCGTTGTCGGACAATTCGTTCCTGACAGCGGCGATCGGCTTCCTGCTGACGATCCCGATCTATGTTCTCGTGGCGGCACTTTTTGCGGTCTACGTACCCGAACTTTTCCCGACGGAGTTTCGGCTCCGGGGCGTGGGTATCTGCAAACGCCGCCGGGCGCAGCGCCAGCATCATCGTTCCGCTGTTCGTCGGTCCCGTGTTTGCACATTATGGTGTAAGCGGCGTTCTGGCGATCATGGGGGTGGCGCTCCTGATCATGATCGGCGTTGTCGCATCGCTTGGTGTCGAGCCGGGACGCAAGGGCATTGAAGAAGTAAGCGTCGCTGCGTAGGGCAGGCACAAGATATCTACTTAACTGGATTCGAGGAGGCAGCATGAGTGAGGTCGCAAGTTTACCGTCCGCTTATGCGGACGCTCTAAATGAATTCGAGGACGCCTGGAAAAATCCCCGCTTCACGCAGATCGAATTGCCGCCCGTTCAGGTCAACAGGGTTCTGAGGGAGAAATACACTGCGAGCAGGACGGTAGAGCTGTCGCGAAGCATGGTCTGGACATGGAGACCAAAAAAGCCTGGGACCCCCTGACCTATATTCCCTATGTGGTTTCAGAAAGAGGCTCCTGGGGACCGCCATCCTCTGGCGGACGGAATCGAACGTTGGTCACGATCGTCCCATTCAGGGAAGTTGGCTCAATGTCGGCCGGGGCCGGGTTCTGGAAGACGTTTTTGTCGATCACGTCAGGCAGAAGGTTCTGTTTATGGGACGTGCGCAGTTGCCTCGCGAGGACGCCGCTCCCGTTCAGGCCGACGCATATCAGCCCCTGTTTCACGTCGAGCACGCTGCAGGTGGCACTGAGACCGACCCGCTCAATCTGTGGCGGATCGTAATCCTGACGGAACAAAAAGACGAGAGATACCGGGCGCCATTCGATGAAATGGTACGACAGGGAACGCTGCCGGGATTTCTCGAAATTTATATTGAGCGCGAACTACACGTTAAGTTGACGCGGATCTAGAACCCGGCTGCCACTGACGCAGGCCAGAAGGATTGAAAACCTGCAATCGATCTCATAAGTGTCTGCAATCGATTGTACAGACTTCATGGAGGTTAAAATGCACGCAGAATTGCGGCCGCCCAAGCGCTCAAGCGGCCTGGGAAGCATTATCAATACCGAGCAGGACGTGACGCCGGTCGTGCTCGCGGCAATGGCGCAGGCTCCCAATCAGCGCTTGCGCGAGATCGCCGCTGCCTTCGTGCGTCACATGCATGAGTTTGCCCGCGAGGTTCGGCTGACCGAAGCCGAATACGATATCGGCGTCGACTTTCTCAATCGCATCGGCCAGGCGACCAACGATCATCACAACGAGGGCATCCTGTTTGCGGATGCGATCGGTTTTTCGACGCTGGTTTGCCTGCTCAATAACGGAAACGCGGGCGCAACCGAGACGGCGGCGGCCCTGCTCGGACCGTTCTGGCGGATGAATTCGCCGCGAACCGAAAACGGCGGGTCGATCGTTCGTTCCCCCACGGATGGCCCTGCGCTGTTCATGAACGCCGGATCACGGATGTTGGCGGGAAGCCGATTGCTGGTGTCGAGGTCGATGTCTGGCAGGCGTCGCCGGTCGGGCTGTACGAGAACCAGGACGACAGCCAGGCCGACATGAATCTGCGTGGAAAATTCACCACCGATGCCGACGGCAGATTCAGTTTCAAGTCGGATGAAGCCCGCGGGCTATCCTGTTCCGACCCATGGTCCGGTGGGCGATTTGCTTCGCGCTCAAACAGCGGCACCCCTACCGCCCCGCGCATCTGCATTTTCTCGGCTACAGACCGGGTTTCAAAACGCTGATTACCCAGCTGTTCGTCGATGACGACGAGCATCTTGCCAGCGATGTCGTGTTTGGTGTCACGGACGCGCTCATTGGCGACTATCGGCGGCATGATGACGCGGAGGTGCCGGAGCCCGGCGTCAAAACTCCCTGGTATTCGCTCGACTACACCTTCGTGATGGAAGCCGGAGAGGCAAAGCTTCCCGTGCCGCCGATCAAGTGAACGACATGGCGAAGACTTTCGGTGCAGACGCTTTGCGTTTGCCGCAACGAAAAACCAGTTCTCATTTTTCCGGATCATGCTTTAAACGCGCGGGGCGTAGCGAGCGCTGCATGTCCATCGAATAGGTATAGCGGCCTTCGGGATGCGTGGTGACGGTCACCTCGAACAGCTCTTCCTTCAGGCCGTAATACCGGCGCACGACGGTCAGGGGCAGGGGAGCCGGCTTTGACCTGCAACGCCTTTGCGAGCGCGGCCGGCATTTTCCGCGCGAAGATTTCCATTTGGGCATATTCGGTGGTCTGGCCGAACATCCTGGCGATCTGTTCGTGGACGGGCGCACGGCCGTGATCGCTGCGCTTCACCACGCCGGCGAATTTCCGCAGCACGTAGATCTCGGTCCATCCAAGCGGCGCGGCGAATTGATCGACGCGGCGGACGGCCTCGATCAGAAACAGTGTTTTCCCGGCTCGCATTTCAGCAAGGCGGCAAGGTCGCGATCGGCGACGATCTCGCCACTTCTCACGACATCGCGATAGGTTTCATTGGAATATCTGAGCCATTCGCCTGAGCGATTTGACGCTGTGGGTGAACAGCACGGGAGGCTCGGTGCGATAACCACCGAGCCGAGCCCGACGCGCCGGACGATCAGGCCCTGGTCCATCAGGATCCGAAGCGCCTCGCGAACGGTCTGGCGGCTGGCGGAATGATGCGCCATCAATTCGGTTTCGGTCGGCAATAATCGCCGACCGGATATTTGCCCAGCCGGATTTCCTTTTGCAGCCTGGCGGCGATGTCACGATAGCGCGGCAGCTTTCGTTCCCGAGGTTTATCCGCCATCGCAGGCCACCGGCAGCCCTGAAGCCATCGATGCCAGCGCGGCCTCGAAGGCCGATAGCGTGGCCAGCACCTCTATTTCCGGCGCGGGGAAAGAACGTTTGCGCTCGACCGCATCCGCGAAGGCGTCCAGTTCGGCTGATAGTACATTGATGGGCGGATAGCTGATGCTCTTTCGCCGCGCTGCTGGGACGTTCGCAGCACCCAGCGTGGTTTCATCGAGCACTTCCGCCGATCCCCTGGTGCCGAATACGTGAACCCGCCAGTACAACGGCGTGGCTCTCACGGTTGCGAGCATACCGGTAACACCGTTGGTAAAATCGATCGCGAGCACCGAAGAATCCCGCCGGCGGCGGACCGGGATCGCGCGAGTTGAAGCGCGCATAGACCTGGCGGACGGGACCCAGCAGGCTGACAAAGGCATCGAGCACGTGCAGCCCGGCGCCGGTCAAACCACCGCCAGGGGATTCTTCGGAAGACAGCCGCCAGCCGCCAGTGATCTTCTCCGAGTGTTCGTTGCTGTTGTGCCTTCGACATGGAGCACCGTCCCGAGTTCGCCGCTGGCGACGATCTGTCGGAGCGCCAGCATCGGACGGCCAGAACCGGCGGTTATGCCCGACCGCGAGCACCACGCCCGCATCGCGGCAGGCGCCGAACATGCGGCGGCGTGATCGCGATGCAGCGCGAGCGGCTTTTCACAGAATATCTGTTTGCCGGCAGCGGCAGCGGCGATCACCTGGTCCAGGTGCAGGGAATGCGGCGTTACCAGCAGAACCGCGTCGATTGCGCGATCGTCAAGGACGTCTTGAAGATTGCCGGTCAGGTCGAGATGATGTTCGGCACAAAAGCCTCGCGCGTGGTCGAGATCGGTCTCGACCGCGCGGGTTATTTTTAAACGAGTCTGGCCGCGCGTAGCCTCAACGAGATTCCGGCCCCAGCGGCCCAGCCCGACGATGGCGCAATCGATCATGTGGGATCCTCGATCCGGGCCTGTGACGGTCGGATGGCTTCGATGACAGCGGAGCTGTCGCTATCCGGCCCTTGCAGTGCGATGGCTTTGCGCAGCAGGGCAGCCTGGGTTGATGTCATGGGGAGCGATAAATTTCGATGCGCGGCTTCTCCGAGAATGAGCTCGGCGTCCTTCAAGGTCTGCGAAATATGCGATTCGGGCGTGAAATCGCGCGTCAGCATCTTGTCTCCCTTGGTGTCCATGACCCGGGAATAGGCTGCGGACTTTCGCGCGGTAGCGAGGTAACACCGCCGGATCCAGTCCCAGGCCTTCCGCGAAGGCAATGCCCTCTGCCAACGCCGCCCTGTTGTTTTGCAGAATCAGATTGATCGCCAGCTTGGTTCGGCTGGCGTCACCGATTTTTCCGACATTCACGCGTTGCGGACAGAGAACATCAAGTGTGGCACCGACGGCCCCTATGGCCTCTTGCGACCCCGCGACCAGCGCCACGGCCGAGCCGTTCCGCACGCCGGCGCTGGTACCGGATATCGGTGCCTCGACGAGGAGCAGGCCGGCGTCATCGGCCAGTTGTGCGATTCGCATGATCTCGTCCGGTGTACATGTGGTGGTGGCAGATCATCACGCTTCGCGCCAGCTTTTCTCCATGCGCCAGTTCTGCGAGGAGAGTTTCAACCTGGTCGGCGCTGTAAACAGCAATAATGATCGTCCGGCATTGCGCCGCGAGCTCTCCCGCGGAGGCTGGCCACCTCGCCACCTCCTGCTTTCAGTGTCCTGCATCGTTCGATGTCGATATCAAACCCGATCACGGCATATCCGGCATCGCGCAGCCGCGCGGACAGCGAGGCGCCCATAAGGCCGAGCCCGATCACTCCAATGGTCGCATGAGCTGTCATGGGGTAACGATGTTTCCCGTTCAGTTTATTGGGGTTCGATTGCCCGCGGCCTTGGCATCCGCGGTCCAGCGGACGATTTCGCTTTGAATGAAAGCGCCAAATTCCTTCGGTGGCATCGTCGAAACGGTGACGCCGACATTGGCGAGTTTTTCCTTGGTCGCCGGCATCGTCAGGAACTTTTCACTCTCGGCATATAATTTATCGACGACGGCGCTTGACGTATTCGCGGGCGCGAGCAGTCCGTACCAGATCGTCGCTTCAAAGCCGGGGATGGCTTCGGCCAACGCGGGCAGGGCGGGGATCAGTTCGCTTCGCTTCGCCGAGGTCACGCCGATGCCGCGAAGCGTGCCGCCTTGCATCTGCGGCACCGCCAGCAACAAATCCGCAAATGTGAGATTGATAGCCCGGTCATCACGTCGGTGACCGCCTGCGGCACACCGCGGTAGGACGCCGCGATCACCGACAGGCCGCCCGCGCGATTGCAATTGCCCAACGGATATCTGCGACGCGCCCGAGCCATAGCCGGCGGTCAGATTAGGATGCGTCTTCGCATAATCGAGGAACTGAGTGACATCCTTGGCCGGGAAGTCCGGCTTGACCAGCAGCACCATCGCGGTGGTGACGGTCCGCATGACCGGCGCGAAATCCTTCACCGGATCGTAAGGCAGGTTTTTGAGCATCGCGACATTGCCCGCGTGGGTCGTATTCGTGCCCATCAGCAGCGTGTAGCCGTCGGGGTGCGCTGCGCGCGACCTCCGCCGCCCCGATGCTGCCGAGTGCGCCGGCACGGTTCTCGATCAGCACGGTCTGGCCGAAGGCGTTTGGCAGATGCTGGGCCAGCATGCGCGCTACCTGATCCGGACCTGCGCCGGCAGGAAACGGCACCACGATCTTGATTTGCCGGTTAGGATACTCGCCGCCCGCGGCAACGCCCTGCGAAATCGCACATCCGAACAGCAACAGGCTAGCGAGCGCGCGTAGCTTTAGTGACATATCCATCCCCCGGACCTTTTATTTATTTATACGGACAAATAAGAGCAGAAGGCAAGATACTGCCTATAAGGTGACTAGTTTTCCGTTGAGCCGTTCCATCTTTATCCGTATAAATTGGCGTATCAAGAAACGGGGGCGGTTATGGCGGATACCAACGATTTATACGCGCGCGGTCTGCGGCGGCGCAAAAAGATGTTTGGTGAGGTCGACGTCGAGAAGCGGATGGCTGCGGCAGGCGAATTCGGCGCGCCGCTTCAAAACGTCATCAACGCCTATGTCTATGGTGATGTCTGGGAGAGAGCGGGACTGTCCGATGATGTTCGCAGTCTGGTGATGCTCGGGATCACCGCGGCCAGCAGCAAGCCCGCTGAATTCGCGGTGCATGCCAAAGGCGCCCTGGCGAACGGTTGCACGAGGGCGCAGGTGCAGGACGTCCAGCTGTTGATCGCGATGTATTGCGGCATTCCGGCCGCGATCGAGACCAACAGGGATTGCCGCGGAGATTTTCGGAAAAGATGTTTCATCCCCCCGATGGCGCGAAACCCTGACGAACAATTGGGACCGTGCTTGGCCGCACGGTTCAGACAACAGGCCATGTCGTTCCGGCTGTCCGTCATCCCGTCGCGAAGGTTGACGGGAAAGTGGTTTTGAAGGACCGTTATGGTCCTGTCTGAGTGGTCCCGCACGCTCACGATCCCTGCAGAAAACCCGGAAGAGGACAAAGCAAAAATGCCATATGCGACAACCGATGATGGCGTACGCCTTTACTACGAAGAGACCGGTAAAGGGCGCCCCCTCATTCTGGTCCATGAATTTGCCGGGGACATCAGAAGTTATGAACCGCAGCTACGTCATTTCGGGAAAAAATACCGTGTGATCGCATTCAATGCGCGCGGCTTCCCCCGTCCGACGTTCCCGAGAGCCCGGCATCTTATTCGCAGGCGCGCGCGGCGGATGACATTCTTTCGGTACTCGACCACATCGGCGAAAAGAAAGCTCATATTCAGGGGCTTTCCATGGGCGGTTTCGCGACGCTCCATTTCGGCCTTCGTCATCACGATCGGGCATTGTCCCTGTGTATTGGCGGATGTGGATATGGGGCGGAACTGGAAACGCGGGAGGACTTTCCGGGCCGAGCCGACACGATTGCCGACTTCATCAGATCGTCGGGTATGCAGGCCTTCGCCGAAAAATATGCCTACGGGCCGACCCGGGTGCAATTCGAAAACAAGGATCCGCGTGGCTTTGCCGAATTCAAGCAGATGCTGTCAAAGCATTCAGCCACCGGCTCGGCGAACACCCAGGCGGGCGTGCAGAAGGAGCGACCGTCGCTCTATACTCTGGTCGAGGAGATGAAGAAAATCACGGTGCCTACACTTGTGATTTCCGGCGATGAAGATTGGCCATGTTTTGCTGCCCGGCATTCTGATGAAACAATCGATACCTGCCGCGGCGCTTTCGCTTATTCCAAATGCAGGTCATGCCATCAACATCGAGGAGCCGGACGAATATAACCGGATCGTCGGGGAGTTTCTCTCGCAGGTGGACAGCGGCCGCTGGCCGATGCGGGATCCCGGGCCATCAGCAAGTCCATCACGGGTATGAAGCCTTAAGCTGTTACCATAGACAACCGGCACGACGGGATTGCTGACGAATCCCGTCGGATTCGATTATCCCAAACTTGTATCGACGCAATTGTCAAAAACCGGTGCGCGCTTCAGGGAGCCACCCGAAACGAAACTGGCGCCGAGGCGTTCAAACCCTTGTCTCGACATTGCGGGATCGCGCGCCCACAGGCTAGCATCCAGATAGCGTGCAGGGAGCGCGCAAGAAGTTCCTGCGATACACTGGGAAAAAAGGAGGCGACGGCCTCGGCGAGTTCTTTGCCGCTGTGCGCGCAGAGCCATTGCTGCATTTTTGCAAGTGACCGAGTTATTCCGATAAATGCATCACGGTGTGCCGCGATCTTGCTCCGGGTCGTGATACAGGACGTGTAGACGGTAGGTCCCCGCGAACTGGCTGCATACAATATGTCGCCGGCGCGATCATTTTCGGCCTGTGAAGCAAACGGCTCGAACGCCTGCATTACATCAAGCTGTCCCCCGCGCAGCGCCGCATAATTGTCCGACATGGTTTGATCGGAAATTCTCGTGGAACGTCGCCGGATCAACACCGGTTTTCGCGCAAATCGTGCTGCAGGCACATCCAGGGTGTGGGTACCTCCGAGACCGTGGCAAATCGCAGATGCGCAACGTCCGGGAGCTTGAATGGCTTGGAGTTTCCAATCAGGAAAAACGGGTCCTTCGATACAACCTCGCCAAAGCAGACCAGGGGACTTTGATCGTCCCGGTCGTGCGCGGTCATCACGCGCATCGGCCCGCCCAGGTCAGGTCAATCGTGCCATCCAAAAGATGAGCAATGGCATCGCCCGGCGTATCGCTGGAAACCAGTTCGACATCGACCCCCTCGTTCGCGTAGAAGCCAAGTGCCTGCGTCGCGTAATACGGCGCATAGAAGACCGCCCTGAAATTCTCCATGAGTCTGATCTTCACATTGGTCTCCCAAAGTCGGTCTATTCCCAAAGCCAGGCGGAGGACTTGATCGGCCGGCCCATTTGACGATTTCGCTGGCAACGAATTGCGCGAGATAGGCCGATGATCGCCGCTCGTCGGCGACCAGATCGATGCCGTTTTCCTTGAAGCGTTTTTGCACCGTCGGATTGTTCATGGCCGTCACGGTCGCGTCGTGCAGCTTTTGGACAATCGAGGTGGGGCGTTGTCCTTGGCAGGAAGAACGCGCTCCAGTTGGTCGCCTCGAAATCGGTCAAACCTTGCTCCATGCGCCGACGCGAGATTTGGCAAGCTCGGCGAACGCCCGCGGCTCAATATCGCGATCGGCTTGATCGCGCCGCTTTCGATTTGGGGAACCGCGACCGGTGTGTCGATGCACAGATAATCTACACGGGGCTACCAGATCCTGCATCGCCGGCGCCCCGCCACGATAGGGGACATGGGTGACATCGATGCCGATTCGCGCGTTGAGTAATGCGCAGCCGAGATGGATCGCGGATCCGGCGCCAGCCGAGGCAAATTGCATCGTCTTCTGGTTGGCCTTCGCGTAGGTAATGAATTCCTGCAAATTGTTTGCAGGCAAATCCTTGCGCACCACCATCACCAGCGACAGATCCGCGATGAGCACGACTGGCGTGAAATCAGTTATCGAATTGTAAAATGGCGTCTTGTAGAGGGTTTGGCTGACGGCCTGCGTGCCGACATTGCCGAGCACGAACTGATATCCGTCCGGCGCTGCCTTGGCGACCCGGGCGGCGCCAATCATGCCGCCGGCCCCGCCAATATTCTCGACGATCACCTGCTGCTGCAAGGCCTCGCTCAAGGCAGATTGCAGAATACGCGCTACCGCGTCCATCGGACCACCGGTCGCGAAAGGCACCACCATCGTCAGCGGCCGGTTCGGCCATGTCTGGGCTTTGATGGATGTAGTTGACACTGCAAGCAGGACAATCAGAACAAGCCGAAGCATTCCAGGGATCCCGTGGCGTAAGCTCGCAGTGCTATGTGGGCTTAGTTGATTGGGATATCATTCTCAAGCGCGATCTTGCCGTATCTGGCGATTTCATTCTGGATGATTTTCACGTAGCCGTCGTTACGCAATCGCGTGCTGATAATTCCGAACGATTGCAGTCTGTCCTGACACGCCCGATCGGTATTGATTTTCGCGTTCGCTTCCTTCTCACAGTGCTTCGGTGTTCTGGCTCCAATGAGATTGTCAGCGAACGCTTCCGGCGAATTCACAAATCGATGACGATGTCGCCCTTGGGCTGCGCACAGCAGATCAGCACGTTACCCTCCGCCGGCGGGTCGATCGGGTCGGGTTGGTAGCTGGTCTTCCCCGCCACAAGTCCGCTCTCACAGGTGTGGCACACCCCCGTTCGACACGACCATCGCACGGGCACGTCGCAAGCTTCGGCCAGTTCGAGCAGACTGTGGAATGTTGAATCCCACCGCACATTGAGACCGCTGCGGGCGAACGAAACCAGCGGTCCTGATCCGGCAGGCCCGGCCGGCAGATGAGGCGGCCGGCGTGGCGAAGCGGCAATGCCCGGGGTGATGGAAGGACCGGCGCCGAACATCTCGGTGTGGATGCGATCCGGTGTGACACCCAACGCGGCAAGGCCGACACTCAGATCGTTCATGAAGCCCGACGGTCCGCAAATATAGAAATCGGCATTGTGAGGCAAGTTGAGTTCCTGAAGCACACGCGTATTAAGGCGCCCGGCGGTGTCGAAATCAACATCGGGGCGGTCTGCAGGATCGGGCGAGCTGTAACAAATGTGGCTGTGGTGGTGCGCGAGTGCTTTGAGCAGCCCATGGGTCTCTTCGGTAAATGGATGTTCACGACCGTTGCGGGTTCCGTAGAGCCACCAGACGTCCCGCGTCGAGGCTTCGGCCGCCAATGCGTGAAGCATCGCGAGCACCGGCGTTACGCCGATCCCGGCACTCAACAAAACAACCGGCGTGTCGCCGGACCTTAGTGTGAAATCGCCACGTGCCGCGCTTGCGGGAATGACATCGCCCACTTGCAGCGTATCGTCGACGTAGGCGCTGGCCGCACCATGGACTTCGCGCTTGATGCTCACACGGTAGTGCAAGGCGCCGGGCTCTCCCGACAGCGAATAGCTCCGCATCAGCGCCGGCGCCGATCCCGGCCCTAGCCGCAGCACGATAAACTGGCCGGGGAGAGCCGTGGCGAGAGGTTGTCCGTCCGTCGGCTCGAGCAGCAGGGAAATGACGTTGCCACTCTCGCGTATCTTGCGCGCTACGCGAAACGGGCGGAATCCAGGCCGCGCCGCGGGCTGGCCGGACGCTGCAGCGAGTCCCGCGTTTCCGGTCGTCCCGCTACCTTGGCGCTCCTGCGTGAGCAACGCCTCGAAGGAATTTCGCCACCCCACGCTCAACGCCGGGATGCGCAGCGCACGCTCCAGCTGATTGCGGGGATGCCCCGGCATGTAGAGCAGCGAATTGACTTCGAACACGCTCATGCGCTCGGGCCCCGACGCCACCTGCGTGATCTCGTCGCCGGCCTCGACTTGTCCTTCGTCCAATACACGGAAATAGAAACCTGGCCTGCCGTGCTTGACCAATAGCGCGGCCATTTCCGGCTCGTTCAGCCGGATGCCGACCCGGTAACAGGTGACACGCGGCTGCGTCACCTCGAACAAGGCGCCGCCGATCCGGTAACGGTCTCCGATACACACCTCGGCATCGGACAGACCTTCAACGGTGAAATTCTCTCCGAATTGTCCGTAGGTGAAATCGCTTCGTCCAAATTGGTTCTGCCAAAACCGATAGGAATCCATCTGATAGACAAATACCGCCCGGCGTTCGCCGCCGTGGCCGGCCAAGTCGCCTTGCCCGTCGCCATCTACGTTGAGCCGACGTACCATACGTGGGCCCTGAACCGGCATCTTCCAAATGGCGGTATAAACCGTCTGGCCCCGCCAGGGGATGTCGCGCGGCAGGCCCACATTGACCGAAAGCAACCGTCCATCACGTGCCGCCTCGAATGAACAGAATAATCCCGTTACATTGCTGATATCAGCCGCACCTTCCATTCGACTTTTGGAAGAAGCCGGTCATATCAATGTATGAGTTACCAGCTAATCATTCTACGTTTATGTCCATGCTACCGCTGATAATTTTGTTTACTTCAGCTTTCGATGAATTTCACTCACCAGCATCAAGGAGACAATCATTATGCTTGCAGTCGGACCTCCTCAAGTGCGGACATCAGACATGAAGCTCGAGGTCATTGTCATCCCTGTTGCAGACGTCGATCGCTCCAAGGCGTTTTATGGCAGTCTGGGCTGGAGGCTCGACGCCGATTTCGGCTTCGATGACGGTTTCCGTGTAATTCAATTCACGCCGCCGGGGTCCGGCGCTTCGGTCATCTTCGGTACCAACGTCACCGCGGCGCCCGGCTCCGTCAGGGGACTATACCTTGTTGTCTCCGACATCGAGATTGCGCGCAAGGAATTGCTGAGCCGCGGCGTCGAGGTTAGCGAGCCGTTTCATGGTGGCGGCGACGTGCACTTCGGAACCGACGAGCCGCATTTGTTCGGCAATGTCCGGCTCAGTGGCCCGGACCCTGAACGCCGCAGTTATTTGTCGCTGGCTTCGTTCAGCGATCCGGACGGCAATGGCTGGATGCTTCAGGAAATTACCGTGCGGCTTCCCGGTCGTGTGGCGACCGATACGACCTTTACCTCGGCAGCGGAACTCGCGGCCGCGCTACGGCGTGCCGAAGCTGCGCATGGCGAGCATGAGAAGCGAACAGGCCAGCATGATGTGAATTGGCCGGACTGGTACGCCGAGTATATGGTCCGCGAGCAGGCCGGCGAGACACTGCCAACTTGAACCCGCGGTGGCGACTTGCGACATTTGCGGTGGTTGTCGGTGGCCAGCCGGCTGTAGGCCACGCGAGTTCGGCCGCTAAGGGACTGCAATGAGCCATCAAATCCTCGTTTTTTACGGGTCCTATCGCTCGGAACGGATGGGCATCCGCCTTGCCGAATTCGTGGTCGAGCGCTTTCGCCGCCGGGGCGATGCGGTCGAACTGATCGACGCCAAGGCGATCAATCTTCCGATGCTCGACCGGATGTACAAGGAATATCCGGCGGGACAAGCGCCCGAGCAGCTGGAGCGGCTGGCCGGCAATATTCGTGATGCTGATGGATTCGTATTCGTCACCGGCGAATATAATTGGGGTGTCCAGCCCGGACTGAAAAACCTGACGGATCATTTCCTGGAGGAGTGGTTCTGGCGCCCCGCTGCGATCGTGAGCTATTCGGCAGGACGTTTGTCCGGCGCGCGGGCCGCTACCGCATGGCACGGCACACTGTCCGAGATGGGAATGGTGGTGGTTTCAAGCACGATTGCCGTTGGTCCCATTGGACAGACCCTTGGCGCTGACGCCGCGCCGATCGGTGAGGGCGGTCAAGCTCTCGAACGGGCGTTCCCGCGCTTTGCCGATGATCTGATGTGGTGGATGGAGGCCGCCAGGACGCAGCGGCAACGCAAGAAGCCGCCGTATTGATCGCCGCCCGCGAGACGTCAGGGAGGCGCCATTGAAGACGCCTCTCAAACGGCAACCCGCGCGCATCCATGAAGCCGTCCGATGGATATTCGATCTACGAAGCCCGAGCGGCGGCCGGCGCTTTGGCTTTTTGCTTCAGGGCCGCCATCAGAGTCTTGGCGGCCGGTCCCGAGGAATGCGGGTTCTGCCCCGTGATCAGCAGGCCGTCGCTGACGACGTGAACGCCCCAGTTGGCTATCTTCGAGAAGACGGCGCCCAGTTTCAACATTTCGTCCTCGACAAGAAATGGCACAACTTTGGTAAGGCCGACGTCTGCTTCCTCGCCGTTGGTAAAGCCGGTCACTTCCTTGCCCTGCACCAGAGGTTTGCCGTCTGGCGTCTTGACATGACGCAGCGCGCCCGTGGAATGGCAGACGACGGCGATCGGCTTGCCGGCGGCCAGGAAGGATTCGATCAGTCTGGCGGAATCCTTGTCTTCGGGGAGGTCCCACATCGGACCATGTCCGCCCGGATAAAACACGCTGTCGAAATCCTCCTGCCTGACACTGTCGAGCCGAACGGTCTTGTCGAGTTGCAATTCTGCCGCCGTGTCCTTCTCGAATCGCAGCGTAAGGTCCGTGCGCATGTCCGGCTCGTTGCTCTTGGGATCAAGCGGCGGTCGTCCACCCCTTGGGGATGCGAGGGTGATCTCAACCCCGGCGTCCCTGAAAACGTAGTAGGGAGCCGCAAGCTCTTCCAGCCAGAAGCCGGTCTTTCTCCCGGTGTTGCCGAGCTGGTCGTGTGAGGTGATAACCATGAGTATCTTCATGTTCTTCTCCGCAGTTGGGTCTTGCACATTCCGAATGAAATTTATGCGAATGCGATGCGATCGCTGCACGGCGCGCCGCATTCTTCCGTCTTGTGTCACCGTTTTATTTTTGGCGGCACATAGGTGAAGTTCAGGGAGCGGACCTTTGAATCATCCCGATCTGATTCACTCAATGAAAACGCCAGAATCGCGCTTGTGCCCATCGTTCCCGAGCGATGATTGATCGTTCCCCGAAGCTCAGCCACCAGCGAGCGGATGATTTTCATGCCTTGCCCTGGCCTGATGTTTTCCGATCCGGATCCGTCATCCGTAACGATGCATTCCACGGATGTCTCGCGGTTGATGAGTTCGACCTGGATCTTTCCGCCGCCGTCCCGAAATGCATGCCGGGACGCATTGGCGATCAGTTCGGATACGATCATGCCGAGCCGCCAGCAACGCGACGCGCTCAACTGAAGAGGGCAGTCGACGAATACCAGCTCGATGCCCCTGTGTTGCAGCTTGGCGCGGCTGATGGACTGGCAAAGCTCGCGCAGATACGCCGCGGCATCCATCCAGCCGTCCTCGACCGGCATCTGCAACGCCCGGTATACACGCGCGGAGTCGGTTACCTGCTGGACCACGCCAGCCAGCGCCACCTTGACATCGTCATTGCCGGACCGCGCTGCGGACAGGCTGGCGAAACCGATTGTGGCCGCCAATTCGTTATTCATGCGATGCATCAGCTCTCGCAACAACAGATACTCCCCGGATGCCGCTTCATTGCACGCGCCAATTTCAATCGAACGGTATGCGCCGCTACGATGTCGTGTTTCGCTTGATATTGACGGCATGCCCATAGTCCTTGTGATGGCCTGTAGTGGTGATGCGATTTTTATCCGAGCGCGCGATGATAGCGGCTCGGAGTCTGTCCTGTGACCTTGCGGAACACCGCTGTGAAGGAGCTCGTCTCACTGAACCCGACAGTGAGTCCAACTTCCGTCACGGAGTGCTTTCGCTCCGCTAGCATGGCCTTCGCCTGCTCGATACGCCGGTTGGTGTGGTAGCGATGCGGCGGAACGCCGAACGATTGCTTGAACGCCCGGCAAAAGTGAAACGTGCTTAGCCGGGCTAGGCGGGCGAGGGTAGCGAGCGGGATCTGCTCGGATAGATGTTCTTCGATATAGCTGGTTACGATCCGCTGCTGCCATGCGGCAAGGCCGCCTCTGACCAGATCACCCCTGACGGAGGCGACGGGTCGCGTCGTGCTGCGATTGAGGCGTACCAGTTCGTGGATCAGAACGACGCCGAGCGCTTCGATATAGAGTTGGCTTGCGCTTCCCGGAGATTCAATGGCCTGTCTCAGCTTCGCTGCAGTGTTCTGGATTGCCGCATCCTCAAAGAACAGGCGGGACGCAAACGGGATGTCGACCAGGCTCTCGTTGCAGTCGATTCCAAGTACAGTAGGGTCGAAGTAGAAATAAGTAACCGATGTCGGGGTGCGTGGATCATACCATTCACGGTAGTGATGCCCCGCCGGCACGAATGTCAGCTTCCCGGCGACGTCACGCAGGGTCGATCGCGGCGCGCCTTCGATGCTGGATTCCCCGTCGCGACGGACGCCTTGTTGATAGGCAGCCAGGAGGTGCAGTGGCGAGCGGAAACTGTGATCGACGCGCTCCTGCGCCGTCGTCTGCACCAGTTCGACGCCCATGCCGCGCCACTCCATTCCGCTGCGTGTCACCGCGCGGCGCGGAGCTATGTCCACTGTCGGAAACGAAATAATGCCGGCGGATTTATTTTCGTTGCCACCAAGAAGCGCTGGCCGACCGGAGCGCACGACACAGTTGTGAGCGAGAGCTTGCGAGGTGTTCTTGCCAAAGGATTTCAATGGCACAACACCAAACGATGGGAGGCGTTCAACATCGCATTCAACCTTTGTGTTTCTGGTTTTGGGCGCTGCGTATTCCGCCCCCTGTTTTATCGATGGAGCCACAGTAATACGCGGCCGCGAACCGCTTCCATCGCACTTAGGTTTCTTATGCGGCCGCCAACCTATACGTAGGTTTACGGATCAGGGTCGGAGAGCCGTCATCTCGGACATTGAAGACTGACGCAAGATTCGGCGAAATCCAGCAATCGCGGATGAGCAGGCGATCAGGCGGCCGGGTATCAGTGAAAATGTGATCGGATAAGTATCGTTGGTTATGTGCGGCTCATCCGATCGCCGCCAGCCTCTCACTTCCAGGCCCCGGTTACCCCCCGAGCCTTGGCCATGATGGATTATGCGAAGCCGCTTTCCCCCGAGCGGCTTTGTATCAGAGGCGGGCGCAATGGGCCGGCGGTAAAAGCCGCCGGCCCCTTTTTTAACTTGAATTCGGAGAGGCCGACCTTCGATGCTTCAGCTTTTTGTTTTGCTGTGGTGCTGGTCCAGAGCGGTATTGAGGCACTCGATCAACGTCTCTTCGTCGAAAGGCTTTGTCAGAAAGCACATGGCGCCGTCGTCAAGCGCCTGCCGGCGGGTGGTCTCGTCCGGAACCGCCGTAATGAATATAAAGGGCACCTTGTATCCTTGGCCGCGCAAATGCGATTGCAGCTCGACGCCGCTCATTCCAGGCATACGAACGTCAGCGATCACGCAACAGGTTTTGTGCAGTTGAGCGGATTGCAGGAACGCCGCAGCGGAGGCAAATGTGCTGACGACATACCCGAGCGATCTGACGAGGTTGTTCAAGCCGGCGCGAATAGATGCATCATCGTCAATGATCGAAATCACCGGTTCTACGGTCAAAACACAGTCCTTCACAGGGAGCGGAATCCCCGCCTCCTCACAATGATAACGAAGGAGAAGACTGATCTGTGGTACCCCTGCTGAATATAATACTTAGGTTTGCATTGCGTCGTGACTGCGTGGTGTGCAGCCCAACTAATTCAACGGTTTCGAAAATGATAACCGGAAGCCAGGGAGTTTGAGATGGATGATCGAACGGTGCAAATGGCGCTACAGCGGCATTGGGATGCTTCGGACGCCAACGATTTCGAGGCCGAGCACGAAATCTATCGCGACGATGCGGTGCTTGATTATCCGCAATCGGGCGAACGGATCCGCGGCCGGCGCAACATTCAGGAGAGCCGAACCGTCCAGCCCAACAAGAAGCGTTTTACGGTGCGGCGGATGATCGGCAGCGGCGATCTCTGGGTCACTGAATTCGTGCTCACCTATGACGGCATACCATCTTACACGGTGAGCATCATGGAATTTCGAGACGGACTGGTAGCCCACGAAACGCAATATTTCGCCGATCGGTTTGATCCCGGACCCTCGCGTGCGCACCTTGTCGAGCGAATGGACGAAGTCACGTGATTTCGAAGACAGCTTGAGGCTTGCGCCCTAGCTGGCCCGCTTGATTCCAACCAAGCAGTTCGGCCATTCTCACGAGGTCTGCGAGTGAGCGGGCCTCCATCTTTTTCATCACATGCCCGCGGTGGATTTTCACCGTGATTTCGCTGACTTCGAGCCGGTGCGCAATCTGCTTGTTCATCAGGCCGGAGATGACGAGGGCGAAGACTTCCCGTTCGCGCGGGGTCAGCGTTTCGAAGAGATGCCGCAGCTGCGATACCGCCGTCTCGCCGTCACGCCGCTTGCGGTCCTGTTCGAGCGCCCGGATCACTGCGTCCAGCATGTCCTGGTCCCGGAACGGTTTGGGCAGGAAGTCGATGGCGCCAGCCTTCATCGCCTTCACCGACATCGGAATGTCACCATGTCCCGTCATGAAGACGATCGGAATGTGAATGCCTGCCTTGGCGAGGACGTCCTGAAATTCCAGACCGTTGACGCCCGGCAACCTGATGTCGAGCACCAGGCAACTGGCTATATCCGGAAGCTTGCTCTCCAGCAGTGCCGTGGCCGTGCTGAATACTTCGACCTGAAGGTTCATCGACCGGAACAAATACGTCAGCGCGACCCCGCATGGACTCGTCATCGTCCACGACGAAAACGATTTGCTCGGGTTTTCCATCCATAATCAGTTGATCCGATCAGCGACCAGGCTTGTCGATGATGACTTATCGACCAGGCCCTATGGCTTCTTCATTAGCCTGAATTCCATGTCAAGTCCCAGCCATATCATGCAGTTTTGCGCCTTCGTCTCACGACGTGAGGTATTGAGGGCCCGGCAGGGCGAACTGGAATGTGGCCCCGGGCTCTTTCCGATTTTCCGTCGGCCATAGCCGTCCGCCGTGATCCTCGATGATCGAGCGGCAGATCGACAGTCCCATGCCGAGCCCGCCAGGTTTCGTGCTGAAGAAGGGATCGAATACATGGCCGGTGATGTCGCCGGAAATTCCGATGCCGCTGTCGCTCACGGCGACGACGACCTGACCGGTTTCACTGATGCAGGAGCGGACCAGCAATGCGTGCGGCCGATCCTTGACCGTCTGCATCGCATCGATACCGTTCATGACGAGATTGATGATGACCTGCTGAAGCTGGACTCGATCCGCGATGACCTCGGGTATCGCGGGAGCCAGTTCGAGCCGCAATGTTACGCGCTTGGCGTTGAGTTCGCTCTGCAACAGCGCGACGACCTCGTTGATGACGTCGTTGACGTCGAGCGGTAGCTTGTAGGTATCCGCTTTTTTCAGGAGGCCGCGGACGCGCCGGATCACTTCACCGGCGCGGTTGCCATCCTTGACGATCCATTCGATGGCGCCGCGCACGTCATTCAGGTCGGGTGTTTCGCGCTGGAGAAAGCGCAGGCAGGCCTGACCATTGGCGACAATCGCCCCAAGCGGCTGATTGACTTCGTGCGCAATGGTTGCGCTGATTTCGCCCCAGGGTCGCGACGCGGCTGGCATGCGCCAGCGCAGATTGCGCGGTGTGCAGCGCGCCTTCGGCCTGTTTTCGGTCCTCGATATCGGTGTTGGTGCCATACCAGCCTATCACGGCGCCGCTCTCATCGTGCAACGCCTCCGCCCGGAACAGGAGCCAGCGATACGTGCCGTCGAAACGCCGCATCCGCGCCTCGACATCTTCGGGGTGCCCGGAGGCCAGCATTCTCAGCCACGCTTCATGCAGCCCCGGGCGATCGTCGGGGTGAAGCGCGGCCTGCCATTCCCATCCCAGAGACTGCTCCAGGGAGAAGCCGGTGTAGTCGAGCCAGCGCTTGTTGATATATTCCGCGAAACCGTCAGCGCGTGCGCGCCAGGCCAGTGCCGGGATTGAGTCGAGTGTCAGCCGCAGCTCTCGTTCGGCTTTGGCGAGCTGAGCCTCGCTCCTTTTCAGGGCGTGTTCGGCAACCTTCTGATCCTCGACATCGATCCCCACCGAATACCATTTAATGACGTTTCCCAATTCGTCGCGTTGTGGCGCGCGTCGCATCGTATACCATCGATAGACGCCGTCGGCCCTGCGCGTGCGCACGTCCACCGACATGATCTCGCCCTTGGCCTGCGCGGTGTGCCACGCCGCTTCGAATGTCCGGAGATCGTCGGGGTGATAATAGGTTGAAGTATTCAGTCCCTTGCCGGTGGCTTGTTGCTGACCATGCCCGGTATACGTCTGCCATGTTCGATTGACGAAGTTCCGCGTGCCATCCGCATCGAACGTCGACACCATGACCGGAATCGAATCGATCGTCAGCTGTAATTGGCGCTGGGTCTGCGCCAGTTCCGCTTCGCTGGCACGCAACGCGTCCTCGGCGCGCTTTCTGTCTTCGATGTCGTAGGTTGCCGCGTACCAGGCGACGACCTCGCCGTTCCTGCGTAGCGGCACCCGTCGTGTCGCGAACCAGCGGTATTCACCATCGGCTCCCTGGAGGCGCACTTCCGACTCAAACGGCTCGCCAGTCGCAAGCGCAACATCCCAGGCGGCTTCCAGTCGCGGAACGTCATCGGGATGCGTTATGACGCTGGTACGTGTCGTCCACTTCGTTGTCGTGCGCCCGGTGTAGGTGCGTCCGACCTGATTGACGAAATCGATGATACCGTCGGCCCGATGACGAAGCACCAATACAGGTATTGTGTCGATGATCAATTGAAGTTCGTGCCGGGCCTCGGCGAGCTCTGCTTCACTTGCACGCAACGCATTCTCGGCGCGCTTTTGATCTTCAATATCGTAGCTCACCCCATACCATGCGACGAGGTCTCCATGATCGTCGTGCAGGGGAACGCGGCGTACGAAGTGCAGGCGGTACTCTCCGTCTGCTCTGCGGATACGCAGTTCCGTATCGAACGGCTCGCCATTTTTTAGTGCGGAGAGCCATACTTCCTGGGCTCGCGGGACGTCATCAGGGTGAATGGTGATGCTCCCGCGGACGTTCCACCCGGCATGTGAAAGCCCGGTGTAACTGCGCCACGTCTGATTGACGAAATCGATCACACCGTCGGCGCGATGGCGAACCACAAGTGCCGGAATGGTATCGACCATCAGTTGAAGCTCGTGCCGGGCTTCGGACAGCGCTTGTTCGCTGCGCCGTCGGGCTTCCTCAGCCAGTCTGCGATCTTCGATATCGAATCCGACGCCATACCATTTAATGACATTGCCATTGTCGTCGCGCAGCGGTACGCGGCGAATCGAGTGCCACCGATATTCTCCATCGGTCCGTAGCAATCGCTGCTCGATTTCGAACGCCTCGCCGGTGGCGATATGCGCGCGCCACTCGCGCTCGACCATCGCCTGATCGTCCGGATGCAGCGCCGATCCCCAGCGGACGCCTTCGACATTGTCCTGCGAAAGGCCGGTGTAGTCCCGCCAGGCCTTATTGCGAAAATCCATCGAACCGTCGTCTCTATAGCGTGCGGCCAATGCCGGTATGTTGTCGACGAGCAGCCGAAGCTCCTCTTCAGCTCGTCGCATACTTTCCTCTGCGCGCGCGCGTTCGGCATTTTCGATTGCGCAGGGTTTCGTTGAGTTTTCGTAATTCCTCCACGGTCCCCTGCTGTTCATCACGCGCGCGTCTCAGCGAATCGGTCGCGCGTCTTTGCGTTGCGCTCAACGACACCACGAACAGCGCCGCGACGATAAATGGTATGAGCCGCGGCAATTCCTTAAACTCGAGGGCGAGTGAGTAGGCCGGCTGCATCAGGAAGTAATCGAAAGCCAGAACGGTCAGCGTTGTGGCGAGCAGCGCCGGGCCGGGGCCCGAGATCCACGCCACAAGCATGATCCCGCACAGAAACAGCGAGGCGGACGGATCGATTCCCCAAAGCCGATTGAACGTGACATCCAACACAAGGGTCAGGGCCGGCGTCGCGCACGCGATCCCGTAATCCAGGATCACGGGCCGTTTGAGCCGTGACGAAAACGTGGACGCCGACATGTTATTTTCTCCATCGGGCGGCCGGAAGAATAAGAAAGAGTCGGTCGCGCGGAAATAAACCTGAAATGGAAACTCTTATCAAAACACGGACTGCAAGCATTGGGAGCCCGACATTGGCCGGCCGTCCGAATGCTCATAATTTAGTAGGTCTGTCGACGCGTCAACAACATCGCCGGAAATAGCAAGAACGCGACAGAATGCGCATTGGGCAATTCGTAGAAACTTTTTCTCTTGGAATGGCCATGTCGTCGCCGCTCAGACCGGGGTCACCCCAAGAACTCAATTCCTTGAAGCCCGAGAGAGATCAGTCATGGATAAAGCTGCGATATCGGAATCTATCGATCTTCACCGCCGGTATGTTGTTGAGGGCCGGTGCTTTGGGCATTGCGGCCGCGGGCGCCTATAGTCTGCTGCATCCGGTGCGGGCCGCGGCGGCGGTACTCGAAGAGAATCCGGTTCGTGCTTTCCATGTCGATTTTCCCGACGTGGCGCTGATCGATCTGCGCAGGCGCATCAAAGCGACAAAGTGGCCCAAGCGCGAAATCGTGGCGGATGCATCGCAAGGCGTGCAACTCGCGACGATGCGCGAACTCGCACGCTATTGGGAAACGGATTACGACTGGCGCAAGGTTGAAGCGAGGCTGAATGCGTTGCCGCAATTCACGACCGATATCGACGGGCTGGAGATTCATTTCATCCATGTGCGTTCGAAAGAGAAGAATGCGTTGCCGGTGATCATCACGCACGGGTGGCCCGGCTCGATCATCGAACAGTTGAAGGTCATCGATCCCCTGACGAATCCGGCGGCGCATGGCAGAAGCGTCTCCGATGCCTTCGACGTCGTTATTCCGTCACTGCCGGGGCCATGGGTTTTCAGGAAAGCCCACCTCACCCGGGTGGGACCCCGTTCGTATCGCAGGCGTCTGGATCACGCTGATGAAGCGGCTCGGCTATACGCGATTTGTGGCACAGGGCGGCGATTGGGGGGATGCGGTCACCGAGCAGATGGCGCTTCTGGCGCCCCCGGAACTGCTCGGCATTCACACCAACATGCCCGCCACGGTGCCGGACGATGTCGCAAAGGCGCTGCAGTTCGGCAGCCCGGCGCCGGCTAGCCTCTCGGCCGATGAGCAGCATGCCTTCGATCAGCTCGACTTCTTCTACAAGCACGGGCTGGGCTACGCCCAGGAAATGACGAACCGTCCGCAGACGCTGTACGGGATCGAGGATTCGCCGATCGGATTAGCGGCCTGGATGCTCGACCATGATGCGCGCAGCTATGAACTCATCGCACGGGTCTTTAACGGCCAGTCCGAGGGTCTGACGCGAGACGACATTCTCGACAATATCACGCTCTATTGGTTGACGAATACGGCGGTCTCGTCGGCTCGGCTGTATTGGGAGAACAAGCTGCCGTTTTTCGCGCCGAAGCACGTCGCCATTCCGGTTGGCGTGAGCGTCTTTCCCGATGAGATCTACGCAGCCCCGCGAAGTTGGGCGGAGAAAGCGTTTCCCAAGCTTATTCATTACAACCGGCTCGACAAAGGCGGTCATTTCGCGGCGTGGGAACAGCCAAAAGTCTTCAGCTCCGAATTGCGCACCGCGTTCAGATCGTTGCGCGCGTCGCAGAACGGTTAGCCGAGAGCGGTATCACCGCTGCAATCGTACAGCCAAACGCGAACCTGGGAATGCACCAATGAAGACGATCAACCTCGCCGATCCGATCGACCGTGATCGCCGCCAGTTTTTTGGCACCGCCGCCATGACTATTGCCGCTGCACAACTCGTCCTCAATCGTCCTGCGGCGGCGCAACCCGGCAAAAGCAAACCTGAGCTGCCGAAGATCAAGCGGGGCACGCATACGTCATTCGCTCCCTTGAAACAGATCGATGCCGGCGTCCTGAATATCGGATACGCCGAAGCAGGCCCTGCGGATGGTCCCGTGGTTATTCTGCTGCACGGCTGGCCCTACGACATTCACAGCTTTGCCGACGTCGCGCCGCTGCTGGCGTCCGAGGGATACCGGGTGATCGTCCCGCATCTGCGCGGCTATGGCACGACCAGCTTTCTTTCGGGTGATACGCCCCGCAACGGTCAGCAGTCGGTGGTTGCGGTTGACGTCATCGCCTTGATGGATGCGCTCAAAATCGAGAAGGCGACGATCGCCGGCTTTGATTGGGGTGCTCGGACCGCCTGCATCGTTGCGGCGTTATGGCCGGAGCGCTGCAAGGCGCTGGTTTCCGTGAGCGGTTATCTCATCGGCAGCCAGGAAGGCGGCAAGGCGCCGTTGCCGCCCAAGGCCGAATTGCAGTGGTGGTATCAATATTATTTCGCCACGGAACGCGGCCGGGCCGGTTACGATAAATACCGGCATGATTTTTCCAAGCTGATCTGGCAGCTCGCTTCGCCGAAGTGGGATTTCGACGACGCTACATTCGATCGCTCGGCCGCGGCCTTCGACAATCCTGATCACGTCAGCATCGTGATTCACAATTATCGCTGGCGGCTCGGCCTCGCCGAAGGCGAGTCAAAATATGACGATCTGGAAAAGCGGCTGGCCGCGGCTCCGGTGATCACCGTGCCCACCATCACGATGGAGGGTGACGCCAATGGAGCGCCGCACCCGGAGCCGGCTGCCTACGCCAAGAAGTTCTCCGGCAAGTATGCGCACCGGACCATCAAGGGCGGTGTCGGACACAATCTGCCTCAGGAGGCACCACAGGCCTTCGCGGATGCCGTGGTTCAAGTTGCGGAAAGCTGATCGTGACCATGCGGATGCCTTCGACCAGGATTATTGCGCTGGTTGTGCTCGCGCTTGTCGTGTTGCTCACGATCGCGGAATTCGGTCCAGCCGTGCTCAGCGGCAAATGACCTCGAATTGCCCAATGTTTTCGCGGCTTTTGCGGGTCATACTTTGGTGTGATCCACCCGGCCATCGGTACCGTGCTATTCCTTGGGAACCGGTTCCGGGGTGCCCGCGCGATGTTGTCTCAAATCAACGACAAAGCGATTGTTCACGTGGTCGACGATGATGCGTCGATGCGGGGTGCGTTGGAAGGATTGTTCGATTCGGTGGGGCTGGATGCGCACACCTACGCAACGGCGCGCGATTTTCTGGCCGCGGGCCTGGCGGATAAACCGGGATGCATTGTTATCGATATCCGCCTGCCCGACATGAACGGGTTGGACTTTCAGGCCCAACTCGTTGACATCGGCGTTCGTCTGCCAGTCGTGATGATGACCGGGTATGGCGATATTACCATGTCGGTTCGCGCCATGAAGCGGGGAGCGGTCGATTTCCTCTCCAAACCTTTCCATGATCAGGACATGCTTGATGCCGTGATGGCTGCCATCGAGCGCGACCGGCAGCGGCGCACCGTTGAGGGCGACATCTCGCAGTTGCAGCGACGGTTCGGAACGCTCTCTGCCCGCGAACTGCAGGTCATGCAGTTGGTGACCGCCGGCAAGATGAACAAGCAGGTCGCCAACGATCTCGGGATAAGCGAAATCACGGTGAAAATTCATCGGGGCGCGGCGATGCGAAAAATGGGGGCGAAGACCCTGGCGGATCTCGTTCGGATGGCCGAAGCGGTCAAGCCGAAGGGGTGACGCCGAAGAGTGACAAAGCGTCGCGGTAACACTCCTGTATAGTTTCGAGACGCCCCATCCCATGGGATGGTTGGCGTTGTCGATTTGACCGACCGGTCCGGGGGGATACGGGATTCAAGCCGGGGTAAAGGATGAGGCGTGCCAAGAGAGTTCTCAATCTCGGTCGTTGATGATGACGAATCTTTCCGGATAGCGCTCGTCGGATCGCTTCGTTCGCTGGGATACGGTTCCAAGGGATTTGCGTCCGCGGAAGAATTTATCGCGGGGGGTGGGGAGGCGTCATCCGACTGCCTCATCACCGATCTTCACATGCCCGGCATGAGCGGACTTGACCTCATTCGGCAGCTCGCGGCGCGCAACTCGAAACTGCCGGCCATCATGGTCACCGGGCGTTCGGAGCCGGGTCTGGAAGCCAAGGCGGCCGCGGGCGGCGCTGTCTGCCTGCTGATGAAGCCGTTCGAAATAGATACGTTGATGAGCTGTCTCGAAAGAGCCCTGAAGATCTGATCCTCGGTGGCGCACACTTATTCGACCGGTATACGCCGCCTTATCCGTGTCTCATACATTGATATGACGAGCGCCTTCCGAAGGTTGGATGGCATAGCCCTCAAAAGCCTCGCAGGATCAAGCCGGGGATGAGCGCACGCTCAAGCGTAAGGTGCCCGCTCTCGATCCGTGATAAACGCCGTACCCAAACAGCAGACGTGAACGGCCGGTGGAGAATTTCACATGCGATCCGACATGATTCCGGGAGCGATCTTTCCCGATTACGAGCTTTCCGACCACGCCGCGAAACATCGGAAGCTTTCCGAGCTCCAGGGCCCGGATCCGATGGTGCTGGTTCTGGGACGCGGGGGGTTCTGCCCGAAGGACCGCCGGCAGGCCGAAGGGCTTGTCGAATTGCACCGTGAAATCGAGGTTGCCTATTGCCGGCTGGTCACGATCACGACGGACAATATCACGGAGACGAGCGAATATCGCAGCGGGGTCGGCGCTCACTGGCCTTTCCTCTCGGACGCACGGCGGCTCGTTCAGAAAGATCTCGACATTGCCGAGTACACCGATCCCCTCCACAATCCCATGATCCCCCATGTGATCGTGCTCGAGCCCGGTCTCGTGATCTACAAAATCTATAACGGCTACTGGTTCTTCGGACGGCCCACGGTGGAAGATCTCCGCCAGGACCTGCGCGCCGTCAGCCGGAAATGCCGGCCGGATTGGGACATCACGACGCCGGAGCTTAGAGCGGCGTGGCAGCAAGGCCGCAAGGAGCTGTTCTATCCCTATGGCAAGACGTTCATCCAAACGCTCGGCGAACAGGACTAAGGAGACCTTGCGACGGTAGCAGTAGCCAATAGCGGACGCCCGCGATGATTACCGGAGCAGGGATTCCCAAGACAAGCCACGCATGACACGGGCCTACGAAATCATCGAGCACAGCTATGACGTGGTGATCATCGGCGCCGGGGGTGCCGGGTTGCGGGCTGCATTGGGAATGGCGGCGTCGGGATTGAAGACGGCGTGCGTCACCAAGGTATTCCCGACGCGCAGCCACACTGTCGCGGCGCAAGGCGGCATGGCCGCCTCGCTCGGCAATATGCATGACGGAGACAATTGGCGTTTCCACATGTACGACACGGTCAAGGGTTCCGACTGGCTCGGCGATCAGGACGCGATCGAATACATGTGCCGGGAGGCCGTGCCCGCGGTGCTGGAGCTGGAACACTACGGCGTCCCGTTTTCGCGCACCGAAGACGGCAAGATCTATCAGCGCCCGTTCGGCGGCCAGACCATTGGTTACGGCAAGGAGATGGCGCAGCGTACCTGTGCGGCAGCGGACCGCACCGGTCACGCCATCCTGCACACGCTCTATCAGCAGTGCCTGAAGCACCGCACCGAGTTCTTTGTCGAATATCTCGCGCTCGACCTTTTGATGGATGGCGACGGCGCCTGTCGCGGCATGCTGGCCTGGAACATGGAAGACGGCACACTGCATCGCTTCCGGGCCCATCGCACGGTGCTGGCAACCGGCGGATACGGCCGCGTCTACTTCTCCTGCACCGCGGCCCATACCTGTACCGGCGACGGCAACGCGATGGCGCTGCGGGCCGGACTGCCGCTTGAGGATATGGAATTCACCCAGTTCCATCCTACCAGCATCTACGGATCCGGCTGCCTGATCACGGAAGGCGCGCGCGGCGAGGGCGGCTATCTTACCAATTCGGAAGGCGAGCGCTTCATGGAGCGTTACGCGCCGAGCGCCAGGGATCTGGCCGGCCGCGACGTGGTCTGCCGTTCGATGACCATCGAAATCAACGAGGGCCGGGGCTGCGGTCCGCACAAGGACCACATCCTGCTCCATCTGGAGCATCTCGGCGCGGATTTACTGCATCAGCGGCTGCCCGGCATCAGCGAGACCGCGAGGATTTTCGCCGGGGTTGACGTGACGCGCGAACCGATCCCGGTGCTGCCGACTGTCCATTACAATATGGGGGGCGTGCCGACCAACATTCATGGCGAGGTCGTGACGATGCGTGACGGCGATCCCGAAGCGATCGTCAGGGGTTTGATGTCGATCGGCGAATCCGCCTGTGTCTCGGTGCATGGGGCCAACCGGCTTGGGTCGAACTCGCTGCTGGATATCATCGTGTTCGGCCGCGCCGCGGCGCTGCGGGTCGTCGAGTCGGTCCGGCCCGGCGATAGTCACATCGATCTGCAGGAGCAGTCGACTGACCGCGCGATCGCCCGGCTCGACCGGATCAGATGGTCAAAGGGCAAGACCGGCGCCGGCGCCATCCGGCTCGCGATGCAGCGAACGATGCAGCGCCATTGTGCTGTTTTCCGCGATGGCCCGCTGCTTGACGAGGGGCGGAGCAAACTCGACAGCGTCATTGAAATGATGCGCACGGACCTCGGCGTCACCGATCATTCGATGATCTTCAACTCGGACCTCGCCGAAACGCTCGAACTCGACAACATGCTCGCCCAGGCCAGCGTCAGCCTTCATTCGGCGATCGGCCGCAAGGAAAGTCGCGGCGCGCATGCGCGGGAGGATTTTTCGAAGCGGGACGATGTCAATTGGCTCAAGCACACCTTCTGCTGGCTCGATGATTCCGGCGGCATCCGGCTCGACTACCGGCCGGTTCACATGCAGCCTTTGTCGAACGATGTCGCGACGATCCCGCCGAAGGAGCGTGTCTATTGATCGGTGAGAAGCTAAGCTATCTACCGTGAAGGGCCGACAAAGCCCCGGATCAGGCCCGCGATCTCATCCGCCGCCGTGTCCAATGCAAAATGACCGGCGTCGAGCATGTGAACCTGGGCATCAGGCACATCCCGGCGATAGGATTCCGGCTCCGAAATGTCGAACGAGGGATCGTATTTGCCCCAAATCACCAGCAGGCGCGGCTGGTTCTTGCGCATCCACTCCTGCCACTTGGGATACGCCTCCACGTTGGTGCGGTAGTCGTAGAACATGTCGCTCTGGATGTCGGCCTGGATTGGCTGGCTGAGAAAAGCAAATTCGTCGGACCACAGATCCGGATCATAGCGCTCGATGTTCGGATCGCTGCCGAGATGACGCGTCCGCGTCGCCGCCAGCGACAGCAGATTGGCGCGCAACGTGTCTTCATGGGCCGCACGATCGGCCCAAAACGCCCGCCGTGCCTTCCACAGCGCGCCAAGTCCTTCATTATGCGCCACCGCGTTCTGTACGATCAGCGCCTCGACCCGTTCCGGATGGGCAAGGATCATGCGAAAACCGACTGGACCGCCGTAATCCTGCATGTAGAGCGTATAGCGGGACAGCCCGAGCGCCTCGATGAAGTGCATCATGATCTCCGCGCTGTGATCGAACGTATAGGCGAATTTCTTTGCGTCCGGCCAGTCACTGTGTCCGAAGCCCGGATAATCCGGCGCCACAAGATGATAGCGGTCGGAAAGGCGCGCAAACAGCGGTTCGAACATCCGCGACGACGAAGGAAGCCCGTGCAGCAAGAGAAGCGTCGGCGCATCCTTTGGGCCGGCCTCACGGTAAAAGATCGAGAGGCCATCGATTTGTACCGTGCGGTAGAAAGTCGGGTGTTGCACCGGATGTTCCTTCCCGGATTGGGCCGCCAATTGCGATGATAAAAGCATCACGGAGATTACGAGCGATATGCGAAGAAATTGCAGCATGGGATTATTCCGACACCTCGAAAATGAGTTCCAGCGCAATCGGGGCGCCAAGGGGGAGACTGGCGACGCCGACCACCAACCGGCAGGGGTTTTTGTCCGGTCCGAATACGTCCTGCAGCAACTCAGAGGCGCCGTCGGCGACTTTTGGCTGGTTACGCACGTCTCCTGACGTGACCACCGATACACCAAGCCGCACGATCCGCGTCACTCGATCGAGGGACCCCAGATGCTGCCGCGCGATGGCGAGAGCGTTGAGAGCGGCAAGACGCGCCGCCTTTTTTCCGGTTTCGACATCGAGCTCGGCGCCGATACGCCCTATGAATTTCGCCTCACGGCCTTCCGTCGGCAACATTCCGGTCAGGAAAAGCAGGTTCCCGGTCTGCACGGTCTCGACGTAGATGCCGAACGGTTGAGGCGGCGCCGGCAGCTTGATGGCAAATTCCTTCAACCATTGTTCGGCGCTGACCGGCCGGGTGCTTTGGAGGATTACCATTTGCCGACATGTGCGCCGCCATCGACGTGCAGCACCTCCCCGGTGACCTGTCCGGCTTCCGTCAGATAGACGATGGCGTCGACGATATCCTTGACGCTGGAAATCCCTCCCATCGGCTGCAACGTCTTGAGGAAGTCCTTGGGGTGATCCGTATGCATCGGCGTATCGACGATACCAGGCGCGACCGCATTCACACGGATGCCCTGTTTGGCATATTCCATCGCGAGATTCCGCGTCACGGCCTCGAGGCCGCCCTTGGTCAACATCGGAATTGAAGCGTTCGCCCCGGCGATCGGGTGGTCCACCAACGTCGATGTGATATTGACGATGCTGCCGCCGGACTTCTGGGCCAGCATCTGCTTGATCGCGAGTTGGCTGATGAAGAAGAAGCCATCGATATTGACGGAAGTCAGCGCGCGCAAATCGTCGATAGTGTATTCAACGAAGGGCTTTGAGAAGTAGATGCCGGCGTTGTTGACCAGCACGTCGATCGATCCGAATTTGCTCATCGCGACGTCGACGATCCCCTCCGCCGTTTTGACCTCGGAAATGTTCCCGTCGACCAATGCCAATCGATCCGACGTTTCGAACCGGTGCGACTTGGTGATGGTTCTGGAATTCGCCACTACTTTGTAGCCGCGATCAAGAAAGGCCTTGACCGCACCAGCTCCAATTCCCTGCGACCCGCCGGTCACGATCACTGTTTTGCGCGTATTCGCGACTTCGCGGCTCATCGTCTTTCTCCTGTTCGACTGAATCGGGATGGCCGCGCGTTGGCGAAGGCCAGCAACTCCGGTTATGCCCCGCCAATATGCAGCGCGCTCCTTCAGCCCGCCATTCAGCCTTCGGAAGGAGCGGCTCATATCAATGTATGAGTCGGCAGGTGCACCTTGGTGAACCACCGCGGCGCGAAATCGTCGCGCGTGCGGCGGCGAACCCTCGACCGAAGCAGCATCTGAAGAGTGCCGGGAGTTTCTCGGCGTCGCGACCTGATATAGGATGCTGTTGGTCGACATCTGTACGACAATGGAGGGCGCGAACATGACTGGAGAGCAAACGCTGCCGGCCGGGCCGGATCTCGCACAAGGTGTTACATCAGGCGACTTTACCGGCCAGACCTTGCTCGGACATGTCGGCGATCAGGATGTCTTGCTGGTACGCTCCGCTGCGGAGGTTTTTGCGATCGACGCGCATTGCAGCCATTACCATGGACCGCTCGCGGAGGGGCTTGTGGCCGGGGAGAGCATTCGTTGCCCCTGGCATCACGCGTGTTTCGATTTGCGCAGCGGAGAAGCAACCCGCGCACCGGCGCTGACGCCGCTCGCGGTCTGGCAGGTCGATCACGAGGGCGATCGCATCTTCGTTCGGCAGAAACGCGAGCAGCCGAAGCCGCGCGGCAGGGACGCAACCGGTGCACCCCGCAAAATCGTGATCATCGGTGGCGGTGCGGCGGGCTTTATGGCGGCGGAAATGCTGCGGCGGCAGGAGTTTGGCGGCGACATCGTGATGCTCAGCAGCGATACCGCGCCGCCGGTCGATCGGCCGAACCTGTCGAAGGATTATCTGGCCGGTAGTGCGCCGGAGGACTGGCTGCCGCTGAGGCCCGATAGCTATTACGCGGAAGCCGGCATCGACCTGCGGCTCAAGAGTGAGGTGACCTCGATCGATATTGCGGCACGTCACGTCATCGCCGGTGGCGGCAATATTCCCTACGATCGTCTGCTGTTGGCGACGGGCGCTGAACCGGTGCGGTTGCCGATCCCGGGCGCCGGCCAGCCGCATGTCCATACGCTGCGCACGCTGGCGGATTGCCAGGCGATCATCGGCTCCGCGAGCGGCGCACGCCGGGCGATCGTGATCGGCGCCAGTTTTATCGGCCTCGAGGCCGCGGCAGCCTTGCGTGCACGCGATATCGAGGTTCACGTTGTCGCTCCCGAGCAGCGGCCGATGGAGCGTGTATTGGGTCCGCAGATGGGCGATTTCGTGCGCAACTTGCATGAGGAGCACGGCGTCATCTTTCATCTCGGCGATACCGTGGTCGCGATCGAAGGCCAACGCGCGACGCTCAAGAGCGGCGGCGTGCTGGAAGCGGACCTGGTCGTGGTCGGCGTCGGGGTGCGTCCGCGGCTGGCGCTGGCCGAGCAGGCTGGCCTTGCGCTTGATCGCGGCGTCGTCGTCAACGCCTTTCTGGAAACCAGCGCTCCCGGAATCTACGCGGCGGGCGATATCGCGCGCTGGCCCGATCCGCATTCCCTTGAAAACATCCGGGTCGAACATTGGGTAGTTGCCGAACGCCAGGGGCAGACCGCTGCACGCAATATGCTGGGGCAGCGCGAAGCATTCGATGCCGTGCCGTTTTTCTGGAGCCAGCACTACGACGTGCCGATCAATTATGTCGGCCACGCCGAAAAATGGGACGAGATTGTCGTTGACGGCGATATCAAGGGCAGGGATTGCCTGCTGAAATACAAAAGTAATGGCCGCGTGCTGGCGGTCGCTTCGATCTATCGGGATCTGGCCAGTCTTGAGGCTGAGTTGGCGATGGAAAAAGCGACGGCGGTAGCTTAACCTGCGCGCCGGGACATTTGCGCATGGCATCGTTCGGCCTCATTATGCGGCTTTAAGGAAGCGTCCAGAACGACCCCCCGCAATGCAGTAGAGGAGCAGAGACATGGCGATTTCGACGGAACGTGCGGTGCTTGCTGGCGGCTGCTTTTGGGGCGTGCAGGATTTGCTGCGCCGCTATCCCGGCGTGATTTCAACCAGGGTCGGCTATACCGGCGGCGAAGTGCCGAATGCGACCTATCGCAACCACGGCAATCACGCCGAGGGCATCGAAATCAACTTTGATCCGCAAATCATCAGCTATCGTCAGCTTCTGGAGCTCTTTTTCCAGATCCACGATCCAAGTACGCTGAACCGTCAGGGTAACGACAGGGGAGCCAGCTACCGCTCGGCGATTTTCTATACCAATGACGAGCAGAAACGGGTCGCGGAAGATACCATTGCCGATGTCGATGCTTCCGGCCTATGGCCGGGCAAGGTTGTCACCGAGGTGACGCCTGCCGGACCGTTCTGGGAGGCCGAGCCCGAGCATCAGGATTACCTGGAGCGCTTTCCGGACGGCTACACCTGTCACTTCATACGGCCGGACTGGAAGCTGCCGCACCGACAAGCAGCCGATCAGAAGGTGGCGGCGAGATAGACAACCGTTGAGGCCATCTTAGCGTCTTGAGTGGGGACTTGATCGCAGTATGGACTTCATCGAACTCGACGGCGTTGCGCTGCGCTATGAGCTGAGCGGCAAGGGCGACCGCACGCTGGTGCTGGTGCACGAAATGGGCGGCTCGCTTGAAAGCTGGGACGAGATTGTCCCGCGTTTCGCGGTATCCCGCCGCGTGTTGCGCTACGATACCCGCGGAGCAGGCCTGTCGCAGAAGGCGCGCGGCGCGGTTAGCCTGGATATGATGGCCGCCGATATTTTCGCGCTGCTCGGTGCGCTTGGAATCGCCGGCAAGGTCGCGCTGGCGGGCGTCGCCGTCGGCGGTGCGATCGCGCTGCATTTCGCTGCCCGCTACCCGGAGCGCACGAGTGCCGTCGTGGTGGGCAGTCCGGCCACCGGCATCGCGGCGGATCGCCGCGCAGCGGCCCTCGAGCGCGTCGCCCAGATCGAGACCGAGGGCATGGCATTGGCCGTCGAAAGTGCCATGCTGAATGGCTACGCGCCGGAACTTCGCGGCGACATCAAGCGCTTTGAGCGCTTCCAGGCACGCTGGCTCGGCAACGATCCCGGAAGCTATGCGGCGATCTGGCGGATGTTGGCGGGGGCCGACATGCAGGACGAATTGGCACGGCTTCGTTGTCCGGTGCTGGTGATCGGCGGCAGTCTTGATCGCGTGCGGCCGGCGCCGATGGCGGAAGCCGTCGCCAAAACCATTCCCGGCGCGCGCTACATTGAAGTCTGCACCGGGCATTATATGGCGGTGCAAACGCCCGGTCTGATCGCCGATTGCATCGAAGATTTTCTTAAAGCCGTCGACGCCTGACGAGGCTGATGATCCCTCCATCGCAGCAAGGTCTTCCCGCATGAACCCGATCCCGGCCCAGCAGATTCCCGGCGTCTATCACCGCAAGATCGGTGACATCGTCGTCACCGCGATTAGCGACGGTTATCTGGACAGCACCCTCGAGGTGATGCGCAATGTCGATCTCGAAAAAGCAAGCCAGATCCTGCGCGATGCCTTCCGGCCGGCACGTCGCACCAGCGTCAATACGTTCCTGATCCATTCAAAGGGTCGCCTGGCGCTTATCGACACCGGATCCGGCAATTATATGCAGCCTACCGCCGGCTTCGTTCAGCGCAACCTTGTGGCCGCCGGTATCGATCCCAAGTCGATCGACACCGTGCTGCTTACGCACATGCATCCGGATCATTCCGCAGGGCTGACCGACATGTCGAATGGCCAGTTGTTATTCCCGAACGCGGAACTGGTGATGCACGAAAACGAATTGCCGCACTGGTTCGACGATGGCGCGATGTCGAAAGCCGACGAGCGAGCGAAGAAGATGTTTTTTCAAGCGGGCCGCGAGCAGGTCGCGCCCTACAAGAACCGCACGCGGCTGTTCAAGCAGGGCGAAGTCTTTCCCGGCGTGACCGCGGTACCGAGCCACGGGCACACACCCGGCCACACCGCCTATCTCGTCGCCTCAGGCAACGAGCAGTTGATGATTTGGGGCGACACGGTCCATGTGCCGGAAGTGCAAACCGCGTTGCCGGTAGCCGGTATGGCCTTCGATACTGATCTCGACGCGGCTGCGGCGTCGCGCAAACGCATGTTCGATCGGGTCAGTGCCGACAGGTTGTTGATCGCCGGGATGCATCTGCATTTCCCGGCTTTCTCGCGGCTGGCACGGCGCGGCGACGCCTATCAACTTTACACGGAAGCATGGGTTCACGCGATGGATGCGCCGACGATCTAGATCACCTCGGCGAATTTCTCCTGTGCCTGTAGCCAGAGCTTGCGGGCTTTCGCCTGAATCGCCTTGCCCCGGACGGTCAGCACCACCTGCCGCGGCGGGCGCGGACCGCCGTGCGCCGTGTGCTGGATAGCCGCTTGCGACGGCTGAGCGACAGCGGGCAGTTGCAGGCGAACTTCCGCTTGCCGCGAAAGGGCTGATTCCCACCGTCCTAACGGACGGCGATGACGTCGATTTCGATCAACGCGTCCTTGATCAGAAGTCCGGTGGTTCCGATGGTCGTGCGCGGCGGCGGCACCGGGAAGTACTGCCGCCACACCTCGTCAAACCCCGCAAAATCATTCAGGTCGATCAGGAACACCTGCGCCTTGATGACCTTTTCGAACGAACTGCCCGATGCGGTGAGCGTTCGCTTGAGGTTTTCGAGGATGTATTTCGTCTGCAGTTTGATGTCTGAACCGTAGAACGGGAAGTTAGAGTCCTTGCGCGCTTCCTTGGGGATTCCGGTCTTGAAATCGGTGGCGAGCTGGCCCGCCGCGAATACGAGACCTCCTACTGTCACCGCTTCAGAGTAATTGGCAATCGGCCGGGGATTGCCGGTGTCGCCAATCACTTCGTGCCTGGTCGCGCCGCCGGGCACATAGGCGATCAGATCGATCTCGATCAGCGTGTCCTTGATCAGCAAGTCCGTCACGCCCACCGTGGTGCGCGGCGGCGGTACCTTGAAATATTCGCGCCAGACTTCATCGAAGGCCGCGAAGTGATCGAGATCGGTGAGGAATACCTGCGCCTTCACGACGTGATCGAGCGTGGTGCCCGCCGCCGCAAATGTCGCCTTCAGATGCTCCAGCACGAAGCGGGTCTGGAGTTTGATGTCCGAGCCGTAGAACGGAAAATTGGGGTCCTTGCGGGCTTCCTTGGGCACGCCGGTCTTGAAGTCCGAGGCGAGTTGGCCCGCGGCAAAGACGAAATCGCCGGTGCGGGTGGCCTCGGTATAGGCGGCCAGCGGCTTGGGGTTCGATGAGCTGATCGCGATCAGCCCGCCGCTCCCGGGTAGCGCGCTGATCAGGTCGATCTCGATCAGCGTATCTTTGACCAGCAGGCCGGAGGTGCCGACGGTAGTTCGCGGCGGTGGCACGGCGAAGAATTCCCGCCATACCTCGTCAAAAGCTGCGAAGTCGTTCAGGTCAGTGAGAAAGACCTGCGCCTTCACCACATCGGCGAAAGTGCATCCAGCGGCCTGCAGCGTGTTCTTGATATTGTTCAGAATGAAGCGGGTCTGAAGTTTGATGTCTGAGCCATAAAACGGAAAGTTGGGATCCTTGCGGGCCTCGGCAGGCACCCCATTCTTGAAGTCGCTCGCCAGTTGTCCAGCCAGGAACACCAAACCACCGACGACGGTCGCCTCGGTGTAATGGGCCAGCGGCTTGGGATTGTTGGACGTGACGGCACGGGGCTCGATCATGGCGATACTCACGGGGTGAGAGGAACGAAATGCGAGACGTGATGCTTATGGAAGCCTTGTGGAAGTCTTTGGCTTGCGGTCAGCTCAGCTTACGGAGCCAATTCGGGCCTCACAAGATTAAATTGCATGCGTATGCAATGCCGCCGTGATCATTCCGTATGCACGCCTGATGGGTTCGGCCGGGCTCAGGACCCCGGTGCTCAAATCGCGGGGACGCCGGGATCAAACCGCAGGGCCGTTTCGGCCCATTTCGCTACCCGAAGTAGATGAAAATCCTGCCGATAAGCGCCGACCAATTGCACGCCGAGCGGCAGGCCATTTTTGCCAAAGCCCGCCGGCAATGACACCGCGGGCGTACCGAGCAAGGTCCATGGCGCGCAATATTCGGCGTCGCCGGTATAGCTCAACCCCTTCGGCGCTTCGCCGAAGGCGGACAAGGTCACGACGGCATCGAAGCCGGCGATATCGGCGGCAAGACGCGATCTCAGCTTTTCCTGTTGGGCCTTGGCCGCGAGGTAGTTCCAGGCGGCGTGACCCTTGCCGGCCTGGACTGCGGCTTTCAAATGATCGCTGGTGCGGTCGGGATAGCGTGCGACGAGATCGCTGAAGATCAGCGCCGCCTCGCTGGAGAGGATGATGTTGATCGCGCCCCAGTTGGTTGAATCGAGTTCGACGAGTTCAAGCTCTTCCGCGACGGCGCCTGCCTCGCGCAATTTCGCGAGCGCCGCCTCGAATACCTTCTGCTGTTCGGGTTCGGCCTTCGACCATTTTTCAAATCGCACGATCGCAAGCCGCGGCTTGTCCAGCGGCAGTACGCCCTCGGTAATATCGACCTGAAAGCCGGGAAGCGGCTGGCCGTGCAGATCGAGATCGCTGGAGGCCGCGAGCAGCGACAGCGCATAGGCCACATCGTCGACGCGCCGCGCGAAGAAGCCGACGTGATCGAGCGAGGGGCTGAGCGGATGCACGCCGGTACGCGGGATCGCGCCGAAGCTGGGCTTGAGCCCGACCACGCCATTGAAGGCCGCAGGGCGGATCACCGAGCCCAGCGTCTGCGTCCCCAGCGCCAGCGGCACCAGGCCGGCGCCCACCGCGGCTGCGGAGCCTGAGGATGAGCCGCCCGGCGTGTGCGCATGATTCCACGGATTGACCGTCGGGCCGGGGTGACGCCAGGCGAATTCCGTCGAGACGGTCTTGCCGAAGATCGTGGCGCCGAGGCCGCGCAGCCGTTCGACCACCCAGGCGTCCTTGGCCGGGAAGTGATCCCTGTAGATCGGCGAGCCGTTCGTGGTCGGCATATCCGACGTCGCGATGATGTCCTTGATTGCCACGGGAATGCCGGACAATGGGCCCGCCCGCCGCGCGACATCGACGGGGAGATATTCGAACGCCTTTAATTTTGGCTCGACGGCTTTGGTTTTCTCCAGGCAAGCCGCTGCATAGCGATCGGCAGCCGCTTGATCGCCCTTGAACAGGCGCAGCAGTTCGAGAACCCCGGCGGGAGCAGCGCGTGTTGTCGGATCGGTCATGTCTGGAAATCCCTTCGATAAATACTCGGACCCGCGATCACGCCTTGGAAGGCGCGACATGGCTGGTGAGCCGGCGCGCGATGTCACGCCGCAGTGCGTTGAATTCCGGCGACGATACATCGCGCGGCCGCGCCAGCTCGATGCGAAAATCGCTGTCGATCCGTCCGGGGCCGGCGCTCATGACCAGCACGCGATCGGCCAGCAGCACGGCTTCCTCGACCGAATGAGTGACGAAGATGGTGGTGACGCCGGTCCGCCTCCAGATCTGCAGCAATTCATGCTGAAGCTGCTCGCGGGTCAGCGCGTCGAGCGCGCCGAACGGTTCGTCCATCAATAGGATGTTGGCATTGTTAGCCAGCACACGTGCGATCGCGACGCGCTGCTTCATGCCGCCCGACAACTGGCTCGGATAGCGATCGGCGAAGGGCGCGAGACCGACCATCCTGACGAATTCGTCGGTAGTCTTCTCGATTTCGCCGCGCGGCAACTGGCGCTGCCGCGGTCCAAAACTGATATTCTCCCGCACCGTCATCCATGGAAACAGCGCGTAATCCTGGAACACCATACCGCGGTCGCTGGCCGGGCCGGTGATGGCCTTGCCGTCGATTGAAGCCTCGCCCGTGGTCGGCTCCTCGAAGCCGGCGATGATGCGCAGCAGCGTCGATTTCCCGCAGCCGGAGGCGCCGATCATGCAGACGAATTCGCCCTGCGGTATCGTCAGGTCGACCGGCGCCAGCGCCTCGACCTCGTCGTCACCAACGGCGAAACGCTTGGTCACGCCGCGAACAGTCAGGATTTCCTTGTAAGGGGCGTTACTCAAGATGTTGTGGGCTCCAGCTCAACAGGCGGTTGCTGATCGCGACGATGATCCGGTCGGTGACGAAGCCGCAGGCGCCGATCACGATCATGCCGGTGATCACCAAATCCGTGCGCGACAGCGTGCGGCCGTCCATCACCACCGAACCGAGCCCGGTCGGAACGCCGGTCATTTCGCCGACCACGATCAGGATCCAGGCAAAACCATGCGCGACCCGCAACCCGTTGAAGATCGACGGCAGCGACGCGGGCAGAACGATCTGCCGGAACATGCGCGTTCCGGAACAGCCGAGCATCGAGGCTGCCTCGAACAGCCGCGGATCGATCGAGCGCACGCCGAATATCGTGTTGAGCAGGATCGGATAGAACGCGCCGAGGAAAACCAGGAATATTGCCGCATTCGGCCCGAGGCCAAAGAAGATCATCGAGAGCGGCAACCAGGCCGTGACCGGGATCGGCCGCAGCAGCGAGATCGTCGGATCGAGCAATTGCCGCAGCAGCTTGATGCGCCCGATCAGCAAGCCTAAGGGAATGCCAATCAGCGCCGCGAGGAAAAATCCGCCATAGACGCGCTGCACGGATTTCCAGACATGGATCAAAATCGTGCCGCTGAAGGCATCGTCATAGATGCCGCCGAACGAGAAGTCGTACATCATGACCGCGACCTGATACGGGCTCGGAATCAGCCGCGTACCCGTCATCGCGACGGCACGGTCCCAGATCAGGATCAGCAGGATCGGAAAGCCCGCCCCAAGCACAATAGCGCGCAGCGTTTCCAGCCGCTGCCGGTTGCGGGGGCGAAGTGCAGCCGCGGCAACCGGTGCGTTTGGTTTTACGCCTTCAGCCGTGATGGTGGCGTGGTCGCTCACGTCGGACTACATGAACTGTTCGGTGATCGCCCGCGCCATGTCGGGGGCCTGGCGAACCTGTTTCTTCTCGACCATCAGCGCGCTGTAGGACTTGGCGCGCTTGATGAACTCGTCATCGATCTTCCAGGTCAGTTCGACATTCGGCACCGCGATTTCGATCGACTTGCGCTGCTGGCCGAGCTTCTGCATCGCAACCTCGATCATTTCCTCCGGATGCGCCATCGCATAGTCAGTAGCCTTCTTGTGCATCTCGATGATCATCTTGAGCCGCTCGGGGTTCTCCTTGATCATCTTTTCGCTGGTCGAGAGGATCATGTTGAGCGAGCCGATCGATGTCGAATAGGGATATTCGATCAGCCGGCCAGTGCCGTTGGCAAGGCTGATGGCCGGGCCCGGCTCGGCGCCGACATAGGCGTCGATATCGCCGCGCGCCAATGCGCCGGCCATGTCGCTGAACGACAGCCGGATCGGCTGAATATCGGCGATCGACATGCCCTCGGCCTTGAGCCGCTCGAGGATCACGACTTCCTGCGTCGAGCCCGGGAAAATCGCGACGCGTTTGCCTTTCAAATCCTTGATAGTCTTGATGTCGGATTTGGCGTCGGCGATGATCCCCATGCCGCGGTTGGTCGCGGCGGCGACGATCACGACCGGCTCACCGGCGGCGGCGCCGAGCAGGAACGCGGCAATGCCATGGATGCAGGTATCGACGGTGCCGGTCAGCACCGCGTTCTTGCCATCGGTCGGACTCTCGAACGGCACTACCTCGACGGTATAACCCGCCGGCGCAAACTTCTGGTAGAAGTAGGGCGTGATGCCGTGAATAAGCTTGAGCGTGCCGACCCGCAGCACCTTGTCATCCGCCTGGGCCTGCGGGGTGGCGGCGAGAAGCGACAGCACTCCTAACGATACGAATAACAGACGCGACAGCAACGAATTGGGCGCAACAGACATAACGACCCTTTCAAAGGACGATCTCGAAGCAACCCGGCGGCGCCACCCTACAGCAGGCGTCAAATCGAGTGAACTAAATTGCGGGTGAAGTCTGCTGCGCAGCCAAGGCGCTAGATTGCAGGGCGGCGATGATCTCGGGCGTGGGGTGGCTATCGATGATCACGCCGTTGGCGGGCGTCCGCTGCGTTGCACGCCCCTTCTTAGCGGGGATAAAGCGGCCGGTAAACTGTGCGAATCGGCCGATATCGGGGGCTCCGGGAGCCGATGCGGTAACCTTGCCCACAAGTTCCGCTGGCATTGCGGGGAACGCTTCTTAGATACTTGTTGTTGCCTGTCTGGCTATTTCAGGAGGCCTGTATGGTCCCGAGGAATTTATTCATTGCGGTCCTTTGCGCTGTCATCCTGACCTGGAGCGGTCTGGCGCGCGCGGAGCAATATCGTCCAGGCGAGTTTCTCACATTGGACCTGTCGAAAGCGGTGCTGTCGCCGAAGGCGCTTGGGCCAGCTTCAGGATTCACACCGGGGCCGCTCGACGTGAAAACCGACAATGGCAGCACTGGATTCCGAGCAAATACTGAAGCTGCGAGCACCGAAACCGCTAACGCACCGCCAGCCAGCGCAGGACCCAAAACCGCGTCCACCATTATGGTCCACAAGACCCGAATTGTGCAGGCGGAGAAACCGCGCGGGTTGACCCGAACCAAACTCGCGCGCCGCCACGGCAGCCCGCTCGACGCGCAGGCGTTCGATGCGAGGGTGCAGGTCTGGCCGTGCAGGTCCGGCGGCATTTGTAATTGGAAGCGGTAGTTTTTTTATAAATCTAGACCCTGTCATTCCGGGATGGTCCGAAGGACCAGACCCGGAATCTCGAGATTCCGGGTTCATGCTACGCATGCCCCGGAATGACGACCTCGTCGTTTGAGTCATCTCCCTGTCGCAAAACCTTGGGCCCAGAGTCAAAAAACCTTCGGCTCGGAGTCAAGTTGAACGGGCACCCTCTGTCGTGATTCGACGAGGTGGCCTGAATGGCGATTGCAATCCCTGCGCGAAAGACGCTGACAAGGCGTGATCTGCTGGTGCGTTCTGCGTCTACCGTCGCGCTTGTAGGGTTGGGAAGCCTTGCAAAACCCTATCTCAGCCGTGCCGCTGACCGTCCGCCGATTGTCAGCGGCATTCAATCCGGCGATGTGTCCGGCGGCTCCGCGGTGGTGTGGGCGAGGGCGGACCGGCCGGCGCGGTTGCAGGTGGAATACTCCACCGTCGAAAGCTTCAAGACCATTCTCGGCCAGGCGTCGTCAGACGCGCTGCCCGCTCATGACTTCACCGCGAAGGTGCTGCTCGGAAATCTTCCGCCCGGGCAGGATATTTTCTACCGGGTGCGGTTTGAGGAGTTAGCCGAGGGACTGTCTGGCGAAACCCAGACCGGGCATTTCAAGACAGCGCCGGCCGAGCCAGCTTCGGTTTCGTTCGTCTGGTCGGGCGACACCGCGGGCCAGGGCTGGGGCATCGATCCCGGCCGCGGCGGCATGCGCACCTATCGGACCATGCTTGAAAATCGCCCTGATTTCTTCATTCATTCCGGCGATCACATCTATGCCGATTGCACCGTGCCCGCGGAATTAAAACTGCCGAACGGCGAAGTCTGGCGCAACCTCGTCACCGAGGAGAAATCCGTCGTCGCACACAGCCTCGTGCAGTTTCGCGGCAATTACAAATATAATTTGCTCGACGACAATCTGCGCGCCTTCCATGCGCAGGTGCCGATGTTGGCGCAGTGGGACGACCACGAAGTTTGCGACGACTGGTCGCCGATCGGCAGCATCGACGACACCGGCTACGCCGAAGACGGTTTTTCCAATCTAGTGACGCGCGCGCGTCAGGCGTTTTTCGAATTCATGCCGATCCGCGCGATCCCCGAACAGGCCGGCCGGGTCTATCGCAAGATTTCCTACGGGCCGCGGCTCGACGTTTTCCTGATCGACATGCGCAGCTACCGCGATTCGACCTGGAACAAGCGCGACGATCCCGGCGAAGCTTTCATTCTCGGATCGGCGCAACTGGCCTGGCTGAAGCGCGAACTTGCCGCTTCCGACGCGACCTGGAAGGTGATTGCCGCGGATCTGCCGATCGGGTTGATCAGCACAGATGCCGTCGCCCTTGGCGATGGCCCGCCGGAGCGGCGCGAGCACGAGATCGCCGATTTGCTCTCGTTCATGAAGCGCGCCGGTGTCCGCAACACCGTATGGCTGACCGCCGACATGCATTACACGGCTGCGCATCATTACGATCCGAACCGGGCGGTATTCACTGATTTCGAACCGTTCTGGGAATTCGTCTCCGGCCCGCTGCACGCGGGAACCTGGAGTCCCGGCGAACTCGACAATACCTTCGGGCCCCAGGCGATGTATCAGAAGGGCTGCAGCGCCGAGCAGGGCGAAAATCTCGCCCCTTGTTTTGGGCTGCAGTTTTTCGGCCGGATCGATATCGACGGCGCATCGGGGGTCATGACGGTGACCCTGAAAGACGTCGATGATCGCTCGCTGTGGTCTGTTAATATCGAGCCGCAGCCGGACGCGCGGCCCGGACGAATGCTGGCGGAACATATCTGAGCGGTATTTTCGGACTCAGCGCGCCACGATCATATAGCCGCCGAAAACCAGCAGCATCGACAGCAGAACGAGAGTGCCCACCACGGCGCCAACAATCGCCAGCAATTGGTGGCTCTCCAGCCATTGTCGCAGCGCCCTGACCATCGCTTCTAACCCGATCTTGATTTGGACTTGGCACTTCCGGCAGACTATCAAGCAACAGTCACACTGTCTCATCCATCAGGTCAATCCGACCCCACTTCATACGACGGCGCCGGCCCCCCATCCGGTGATTTCAGGTCTTCAGGAGCACTCATGGAACAATTGCATACCCAGGGCATCAGCCTGCCGCGGCTTGGGCTCGGCACCTATCGCATGCAGGGCGATGCCTGCCGCGCAGCGGTCGAAAGCGCGCTGGGTCTCGGCTACCGGCATATCGACACCGCCGAAATGTACGGCAATGAGGAGGCCATCGGGGCGGCCCTTGCGTCGACCAAAGTCCCGCGCAAGGACCTGCACATCACCACAAAAGTCTGGAACGAGAACCTCGCGCCGGATGCAATGCGCCGATCGTTCGACGCCAGCCTGAAAAAGCTGCGGCTCGACCAGGTCGATCTCTATCTGGTGCACTGGCCGGCAAAGAGCATGAACCTGCCGGCGATGTTCGAGACGCTGCAGAAGTTCAAGCAGGAAGGCCGCACCCGCGCCATCGGGGTCGCCAATTTCAACATCGCGCTATTGAAGACCGTGGTCGAGGAGATCAAGGCGCCGATCGCCTGCAACCAGGTCGAATATCACGTGATGCTCGATCAGACCCCGCTGCGGCAATATATGGCGTCGAAAGCGATCCCATTGGTGGCCTATTGTCCGCTTGGACAGGGCCGGGCCGCTTCGGACGAAACGCTGATCGCGATCGGCCGCAAGCATGGCGCCAGTGCGGCCCAGGTGGCGCTGAAATGGTTGCTCGATCAGGATGGCGTCGCCGCGATCCCGAAGGCCTCACGCGCCGAAAGCCAACAGGCCAATCTCGATGCGCTCAATGTGGGGCTCGACGAGGAAGATCTGAAGGCGATCGCGGGCTTGCCGAAAGACAAGCGCCTTGTGAATCCCGGCTTCGCGCCGGCGTGGGATTAGAGGGTTCAGTCACCTCTCCCCTTGTGGGAGAGGATCGCATCGCTAGGCGCGATCCGGGTGAGGGGTTACGGACTATCGATGGACCTGAACCCCTCACCCCAACCCTCTCCCACAAGGGGAGAGGGGGCGCACCTTCGTTGCTGCTGCAGATCAACCCAACATCATCAAATTTTGGATCGCGCGGCGCGGCTCTTAAAAGCCCAAAAGAAAATGGCCCCTTGCGGGGCCATTTTGTCACGTCGTTAACCGTGATGGCGATGCCTCATCATCATCCGGTCATGATGGTGACGATGCCAGCCGTGATCGCGATGCATCTCGGCACGTGCGTTCATCCGGTCGTGATCATGCCTGATCACCATTTCCTTGGCACTTGCAATCGACGGTGCGGCAATGGCGATGGTGCCAAGCGCGGCAATGATAAATCCAAGCTTCTTCATGATGTCCTCCTCGTTTTGATCGGGACACCAACATCGAGTTACCGGGAACGTTCCAGACCAAACCGGAAAGAATTCTGAACAGGCATTCATCCGGTCATTCGACGATCGCCTGATACACCAGCGCATTGATCTTCTGTCGATAGTGCCAGCGAATGGGGCCGGGCGCCGCCGCCAGATATACGACTACGAGGTCTTCCTTCGGGTCGACCCACCAGTCGGTGCCGCTGGCGCCGGGCCAGGTGAATTGCCCGACCGATCCCATCAGCCTGACCACGCCGGGTGTCGCGCGCACCGCAAGCCCGAGACCGAATCCGAAATCGGCGCGGGTCGGATCGGCATTGCCGACCAGATTTTTGATGTTCGGGCCGAGCTGGTCGGACAGCATGTAGTCGATGGTCTTGCGGCTGAGCAGACGCGCCTCGCCGGAACGTCCGCCGTTCATCAGCAGCATCGCAAAACGCAGATAGTCCGACGCCGTAGAGGCCGCGCAGCCACCGCCACATTCAAATTTGAGCGGTTGCGTCAGCTCGGGGCTGCGCGCCTGCGGCTTGCCGGTGTCGGGATCAACAGGCAACGGCTTGGCGTAGCGCGCGGCCTTGTCGGCGGATATCGAAAATCCTGTATCGGTCATACCGAGCGGCGCAAACAGATTGGCCTGCAGATAAGTCCCAAGCGATTGCTTGCTGATCTGTTCGATGGTGAGGCCCAACACATCGAGACCGAAGCCGTAATCCCAGACGGTGGCTGGCTGATACAGCAGCGGCAGCGACGACAATTTGTCGATGAAACCAGCGGCGTCATAGTCGCGCCCGGCGTCGCTGCTGCCGCTCGGGTACATCTTGTGCACCAGCGTATTGCCGCGCCCGCCATACACCAGCCCGGAAGTGTGGCGCATCAGGTCCTGGATCGTGATCGGCCGGTTGGCCGGCACGGTTTCGGCCACCGGCTCGCCGGCGTCACGCACGGCGACGCGCATCTGTGCGAATTTCGGGAAATATTGCGCGAGCGGGTCGTTCATCAGGATCTGGCCGCGCTCGTACAGCATCAAGGCGCCGACCGTCGTCATCGGTTTGGTCATCGAGGCGATGTTGAAGATGGTGTCCGTGGTCATGGCGATACCGGCCGCCTTGTCGCGCCAGCCATAGGCATCGAGCATCACCAGTTTGCCGTGCCGGGCGATCGCGATGACCGCGCCGGGAATCCGTCCGGCGTCGATGTCGGCCTTCAGCGTCTCGCCGATCCGCGCCAGCCGCTCGCTGGAGAGGCCGACTTCTTCCGGTTTGGCGCGCGGCAATGGGTCGTCGGCGAGGGCGGCGCTGGAGGCCAGCAGGCAAAGTGTGGTCGCGAGAATTTTAAAGGCCTTCATGAACGCCTCCCGTGTGGGCTCTGCGGCCCCTGATGGCTATGTCGCAAGATTATGGTACCCCGCTCGCCGAGACCAGCGGCGTTTGCGCGGTGTCGGTCTGCGGCTTGCGCAAATCCGCGGTCCGGCGCATCATCGATCGATAAAAATAATCTTTTGGGGAGAACGCCAGCATGTCCGCATTGTCACGCCGTCATTTTCTTGCGCTTACGGGTTCGGCGGCTGCCGCGACATTGTCAGGACGCTCCCCGGCCGATGCGGCGATGGGACCAAACGACAAGTTCGATCTGGTGATCAAGGGCGGCGATGTGCTCGATCCCAGCCAGTCGCTGCGAGGCAAGCGCGACATCGGCATCCGCTGGGGCGTGATCGAGGCGATCGAGCCCGAGATTCCCGCCGCGCGCATCTCCAAGAGCATCGACGCCTCGGGCAAACTGGTGACGCCGGGGCTGATCGATCTGCATTGCCATGTCTATCCCTACGGCTCGGCGATCGGCATTCCCGCCGACGAATTGGTGCAATTTCAGGGCACCACCACGGTGGTGTCGGCTGGCGATGCCGGCGTCAATAATCTAGCGGCGCTGCGGCGTTATATCGTGGCGCAGACGCGGGCGCGGATGTATGCGTTTCTTCATATCGCCAACAACGGATTGTCGGCTTTCCCGGTTGCCGAACTTTACAATATCGACAATGCGCAGGTCGAAGCCTGCGCGATGGCGCTGGCGGAAAATCAGGATTTCCTGATCGGCGTCAAGGTGCGGATGTCGGAGAACGTGATCTACAAGCACGGGCTCGAGCCGCTCAAGCGCGGCATCCAGGCCTGCGAGATGTGCGGCTGGCCGGCGAAGATGATGGTGCATATCGGCGGCGTCGAGACCGGCGCCTTGATGTCCGATATCCTGAACCTGCTGCGGCCCGGCGACGTCCTGACCCACGCCTATTCCGGCGCGCCGAACAATGCCGGGGTCTTCACCAATATCGTGCAGGACGGCAAGCTGTTGTCGGCCGCGCTGGCTGCCAAGCAGCGCGGCGTGATCTTCGATGTCGGCCATGGCGGCGGCAGCTTCGACTTTACGGTCGCCGAGGTCGCGATCCCCGGCGGCTGCACGCCGGACACCATTTCGTCGGACATGCATGTATTTTCCGGCAATACGCCGGGCATGCCGTTCCTGCCCAATGTGATGGGCAAGTTCATGGCGATGGGTTTTTCGCTGGAGCAGGTGGTGACGATGACCACCACCGCACCCGCCAAAATCATCAACCGCGCGCCGAAAATCGGCACGCTCCAGGTCGGCGCGCCCGGCGATGTCGCGATCATGGATCTGGTGGAAGGGCCGGTGTCGTTTGTCGATACCCGCAACAACAAGCGCGAGGGCAAGCTCGCGCTAAAGCCAGTGCAGACCGTAATCAACGGCGTGCCGTTCGGACGGCCGTATCAGTCACCGTTCGCGGTGAGGTAAGCGAACAGCCTATCCCAGCAGTTCCTGAGCGCCTTCCCATAACTGGCTCACGACTTCGCCGGCGGGTTGCGCGCGGGCGAGCCTGCCGGATTGGCCGGCCCATGCCTGCATCCGATCGATGTCATTGGTTTTGACGGCCTCATCGCGCATCGCCTGCGTCAATCCGCGCTGGATCGGATAGGGCGCCGGCTTCGGCGCGTCTGACGAACCCGCGGCGCGGGCATAGGCGGTCGCGATGGTGCGGCCGGGGCGGCCCGAGAACGCGCGTGTCACCATCGTATGCTCCGGCAAGGCCTGTCCGATCGCATCGGCCCAGGCCTGCGGCAGCTTGGCTTCAGGGCTGCGCAGAAACCCGCTGCCGATCTGAACGGCGGACGCGCCGAGCAGCAAAGCGGCCGCGACGCCGCGCGCGTCGCCAATGCCGCCGGTCGCGACCACGGGAATCTTGACGGCATCGACCACCGCCGGAATCAGCGCAAACAGGCCGACCATATGGGCTTCGGCGGTCGCGGCATCGAAGGCGCCGCGATGGCCGCCGGCCTCCATGCCCTGCGCTACGACTGCGTCGGCGCCGGCATCCTGCGCGGCCCTGGCTTCGGTCACCGTGGAAATATTGGCAAACCACTTGATCCCTTTGGCCTTCATCCGGTCGACAAAGGCCTTGGGATAAAGCCCCATCACCGACGAGATGATCGGCGGCGCGGCTTCCAGCATGGCATCGCATTGCGCGTCGAAGTCCGGCGGCGCGGCGTCGCCGGCCTGCGGATGGACCTCCGGTCCCCAGTCGCCCAAAAATGCACGCACGGCGTTTTCGGTTTCGGCATGGCGATGCGGCGCGGGATCGGGAATCCACAGATTGAGCGCGAAGGCGCCGTTGCTCTTGGCGCGGACTTCCGCAGCCCAGTTCTTGATGGCCGCCGGCTGCATCAAGAGCGCACCGCAGGCCCCGAGCCCGCCGGCATTGGCAACCGCGATGGACAGCGACGGCGGGCAGGCGCCGGCCATCGGCGCGAGCAGGATCGGCAGGCGCAGGCCATGGGCGTCGGCAAACGCCTGCGCACGCGTCAAAGCCGGGTGAGAGGTCGTCATGGAGAACACCTGATCGGTTGGATAGCCGCGATGACGCCGGCGGCGCTACGCTCGCTGGTCTTGGCTACCATGATCTGGGATCGTGCGAAAATCTGCGATGTCCTGATAGCAAGGAGGGCGGCAACCACCAGCGCTCCGGCGGCAATCAGCGATGCCACGCGAAAGTCGCCGAGATGCTCCGACAGGAATCCGGCCAGCGCCGGTCCCGCCATCTGACCGATCGCGAAACTCGCGGTCATGCGGCCGATGGCTTGATGGGAATTGCCGGCGGAGAGGATCGGCGCGGCGATCAGGCCGAGCGCCGTGACACCGAGGAACGTTCCGCCCAGCAACAGTGCCGATACGCAGATGCCGGTCATCGTCATCCATTCGACGCTGGCGGCAACTCCGACAGCTTCGATCAGGCATGCGACCGCAAACGCGTTCATGATACCGATCCGCTTGCCGAGCCAGACCCAGATCGTCACGGAAGGGATCGTGGCTAACCCGACGACGATCCAGGCCCAGGGTTCGAACCCGCGAATAGCCGGCGTGACCCGCACAATGGCAATCAGGAACGTCGTCGTGATGACGTAGCCGAAACCGAACAATCCATAAGCGACGGTCATTGTGCCGCCGCCGGATGGGCCGGCGCGCGGCGTGCCCTGCTCGGGCGGTGCGGCGACACTGTGAGTGGCCGGAATCAGCGTTGCGGCGACGATCGCGGCTAACAAGGCGATCGCGCCTGAACCGATCCACAGGTTTCGCCAGCCGATGCCGGATGCCAGCATGGCGGAGACCGCAATGGCCGAGATCACGATGCCGAAGCCGACGCCTGCGAAGTGAATGGCCGACAGCGGTCCTCGTCCCGACAGGGTCAGGCGTTCCAGCACCAGCGTTGACGCGCATACGATCACAAAGGCGCTGGCGGCGCCGCCGATGAAACGAAGCGCGGCGAACGAGGCGATATCGGACGGTATTGCCATTGCTGCGGTTGAGACCGCGCTGATGGCCAGGGAGGCCAGCAACCAGAATCGCGGCCGGCGCACCGCGAATGGCAGGCCGGCCAGCACCGCGCCAAGCAGATACCCTAAGAAGTTGGCCGATGCGATCAGCCCGGCGTTGGATTTGCTCCAGCCGAGCGCGCCGATCATGGCAGGCAGGATCGGCGTATACACGAAGCGGCCGATACCGAGGGCGGCGGTCATGGCCGCCATTCCACCGACGGCGAGTGCTACTGAACCATCCCGTTGCATGATGTTCACCGCCGCTATTGACTGTCCACACAGTAGAGCAAACGTAATCCCGCCGGGTAATGGTTTGATCTGATGGCCGCCATCGCGCCCAGTGATGGCAGGTGGACTATTCAGCCGCGGCCATTGTCAAGGCGGGCCGGACCATGTCCATGAAGGCGCGGAGCGCGCTCGAGGCCTGGGCTTCGCGATGCCGGATGAACACGGTTTCGACCTGTCCCTCATCTTTGGGCAGCGGATGAACGCGCAGCCGTCCGCGCTCCCATACCGATCCGAGCAGCGCGCGCGGCAGCAAGGTCACGCCGACGCCGGCGCTGACACAGGCGATGATGGATTCGATGGTGCCGAACTCCAGCAACCGTGTGCCGACAATGCCGCGCCGCGCCAGCATGGCTTCGAGTTGCAGCCGATACGAGCAACCGGCTTTGAGTACCACGATCTTGAAATCCGGCTTCCTGCTCAGGGCCTCGAAACTGGCAATCGAGGGACCGGTCAGGATCACCAGTTCTTCCCGCACAAAGGGATCGGCGAGCAGATCCGGATGGTTGACCGGACCGCAGACATAGGCGCCATCGAGCTGCCGGTCGAGCACCTGCGCGATCAATTCGGCGGTGGTTCCGGTCCGCAACGACAAATCAACCGCCGGACAGGCCGCCACATAACGCGCCAGCGCCGGTGACAAATGCAGCGCGGCGGTCGTATCGAGCGAGCCGATCGTCAGCGCGCCCGAAGGCGTTCCCTCGTCGGCCACAGCGCGTTTGGCGTCCTCAAGCAGGCGCGCGGCGCGGGCTGCAAAGGGAAGCAGCCGCTGGCCCGCCGCAGTCAGCGTGACCCCACGATTGGTTCGCTCGAATAATGCAAACCCGACTTCATCCTCGAGCGATTTGATGCGCGCGGTGACGTTGGACTGCACGGTGTTGAGCTGATGCGCAGCCTTGCTCATGCTGCCCGTGCTGGCCACGGACTGGAACATTCGAAGGTCTGCAGCGTCCATCTCGCCAGTTCCTTATGATCAGAGCGGTCTTACAGGATTGCCGTGAATCCCGCTATCCGGGAGGCTTCACGCCCGGCCGCGTTTCTCGATATTGGCGCTTCGTTCCGGCACGCCGAATTCCCGGTGACAGACCTCGGCCAGCAGAGCTATGCCTTCGCGGATTTCTTCATGCGTGGGGCTGGCAAAACACAGCCGCAGCCGGCTGCCGGCATAGGCCTTGTCGGTGGACCATTCCGGTCCGGGATTGATGGAGACTCCGGCCGCCAGCGCGGCCTGGTAGAGTTTCAGCGTATCGACCTGATCGGGCAATTTGACCCACAGGAAAATGCCGCCCTTGGGATCCTCGAATTCGGCTGATGTGCCGAACTGCTCGTTGAGCGCTTCCATCAGCGTCTCCAACTTGGCGCGCAAGCCGCGCGTCAGTTTCGGGACATGGGTATTGAAATGCGGCGTGCAATATTCCGCGAGCACCATCTGCTCCAGCGCGCCCGAACCGGCGTCGGTTTTCAGCGACAGCATCCGCGACATCACGCCCCATCCGGCCACGACGTAGCCGACGCGTAACGCCGGCGCGATCGATTTTGAAAATGAGCCGATATGGATGACATTTCCGCTCTGGCTCATCGCATGGATCGCCGGCGGGCGTTGGCCGTCCCAGATCAAATCGGCATAGCAATCATCCTCGAAGATCGGCACGCCGTAGTGTTCGGCGAGCCTCAAGAGTTCGGTACGGCGCGCCACCGGCATGATGGTGCCGGTCGGGTTCTGCACGGTCGGAATGGTGTAGATATATTTCGGCGTGATGCCGCGGCGCTTGAGGTCGGCCAGCGCCTCCGCCAGCGCATCCATCTGCATGCCCTCATGATCGAGGGGAATGCCGACGATATTGACGCCAAGCCTTGTCAGCCGGTTGATCGAGCCCTGATAGCTGTCGCGCTCGATAATCACGGTATCGCCGCGAGCCAGTAGCGTGGCGTTGACGAGGTCGAGCGCCTGCAGCGAGCCGGAGACGATCAGGATCTCGTCGGCAGCGCAGGCGATGCCGGCATCGGCTTTGAGTTTCGCAGTGAGGAATTGCCGCAGCGGCAGGTAGCCCTGAGGCCCGCTGGCGAGTCCATAGGTCGCAAGCGTCTTGCCCTCGCGCCTGAGCACGGCATTGACCGCGTCGATCAGGCCCTCGAGGGGGACCTGATCCGGATCATTGTTGCCGCCGACGAAGCTGTATTTGGCCAGCCCGGTCCATTTCGCCGCAGCCGCGGGCAATCCCGCTGGCAGCAATGGCGCGAAATCAAATACAGCTGATGTCATGAACGGCGTCTCCCTTGTTCTTTGTTGGTTCCGACCATATGCAAATTGGCATGGTTTGTCGCCACCGCTGCCACCCCGCCGGAGCCGTTCTGCCCTGCGTAATGAAGCTGGCGCGGGCTTGCCAACCCGGCTAATGCTCGCCCCGCACAATGTGAGACCCCTTGAATGGCCGACCCGATCCAGGAAGTTCTGCATGCCTTCGCCAACGGCGAACTCGTCGTCGTGACCGACGATGACGACCGGGAAGGCGAGGGCGATCTGATTGTCGCGGCGTCGCTCTGCACCGCCGACAAGATGGCATTCATTATCCGCCATACCTCCGGCATCGTCTGCGCGCCGATCACCACCGAAGACGCGCGCCGGCTGCGGCTCGATCCGATGGTGGCGCATAACGAATCCAATCACACCACCGCCTTCACGGTCTCGATCGACTACAAGCCCGATGGCGGCACCGGGATTTCGGCCGACGAGCGCGCCTCCTGCTGCCGCGCGCTGGCCAATCCGAATGCGGGCGCCAATGATTTCGCGCGTCCCGGTCACGTGTTTCCGCTGATTGCGCGCGACGGCGGCGTGCTGCTGCGTTCGGGCCATACCGAGGCGGCGGTCGATCTTTGCAAGCTGAGCGGCCTGCCGCCGATCGGCGTCATCAGCGAGTTGATGAACGACGACGGCACCGTCATGAAGGGCGAGCAGGTGGCGCGGTTCGCCAGGGCGCACAAGCTCAAGCATGTCACCATCGCCGACATGATCGCCTATCGCCAGGGCCGCGAAAAGCTGATCGAGCGGGTCTCGACCTTTACCACGGAAAGCCCGATCGGGCCGTTGCAGGGCTACGCCTATCGTTCGCCGTTCGATCCGATCGCGCATGTCGCGTTCGTCTATAATGGCGTTGGCGACGGCAAGAACGTGCTGACGCGATTCCACAAGCCCAATATCGTCCGGGACATGTTCACCGGGCCGAAGCGCATGCAGGCCGTGCTCGAACATTTCAAGAAGGCCGGCAGCGGCGTGCTGGTTTACCTGCGCGACGGCGCCGCCGGCGTTCCCGTGGCGCCCTTGCCCGAAGAGAAATCCGCCGAGGCCGATCGCAACCGGCAATGGCGCGAGGTCGGCGTCGGCGCGCAGATCCTGCGCGATCTCGGTGTCACCTCGATCCGCCACCTCACCTCGTCGGCGCATGACTACAAGGGATTGTCCGGCTTCGGCATCGAGATCGTCTCGAACGAAATGTTTGAAGGCTAGTGGTGTTCGAAAGATAGACACCGTCATTCCGGGGCGCATCGAAGATGCGAGCCCGGAATCTCGAGATTCCGGGTTCGATGCTTCGCATCGCCCCGGAATGACAAAGCATCGTCCAATTCAATTGCGCTTCGGCCTTTGGCGCTTTAATTTGGTCCACAACCGATAGAATGACGCGAAAGGGATTTTCATGAGCGTTCGCCCTCAGTCCAAGGACAAGCCATCCCCGGTGAATTTCCAGTGGGATGATCCGTTCATGCTCGACGAGCAATTGACCGAAGACGAGCGCATGATCCGCGACACCGCGCGCGCCTATGCGCAGGACAAGTTGCAGCCGCGCATCGCCAAGGCCTATCTCGAGGAAAAGACCGATCGCGAGATTTTCAACGAGATGGGCGAACTCGGCCTGATCGGCATCACCCTGCCGGAAGAATATGGCTGCGCCAATGCGAGCTACGTCGCCTATGGCCTCGTAGCGCGCGAGATCGAGCGCGTCGATTCCGGCTATCGCTCGATGAATTCGGTGCAGTCGTCGCTGGTGATGCACCCGATCTATGCGTATGGCGACGAGAACCAGCGCAAGAAATATCTCCCGAAACTCGCCACCGGGGAATGGGTCGGCTGTTTCGGCCTGACGGAGCCCGATGCCGGCTCCGATCCCGGCGGCATGAAGACCCGTGCCGACAAGACCTCCGACGGTTACCGGCTGACCGGAACCAAGATGTGGATTTCCAACGCGCCAATTGCCGACGTGTTCGTGGTGTGGGCGAAATCGCCGGAGCATAACAACCAGATCCGCGGCTTCATCCTCGAGAAAGGCATGAAGGGCCTGTCGGCACCGAAAATTGAAGGCAAGTTGTCGCTGCGCGCGTCCGTCACCGGCGAAATCGTGATGGACGGCGTGGAAGTTCCGGAGAGCGCGCTATTGCCCAACGTGTCCGGCCTGAAGGGTCCGTTCGGCTGCCTCAACCGCGCCCGTTACGGCATCTCCTGGGGCGCGATGGGCGCCGCGGAAGACTGCATGGCGCGCGCGCGGCAATACACGCTCGACCGCAAGCAGTTCAACCGTCCGCTGGCGGCGACGCAACTGGTGCAGAAGAAGCTCGCGGACATGCAGACCGATATCGCGCTCGGCCTGCAGGCCTCGTTGCGCGTCGGCCGCCTGATGGACGAAGGCAAGATGGCGCCGGAGATGATCTCGATCGTCAAGCGCAACAATTGCGGCAAGGCGCTCGATATCGCCCGCATGGCGCGCGACATGCACGGCGGCAACGGCATCCAGATCGAATATCACGTGATGCGCCACGCCGCGAATCTGGAAACCGTGAACACCTATGAAGGCGCCCACGACGTCCACGCCTTGATCCTCGGCCGCGCCATCACGGGCATCCAGGCGTTTTCGTAAAGCCAAGTACCGTCATTCCGGGGCGCGCCAAAGGCGCGAACCCGGAATCTCGAGCAGTATCACTCCAGTTCGTCATTCCAATTCGTCGAGATTCCGGGCCTGGCCCTTCGGGCCATCCCGGAATGACGCGGAAGCAGAAACGCCCCATGGCCGACAACGACGACATCCCGTTCAACCGCGACTTTCCGCTCAAGCCGGGTGTTGTCGATGAGGTCCGGCCCGGCGTGCGGCGGATTCTCTGCAACAATCCGAGCCCGTTCACCTTCACGGGCACGCTGAGTTACATCGTAGGCCACGGCAAGGTCGCGATCATCGATCCCGGTCCGAACAATGAAGTGCATGCGGCGGCGCTATTGGACGCGGTGCGCGGTGAAACCGTGACGCATATCCTGGTAACTCATACGCACCGCGACCATTCGCCGAATACCGCACGGATCAAGGCTGCCACCGGCGCGACCGTCTATGCTGAGGGGCCGCACCGGGCGTCGCGGCCGCGCTTCGAGAGCGAGAAGCACAATCCGGAATCCGGTGCCGACCGCGACTTCAAGCCTGACGTCACCGTGCGCCATGGTGAAATGATCGAGGGCGACGGCTGGAAGCTCCAAGCAGTTGCGACGCCGGGCCATACCGCCAACCATCTGGCGTTCGCCTGGCCGGAGCGAAAGATCAATTTCGTCGGCGATCACGTGATGGGCTGGTCGACCTCGATCGTGGCGCCGCCGGATGGATCGATGATCGACTACATGGCCTCGCTCGAGCGGCTGGCGCAGCGCGAGGAGGATTTGTATTTCTCGGGCCACGGTCCGGAAATCCCGGAAGGTCCGCGCTATGTGCGCTTCCTGATCAGGCACCGTCAGGCGCGCGAGGCCTCGATCCTGCATCGCCTGGCAAAAGGCGAGGCGGATATTCCCACCATCGTGCGCGCGATCTATATCGGTATCGACCCGCGGCTATTCAACGCTGCGGGTTATTCCGTGCTGGCGCATCTGGAAGATCTGGTCGGAAGAGGCATCGTGGCGACGGATGGCGATCCGGTGATCGGGGGGAGTTACAGGTTGGCGGCTGCTTAGCACCGTCATTCCGGGGCGATGCGAAGCATCGAACCCGGAATCTCGAGATTCCGGGTCTGGTCCTTACGGACCATCCCGGAATGACGAAGCCGTCACTTCTTCACCACCTTCGGCGGCGCCTTGGGCGGCAGTTGCGGCTTCTTCGCCGCCTTGAGATTGGCGCTTTCGGCGGCGCTGTTGATGTCGTCGATCAGCTTGGTGACGCGGGCGGCGTTGCTGCCGAGATCGCTCTCGAAATAGCGCGACGATGAGCGGATATCGACGCGGGAATCATCATCACCATCGGCTGTGATGCGGATCGAGACGTCCTCGCGAAATCCCATGATCGGCGTGCGCGCGACCGCCTCGATGCGGCCGATCCGGCGCGGGGGCTGCGGCGGGCGCTCGTCGATCACAAGCCATTTACGCTTGGTGACGATTTGCAGCGTGATCTCATAGGCGCGCTGCACGGGCACCTCGAGTTCTGCGGTTTCGATATCGGGATAGGCCAGCCGCTGCTGTTCGGCGGAATACAGTCCGGCATAGACGGCGGTGTTGGCGCCGTCGCTGGCGCGCAGCCGCGCCAGCGCCTCAAAACGCGGCGGGTCGATCGGATCGGTGGTGATGTCGTGGATCGCCGGCAGCTTGCGATATTGCAGGCCGAGATAGGCCGGATAAGCGAGGATGACCGCGTCGATCAGGAGCGCCAGCAGAATGCGGCTCATGCCCCGCGAACCGTTTTGCCAGATCGCGACAAAGGCGGCGAGGCCGAGCAGGATGGAAAGGCCGGCCAGCGCCAGCGCGCCGAAGAAGGTCGCCAGCGCCGGCTTCATCTCGAGAAAACCGAAGCGGACGATGAGGATCGAGACCACGACCGCGATCACCGAGAACACCGCAAGATTGCGGGCCCAGGATGCAAGACCCGACACCGGTTCCGACTGGTAGGGGGCGGAAAACCTGCGGGCCATCGCTTCAATTCTGCCGGGTTGGAACCTGGCCCCGCGAAATGCGCCGGGCGCTCAAACTGGCCCGTTTGAGACCACGGACCTGGGGCAAATTCAAGGGATTTTGGGCGAATAGCGAATAGCGAATGGCGAGTAGCGGAAGCCAGAAAGGCCTTGCCCTTAACCTTCTTCCCATTCGCTATTCGCTACTCGCCATCTCCAATTCGCTCACGCCGCGGCGTTCGGGAAACTGTAAGCCTTGAACTGGTCGCGCAAAGCGGTTTTGAGGATTTTGCCGGTCGCGGTGTGCGGAATGCCATCGACGAAGGCGACATCGTCCGGCATCCACCATTTGGCGATCTTGCCGTCCATGTATTTGAGAATGTCCTCGCGCGTGGCGTTCTGGCCCTGCTTGAGCTGCACGATCAACAACGGCCGCTCGTCCCATTTGGGATGATGGATGCCGATCACGGCGGCTTCGGCGACCGCGGGATGGCCGACCGCAAGGTTTTCCAGATCGATCGACGAAATCCATTCGCCGCCGGATTTGATCACATCCTTGGAGCGATCGGTGATCCGCATGTAACCGTGCTGGTCGATGGTTGCGACGTCACCGGTGTCGAAAAAGCCGTCATCGTCGAGAATGTTCACATCGACGCGGAAATACGCCTTGGACACCGAAGGTCCGGAGACCTTCAACCGGCCGAACGTCTTGCCGTCCCACGGCAGATCCTTGCCGGCATCATCGGTGATCTTCATCTGGACGCCGAAGGGCGGATAGCCCTGGGTCTGCAGGATGTCGAGACGGGTTTCGCCGGTGAGTTCGGTGAAAGGCGGTTTGAGCGCGGCGAGGGTGCCGATCGGGCTCATCTCGGTCATGCCCCAGGCGTGGCGCACCTTCACGCCCATATCGAGGAACGCCTGGATCATCGAGCGCGGCATCGCCGAGCCGCCGCACACCACCATGCGCAGATGCGGCAGTTTCAGATGATTAGCGGCGATATGGTTGAGCAGCATCAGCCACACCGTCGGCACGCCGGCGGTATGCGTCACCTTTTCGGTACTCAGGAGTTCATAGACCGACGCGCCATCGAGCTTGGCGCCGGGCAGCACCAGCTTGGTGCCCATCGAGGGCGCGGAGAACGCGATGCCCCAGCTATTGGCGTGGAACAGCGGCACCACCGGCAGCATCGTATCGCCGGCATTGGCGCCGAGCGAGTCGCCGGTGTTGGCCATCAATGCGTGCAGCACGTTGGAGCGATGCGAATACAACACGCCCTTGGGATCGCCCGTGGTGCCCGAAGTGTAGCACATCGCAGCCGCGGTGTTCTCGTCGAAGGTCTTCCACTTGAAGTCGCCGTCGGCCTCCGCGATCCAGTCTTCATAGGCCACCGCGTTCTTCAGCGTGGTCTGCGGCATGTGCGCCTTGTCGGTGAACACGATGTAGCGTTCCACGCTTGGAAGCTTGTCAGCGATCTTTTCCAGGATCGGCACGAAGGTGATATCGGTCATCACGACGCGATCTTCGGCGTGGGTTGACGATCCAGGCGATCTGGTCGGGGAACAGCCGCGGGTTGACGGTATGGCAGATCGCGCCGATGCCCATGATGCCGTACCAGGCTTCGAGATGACGCCAGGTGTTCCACGCGATGGTGGCGACGCGGTCGCCGAGCTTGATGCCGTCGCGATCGAGGCGTTGCGAGACTTTCAGTGCACGATCGCGGATTTCAGCGTAATTGGTGCGGTGGATGGGACCTTCGACCGACCGCGTCACGATCTCCTGCGTGCCGTGTATTGATGCGGCATGCTCGATAATCCGGTGACACAGCAAAGGCCAGTCTTGCATCAATCCGCGCATACGGAAGTCCCTCCGGGTCGTGTTGTCGCTTGCCGCAAATCTTTGCGGCTTGGCACGAACTTTAACGCGCCAAAAACCCGCCGCAATAGGCCTTGTGGCGGCTTGCGCTGCAGCGCAGCGGTCTTGGTTACCGCGGCGGCGCTGATGCTGGTTGGCCAAACCGAGCCCGCCGCAGCCGCGCGCAACGCCTCACGCGCCGCATCGGGCAGCCCTTGGGGCACCCTGTTCAGGGACTTCGGGTCGAAGCCGCGCCGCAGCGCTCGCGCCACCCCGGTTCCGCTGCCGAGGCCGCGTCCGGCAGAGGCGCCGGCGGCCCCGGCGGAGGAGCCGGCGGACGGCAAACCACCACCCGCCGAGGCGGCCAGACCGGCCGAGCAGCCTGCGCCTGCACCCACACTTGCGCCCACAGCTGGGCCTGCTGCGCCTCAGCCCTCGGCCTGCCGTCTGGCATTGTCTGAAGCGATCGCGATTGCTCCCAGCATTCCCGATATCCACGGCGCCGGCGGCTGCGGCGGCGTGGATTTGGTTCGGCTGGAGGCTGTGGTGCTGCCCGACAAGCATCGGGTCACGGTCAAGCCCGCGGCGATCCTGCGCTGTCCGATGGCGTCGGCGATTGCCGACTGGGTCCGCACCGACGTCGCGCAATTGGCGGCGAGCCAGGGCAGCGTCGTCACGGATCTCGACAATTTCGACTCGTTCGAGTGCCGCGGCCGCAACCGGGTCGTCGGCGCGCCGCTATCCGAACATGGCCGCGCCAACGCGCTCGACGTTCGCTCGTTCAAGCTCGCCAACGGCCGGTCGATTTCGCTGACCGACCGCACCGTGGCGCACGAGTTGCGCGATAGCGTACTGCATTCGGTCTGCGCGCGGTTCTCAACCGTGCTGGGGCCGGGCTCGGACTGGTATCACGAGGATCACATCCATCTCGATTTGATGGCGCGGCACAATGATTACAAAATCTGCCAGTGGAATGTCTGGGATCCGCTGCCTGCGACCCCGCCGCTGCTGCCGGCCGCGCGTCCCGACGAAGCCCCGCCGCGCGAAGCGGCCAAATCCGACGCAGCGAAACCGGACACTGTCGCCGATCCGGCTGAGCCTGATGCCGATAGCAAGCCATCGGCGAGCAAGCCGCCGGCGAAAAAGCGCCGATAACAACCGCAAAAGAAAAAGCGCCGGGAAAACCGCGCTTTGAAATCGTGGATGGAGATCAGCCGTAACGGTTACTGAAACCGTGCGGCGCCCATATTGGTGTCGGTCTGCGAGGCCACCTTCGGGGCGAACGGCGAGTCGCCATGATGCGGCTCCAGCACCACCACGATGGTGCCCATCTTCACCCGGTTATATAGATCAATCACGTCCTCGTTCGTCATCCGGATGCAACCGGAGGAGATCGACTGACCGATATATTCCGGCTGGTTGGTGCCGTGAATGCGGAACAGGGTGTCCTTGCCGCCCGAATAAAGATAGAGCGCGCGCGAACCCATCGGATTGTCGGGACCCCGGCGCACGAAGGTCGGAACGCCGAGGCGCTCGATTTCACCCTTGGTCGGATGCCAGGCCGGCCATTCGGTCATGCTGCCGACCTTGGCGATGCCGGACCAGGCCATGGCTTCTTCGCCAACGGTGATGCCGTAGCGAAGGGCCTTGCCGTCGTTCTGCACCAGATAGAGGTAATGATTGTCGGAATCGACCACGATCGAGCCTGGGCGCTTCCTTGCGGTGATAATCGACAATGGCTCGGCGATAGGGTTCGGCAACGGCCACGTTCTCGTAGCGAATCTTGGCCAGCAATTCCTTGTCATGCGGCTTGAAATTGGCGGTGTTGGTCGCCTCGTAATTGGCGGTTTCCATGCAGCCCGAGAGCAACAGGCCGGCAGCCAAAAGGCCCAGTGTTAATTTCAGTGACGACATGATGTACTTCCGGTTGAAGTGCTGCGTCCGCGGCGCCCGTATTGCGCCTTACACGCGACGATTCCATTAATATCATCATCGCCGAAATTGGCAATAATTCCAGCGCGTTTAGGCGGTTCTCCCGCGATGCGGGACGTCGGCTGTGTCTTTTTTGTCTCAACTCTATGGTGTTCCGTCCCATTTTTGGGCAGGAGAGCTATGGCTGCCGAATAGCCGCCACTCTGCCGCCATCGGGTAGCCGCAAATCGGCGGCCGTTCAGGTCCCCGTCATGAAGCGCTTGCCAGAATCGAGCTAAGTCCCTTGGGTGGTTATCACCGTCCAGTTCCGGAGTCCCCCGATGTTTTCAGTGTACGTCCCCTCCGACTCCCTCGCTGAAAAAGGCTGTCTCCGTCGATCTCAAGGCGTTACCGGAAAACGCGGTCTGGATCGACATGGTCAAGCCAACCGGGGAGGAGGACCACGCGGTGGAGGGTCTCGCCGGCATCGCGGTTCCGACCCGCGAGGACATGCAGGAAATCGAGATTTCCAGCCGACTCTACATCGAAAACGGCGGCGCGCTACATGACCGCCAGCCTGATGTGCGCGGCCGACACGCAATCGCCCCGGATCACGCCCGTGACGTTCATCCTGTCCGGTCATCGCCTGGTGACGGTGCGCTACGATCTCCCGGCGCCGTTCACGCTGGTGGAGAACAAGCTGGCGCGAGGCTGCCCTCCCGGCACCAATGGCGAGATCGTATTGATGGAATTGCTCGATGCGGTGATCGACCGCTGCGCCGACATTCTGGAGCGGGCCGGCGCCGACGTCGATACGGTCAGCCACGCCATCTTCGAGCCCGAGGGCGCCGCGCGCACCGGCCACGCCAAGCGCTATTCCGAGATTCTGATCCTGATCGGGCGCAAGGGCGACCTGACCTCGAAGGTGCGGGAAAGCCTGGTTTCGATCGGCCGCCTCGTCACCTTCGTCACCGCCGAGGCCGACGGCGTCAAATGGTCGAAGGAAATGCGCGCGCAGCTCAAGACCATGCAGCGCGACGTGGCGTCGTTGACCGACCACGCCTCCTATCTCTCCAACAAGATCACCTTCGTGCTGGATGCGATGCTCGGCGTCGTCAATCTCGAGCAGAACAATATCATCAAGCTGTTTTCGGTGATGGCGGTGGTGCTGATGCCGCCGACCCTGATCGCCTCGATCTACGGCATGAATTTCAAGGTCATGCCGGAACTCGAATGGGAACACGGCTATCCCCTGGCGGTTTTGATGATGCTGTTCGCCGCAATCCTTCCTTATTTCATCTTCAAGTGGAAGAAGTGGCTGTAGAATAAGCCGTTTGACCGCGCGTCGCTTGCCGGCAGGTTAAGAAAGCAGGTGCGCCTCGTGCGACCGCTGCCTCAATTTCACTGCTAAAATTTGAGCGTTGCGCTGAACGTTTGTGCGACGGCTTTCTGCGATAAACGCTGTCTCAAGTCGCGAGGACAGCAATGGTTGAGAAATTATAACGGTAGGGCGCAAACGTCATCGACTTCGCCCGCTATCCAACAGGACCGCAACGCGACAGCCAAGGAACTCGTCAAGGAACTCGTGAGGGAACTTGCTGTGTCGGCGCGGACCTGCCGGCAATGCGGCGCAGCGCTATCGGAAGGCGAGCGGGAGGACGAGTGCTCCAGCGCCTTCAATATCGAGGCCCGCGATCTGCGCAGCGGCCCGCGCAGGTTCCGCGCGGATTGATGAGGAGTGTCGCCACACCTCCGCCCTCGTCTTGAGGAGCCATGCGAAGCATGGCGTCTCGAAGGATGGATAGTTTCGTCGTCACCTGCCTGCGACAAACGCGACCCGTTCGCCCTCAATCGCGGTTTTTGTCAACGAACCCGCTTGATCAACGGGCACTCGCTGTCGGCCAGATTGGAATAAACGTCGTCGCTCGAAACCTTTTCAAGGGACGTTATAATACTCCCAAGGGGATTTAACTTCGGCTGGATCCTTGACCTGAACAAGATAGAAGTCGTGTACGAGCTTTCCGTCTTCGCGAATCTTTGCGCCCCTCGCGTAGAAATCGTCGACGGGCGTCGAACGCATTTTCTCCAGGACCGGATTCGTTGCATCCGTACCAACCGCTGCAACGGCTTTCAGATAGTGGCTTACGCCTGAGTAAACCGCCGCTTGCGGAGCGGTAGGCATCGCGCCGTGGATATTGAAGAAACGTTGAGCGAAGGCTCTGGTCTCGTCGTTCAACGCCCAATACCATGCGGTGAGAGTGGTCAGGCCTTTGGCGGTAGCCGGGCCCATCGCGTGGACATCGGTGATGAACATCAACTCGGCAACCGGCTTTTGGCTGCCCGTGTTCATGCCAAACTCGTTCCACTGTTTCATCAAGGTCACGAGTTGTTCACCGGCATTGGCGAAAGCCACGACCTTGGCTCCGGACGCCTGGGCTTGCAGAATGAAAGAGCCGTAGTCGGCATTGCCGATCGGGTGGAATACGGCGCCCAGGGACTTGCCGCCTGCGGCGGTGAGGACACGCTGCGACTCCGATACCATGTTCTTCCCGAACGCATAATCGGCCGCAATGAAGAACCATGTGTCGTAACCTTGCGACACCAGGGTCCGAACGGGACCCGCGACCAGATTATAGGAATCATGAAGCCAGGCTAAGCCGGTTCGAGAACACTGCTTTCCCGTCAATTCGGTCGTTGCAACCGCAGCGTTAAATTGCAATTCTATTTTTGTCCCGGGCCAGAGACTGGATAGCAAGGCCGACCGCGGAGTTCGATACGTCGGCGATCAGATCGACGCCATCGACGTCGAACCACTTGCGCGCGATGCCGACGCCGATGTCCGGTTTGTTCTGGTGGTCCGCGGCGACGACCTCGACCTTGATGGACGGCACCGATTTCTGAAAATCTTCTGCTGCCATCCTGGCGGCAACAACCGAGCCTCGCCCCGACAAATCGGACAATGTTCCCGTCTGGTCGTTGAGGATGCCTATCCGAACGACGCCGTCGGAGATTTCAGCCGCCGCAGAGGCGGCAATGGAGCCGAACATTGATCCTAAAACCAAAACAGCCGTGACAATGAATGCGGCTATTCCCGGGCTCGGCTTGCGCGTCTGACCGCTGCCGGATCCCAGGCTGTGCAAAGATGCTTCGAGCTTTTCCATTGGCTGTTTGAAGCGCACCCTCAAATCAGCATCGATTTCACGAAATGAACGATCGCCAACCGTTCCAATCCATGCGAGCACCTTTCCAGCAGTGGCGCCATGTTTCCGGCCCTCAACTAATGGGCGAGACAGTGGTCATCGAGGATGATTTGAGTTTTGCAACAGCTTTCTGGACCGCCGCTGCGCGCTTGCGAAGCCAGGGTTCGGCGTCCACTCGCATTTGGGAAATCAGCTCGGGAGGTGCATTCTGCACCGTGAGGTCGAACGGCGGCTCGGTTGATATTCCAGCATAAGCTGGAGCCGCCTGGCGACTTCTTCGCCACACAGTTCGGACGCGACCTGAAAGCCGAAATCAATCCCGGCGGTGACACCGCCGCCGGAAATGCGATTACGGTCGATCACGACGCGATCATGGCTCGCGATGGCGCCAAAAGCCGCGAGTTGGTCGATCATCAGCCAGTGGCAAGCCGACTTGTATCCTTCGAGCAGGCCGGCGGCGCCGAGGATCAGGCAACCTGCGCACACCGACGTAATGTAGCGCGGCCGATCCGCCTTTTCTCGCGGACGAAGGCGATCACTTCATCATCGTCCATGACGGTAACCTGGCCGGGTCCACCGCCGATGCAAAACACATCCAGATCAGGGCAGTCGGCAAAGGTCGTGGTCGGCAGCAGCGGCATGCCGACGTCGCTCACGACCGGTTCGATTTTCTTCCATAGCAGATGCACGCGCGCATTCGGCAGGCGCGCAAAAACCCTCGAAAGGACCGGTGATATCGAGCTGAGTCATGCCGGGGTAATACAGCAATCCGATTTCGATGGGTTTGTTCGACATTGGCGGCTCCGATCCCAGAGAGGCCAAGTTGACACGCGGTCTGGTTTGCGGAAATGTCATACAAGACGCATTTCCTGCCAAATCGGTGGCGCTATGGCCAAGACCAACCGCAGCGTTGTCTTTGTACTGTTCGATGCGTGTCTGCTGATCGACTTTTCCGGACCGCTGCAGGTTTTCGAAATCGGTTGCGAAGCCGCCGAAGCGGGCTCTTCTCCCTACCGGTTGATCGTTTGTTCGCCGAAAGGCGGCCTGGTCCGCACCTCATCCGGCGTCGAAGTCATGACGTCGTCTTTTGCGGAATGCGATCGTATCCAGATCGATACGTTGGTGGTTGGCGGAGGGCCCGGCGTTCAGCGCGCCGCCGCCGACCCGGACATTGTCGACTGGCTTGGTCGCAAGGCGAAAGACGTTCGCCGGATATGCTCGGTCTGCACCGGCACTTTTGTGCTTGCCGCGGCCGGTGTGCTTCGAAATCGCCGCGCGGTGACGCATTGGGGCGCGTGCGAACTTCTGGCCGATCGTCACCCGGATATCGACGTCCACCGCGATCCGATCTTTTTGCGTGACGGGAAGATCTGGACTTCGGCCGGTGCCACAGCGGGAATCGATTTGGCGCTGGCGCTGCTGGAGGACGATCTTGGGCGTCACGAAGCGATGCGTGTCGCGCGCAGGCTGGTGATTTTTCTCAAGCGCCCGGGCGGACAGGCACAGTTCAGCGTCCCGCTCGCCATTCAGACCAGGGAGGACGAAGTCTTCGAAGGCCTGTCGGTATGGATCCAGAGCAATCTCGACAAGGATTTGCGCGTTGATGTCCTCGCCGAAAAGGCAGGGATGAGCCCGCGAACCTTCGCCCGGGTCTTTTCGGAAAAGACCGGACGGACGCCGGCCAAGGTCGTGGAGGAGTTTCGGGTCGAAGCGGCCCGCAGGACACTCGAGGAAACGGCGATCAGCATGAAGGAGATCGCTTCCCGCTCCGGGTTTCAAGACGAGGAGCATATGCGGCGCGCGTTCCGGCGGCGTCTCAATGTCTTGCCGCAGGACTACCGTGCTCGTTTTTGCAGATAACTCGCTTTAAAAATACGACATCCTACACGTGCTGGCCGCCGTTGATGTGGATCTCGGCGCCGTTCACATACGAGCTGGTCTCGGTGCACAGCACATAGATGATCTTGGCCACTTCGTCGGGAGTGCCGAGGCGATGCAGCGGGATCTGCTGATCGACGATCCGCTCGGTGCCCGGCGACAGGATCGAGGTGTCGATCTCGCCCGGCGCGATCGAGTTGACGCGAACGCCGATGCGGCCGAAATCCGACGCCATCTCGCGGGTCAATGAAGCCAGCGCCGCCTTTGATGTTGCGTAGGCCGCGCCCGCGAACGGATGCACGCGCGAACCCGCAATCGAGGTGACGTTGACCACCGAACCCTTGGCGGCTTTCAATTCCTCGATCAGCCCGCGCGCCATCATGATCGGCGCGAAGAAATTGACCCGGAACACATGGCTCCAGGTGTCGATATCGGTCTCGATCGAGCCGAGCCGTCCGCCGCCGGACGCCTTCGGCGAGATCGCGGCATTGTTGACCAGCGCATGCAGTTCGCCGCCCTCCAGCCGCTCGCGGATTTCCGAAATCGCGCGCGTGGTATCGGCATGGTCGGCAAGGTCGACCTGGATGTGATCCTCGGGGCCCGCGCCCAAGGGCACTCTTCCGGGAACGGATGCCGTGAACAGGTGAGCACGCGCCAGCCGGCGCTGGAAAAGCGGATCACGGTCGCATGGCCGATGCCGCGGCTGGCGCCGGTCAGAAGCATGGTGCGCCGTGGCGTATTGGCGGAATTCATGGAAGGGACGTCCTTGCTCGGGTCATTACGGATATAGCCGCGTTTGGACCAGGGCTGATCCGGGGCCGTGCGGCGGAATTCGATACGGTCGTGCAGGCGGAACGGGCGGTCGTGCCAGAATTCGAACCGCAGCGGGGCGATGCGCCAGCCGCTCCAGCCCGGCGGCCGCGGCACCTCGCCGATGAGATATTTGGCGCCGAATTTCGCAATCGCCTGTTCGAAGGCAAAGCGGCTTTCCAGCGGTTGCGATTGCTGGCTGGCCCAGGCCCCGATCTGGGCCTGTTTCGGCCGGGTCGCGAAATAAGCGTCGGCTTCAGCCTCGGTTACGGGTGACACATTGCCGCGGATCCGCACCTGCCGGCGCAGCGATTTCCAGTGAAACAGCAAGGCCGCCTTGGGATTTGCGGCCAATTCGCGGCCCTTCTGGCTGGCGACATGGCTGTAGAAAACGAAGCCCTGGGCGTCAAAACCCTTCATCAGCACCATTCGCACGTCGGGCAGGCCGTCGGCATCGACTGAGGCCAGCGACATCGCGTTGGGGTCGTTGGGTTCGGCCTTCGCGGCCTCGGCGAACCAGTCGCCAAACAGCGCAAACGGTTCCTCGGCTGCGGTGAAATCACCGGATGTTAAGGGTGTCGGGTGTTTGATGGAGGTCGTGTCCGTCATCAAGGGAGTTCCGAGTTGCGCCCCGCCCGTGGCCCAGAGCGTGTTGCAGCCCCTATATAGGCTCAACCTATATAGGGCATGGGGAGGCGTTGGCCTATCGGCGATCAGCCCGGCCGGTGCTGTCATGACATTGATTCTAATTGGCGTGAGCTCCGGCGGCTGCAGCATGTCCCGTACCGAGGGGCTTTCAGCAAAGAGAGTGCCTTCGCCAAAATGGGCGACAGCGACGTGACGGGCTCGATTAGCGCGACCCCGGTCAGCGCCGTGGTGGCGACGCCGACCGAGACCGATCTGGCCTTTGCGCGCAACGCCGCTTCCGACGTGCTCACTAAAGGCGACAAGGATTCCAGCCAGCCCTGGGAAAATCCGGAAACCGGCGCGCGGGGCTCGGTGACGCCGCTGGCCAAAGCCTATGCGTCGGAGGGGCGAATCTGCCGGGATTTTTTGGCCAGTTATGTCAATGGCCGGGGCGGAAACCTGGCTGCAGGGCGCCGCCTGCCAGTCCAGCCAGGGCCGGTGGGAAATTCATACCCTGAAACCCTGGAGACAGGGTTAGAACTACGCCGGGGCCCGTTGCAAAAATGCCACGAACACCCCAGATGAAAACCGAACCGGGCCATCAGGCCCAAGTTTAAAGATCACAGGTTAAGATCAGATTTCCCTGAAGGAGACGAGACGGATGCGCGACCCCTATGAGGTCTTGGGGGTGCCGCGGGGCGCCAGCGCTGCGGCGATCAAGAGTGCCTATCGCAAGCTTGCCAAGAAGCATCACCCCGACGCCAACAAGAACGATCCGAAATCCGCGGAACGCTTTTCCGAGCTGAACTCGGCCAACGAGATCATCGGCGACGACGACAAGCGCAAGCAGTTCGATCGCGGCGAAATCGACGCCGAGGGCAAGCCCCGCTTTCAGGGCTTTCCCGGCGGCGGTGACCCGCGCGCGCGCGGCGCCGGTCGTGGCGGTTTTGAGAGCCAGACTTTCCGGACCGGCGGCGCCGGTGCGGGCGGCTTTGGCGGCGGTGGTGGTTTCGAGGACATTCTCAACAGCATGTTCGGCGGTGCCGCGGCGCGTGGCGCCCGGCCCGGCCGGGCGGCGGCTTTGAATTCGATCCCGGTTCGATCGCGCTCGATCTCGATCTCAGCGTCGCGATGACGGTGTCGCTAGAAGAGGCGGTCAAGGGCGGCGAGAAGCGCGTTCGGTTGCCGAACGGCAAGGAGCTCAACGTCAAGATTCCCGCCGGCGTTACTGCTGGCCAGCAGATCCGCCTCAAAGGGCAGGGCGAGACCGCGGCCGGCCACAAGCCCGGCGATCTCCTGATCACGGTCAGCATTGCGCCCCACGCCTTCTTCAAGGTCGATGGCAGCGATTTGCGGGTCGATCTGCCGATCACGCTCTATGAGGCGGTGCTCGGCGGCAAGGTCCGCGTACCGACGCTTGGCAGCGCGGTCGAACTGTCGATCCCTAAAAATACCTCAAGCGGACGAACTTTTCGTCTGAAGGGAAAAGGCCTGCCGAAGGCGGGCGCCACCGGCGACCTGTTCGTCACCATCAGGATCGTGCTTCCGGACGGGAACGATGCCGAACTGGAGGCGTTGATGGAAAAGTGGCGCGACGGACATCCATATAATCCGCGCAGCGATCTGGGCTGAGCAACCACCCCCGGCTGATCGCATCGCGCCATCTCGCGGGTTCAGGCTCGCGAAAGGGTGCAGCCTCGACCGGGGGACCAGCGCGGTAAAACCTCGATCGAGGCTGCTCGCGTCGATCGGCGGATCGAACGCCCCTTACTTTCGCGGGAACACCCGGTGCGATTTTGAGACGCGCCGATGTCCTGATTCCAGATTCTTGATGTCGGAATTGGGACACCGACCGGTGTGACCCTATCCGCCGGTTTTCTCGGTCTGGTCGTAGACCAGCCGGGCGACCTGATTGAGCCGTTCCTTGTCGACCGGACCGCTCAAGACATAGCCGACCCCGCCTTCGGACCAGTACATCGCGCCTGAGTTCTCGGCAGCCGTGTAGCGCATCTGCGCGGTGCCGGTTTCGGAGCGCGAGGTGTAGAGCGTGAAGCGTTCGCCCGAGGCGTTCTCATACATCAGGAACGAGGCAGGCCGGTCGGGCCGGGCAACAACCGCCCGCCGACCAGCTTCAACCCGGTCGCGTCCAGTTCAGGGGCGCGGACATCCCAGCCGCAGCGCTTGGTCAGCCATACCTGAAGATGCGCGCGCTCGTCGCCGGGCACCTCGACCGGATGACGCACCTCGACCACATACAGCCGATGCGCATCCAGTGCATCCAGCGTCAGGTTCTGGAACGGCGACGGCGACGCGGCGACGCCACGCGCCAGCCAGCCGGCGCCACCGCCGCAGATAAAGGCCACCAGCGTCGCGGCAATCGCGCCGTAAAACCAGGAGCGCGGCCGCTGCACCAGCCGTTCGAGCTCAAGCCGCTTGGGCACAGCCTCGTCGGCGACCGAGTCATACCGTGCATGCAACGCGTCCGACATCGCGCGCCATGATTGCACGCGCGCGGTGTCTTCGGGATGCGTCCGCCAGCCATGCCTCGACATCGCCGCGGCGTTCCGCCGGCAATTCGTTGTCGACGTAGGCATGCAGCTCGTCTTCGGTGACGGGAATCATGGGCTCGGTCATTGTCGTTGTCTCTCAGTCGAAATCATTCCCGTGTTTCCCCCCACACGCCTTGCAGGTGAGCGGAGAAAAAAACGCCTTGTAATCGCTTCCCCGGAATTCATGTTCGCCATATCGCTCGCTATTATGTCGGTCATCATTTCACCTGCCGCAACACCGGGCGCTCGCCCTCGAGCGACGCCTTGACGTGGGCGCGGGCGCGCGCGAGGCGTGACATCACGGTGCCGATCGGCACGGCCTGGATGTCGGCGACCTCGCGGTTAGCTCAGTCCTTCAGCATCACCAAAAGCAACACCGCGCGCTGCTCTTCCGCAAGGGTCGACAGGGCGCGGGAAATATCGCGGCCTTCGGCTTCGGTGCCGCTGGCGTCCGGATTGTTGTCGAGCAGCGGCATGAATTGCGGCCGCCGCGCCAGCGATCGCCGCCGGTTCTTGTTGAGGTTGGTCAGGATCGTGTAGAGCAGCTTCTGACATCTCCACCGAGAAACAGCCGTTCCGAACGCAACGCCCGCACCAGCGTATCCTGCACCAGATCGTCGGCGACGTCGGCATCGCGCGTGAGCGCACGCGCGTAGCGGCGCAGCGCCGGAATCATGGCTTCAACACTCTCGAAACGCGGTCATTGCAGCTCGATCCTGAATCACACCCGGCAATCACTCCGGACAATATTCACTATCGGCTACCTTGACACCTCACACAACTAACACCGGCACGGCGCAGCTATTCCGGCTGCTAAGATTTACGACGCAAACAGACATAATCGGGGTCTGATTGGGGCTGTACCGGCTGCGGGGGCTGGTGTACCTCCAGACCGGCGGTGGGTTGAGCGTTGAATGTGGCATACCAGCGCAAATCGATTGGAAAGCGGATGGCGCAAAATTCAGGTCTGATGCAGGGCAAGCGCGGGGTGATCCTCGGCGTCGCCAACAACCGCTCGATCGCCTGGGGCATCGCCAAGGCCTGTCACGCGGCGGGTGCGGAAATCGCTTTGACCTGGCAGGGCGACGCGCTGAAGAAGCGGGTAGAGCCGCTGGCCAAGGAAATCGACGGTCTTCTGCTCGGGCATTGCGACGTCACGGATGCCGCGACCATCGATGCGGTGTTCGATGTGCTCCGGGAGAAATGGGGCAAGATCGATTTCGTGGTGCACGCGATCGCGTTCTCCGACAAGGACCAGCTCGACGGCCGCTATCTCGAAACCACAGCGGATAATTTCTCAAAAACCATGCTGATCAGCTGCTACTCGCTGACCGCGATCGCGCAACGCGCCGAGAAGCTTCTCACCGATGGCGGGTCGATCGTGACGCTGACTTACTACGGCGCCGAGAAGTGGATGCCGCATTACAACGTGATGGGGGTCGCGAAGGCCGCGCTTGAGGCGAGCGTACGTTATCTGGCGGCCGATCTCGGCGAGAAGAACATCCGCGTCAAATGCGATCTCGGCCGGACCGATCAAGACCTTGGCGGCGTCCGGGATCGGCGACTTCCGCTACATCCTGAAATGGAACGAATACAACACGCCGCTGCGCCGCACCGTGACGACGGAAGAAGTCGGCGACAGCGCGCTGTATCTGCTTTCAGACATGTCGCGCGGCGTCACCGGCGAGGTGCATCACGTCGATTCCGGCTACCACGTCGTCGGCATGAAGCGCCCGGACGCGCCGGATATTTCGCTCGGCAATTCCGCGGCCAAGGAATAGTCAAGGAATAGCTGCCGTACGATGTCCCCGCCGACCATCTATTATATTCGCCACGGTGAAACCGAGTGGAATGCGCAAGGCCGTTTCCAGGGCACGCAGGATATTCCACTCAACGATCTCGGCCGCAAGCAGGCCGCGGCCGCAGGCTCAATCCTGACCGGCCTGTTCGAGCGCGATGGGCGCAGCGAAGCGGTCGCTGGCGTTCGTCGCAAGTCCGCTCGGCCGTGCCCGTTCGACCAGGGAACTGGTGCGCGGCGTGCTGAAATTGCCGACGAGCCAGTACGCGGTCGACGATCGCTTACGCGAAATCGGCTACGGCCGCTGGGAAGGCTCGACGCTGACCCAGATGCAGGCCTCCGACCCCGCCATTTTCGCCGCGCGCCAGAGCGACCGGTGGACCGTGCCGCCGCCCGACGGCGAGAGTTACGCATCCGTGCAGGCCCGGATGAGCGACTGGTACGCGCAGCTTACGACCGACACCGTCGCGGTGGCCCATGGCGGCACCGCGCGTGCGCTGATGGTGGCGCTCGGTGTCGAGACGCCCGGCAGCGCCGCCGACCTGACGATCGAGCAGGGCGCGGTGTACGTGTTCAGCGATGGCGGGCTGCGGAAGTATAGTTAAGGCGATGGTGGTGAGATCGTTCACCGTCATGCCCGGGCTTGTCCCGGGCATCCACGTCTTCTTTGGGACGAGCCACACGTAAGACGTGGATGGCCGGGACAAGCCCGGCCATGACGAAAGAGCTTATTTGACGCGACTTCAGATGCGCATTACGACATGTTGACATTCAGCATAAACGCTGCATGTCAACGTTCGAACGAAGCCAAAGCACCATGTCCTTCAACACCTTCGGCCACATGTTCCGGTCACGACCTTTGGCGAGAGCCACGGGATTGCGATCGGCTGCGTGGTCGATGGCTGTCCGCCGCTGCTGCCGCTGACCAATGAAGACATCCAGCACGATCTTGATCGCCGCCGTCCCGGCCAGTCGCGCTTTACCACCCAGCGCCAGGAAGCCGACGCGGTGAAGATATTGTCCGGCGTGATGTCGCATCCGGAAACCGGCGAGCAGGTGACGACGGGCACGCCGATCGCGCTGTTGATCGAGAACACCGATCAGCGCTCCAAGGACTATTCCGACATCAAGGACAAGTTTCGTCCGGGCCATGCCGATTTCACCTATGAGGCCAAATACGGCCTGCGCGATTATCGCGGCGGCGGGGCGTTCTTCGGCGCGCGAGACCGCCTCGCGCGTCGCCGCCGGCGCCATCGCCCGCAAGATCGTGCCCGGCATGAATGTGCGCGGCGCGCTGGTGCAGATGGGGCCGCACAGGATCGACCGCGACAAATGGGACTGGGACGAGATCGCGCGCAATCCGTTCTTCTGTCCCGACAAGGACAAGGCCGCCTTCTTTGAAACCTATCTCGACGGCATCCGCAAAAATGGATCGTCGATCGGCGCGGTGATCGAGATCGTCGCCGAAGGCGTGCCGGCGGGGCTGGGCGCGCCGATCTATGCCAAGCTCGACGGCGAACTCGCCGCCGCGTTGATGAGCATCAATGCGGTCAAAGGCGTTGAGATCGGCGCGGGTTTCGGCGCGGCCGAATTATCCGCGAGGAAAACGCCGACGAAATGCGGATGGGCAATCAGGGCGTCAGCTTCCTGTCCAATCATGCCGGCGGCATTCTGGGTGGCATCTCCACGGGCCAGCCGGTGGTGGCGCGCTTTGCGGTGAAGCCGACATCGTCGATCCTCTCTCCGCGCCGCACCGTGGATCGCAAGGGCGCCGACACCGACATCCTGACCAAAGGCCGCCATGACCCCTGCGTCGGCATCCGCGCGGTGCCGGTCGGCGAAGCCATGATGGCCTGCGTGCTGGCGGATCATTTCCTGCGGCACCGCGGGCAGGTGGGCTAGCGGCGACAAGGCGCATTTGCATGAAGCGAGCACTCAGGGGTGTCACGATAGTTCTCGCGATCGCGGTTTGCGCAAGCACCCAAAGCTTCGCGCAGTATCTCACCGGCTCGGCGCGCGAAGACTTCATCAGAAGCACGGCCAAAAGCTGCATGCAGGCCAAGCCCAACAACAAGGAGACACGGGATATTCGGACTCGCTCTTCGAGGGCAATTGCCGCTGCTATGCCAATGCGCTGGCGGAGAAGCTCACCGTTGCCGATATTCGCTCGGCAACACGGCCACGACCGCCCCGATCATGCAGGCCGCCGCCTCAACCTGCTACCGCAACATGAAGGCCGAAGCCGCCGGCCCTGTACAAAGCGGGCCAGTATCCCAAGCAATAGAATCGGCATTATCGTCCGATAAATTCGATGAGAATCTCATTGCGTTCAATAGCTTCGATGATGGCCGGCAAAGCCTGCAATGCGAGTTCGATCAATCGTCGATTGCTTATGTTGCCCACTCTGACCCAAAGGACCGTTGGGCCATCGTTACTTGCAGCCCGGCGAACAGGAAAGTCGCGATCCTTTGTGACGAGAACCGCCGAACGGGAAATAGCTTCATCCCAAATCTGCTCATCGGTAGCCGCCAGCAAACCGAGATCGATGACATGAACTGCCTGACATCCGGCCTGACGCAATGCCTCAGCCAGCGATGGCGGAAGCTGCGCATCGATCAGAAAGAGCAAAGCCTATTCCGCCGCGATGATTGGATGGTCCGCCTGCCGAGCTGCAAAGGCCAGAACCGCGTCGATATCGGCATCCTCGAGATAAGGATATTCCTGAAGGATTGTCTCTCGCGTTTGGCCCGCCGACATCAAGCCAAGAATGTCCGCGACCGTAACGCGCATCCCGCGAACACATGGACGTCCATGCATACGGTCAGCGTCGATCGTTATTCTTTTCAAAAGGTCCGTTAGCGGCAATACCCATGCCTCAACAGTAGCACGATCCTTGGCGTTTGTCAGCCAGGCGCGGTCTGCACGCATCTGTAACAAAACTGTCTTCGGACATTCCGCAATTGAATCGTAATTTCGGTGGTATGTCCGCCTTGACCTTCCCTTAACTTGCGCCGCAAATGTGCTCCTGATGGACGCGCTCGAACTGCATAAATTGAGAGACTGGCTGATCGACGGCGCCCGCTCCGCGGACGGGTCGTCCCAGATGGTGGCGGAGCTGTGTGAACGGCTGGTCCGGGCCGGTTTGCCGCTCTGGCGCGTCGGCATCTTCGTTCGGACCTTGCACCCCGATATTATCGGCCGCAATTTCATCTGGCGACCCGGTGAGGAAGTCATCATGGGCACCACGAATTTCGAGGTGCTGGATTCGCCGGAATATCTGAACAGCCCGCTGGCCATCGTCTTTGACGAAGGCCGGGAGGTCAGGCTGCGTGTCGATGATGCCCAGAGCAAACGCTTTCCTTTTATCGACGATATGCGCGCGGAGGGAGTTACCCGATTATATCGCGCTGCCGATGATCCAGAGCGACGGATCATTCACTCGTCGAGCTGGACCACCAAGCAGGCGGGCGGGTTCACCGATGACCAGTTGACCGGCCTTCGCTCGCTAATATCGCCGCTGGCCCGGCTGATCGAGGTCACGCGACTGCAACGCACCGCTTCGGTCCTGCTGGATACGTATGTCGGCAACCGCGCCGGCGAGCGGATTCTTGGCGGCCAGATTCGCCGCGGCCATGCCGAAACCATGCATGCGGCGATCTGGCTGTCGGATCTGCGCGGCTTTACCGCACTGTCGGACCGGCTGCCTGCGGAGACCGTGGTCGATATCCTTAATCAGTACTTCGATTGTCAGGTGGCCGCGATCACGGCGCATGGCGGGGAAGTACTGAAATTCATGGGCGACGGCTTGCTCGCGGTGTTTCCGATCGCCGAGCAGCCCGGCGATACCGAGGCGGTTTGCACCAACGTCCTGGCCGCCGCGCGCGAATCCCGCGCCAGGGTCGAAGCCATGCACTTTCCGATCGGGGAAACCGTCGAGCGTTTTCGCTTCGGCGTTGCGCTGCATGTCGGAAAGGTTTTGTACGGCAATATTGGCGGCGGCAGCCGGCTCGACTTCACCTGCATCGGTCCGGCGGTCAATTTGGCCGCGCGGCTGGAGAAAATCGCCGGCCGGCTCCATCGCATCGTGGTAGCATCGGGAGCCTTCATGCGCGCCTGCGACGATGGCTGGGACGATCTCGGCGAATTTCCGATCGCGGGGTTCTCAAAGGCCGAGCGCGTCTACGGGTTGCTGGACGAGGCGCCGGTGCCAGCGTGATCGCGTCTAGAGCCTTATCGGTTCTGATTGCATCAGAACCAGGCTCTAATCTTTTTTTGACGCGTTTTCTTCACGCGAACCGGTATCCACTTCGCTCGAAAACGCTCTATTCTTCCGGTTCGGTGGTGAACAGCAGCGGATAACCTTTGGCCCGGCCGGCGTCGGTGGCGCGCGTCGCCTTGGTTTCGGCAACATCCTTGGTGAAAACCGCGACCACGCAGACGCCGCGCTTGTGCGCCGTGATCATGACCTTGTGGGCCTGATCCTCGGTCATGCGGAATTCCGCCTTCAGCACGGTGACGACGAATTCGCGGGGCGTGAAGTCGTCATTGACCAGGATAACCTTGTGCAGGCGTGGTCGTTCGGTTTTGGGCCGAACCTTGGTGCGCCGGCTTGGTGACGGCGTCGATCATTCCCGTGGCACCTCCTGACATCCGGCATTTGATCCGTCATTCCGGGATGGTCCGCAGGACCAGACCCGGAATCTCGAGATTCCGGGTTCGATGCTTCGCATCGCCCCGGAATGACAAGAATATACTAGAGAATACATCTCCCACGCCCGTTGCGGAACCGTCCGTTTCGCGATGGCTTCATTGCAGCGGCGGCACCGTGCGCAGATAGGCGATGATATCGGCCAGATCGGCTTCCTTCAGCGCTGCATAATATTTGAACGCCATCGGCGGCTTGAGCGCGTGGCCATCGCGGGCGACGCCCTTGGTGATGGCGTTGCCGATTTCGGCATCGCTCCAGGCGCCGATGCCAGCCGTACGGTCGGATGTGATGTTGGCCGCGGTGGCAGCCACCGCTTCAGGCGGTGCCCCCGGGGGCGGCGGGAACACCCGGCCGCCACGGCCGAGCCCGCCTTTGAAGTCGGAGACGCCGCGCGACCACGCGGTGTGGCACTCCATGCAATGGCCGATGGTGACGAGATAGGCGCCGCGCCCGACGGGCTCAGTGAACATGGCCTTGGTGAACCCGGCTTCGGCGGCGGGGTAGGGGTCGCGACGCACCGCGGCCTTGTAGACGGGGTCGGTGACTTCGTTGCGGACCGGCTTGACGGTGTGCAGGTAGGCCACGACGGCCGTGAGGTCGTCGGGCGTCAGCGCCTTGTAGAAATTGGCCGGCATGATCGCGGCCAGCGCGACGCCGGCAAAGTGACCATGGTCGGGCCGGATGCCCTCGACCAGCGCGCGCTTGATCTCGGCATCGCTCCAGCTTCCGATTCCGGTTTCCCTGTCAGGCGTAATGTTCGGCGCGGTCGCGACAAAGGCCGGGGTGTCGAATGTCAGACCGCCGGAAAATGCCTTGTCGGCGATCATCTTGCCGGTCGCGTCGCGCGGTGAGTGGCAATTGCCGCAGGCCATGATGGTGTTGACCAGATAATCGCCACGCTGTGCCGGAGTTTCAGCCAAAGCGCTGCTAACAATGGCGCTGTTTAAGAAGGCGGCGTTGAAAGCGCCAAGCAGCCATACGCAGCGCACGATGCAGATCCGAAACATTGATGCCCCCGTCGTTGAGGCGGGCTGTATCGCATGAGAATCCCCGTTGCCGCAAAATTCTTTGAGATCGGTTTTGATGGATGGCTGATGAAATCTCGCGCAAAACGGGATTGGGGCGGCCTCGCGGCCAATCTTCTAACTCTAATGTGAACGTCAGATCATGTTCCTGCTTTTCGAAATCCACTTTGCGTGTCAACATCCCGTCATACGACGGGAGGGCCGCTATGCGCTGGTATGTCTCGATCGGAGCGGTGCTTGTCGCGGGAGCGCTCGCCGGAGGTGATGTCGCGGGCATCGCGGCGCCGAACCCGCAGAGCCGGCTCGGCCATCAATCGGCCGCGAAAGACGACGCGCCATTGGTCGATGTCGAGCTCGTTCTCGCCGTCGATGTTTCCTATTCGATGGACATGGACGAACTCGCGATCCAGCGCGAAGGTTACGCGCAGGCCATCGTTTCCAAGGAATTTTTGCAGGCGCTGAAAGCGATGCCGAACGGCAAGATTTCGGTGACCTATTTCGAATGGGCCGCCTCGAGCGACCAGAAGATCATCATTCCCTGGCGGGTAATCGACGGTCCGGAAACCGCCGACGCTGTAGCTGAGGAAATCCTCAAAACCCCGATCCGCCGCGCCTCCCGGACCTCGATTTCGGGTGCGATCTATTTCGCGATGCCGCTGTTCGACGAAAATCCGTATCGCGGCCTGCGGCGCGTCATCGACATTTCCGGCGACGGTCCCAACAATAACGGCTCACCCGTGACCATCGCGCGCGATATCGCGCTGTCGAAGGGGATCACCATCAACGGCCTGCCGATCATGGTGAAGGAGCCGTCCTATTCGACCATGGATATCGAGAACCTCGATTTCTACTACGAGGATTGCGTGATCGGCGGCCCGGGTGCCTTCGTGGTGTCGATCAAGGACCGCGATAAATTCAAGGAAGCGATCCGCACCAAGCTGCTGCTGGAAGTCGCGGGCCGCACGCCGGAACGTCCGATTGTCCCGGTCGCCGAGAAGAGCGTGGTCGAGCGCGAGCCGCGGGTGTCGTGTTTGATCGGCGAGAAGATCTGGCAGGATCGCTGGGGACGGTGATCTCCTTCTTACCCTCCCCTGGAGGGGGAGGGTCGCTCGCGTAGCGAGCGGGGTGGGGTGATCCATCCACGAGCGAGATGATTCCAGCAACAATCCGCCGCCGCGACGCCATACTACTGAAAACCGAAGACCGCGAGAGACTGTCACCCCACCCCGTCACGCATTTCGCTTCGCGCCATGCGTGCCGACCCTCCCCCTCCAGGGGAGGATAAGAGAAGCGAACTCACCTCCTGAACCGCGCCACCAGTTCGACATGCGGCGTGTGCCGAAACTGGTCGACCGGTGTCACGCCTTCGATGGTGTAGCCGCCGTCGATCAGGATCCGGGCATCGCGGGCGAAGGTCGCGACGTTGCAGGATACCGCGACCACCACGGGGATCTTGCTGGCCGCGAGTTGCTGGGCCTGCGCCTGCGCGCCCTGGCGCGGCGGATCGAACACGACGGCGTCGTAGTCGCGCAATTCCTGCGGCACCAGCGGGCGGCGGAACAGATCGCGCGCCTCGGCCTTGATCGGTTTCAGTCCGGATGTCGAGGTCACCGCCTTCTGAAGTGCGGCGACCGCGCCGGCGTCGCTGTCGAAGGCCGTCACCCGCGATTTTTTCGCGAGCCTCAACGCAAACGGTCCGACGCCGCAAAACAGATCGGCGATATGTTTGGCGCGCTTGCAATGCTCAGTGACCAGCGCCGCAAGAGCCTCTTCGCCCGCAACCGTCGCCTGCAGGAACGAGCCCGGCGGCAGCGTCACGCGTGCGGTGCCGATCGCAATCGTCGGCGGGGTGCGCATCAGCACCAGCTCGCCATGGCGGGTCAACCGCGCCAGCCCGCGTTGCTCGGCCAGCCGCGACAATGTTGCGATCATCGCTGATGGCAGCGGCCCCGAGCCGCGCACGTCGACATCGAGGCCGTTGTCGGTAGCCGTGACCTGGATATCGAGCGGCTTTCCGATCGATATCAAGAGTTCGGCTATGGCCCGTGCGGCATCCAGCGCACCGGTCAGGCCGGGATCGAGGATCGGGCAGCGATCGATTGGAACGATGTCGTGCGAGTTGGCGGCGGCGAAGCCGACCTTCAGCACATCCTGTGAATCCTTGCGGGCGTGCAGCGTGATCCGCCGGCGGCCGAGGCCGTGGGCGTCAATCAGCGGATGCACCTCGCAGGCGATTTTTGCTTGCGCGAGGGTCGCGACCACCAGCTCGCGTTTCCAGTTGCGATAATGATCCGCGTCCCAATGCTGGATCGCGCAGCCGCCGCAGCTTCCAAAATGCGGACAGAACGGCGCGATCCGCTCAGGGCTGGCATGCTCGACCGCGATGAGCTGGCGGCGCTCGGGATGGTTGCCCGGCACCGGCGCCACGTCGACGGTCTCGCCGCCGAGCGTGTAGGGCACGTAGATAGTCCGGTCGCCGGCATAGGCGATGCCGTCGCCGAGGTGACCGACATGATCGATGAGAAGGCGTTCAACCACGGCGTGCGCCGATGAAAAATTCGATGTTGCCATCCCCACCCGCGATCGATGACGGGAACACGCTGATGTCCGTGCAACCCAGCGACGCCACGAATGCCGCGATATCGTCGCAGACGTCCTGATGCACCTCGGCGCTTCGGATAATGCCGCGCTTGGAATGTTTCCGCGCCGCCTCGAATTGCGGCTTTATCAATGCCAAGAGATGCATCGGCGCGGCGGCGAGCGACAGGGCCACCGGCAGCACGGCTTTCAATGAAATGAAGCTGACGTCGATCACGACGACATCCGGCCGCATCGGCAGGCGCTTGCCCTCAAAGGCGCGGATATCGGTCTCCTCCATGGAAACGATTTTAGGATGGCCGTGCAGCGAGGGATGCAGTTGCGCGCGCCCGACATCGACCGCGAATACCACGCTGGCGCCATTGGCCAGCAGGACTTCGGTAAACCCGCCGGTTGATGCGCCGATATCGAGGCAGACATGATCCTCGATGTCGATCGGGTAGTGCTCGAGCGCGCCCGTCAGCTTGACGCCGCCGCGCGACACGAAGGGATGCGCCGGCTGCGCTTGCAGAATGGCGTCGGCGGGAATGCCTTCGGACGGCTTGGCGACCGGTCTGTCATTGGCGGTGACGAGGCCGGCCTCAATCGCGGCCTGGGCCCGCGCCCGGCTTTCGAACAGGCCGCGCTCGACCAGCAACAGGTCGGCGCGTTTGCGAGGGGGCGTATTGGCCACGTTCAATCCGATACGCGTGCAGAGCAGATTGCGGCCGCAAGCGCCGCAAGAACTGGCCGGATCAGGCCAGCTTCACCGTTTCGGCCTTGAAGTCCTTGCCGAGGGCTTCGAACACCTTGGCCACGATGCCCTTGGCGTCGAGGCCGGCGCGAGCATACATCGCGGCCGGCGAGTCGTGATCGAGGAACACGTCGGGCAGCACCATCGAGCGCATCCGCAATCCGCCGTCGAGCATGCCGTGATCGGACAGCGTCTGCATCACATGGGAGCCGAACCCGCCGATCGAGCCTTCCTCGATGGTGAGCAGGACTTCATGATCGCGCGCCAGCTTCAGCACCATGTCGAGATCGAGCGGCTTCATGAAGCGCGCATCCGCGATGGTGGTGGAGAGGCCGTGCGCGGCCAGCTCATCGGCGGCCTTCTCGCATTCGGCCAGACGGGTGCCGAACGACAATAGCGCGATCTTGCTGCCCTCGCGGATGATGCGGCCCTTGCCGATCTCCAAGGGAATGCCGACTTCCGGCATTTCGACGCCGCGGCCTTCGCCGCGCGGATAGCGCAGCGCGCTCGGCGCATCGTTGATCGCGACCTGGGTCGCCACCATGTGCACCAGCTCTGCCTCGTCGGACGCGGCCATGATCACGAAGTTCGGCAGGCAGCCGAGATAGGCATTATCGAACGAACCGGCATGGGTCGCGCCGTCGGCGCCGACCAGTCCGGCGCGGTCGATCGCGAAGCGGACCGGCAGGCCCTGGATCGCCACGTCGTGGACGATCTGGTCGTAACCGCGCTGCAGGAAGGTCGAATAGATCGCGCAGAACGGCTTGTAGCCTTCGGTCGCGAGACCGGCGGCGAAGGTCACGGCGTGCTGCTCTGCAATGCCGACGTCGAAGGTGCGGTCCGGGAAGGCCTTGGCGAACAGGTCGATGCCGGTACCCGACGGCATCGCCGCGGTGATGCCGACGATCTTGTCGTCCTTCTGCGCTTCCTTGACCAGGCTCGCGCCGAACACGTTCTGGTACGATGGTGCATTCGGCTTCGACTTGGCCTGGGCACCGGTGGCGACGTCGAATTTGACGACGGCATGGTACTTGTCGGCGGAGGCTTCCGCCGGGCCATAGCCCTTGCCCTTCTGGGTGACGACGTGAACCAGGATCGGGCCGTCCTTCATGTCGCGGACGTTCTTGAGGACCGGCAGCAGATGGTCGAGATTATGGCCGTCGATCGGGCCGACATAATAGAAGCCGAGTTCCTCGAACAGCGTGCCGCCGCCGACCATGAAGCCGCGCGAATATTCCTCGACACGGTTGGCGCGGTCGGCCAGCACTTTCGGCAGACGCTTGTTGATCTGTTTGGCAGCGTCGCGCAGCGAACGGTAGGTCTTGCCGGAATACAGCCGCGACAGATAGGCCGACATCGCGCCGACCGGCGGCGCAATCGACATGTCGTTGTCGTTGAGAATGACGATCAGCCGGGAGTTCATCGCGCCGGCATTGTTCATGGCTTCATAGGCCATGCCGGCGGACATCGCGCCGTCGCCGATCACGGCGATCACATTATTATTGCCGCCGGAGAGGTCGCGGGCCACTGCCATGCCGAGGCCGGCGGAAATCGAGGTCGAGGAGTGGGCGGCGCCGAACGGATCATAATCGCTTTCGGTGCGCTTGGTGAAACCGGACAGACCGCCACCGGTGCGCAGCGTGCGAATGCGGTCGCGCCGGCCGGTCAGGATCTTGTGCGGATAGGCCTGATGACCGACGTCCCAGATCAGGCGATCGCGCGGGGTGTCGAACACGTAGTGCAGGGCGGTGGTCAATTCGACGACGCCGAGGCCGGCGCCGAAATGGCCGCCCGTGACCGAGACCGCATCGATGGTTTCCTGACGCAACTCATCAGCGACTTGCTGGACTTGTTCCACCTTGAGCCGGCGCAGATCTTCCGGGGTCTTGATGGTGTCGAGGAGCGGCGTTTTACTAAATGTGGTCACGGCGATATTCCAATTTTGCATGTCGGGAAAAGCGGCCCGACGTGTGATGGGTTGCGCGGGTTCAGCGCGAAGATAACCCAGACGCCGGATGTCACCCGAGCGGGCCAAGGAGCATTCCAAGGAAGCTTCAAGGCCTGATTCAACAGTCTAGATCGGCTCCGGGTCGTTCAATGTGATATACATCACCTCTGGGCGGCTTCACCCTTCCCAATCATTTTTCCAAGCTATTTGAGACGCTTACTGCCGTCCAAAACCGGCGGAAGGGCGCCCCTCATCAGCCCACAGAACTGCAAGCTTTACACCAAAGCGGCGGCCAAAGCCAACCCGCTGAGTCCATGAGTCGACATCCATGATGGCTATGGAACCCGGGATTTCAATCGCAAAGGGGCATTCCGAGCGCGATTGTAGCAATATTGGCGGCATTGATGTGGCCGACGGCGCTGTTTGACACCATTTTGGCGATTAAGCGCACCGCTCGTCTGCTCCCGGGCGATAACCTGTCGCCGCCGAGAGCCCCGCAATTGCATACCCCCATGATGGAAACGTCACTGTACGTCGAGCGGTTCAGTCCCGACGGCCTGCCCACCAGCATCGGTGGTGATCTTGTCGACCCGCGCTTCCGCCTGCCGCAGCAATTCCTCGCAGCGCCGTTTCAGGGCCTCGCCGCGCTCGTAGATGGTGACGGATTCTTCCAGCGGGACCTTGCCGTCTTCCAGCCGCTTGACAATCGATTCCAGCTCTTCGATCGCGCGCTCAAAGCTCAGCTTCTTGACGTCCGCCTGGGTATTTTCGGCCATATTGTGCTTTTCCGGATGCGCCCTTTGCCGGCGCGGATTCGAAGATATTTATGCGGGCATATTGTGGCGAGACTTTTTACGAAGAGCCTTCGTGCAGAAAGTTCACGCCCCCATCAACGCAGTGACATGGGCCGCGACTGATTCTTTCAGGCCCTGCAGATCATAGCCACCCTCGAGCACCGACACAATTCGGCCACCGGCGCTGCTGTCAGCCACGTCCATCAGCTTGCGCGTGACCCAGCCGAAATCCTCCGCCTGCAGATTGAGCGAGGCCAGGGGATCGCGGTGGTGCGCGTCGAAGCCGGCCGAGATAATGATCAGTTCGGGGCTGAATTTCTTCAACTGCGGCAGGATCACGTTCTCGAACGCAGCGCGGAATTTGGCGCCGCCGTCTTCGGAGGCGAGCGGCGCGTTGACGATGTTGTCGTGCTCGCCGCGTTCGCCGCTGGCGCCGGTGCCGGGAAACAGCGGCATCTGGTGCGTCGAGCAATACATCACGGTTGGGTCGGCCCAGAAAATGTCTTGCGTGCCGTTGCCATGATGGACGTCGAAATCGACCACCGCGGCGCGGGCGATGCCATATTTGCGCTGCGCATGACGCGCGGCGATCGCGGCCTGGTCGAAAAAGCAGAAGCCCATCGGCTTGTTGGTTTCGGCGTGATGGCCGGGCGGACGGGTCGCGACGAACGCATTATGATGCGTCCCCGCCATCACGGCATCGGTCGCGGCCACCGCGCCGCCGACACCGCGCATCACGGCTTCCCAGGTGCCCGGCGACATCGAGGTGTCGCCGTCGAGATAAACCAGGCCACTTGAAGGCGCGATGCGCCTGAGTTCATCGACGTAATGCTCGTCATGGCACAGCGTGACCAGATCGAGCGACCCCTCGGGCGCCGCGTCGCGCACCAGCGCATCGAATTGCTTTTGGCCGAGGACCTCGTTGACCGCGCGAATCCGGTCGGGACGTTCGGGATGTCCCGGCGGGGTGAGATGGTCGAGGCTGGCGGGATGGGTCAAAAGAAGCGTCATGCGATACCCCGGCGCGTTCGGCGCGCTTTTTCGAGAAGGGGGTAACTTAAGGGTTCGGCGGTGGTTCGGAAAGAGCCGGGGTGAAAGCGGGAACGTCACCTCGCCCCGTGTGCGGGAGTAGTCGCCGCGCTTCTTGCGCGACAGATGCGGGGGAAATAGAATTTGGGCTTCGGCCAACCTCAGAGAACGAAGAATGCTTTCAGCAGATTCTGTTTTGGGGCCCGAGCCTCCCGTGCCCATGTTCAGCGCCCCGGGCCATCGCGACACGATCTGGTCCGACGTGAAGGGCAGCGTCGTCCATTCGAAAATGATCAAATGGACCGGTGGCGTTGCTGCCACTCACGCGATCGGCAAGGTGTCCGGCGCCGCCGAAGTCAGGACGCGTTCGCTGGAGTTGCATTTTTCATGGAACGCCGGTGTTGCGGAGGCGGACGCGGAATCCGGCAAGCGGGTCTGGGCCTACAAGAACCGACCTCGCTACAGCCTTGTTTTGCCGCCGGGCACCAACGTGGAGTTCAGGATCAAGGAGAAGTCGAATTACCGGTTTCTGGCGATGGAGTTCGACCCTGAATATTTTCTGAGGGCCGCGGAACTCGAACATCTCAGCTCGGTCGAATTTACTGAGGCGTGGGAGCATGATCACCCGCTGACCTGGCATCTCGCCGAGGCGATCTTTGAGGAGTGCGAGAGCGTAGCCCGGCAGGGATTGCTCTATTCCGAGACGGCGGCGACGCTGCTGGCGCTCCATGTCGTCCGCAGTCTCTCGAACCGAACTCGCCCAACCAGTTTGCTCCGCCGCGGCGGACTTCCGCCCACCATTCTCTCTCGTACCTGCGACTACATGAACAGCCGCCTCGGCGACGATATAACGCTTTCGGAACTTGCCGCCGTCAGTGGCCTTTCGGCCGGGCATTTTGCATTCGCCTTCAAGCAGTCCATGGGGATTTCCCCTCATGGCTGGCTGCGCCGTCAGCGGATAGACGCGGCCAAGGCGCTGCTCCGCAATCAGCAATTGAGCCTCTCATCCATCGCCGCGAGCGTTGGTTTTGGCAATCAAAGTGCCTTTGGCGTGGCGTTTCGCAAGGAGACGCGGATGACGCCGACCGCATGGCGGCGGCTTCATTGGTCGTAGTCACTGCAGTCGGCCAACGTCTTTACCCCATCTGACCGGCTTTCGTCCAAAACCGAGGTGTTTCTCGTCAGAACAGGATGAAGAGACCGGCGCCGATCCACGGATACTTCGCAAAGGTCGCCGGGATACGTACCTTCACCACTGCAATGAGCGTTCCTTGAAACGTCTCTGGGCTTTGTGGTGGAGAGCAGACGATGCAGCAATTCGCGCGCATACTGACGGAAAAGGGCGCTGTCCCCGTCATCTTGAGAGGAACGGCGCATCTTGATTTGCGCCCGGTCGTGTCCGACATCAGCCCGGATACGATTGCCGGTGGCGCGTTGATCGATGTCGATATCTCGCGCCTTTCCCCTGTTGGCGGCGATTTCACCTATCTCGCGCCCATCAACGGCATGCGGCAGATCGCGGCAACGGGATTCAATTACAAAAAGCACATCGAAGAATTCAAAATGAAGCCGCCCAAGGAGCCGGAGGTGTTCCTGAAGGCGATAACTTCCTTGACCGGACCTTTCGATCCAATCTCCCGGGGTGGCGATAACAGCGCGAAGCTGGATTGGGAAACGGAGCTTGCGATCGTCCTCGGTCGTGAGACCAGGAATGTTTCCGTTGCCGAAGCGGCGGATCATATCTTCGGCTATGTCTGCATCAACGACATCTCCGACCGCTCGACGCAAGTCGATGAAGAAGGCCAGCAGCATCTGGTGCGCGCCAAATCCCGGCCGACTTACAGCCCCGTCGGCCCCTACCTCACGACCGGCATAGACGGCATGAAGCTCGATGTCTGGACGAAACTGAACGGCCGGTTTGAGCAGCAGGGCAACACAAGCGACATGCTGTTCAGCGTCAACGAAATGGTGGCCTATTTCTCATCGCATATGACGCTGCTTCCCGGCGACATTATCGCGACGGGTACGCCGCCCGGCGTCGGTTTCGGCAAGAACCGGTTTATGGCGATCGGCGACGTGCTGGAGTGTGGCATCACCGATCTCGGTGCCCAGCGGCACGACATTCAGAGGTAGGGGGTGGGGTCTTCACCTCGCCCCGCGTGCGGGGAGAGGTCGCCGCGCTCTTGCGCGGCGGGTGAGGGGGGCTCTCAGCGAGTCGAGCTCTAACCAGAGTCCGACCCCGTCGAGAGTCCCCCTCACCCCACCCTCTCCCCGCAAGCGGGGCGAGGGAGCTGACTGCCGGCGTGTCATCTCATCAGTTAATTCACCCTCGCAATCCGATCCGCCTTCACCGGCGCAATCGTCCCGTTCGCCTGGAAATACGCATACAGCGCATCGGCATCATAAACGCCGACCTGTTGCGCGGTGCCGTCCTTCAGCGCGGTAAACCCGTCGCCGCCGACCGAGAGATAATTATTCACCGTCACGCGGTAGCTCGCGGCGGGATCGATGCGCGCGCCGTTCAGCGTCATCTTGTCGGCGGCGACGCGCTCGCCATAGGGCTTGGCGCCGTCCCAGGCATAGGCAAAGCCCTTCGAGACCTGCAGAATCCGCGGCCGTTTTGGGTCGAGCCATTGCTGTTCCAGCATGTTCCTGATCTGGCTGCCGGTCAGCGTCAGCGTGACCAACTGGTTGCGGAACGGCTGGCTCGCGAACAGATCGGCATAGGTCACCGCGCCGTCGTCCTTCTTGATGATATCGCTGCGCACGCCGCCGGGATTGGTGAAGGCCATCACTGCGGCGCCATTGGTGGCGGAACTGGTCGCGGCCAGTTGTGCATCGGCGATGATATCGCCGAGTACGCTCTCGCCGGCCTCGTTGGGCGTGCGCGACAGTGTCTCAGTTACCGATCCTGCGCGGCGGTTGGCGATCGGGGCGGCCAGCTTCTCGTAAGCGTCCAACAGCGCGGTCTGTTCGGGATCGCCGGCATAGCTCGCTATGCGGACGATGAAATTGTCGGCCTTGGCGCTGATGATGTCGCGTGTCGCGGGATCGAGCTTCAGGTCAATTGTAGTGACGATGGTGCCGTATTTGTCGCCCGAGGTGACGAGCCGTCCGTCGATCTCGCAAACATAGGCCTGGTGGGTGTGGCCGCTGACCACGACGTCCACCGCGCGGTCGAACTTTTTGACGATATCGACGATCGCGCCCGAAATGCCCGGGCACTCATTATAATCGCCGGTGGGCCAGCCGCCCTCGTGGATCAGCACCACGATGGCCTCTACGCCGCGCGCTTTAAGCTCCGGCACCAGCGCATTCACGGTTTCGGCTTCGTCCTTGAACTCCATGCCGGCCGCGCTGACCGGCGAGATGATGCCGGGCGTGCCTTTTAAAGTCAGGCCGATAAAGGCGACCGGAATGCCGTCGAACGTCCGGATTTCATAAGGTGGAAACACGGTCTTGCCGGTATCCGTCGCGATGGTGGAGGCCGCGAGATAGTGAAATTTGGCGCCGAGAAACGGATGCGGCCCCCGGCATTGATCGACGGGATGACAGCCGCCGTTTTGCATCCGCAGCAGCTCGTCCTTGCCCTCATCGAATTCATGATTGCCGACGGAAGCGACTTCCAGCCCCATCATCGACAGTGCCTCGATGGTGGGCTCATCGTGAAACGTCGCCGACAGAAACGGGCTGGCGCCGATCAGGTCGCCGGCCGCGACGAAAATCGTGTTCTTGCGGCCCTCGCGCAATTGCCGCACCAGCGTCGCCATATGCTCGGCGCCGCCGGCCGGCACCACGATCTTTTTGGTCTTGTCGGCCGGATCGGCAATCCGGATGCCGCCGCTCGGCGGGCGCAGATTGCCGTGGAAATCGTTGATCGCGAGAATGCGGACGTCGACGGGCGTGGCGGTTTGGGCGGAAACGGGCGGCCCAGAACTGAACGCGAGTGTCAGTGCAGAGGCGAGCAGCAGTGAAAGCGGATGTCTCATGACTCTATCATAGAGCGTGCGCGCAACAATTTCACGAAGCTTCGCGCTCGGTGAGATCAGGTCAAACCTATTGCGGGAGTGAAGGTGCGCTCCCTCTCCCGCGTGCGGGGGAGGGCAGGGGTGGGGGTGCTTTAGCAAAACTGATGCGGAGGATAGAATTCCCCCACCCGGCTCTACGCGCCGACCTCCCCGCACGCGGGAGAGGTAAGCAACTCACCCCCGCTTCCGCGAAAAGAACGCCTTGAACGCCGCGATCGCCTCGGTCGAGCGCATCCGCTCGCCGAACAGATGGCTTTCCTGGTCGATCCGGCGGGTCAGATCTTCCGGCGGCAGTTTTAGAAGCTTGCGCGAGATCGCGACCGCCTCGGCCGGCAGCGAACAGATTTCGCGGGCCACCTTGCGGGCTTCGCTGTCGGTGTGACCATGCGCCACCACCGCATTGACGAAGCCGGCGGTGTGGGCGTCGGCGGCGGTCATCGGGCGTCCCATCACCAGCATGGCGAAGGCGCGCTGGTGTCCGATGCTGCGCGGGATCAGCAGGCTGGAGGCGCCTTCCGGCACCAGACCCAGATGGATGAACGGCGTCGAAAATGTCGCCGCCGAGCTTGCGACCACGTAATCGCAATGGAACAGCATCGTGGTGCCGATGCCGATCGCGATGCCGTCGACCGCGGCGATCAGCGGCTTGGTGTTGTGGGCCAGCGAATACAAAAACGTCACCGCGTCGGACGCACGCGGCGTGTCGGTATTCGTGGTGCCGTCTTTCAGAAAATCCTCAAGATCGTTGCCGGCGGTAAAGACACCTGGCCCACCCGAGATCACAAGGCAGCGGATTTCCGGGTTGGCCTGCGCAGAGTCGATCGCTTCGCTCATCGCGCGATACATTTCGCGGGTCAGCGCGTTCTTCTTCTCCGGCCGCCGCAGCGTGATCACGCGCGTGGCGTCTTCGTCGGTAACGATCAGGTGCCCGGTCATAATGCGGCCTTCGCAAGCAGGAGGGAAGCAGCGACTCTGCAAGAGCGACTCTTCAATAGATAGCCTACATCATCTCCCGCAGTGCCCAAAAGGCAGGTATACCTGCCCTGAATGTGACGCAACGACGCGTGGGGACGACATGATGCAGCTGACCGGGATCCACCATCTGACCGCGATTTCAGCGAAACCGCGCGACAATCTGGCGTTCTATACCGGTTTACTCGGCATGCGCCTGGTCAAGAAGACCGTCAACCAGGACGATGTCAGCGCCTACCATCTGTTTTACGCCGATGGCAAAGCCAATCCCGGCACTGACCTGACCTTCTTTGATTTTCCGTCTCCGCCGGAGAAGCGCGGCGCCAACAGCACCTCGCGCACCGGATTGCGCGTTGCGGGCGAGAAAACCCTCGGCTACTGGCGCGATCGCCTCAAGCAAGCCGGCGGCCATACCGGCGATGTCACTGAAGTCGACGGAAGGCTGACGCTGCCATTTGAAGACAGTGAAGGCCAGCGGCTGGTGCTGGTCGATGACGGTGGCGTCGGGACCGCATCGCCATGGGAAAAAAGTACAGTCCCGGCCGAGCACCAGATCCGCGGCCTCGGCCCGATCGTGCTCAACGTAAACAACCTCGCGGGCACCGAGCGGGTGCTGACTGCGGTGATGAACATGCGCCGCGTGCGCGACTACGCGGCGCCGGATGCCGACGCGCAGGTGCATGTGTTTGCGATGGGTGAGGGTGGTCTCGCCGCCGAACTGCATGTCATCGAGCAGAAGGATTTGCCGCTGGCGCGGCAAGGCGCCGGCGGCGTGCATCACGTCGCGTTCCGCACGCCGGACGCGACGCAGTATCACGCCTGGACGGCGCGGCTCACCGAACTCGGCATCCGCAACTCCGGCGAGATCGACCGGTTCTATTTTCAGAGTCTCTATTTTCGCGAGCCCAACGGCATCCTGTTCGAGATCGCCACCGACGGCCCCGGCTTCGCCACCGACGAACCGATGGAAACGCTCGGCGAAAAACTCGCGCTGCCGCCGTTTTTGGAATCGCGCAGGGCTGCGATCGAGGCCGGGCTGAAGCCGATCAGGTGAGGATGTGGGTAGGTTAGCGCAGCGTAACCCGCCGTTTCCATCCTCGTCGTGAATGCGGTGACGGGTTACGCTGCGCTAACCCGCTCTAAAACACTTGTGAAAAAAACTATTTCTTTCAATTAGTTAAGAGATGTGTTTTCCGATCGCAAATACTTAAATTGCGTTTTTTACGTAAGTTACGTATATTAGAACTTGCAATAGGAGGATATTCACATGGCTGACACCGTCCCGGCTTCGGAATTCACCCGAAATTTCGGCCGCTATCGCATGCTCGCCCAGCGAGAGGCGGTTGCGGTATCGAGCCACGGGTCGATCACAGGCTATTTCGTTGCGCCCGACGAGTACGAGGAATTCCGCCGCTTCAAGCAACATCGCCGCAGCTTTGCGACGGCCGAACTATCGGACGAAAAAGCTCATTCTATCGGCGCGTCCCGCATGGACGAGCGGCATGCGCATCTCGATTCCATGCTCGAATCAAAATAGCGCAGGCACGTGCCGATCCCGACACCCGAGCCGGGCCTTGTCTTATCCTACGCCTATCTGTGGCATCTCGAGCATGAAGCGGGACGGGAAGAAGGACGCAAAGATCGCCCGTGCGTAATCGTGCTGGTGGTCGAGCGTCCAGCCAACGACGCGACAGTCGTTGTGGTTCTGCCGATCACGCATACTCCTCCGGCCGATCCGGCGGCCGCGGTTGAAATTCCTGCTCCAGTCAAGCGTCATCTTGGACTTGATGACGAACGCTCCTGGATCGTCGTTGCAGAAGGCAACGAATTCGATTGGCCGGGTTATGATATCAGGAAAATCGGCCGTAGCGATCGGTACGACTACGGTTTCCTGCCTCCGCGATTCTTCAAGCAAGTCATCGAGGCCTTCGCTGCATGGCATCGTGCCCGCAAAGTCAAGCTAACATCGCGCGTGTGATTTCCGAAAGCAGTTGGCCTTATTGGCGAGAGATCGCTTCGGCTTTGATCGTTTTGATGCTGGACGAGGCCAAGCTTTCCCTGGTCTGCCTGCCGTTGCTTCCCGATCATTTTCCCGCCCGCATGTGATCTCGTTCACATGCCCCACGCGCCACCCGCGCTACAACAAGCATTCGAATTGCCAATGAAGGAAATTCGCGAATGCTCGCCGAGAAGTTCTTGCTTCTGCTGGAAACGCTGAGGAGCCGCGCCCAACCCGATGGGAGCGAGCGCGTGGTGAGTACCTCGCTCCATATCCCTGTGACGCTGCCGGAGGTGAAATCGCCGCCGTCGCAGCCGTTGCGTTAGCCAGGATTCTTCACCCCAATGAGGGCGGCAAAGCGATCACTCGGCCGCAATCCGTTAGCCGCGATCTTTTTTGGCTTGCGGCGGGCGTTTTGGTTCGGGCTGGGTGTTACGAACGGCCTCGGTCAGCATCTCGCGAAGCTGAGCTTTTGTCTTCGGCGGTTCGCGCGTGACGGTTTTTGTCCAAGTGGCCATGAACGATATATGGGGATGCCACCGTCGGTATTAAACCCCTGACGGAAATGAATAAGTGGCCGCGGTTCCCTCTTTGGAACCCGGCACATCCGGTTCATTCGCAGGAACCAATCCTGCCATAACATCTTATCGCGGATACCTCATAGACCGGGAGACTGCCATGAAGATCGCTGGGATCCTTTCGGCTGGTGCTGCGGCGGCACTGATCATCAGTTCAGCGGCTTTGGCGCAGCAGGCGCTGACGGGAACGATCACCGGAATTAACCGGATCAACGACACCATCGCTATTGTACAGACGCAAAGCGGCACGGTCGGCGCGAATACCGGCGGCGCCGGCGAAGAATTCAAGGTGCAAAAGGGTCTCTCGCTGGAGGATTTGCACGCCGGCGACAGGGTCAGCTTTTCGGTCGGTGAAGCCGGCGGCAGCAAGACGGTGACGAAACTGCAGAGGCAGTAAGTTGCCAAAGCATTCGGTTCGTCGTCCGTAGGGTGGGCACGGCGCAAGCGCGCTTTTGCCCACCCTGCAATCGCGTGCACGCGATTACCCGACGGGCAAATCACGTCATCTTCCGCTTGTCGCTTGTCCAGCCCCTCCGCGAAAAATATTCCTGATTTCCCGAAATACAAATCACCTTTATAATCCGCGCATCCCGTCCCACAAGAGGGGCGCTCGCGATCGTCACGAACGTTGGAACGGGATGCGGTGGACACTTCTGCGCCTTTGACGAATGGCGCGGATGCGGACGGCGAAGTCGTGTGGTCCTGACGCCTCGACGCTGGTGTCAAGTCTCGTGGAGGTATCCGCGAGGTGACGGTGACAAAAGAGCCCGATCACCGGGGAGAGCACGAAATAAGCTGTTAAAACCATCGCGTGCGGGAATGCCGGGTTCTCCGGTGCAACCGTGGTGACTAACGCGCGTGCTACACTACATTACACGCGCGGCTGCGGGTGCATCGAGCACCCGGCATTCCCCACGCCCTCTGGTTTATGGGCGGAAAATTTCTGGCATGACTCGGGCGTGATGAGCCGCGGGAATGTGGAGGTGTGTCTCCACCTCGTCGTCCCTGCGAACGCAGGGACCCATAACCACAGGACATTGTGTTGCGCGAAAGTCCTCCAACAGCATCCTTCATCGATGGGCCGCGGAGTATGGGTCCCTGCGTTCGCAGGGACGACGAGCGGAAAGTGTGACGCAGATGAAGCTACCCCAGCAACACCGCATCCGCGCCGTTAACGGCTTCGGCGCTGTCCATCACCGTTCGCTCCAAAGCCTGTGCTTGCACCGAAATATTTTCGGCGAAAAATCTCGCCAGCGTAACGTAACGCTGCGGATCGCCGGCGCTTTCGCCGAGATCGCGCACCGCGAGCGCTTCGCCGGCCAGCATGCAGCCGCCGAGTGTCGATCCGAACAGCCGCAGATAGGGCGTCGCACCGGCGAGCGCTTCGTTCGGCGCCGAGGCGACGCGCTCCAAGAGCCATCGGCTGGTGCGATCGAGCGATCCCAGCGCGTCGCGCAATTTGGTGCCTGTGGTGCCGAAGGCGGGATCGTTGGAAGCCTCGACCTTGCCGACGATCTCGGACAATTCACCGAGCAGCGCCCATACCGACTCGCCGCCATTGGCCGCGAGCTTGCGTGTGACGAGATCGATCGACTGGATGCCGTTGGTGCCTTCATAGATCGCGGTGATACGCGCATCGCGATAATGCTGCGCAGCGCCGGTTTCCTCGATAAAACCCATTCCGCCGTGAATCTGCACGCCGAGCGAGGTCACTTCATTGCCGATATCGGTGGAGAAGGCTTTTGCGATCGGCGTCAGCAACGCGCCGCGGGCGGCGGCGGCGGCGCGAACTTTCGCATCGATCGCGCGCGTGGACACATCGAGCGCGACGGCGGTAGCGTAGCAGATGGTGCGTGCGGCCGCGGTCATCGCACGCATTTGCATCAGCATGCGCTTGACATCGGGATGCACGATGATGGGGTCCGAACCGATACCGGTTTTGCCGATCGCGCGGCCCTGGCGGCGTTCCTGCGCAAAGGCCAGCGCCTGCTGATAGGCGCGGTCGGCAATCCCGACGCCTTCGAGGCCGACGCCGAGCCGGGCCTGATTCATCATCGTGAACATGCACAGCATGCCGCGATTTTCCTCGCCGATCAGATAGCCGATCGCGCCGCCCTTGTCGCCCATGGTCATGGTACAGGTCGGCGCAGCATGCATGCCGAGCTTGTGCTCGATGCCGCTGGCGTAAATGTCGTTGCGCGCGCCGAGCGAGCCGTCGGCATTGACGAGAAATTTCGGAATCAGAAACAGCGAAATGCCCTTGGTGCCGGCGGGCGCGTCCGGCAATCTCGCCAGTACGAAATGAACGATGTTATCGGTCATGTCGTGATCGCCATAGGTGATGAAGATCTTGGTGCCGGTGATGCGATAGCTGCCGTCGGAGGCGCGCTCGGCGCGGGTGCGCAGCGCACCGACATCCGATCCGGCCTGCGGTTCGGTCAGTTGCATGGTACCGGGCCATTCGCCCGACACCAGCTTTTCGAGATAGATCTTCTTGAGTTCGTCGCTGCCATGGGCGTCGAGCGCCTCGATCGCGCTCAGGGTCAGGAGCGGGCAGAGGCCGAAGGCGATGTTTGAGGCGCTCCAGATTTCGGTGCAGGCCGCATTCACGGCCAGAGGAAGTCCCTGGCCGCCGAACGCTTCGGGGCCAGACACCGCGTTCCAGCCGGCCTGCGTCCAGCGCTTGTAAGCGTCGGGCCAACCGGGCGCGGTGGTGACCTTGCCGGCGTCGAGCTTGATGCCATTTTCATCGCCGACGCGATTGAGCGGCGCCAGCACATCGGAGGCGAAACGCCCGGCTTCCTCCAGCACGGCGGCGGCGATGTCGCCGTCGAAATCGCCGTAATGGCCGGCTTTGAGGGCGGCCTGCAGGCCGGCACCGTGGTTGAGGGCCAGCAGCATGTCATTGATCGGCGCGCGATAGGTCATGACCGTGGTCTCGCTTCGACTGGAAAGTGGGGGCTGCCGTCTTCTCACGAAACCGCCATTGCCTCAACTCCCCGGTGGGTGCAGCAAACTGGCAGGGAACAGGGCGGGCGGTGCGATTTGAGGCCGGGAAGACCCCGCCTGGAGGTCGAAAATGCCTCTATTATAAAGAGAGAAAATCCGGGTGCGGATTGGGACGAAAATAGCTGGTTTAGCCGGTTGAAATGGCTCAACTCCCCCTATAGACCGGCGTTGCCAGAGGGAATCCGCGCGGTTATCGTCCCGCCGCTTTCCAGACAGGTTATTGGGGCGTCGCCAAGTGGTAAGGCAGTGGATTTTGATTCCACCATGCGGAGGTTCGAATCCTCCCGCCCCAGCCAGGCAGTCGTGCGTTTCCCCAAGCTCCCGAAAAGACCCGAGAACAGGCCGGAGATACGGGCTTTTCGCGTGTCCGCTTCCGTCTCTGTGTTCCGAGTTCAGCGATCTCAAGGCGGAAATCGCCGAAAGTCTCTGGCGTTGTCCGGAATATTCCCGTTTTGCGGAGACTATCGGCAGAGACAGGTTTGATCACCACTGCCGCCGACCTTGGCACCCCGTTGCGGCCATGTCTCTGCTCTCCAACACGTAAATTCGGGAGTCTTTCATCGAAACTGCCGCGCGACCTTAGCACTCAGTTAAGCCCAATCTCCAAGTCTGGACAGAATGGAATTGGGAATCGTTCGCTTGGACTACCGCACGAGGGCCAGAGCGTCGACCAGTGCGCGTGCGGTCGAAACCGCTAAGTAATTGACACAGTGTGACGCGAATCGACTTAGTTGTAGAATGCCGTCGAAACAACGGTAAGGATTGGTCATGCCGCGTCATTTTCGGGTTTCGATGCTGAGGTCAGGCGTGAACGCGAATTGATGACCAACATTGATCCTCAGCACCCTGATGCATTAGGCGCACGCGCTTCGAATGCTGGTGACCAATTTCATGAGCTTTGGGCTCTGCAGCAGGCCCTCGAACTTCTTAATCCGGCTTCGGGCTTAAGTGCCGTAACGGTTGAAGGCGTCGCGACGGAGACTAAGGAAAGCGACCGCTCAGCTTGGGACGGTGTCGATTGCACGCTCTACTTCGGTGGGCAATTGCTGGAAACCGCCACCCGGATCGATATTGCGCAGCACAAATATTCGACAACTGATCCTGACACAAGCTGGACCATCGCGCGTCTGGCGGCCAACAAGCGCAAGACCGGCAACAATTCGCCATTTCGACGCTTGGCGGATGCATTTATTGCAGCGCGCAAGGTGATGCTTCCAACGGCGAGTCTGCGCGTCCTTCTTGTCAGTAACCAGAATGTCGCGGTCGGAGTGTTCGAAGCGATTCAAGCGATTACCCAAACCCCGGCCAGCGGCATCGATCTAGACCTCGCCGACGACGTTCAAACGATTAAATCTGCGACCGGACTGGATGGCCAAGATCTAACCGCTTTCCTTCAATGCCTCGATTTTTCCGAATGCGGCAAGTCGACGAGGTCTTCCATTCGAGGGGCCATCACCCAGTACGTGGGTCAGGTCTTGGGAGATAATGAGAGCGGTACCGTTCGGGAATTGATGACGCAAATTCGCGAACTCATGATGCCGGGACATTCGCGAACCGTAATCGTCCGTAAAATGATTTTGTCTTGGTTTGGAGTGGCAACCGAAACAGGGCTCTTCCCGGCGCCGAGCGATTTCAAGCCGCTCAATCAGGTCATTCACCGTAATCCCACCGCACAGTTAGTTGCTGCCTTAGAAGATGGCGTGAAGGTTGTCTGTCTTCACGGAGCTGCCGGATGCGGAAAGACTACAGCACTACGGCAACTCGATTCGGTCTTGCCGTCGTCGTCGGTCCTTTTTCTTTTCGATTGCTACGGTGGCGGTCGCTATCTATTTTCCAATGATCGCAGGCACCTGCCGGAGCATGCGTTTACGCAAATCGCTAATGAGCTAAGCCTAAAAATCGGAATACCCTTTTTGCTCGCGCGTGGATCCAACACGCCCCTCATGGTTCGACGGTTTCTCGACCACCTCAAATTGGCTGCCGAACTGTTTGCAAGAGCGTACCCAGAAGCACTGTTAGTGCTTGGCATAGATGCCGCCGATAATTCCGTGACAGCGGCTACCAAACCAGATCCGCACGATCCTTGCTTTGTGACGGAACTGGCTACGGCTGATCTTTCGATACTCCCCGACAACGTACGTTTGGTTTTTAGCGCGCGCACAGTGAGGAAGGATATCGGAATAAAGCCGAGGAGCGCACTCAGCGTCCTTAATCTCATGCACCTCAAAGGGGTGTCTTGGGACATGCTTTTTGCCAAGGCCGGCAGCCTCGCCTCTTCTGACTATAGCGACCCGTTTGCGCACCAACTCGTGCCGCTTTGGGGTTTCCTTCTGCTACGTACAGATAGTCGAGATTTTGTCCTGGCCTCAATCTCGGCGAAACGGGACGGCATCCGGCTGGCGCGGGAGCCGGCTGCGGACAAGGTCAATGCCGCCGTCGAATTCAGCCGGCTTTCGCTCAATTTCAGCGAACCTGATGCGCGAGCTTTCTTTGAGGAAGCCATTGAGTTAACGCAGCAGATTGATCGCGAGGCGATGAACCAAATCGAGGTCATTCACGCCCTGACTGCTCACTCAACTCATTGGCCTGAAGACGCGCGGTTGGCGGCAGCTCCAGTTACTGTCAACGTCTTCACAGAGATTGCTGAGCGCCTACGTAATGAAGACCATTTTCCTTGGGAAGGGAGCATGAACTCGCTGGTCCGGCTACATGCGCCGACAGCGCTTGCCGCCGTCGCCAGATGGTCCGACCAAGGAACTCACGGCCTATCGGATTCCTTGCGGTTGTTTTTGGAAGAGGCACTCCGACTAGAGGCACTCTCTCCAACCGCTGCAACGTCTCTACTGGCGCTGCTGGACTACGTCCCAGCTGCCCTAGAGGCAAAGATCGTCGATGGCTTGCGCCGGCTCGGCGAGCCAATCGCTATGCTTGTGCTCGAAGAGCTGGCCAACGGATGCCTGCTGCTGGCGAATCCCACTTCGATAGCAGTTCAAGCCGGTAGCTTGCTCAAGGCGGCAAGACCTCTCAAAGGCTCGCGGCTACCGGCGTTTCGGAGGCTTGTTGAGACTTTCCACTATCTTGACGCCAGAGAAGCGAAACCAAAAAAGGAGAAGCTGGGGAAACGAAGCACTCCGGCCCTCGCTGGGGGCCGTTTCACTAGCGCCGCTGCCATAGAGGCGGAATACAACGCGGCCCGGAAGGACGGCGGTGGCTTCGACACCGCCACATTCCTCAACCAAATGATTGCGGTGACCGTACCGGGAGACCGGGTTGCCTTTCTTGATGCTCTGTCGGCGGCCGTCCTTGGCAGTTACAGCGAGTCGTCGCGCGCATCCGTCATTTTGGCCGCGCTGTCGGCATGGCAGTCGACACCTTCGGTCGAGCAGTGGCGTACAAAATCGCTTCCTACCGCTATCGTCAACAATTTCGCCGGGCTCGTAAGCTGGTACTACGGACGGCATCATGCGACGCATTTGATTCAGCTGCTCTCAGCAACAAACCTTGCAGCTCAAGATCAGCTCGGCATCATCGCCGAAGCTTTGGAGACGATCGGCCTCTCCTTGGGAGGCGACGGCCTATTCGGCATCGCAGAGTTGATGGCAGGATTATTGTCACCTCAGGAAGCTCTCGAAATATTCGACTGGTATCTCCGTCGCCTGAACGATCGTGTGCAGCACGACGAAAGTGACCTTACGGCTGTGGACCTGCCGGACACTCTTGAAGCATCGATTGGGCGCTTCTTATTTGCTCTCATGAGCGATATCGATAATCTTCGCGAACTCTGGCCTGATCATTGAGGCAGGAGCACCGGTTGCCGTGTTTGCCGCGCAGCCGTTCGGGCTTGCCAGCTGGCGCGCAGTTACATCGTCGACAAGATCGGCAGATTGGCGAGTTTCAGGAGCAGGAGGGCTTTCCTAACAGCGCTCCGCTTTTATACCGAAATTCGACGAGATGTCTTCAAAGCACGCATCGAACGCCCTAGCCGCGTCTTCTGCGACCCCTCGATTGACAGTGCCGTGACATATTACTAACCTATCAGTAATATCGCCAATAAATGGGCGAACAAAATGGGTGGAAATGCCGGCGCTGACCGACCGCCGGGGAGGATTGCGATGACTAGCCTTGATGTGGCTCATGGGGCCGCAATTACCGATGGCACAATTGCACAGCGCAGCGCGCGAACCGCGCAGGCCGCGGATATCGCCGGCCGGCTGGAACGGCTGCCGCTGACGTCCTACCAGCGCAGCATCTTCGGCATCATCGCTACCGCGTGGTTTTTCGACAGCATGGATCTCGCCGCATTGACGTTCGTGCTCGGTTCGATCCGCCAGACCTTCCAGCTCTCGACCGCCGAGGCAGGTTTGTTGTCGAGCATGAGCTTTCTCGGCATGTTTCTCGGCGCGGCATCCGCGGGCTTGGTCGCCGATCGTTTTGGCCGTACGCGGGTGTTTCAGGTCAGCATGATCTTCTGGGGCCTCGGTAGCCTGTTCTGCGGGCTGTCGACGACCGTGACTTTGTTGGGCGCGTCGCGCCTGTTGCTGGGTTTCGGGATGGGCATGGAGTTTCCGGTGGCGCAGTCGATGGTGTCGGAAATGATGCCGGCCGCCAATCGCGGCCGCTACATCGCCCTTCTTGAAGGCTTCTGGCCGTTGGGCTTCATTGTGTCGGGGCTGTTGTGTTACTTCGTGCTCTCGGCTGCCGATTGGCACTGGGTGTTCATCCTGCAGGCGATCCCGGCGCTGTTTGTGCTGGTCATCCGCCGCTACGTGCCGGAATCGCCGCGCTGGCTCGCGTCGCACGGTCAGTCCGATCGCGCGGAAGCCACCATCCGGGAAATCGAGCAAAAAGTATCCGCCCGCCTCGGCGGCCAACCATTGCCTCCGGTCGTGCGCCAGCCGACGGCCGATGCGCCGGAAGGCGGCGGCGGGATCGGCGCGCTGTTTACAGGAATCTACGCCAGGCGCACCACCATGCTGTGGGCGCTGTGGTTCTTTGCGCTGCTCGGCTTTTACGGTTTGACCACCTGGCTCGGCGCGCTGCTGCAGGCCAAGGGATTCCCAGTCACTAAGTCGGTGTTCTACACCATCATGATTTCACTGGCCGGCATTCCCGGATTCCTGTTCTCCGCATGGCTGGTGGAAGCGTGGGGACGCAAGGGTACCCTGGCGCTCAATCTGCTGGCGGGGGCGGCGTCCTGCTATTTCTACGGCTCCGCGACTGATCAGACCCAATTGATCATCGCCGGCCTATGCATGCAGTTCTTCCTGTTCGGGATGTGGTCGGCACTCTACGCCTATACGCCTGAACTTTATCCCACACGCATCCGCGCGACCGGAACCGGCTTCGCGTCGGCGATCGGCCGCGTCGGATCGCTGATCGGTCCCTACGTCATCGGCATCATCCTGCCGACGGCAGGGCAGGCCGGCGTCTTCGCGCTCGGCGCTGGCGCGTTCACTTTGGCGGCGCTGGCAGTGCTAATTCTCGGCGAGGAGACGCGGGGCCGAACCCTCGAAAGCATCTCGCACTGACACGTACCTCGAAACTATCGGGATAAAAATTCTGGCCGTGGCCTATTCGCTCGGCTGTGCTGCGTCGTGCGGCTAGCTAAGGTTGCTCGTGCGGTGGCCGATGTGGGATACCTGTTGCAGATTCGAAGGCTTCAAGGTTGACCATGGCTGACAAGCGAAAGCGTTCCGAAGATCTGCAAGCGCAGCGCAAAGCGGCGCGTTCACGGACCGTAGCCGTGCCCACCGGGCTAAGCCGCAAGACCAGCCGACTCGCTTCGCCGCCTGATGATGCGACCATGACCGATAAGGCATACGCCTTGATCGAAGAACTGATCGTCACGTTGGAGTTGGCGCCTGGCGCGGTGCTGTCCGAGGTCGTGCTGGCCAACCGACTCTCGACCGGGCGCACTCCTGTGCGCGAAGCCCTCCAGCGGCTGTCACGCGATGGGCTGGTGAACATCCTGCCGCGCCGTGGCGTGCTGGTTTCTGATATGGACCTGAGTGCGCAATTACGGTTGTTGGAAGTTCGCCGCGAGCTCGAGCGGCTAATGGCCCGTGGTGCGGCGAAACGGGCGACGCCCAAGGAACGCAAGGAGTTCGCGGAGATCGCGCAGGGCATGCGCCTCGCGGCTGAAAAAGAAGATGGTCTGGCGTTCATGCGGCTGGATCAGCAATTCAACGTGCTGATCTCCGCGGTCTCACGCAACGAATTCGCGACGCGTGCGATGGGGCTGATGCACGGCCTGTCGCGGCGGTTCTGGTACCAGCACTACAAACAGGCCGCCGACCTGCCGCTGGCCGCGCGCCTGCACGCCGAGGTCGCTGAAGCCGTCGCCGCCCAAAATGTCGAAGCCGCCGGCGCCGCGTCCGACGCGCTGATGGCGTACATCGAGAGTTTCGCCCGCTCGACGCTGTGATTTTAGAACTGAATGACCGTGCGGATGGCCTTGCCGGCGCGCAGATCGTCGAAGCCGCGGTTGATGTCATCGAGCGCGATGCGGCCGGTGATCAGTTCATCGAGCTTGAGCCGGCCGTCGAGATAGGCTTGCGCCAGCAGCGGGAAATCGCGCGCCGGCCGGGCGCCGCCATAGCTCGATCGCCGGATTCGCTTTTCGCCCATCAGCGAGCCCCAGCGGAAACTCACATCATTGGCGACGTCGATCTTGCCTAGCCAGATGATCTGGCCGCCGGGCCGTACCGCTTCCGCTGTGAAACGAAATGCATTGGGATGGCCGGCGGCCTCGAGCACGACGTCCGCGCCACGGCCCTTGGTCGCGGCGCGGACCGCCTGCACGGAATCGCCATGCGTGACATTCACCGTTGTGGTCGCGCCCACTCTAACAGCGAGCGCGAGTTTGGCGTCATCGAGATCGGCCGCAATAACGGTACCGGCGCCCGCCATCACGGCACCCTGCACCGCGGCCAGACCGACCGCGCCGCAGCCGATCACCAAGACCGTGTCGCCATAGTCGATCTCGGCAACATTCAAAGCCGCGCCGACCCCGGTCATCACGCCGCAGCCGATCAGGCAGGCCCGATCGAACGGAATATCTTTGGAAACGACGATCGCCTGCTGCGCCGGCAGCACGCAATATTCAGCGAAGGCGCCGAGAAACATCAGATGCGTGAGATTCGCGCCCTTCGGCAGGCTGGCCTTCGATTGTCCGTCGAAATGAACGCCGTTTGGACCTTCGCCGAGATACGTCTCGCAGAGAATGGGCAGGTCCCGGTCGCAATAAAAGCAGTGCCCGCAATGCGGATTCCAGGACAGGATGACGTGATCGCCGGTATTGATATGATCAACCGCGCCGCCGACTTCCTCGACGATACCGGCGGCCTCGTGGCCCAGAATCATCGGCAAGGGATAGCGCAGCGATCCGCTGATCACCTCAAGATCGGTGTGGCAAAGGCCGGCGGCGCGAATTTTGACCACGACGTCTCCCGGGCCGGGAGAGGGGGCAGTCACACGCTCGATCGTCAGCGGCGTGCCGCTTTGATGCAGGACCGCGGCACGGTAATCTGGGCACATCGATCAGGCCGCTCGCATTTGGCCGCGCAGGACCCTGATCGCGTCGTCGAGATCATCGGAGGTCAATTCCCATTCATTGTCGAAATTGGCGACCACCCGCTCCATCAGCGCCTCGTGCAGTTGCTTCGCCACCGCGGCGTCGGCGAGATGATCGTACAGCAGCGCGAAGGCCAGCTGCGCCGGCTCCGGCCCCTCGTAGCTCCACTCGAACCCGTGTTCGGTCAGCTTCAATTGATCGTAATGGGGAGACAGCGGCTGGCCATCGACCGTGACCGCAATTCCGTCGATCGTCCGATCTCCTATATACTTTTTCATCTGATCTCTCCGGCGGTTCAGGACGGCCTACTTGCGCGCCTGGCTGACATTCTTCTTGACGACCTCCGGAAAAATCCACATCGCGCCGATCGCGAACAGGCCGAGAAAGACCACGGCATAACTCGGGCCGCGCTGGCCGAGGTACACCATGAACACATAGCCGGCCGCGGCCGTCGCGAGGCAGGCGACCGAAAGCATGGCTTTGATATGAGGGGGCATGGCGGGTCTCTCGTTATTTTATCTACGTCACGTCACGTCGAGGGCGTCATGCTGCCGGCGAGATGGACCAGCAACAGCAGTGCGGCAACGAAGGCGCAGGCCGAAATCGCCAGGCCCGATACCCCGTTGCGAAAACGACGCGGCAACGCCTGGAAGATTTCCGGAACGAACAGAAATAAGACCCCGGCGACGATGATAATCGTCGTCCACCGCAATTCCGTTACCGCAAAATGCACCGTTGCGGCGAATGTCACGATCCACAGCAATGTTGCGGCCAACACAAGGAGATTCGACACCTGTGGCCGTGTGGCCTGCCGCAGCGGATAGAGGCCGGCCAGTTGCAGAAAGCCCAGGCAGCAGGTGCTCCAGAGCGCGATGAACCAGGCCAGCGCCTGGATGTTCGGTTCGATTCCGCTCATAGAGACCTCCTATTCGGCGGCCTCTGCGGTAATCGACAACCGCGGCGTCTTGGAGGTCCGGCGCATGTCGGTCTTGACGTAGCGCGTGCTGTAGCCGTTGAAAACATGGCCCAGCAGCCCGCGGTTGAGGTCGGAGGTGCCGAGAAGGTAGTCCATCACCGGGAATGTGAGGTTCATGTTGCGCTCCATCATGATCGATTGATTGTGGTGCGCGGCATGATGCCGGCGGATCGTGTTGACGAACGGCATGGTGCGCACAAACCAGTTTTCATCGACATGGCAGCAGAAGTGCATGAACTCATAGATCAGATACATCGAGGTGGTCGTCGAGATTAGTAGCCACCCGGTATTGGGCGAGATCACGAGGCCGGCGACGATGGCGGCCGGAATCGACATGAACGTGAAGACCACAAGAGCGTAGGGCGGGAAAAACGTCACACGCCAGTCATGGTGGTCGGCAAACCGCATTTCGCTATCGGTGAAGAACTGATGATGCATCAGGGTGTGGCGGCTATATATCGCGCGTAGAAGCGGGATATTCGACGGACGATGCATAACGTAGCGATGGACTGCCCACTCAAAGAAATTGGCGATCAGAAACACCGCCGCCACCGTCAGCCATTCCCACGGCCGGATATCGTGAATGTTGGCAGTGTAGACGTACAGCGCGGTGCAGCCGATCGTGTAGATCAGCACCACATGAAGCCAGCCGTTGTACCAGCCGGCCACGCGCTCCCGGTAGCTCGCTCGATATTTGCGTTGCCGCTCCATCATGGCGGTCGTTACAAGTTCCATCGGTCCTCCCCGAGCGTTGTTTTTTGCACCATGGGCAACGTACTGACATGTTAGCAACATGTCAGATAAACGCAAGTGGCACTTGGGAAGACTTTTCTGCGCTATCGAGAGGGTCCTTTGAATTGCCTAGCTCCTCTCGAAATCGCACGATGCGCGACTATATCTAGAGGATGGTTAAAACGTCATCCGTTGTCACCGTTCGCCCGCGTCGAGCGTCCCCCATTTTGATTTGCAAGAAATGTCTTCGACGCGTTGGGGACGGCAGGAAAATCAAGCGATCGCTCAAATCGGCGGTCAAAGGCCAAAGCAAGGAGCAATCCCTGAAGCCCGCCAAGGTTGTCATGACGAGCTGTTTTGGCATTTGCCCGAAACGTGCCGTCGTCCTTACAAATGGTAGTACACTCCGGCGAGGCGAGTATCTATTGGTCAGCGACAGCAACTCTGTTGCGGATGCCGCGGCACTGTTAATGCGGCCGGAACAATCTTGATAAAAGGGTTAGCCGAGCAACCGCTTCTGTTCTTGCCAGGCCAGCGGGAGCTTGTTTGGGATTAGCGCCAAAGAAAGCTTTGGCCGGTTGCCGTCGTCCAATATTGCGGATGAGACAACTGGGGAAAGAAAGGCCAGCCGGAGGGCTTGGCGGACGACTTTAGGATGAAGATCACTCACTTCCGCAAGCGCTTCGATCGAATCATAGGTTCCATTCTGCAGACCTCGTATCCAGGCATGCGAACGAACGATCGACTGGATCAAGCTTTCGTTCAGGGGGTCTTTCGAACGGTAACTTCCTTCTGAGATGGTCGCGTTGCCCGGTGCGTCGGCAGATCGAGCTATCTTAATTTCAGGAGCCGTGTCGTCTGAATCGGATGCGGCCATCTGAATAAGCAGATGATCGCGGCTGACGATAATGCGTTCTAGCATTTCGATTGCGGCTATGTCACTTTCGGACCTACTGCCCTTTCCGTTTTTGAGGGCAGCTAATACCGCCGTCTCGATTTCAGTTGCAGCTATGCGGCTGACGGACCCGGCCGCTTCCTTCCGACCTCGCAGCAGCGCCGAACTGACATAGAAACGATAACGCACGCCGCTCTTGGTGGAGAAGCTTGGGCTCATCCGGTTACCCTTGTCGTCGTAAAGCTTTCCGACAAGTAGGGCGCCGCTTTCCGAGCGTTTGATTTTCCGGTTCTGGGTCTTAGCCTTCAAAAGCTGCTGGACGCGCTCAAAGATGGCGCGATCGACAATCGCTTCCTGTTCGCCTTCGAACCATTTGTCTCCGTGATGTATCTCTCCGATATAAATGCGGTTTTTGAGAAAGTAGGCGAGGGGACCGTAGGTGAACGGAATGCCGCCATTGTATTTGGCGACGTTGGTATGGCGCCGCTTGGTGACAATGCCCTTGCGGTCTAGTTCCGCGACCAGTTTGCTGAAAGATTTCAGATCGAGATACCGCTGGTAAATGGTCCGGACAGTTTCTGCCTCCCCCTTGTTGATAACTAGCTTCTTGTCCTTCGCATCATAACCAAGAGGGGTGGTCCCACCGGTCCATTTTCCCTTGCGTCTGCTCGCCGCGATTTTGTCCCGCACCCGCTCGGACGACAGCTCTCGTTCGAATTGGGCAAAGGACAGGAGCACGTTGAGGGTCAGCCGTCCCATCGATGTCGTCGTATTGAACTGCTGGGTAACGGCGACGAACGATATCGATCTGGCATCGAAGGCTTCGACCAGTTTGGCAAAGTCTGCCAGCGAGCGGGTGAGGCGGTCGATCTTGTAGACGACTACCACATCGACCCTGCCCAGTTCGATTTCCCGGAGCAGCCGTTTGAGGGCGGGACGCTCCAGGTTGCCTCCGGAATAGGCGGGATCGTCATAATGCTGGGGGAGGGCTCGCCATCCCTGTGAGGCCTGACTCTTTATATAGGCTTCGCAGGCCTCCCGTTGCGCATCCAGCGAATTGAACTCAAGTTCGAGGCCATGTTCGGTCGATTTGCGGGTATAGATCGCGCAGCGCAGGATCTTGGGTTCACCTGCCATCGGCACCCTCCTTGCCCGATGGCGACCTTAGCCCGAAGAATCGTGGGCCATTCCATCGGGTGCCGGTGATGGCAGAAGCAATTTCCGAGAGGCTGACGTAGGTCGTGCCGTCATAGACGAAACCGTTGGTAACCACCGTGACGCGGTAAGTTTTACGTTTCCATGTCCGAACCAGTTCAGAACCCGGTTTGATCCGCCGCGGCAGTTCCAGTCGGCCGTTGGGCTTTGCCGTTGTGGCCTTCACCAATTGGTCGAGCAGACGTCGGGTTGAGACTGAAAGACCGCCGTAAGCTTTCTCCTGGATCCGATGCGCGATGCTTCGTCGGAGCAGGTCCGGACCGAAGGCTTTTGGCGGTTCGGCCTTAAACAACTCACGATATCGCCGACGCAGTTCGACAATCGGCGTATCGGGCAACCGATCCAGCTCTGCCTCGACCGCTGGATCGGTTGCCGCCTCTGAATGACGTTCCGGCATTACGCGCTCGCGGCCGATTTGGCGATGCGATAAGTGCGTTCGTCGCCGACCTTCTCGGACACCAGATTTAGCTTGAGCTTGGTCTTGACCACGCCAGCGAAGAACCCGCGGACCGAATGGCGCTGCCAGTCCGTGGCCTTCATAATAGCGGCGGTCGTGGTGCCTTTGGGCTGCCGCAACATTCCAAGCACGGTGTCCTGCTTGGATGAGGTGGGGGCTTTCTTGCTTTGGGTTATCTTGGGTGAAGGTGGGCTTGGCTGAGCAGCCGCCTTCAAATTGGCGACAGCGCGTTTCTTTGCCGGGCTGCCTTTTGAAGTTGAGGTTTTGCGAGTGGACTTTGCGCGGGCCGATTTAGGTTTGGTAGGCATCTGACTTCCCTTTTGTTGCTGACAGCATCACGTGCTGCCACCGGCTCGGCCCCGCGATCGGGCGGGGCGGTCGGTCGAGGAAAGGGGCCGATAGCTAGCTACTCTCGGGAAAGCCTGTTGAGCAGCGAGGCTGCATCTTGCAGTCGTCCGGTCTCATAAATGATCTGCTCGATATCCATGGAAACCGTCATGCCTTCCGCGATGCTGCCAGCCAGTGCACAGGCCTCGGCTGCCTTGGCGATACGTGCCGCCTCGTCCAGCCGACGATGGATCTCTGTAAGAATGACGGTGATGGCCTTTTCGGCGATCGTGCGGTCCATGCTGTCCTCCCGTTGCGGGGACAGTAGCGCTCCACAAACCCGGCCAGTCGAGCAGAACCGGAGCAATCTTATGGCTCTTATTAGGCTATCTGGATAACGTAGTTCTCGGCCAAAAACGCGAAGAAATAGCCGGGAATGGCCGCGGAAAGGCCAGTTAGCCAGGCTTTTTGCGGGGTAATTTGGCTGGGCTTTCGCCGGCAACGAACTCCCGAAACAGCCTTACCGGATCGCCCCCGACAGCCCGCACAATCGCGATAAATTCAACCACATCGATGCGGCGCTCCCCGCCCTCATATTTGGCTACGAATGACTGCGGCTTGCCGAGCTTTTTGGCCAGCGCCTGCTGGCGGATGTCGGCCTTCTTCCGCACTGCGACAAGCAGCGCGATGAGGCGTTCATATTCCGAGGATTTGAGGGACTTCTGCATATGCCGCCAGGGCCGAGAATCGGCGGCAAGAAATCTGATCCCATAAAAGGATTATCCCAAAACTGGATATATTTAGGGAAGCGAGTTATGTGTGCGCGGACAACTTTGAGGAGCGGGACCTAACGGGCCCGATCAAAAAAGGGGGATTTCGGCGTGACGAATTTCTTCAAGCTTTCCGGAAAGGCAATTTGCCTCGCGGCAACACTGATCCAATCGTTCCAAGGATTCGCCCAAGCGCAAGATCGTCAATTTCGCTTCCAGCTCAGCGCCAGCTCGGGCCCGTACCCCACTATTAGAGCGCTGACTGATTTGCCGGATGGCACCAAAGTCATGGTGACGCTTCTGAAACCGCATCTACCGGATGGTCAGCAGCGAATGGCGAGAGGCCTACCAGCGTGCGACGACATGTGTGGGCCGGCCGAAGTTCGTCAAAAACCGTATGTAGACCCCGTGGTGAGGAATGGTGTTTTCATCGCGGGTCCGTTTTCATTTGGCGATCACCCGCTAAAACCAGACAACTATCCCGTCCGCATTACTATCGTTCCTGAGAAGATCACCGACGCTAGCTTGGATGCGATGAATCATCCTGTTTATGTCGGCGACATACGGATACCCGGTGACGGCGGAGCAAGATCAACCTCCGAAAAAAGAGAAAACTGGCAGAGCATCAATCTTCCACCAAACCTTGACGGCACGATGTATGCCTACGATAAAAACTCGATCGCTCTCACGAGAGGTCCGCGCGGTGCCATCTCAGGCGCCGAAATGTCGGTTCGCGTAATACGCGGTGATGAATCCATCCTTGGAAAGCAGGTGTTGTTCAGTTTCCTATGTGACGGCAGCAGATTATTCCGGATCAATCACTCTAGCCCTATTTCGTTCGAATCTCGACTGCCTACCCAAGAAGGACAACTTGCAAATCTTGCGTGCGCTGTGGCTCGATGCGAAATTTCCAAGCAGCAAAATAATGGCGCGTCGTTGTGTTCTAGCAAATGATAATCCCCAATGCCGTGTCCGTGACACCGATAGCAGAACGACGTTAATTCCATCGCTAGCAGACCCGCTGCACCATTTGATGGTAGACTTCGGCGAGTTCTTCAGCAGATGCGTCGACCGGAATTTTGTCCGGCACCTTAGAGGTCTCCGGAATCTCTGCATACATTTCAAGCAAGAATCGTGTCGCCCTCAAATCGCCTTTTAGCGCTGATTTGAGGATCTGCTTAAGTAATGCTTCAAGTGCGGTTATCGTCCGCCTTTCGCCGCCTATTTCGATCGAAAGCTTCTGCTCCAGTGCTTCCCTGAGCATGGCATTTTGATCTTTCTTCTCGCGCCGCCTTCCTTTCGGATTCCCGCTTTGACCAGGCTTAAATCGAGTCGATTTAGGCGGGCGTCCCCAGCCGACTTCATAGTCGGTGCGACTGCGTCTAGCTGGCGCTTTTCGCATCTTTGTGAGTCCTGCGCGGCTTCAGAGGGTTGGAAAGTCCATCGGAAATTTCGTCGAACGTTTTGCCGGTTGATTCGAGGATGGCATCCTCTCTGGTTGCGCGCTGCCAACGGCGTATTGTGACGTCGACGTATTTGGGGTCAATTTCGATGCAGTAGGCTCGGCGCCCCACCTGTTGCGCGGCCAGAAGCGAGCTACCGGATCCTGCGAAACTGTCGAGAATGATAGATCCCCGGCGCGAGCAGTCTTTCATCGCGTCTGCAATGAGCGCGACGGGCTTTACCGTCGGATGCATTTTCAGTTCGTCCATCCGGCCAGCCTTAAAGGAATTTGCACCTGCATAGTTCCATACATTGCTTCGGTTCCGGCCGTTTTGTCCGAGTTCGAAAGTGTTGATGTGTCGCGCTTTGCCGCGTTTATAAACGAAGACCATCTCGTGTTGATTGCGATAAAAGCTGCCTTGCCCGGCATTGGTTTTGGTCCAGACGCAGATATTTTTCAGTTCGTCAAAAACGCTTGCGCCGGCGTCGAGCAATTCCGGGGTGTGCCTCCAGTCCATGCAAATGTAAACGATCCCACCATCCTTAACGTTCCGCGCGGTCGCACCAAGCGTCTCCCTCAGGAATTGAGTAAATTGAGGTGAGGTCATTTCGCCGGACGCGTGCGCAAATTCTCGGTGCTTGGTCTGTCCGCGTCCACCGACGTGGCCGTTGATTTTCACGTTGTAGGGCGGATCGAGAAATGCCATCTCCGCGGTTTCGGGTCCCATAAGGCTTGCGTACACTTCCCGATCACGGGCGTCGCCGACAATAATCCGATGGTCACCGAGGACAAAAAGATCCCCTGGTTTAGCCACGGAAACATCCTCGGGCTCCGGAATATCGTCTATCGGATTTGCGCGGTCCTCGACAAAGTCGCCCATTAGCGAATCGATTTCAGCGGGGTCGAAGCCAGTTATGTTGAGATCGAGGCCAATCTCGGGAAGATCGATCTGAAGGGCTTCCAATTCTAACGCGAGGAGCTCTCGGTCCCAGCCAGAATTCTCCGCGAGCTTGTTGTCGGCCAACATGAACGCTCGGATTTCAGCTTCACTTAAATCCGTCACGGCGATCGTTGGGACTATTTTCAAGCCAAGCAACTTGGCGCTGGAGGCGCGGGCGTGACCGGCAATAATGTTGCGACGGCTGTCCACAATGATCGGATTGATGAAGCCAAACGCTTTAATGGCGTGCGCAAGTTGTTCGATCTGCTTTTTTGAGTGAGTGCGAGCATTTCTGTCCGTAGGCTTTAGAGCGCTCAGTGGCAGCATTTCGATCTGACGGGCGCTGACGCGATCTTCCGACGTCAACCGGGCGGTGGTCGTTGACTTGTTTTTAGAAACCTGAGTGTGGGTTTCAATGTTCCGAGTTTTTGATAGTGAAGCGGCATGTTTCATTCGTCACCTTCGTTGGTTAAATGGCCTGGTTATCCGGCACGACCGCGCCTTTGAGGCTTTGTTCGTTCTAGTTCTCGCGCGAGCTGGTGAGCGAGGACGGTCAGTTCAAATAAGCTGGAGCCCCCTCCAACGCCTTTGGTTGTTTCAAAGATCCAACTGGTTGCCTTCTCCAGGCTGGCATGTACGGCGCAGGCATAGGGTGCATTTTCTTGTTCTGCTGACATTCTATGATGAGAGACAATGCTCAAGAATGCCGGCTCCGTTGTCTCGAAGACTGCAGATCCAGGAATGAGCTTCTGCTTCAAAATATTCTGATCGAACAAAATCGCCGGATCCATTTTCGAGATTCGCCGATGCTCCCTCTCGAGGGCAGGTCTGACATGTCGAAGGACTGAAACTGCGAACCGCTGCGGCCAATTGTGCCACATCAGCTGGAGACCTTGTAAAAGGGAGAAAGCTTCATACGCTGAAAACCAGACCTCGAACCCGGTGCCAGGCGGACTTTCACGGAAGAAAGCATAGTTTTGGGCTTCGCGATCACTCGAATTTGGATCGCATCCCAACAGTCGATCCGTGTCGAGCAGTCGCTTGATGCGCGTTCTCAACTCTAAACTGGGTCGATTCTTGCCCCGTTCGATCAGGTCCGAGATCGCCGTTTCGATTTGGTTGCGTTTAAACATTGAAACCCAAATACGGGCTTCAATTCGATTCGTCAATCGGCAAGCGGGCAGGGACTCGATGAAGAAAGTGGTGGCTCGCGATCGAAATCAACCAATTGAGCTCGCGGCAGTTGCTCTATGTTTCGATCCAAGTCACCTAATCAATTTGATTTCTCATTTGAAAACTTATTTCAAAACCAAATTCAAACGTTGGTACTCCCGAAGTTTTTGCGGAAAACATAGAACATTACGCCGACAATAAATCTTGATTCATTTGAAACCTTGATTTCGCGGCTTGAAAAGTAATCAAGATAATCTTGAAATAGTGACACTAATAAATTCGCATAATGGGCGGTTATGGAACCATATGGATGATACTCAGCCCGCAAGCGACTAACTCGGGGGGGCACCCACTCTCTGAACGTCTCTCGATGATCTCTTAGATGTAAGTAAGCAGACCTACACGCTGTCTACCAACCGCGCTTGATCTCAACACCCAGGTAGTTGGAATCATGCGCGCCGGAATTACGCAGCGCGTCACCGACAACGAAATGCACGGCCTCGATGGCGAATGCCGTTGCACGGTCGATGGTCCAGTCGATGCGAAGCTGGCCATAGCTGCCCGTATAGGCGCCCGGCCTGTCTGCCGTGTTCGCGACGGGTATATCCGGTTGGGTGTACACAGCATCGGCGGTGTTCTCTCGCCATTGGGCGGCGGCCGCGAGGGTCACCTTCACCGACTGGGAAGGGTGCAGCGTCAATGACGGCTTGACGTGGATAAAGTTGACGTAACCAGTATAGCCCGCGAGGGTCAGGTAATAGCCGTTCGGGAACAGTGGATTGAACGTACCAAAGCGATGACCGGCGAGGCCGCCGTCGCCAGAAGCGGCGTCGATCTGGATTCCCAGCCGCGGGCTCCAATTGATCTTATTGAGCGTATAACCGGCCATTGAGCCGAACGCCCAGGCTTCAATCTGGTCTGCCCCGATGTGTCCAGTCTGGTTCATCGCCTCGATGTCCCAGTCGAAGTGATTAAGCGTCCCGTTCAAACGCAGGTCCAGGATATCGCGGTTCTCGTTGCCCGCGGCATTCGGAAAGCGCACGTCGGCCTGGGTGAAGTTGGCATAAAACCCGGTGAGGTTGATCGTGTCCGTAAGCTTTCGCTCCAGCCGCACGCCGCCAAAGGTCTGCTTGCCGTTGCTGTAGTCGTCGAACACCTGGTTATCCTGCACCTGCACCGGATGGCTGTAGAAAGTGATGAAGCGCCAGGGGCCGTTTTCATAATCGGCCCAGCCCGCGTCGTAGGACTGACGGACGTTGGGACCATCACGAACGGACACGAAGCGCTGCAGGTCGAAGGCGAATTGCTGACGTCCCAGTCGCAACTTCAGTGTACCGTCGGCGACGGGCTCGGTAAGCGCGATGAAAGCCTGTTCGAGGTCGAGCCGGTCCTTGTCGACCGGCGAGATCATGGTCTTCCAGGGCGCGAAGTCGCTCTGAAACTGCACGAACACCTGGACCTGCGAGGCGATATGAAGATCGGCATGCAGTTCGTTACGGTTGATGACGTAATCCTGGTTCTTGTTGGCGCCGGTGCCAAACCCCTGCGTGTTGTTGCCCTCGAATCGTTCGCGGGTGTCCGCGCCGAACGACAGATAGGTGTAGGGATCGACGCTGGACAATCCGATATATTTGAATTCGTCGAACGGCTGCCGCGCGACGCGCGGGTCTGATAGCACCGACCAATCCTCCTGCCATCGATTGAACAGGATCGCCGGGCGTTGCGGTACAGCGGCGCTATCGTCCGCTCGCGCGGCGAGCGGTACGGCTGTACAACACAGCACCGCGGCGGCGCATCCCCGTCGGGCTTGAAACAAAAGCTCCGACCAGGAGGCTGCCATCAAAACTCCTATTTGGGCGCGTTCGCATGAATCTCGGCGATATATCCGCCGGGGAATTGTACCATAGCCGCCATGCGGGCGCCTGATCCATAGGGCTCGACCAGCGTCGTGACACCCGCCGCTTTGGCCTTTGCCAGCGTCCCCTGAAGGTCGGCAACCTCATAGCCTGTGGGTTCGCGGCCATAGGGATAAGGCAACAGACCGTCGGTGACCAGCACGGTGATCTTGCCAAATACGGATTCGATGCGGATGCGACGGTACGTGTCCTTGGGCCGCCCGATCTCGACGCCGGGTGCGCGCGCCTCATCGGAGACAACCTTGCCATGCGAGAAGCGCAGGAAGCTGCGAACGAAGGCGTCGGCACGATCCGGCGAAACGTAGACGCGGTTTTCCGGGACGGTCTCGTAGGCCGCATAGTTCGGTTTGGTCGTGTGCCAGTAAATCTGCATATTGACGCCGCCCGGCCACTGGATCACCGCATCGCGGCCGATCGGGTCGGGGAAGGCCGATACGAGGATGTCGGCGCCGGCGGCGCGCGCGGCCTTGAGCGCAGCATCCATGTCCGTGACGAGATAACCGGTGCGTTCGGCCCCGAACGGATAAGGTATCGGCGTTCTGAAGCCGAACAACGAAACGGTGCCTACCGGCGTCTGGATCAGTTGCGAGGAGGTGCTGCTCGGGGTCGGCGTCACCGTCACGACGACCTGCTTGGTGCTTTGGCCGCCGAAAGTGGCCGTGAAGCTCGCCACGAATTTGTCGACATCATCGGGTGCGACATAGACATGCGTGGTGTCGTACTGCGCGCCGACCCCCATCAGGGGCGACACATCGCGTGCGAGCGCGGCATTGCCGGCGCCGAGGACGGCGACGACAGAGACCAAACTGGCAAACAAGCGGGAACGGACCATGGGTAAGCTCCTTGACGAAGGGAATCAGCATACAGGGAAAGCGGCCATCGCCCTTATCCAGCTTTGGCGTTGGCCGCTTGCATCGAAACCAGGACAAGCCCGGCGATCAATCCGAGATGTTCTAAGAACGCGTTCAATTCCATGAAGCGCTCGTGGCCGCTCATTGTCCAGAAACTGTTCGCGGTCGCCATTGCAACCGCGGTCAGCAGGCCAAGACCGCCGGCGCCGAACCATACGAACCTTCCGGATATCACCAGCAGCGAGCCGCCGAGTTCGACGATCAACGCCAAGGCTGCCCAGAGCCAGCCGGGATAAAGCCCGAAATGCTCCTGCTCGGCGATCGCCGCCGTGAAGTCCGACAGCTTTGTCAAACCACCGACGATGTAAGCGGACACCAACGCGAGACGTGCGACATGCCACATCCATGGCCGTGCGAGGACAGACGATATCCATGCCGGCGTGTCGGCGCGAGCGTTCATGTCAAACGGCCCAGCAGGCGCAGCCGAGCGCCCCCCAGAAGCTCTTGAGGTCGGCGATCGGCAGTTTGGCCGACCAGGCCGTGGCGTGATCGTGGCCGTGGATAGTGCAATTATTGACGCAGCCGCACCGGCTCATCGCCTGCATCCGCATCGCCGTGGTCCCCTTGTCTTGCGCGGCCCAGGCACCGTAACCGCCGAAACTGCGTACCGGTGACCAGTCCGGCATGGCCGGCGGGGGCGCGGACTTGTCGTGGGTTTTGAAATCGCCCGCGGCATATACGATCTTGCCGCCGACGACGGTCAGATCCGAAGTTGTGTCCGCAATCTCAGCCTCGCTGCATGAAAAGAAATCACGGTCCGGCACTACCAGATCCGCCAATTGACCGACTTCGATGCGGCCCTTCTTGCCCTCTTCGTTGGAGAACCAGGTGACGTTCTCCGTCCACATCCTCAATGCGGTCTCGCGATCGAGGCAATTGCGCTGTGGCGTGATCCGCAAGCCGCCGACGGTTTTTCCTGTGATGAGCCAGGACAGTGACACCCATGGATTATACGAAGCGACCCGCGTCGCGTCGGTCCCGGCCGACGTCTTGATGCCCTTCGCCAGCATCTTGGCGACTGGCGGCGTCGCTTCTGCCGCGCCGAAACCGTAGCGCTCGACGAAGTATTCGCCTTGATAGGCCATGCGATGCTGGATGGCGATGCCGCCGCCGAGCGCTGCGATGCGATCGATCGACTGATCTGAAATGGTTTCGGCATGGTCGAAGAACCAGTGCAGTCCCTCAAGTGGGGTGTCTTGATTGACTTTCTCGAACACATCGAGCGCGCGCGAGATCGTCTCGTCATAGGTGGCGTGCAACCGCCACGGCCATTTGTTTTGCACCAAAATCCGGACAACTTCTTCGAGTTCGCCTTCCATTTCCTGCGGCATATCGGGACGCGGCACCCGAAAATCCTCGAAATCCGCGGCCGAAAATACCAGCATTTCGCCGGCGCCGTTGTGCCGGAAATAATCGGTGCCCTGCTTGTATTTCGAGGTTTTGGTCCAGTTGAGGAAATCGTCTTTCTCGCCCTTAGGCTTTTGGGTGAAGAGATTATAAGCCAGACGGATCGTGAGTTGCCCTTCGTCGCTGAGCTTCTGGATGACGGCGTAATCTTCCGGATAGTTCTGGAAGCCCCCGCCAGCATCGATGGCACCCGTTACGCCGAGCCGATTGAGTTCGCGCATGAAATGCCGGGTCGAATTGACCTGGTATTCGAACGGCAATTTTGGGCCTTTGGCCAGCGTGGCGTAGAGAATGTTCGCATTGGGTTTGGCCAATAACAATCCGGTCGGATTGCCGTCGGCGTCGCGGATGACCTCGCCGCCCGGCGGCTCCGGCGTGTCCTTGGTATAGCCGACCACCCGCAACGCCGCGCCGTTCAGGATCGCGCGGTCATAGAGATGCAGCAGAAAAACTGGCGTATCCGGCGCGACTGCGTTGAGCTCATCGATCGTAGGCAGACGCTTTTCCGCGAATTGATGTTCGGTAAAGCCACCGACCACGCGTACCCATTGCGGCGCTGGCGTGATGGCGACCTGACGTTTCAGCATATTCATCGCGTCCGCGAGCGAGCGCACGCCGTCCCAGCGCAGCTCCATGTTGAAGTTGAGACCTCCTCGGATGATGTGGAGATGGTTGTCAATCAGTCCTGGCAGCACACGCTTGCCCCTGAGGTCGATGACCTCCGTAGAGGGTCCGGCAAGCTTCATGATCTCCTGATCGTGACCGACGGCTGTGAATACGCCGTCCTTTATGGCCACTGCGCTCGAGGTCGGGTTGCTGCGGTCGAGTGTTGTGAACAGGCCGTGGTGCAAAATGAGATCAGGCGACGACGAACTCATGAGCGTTTTTCCTCAGAAGCAGTGGGCGTAATGGCGACTGCGGCCGCATGTCGGCCTGGCAACCGACCAAAGATATGCGGGGCGCATTGAGCCTGGCGCCAGGCAGCAGCGATGCCGCTGCCTGCCAGCAGTTGTTTACCGACCGGGATGGCTTGCTCACCGATAAGAATGCCAAGCAGGCCGACAAGGGCGACCAATGGAGGGGCCGGTGAGCGCACGTTGAGAAGGCTGTAGATGACGCCGACCAGAATTCCGGCGCTGGCCGAGATCAGATAGATTTTCATGTTTTCTCCCCGCGTTGACCTGGTATATTCTGGTCGTCGTTTACGCGGCCTTTTTTAAGCGGCCTTCGGTCCGCCTTCGGAGGCGTGCTCACCGAGCGCCCATTTCGAGAAACGCACCTGAATGCCATAAGGCGAATGCGCGCGCAGGATGTCCATCACGCCCTCGTAAGTTTCGGAGCGGGCCCAGTCCTGCTGGAGTTCGAACACGTACTGGCAGGATGTGATCGGGATTGCCCCGGCCTGCACGGCGCGGTCCATCGAGCGGTTATGTGCCTCCATCGACAGGTCGCCGCACGCGTCAGCCGGAATGTAGATCTCATAACCTTCCTTAAGCATGTCGAGCGTCGGGAACATGACACAGGCTTCGGTCCACAAGCCGGCGATGACGAATTTCTTGCGCCCGGTCGCGGCGACCGCCTTGCGAAAGTCCGCGTTGAGCCAGGAGTTCATCGAGGTGCGGTCGATGACATCGTGCTTGGGAAAGAGCTCAATGATTTCGGGCATGAACGGGCCGGAAAACGAATCCTTGGCGACGGTCGTCAACACCGTCGGAATCTCGAACAGCTTGGCGGCTTTGGCGAGTATCTGCACGTTGTTAAAGGTCCCGATGCGGTCGTGCGATTGCACACCCTGATACATCGCAGGTTGATAATCGATCAGGGCGATCGCACTGTTTTGCGGCGTCAGCATTTCAAGCTTCGACATTTTCATTCTCCTGGAAAGGGCGTTATTCGCCCGCGATGACAGTTCAAAGTCAGGCTGGTTTGTGGCTCAGGCCTTGATGAACGCCAGCAGGTCGGCGTTGATCGTGGCCGCTTCGGTGGTGGGCATGCCGTGCGGAAAGCCCTTGTAGGTTTTCAGCGTGCCGTTCTTCAGAAGCTTTGCCGACAGCGGTCCGGCCGCGACATAGGGAACGATCTGGTCGTCCTCGCTGTGCATCACCAGCACCGGCACAGTGATCTTCTTGAGGTCTTCGGTGAAGTCGGTCTGCGAGAACGCGACGATGCCGTCGTAATGCGCTTTCGCGCCGCCCATCATGCCCTGGCGCCACCAGTTCTGGATCACCGGTTCCGAAGCTTTGGCGCCCGGCCGGTTGTAGCCATAGAACGGACCCGACGCGACATCGCGGTAGAATTCCGAGCGATTGGCCGCGAGTGCGGTCTGAAATCCGTCAAACACCTCTTTGGGAAGGCCGTTGGGATTGGCCGGCGTCTTCAGCATCAGCGGCGGCACCGCGCAGAGAATGGCCGCCTTTGCAACCCGGCTTTCGCCATGCCGCGCCAGGTAATGCACCACCTCGCCGCCGCCGGTGGAATGGCCGATGTGAATCGCGTTTTTGAGATCGAGATGCGCCGTGACCGCCGCCAGATCGTCGGCGTAGTGATCCATGTCGTGGCCTTCGCCGGTCTGGCTGGACCGGCCATGGCCGCGGCGGTCATGGGCGATCACCCGATAGCCGTGATTGAGGAAGAACAGCATCTGCGCGTCCCAGTCATCCGATGACAGCGGCCAGCCATGGCTGAACACGATCGGCTGACCCTTGCCCCAGTCCTTGAAATAGATCTCGATGCCATCGCTGGTTTTGATCGTAGCCATCGCAAATCTCCATAGCGGGCTGTGGTCGCCACTCTATTCATGGACTGTTTCGCGTCTTGAACGAATGACACCTGCTTGTTCATTTTGCCAACGAACGAAGCGCCAAAGACGGCAGGCGGAAACGATGGCTCCAATGGTGCAGCGCCAAAATCTTGACAACCGTGCAAGTAGTATGGCCAGCGCTCAATCGCGCAGGCGTCGCCACGCCGCCGGGCTGAGACCCACCAAGGCCGTGAACACCCGGGTGAGATGGCTTTGATCCGCGAAGCCGCATCGAATCGCGATATCGGCGATCGGCAGCGGGGTGTCGCGCAGCAGTTGCTTGGCCTGCTCGATCCGGTGCTGCTGCAACCAGCGATGCGGCGCTAAACCGGTGCTCGCCTTGAAGGCCTTGGTGAAATATTGGCGAGACAACCCGCATTCCCGCGCGACGTCGGCAAGAAGGAGCTGGCCACCGCTGTTCGCGGCCAGCATCTCCCTGGCTCGACGCAATTGGGCGCTGGCCAACCCTCCCTTTTTGACGGCGGTCGACGGCTTGCCGCCGTCGCCATACTTGCCGGCGAGATAACTGCAGACTGCCAACATGACGTAGTCCACGAACAGCGAATTCGCCTGCTCGGGTTGTTCGAAGGCCGGCAGCAGCGCTGCGGTGAGATGAACCAAAACGGGATCGACGATCCCTGGCGTGCAGGCCAAATGCGCCAGCCGCGGACGGCCGGCATCACTGGCGAGTTCATCGAACGCGGCGCGGGGGATGTGAAAGGTCAGCGCTTCGTGGGGATGGGTGATAAGCGCCGAGAATTCGCCGGTCAGGTTAACGATGCGCATCGCATTGGTATCGTATCCCTGCATCAGCAGCGGTCGACCGCCGCTCCACAATTCATGATACGGCAGCCGCGTCAGATATTGCGCGACAATGAAGCTGTCTTCCGGCGGGATCTGCGGCGTCATGCCGATCTGTCTGGGTCCGCAGGAGATACGTGTCGCGGCGACGTTGGACGCGCGCAGCGTCCGTGTCGCCAGTATCGGCGCATCGAGCAGTCCGAGGCTGTGCGCTACCGCGTCGCCGAACACCCGTCGTTCGTTCATGGCGCGTCCCCGTCAGGCTGATGTGATGTCGGCGATGGCTTGATCACGCGCGAGCCATTCGCGCGCGATGTTTACGTCGGCTTGCGACAGTTGATGTCCGAGCGGAAGTACCCGGCGGGTGACATCGGCACCGGCCTTGATCAGCACCGCGGCCAGCCGTTCGCCATTGACCGGCGGGATGATCGGATCATGCTGGCCAGAGACCAGCAATAGCGATCGCCCCGACAGATTGACCTCGGGAGGCTGTGCCAACGGCACCATCGCGCGCAACAGGATGCCACCCTGAAGCGTAGAAGGACGAAGCAGCAGCATCGCAGCGGCGATATTGGCGCCGTTGGAGTAGCCGAGTGCCAGCGGTGCTGCGAGGTCATAGGCCTCGCGGGCAGCCCCGACGAAGTCCGCAAGCTCTTTGGCGCGGTCGACCACGTCGGCCTCGTCGAACACGCCTTCGGCGAGGCGGCGGAAGAAACGCGGCATGCCGTGTTCCAGTACTTGCCCGCGCACCGAGAGCAGTGCCGCACCCGGGCTGATCATTTCCCCAAGCGGCAGCAGGTCGTTTTCGTCACCGCCGGTGCCATGCAGCAATAGTAGCGGCGTGAGGCCGGGGCGCGTCGCCGGCTCAAAGCGGTGAATGAAGGAGAGATCGTGGGCCATCACGCCACCTTTTCGTCCAGCGCGGGCAACACGGCCGCGATTTCGTTGCGATGCGGCTCGAGGAATGCTGGCAGTTTCAGCGCCTGGCCGAGCGATGCGACCGGTTCATCCACCGCGAAGCCCGGTATGTCGGTCGCGATCTCGAAGAGGATACCGCCAGGCTCCCGGAAATACACCGAGCGGAAATAATTGCGGTCCTTCTGCTCGGTCGGGTGCATGCCGTGATCCTGCACCAGTTTGCGTGCCATCTTGCTTTGCGCGGCATCGTCGGCGGCGCGGAACGCGATGTGATGCACGGAGCCGCGGCCCTGACGGCCGGGCAGGAAACCCTTGGCTTCATAAATATCGATAATCGCGCCCATGGCATCGCCCGACGTGCGGTAGCGGATGACCGAGCCCTCGCGGGCGGTTTCGGCGAATCCAAACACATCGGTGAGGATCGCGCCGGTTTTGGCGGCGCTCTCGAGCAGCAACGTCACGCCGTGGAATCCGCGGATCGCGTGCTCCGGCGGAACATTGCCGTTGCTCCAGCCGGCCTCGTTCTCGGCGCCGGCCACGCCGACCAGCGCGAGGCTCATGCCGTCGGGATCGGTAAAGGAGAGCACCGGTTCGCCGAAGCGCTTCTCCAGCGCCTCATGGGCGACGCCCTTGTCGACGAACCGATGCGTCCAGTAGCCGAGCGAACGGGCCGGCACGCGGAAACTCGTCTGCTGGGTCTGCCCGACACCGCCGCGGCCGGGTGCAGCATGCTCCCACGGGAAAAAGGTGAGGATGGTGCCGGGATGGCCGGTCTCGTCGCCGTAATAGAAATGATAGGTGCCAGGATCGTCGAAATTGACGGTCTTCTTGACGAATCGAAGCCCGAGCGTGCGGGTATAGAAGTCATAATTGCGCAGGGCGTGACCTGCGATGGCGGTGACGTGATGGATGCCTGACATGGTCTTCCTCCTGAAATGAGGAGGCGCTCTGCCTCCCGTTGAGGGGATAGTTAGACAGGCCTAATTCAAAGACAATCTGGTATTCTTTAACGTAACTGTCTACGATTAGACGACAATGGACAAGCTCAGCAGCCTTCGCGCCTTCGTCAAAGTCGTTGAACTCGGCAGTTTCTCGGAAGCCGGGCGGCAACTGCGCCTGTCGCGCTCGGCGATCTCGAAATATGTCAGCGACCTCGAACACGAGCTTGGGGTACAGCTTCTGAACCGCACCACGCGGCACGCCAGCCCGAACGAAAGCGGCCAGGCCTATTTCGAACGCGCGCTCGGAATCCTTGCCGAGCTGGACGCCGCCGATCGTGCGGTCGCGCAGGCGCAGGCGACGCCGCGCGGGCTGTTGCGCGTCAACGCGCCGATGTCGTTCGGGACGCTGCAGCTTGGACCCGCGCTCGCCGATTTCATGGCGCTCTATCCCGAATTGAAGATTCATCTCGTTCTTAGCGATGAGCAGGTCGATCCAGTGCAGGGCGGCTATGACGTCACCTTGCGCATCGCCGACCTCGAATCCTCTAGTCTGATTGCCCGCAAGATCATGGCGATCGACCGCGCGATCTGCGCATCGCCGTCCTATCTCGATCAGCACGGCTTGCCGAAGCATCCCGCCGACTTGCGCAAGCACGCGCTATTGACCTACGGCTTCCTGCTCACCGGCAATCAGTGGAAGCTCACCGGCGAGGACGGCGAGCATTGGATTCAGCCAGAATGGACGCTGTGCGTCAACAATGCGGAAGTGCTGCGCGACGCGGCGATCAAGGGACGCGGCGTTGCCCTGATTCCGACTTTCATCGCGAGCGATGCGCTCAAAAGCGGGACATTACAGGCAATGCTCAGAGATTATCACGCGCCACCCCTGACGCTTTACGCGCTCTATCCACCTACGCGGCATTTGGCGGTGAAGGTGCGATTGTTTATCGATTTTCTGGTCGAGCGCTTCGTCGGAGAAGGAGACTAGTCGTCGCAGAGGCGGTCCGCCCGCTCTTGCGCCGTGATATCAACAGGTAGGATTATCAGGACGGATCGATCATCGCCGAGTGGAAACTCAATGAATCTGAGACAACTCACGTATTTTCGTGCAGTCGTGGAGCATCGTTCACTGGCCGCTGCGGCCGAGGTGCTGCGCATAGCCCAGCCGAACCTGAGCGTGGCAATCAAGCAGCTTGAAGAACTTTGGGGAGTAACCCTATTCGAGCGCGCGGGACGCGGCCTCGTCGTAACCGACACCGGGCGAGCGTTATATGAGCGGGCCGCGGAATTGCTCGGTGGCGCATCCGCGCTCGATCAAGAAATGCGTGCGATCGGGCGCGGCTTTACCAGCAGACTGCGCGTCGGATTCACGCAGATGTCGGTCGAGGTGATCGCGACGATGGTCTCTAAAATGCGCGAAGACGGAAATGCCGTTAGCTTTTCGCTGCAGCAAGGTGAGCCGCAGCTTCTGGAAACGATGGTTGAGGCACGACAGCTGGACTTCGCCCTGACGCATATGCCGGTAGCCAATCCCGCACTAGCCGTCGAAGTGTTGGCTCCATTGACCATGGCTCTCCTTTGCCGGGAAGGCGATGACCGTTGGCAGGCGGATAGAGAGGTCTCGCTTGATATGCTGGCCAACGTCCCGCTCATCGTGCTTCGCCGGCGCTCCGGCACAGGTATCTACGAGCGGATCATCGAGGCTTTTTCGATTGCGGGAATTGCCTTGTCTGTCGTGGCAGACTGCAATGACACTTCGGCAATTTATCCATTGGTGGAACGCAACGTGGGTCTCGGTCTACTGCCCGTGCACACCCCACATCCGCCGCGACCGGGAATTTCAGTTTATACCGTTGCGTTGGCTTCAGCGCCGGGGAGTTTCGCGCTCATATACCCGCGCGGGCGCCGTTTGCTACCTGCTGTGCAACAGGCAATTGAGCTGTGCAGGACAACCCTGCGGGCGCGGTAGGGGCCGTCCGGTATCTGCGCCGCGTTCCAGTGAAAGGCGGCGCAGATTCAGTACTGGCAGCGCCTACTTCGCATCCGTGGCTGCTTGCTCGATCAGCTTGGCAACGGCTTGGGGCTGCGACATATAGATGGCATGGCTACCCTTCACTTCGATCGTGGTGCTGCCGGCGCGCTTGGCCATGAAGCGTTCGAGATCGGGATTGATCATGCGGTCTTCTGTTGCAACCGCATACCAACTCGGCTTGCTGTGCCAGGCAGCGTTGGTGATCGGGGTGCCAAACCCGGTGACACTGATCGGAACTTGGGAAATCGCCATAAAGCGGGCTTCCTTCGCAGGAACGTCCGCGGCGAAATCGGCATGGAATTTCTTCGGATCGACGATCACGTAACCCTCTCCAGCCGGGATCGCGTTGTTTGCCGCTGGCGGTGTCTGTTTCAAGAGGCCGCCGAGGACTTCACCGCTGTCCGGCTGGAAGGCGGCGATATACACCAGTCCACGGACCTGCGGCTCGTTGCCTGCCTGGGTGATGACGGCGCCGCCGTAGCTATGGCCGACCAGGATCAGGGGTGCATTCACGCTCTCGATGATACGCTTGGTGGCCGCGGCATCGTCGGCCAGCGAGGTTTCAGGTTCCTGAACGATCGACACTGTATAGCCGTCGCGCTCTAGAATGTCGGTAACCGCACGCCATCCCGAGCCATCGGCGAACGCACCGTGGACAAGAACAATATTCTTGATCGGCTCGGCTGATGCAGCACCGGACATGCCAAGAGCGAGAGCGGCGGCTGCGACTGAGGTGAGAAGACGTTTCATTTTAGCTTCCTTTCTGTTCTGGCTGGTAAGCCAGATGGTTGGGACAAAACTTCCCCGGCCGGCCAGACGGAGCCGACGGAACGACCGGTGAAGGGTGACGTGCCGTTAGGGAGTGAGTGCTCCTCCAGGCGGCGTGATTTCCCCGTCGTGGCCGACGGGAAAAGTGTCGAACAACGCAAGACGGGTTTCGACTGCGTAATCCTGATTATCTTCCAGTCTCCGCCGGGTGCCCTGACGGCAGCGGGCGTTGCGCGACATAACTCCGTCGAGAAGCTCAACGGGCTTCAGCAAAAACCCGGAAAGTGGTCGTCGCGTCGCTAAACTGGCATTGGCGACGACGAGACACCGCACTTCCCTTGTATCGTCTCCGTCAGATAGCAAAAGGGTAGCGCGGCGGGTGCCCAACAAGGTCGCGCAGCATTTCGAGGCGCTCCAAAGCGCCAGCCGGATGAGGCCATCGTCACCGAGCGTTATCTCACCTAATTTTAGCGAGATGAGTTCGGGCCAGTTCTGCGCCGATGCTGCGACGATCCGGATTGCTCCGTTATCTTCCGCCATTGCGTGGCCCGAAAATCGATGCCGGATTTCCGCGATGCGCGAAAACGTCAGATGTGAGAATGTGTTTTCCATGCCAAAAGAGTGCGCCACCGCTCCCACAAAGACCAATATTGTCTCCGTCTGGATTCTAACGAAAATCGTAAGGATGGCCGGTACGCTCGCACGTCGCCCGGTGCTAGGAACCGGTGCTTGCTGAAGCCAACGCTCGGAGGTGTTCGGCCGTCTTCCAAACGGTTACTCTGCACGCCTGAATTGGCCCTCAATTTCTATTGATAAATAGAAATTTATAGGCGATGCGACTGTTCACGGCCGGAGAACTACGGGATACCGATTAACTTTGCTACCAACCGCAGGCCAAATGAACACGTCGACCTAAATGACAAGTGGACTAAGTTTGGCTGATTATTCTCCGCCGTCCCATCGTCACTGTCTATGCACGGATCTCTCATCCCTTCGAAACCGGTGCTGCGTGCCAGTTCTTAAAGACTGTCTCCGGCACAAGGGAGAGGCCGAGCGCGATGACCAAGAATGAGCCGGCAAATATGTCTCCGGTGTTCAAACGCTCTCCGAGAACAACAAGCGATGCCAAAAGGCCGCTAAAGATCGAACCATAGGAGGTCAGCGCTACAACCATGCCGACATTAAGCCTCCGCAACGCAAAGCCCTGCAGCAATTGGCCTCCCAACGAAAGTAAAACTACAAGTTCAAGGTCGAACCAGATGACGGTCTGGAGATCGAAATAGCGAAGCGGAATAAGAACAGCGTCGAGGCGTCCCAACCCGGCACCGGTCAGAACAAGAAATATGGATCCAACTGTTCCAAATACGCCGACGACAAAAAGCGCCGGATAAGACTGGTCGAGTTCACGGATACCGATCGTCAGCAGGGCCCAAGTCAGGATAAATCCGCTGATCAGGAGGTCACCTGTCACCGTGGTTCCGTTGCTGGATTTTGAAAGCGTCAGTACAGCCGCTCCGGCTACGCCGATCGCGATTGCGACGAGCTTGATCACCGCAAGCCGCTCGCCCAGGAAGAGTGCCGCCAGTGCCGCCGCCAAGGGTGGAAAAAGGCTAAGCAGAAGGACGGCGTGAGAGGCGCTCGTCGCTCCGGCGCCCAGTGCGGACAACGCATTCGTTCCTGGACCGTATGCAATTCCGCAGAGAAGAAAAAGACTGGCGTCTTTCCGGGTCAGTCGTGGGAGCGGCTTTGGTCTGGTGACCAGCGCAAGTACGAGAAAAAGCGGAAGCGTCCAAAACCCTCTGGTAATAAAGAGGCTGACGGGATCGAAGCCAGCCGGTACCTCCGGCGCATAAAGTATCTTGGACGCGACGGCATTCACACCGAAAAATACCGCAGACGTAAGTGCCGCTGTCACGGCCCAAAATCGAGCGCCGGTTTTCCCGTCTTGAGGATTGTTCAAGGCAACTAGCTTTGTCGCCATCGCTATGTCCTCCTAATGAGACGTTAATCAAATGGGATTCGGGATTCTCAAATCGAGAGTTGCCCGGCAACTCGAGCCTCAGATTGAAAGGCGGAATAGTTGTATCGGCCAGACAATCTTCGATGTGCCGGCATGAAATAGATCGACCCGGTCCAATTGCGGTACCGGCAACCAAAGTATTCCTTTGCTATCGAGATATGGCGCGTCGATCCAATGGAGTCGCCTATCGCGGATGATCGTTTCGATCTGCCCGTCAGGCGCGCGACGCTTTAACGCATTGTCGGCCAGATCTGTGAAATACAGATCGCCGTTCGGTGCCATTGCAGTTCCACCGACGGGAGGCAGGTCCGCCCAGGGTTCGACATGATCCGACGCGTTGGCGGAAGGATCGTCCAACCACCGCGTCTCAATGCGGGACCAAGGGCCACTCAACGGCGCGAAATATAAATATTGGCCATCAGGGCTAAGTTCCATCGGATCGGCATGGACCTTGAGTGGCTTTCCATCGGGTGCCATTACTATCGTGCCGCTGACGATGATAGGACGGGCGGACGCCGTGACTGATTGCATCCCATTAATAACGCGGCGTGCTTCTCCAGTTCTTAAATCGAGAATGATGAGTCCGGGTTTTCCTGCGTCCGTGAGATAAGCCATGTCGTCATGGATTCGGATATCGTCGACGTAACTTCCGGGAAGCGCAACATTTGGCGCCAAAGGATAGACCCGGGTGACATCGCGACTTTTTAAATCGATGCGAATGATTTTTGCCCCATGGGGTATTGGGTCTCCACCGAACGTTGGGCTGCCCGTATCGACGACAAAGAGAGCGCCGCTTCGCTCATAATGTAACGCGTTGATGTTGACGAAGGCTGATGCCGGGTTCTTGCCTCTGGCCCAAGCATTCCACGCTACATTTGGAAACGGAGTCGGTTGATGGTTTGCGTCCAGCAACGCGAGTTGTGGACCCTTCGAACCAGTCCAGCGTGGCGCGCTGACAAACATCTGTCCGTTCTCGACTATGGTCGAGTTCCATATCATGGTGCGGCTCTCGGCGGCGATGGTTAGTTTGGATGCGGTCACGTCCGTTTGTGCCATGGCAAATTCCGCGGTGATGACGAGTAAGATCGCGCCGATCGACGATTTTTTCGCCACCTAGCCCTCCGTTCTGTTTTTTCTGTATACTCTCCTGCTGAACAGAGCTGCCAAACCGGTAAACAGGACGGCGGTCCCCAGATTCCAACCGAGAATCATCACCGTCGCGTCCAGGGGATGGAACATGGAAAGTGCCGTCGAGGTAATCGCGGATACTGCCAGGCTCCCGAGGAGGATAACCGAAACCGGGCGGAGTAGAGCCGCATAGCGCAACATCGCAAGCATAACGAGCGATAGCGGCAGACTTGTCAGCACGAGGGTAACCACACAGCTCGATGCCGCTTCGATGGTCACGGCGCCGGGAGGCAGGCTGACCCATCCAGCGAAGCACTGGTAGCCGATATTCGATAACCAGATGACCAAGGGCGGAGCCGGCAGAAGCAGCCAGAGACGCGAGCGGTCGGGCAAACTGATCACGAAGGTGGCGATGGTGGCGAGCACGCCGGTCAGCAAAGATGCAAATATGCCGACGGCGAAAGTTACGTCGTGCATGCGTTCGGAGAATTGTGGACGAAGCCCGTGGCTCACAATCAAAAGGCATATGAGGGCGGCCGCGAGCAAAAGGCACAGCGCCGCGCGGTATAGGGGAGGGCGCAGCCGTTTGACCGGTGCCACGTTGGTCGCGAGTGAATGGATGAGATCGGTCGTATCCATTACGCTTCTCCCCGATCCATCAACATTTTTCGAAGGCTTTTGAGGGCGCGGTGGGTTGCCACTTTCAGGGATGCAACAGACATTCCGCTTTCGGTCGCGGCCTCCTTCAGCGACATCTCCTTGAGTTTGAGCATGCGTATGGCTTGCTGTTGGGCAGGTGGCAAGTCGCCAATCGCGCCCTCCAAACGGTGCCGGTCGGGAACACCCTCGATGTTTTCGGTCCCTACGACCGCTTCGTGATCGTTCGTTAGTGGCAGTTCATGCGCGCGCTGGCGGTGTTGGCGGCGCAGCCGGTCGAAAGCACGGCGGTTAGCGATCCCGACAAGCCATGGCCCGAACGGAAGCGACGGATCATAGGTCTGGCGGACCGAATGCAAGGTCAGCAATATGTCCTGGACCGTGTCCTCGACATCACGGGGATCGCGATGATATCGCGCGGTCCGGGACCGAAGATAGGGTGTTATTTCTTGTAGGAGACGAAGATAAGCGTCTGCGTCGCCATCTTGGGCGCGCGCCATGAGGATCGTCCAATCAAGTTCGTACCGCTTTGCGCGTTCCAAATCTTGTTCTGGTTGCGAATCGGCCGCCGATTTGACTAGCTTTAGTCGATCGCGGCCGTCTTCCGCCATCAGCGAGCACTCGACATTGTTCGGTCGGAAAGCGTTCCGTCGATCAAATGATCAAGGGCGAGCGGTCCTGGACCGAGTGCCATGACGGCGAGCGCAAGAGCCGCCCAATACAAATGAAAATTCATCCAGCCATCCGGGAATACTAACTGGATTACTCCGGTCATGATCAGTAGGCCGAGCGCCGAAAATCGGGTGGCGAGGCCAACCAGCAGCAGAATTGGGAGTGTGATTTCTGCCGAACCGACGAGCGCCGCCAGCGTGTTGGGCACGGGAAAACCGTAGAGCTTGCCGAAGATATGGAGTTTGAATTGCTCCTCGAATAAGTATTGCGTGCCGGCCGATATCGAAAGGAAGCCATCCCAGCGTGTCAGGCCCGAGCGAAGGAACGGGAGCGCCAAGGCGATTCGAGCGACAGGAGGCGCCACAAGGCAACCAAGCTGAGCGACCCATGCCACGGTGCGGCGAATGAGCGGATCAAGCTCGCCCACGATAACCTGTTTACCTGTGCCGGTCATGCCAGCCTCGCGAGCGGTAACGGATTGGCAGCCATGTCATATCCAATGAGGGCGTTCGCGCCCATCAATCCGGAAAGGTTGGTCGCCAGATCGAAACGATGGTCGGTCGTCATCGCATGCTTCATTGCTTCGAGGATGGAACGGCTCTCGCGCAATGCCCGAATGAACTCGGCTCCGCCAGGCGGAAGCGATCGAATCTCCACATCGGCATCGGGGCGCAAGACAAGAACGTCGTCACCTCCCGCCTCGAGATCAACGGGCACCGGCATGCGGTCCTCGACGTTCATTTGCCAGATCGCGAGCGAGGGATATTGCGACCGAACCACGCGGATGGAAGGATGGAATATAACACGTAGATCGGGGAGCCGGTCCGGACCGATCTCCGTAAATACTCTCGGGTCGAGCGGTCGCGCGTCGGGCGCATGGTAGGCTTCAGCCCAGGCTCGCTCGATCCGGGCGACATCACGCAAATAAGGTAGGGTTTCAGCGGGCTCGAACCTGCCGATAAAATCGGCAAATCCCTCCCCATATTCGAGCATGATCGGCGAGTTCGGCGGTTCCTCAGCGACATAAATTCGTGCCATGACTGCGAAGAACTCATCGCCCACAATGCGGGCAACCGCAGGAAATGCCTCCTTCAACGCAGCCGTCAAGCCCGCTATCACATTGTTTCGATAGACATTGAATCGTTTCGTGCTCGGCTCTCCATCTGGTCCGACCAGGCCAGGCGGAACGTGACGCCCAGGGTAGAGCAGGGCCGCCGCAAAATCGCGCTGTCGTCTGCTAAGACATGTTGCGGTCGGCACGTTATCGCGGGTCGACGACTGCCCAAAATTGTTGAGCCGCCGTGTATCCGGCAACGCGCGATATCCGGCCGCGGTCGTCATGATGGCAATTTCCGCCGAGCGACGTTCGTCCAAAAGCGGCGGAGACTGTCCACGCCACCGGCCGTAGAACTCCAAAGGGTCGTATCGCTGACTAGAAGATCACCGGCGAAGACGCCGGGGCGGGACTGCAGCAGGGCATCGAACGTCGTCCGTCCTCCTTGGGTGAAGGGATGCGGCGGCGCGGTGAGATCGATACGCTGACGGGCCAGCACGTCCATCTTGGCAGTAGCATCACCGAGCCTCTCGAAGTGCGGCAAATGCGGGTGGAGATTGAACGTTGTTACGTCACTGAGAAGTCGCAGACGATCCAGTCCGTGTTCGACTTCAATCGCTGCCGGAGATCCATCGGGCTCGGAAGCAGGGTGCAGCCCAAACCGGTTCTCGATAGGGACTCCCAGTCCCGCCAGCAACGAGCGCGCGAGGCCGCCGAAGCGCTGCTGCGGCGGGATCGTCCGGTCCCCATGGTGAAAGAAATCCGTCTCTTGCAGGTGCAATCGGTCCACGCCCGAAAGATCTCCAGCATCTCCGATGTCGTGATGCGGGCAGATGGCAAGAAGATTACCCGGTTTGGCCAGAAACGAGTGGACGGCGCGCAATTCGTCACTTGTTGCCTGCTGACCGGTTCGGAGCGAGTCGAAACTGATGACGATGAGGGTATCGATGGTCTCCAGCAGAGTATCGTCCAGCAAAGTCTGCCTACCATCATCCTTGACGCGCTCCAGCTCAATTACTGGCTGGCCGGTTTGAGCGCTTGTCTGTTCCACGAAGGCGGTGAAGTTCTTCTTCATGATATGATCGAGGAAGCCAGCGACGCTTTGATCGAAACTGTCGGGATCAGAGAATTCCTCGAAGCGCGGATAGAGCATCCGGCGGCTTTCGAATAGTGTCGGGAAGCGATTCTCGATTACGGCGAGGGGAGCGCCGATTTCGCCTGGGCGGCTCCAAGCGTAATAAACTGCAACCTTACGATCAGTCATGGGTCAACTCCCGAATTGCGTAAGGATCGGTGAACCGGGCTCAAGCATGATAGCGTCGGCGCGATCCGCCTCTGCTTTCAACGTGGGCCAATCGGGTACGCTTGTGTCCCATTCGATCAGTGTGGGGACAGGACCGATGCAGTCAATGACATATGCGTAAAGATCCCAGACGATTTTTTCGACTGGTCGGTCGTGGGTGTCGATCAACAACGGAAGACCATTCTCATCGGCTTCGCGTGCATGGCCGGCTAGATGGATCTCGCGAATATGCGCCAGCGGATAGCTGTCGATGTAGGCAAGCGAATCCCATTTCTGATTGGTCGAGGCGAGATGAACGTTGTTGAGGTCGAGGAGCAGGCCACATCCCGTTCGTTTGACGATTTCGGAAATAAAGTCGGTTTCCGAATAGGTGCTTTCGGCAAAGGCGAGGTAAGTCGATGGGTTTTCGAGCAGCATTTGTCGGCCAAGGACATCCTGAATTTCGCTGATATGGTCAGTCACATGACGAAGCGCTTCGGCTGTATACGGAAGCGGAAGTAGATCGTTCAGAAATCCCGAGTCGTGCGTCGACCACGCGAGATGTTCGGAGAACAGCGCCGGTCCATAGCGTTCGATGAGCGCCTTTAATCTTTGCAGGTGATCGCGATCAAGCGGGCGCTCCGCACCGATGGATAATCCGACGCCATGTAGCGATAGCGGATAGTGTTCGCGAATGGCCGACAGATAGCGATGCGGAGGCCCTCCTGCGCCCATATAGTTTTCCGCATGAACTTCGAAGAAGCCGACGTCCGGTAGAGTGTCTAGGATAGCACGGCAATGCTCCGCCTTGAGGCCTACGCCCGCGCGAGACGGCATACGACCGTTGGATCCGTAACGAGGTGTGTCGAGCATGCGCCTGAATCTCCTGTCCGAGACAGAACCGGCCGGGCTATGACGAAGCCCGGCCGGCCTGACGGCCTAGACGGGTTTGGGAGACAGGCTACCCGGACCATTCGGCGTCGAAATCGTGGTGCAGGTGCCTTTGGGGACCAGCTTGAACGAATTCCCTTGATAGTCGACCGTGCTGGTCCCCGCACACGTCGTGCCAGCGCGGCGAAGCAATCGTTCTTGCCCTTCAAGGCAGTGCCGAAGCAAGGCTCGACCTTGCCCGATTTGACGAGCGTAGTGTGTTCAGCCTGGATTTTCTTCTGTTGCGCAGTGAACTCCTGCGCGCCGGCGGGCGCGACGGCGAGCGAACTGACTGCTGTGGCAAAGGCCCCGACAACCAGCGCGGATAACGTGCGATTGGACATTAATATTCTCCGATTTTGGGATCTCCAGATGACCATGGGCAATCGCCTGGGGCGGCCGTCAGGCCACCATGTCTGAGGTTCCGATCGACGGCCAAAAGGTTACCTGTCGCCATCGGCTTTTTTCCGTAAGAGCAAGACGACGTGTTTTCGATGTATCCGCCGGTCGATCAGCAACGCGCTGTACTGATTGAGGAATGGATGCCAGCACGAGTTTGGCTTTGAAAAAATCTCCGCTGCCCGGGGCGAAAGTTCTGGGAATGTGCGAGCATTTTGGCGGCACGCTCGTTCAGGGTTCTTCCGATGACCTTGTTTATTGCTTCTTCAGAACGAAGAGAAGATCCATGGCGCCCGACCGATACGACCTTTGCGCCATTTACTTGCAGTCTGATTCCGATCGAGGGTTCGATAGTGACGAAGCTAAACACTTTGCCGCACTGATCGCTCATAGTATATTCTCGTCCAGACCCGTTCTTGAGATAACCTTGTCAGGCATTCCCCGCTCGCGTCGCCAGTTCGCTGGACTTTGACCGAAGCCCAGTCTGAAGAGTCTGCATAGATGCGCTTGATCCGAAAGGCCCACCTTCAAGGCTATTATGCTCAGCGGTTCCGTACTCGTCATCATCAGGTGGCAGGCTCGCTCCAGGCGCTTTCTAACGACGTGGGCATGTGGCGGCTCACCAACGGCCAATTTGAATTTACGTGAAAAGTGCGCTGGACCTCCGATGCGCGACAGCAGCGAGGTCCCGGATGTGAATGGAGCGGTGTAAATTGCCGTCGATGTAGGCTCGGACGCGAACGATTTGCCAACCTGCTAGGCCGCCCCTTGTCGAACCGTTAACGCCCGAACGCTCGATCTCTGTTTGCAGGATGCGCGATGCTGTGACCAGTGACGCCTTGGCCGCATCCTGATCGCGCTCGAATTCTCGTCTTGCAGTTTCAACCAGCTTGACTAGGCTGTGTGCAACCATGTGAAACTGTTGATCGGCGGCGCAGGAAGACTCTGCTGCGGTTGTTTGAAGTCCTTCCATTATCACTCCTCGACAAACTCGCTGGCGTTCAATATCGCCTGGGGCGGCATCAGGCTACTGCGTTTGAGGTTCCGTTCGGCGGCCAAAAGGTTACCGATCGCCATCAACTTCTTTCATTCGATAAGACGAAGCGCTTGCGATGCATCGGTCAGCGACAGGGAAGTACTGCACCGGATCTAGAAAGACCCTGACACAAGCCGGCTTGTCGCCCGCCGGACGACCCGCCCTCAGACCCTTGTGCATCGCCACCCCAGCGGCAGATGACTAATTGCCCGAATATAGTAGGACCGGCAGAGTAACCTTCTTGCCGCGTCGCCCGAACCTTTGACCGTTCGCTCGGAGATCGGTGTTGTCAAGGACGTCAATCGCAGCAGTACTAAACGAGCTTCCGGAAGCGCCGGTAGCAACGACGCGCAATCGCGGCTGGTCCGGCGTTACGCTCGATTTGCATGCCTCTTCGCCGGAATATTTCATGGCTGCTCCACCGCGCGACCATCATTTGATCTGCTACTGCCCGTCGGGCCGTGGACGACTGATACAGCGACGCGCGGGAACGGTGAATGATAGCGTCATCTTGGCTGGGATGTCGATCGTGATGCCAATGGGCTATGATTCCATTTGGGAAGGCGAAGCGGCACGCTCCGCGCGCTTGAGAATTCCTGCCGAGCTCGTCGAGAGAGCCTCCGAGGAAATCGACGCGCGATCGCGGGTCAAAGTCGAAATCAGGAATGTCTTTCAGGTGCGTGGGACCCAGTGATCGAGCGGCTTGGCAACGTTCTGCTTGGAGAGCTTTCCAATTCAGTCCATCCGGCGCAGGGGATGATCGTCGAAGCTGTCTCCTGCGGGATCGCAGCTCATTTATTGCGAAGTTACAACGCATTCGATCACGCCACTGCTGACAATTTAAATGTATTGACCCCGCGCACGCTGGCGGCAGTTACAAGCTATGTTGATGATCATCTAGAGGAGACGATAGGGCTGGGGGAGTTGGCCGCGGTCGCAGGCGTAAGCCGGTTTCATTTTGGTCGTATGTTTAAGCGGAGTACGGGTCTCACTCCAATGGCTTATGTGGAACGATCGCGAGTCCAACGCGCACAGGAACTCATTCGATCTGCCGAGCATCGACTCTCCGAAGTCGCGCTTGCAGTTGGCTTTGCGGATCAGAGTCATTTCACGCGACGTTTCCATCGGCTCATTGGCTGCACCACCCGCGGTGTTTGCGAAAGACTGCGGCGTTCGTGCAGTTTCAATTGACCGAGCGCCGAACGCATGCCGGCATTGAGGTCTGGCCTAGCCGTCAGGAGCACCCGAGCAATATCGTTCAAGACGCCGTCACAGGCGAAAGTCTAGGTCATCCTATGGTAAAAAAGAGGCCGGATGGCATACGCGAGTATCATGACCCCGCTGGTGGGTGGGGCGCCCTAGGCGCGGTTGCGGCTGCTCTGAAGCGACAGCAGGTCGTGCCTGAAGGAATAGGGACTCTACTTAAAAATAATCAGCCAGATGGGTTCGATTGCCCCGGATGCGCTTGGCCAGACCCCAAGCATACCTCGGCGTTTGAATTCTGCGAAAATGGCGCCAAGGCAGTATCCTGGGAGTCAACCGCCAAACGTGTTGATCCAGATTTCTTTGCAAGGAACAGCGTCTCGTCCCTATGGGAAAAGTCAGACCACTGGCTGGAGGGCCAGGGTCGCCTCACCCATCCGTTGCGCTACAATCCCAAGACGGATCACTTCGAGGTAGTTGGCTGGGACGAGACGCTGGTGGATATCGGCCAACGGATGCGCATGTTCAAGCAGCCTGACCAAGTGGAGTTTTATACGTCCGGCCGCGCTTCGAATGAGGCGGCGTTCCTCTTTCAGTTGTTTGCGCGAGCCTACGGAACCAACAATTTTCCCGACTGTTCAAACATGTGCCATGAGCCAACATCGGTCGGCCTTCCGAGATCGATTGGCGTCGGTAAGGGCACAGTAAGCCTGGAGGATTTCGATCAGGCGGATCTGATCCTCTCAATAGGGCACAATCCTGGCACCAACCACCCGCGTATGATGACCGCGTTGCATGACGCTTCGCGACGCGGTGCTACCATTCTTGTCTTCAATCCGTTCAAGGAGCGTGCGCTCGAACGTTTCGAGGCGCCGCAATTGCCGATCGAAATGGCAACCATGACGTCGGTCCCGATTGCCACTTCGTATTTTCAGGTGAAAATCGGTGGAGATGCCGCGGCGCTCGAGGGGATATGCAAAGCGGTAATCGCGATGGACCGTGAGGCCCATGCCACGCATCATGCACCGGTTATCGATCACGATTTCATCGCCGGTCATACGGCTGGCTATTCCGAACTCGTAGCCGATCTCGATAATACCAACTGGCCGGATATCGAACAGGCCTGCGGACTGACGCGGGTTCAGCTTGAACATGTCGCGCGCATCTATGCGGCAGCGAACGCCACGATTGCCTGCTACGGCATGGGAATTACCCAGCACCGAACGGGTACGGCGAACGTTCAGCAATTGATGAATCTGTTGCTCCTGAAGGGGAACATCGGGCGCCCAGGGGCCGGTATCTGTCCGCTTCGCGGTCATTCGAACGTGCAAGGCAACCGCACCGTCGGGATCACCGAGCGTCCCACGAAAGCATTTATTGACCGGCTGCGGGACACCTTCGGCTTTGAGCCGCCGCGCGAGCCCGGCCATTCGGTCGTGGAGAGCATCGCGGCCATGCGGGACGGAACCGCAAAGGCCGTTCTCTGCCTCGGCGGAAATCTCGCCGTCGCGGCGCCTGATCCCCAAACCTGTTTTGCCGGCTTCCGCCGGCTAGACCTGGTCGTGTCGCTCGCCACCAAGCTCAACCGGACTCATCTGTTGACTGGCCAGGTGAACTATATTCTGCCATGCCTCGGCCGGACCGAGATTGATATCCAGGCGAGCGGACGGCAATCGATCACCGTCGAGGATTCGATGGCAATGGTTCACGCATCGCGTGGCTTCCTCAAGCCGCCCAGCGACATGGTACGATCCGAGCCCTGGATCATTGCAAGTCTTGCAAGAGCGGCGTTGGGAACGAAGGTTGCTGTCGATTGGGAAGCTCTTGCAGGAAACTACGCGCTCATCCGTGACAAGATCGAAGCGGTATTCCCGGAATTCGAAGGCTACAACGACCGCATTCGCAAGCCGGGCGGCTTTCATCTGCCTAATTCGGCGGCAGAGAGAATCTGGAAGACAGCGACCGGCAAGGCCAATTTCTATATTTTTCAACATCTCGAGGAGGATATACTGAGCGAAGATCCGGAGGTTTTGCGCCTCGGAAGCATGCGGTCTCATGACCAATACAACTCGACGATCTATGGTCTAGATGATCGTTATCGCGGGGTCTTCGGCCGTCGCGACGTCCTGTTCTTGGGCGAACGGGATATGGCAAAGCTCGGCTTTGCCGAAGGCGATATCGTTGACGTGGAAACAGCGCTCGATCACGCTCATTCCGATCGTGTCGTTCGCGGACTGACCGTCGTCAGCTATGCACTTCCCGAGGGTTGTTGCGGGAGCCTATTACCCCGAGACGCAACCGTTGTTTGCGCTGGAGCATGTCGATCGCGACAGCCTCACGCCCTCGTACAAATCTGTGCCGGTGCGTCTCAGGCGCGCCGAAGCCGGCGAGGTCAATGAGATCACGGTCGCGCGCGAGGGGAGTTGTTGGCCGAGCTGCCGGGGTGCTCGCGCGATGAGCACATTGCTTCTTTCGCGCCTGCAGTTCACCTTCACGATGGGTTATCACATATTGTGGCCCGCCTTTACCATCGGTCTCGCCTGGTTCATCGTTTTTTCTCGGCGCCGCCTGGCTCAAGACCGGTGACGCCGTCTATCTTCAGTTGCAGCGTTTCTGGATTCGCATCTTCGCACTCGCCTTTGGAATGGGTGTGGTGACGGGCGTCGTGATTTCATACCAGTTGGGGCTCAACTGGTCCGGTTATGCGCGCGCAACCGCGGACGTTCTATCGCCGCTTTTTGTCCTCGAAGTTCTGACCGCGTTCTTCCTCGAGGCTGGTTTCATAGGCATAATGCTTTTTGGAGAGAAAAAAGTCGGTCCCACGTTACATTTTTGTGGCCTGCGTGATCGTGGCGATTGGCACGGCGATCTCTGCCTTCTGGATTATTTCAGCCAATAGCTGGATGCAGACGCCTACGGCATTCACGACGACCCCTGACGGTCGTTTCGTCGCGACCAGCTTTTGGGGGGTCGTCTTCAATCCGTCGATGCCCTATCGGCTTGCACATATGCTAACCGCTAGCTTCATCACTGGCTCATTTGTCGTCGCGGGGAGTTTCAGCATTCTGGCTGTGGCGGGCCCGGGAAAGCGAACAGAAAGCCGCTCGCGCGGCCTTCTCGCTCTCGTTGTGGCTTGCAGCGGTCCTGGTCCCAGCACAGTTGATAATAGGAGATCAGCACGGCCTGAATACTAGAAAGTATCAGCCCATCAAGCTGGCCGCAATTGAAGCCCGCTGGGACACAGCTCGCCATGTGCCGCTGACTGTCATCGCCTGGCCAAACCAAAAAGACGCACGAAACGACTACGCGATCGAGATTCCCGCGCTCGGCAGCCTGATCTTGACGCATGAGCTGGATGGCGAAGTAAAAGGCTTAAAGGATGTGCCGGAAGCGGAGCGTCCTCCAGTACTTCCAGTATTTTATGCATTTCGCATCATGGTGGGATGCGGCATGCTTCTTCTCCTGACTGCTTTTATCGGACTAATGCTGCGTTGGCGGAACAAACTTTACGACACGTCCTGGTATCAGTATGTCTGTATGGCGTTCCGCTTGGTTTCATCGCAACTCTCGCTGGTTGGGTAGTCACGGAAGTTGGACGTCAACCCTATGTCGTTTACGGCCATTTCCTTACGTCTGCTGCGGTATCACCTGTCAGTAGCAGCGCTGTCGCAAGTTCTTTGGCGATTGCTTTAGTGCTTTATAATCTTCTTCTCCTGAGCTTCTTTTGGTACGGAGGCCGCCTGGTTTTAAACGGCATTAATGATGATACGCCCTTGGCGCCGGTGACCCGTCCCGCCGGTGCAAGCGGCCTTGCTAAGGTCGCTTCGATCGCCAAGGCATAAAAGTATGACCCCAATCGACTATCCAGTGCTGTTCGCAATTGTGTCCGCCCTAGCAATCGGCCTTTATGTCACGCTGGACGGCTTCGATCTTGGAGTGGGCATTCTCTTTCCTTTCGCGCCGAGCGCGAAAGATCGAAACCGGATGATGCAGTCGCTGGCGCCGATGTGGGACGGCAACGAGACCTGGCTCGTACTCGGCGGCATGGTCCTTCTCTGCGCATTTCCAACTGCCTTCTCGATCCTTCTTCCAGCTTTTTATGTCCCGCTGGGAATGATGTTGTTCGGGTTGGTCTTGCGGGGCATCTCATTCGAATTTCGTTCGCAAGGCGGCCCATTGCAGATCGGCTGGACCTTCGCTTTCGCTGCTGGCTCGTTCCTCGCCGCATTTTTCCAGGGAGCGATTCTCGGCGCATTCGTTAGCGGCGACGTTACTGTTGCGGACAAGCAGTTCGCAGGTGGTCCTCTCGACTGGATTACGCTCTTTTCCATCGCCACCGGTTTTGGCGTTGTGGCAGGGTATGCCTTACTCGGCGCTGGCTGGCTAATATGGCGGACAGAAGGTACCACTCAAATCTTCGCTCGCGAGATTGCCCGCCCCACTCTGATGGCAACGGGCGCAGCGATTGCGCTCGTCAGCATCTGGACGCCACTTTCGCTAAGCGGGATCTGGGCCAGATGGTTTAGCTGGCCGAACATGATCTATTTGGCCCCGCTTCCGATCGTTGCCGCGCTTTCCTGGCTTGTCGCTTGGCGATCGCTCTGGGGCCGTCGGGAGTGGCTGCCCTTTTGCGCAACCATCCTGCTATTTGCTTCATCTCTGGGAGGCCTCGGTGCTAGTATTTGGCCCGCCGCTGTTCCGGGTGCGCTGACTTTCTGGGAGGCATCTTCGGCGTTGCGTACCCAGGAGATTTTGGCTCTGGCACTGGCCGCGATCCTGCCTCTGGTCCTAGCTTATACGGCCTTTAGCTACTGGGTATTCCGCGGCAAAATCACCGTATCAGACCTCGAAGGCGAAACCAGGCAGCCCGAATACTAATCCAAGCAAGAGCCACGAACCGCTCCGACGGCCCGATCGCTGGCCATCGATTGCGAGCATTTCGACCCCGGGGAGTTCGAGCCGGTAACATTTCGCGAAAGTGTATGCCCCAAAGCTTACTCGCCTCGACTCAAGCTGAATTTTTCACCGAAAAATCAGATATGAAGCAAAATCCGTCAACATAAAGCACCGAGCTTCAAGACCGGGTCCTGTCGCTCTCTTATTCGGAAACGTATCTCAGAGGGCCGGATCATTGACATCGTCTCACGAACAATCTTGCCAAACCAAGCATCCTTTTCGCGCTCGCAGAGCCATTTACGCGGCGACGACGGATCGCGTTCGATTTGCCACAAGATATTTGCTCCCATGGTTGAGGACAGCGGCTCTGATTCTGCTGACGTCCGTCGGGACGGCGCGTGCCGACATCAAACTCAATCACAATGAGTTATCGCCCGAAGTTCGCGTTGGACCTGACGGTTCAATGAACGACGAGGCAGCTCGTCGAGAACTCGACAGCTTCAAGGCTGCGCCTTTATCTCTACGCAGGGCCCTTGCGATCGCCCAAAAAATGCGCGCCGACTCGCGGATAATAGACATCGGCTTTGACGCGACGGCCGATTTTGCTGTGTACCAAGTAACAGCAAGCTATGGAAGTCTGATCCAGCGATATGCGATCAACGCCAGCAATGGAAGCACTGTCGGGACAGCGTCTGAAACACCGATAAGTGAGTTGGGGAAGCAGGATCAAAGAATGATTGTCGGGCTACGTGCTGTCCGGGAAGGATTATTGGACGCCATTATTGTAGCCGAACGCAACACGTCGGGAACAGCTATCAGCGCCGGCATTACGATGGATGCAGGACGACTTAGTTTCGTAGTCGTCTGCGTTTCCGGCGACGATCTTAAGGAAGTCACTCTTGAGCCGCCAAAGATAACCGGCCACGAAAGAAGAGGCAGTGCCGCAAGATGATCATCGCAATTGCTGCGCAGATAATTTGGGCCAACCGCGCTTATCTGCAGCCCGCGTCCGCAACCGCATCGCATTCACCCGTTGGATAAAAATGATATCCTGGACGAAGCGTTATCTCATGTATCCGATGGCTGTAGTCGCCGGGTTGACTTCCTCTTCGCTACTGGCGCAAGGCACAATGGCCCAGCGGCAAGCCTGCACTCCCGACGTGTTTCGCTTGTGTAGTGCGTTTATTCCGGACGCTGTCTCCATTACGGCTTGTCTCAAGAGACAAAGTACCGATCTTAGCGAAGAATGCAGGAAAGTTATGTTTCCGGCTGCCAGACCGGATGATGCGAGCATACGCTCCGACCTACGCTGGCGGCCTGCAAAATGATCAACTGGTGAAGCAACGAGAAGACGCCAGCTAAGGTTGCCGATCGGAAGATTTTGCGTTCGTAGGAAATGAGCTCCGGAAGCCTTGCGATCGCGGGCCTCCGTCACGACATGTTGCGCCACACCCGCATTGCAAAGACATATCCGGTACGTGCACCTTGGGATAGTGCCCTCGGCCTAACGGCGCATCAAGACGCCCAGCTCTTCTCTCGCAGACTCGCTAAATTCTTTCAACGGGTCAATATTAGCGCCAGCTTTTATCATTTCTTCCAGTTCCGGAACAGTTTTGTTGGGTGCTCGATATGTTTCCATCGTAACTTGCATGATGCGTTCAGCACCTTCGATAGTTCGGGTTCCAGAAAGTATTCGCATACGGCTGATCATGGCATATAGCCCGATCAGATCCTGTACTTGCGCTTCGCTGCTCATGATCGCTTCGCCGTAGGCTTTGGATGCTGCAATGATGAAATCTCTATACAGATCCTCCCTGCGCATCACTTCATGAGCGAGCATCCCGGCCCTGGCTTGGGCGCGCTGACTTAGCCAATTGGCAAATCCAGATGTAAGTCCGCCGACCACAGAACCTGCAAGAGCTGATACGGCGGAGAGAAGCGCGGCATCCATTCAGTCAACTCCTATGTTTATCCGAAACTAGCGTGGTGCATCGCCCAATGCGCCGACGGCCAACGCGAGTGTCGCCGCAGCCGACAATGATGTAGAATACGCATCAGCGCGCGCATTGTTTGCGAGAAGCAACTGGGACTGCGACAACGTTGCATTGGTGATGGATCCGACACCGTTGCGATACGCGTCCAGCGCCGCGTTAAAGGTCGTTTGGGCCGCGGCGTTGAGGGCAACAGAAGCGGTATAGGCCGACAGGCTTGTTCGCAGGGCGTTATCCGAAAGAACGATTTGTCGCACCGCTTCATTCTGGGTTTTGAGGAGCGCCAGGCCCGCATTTTCTGCATTTGCCTCGGCTTGCTTGAGCGCCGCGAGACGCGTGCCGCCATCGAAGAGGGGAACGGTGACACCAGCCAGGATCGTTCCGCTGTTCTGGCCCCCAGAGATATTGACGGTGGGTAGCTGCTGACCGACCGACGGAATTGCCGTAACGTTAAGGTCGCCGGTGGCGTGTGCAGCGTTGCCGGCGAGAAACACCTTCGGCATGAACGCTGCGCGCGCGGCATCGATGTTGGCGAGGGCCGCCTTCTGGGCAGCGTAGGCGCTCAGAATATCCGGCCGCCGCGCGATCGCCATTTCGACCGTCTGTTTGATGGGGCCGTACATCGGCGGGGACAGTCTCCGGTTGGAGATATCGGCGATCCGGATGCGGGTCAGCGGAGAAATACCCATGGCTGAAATCAGCTTGAGGTAGCCGTCCTTCGCCGATCCGTCTGCCTGCACCTGAACTAGGCGGGCTTGCGCAGTCGCCTGAAGGGCCTGCGAGCTTTCGACCACTGTACCGATGCCGTGCCGATATCGATCTTCGGCCGCGGCCTGAACGCTCTGCGCGTTCCTGAGCGACTGGATCGCCGTTTTCAGGCGCTCGCGGGATGCTGCGTAAGCGTAAAATGCCGTGCTGACTTCATAGATGACCTGCTGATGTGCTGCGGTAAAAGCGACGTTGGATATAACACTGGCCTGGTCGGCGGCCCGGACTATGGCGGCACGTTCACCGAAGTCGAACAGAAGCCATTCCATGGACACCGCGGAAATCGTTCCGTTCAATGTGGTATTCTGGTTGCCGAGATTAAACCCGTCGACGCTGTTCCCGCCGTCGATCGATTGCCGGCCTGTGATGGCACTTGCGGTGAGCCGGGGGAGGAAAGTGCTTTCGGCAATCCCCTTCGCCAGCGCGACATTGCGCGCCGCGTTCCAGGCGATCTTTGTCGTGGGATTGCTCTTCTCTGCAATATCGACCAGTTCGGGAAGCGTGTAGGCATGTTTGCCATCTATCGGCTGGGGATCCGAGAGGCGGGCGGCTTCTGTGTTGGGCGGCAGCACAAAGTGCTTTCCAGGCGATGACGGCAGCGTGACGCTATTGCTGCCGGGAACGATCTCGCCAGTTGCGGTCGTCTCCGGAATCCAGGGTTGATCGGGGGCGCCGGGCGCCATATCGAGCGACGCGGTGGGCGCAGCCGGCGAGCAGGGCCGAAAGTGCGACAAGAGCACCGAGCGCTTCAGGCCGACGCATACTGAACTGTCCCGTCTTCCAAAGTCGGTTGTGCGAGCAGATTCTCGAGCTTCGTTAGTTGTATTTCGCTGCAGGTGCGCAGATCCGCCGCGGCAGCATCAGACGCTATTGCCTGACCGTCACGCGAGGAGGCGATTGCCTCGGTCGCCTCTTCGGCGGATGATGGCGGATCCAGATCGTCGGCCATCAGATTGAGGCGGCGCACGGTGCTTTCAGCGTAACGCGCGTCAACTTCCGGGCCAAGGAATAGGGGGCCGATCAATCCCTCAATACAGCCCATTATCTCACGTCGATTGCAGAGCCAATCCGAGGCAGGTCGCACCGCCGCTGGCTCGTAGCCCGCGATCAGCAGGTCCTGTTCGATCGCACCCAGCGAGGCATGGTTCTCGGTCGCCAGCATGAGGCGTACCACCGTGTTTCCGGCAGACGCCATTCTTGCAGCACTGCGAAGCAAGGTCCCCACCGCATCGTCGATACGCCGCTTGACGCTGACGGGCCAGACGTTGGTGAAGATGAGATAGACCACGACATTGCCGAGCAGGATGCCGATAGTCCGGTCGCGCGCAACCACAAGATCAAAGCCCGGCTTTGCGCCCTGGATAACGCAGAGGAAGAATGCGAAGGCGATCTGAAAGCCGGCATAGGATATTCGGGGCGAGCCCGCCGCGACCCATCCCGCAGCAAGCGTGCCGGCAAAGACCAGCGCCATCAGCGAGCCGATCGACGTCAAATGGGGGATGATGAAGACGAGGGTACCGATGCCAACGACAGCGCCCAGCAGGCAGCCCATGATGCGTAAGGTCAGCTTCTCGATGGTCTCGGCGGTCGTTCCGAGTGAAACGATGTAGCAGGTGAGAAAGCAGGTGTGAATTCCAGGCCAGCTCAGCAGGGAATAGAGCAGGTAGCAGATCATGGCTGCGGCGGCCGCCTTGAGGCCATAGCGAACATGATCGGGATTGGTGAAAGCGTCCGGAACAAAAAAACCACCTTCCTCTTTTGCGGTGGGTGAAGGGCTGTCCGCTACCGGCTCGGCGAATTCCTTCATCGCGGCACGCAGATCCTCGAGAATTTTTTTCGCCAGCGGAGCTGATGGCTCCACAGAATCCGAAACCTCGAGTGTTATCCCGACAGGATAGCCGCCGTTGTGGAGAATCGCGGCCATCTCCGCGAGAGTGGAGGCTATTTCCTGACGCGCGGCATAGGGAATCTCGATGGCTTCGCGGTCGATCATATCGACGAGGAGAATGATGGCCGTCGTCGACCGAATCGCTTTTCCAAGCGCGGCAAGATCGGCCTTGGGCGAAGTCCGCTCGACCCCTGCAAGTTTCAAGGCTTTCGATATCTCGATCGAGCCTTCGTACATCGTAGCGCGAAAAGCCCTCCGCGCGCGCTCGTTCGGTTCGCGCAGCATCGCCGCGGCGAGGTCAAGGCGTTCCGCCAGGGCTTTTTCTGCATGAGATCGCGGCGCGGGTGCCAACAGCAGGTTCACGATGATGGAGACGGCCGCTGGAATACCTATGAACAGCCATGCGTAAAGCAGCGCGCGCGTCGCCAATTCCCCGCTCGGCGCGCTACCGAGCAGGTCGAGCGCGTAGGCGACGATGAGCGCGAGAGTGCTTGCGATCGGTTGAAGCTTGCTGGCCGAAGCCAGGAACAGGAATGCAAAAGATACGATCGCGATGCTGGCAACGCGCCAGAACGGCTCGTCGATAACGGCGCGTGCGAGAAGGAATACGGCTCCGATCACCGCCGTAATCACCACGATCAGCGCCAGATTAAGGATAAGGCTTGTGGTGCGATCAGGCTTGTTCATAAAGAACACAATGTACACGGTCAGGGCAGGTTCGGGCGTCTGATAGATCGCCGTCACCAGTGTCGCCAGGGCACAGATCAGCGAGAGCCTGATCGCAAACTCCAGTCGCCCCGGAAACGGAGCGAACAGTTGCAGCAGTTCTCTCGGATTGCTGTCTGACATGTCAGCGGCACCCCGATCCGCGCCCAACCTCGACGACCGCGCTCGCGCCGACCCGGACCAGAAGTTCGGGCGGGTTTTCGAGGCGAACTCTAACCGGAAACCGCTGCGCAACCCTGACCCAATTCAACGACTGTTCGACAAACGGAACCGATCGAGGAAGATTAATCTTGCCGGTATCGAGAACACCCCAGCCGATACTCACGACCTTCCCTCTGATCGGAGTCGTCCGGTCGATCATCGAAAAGACAGTGGCGCATTCGTCCACGGCGATTGCTCGCAAGGCGGTTTCTCGGAAATTTACCACGGCAAACCACTCGTCGGTATTGATCAGGGTGAACAGTGATTGAGAGGGTGCGACGACCTCGCCAGCCAGGACATTGAGACCGACCACACGTCCATTATTGGGCGCTCTAACGCTGGTGTCGTCGAGAGCTCTCCTGGCGATCGCCACGGCCGCTCGTCGAGCGCGAACGGCTGCTTCGGCACCCTCGATCGTATCGATAGCCCCGATCGCCGCAGCTTCCTGCTCCTTTGCCTGCTGCAACGACGTCGTTGCATCTCGTTCGGCGACTTCTGCCTGGTCGAGCTGTTGCGCCGGAACGTATCCTTTGGTGGCCAGCGGCCTTAGCCGCTCAACCGTCCGCGTTGATAGTTCATAATTGGTCTGAGCACGCTTCGTCTGGTCGCTGGCGATGGACGCGGCAGATTGCTGTGTCGACACCGCACGGCGCTTCGTATCGAGGCCAGCCTGGGCAATAGCGAGATCGGCCTCGGTCTGGGCAAGCGTCAGCTCATAAGGGAGTGGATCAATCCGAAAAAGAAGATCCCCCTTTTTCACCAGAGCATTCTCGGACACGGGGATTTCCATGACACGTCCGGCGACTGTCGAGGCGATATGTACGATATCGGCATCGATCGTCGCGTCGTCCGATGCGGGATAGGAAGATACGCGATGGTCGATGTAAAGCCCGACGGCTATCGCGCTGCCTATCACAGCAAGCGACAGCAGAACATTGAGGCCGATGCGGCGCTTGTGACCCGTGGCCTTCATTTTATTATCCAAAGACAAGAAGCCATGTAAATGCGCCGCAAAGCGCTCCGATCGCCGTACATACAAGGAGTTGGAAAGGAAGGACGTCGACCAAACCGGTCCCCACAAACAAAATTCGGGCGACAATGGCGCACAAAAGTCCAAGGGTCGAGCACAAGAGCCAAGCCGGGAAGAAGGCGCCAAACAGACTAAACGAAGGGGCGCCGGTCAGTCCGCAGCCGCCGAGCAGGGTCGGCAGGGCAACGACTAAAGCGAGTTTTGCGTAAAGATATCCGCTTTGAGCTCGATCGATCGATGCACGCGCAACGACCAGTATCCGTGCCAAAGTCACATTGATAAGTGGGATCACTTGGAGCTCTTAACTCATCCTTACAGCGGATTGTACAGGTCGGTTGATTGACCCCCGATGATGACACGATAGCTGATCAAAATAAAAGGCCTTTGAAGTCTCCGGCATCGCCGTACAATCTCAGTTGCACCGCAACTCTTCGAATTGACTTGAATGATATTGCTGCGGCTTGAATGTTATTGCCAATGACCCGATTGTTCGCGTGAAGGCAGGCTTGCCGCCCTAAAAATTTCCAAGGCTGCACTATCGCCCGGCGATATTTTCGCGGAATAGAAAATTTTGTGCAGCTAGTAACCTTTTGGCCGTTGGGCCGAACATGATAAGGTGAGGCTACGAGACCCGCCCTCGGCGCGTCATTCACGGGTCAGGTTGGTCTACGGTCTCCACGCGCACATGTCTGGGCTCGCGCGACAGGAGTCGTTGACCTCGGGCTCACCAACCTGTTTCGCTGAGGAGCGTCGATGCGCCTGGCCCTGTTCGTGCCCTGTTATATGGACGCCTTCGAACCCGAAGTCGGCATCGCGACCCTTGGCCTGTTGCGCCGGTTCGGCCTGGACCCGGAGTATCCGTTCGACCAGACCTGTTGTGGACAGCCAATGGCCAATTCCGGATTTCACGTCGAAGCCAGGGCGACCGAGGAACTGTTCGTGCGCAACTTCGCCGGCTTTGATTATGTCGTCGTGCCCTCGGGAAGTTGCACACATCAGATACGTTGCCACATGACGGCGGTGGAACAGACCGACGAAACGCGACAGGTCCGTGAGCGGACTTATGATCTGGTCGAGTTCCTGCATGACATACTGAAGGTCGATGGTTTTCCCTGGGCCGACTTTCCCCACAAGGTCAGCTACCACAACAATTGCAACGCCTTGCGCGGCCTCTTCCATGGCAACATGTCGGAGCTACGCGAGCCGCCTCGTTCCAAACCGCTCGATCTCCTGGGTATGGTAAAGGGAATCGAACTAGTCGAGAAGGCGCGGCCGGATGAATGCTGTGGCTTCGGGGGCACCTTCAGCGTATTTGAGCCGGCCGTCTCGGTGAAAATGGGCCAAGATAAAGTGCGTGACCACACGGCCGCGGGCGCGGACTATGTCGTTTCCGCGGACAGTTCCTGCCTGCTTCATCAGAAGGGCTGTGCGGATCGGCTCGGCCTCCCGCTAAAATTTCGTCATATCGCGCAGGTGCTGAACGGAGATCAGGGATGACCGATCCGGCGCAACCTCACAGGGCCGGAGATGGTCCGCCGGCGCTTATCCCCGAGGAACTGCGCGCTAGTGAAAGTGAAGGCGCACGAAGTGCGGCCGGCGAGCGGCTCACGCATGCCGAAGCGAGTTCCCGGCCGTTGCGCCCGCCCGTGTCCGAACCGCAGCCGCGTGGGGCCAAGTTACATCGCCGGCGGCCGGTTGATCACGATGAAGCCGCGCAGCGTTTTATCGACGCTCCCCAGCATGCGAAGATGCATGACGAGCGCCTCTGGGATCTGCGCCAGAAGCGTGACCGGCAGATGCATGCCATTCCCGAATGGGAGCAGCTGCGAAACCTTGCCTCGGCGATCAAACAGCACACGCTCTCTCATCTCGGCAATTATCTAGAGCAATTCGAGGCCCAGGCGACGGCCAATGGAATCCATGTCCACTGGGCCGAGGATGGCGCCGCGCACAACCGCATCGTCCACGGCATCCTGGCCGATCACGGGGCAAAGCGGCTGATCAAGTCAAAGTCGATGCTGACCGAGGAGACCGGCTTTCGCCATTATATGGCCGGCGTTGGCATCGAGGTCGTCGAGACTGACCTTGGCGAGCGCATCCAGCAACTGGATGACGAGTCGCCAAGCCATATCGTCGTGCCCGCCGTACATAAATTGCGCTCGGACGTGGCCGAGGTCTTCGCCAAAACGCTCGGCACCGATCCTGCGAATGATGACGTCCACTATCTCGCCGAACAGCAGCGTGAAAAGACCCGTCCCCTGATTCTTGACGCAGATGCCGGGATGACCGGCGCTAATTTCGCGGTCGCCGAAACGGGCAGCTTCGTTGTCTGCACCAACGAGGGCAACGCAGACCTGTCGGCCAACGTGCCGCCCCTGCACATTGCCTCGATCGGAATCGAGAAATTGATCCCTCGCATTGCAGATCTCGGCGTGTTCATTCGCCTTCTTTCGCGGTCTGCATTGGGATCGCCGATTACCCAATACACCTCGCATTTCCGGGGACCGCGCCTCACCGGTGAGATGCATGTTGTGCTTGTCGACAACGGCCGGTCGGCCAGGCTTGGTGAGCCAGAATTCTGGCAGAGCCTTAAATGTATCCGTTGCGGTGCGTGCATGAACACATGTCCGGTCTATAGGCGGTCGGGCGGTCTCTCCTATGGCGCGACTTATTCGGGGCCGATCGGGTTGATCCTCGACCCGACGTTTGACCGTCGCAGGTATTCGACGCTTCCTTTTGCCTCGACCCTCAATGGTTCATGCTCAAACGTTTGTCCGGTGAAGATCAACATCCATGAACAGATTTTTGCCTGGCGCAAGCTATTAGCCGAAACGCATGACGTCGCCCTCGGAAAGCAAGCGCTGATGAAAGCCGCCGGAGCCGTCCTTTCCCGACCGGCGCTCTATCGCGCAGCCATCGCAACCGCGGACAGTGCGCTAAAACTTCTGCCCAGCTTTGCAGTTGCCAATCCTCTAAACACGTGGACGGCCCGGGGGCGCGCCATGCCCGAAGTGCCCAAGGAAACGTTCCATCAATGGTTTGAACGAACCAAGGGCGGAAAGGAGCAAGAGCGATGACCGCTCGAGAGACGATCTTGGCGGCGGTTCGGGCGAACCAGCCGCAGGGCGAATATCATCTGCCCGATCTGCCCGATTTTACGCTCGAAGACAGCGGCGATAAAGGCGCGCTGTTCCTCAGAAATCTCGAAGCGATGGGAGGGCATCACTATGCGAATGGTATCTCGACTGTTATGCGGGACCTCTTCCCGGATGCCAAAGTCATTGTTTCGACTGTGCCGGAACTCCACGGTAATCGCGATATCATCAGCGATGCCCATGCCCGCTCATTCGCTGATGTGGACGTGGCTGTTGTACGGGCAGCGTTCGGGGTAGCGGAAACCGGCTCTGTTCTGCTCGTCGATCAAGCGCTGATCTCGAATGCGATTGCCTATCTCGCACAGCACCTCGTTATACTTCTCGATCCCGCCGACATCGTACTGACGCTGCAGGATGCTTATCGCCGATCTGAATTCCATCGGCATCGCTACGCCAGCTTTCACACGGGCCCCTCGGCTACGGCGGATATTGAAGGGGTCCTCATCCACGGCGCACAGGGCGTGCGATCCCTGACGGTGCTGCTGACCTGAGTCGATCGGCTCCGGGCCGTGCGGGACAGTATAAAGATCGTACCGAAGCTATTCAGGTCAGGGACAAGCGGTGGTGAAGTTTGCGAGCTAGAAATCGAGATTCTTGCAGATCTATCTCTCGAATCAATGGTCCGGCGATTTCGTCAACCAGTTGTCCGGAACGGGCAAGACGATACAGTTCGTTGCGCTCGGCGTGGAGCGCAAGAATGCGGAGCTCAAGTTCGATCGCGTCGATCCGTTGTGCGAGATACAGGTCTTGAGCAAGCCCTTCGCGTGTTTTAATGCGTTGTCGATAGTGTGACGCTATTTGTGCCGCCGCCTCAATGTAGTGGCTGGCGTCTGGGCTTTGATTCTCCGTGTCTTGAATGACTTGCTTTAGGGTTCGGATCGCTGCGTGTGCCGACGCGAGGCGTGCAGCCTCCTCTTCCTGATGTTGCGCCGTATCGAGCGGCAACCTTACCCCCTTCATGAGCCGGGGGAGACCGACGCTGGCCGTGATCATGGATACAATGATCGTTCCGGCTGCGAGAATTATGGCGAGATCGCGTGTCGGAAAGGGGGAGCCGTCGTTCAGGATTAATGGAAGTGTCATCACGCCCGATAGCGTAAGCGCCCCGCGCACCCCGGCCAAAGAGGCCACCGCAACGAGATGTCGAACGGGGGTCTGCATGTCAGACTTGCTGCGACTCCGACGAAACAAGAACAGATCAAGCGTCGCCCATACCCAGAGGGATCGTACAGTTGCGAGGGCGCAACTGATGGCAACGATATAGGCCAGCAGCCAAAGCTCGTGCTCTCGCCCGGACTGAACGATTGCTTGTTCCGCCCCTCTGACAATGCCCGGAAGTTGTTGCCCGAGTAATACAAAGATCGTGCCGTTCCCCGCAAATTGAATGGCGTCCCATACCGCGGCCCGTCGAATGCGCGTTATCGCCTGGGCTCGTCCGGACCTTTCTTCATAGCCCATCATCATTCCGGCTGCGACGGCGGCCAGAATGCCGGATGCTTTGAGATGATCCGCCGCGATATAGACGCCGAAAGGAATCAGTAAACTGATAAGGATTTGTGTGCCTGTTTCTTCGCCGAAGTGCTTTGAGATGCCGTCCTTGGCTGCATTCGCCAGCACAGTTCCGACTACGCCGATGCCAATACCCCCTGTGGCCAGCCAGATGAAGGAGGTGGAGGCATCCACGACCGAGAAGGTTCCTGTGATCGCGGCTGCGATCGCAAACTGCAGGCATACCAGACCTGATGCGTCGTTCAGCAACGATTCGCCCTCCAGGATATGCATCAATCGTTTGGGAACCGGCGTTCGTGCGGTAATGGCCGATAGCGCGACGGCATCGGTCGGAGAAAGAACCGCGGCGAGAGCAAAAGCCACAGCCAATGGCATGGCGGGAATCAACCAATGAATGAAAAAGCCGGCTCCCACGACGGTGACGACGACCAGACCGATAGCGAGCGCGATAATGGTCCACTTATCGCGAAACAAGCCCTCTCTCGGAATGCGCCAGCCATCGAGAAACAGAAGCGGTGCGACGAAGAGCAGCAGGAAACTATCTGGCTCGAGCGATATCCGCAGATCGAGTGATTGGGCGATCAAGGCCCCGAGGGCAATTTGAATAAGCGGCAGCGGCGGGGCTGCCGGCCACGCGCGCGCTATTATGCTGCTCGCTACGACGGCTGTCAGAAGAATGAGAATGGTGGTCAGGACTTCCAACAAGCGCTCCTTGAGCCGCCGTCTAGCATGATCGAACCAAATAGTTGCGTTAGGCGCCCCGAGCGAGACCTATGGTGGGCTTGGAGTGCCTTACCTGAGGATAGGCTTCGGTGATTGAACGCAATTGCTCCAATTCGCCATAGCGTAGTCCCGCGGAGGGATGGCGACGGTGGATTTGCGTGCTCGCCATTGCTCAGATGGGTGTGTGCATTTGGTGTTTTTCCTCCACATCACAACCGGGCCCGACAACACCAACAACGTTCTCGCGCTGGCGTTTGGCATTCTGATTGTTTTTTGGTCATTGCGGTCGCTATGGATCATGACAAACCTCAGCACCAACATGATGCCGATGATCGGATCATGAACATGCAGCCGTGAGGGCGCCGCGGCAGAAGTCGGCAGGCGCGTTTGGTATCAACACCTGGGCGATGGGCCTGGCTGTCACGGTTTAGCGCACAACAGCCGCTGCACCGTCGAACCATAAGGTCTCGTTCATCGTCGTGATCTGGGACGGCTCCCGACCAACCTGATCTTGCCCTTTAGTCGGGGAGGCCAGCCTTGCGCAGACCCTCTAAGAACTTGCGCATGGAGTTAGCCGTGTACGGTACGAACTCTTTAATCCAGGCGGCGGAGACTTCGGGATGCAACAGCCGCATAGTGGCCATCGCAGCTTTCGCCTCTTCGACCTGGTCGGCCTGCGCCAAGCTGGCGCAAAGCATGCGATGACCACCAAGGATGCCGGGACGCAGCTTCACGGCCTGTCGCGCGAATAGCACTGCCTCGGTGTAGCGGCCGGCGAGATAGTGCCCAGACGATATCCCGGCATAGAAGAAGCCGTTTAATGGGTCGCGCGGGCTCATCCGCATGGCCTGCTCGAAATGGCCGAGGGCTTCCTCCGACTGGCCGTCGTACACCTGCGCCCAACCGACGTAACCGTGCGCGGCGGCGAAGTTCGGATTGAGTTCGAGCGCGGTCTGGAAATGCTCGACCGCCTCGGAGGTGACGCGCCCGACGAGGGCCAGATAACCGGCCGCCATGTGCGCCCAGGGATCGTTCTCGTCGAGTTCTACCGCGCGGCGCGCCAGTTGACCGGCATAGTCCCCGCTCACCCTGATCTTGAATCCATCCCACAGCGGTGGAGACGAGCAGGACGAAAGCCAGCATGCTGTTGGCTGGCCCATAGTTTGGGTGTCGCTGCACCGCTAGGCGGAGAATGCCGATCGACGCAGCACTTTCTACGGCGTTCAGCTTCCAGAAGTGCGACATAGCGCGGGCCACCAGATCCCAGGCGTCGAGATCGTCGATCGACCGGGTCTCGACTCGCATGCCCTCTGCCGCGACCAGCTTCGGCTCGATTGCGGCAGTGACGCTCGCAGTTATCTCGTCCTGCAGCGCGAAGATATCGGTGAGATCGCGGTCGTAGCGCTCAGCCCAGATGTGATTTCCCGTCATCGCATCCATGAGCTGGCTGGTAATACGCACACGCTGCCCGCTTTTGCGTACACTGCCTTCCAGCAGATAGCGGACACCGAGATCGCGGCCCACCTGCTTTACATTCGCAGGCTGGCCCTTGTAGACAAACGTCGAATTCCGGGCGATGACGAAGAACCAGCGTAACCGCGACAGCGCCGTAATGATGTCCTCGGTGATGCCGTCGCTGAAATATTCCTGCTCGGAATCGCCGGACATGTTGGTGAACGGAAGGACCGCGATGGACGGCTTGTCCGGCGGTCGCGGCACGGGCGGGATTGTTTCGGTCTTCATCGCCGGCAGCGGTTCAGCGGTGTTATTGGGTCTTGCGGTCTCGCGGACCTCACCCACAAACGGACGCCCTTGCGGGCGATTGTCCGGATCAGCCGCTGGTCGCCGCCGGTATCTCCGATTGCGCCACGGGCCGAGTTGATACGACTCGTAAGCGTCGACTCCGAGACGATCCTTCCGTGCCAGACCTCTGCCAGAAGCTCGTCCCTGCTGACGACACGGTCGCGATTCTGCACAAGGTAGACGAGGACGTCGAACACCTGCGGCTCCATTGGAATCAACTCCACGCCGCGCATGAGCTCGCGGCGGTCCACGTCGAGCAGGCATTCGCCGAAGCTACAGAGCATCGGGCACTCCCTCACCAAGGCAAACGTTCCTCGTTACATTCTTGGCAGTAAATTCCCGTATTCTCATCCGAAAATCAAGCATTCCTCGCAGCGCAAGGAGCGCGATTCGGGCACTATACCTCACTCGTGGGTGCGCAAATGAGATCTAGGTGATGAGTTCCGATAACATCGCGATCAGCAAGCGCGACATCGACTTCACAGTCCTTATGACCCAGGCTCAGGCTGGAGATTCAACAGCGTATCGCCGACTGCTTGAGGAAGTCGCCAACTGCCTGCGTTCGCTAGGAGGATACCCCGAACACGATCAGCATGACGCCGAGCTTCTCCTGCAGGACATATTGTTAACCCTGCATACGCTTCGTCATACCTACGACCCCTCCCGTCCATTTGAGCCGTGGCTGATGAACATCGCGAGAGATCGCGCGAAGCACTACCGCGCAAGGATCAAAAAGAAGAACATCGACGCGCATGCGAAGGCTGATAGGGTTGACGATCGGGACTCGGATAATCTTTTCGGGAGCGGCTCAAGTTTGGTTTCAGCTTACGCCAGCAAGACAACGGCGCTTAGAGTGCATTGGCGGGATTATGTGGCGAAACGAAATATCGGTTCCATTTGGACGCGTCTAAGCAAAATTCCACTGATCTGATCGGGAATTTGTTCAAGACTCGCTGCCGCAAACCCTTGATTGGAAAGGATCATAGGGGGTGAATTCAAATTCAGTTCTACCCGGCGCCGGGACCCTTCCCGGCCCGTTTCAAGAGATGAGTAGGATTCTTGATCGGCCGCCGGTCCCTCTAGCCGAGCACCTGATAGACGACACACGACTAACCGGACGTTGGATACATGGGCCCGTGCACGACAGACTTCCGGCCATGTCAGCGCATACGATATGCGCAATCTACGGCGGTGGTTCTGAAATAACTCTCAGACGGGCTGGGAAGCTGCGGCTGCGGTCTCATACCCGAAGGGGAACAATCGTCCTTATCCCGACCGACCACGATGGACGATGGGATATAGCTGGTCCGACCGAAACATCGCACGTCTATTTGACGCAGAAACGCTTGCAAGCGGGCGCTGAGGCGCTCTCAGGCGACCGGTCATTTGATCTGCTGGACCGAGTATGTTTTGCGGATACGACGATCACGCGCATTCTTGCTGTCTTGAGTGGAGAGGCGACAAACGATCCGTCAGCACGTCTATTTCTGGAACAAGCTATAGATCTCTTGTGTATGCAACTCGTACGAGCTCATTCAAGCATTCAGGCATTGCCCTGATGCGATACCCAATCGCGGGTTAGCAAATCGTCACGTTAAGCACGTGGCTGCGTACATGAGCGACATGATGGAGCACACAATTGGGCTCGACGAACTTGCCGCACTTGTTAACCTGAGTCGATTTCATTTCTGTACTTCCTTCCGTCAAGCTACGGGGAAATCCCCACATCAGTTTCTGACCAGTCTCCGTATTGCTCGGGCGAAAGAGCTTCTGGCCGACCATATGCTGCCTGTGACCGATATAGCACTCTGCGTCGGCTATCAGACACCTTCATCATTCGCGGCGAGCTTCCGTAAGATGGTCGGATTGTCTCCGAGCGAATTTCGTCGCCGGCTGCGGTAGCGACAAGCATATTTTGCCGTCTGGCCGGGAGCCGGAGACAAGGCAGCAGATGCACATCGCAAACCCGCGACAGTAATCGCAAGAATCGAGCGGCGGTGTCGATTGGTCTCAGTTAATTTTCCTGACGGGCCTGTCTGAAATTATCGTTCGATTTATTTCGTCAAAAGTCCAGCACGCAACCATCAATTGTCTTTTGTGCGTGAGGAGCGGCGACATGGAGGTGTTCCTGAAAGGGTTGGCCCGCCTGCGGAGCGCCAGCAAAGGCATGAAGCAAGCTGCCAAAGATTGCGAAGGAGAATTAAATTCGAAGCCATTGGTTCAAAAGTTCGCATACGTCTGCACGAAGATCTCAAGGACATCTTTTCCGATCTCAGCCGAACGACCAACTGGACCGTCCTCATGGTCCGCGCACAAACGGCGACTCGGCCGCCTATCGCTTCCTGCTTGAGGAAATAACTCCATATCTAAGGTCGCTAACGGCGCATTGGTCTAAGGGCGGCTCTGATGGCGAGGATATATTGCAGGACATATTGCTGACTTTGCATTCGGTCCGGCAGACATACGATCCGTCTCGTTCCTTCGAGCAATGGCTCGTCGGTGTAGCGAAACATCGCGTTAACAATTGCTGGCGCCAGAACAGACACCGAAGACCTATAGCAGCTGCTCGCTCTCTCATTCGCAACGCAGGCTTCTATAGACAGTCGAAAGGTCGATTGTTTCGTTAGAGCCTGCAACTTGTCGTCTCCCAGAATCCCGACGCTCGCAACTTCCGGCTTTTTGCGGTCGACCAGTGAACGACACAACGGTATCCCGGCCCAGGTGCGGGAAAAGATGTTCAACCGTTCTCACGACCAAGCCCGCCGGTGAAGGAACCGGTCTTGTTTCTCGATAACCCATGACATCATTGTAAAGCAACCAGCGGCAGCGTAGACGTCGAGACTGAGCCCGGAGTTTTCACGGAGTTCAAGATCGTGTCGCCGCGGACGGGCAAAATGTAATCTGCCTCACCCATTTTCAGGATTATCAAACCTTCAGTGCAGGAGTCCGGTCGAGGCACGAAAGCAGACGTCGTCGATCTGCGAATGAATGTCTGCTGTTGGGTTAAAGCGGACGAGGGCAGGGCGCTTCTGAACGTCCTTGACCAGGTGCGAAGAAATGGACGCTTGCAGACTTGTCGCGAAAAATCCCTGTTATCCTATTAAGATTCCCTGTTCTTCAGAAATATTTCCCTGATACTTCTCCTAGGGAATTCGTTGAAAAGCTCCTGCCGTACAGCAGTTTCTTGTTCTAAGATCATCGGCTTGAGGCCTGAAATCATGATTTCCCTGTTATATTCCCTATTAACAGGGAAATTGCGCAGAGACTGGTTCGTATCCCACTGCGTCGCCAGCCAGGCAGTCTATCAACTTAAGATAATGCGCAACCATATCATGAAAAGCCCTTAAATATGGGCGTTCATGCATTTTACGCAGCGTCTCCGCGTCCGGAGAAATGGCAATCTCTGAGCGAAAATGCCGAAAGTCTCTAGCTGAGCTCCGCGATATTCCCGTTTTTGGGAGACTTTGCGCAGAGACATATTTCGATCTGCACTACGCGACAGGGCTCAAGAACGGAATGTCCGCTTGGGCTGAGTAGTTTCCGAACCTACCTTCGCAGTGTCGTTGGGACGTAGTGTCAATTCGTCGGTCGCTGACGCTCCACAGGCACCTTTAAGCACCAGCAGCACGGGATTCGACCGGGGTTGTCTCACGGGCATGGTGCCCCGGGTATCTGGATCGAACAGCTGATAAAGCTTAGCAAACATCAGCTTAGAGGACGGACATCATGACTTACATGACGTTGATGGTCCATTTGGAACCCGGCCGGAACAACGCAGGTCTACTGAAGATCGCCGGCGACCTCGCAGAACGCTTCGATGCCCGAGTAATCGGTATCGTGGGATGCAGGCCCATGCAGTTCGACTACAGCGAGGGCTATGTTCCCGCAGACCTGATCGAGCAAGATCGAAACCTATTGGAAAAAGAGATCAAGGTAGCCGAAGCGGAATTCCGAAAGGTGCTGCAGGCTCGTATAAAAAATATCGAATGGCGATCGGCGGTAACGTTTGGTGCGCTCACAGAATACATCGCGCGCGAAGCGCGCAGTGCTGACCTTGTCGTTACGGTCCTGGTTTCGGCGCCAGATTGGACGCAGCGCGGTTCGTGAATATCGGTGATCTTGTGATGCAGGTGGGACGACCTGTTCTCCGTCGTTCCCGAAGCTGCAGACGAATTGAAGCTGGAACGGGTTGTTATTGGGTGGAAGGACACGCGCGAGACGCGACGGGCGGTCTTCGATGCATTGCCGTTGCTGAAAAGGGCAGCTCACGTAGCGGTCGTTGAGATTTGCGCTGAAGAAGACATAGCTGCGGCACGTACGCGCGTCGAGGATGTCGTCGGCTGGCTCAAATGGCATGGTATCGCAGCAGAATCCCACCCTTCGCGATCAACCGGTGACGATGCGAGTCTGCTGCATGCCATCGCTCAGGAGCAGGGGGCCAATATGGTCGTTGCCGGCGCTTATGGGCATAGCCGCGTGCGTGAATGGGTGCTCGGCGGTATGACCCGCGATCTTCTGTTGAGTGGGAAGAATTTTTCGCTGCTGTCTCATTGATCAAGGGAATGCATAAGTACGTCCAATAGCCACAAGTTGGCGGCCAACTATCTGACCTTCATCAAAATTACTGTCTGAGTAGTTTCCGAACCTAGCGGCGAGATGCCGGAGGTTCATTATCTGTTGGGGAAACGCTGCGCGGCGTCATCGTTGCATTAAAACAGCATAAACTCCGAAACGAAAAACCGACGAATTGCAGTTGCAACGATGTCGAAGACCGTCTCTTCGGCCAATTCAGACAACCGTCTCACATTGATGCATGGGGAGCCGCGGTCGATACAGGTACTAAAAGAGACGCAAGCCTGCGTTTCAAAGACCGGAGACCAAATGGACGAAGAGATCAGCTCAGTCCCCGAGAGTATCTGAAGGGGCCAATCCTCCGCCGACGAATAAGCATGATCTCGTTCCGATTACTCAGGGCCGCGATCTGCAGACTGTGCCTTCGGCAAGCAAGCGGGTCAGCCGGCGCTGGCTTAAAGTTGCGCTGCCTCTGGCCGTCGTGATCGGTGGCGCTGGCGGCGGAGCTTATTGGTGGTTGCACTCGCAGCCTCAATTGCCGCCAGGAATTGCCTTCGGTAACGGCCGGATCGAGGCGCAAGAGATCGATATCGACACCAAGTTCGCCGGGCGCATTTCGGAGATTCTCGCCGACGCCGGCGATATGGTCAAAACAGGCCAGGTCGTGGCGCGGATGGACACCAGGGATCTCTCGGCATCGCTCAAGAAGTCCCAAGCCGCGGTCTCGCAGGCCAAGAAGGCGATTGACGAGGCCGAGGCGAATGTCGTCCAGCAAACCAGCCTGCTTTTATTGGCCCAACAGGAGTTTGATCGGGCCAGTGCCCTTGTGCAAAAGGGTGCGCAGACGCAGGAAGTTGTAGACCAACGGCAGGAGACGCTGAACGCTACCAATGCGGCGCTAAAGGCCGCAAAGGATAGGGCGGCAGAATCCAAGCACGCGATGGAAGCCAGCACGCATGACGTCGAACTCAACGAGGTCAACATTGCCGACAATACGCTGATCGCTCCGACGGATGGGCGCATTCAGTATCGCATCGCCAATATAGGTGAAGTGCTGCCTTCCGGTGGCAAGGTCTTCACCATGCTCGACATCAGTTATGTCTACATGGACGTCTATTTGCCGACGGATGCCGCCGGCAAGGTCAAGATCGGATCTGAGCCCCGCATCGTGCTCGATGCCATTCCAAGCTTTCCATACCGGCAAAAGTATCGTTCGTCGCCACCCAGGCGCAGTTCACACCGAAGACGGTAGAGACACAAAGCGAACGCGATATCCTGATGTTTCGCATCCGGGCAAAAATCGATCCCGAGCGTCTGCGCGTCCACGCGACAAGGTGAGAAGCGGGCTGCCTGGCGAGACGTATTTGTGCTCTGATTCCGCGACGGCGTGGCCGGCGCGGTTGCAAGGAAGCGCCACTCCATGACCGCTCGCGAAAGCCCGGTCGCCCATATCGAGAATATCACGCAGCGATATGGCAAGATGGTCGCCCTCGACGACGTCACGATCGATCTGCCCGCGGGCTGCATGGTCGGATTGATCGGCCGGACGGCGTCGGAAAATCGTCGCTGTTGAGCATGATCGCGGGGGCGCGGCAAATCCAGTCCGGTCGTGTCATCGTCCTCGACAACGATATGGCGGACCCGCGGCGACGGGCGGAAATTTGTCCGCGCATCGCCTATATGCGCCGGGATTGGGCAAGAATCTCTACGCGGATCTCAGCGTCCGCGAGAATGTCGAGTTCTTCGGCCGCTTGTTTGGACAATCCCGCGCCAAGCGCGATGCGATGATCTCCGAACTGCTGTGGAGCACCGGTCTTGCGCCGTTCTCAGACAGGATGGCGAAGAAATTGTCCGCGGCATGCGTCAGAAGCTGGGGCTTTGCTGCTGTCTGATCCACGACCCCGATGTGCTGATCCTTGACGAGCCCACCACTGGTGTCGATCCGCTGTCGCGCCGCAGGTTCTGGGAACTGATCGACCAGATGCGCGCGCGCCGTAGACGGCATGAGCGTACTGGTTGCGACGGCCCTATATGGGAGGAAGCGGAGCGGTTCGACTGGCTTGTGGCCATGAACGGCGGAAAGGTCCTTGGCACCGGGACCCCAAACGACCTGAAAACCCAAACCAAGACGTCATCCCTTGAAGACGCCTTCATCGCGTTACTTCCGGAACAGCGCGACGCGGCATAAGACTTTGCAAATCCCGCCGCGTCGAATCATCGGTGCCGACCCCGTCATCGTCGCGCGCGATCTGACTGCCCGTTTCGGCGAGTTCACCGCGGTCGACAAGGTCAATTTCACGATCGAGCGAGGCGAGATATTCGGGTTTGTCGGGTCGAATGGCTGCGGCAAGTCTACCACCATGAAAATGTTGACCGGCTTGCTGCCTCCGAGCGAAGGGCGAGGCATTGCTGTTCGGAAAGCCGCTCGATTCCTCCGATATGAGTTCACGCTACCGGGTCGGCTACATGTCACAGTCGGTTCTCGCTTTAACACCGAACTTACCGTGCAACAGAATCTCGAGCTGCATGCCCACCTGTTCCATATACCGGCACTGAAGACGAAAGCCCGGATCGCCGAATTGCTGGATAGCTTTGGCCTCAGGGATTATTGTGATCAGCGGACCTCGATCTGCCGCTGGGGATTCGACAGCGGGTATCCCTGGCTGTCGCTATCGTGCATGAGCCCGAGATCCTGATTCTCGACGAGCCGACTTCGGGGGTCGATCCGCTGGCGCGGGACAGGTTTTGGAAATCCTGATCGATCTGTCACGCAACCAGGAAGTAACCATTTTCATTTCCACGCACTTCATGAACGAGGCGGAGCGCTGCGACCGGATCTCGCTGATGGATTCCGGGCATGTCCTGCCACGGATACCCCGGGCGGCCTGGTCCAAGGCCCGCGGTGCCACGACGCTCGAAGACGCGTTTATAGGTTATCCTCGAGGAGGCGACCCGGCAGCGCTCCACCGCACCCGCCCCACCGCCGGTCAAGACTGACGAGATGGCGCCGCCAACGCCGCAGCATCCGTTATTCAGCCTGCAGCGTCTGCTCGCCTATACGATCCGTGAAGCCTTGGAATTGTTGCGCGATCCGATACGTCTTGGTTTCAGCCTGTTCGGAACCACCCTGCTGATGCTGGGTCTTCGGCTTCGGGGTCTCGACCGATGTGAACAATCTTTCCTTCGCGGTGCTGGACCAGGATCAGACTCCCGAGAGCCGCGCTTATCTCGAGGAACTGAGAGGCTCCTCCTATTTTTGTCGAGAAGCGCTGATTGCCGACGATGCCGACCTCATGAGCCGTCTCAAGAGCGGAGATATCAAGGCGGCGATTGAAATTCCGCCAAACTTCGGTCTCGACATCAAGCGTGGGCGCCCGGCCTGGGTCAGCGCATTGGTCGACGGCGCCATGCCGTTTCGCGCGGAGACCATCCGCGGCTACCTCCAGGGCATGCACCAACTGTACCTCGCGGATCCCACCATCTATACGACGACGCTTGCCGCACCACCTCCTCCAGAATCGAAGTAAGGTTCAAATACAATCAGGACTTCGACAGCATCTACGCTATGTTCCATCGAACATAGCGCTGCTGCTCGGCCTGTTTCCGGCGATCTTGATGGCGCTTGCCATCGTCCGGGAAAAAGAACTCGGATCAATCACAAATCTTTACGTAACGCCGGTCACCCGGATTGAATTTCTACTGGGCAAGCAACTGCCCTACGTCGCCGTCGCGATGGCGAACTTTTCGTTGATGTTGCTGATGGCGTTGTTCGTTTTTCATGTCCCTCTTAAGGGAAGCTTTCCGATTCTTCTGGTCGGAGTCCTGATCTACGTCACCGCGATGACGGCATATGGCATGCTGATTTCCATATTCACCAGCACGCAGATCGCTGCTTTGTTCGGAACCGCCATTCTGACGGTTCTGCCGGCGACGCAATTCGCGGGCATGATGACGCCGGTATCCTCGCTCGCCCCGGGAGCGCAGATCATGGGGCGCGCATTCCCGATGACCTACTTCGTCCGATCAGCGTGGGCGCATCACCAAAGGTCTCGGATTCGCCGATCTGTGGACCGACCTCGTGGCTTTGGCCGTGTTCGTGCCCGTGCTGGCGCTGCTCAGCGTGCTCATGTTGCGAAAACAGGAGCGCTAGGCCGGTGCACAAGGCTGAAAACATTATTCTGGCTCGGAATCAGGAACTGCGGAGTTTCCTGCACGATTTCGTGCTTTTGGGATTTGTGGTCTATGCGTTTTCGCTGGCGGTCGTCATGCAGGCGCGGAGCAATTCCCAGGAGTTGCATAACGCCTCGATCGCATTCGTCGACGAGGACAATTCGGAACTCTCGCGCCGCATAGCCCATGCGTTCCTACCGCCTTACTTTCAATTGCCACAGCAAATCGTCGAGAAGGATGTTGTTTCCCTGATGAACAAGGGAAAGTATACCTTCGTCATCGATATCCCTCCCGACTTCGAACAATATGTGCTTGCGAGGCGCCATCCGGCGATCCAGATCGATGTCGATGCGACCGCAATGGTGCAGGCCGGCCTCGGATCGGCTACGCTCAGCAGATCATCACCACCGAAGTAGCGGACTTTCTCTCCCATTGCGAGGGCGTAAAGTTATCATCCGTCAATCTCGACGTTCGGATCGCGTTCAATCCGAACGTCACGACGGCCTGGTTCACGACCGTGATGGGAATCATCAACAATGTAACCATGCTGGCCATCATCCTCGCCGGCGCTGCAATCATCCGGGAGCGCGAACATGGCACCATGGATCACCTCCTGGTCATGCCGCTGACGCCATTCGAGATCGCGATGTCCAAGGTCTGGGCCAATGGATTGGTGATTACGGTTGCTGTGGGATTGTCGCTCTACCTCGTTATCCGTTGGATGCTGGCGATACCGATCGCGGGCTCAATCCCGCTTTTCATGGTCGGCGTCGTGATCTATCTGTTTTTCGCCACCGCGATCGGTATTTTTCTGGGAACCCTGGCGCGGTCGATGCCGCAATTGGGACTGCTGTTCATGCTGGTTTACCTGCCGATGAATATGCTCTCCGGCAGCAATACGCCCCTTGAAAGCATGCCGTCGTCGGCTGGCGACCGTGATGGAAGCATCGCCGTCGACCCATTTCGTGCTGTTTGCACAGTCGATCCTTTACCGCGGCGCGGGTCTCGACGTGGTCTGGCCGCAATTCCTCGCGGTCGCCGGGGTCGGAGGGTTGTTTTTTAGCTTCGCTATTTTGCGGTTTCGTTCGGTTGCCGCGCAATCGACCTGATCCATATCAATGTCGTGCAGCGTCGAGGAGCTAAGTAGTTTCCGAACCTATCTGCGCCGTATCGGCAGGGCGTATCGTCCTATCTCGTTGCTGCAATTGCCGAACGGACAGCCATTAAGCCGCGCTGATGCTTCCGCACGGCGTGAGAGGAATTCAACGGATATCTCGCAAAGGAGGTGTCCAGGTTGTTGATCGGGCCCGTAAAGCTTGCCGGACACGAGCAAGACCGGCTCACCCGATCTCACGAGCAACATTCCAGAAGGGACGTCATGCCCCAAACGCCTTTGCCGGTCCTGAACGGTTGATTTCGAGAAGTCCTGATCTGCCGGAGACCGGGGGAAACAGACCATCAGCATGCCGGAAAAGCTCGATCGGATGCTGCACGTCTGGCAGAGCCGATACACCGGCGGACGTTCGCCCAGCACGGTCGGGCTTGCTTTACTTGATTGGGCCCGTCCACGCAACCAACTCGCCATTTCAGACCGCGGCGCTGGCAGGCACTGCATTCGAGCAGTGGTCACGGCTGGCGCGCACGGCGATGGGAGCTGAAGCGGCGATCATGCCGAAGCCGGATGATCGTCGGTTCGTGGCGCCGGCGTGGCAGCATTATCCCTACAATTTTCTGACACAGGCGGTACTGCTCGGCGAGGAATGGTGGGACAGCGTCGTGCAAAGTCCGAGCGGCGTTGGCCGGCCTAATACACGCATCGTCGCTTTCAACGTGCGGCAATGGCTCGATGCTGTTCTCCGTCCAATGTTCCCTGGCTTAATCCCGAGGTGATGGAAGTCACCCCGCGCACAGGCGGCGCCAATTTCACAGCCGGAATGCAGAACTTGCTGCACGATCGGGCCGTGGCAAACGGCAGTGCGCCCGCTGACCGTTTCATCGTCGGGAAGGACCTTGCGGCCACGCCCGGCAAAGTCGTCTTCCGCAATGCATTGATCGAATTGATTCAATATGCGCCAACGACGGCCACGGTAGGCGCCGAGCCTGTATTGATCGTGCCCGCCTGGATCATGAAATATTATATTCTGGACCTGTCGCCGGGCAATTCACTGATCCGCTGGCTGGTCGCGCAGGGCCGCACCGTGTTCGCGATCTCCTGGCGAAATCCGTCGCGGACATGCGCGATACGTCGCTGGATGATTATCGCAAGCTGGGCGTCATGGCCGCAATCAATGCGGTACAGGCGCTCTGCGGCAATGCGAAGATCCACGCGACGCGCTATTGCCTCGGTGGCACATTGCTGAGCATCGCCGCCGCCGCAATGGCGCGCGACAACGATGGCCCGCTCGCGAGCCTGTCGCTGTTCGCCGCCAGACCGACTTCACCGAGGCCGGTGAATTGCAGCTATTCATCACCGAAGATCAGCTCGATTTTCTCAACGACATCATGCAATCCCAGGGGTTTCTGGACAGCGCCCAAATGGGTGGCGCATTCCAGATGCTGCAATCAAACGATCTCATCTGGTCACATGCGATCGCGGCTATTTGCTAGCGAGCGCGATGTACCGAACGATATGATGTCTGGAATGCCGATGGCACCCGTCTGCCGGGCGCGTATGCATATCGAGTACCTGAAAGGCATGTTCCTGGACAATGATCTTGCAGAGGGGCGTTTCCAGGTTGCGGGCGCCCGCTCGCGCTCGGCGATATAAAACTGCCGATGTTCGTCGTGGGTACCGAACGCGACCATATCGCGCCCTGGCATTCGGTGTTCAAGCTGCACCTGCTGAACGATGGCGAACTCACTTTGTGCTGACTTCGGGAGGCCATAATGCCGGTATCGTCAGCGAACCCGGTCATCCGCACCGCCATTTCCGCATTCGCGTTCGCGATTCAGGCGCCCATACCTTGGGTCGGAGGAGTGGCAACACGAGACGGCTCCACAGACGGATCGTGGTGGCTGAATGGAACGCATGGCTCGATCGGCATTCGGGCGGTCACGTCGATCCACCGCCGATGGAGCACGCGGCTCCGCTCCGTTGTGCGACGCCCCTGGCACTTACGTGCGCGAAAGATAAAATCGATGCAGGACGGAACTGTGGACGACTTCTTTATCGAGAACCGCACCTTCGACGAAATGATGTCGGTGAGACGGCCAACCTGTCGCATACCGTCACTCAGCGCGACATCGACCTGTTCGCAGCCGCAACCGGAGACGTAAACCCGGCACACGTCGATGCGGTTTATGCCGAAACAGATATGTTTCACCACATCATCATCACGGGATGTGGGGGCAGGCCTGATTTCTGCTGTGCTCGGCACCAGGCTGCCAGGACCGGGAACGATTTATCTCGGTCAGGAGTTGCGCTTTCTCCATCCGTGAGCATCGGCGACACCATGACGGCGAAGGTGACCGTGCGCGAGAAGAAGCCGGCGAAGAGCGACGTCACGTTCGACTGCGTTTGTACCAACCAGCGGCGGCGAGACGGTGATCACAGGTACCGCCTATACACGCGCGCCGACTGTAAAGGTCCGCCGCCCGCGGGTTTCGCTGCCCTATGTGCGCGTCGGCCGTCACGATGGCATGCGTGCCATTCTCGATCGCGCCGCAGCGGCATGCCAGTAAAGACGGCGGTGGTGTATCCGGTCGATGCCGCTTCGTTGCAGGCTGCCGTGGACGCGGCATCGACCGGGCTGATCGTGCCGGCTCCTGATCGGTCCGGCGGGCACGCATCCAGGCGGTAGCCCAATCGATCAAAGCAGACATTTCCGCTCTCCGCCTGATCGATGCAGCGGACGGCTGTGCCGCCGCGGAGCAGGCGGTCGCGCTTGCGCGCAAGGGTGAAGTGGCGCTGCTGATGAAGGGCGACCTGCATACGGAAGAACTCATGCACGCCGTAGTCGCTCCCGAGACCGGGCTGCGTACCGCGCGCCGGATAAGTCACGTCTATTGATGGACGTGCGGATTATCCCGTCTCTTGCTGATAACGGACGCCGCATCAATATCGCGCCGACATTGCAGGAAAAGGTCAGCATCGTCCAAAATGCGATCGACTTGGCTCACATGCTGGGCATCGCGCAACCGTGCGTGGCTATTCTTGCCGCGGTGGAAACCGTTAGCAGCAAGATGCGCTCCACCATCGACGCCGCGGCGCTGTGTAAGATGGCCGACCGCGGCCAGATCACGGTGGCTTACTGGACGGCCCGCTTGCATTCGACAATGCGATCAACGTCGCTGCCGCCACGGAGAAGGGCATTGTCTCTCCAGTCGCCGGTCGCGCGGATATTCTGGGTGGTCCAGATTTGGAAGCCGGCAACATGCTCGCAAAGCAGCTCTCCTTCCTCGCCGGTGCCGAGGCCGCCGGAATCGTGTTGGGTGCCCGGGTACCCATCATCCTGACCAGCCGCGCCGACAGCGCGGGCGCCGCTTAGCGTCCTGCGCACTGCAGTCTTGATGGCCGGAGCGTCGTGGCGGTTTCAGCATGACCGGATCTATTCTCACCATTAACGGCGGCTCATCCAGCTTGAGTTCGCGTTGTTCGACAACACCGCCGAACTGACGGCCACGGTACGTGGCGAGATCGAGAACCTCGACGCGGCACCCATTTGCTTGCCCGCGACGCCGCCGGCGCTGTCATCGCAGAGCACCGCTGGTCGGCAGGCACCGGGCATCCGTTTGCCGTCGCCCTTGATAGCCTATTGAGCTTTACCGACAGCCATCTCGGTCGCGATGGGCTGGTGGCCGTCGGTCACCGCGTCGTGCATGGCGGGGCCGATCATATTGCGCCCGAAATGATCACCCCCGCGCTTGTGGCGCTGCTGGAGACGCTGACGCCGCTCGATCCACTGCATATGCCGGACAATCTTGCGCCGATGCGAGCGGTTACCGCCCGCCCGGCGCGGCTCGCGCAGGTCGCATGCTTCGATACCGCCTTCCACCATACCATGCCGCCGGTGGCCGCACGGTTCGCGCTGCCACGCGCCCTGGAGGCAAAAGGCGTGCGCCGTTATGGATTCCACGGCCTGTCCTACGAGTACATTCATCCTGTCTGAAAAAACAGTTGCCGCTCTGCGCACGGACGAGTGATCGCGGCGCATCTCGGTTCTGGCGCCAGCCTGTGCGCGATGAACGACGGCAGCAGCATCGCCACGACCACCGCTTCAGCGCGCTGGACGGATTGGTCATGGCGACGCGCTGCGGTAGCCTCGATCCCGGTGTGATCCTCTATCTTGGCCAGCAGGGATACAGCTTCGCAGGATGTCGAAGACTTGCTGTATCGGCGCTCCGGTCTTTTGGGCGTGTCGGGCATCAGCGGGGATGTCCGCGTCCTGCTCGCCAGCGACGATCCGCCATGCGCGCGACCGCATCGAACTGTTCACCTACCGTATCGCGCTTGAGGCAGGCGCGATGATCAGCGCGCTGGGGGGGCCTCGACGGACTGGTCTTCACGGCCGGCATCGGTGAGCACGCGCCCAGATTCGTGCGGCGGTATGCGCCCGCCTGAGCTGGCTCGGTCTGCGCATCGACGATGCCGCCAACGCCGCGAATGCGGATCGCATCAGCACGCCGGACAGCAAGGTCGAAGTCCATGTCATCGCCACGGACGAGGAACTCATGATCGCGCGCCACACGCAGGCAACGATCAATCGAGCCATTGCTTAACGGGATTTAACGCCATGAAGCCCTCCATAACGACCAGCCTGCAAGGTAAGCGCGGCCTCATCATCGGCATCGCGAACGACGCCAGCATTGCCGCCGGTTGTGCGCGTGCCTTCGTTGCTGCGGTGCCGAACTCGCTGCAACCTATTTGAACGACAAAGCGCGGCCGTATGTCAGCGCTGTCACCGAGCCCCTTGGCTGCAAGCTGCTGCTGCCCTGCGATGTGCGCATCCCCGGTCAATTGGAGGCCGCCTTCGATCGAATCCGGACTGAGTGGGGTCAGTTGGACTTTCTGCTGCATGCGATCGCTTTCGCGCCCCGCCGACGATCTGCACGGCCGGGTGGTAGACTGCAGCGCCGCAGGGTTTGCCATGGCAATGGATGTGTCGTGCCACTCTTTTCTGAGCATGTCACGCTGGCTGAACCTTTGATGAAAGCAGGTGGATGTCTGCTGACCGTGACCTTCTATGGCTCGGAGCGGGTCGTTGCGCATTACAACCTGATGGGTCCGGTGAAGGCGGCGCAGGAAAGCGCGGTCCGCTATACCGCGGCCGAACTGGGTCCCAAGGGAATCCGCGCGCACGCGATCTCGCCCGGGCCGATCCGCACCCGAGCCGCCAGCGGAATCGAGCGCTTCGATGAACTGCTCGATGCACAGCGGCCACTGCGCCGGAGCATCATTTGGTTTATATCGACGATGTCGGTGCGCTCGCTGCGTTCCTGGTCAGCGACGGGGCGGCGCACATCACCGGCACCATCATCCCGTCGATGGCGGGCAGCATTTAGTCGCATGAAACCGGATCTCAAAGAGTCTACAGGCGACTCAGGTGCGCAACCAGCCGGCGGCGTCCATGCCGTCATTAATATTGATACGCCGATTGGGCAAGCCGCCAATCGGGTCGTGTCTGTCGGTATCGTCGTATCGGTTCGAGGTGCAGTCGTTGACGTCAGATTCGTGGATAGATTACTTCCGCCGATTCAACACCGCTCTGGTTGTCGAGTGGGATCGACCCGACCGCGCTGGTCCCTCGAGGTGCATAGCCATGTCGATGCAGTAACCGTCCGTGGTATTGCGCTCCAGGCAACCGGTGGACTTGCGCGCGGCACGCAGGTGCGAGCGACAATGGCACCATATCCGTCCCGGTCGGGGAGGGGGTCCTTGCCGTCTCCTTGACGTTGTCGGCACCATCCGGGATCGCGGGCCTAAACTGCCTTCCGATACCCCGCGCGGTGGCATCCACAACTCGCCGCCAGCGCTTGAAGATGAGACCTCGGCGACAGAAGTCTTCGAAACCGGCATCAAGGTCATCGACCTTCTCGCGCCGCTCGCTCAGGGCGGCAAAGCCGCGATGTTTGGCTGCGCTGGCGTCGGCAAGACCGTGCTGGTCATGGAGTTGATCCATGCCATGGTTGAAAAATACAAAGGCATCTCGGTCTTTGCCGGCGTAGGGGAGCGCTCCCGCGAAGGTCATGAACTTCTGACGGATATGCAGGGTTCGGGCGTGCTCGCGCGTACCGTGCTCGTGTACGGCCAAATGAACGAGCCCGCCCGGCGCCCGCTGGCGGGTGCCGCTCACCGCGCTGACAATCGCCGAATACTTCCGGGACCAGAAGCATCAGAACGTGTTGTTGCTGATGGACAACGTGTTCCGCTTTGTTCAGGCCGGGAGCGAGCTTTCGAGCCTGCTCGGTCGCTTGCCGTCTCGCGTCGGCTATCAGCCGACGCTTGCGACCGAAGTCGCCTTTGCTGCAGGAGCGCATCGCATCGGTAGCCGGCGCCGCGGTGACTGCAATCCAGGCCGTTTACGTCCCTGCCGATGACTTTACCGATCCGGCGGGTGACGGCGATCTCAAGTCACATGGACAGCATCATCATGCTGTCGCGTACGCTGGCGGCCAGCGGTTTCTACCCCGCGATCGACCCGCTCGCCTCGTCGTCGGTTCTGCTCGATCCGCTGGTGGTGGGCGAGGAGCACTATCGGATCGCCGAGGCGCGCCCGTGAGGCGCTCGCGCGTTTCAAGGATTTGCAGGATATCATCGCGCTCTCGGCGTGGAAGAGCTTGGCGCGAGTGACCGCGTGATCGTCAAGCGGGCACGTCGGCTCCAGCGTTCTCAGCCAGCCCTTCGTCGTGACGGAAGCCTTCACCGGCACGCCCGGGCGCAGTGTCAGTCGCGCCGATACGCTCGCCGGCTGCAAAGCCATTCTCGACGGTGTGGGCGGACGAATGGGCGGAAAGTTCGCTCTACATGATCGGGAAACCTGGACGAGGCGCGCAGAAGGAGGCTGCGGCCATCAAGAAGGAACCATCCTCATGAGATTGCGGATTACCACGCCGCTCTCGGTGGTCGTCGATGAAGACGGTATCCTTGCGTTGCGTGCTGAAGATGCCACCGGCAGCTTCGGGATACTGCCTCGGCACGCGGACTCCCTCACCAGCCTGGCTGTCTCCATCGTAAGCTGGCGCAGCGGAAATGAGACGCAGCATTACTGTGCGGTGCGCGGCGGCGTCTCTCCGTTGATACTGGGCGGAATATCGCCATTGCCACGCGCGAGGGCTGTTACGGGCGACGACCTCGCGGCCCTTGATCAGACGATCCTCGGTCGTTTTCGCGTCGATATCGAGACGGAGCGGACCGGAGCGTGTCGAGAGCACCCGCCTTCAGCTCAACGCCATTCGTCAGATCGTCAGTCATCTCGGATCGGGCACGCGGGCCGGCGGAGGTAGTTTCGCATGACCGCACCGGACGAACGCGATCCACTGGTAAAGGCAGCCCGGCAGCGCGGCGAACGTCACACACGCTGCTGCGTGAGGGCGATCCTTCGGTGGCGCGACGCCTCGCCCAGATCGGCGTGCTCGGCTGGATAATCGTCGTACCGATGCTGATCGGCGTCTTTGCCGGCCGTTGGCTAGACCGAACCTTCAACTCAGGACTTTTCTGCACGCGCCGCTCCTGATGCTCGGACTGGCACACGGCTGCTGGTCGGCCTGGAAATGGATGGAGAGCGAATGACATCTCTTGCTTTGAATAACCTGCCGAACTGGGCGACGCTCCTTAGCCTCGTAGCGCACCTCGCCGCCGGGATTGTAGTTGGCGTGCTCTATTTTCGGAGCCTGTGGTGGAACGCGCGCCGCTTTACCACGGGCGGTCGCGTGTCGACGACGATCGCCGTGATGATCGGCCGCTTCGTCATTCTCGGTATGATCCTGACACTGGCGAGGTCTGGAAGGTGCACTGCCGCTACTCCTGATGGCGCTGGGCGTCGTTATCGCTCGCCCGGTAGTCATGCGCAGAATCGGGAGATCAACCATGACGTCGCCGCTTGCAAGCGTCGCGCTTTTCCATTTCGGTCCGATACCGATCACCGCGGGTGTCGTAGCCACCTGGGTCATCATGGCGGTGTTGGTGATCGGCAGCATTCTCATTAGTCGTCACCTGTCACTGGTACCGTCGAAGACCCAGGTGTTCTTTGAGCTGATCGTCGATACCGTGGACGGGCAGATCCGCGATACCATGCGGCTGGAGCCGGCTCCCTATCGCGCCTTCGTCGGCACTTGTTCATCTTTATTTTTGTCCGCCAATTGGTCTTCGCTTATTCCAGGTGTCCGAGCCGCCGACGGCCCATATCGAGACCGACGCCGCGCTGGCGCTTCTGGTCTTTATAGCTGTGGTCTGGTTCGGCATTCGTGCAAGCGGAATTCGCGGTTATCTGTCCACGTTTGCCTCGCCAAACCCGATCATGATTCCGCTTAATTTCATCGAAAGCCTGACGCGCACATTCTCGTTGCTGGTCCTCTGTTCGGCAACGTGATGAGCGGCGTCTTTGTGATCGGGATCGTTCTATCGCTTGCGGGCCTCTTGGTGCCGATCCCGCTGATGGCGCTCGATCTGCTCACCGGGGCGGTGCAGGCCTACATCTTCGCGATCCTCGCGATGGTGTTCATTGCCGGTGCAATCGGCGAAGCAAAACCTATCCCGAATACCCCCGACCAAGGATGTCCCCATGAACTGGTTAGCTTTCGCCAGCATTATATCAGCCGCTATCGCGGTTTCGTTCGGTGCAATCGGTCCGGCGCTTGGCGAAGGGCGCGCGGTGGCAGCGGCCATGGACGCCATCGCCCGCCAGCCGGAATCTGCGAATGTCATCTCGCGCACGCTCTTCGTCGGTCTCGCCATGATCGAGACCATGGCGATCTATTGCCTGGTGATCGCGTTGCTGTTGCTGTTCGCCAACCCGCTGTTGAAATAACGCCATGACCATCAGTTGGTGGACGCTTGGCATTCAGACCGTCAACGTCGTGATTCTGATCTGGCTGCTTGGGCGCTTCTTCTGGCGTCCGGTCGCGGCGATGATCGAGCAGCGCCGCGCCACGGCGCAGCGGATTGTGGCCGAAGCCGAGGCAAAGCGCAGCGAGGCAACGGTCGCGCTCGCGGAGATCGAGCGTACGCGCGACGGCTTGGCACGGGAACGCGAAACGATCCTGGCGGAGGCCCATGAAACGGCGGAGCGGGAACGCGCGATGCGCCTGGCCGAGGCGGAAAAGGAGGCGCGAGCCCTGGAAGATGCAATGAAAGCGACGATCGCCAAGGAAAAGGCAGGCGATCGATAAAGCCTGGGCCGAGCGTGCAAGCCGGCTTGCGATCGATATCGCCGAGCGTCTTGCGGCGCGTCTCGATGGTCCGGCGGTACGTGCTGCATTCCTGGATTGGCTTGTTAAGGAAATCCGGCTCTGCCGACACCGGCGCGACAAGCTGCAGCCGCGGAGGGCGTCACGCTGGAGGCTACGAGCGCGACAGCGCTTGTTCCTGCCCGACCAGGATCGCTACCGCGAACAAATCGGCGCGGCGGCTTGGTGCCCATCCGCAGATCGTCTTCAAGGAGGATCGCACGCTCATCGCCGGTCTGGAACTGCAGGGGCCGCATTTCGTCGTGAGCAATAGTTGGCGTGCCGATCTCACAAAAATCCTCTCAGGCCTTACGCATGACAATCGAGCTTGAAACCCAGGCGGATGCATGGCTGGCGCAGGCCGCCGCGCAAGCTTGATAACGCTGCGCTTGGTCCGCGAGCGCGAACAGATCGGGCGGGTCGAGGAGGTCGGAGACGGCATCGCGATCGTCTCTGGGCTGCCCAATGTCAGGCTCGACGAGTTGCTGCGCTTCGATAAAGGGACCGTTCGGCTTCGTCCAGGTGCTCGAACGCGACCGGGTCGGCTTGTGTTCTATTGGACGATGTCGATGCGATCGAAGCAGGCGACATGGTGCGCGGTACCGGCGATGTGGTGCGCGTTCCCGTGGGGCCGACGATGCTTGGCCGCGTCGTCGATCCGCTCGGCCGGCCGCGCGATGGCAAAGGGCCGATAGCGACCGATATGCTGGAACCCATAGAGTGCCCGGCGCCGGCGATTATCGATCGGGATCTCGTGATCCAGCCAGTTCAAACCGGCCTCGTGGTCGTCGATACCCTGTTCGCGCTCGGCCGCGGCCAGCGCGAACTAATTATCGGCGATCGTGCCGTCGGCAGACGACGATCGCGATCGACACGATTATCACTCAGGAAGACGAGCGATATCGTTTGCGTCTACGTCGCGGTTGGCCAGAAGAGCTCAAGCGTACGCCGCGCCGTCGATGCGATCCAGAAAAGCGGAGCCTTGGAGCGCTGCATCATCGTCGGTTGCCGGATCTGCAAGTTCTCCCGGCCTGCAATGGATTGCACCCTTTGCCGGATTTACGATGGCAGAATATTTCCGCGACCGCGGCCAGCATGCGCTGGTCGTGGTTGACGACCTGACGAAGCACGCCGCTACCCATCGTGAGATCGCGCTGCTGACGCGTCAGTCGCCTGGACGCGAAGCTTATCCGGGCGATGTGTTTTACGTGCATGCGCGGCTGCTGGAACGCGCCGCGAAGCTCTCCAAGGAGAAGGGTGGAGGCTCGCTGACGGCACTGCCGATTGCCGAAACCGACGCCGGAAATCTTAGCGCTTATATCCCGACCAACCTGATCTCGATCACGGATGGCCAGATCGTGCTCGATGCCAAGTTGTTTCATGAAGGGCAGAAGCCCGCCGTGGATGTCGGTACCAGCGTCAGCCGGGTCGGCGGCAAGACCCAACGTCATGCCTTGCGGGAGAACGGCCAAGACGCTGCGCCTCGACTATGCCCAGTTTCTGAACTGGAAATGTTCACGCGATTCGGCGGTATGCCGGATACGCGCGTGCGCGATCAGTTGACGCGGGGCGCCCGGATACGCGCATCCTCGACCAGCCCCAGCACGCACCGGTGCGGCTTGCCGATGAGGTGGCGCTGGATTTGGCGGTTCAGTCCGGCTTGTTGGACCCATTGCCGCTGTCAGCGGTAAGCGCCTTCCGACAGGGCCTGGGTGAGGCCATCGATCGCGGTGCTCCCGGGGGCCGTTCGGACGATCCAGGACTCCGGCACGCTCGATGATGCCGGGAGGCAGGCGCTGGGCGAGATACTGCGCCGCTATGCACAGGGCTTCATTCCGGCCGCATGTCCGGAAACGGTCAGCCAGCCATGACCGAGCGCCTCGCCGACATCGACGCGCGTATGACGGCATCGACCAGCTCAAGGCCGTGGTGAATGCGGAGTGCGCATCGCGGCGGCTCGCGCCCAGCAGGCTCGCAGCCAGTTGACCGCCGTCGACAGCTACGCCGCAACGATTGCGGCCGCGATCGGGCGGGCGCTTGCGTGGCTCCTACCGCTCGCCCTGCGCGGGCCCGTCAACCGATGCGGCCCGCACTCGTGCTATTTTGCGCGGAGCAGGGATTTGCCGGCGCATTCAGCGAGCGCGTGCTTGATGTGGTCAGTGCCGATCTCGCCAAATCCGAATTGTTTCTGATCGGTACACCGGGAGGCATAGCGGCTGCTGAAAGGAACGTCACTGCTGGTTGGAAAACACCCATGCCGTCGCATTCGCTGGGTATTCCAAGGCTCGCCGACACCATCGCACAAGCGCTTTACACCCCGAGTCGCCAGCGGCGAAATCGGGCAACTCGATGCTGTCTTCAGCGAACGCCGGCCGGGCCACGCGATAGAGGTGCGGCGCCGCCGCTGTTTCCCTTCGACGCAGCGCAGTTTCCGCCTCCGTCCGATACCAACGCACCTATCGTGAATCTGCGCCGGAAGCTCTGCTGCGCGCGCTTGCGGCGGATTATCTGCATGCACAGCTCTGCAACGCCGCGCTCCATGCCTTCGCGGCGGAGAACGAAGCGCGTATGGAAGCATGGCGGCGGCACGTAACCAGATCGAGCGCCAGCTTCCGAACTGCAGGCGACGCAGCGGCACGTACGGCAGGAGGAAATCACGGCGGAAATCATTGAGCTTGCCGCCGGCGAGACAGCGAGCCGAGCCGGCAAGAACTGACGCGGCTGGAATTGAACCTTGCCGGTCGTAATTTAAACGTCCGGATCAGGCAAAAAATTCACTAGGTAATTTCCGAACCTGTCGTCGCGAATATCTTTGGGGCAGGTTGCCGTCAGAAGCCGATCAACTCGTACAGCGCTTCGCACCACGAAGCAGAAACTATCGTGATGACGCGTTGATCGAAAAAACATCGACTGCCGCCACGTCATTGGTGTGGGCGCCTCACGGCTAAGGGCTGCCGAGCCCTTAAATACGCAAAAAATATCCATCAAAAATCTAGACTTCTACTACGGCGACACTCAGGCGCTTAAAAGCGTGACGCTGAATTTACCGGAGAAGGCAAGTGACGGGCATGATGGGGCCATCCGGTTGCGGCAAGTCGACACTGCTGCGGGTATTAAACCGAATGTATGATTTGTATCCTGGTCAACGCGCGACGCGCGAAGTCCGACTTGATGGTCAGGACATCCTCGGGCCAGCGATCGACCTCAACCTGCTTCGCAGCCGGGTGGCTATGGTGTTCCAGGAGCCGACGATGTTTCCGATGTCCGATCTATGACAACATCGCTTTTGGGCCGAGGGTCTACGAGAAACTGTCTCGCGCCCGAGCCGACGAACGGGTGGAGGAGTCGCTGACGCGAGCTGCGATCTGGACCGAGGTGAAAGATCGTCTTGACGAGCCGGCGGGAGAACTTTCGATCGGCCAGCAGCAGCGTCTCTGCATTGCACGCGCGCTTGCAAGACAGCCCGAGGTGATCTTGCTGGACGAGCCGACCAGCGCGCTGGATCCGATCAGCACGCAAAAAATCGAGGAACTGATCGCCGAGCTGAAGCCGACTTTAACGATCGCTATCGTGACCCACAACATGGAGCAAGCCGCCGCGATGCGCCGATCAGGTGGCCTTCTTTTACCTCGGTGAGGTGATTGAGGCGGGACCAACAGCGCAGATATTCTCCGCGCCGCAGCAGCCAAGTACCCAGAATTATATCGCAGGCCGGTTCGGCTGATAGAGCTATTTGCCGCTGCTACGTATTGGCACAACGCGCGCGGTCACCGGCGTATATGAGGGCCGCGGTAGCTCATCAAACTCTGACGTAGTTGCCGCGCTCCCGGGCCTCCGCCTTTGCTCCAAGAGGAGGACGCATCAATCCCTTGTAGCGGCCACTGAATCAAAATCGCGGGCCTTCAGCCAAGTCTCCAGGCCGGAAAGCAGTGACCGGATGTGTTCGGGCCCGTTGCGAAGCAAGCCGAAGTAGTCATTACGGCGTCGGCTCCGCGAGCAGGTACTTGATGACCTCATCCGCAGTCCGCACGCCCGTACTCCCGGCAAGCGAAGCACGCGGCAGCCTTTCGGAGAGCAGGGATATCCAGAGCAGACCGAGCCGGATTTCGTCGGCATCGCTGAGCGCGATTTCGTTACTCCAGCGCAATTGAACGAGATCGATGTCCGGCTGATAGAGGGCGATTGAACAGGACCAGCCCGTCGGCGCCGGCATGATCGAGCTGGATTGCCAATGCGCCGAAAGCCAGAAAAATAGGGGTGTAATTTGACCGCCAGGGGAATACCCACCCGAGCGCGAACGGCTTTGACAAGCGCCACACAATCGGCCTCCGCCTGCGCACCCGTGACAAAGGGATCGGGACGCGATCCGGTAGATGTTGAGCTCGAGCGCAGCGGCTCCAGCCTGTTCAATGAGCCGGGCATAGTCGACCCAGCCCGCCTCGGTGGTTCCGTTGAGGCTGGCGATGATGGGGATATCGACGGCGTCGCGGGCCCGGGCTACGAGATCGAGGTAACCGTGCGGTCCCGCGTTGTAGGTGATACCCGCGGGGAAAATAGGAACTTGCTTCCGCGAGCTCTCGGCGCCGACGCTTGTGAGCATCTCCGCTTGCAACTCTTCTTGCCGAATCCTGCTCTTCAAAGAGCGAAGGGAGCACGACGGCTCCGGCGCCTGAATCCTCCAGCAGCCGAATTGCGCTCACATCTGCGGTGAGCGGGGAAGCTGACGCAATGATCGGGTTACGCAGCCCAAGGCCGAGATAGTCCGTGCCGAGATCCATGTTCTCTCCTCAGCCTTTCAACTCGCCGCCTGGTCGTGTGTCGGGGTGAAACCGGCTGCCATCGCGATTGGCGAGCGCTTCATACTGGGCGTACTTCTCGCTGGCGGCCGTCTGCGCGTGGGCAAGCAACTCGGCGGCGTCCTGCGGCCGGCTGTTGGCCAGGCTGCGATAGCGCAGTTCGTTATAGGCGTAGTCCCTTTAGCGGAATTGTGGGTCGCGGGGAGTCAAGACGGAACGGCGCTTCGCCGGCGGGAACGGCGCTTCGCCGGCGTTTCGCATTGCCGGGTTGAAGCGAAACAGCGGCCAATAGCCGGAGGGCCGTGGCCAGATCCTGCTGGCGCATGCCAAAGCGGAGATCGAAACCGTGCGCGATGCAGGTGACTGTATGCCAGGATCAAGGACGGCCCCGGCCAGGCCTCGGCTTCACGGAAAGCCAGCAGCGTCTGTTGCGGGTTGGCGCCCATCGCGACTTGGGCAACATAGACGTTGCCATAGGCAATCGCCTGCAGACCGAGGTCCTTGCGCGCGGTGCGCTTGCCGGCGGCGGCGAATTTGGCGACCGCACCGAGCGGGGTGGCCTTGGAAGCCTGGCCGCCGGTGTTGGAATAGACCTCGGTGTCGAGCACCAGCACGTTAACGTCGCGCCCGCTGGCAAGGACGTGGTCAAGACCGCCATAGCCGATTGTCGTAAGCCCAGCCGTCGCCGCCGACCAGCCAGATGCTGCGGCGGATCAGATGATCGAGCACGGACAGGAGATCGAGTGCGCGGGGATCGTCGCCTAATTCGGTCAGCCGACGCTTCAACTCGGCAACACGCCCGCGTTGAATGAGAATTTCGGACTCACGAATCTGGGGCGCAGCAAGGATCGCTTCGGCCAATGGCTCGCCGAGCCGCGGCGCCAGATCGTGCAGCAGACGCGCCGCCAGAGCGCCGTGCATATCGGCGGCGAGACGGAAGCCGAGGCCGAATTCGGCATTGTCCTCAAACAACGAGTTCGACCAGGCCGGGCCACGACCCTCGCGATTCGCCGTCCAGGGCGTGACCGGCAGATTGCCGCCGTAGATCGAGGAGCAGCCGGTCGCATTGGCGATTTGCAGGCGGTCCCCGAATAGCTGGGACAGCAGCCGCAGATAAGGCGTTTCCCCGCAGCCGGCGCAGGCCCCGGAGAACTCAAAAAGTGGCTCAAGGAACTGGATGCCGCGCACATTGGCGAAATCCACCTGGGCGCGGTCGTTGATTGGCAGTTTCTCGAAAAATGCGATGTTTTCCCTCTCAGCCTCAAGCACCGGCGCCTTTGGCGCCATATTGATGGCTTTGGTGCCGGGCAGGGCAGGGCTATGCGCTGGGCAAACCTCGACGCAAATGCCGCATCCGGTGCAATCCTCCACGTAGAATTGCAAAGTGAAAACGCTGTCGGGATAGCCGCGGGCGTTGACCGGGGCAGACTGAAGGTAGGCGGGACGGGCTCGCCGGGATCCATGAGTCTCGCGCCATCGTAAAATTTGGCGCGGATCACCGAATGTGGACAGGCAAGCGCGCACTGGCCGCACTGGATGCAGCTATCCGTTTCCCAGATCGGCACCTCGTCAGAGATATTGCGCTTCTCCCAGGCCGCGGTGCCTAACGGGAATGTGCCATCGACCGGCATTGCGCTGACGGGCAATTCGTCGCCCCGTCCGGCCATAATTGCGGCGGTGACCCGCTGCACGAATTCCGGAGCTGACGGCGATACGATCGGCGGTCGCTCGAAATCGCTGGTCGCAGCCTGCGGTATCGTAACCTCGCGCAGATGCGCCAGTGTGTGATCGACGGCGGTAAAGTTTTGGGCGCGACGACGGCGCTGTCGCCCTTCTTGCCGTAAGTTTTCTCGATCATGTGCTTGATGCGTTGCACGGCTTCCTCGCGCGGAAGCACGCCGGAAATCGCGAAAAAGCAGGTCTGCAGGACGGTATTGATCTTGCTGCCTAACCCGGTGTCTCGAGCAACCCGAGAGGCGTCGATGACGAACAGACGGAGACGCTTGTCGATGATTTCCTGCTGCACGGAGCGTGGGAGATGGTCCCAGGTCTTTTCCGGCTCGTGCGGGCAGTTGAGCAGGAAGGTGGCGCCGGGAGCGGCGAGCCGAAGTACGTCGACGCGATCAAGGAACCCGAACTGGTGGCAGGCGACGAAGCTTGCGGAGGAAATCTGATAGGGCGCGTGAATCGGGTTTGGCCCGAAGCGAAGGTGAGAGACCGTCTGCGCCCCGGATTTATGAGAGTCGTAGACGAAATAGCCCTGGGCGTAGCGATCCGCATCTTCGGCCAGGATCTTGACGCTGCTTTTGTTGGCGCCGACCGTTCCGTCGGATCCAAGTCCGTAGAAAACTGCCCGGACCACTTCGTCCGGTTCGATCATGAATGACGGGTCGACGGCCAGGCTGGTAAAGGACACGTCGTCGGTAATGCCGACAGTGAAGCTGTTTAGCGGCTCGGGCTTGGTCAATTCGTCGAACACGGCCTTGGTCATGGCCGGGGTGAAGTCTTTCGACGATAGCCCATAGCGACCGCCGATCACCCGCGGCATGATTTTGCGCCGGCCGGAGGCGACCGCCTGGGCCAAGGTCGTGACCACATCGAGATACAGCGGTTCTCCGGTTGATCCAGGTTCTTTCGTTCGCTCCAGGACGGCGATGGCTCGGGCTGTCGTGGGCAATGCTGCCAGGAAGTGGTCGGTCGAAAACGGCCGATACAACCGCACCTGCAGCACGCCGACTTTCTGTTGATCGCCCTTGGCCCGGTTGAGGACTGCGGCGGTATCGCGCGCCGTTTCCGCTGCGGATCCCATCAGCACGATCACGCGATCGGCGTCCGCCGGACCGTCATATTCGAACAGGCGGTAGGGTCGGCCGGTGATCTCTGCAAAACGGCTCATCGCCTGTTCGACAATTTTCGGCGTGCGAGCATAAAATGGATTGGCGGTTTCGCGCGCCTGAAAGAACGTGTTCGGGATTTTGCGCCGTGCCGCGCATGACCGGCCGTTCGGGTGTCAGCCCACGGCCACGATGCGCCCGAACCAGATCGTCCCGGATCATCTTGCGGATATCGTCGTCCGGAATCAGGGTGAGTTTGTTGAGCTCATGTGATGTGCGAAACCCGTCAAAGAAGTGAAGAAAGGGCACACGGCTCTCAAGCGTTGCCGCCTGGGCGATCAGCGCGAGATCGTGGGCTTCCTGCACCGAACGGAAGCGAGTAGCGCGAATCCGGTGGAACGGATCGCCATCACGTCGGAATGATCGCCGAAGATCGACAATGCCTGAGTGGCGACCGATCTTGCGGCTACGTTGAAGACCGTCGCGGTCAGCTCTCCCGCGATCTTGAAACATATTCGGAAGCATCAGCAGAAGGCCTTGCGACGACGTAAAGGTCGTCGTGAGTGCACCGGATTGCAGTGCGCCGTGTACTGCGCCGGCAGCTCCCCCTTCGCTCTGCATTTCCTGCACGACGGGAACACTGCCCCAGATGTTGCGGATACCGTTCGACGCCCACTCATCGGCTAATTCGGCCATCGTGGATGAAGGTGTAATCGGATAGATCGCGCAAACCTCATTCACGCGATAGGCGATATGGGCAACCGCGGTGTTGCCATCCATGGTCGCGGTTGTCTGCGCGGCGATTTTCCGGGTGATTGCTTTTTCGCTGACGATCACGTTCATGCTATTTGCTCCGGCTCGGCGACGGCACGTTCCGGCGTCATCTCGATCGCGTGGCAGGGACATTGCTCGAAGCAGACGCCGCAACCCGTGCAGATATCGTAGTTGTAATCGTAGCCGCGGCCCGGGCCGAGCTTGAGGATCGCCTGCTCCGGACAGGCGGCAAAGCATTGATCGCACTCGAAACAGTTACCGCAGGATAAACATCGCTTCGCTTCGTGACGGGCGGCGGCCTCGCTTAATCCCGCCGTTGTCTCCTCGAACCCATGAGCCAGCCGCTCATTCGCAGGCAGCTCGCGCTGCACCGAAGCCAGGGCGTCTGCGAAGATTGGCAGATTGAGCTGTTCGAATTTAACCGGCGGATGTTTGGCGACGACCTTCAAGACTTCGCCGCGCAGCCACGCATCGATATGACGGGCCGCCTTTTTGCCGTGCCCGACAGCGGATGTGACGGTTCGATCGCCCCTTACGGTGTCGCCGCCGGCAAAGATACCGGGCCTGCCCGTCATCATGCCGGCGTCGACGACAATATTGCCGTCCGGAGTGAGGACGACGCCGGGCAGTTTCCGCAAAAAGCCGCTATCGCTCTGCTGGCCGAGAGCCAGAACCACGGAGGTTGCAGAAAGAGTCTCGAATCTTCCGGTCGGTTGTGGCTTGCCCTGGGGGTCCATCTCCATGCGCTCAACGACCATGTCCTTGTCGCCGATCTCGCGGATGCTGGTCAGCCACTTGATCTTGATCCCCTCAGACAGCGCTTCGTTAGCTTCGAATTCGTGCGCCTCCATATGCGGACGATCCATGATGAAGACGATCATGGCCTCGTCGGCACCGAGGCGTTTGGCGGTTCTCGCCGCATCCATCGCGGTGTTGCCGGCGCCGTACACAATGACGCGGCGGCCGAGCTTCGGAGCTTCGCCGGTCTCGGCGTCGTGCAGCAGATTTATGGCAGTCAGCACCCGGGATGCGTCTCGCGCCGGAATGTCGATACGCTTTCCGATCTGGGTGCCGATCGCGATGAATACGGCGTCGAATTCGCCCTCGGTCTGCTCCGCGAGCACGTCTTCGACCTTGTGATTGAGAGTGATCTTCACTCCCATCGATTCGATACGTTTAATCTCCGTCATGAGGTCCGCGCGCGGCAGACGATAGGCCGGAATTCCGAAATGCATCATCCCGCCTGGCATCTCGCCGGCGTCGCGGATCTCAACCGTGTGACCATCGCGGGCGAGATGGTAGGCCGCCGACAATCCGCTCGGACCGCCTCCGATAACCAGGATTCGTTTTCCGCTGGTGGGTGCCGCGACGGGCAGGGTCCATTTCTGCTTGGCTGCCATATCGCCCAGGAAGCGCTCCACGGAGTGGATATTGACCGCACTGTCGAGTTGACCCCGATTGCAGCCGGTTTCGCAGGGGTGATAGCAGACCCGTCCGTGCACGGCCGGAAACGGGTTGTCGCGCAGAATCGTCTCCCAGGCCTCGCGGTATTTTCCAGCTTGCGCCAGATCCAGCCAGGCCTGGATGTTTTCGCCGGCCGGGCAGGCGCTGTTGCAGGGAGGCATGAGGTCGACATAAATCGGTCGCTGCTCGCGGACCGGACCGGTGCCCTTTTCTCGGAGCAGATCGATGACCGGGGTGAAGTCTTTTTGCAGGGATGTCATGGCGCTCTCGATCCTACTGCGACGCGGGGACGGCTACGTGCTTGGCGGCGGCCCCGGTTTCACGCAGGAAAAATGTCAGGACGAGCGACAGCACGATGGCGGCCGCCCAAATCGTGTCGGCTTGCTGGAAGTTCTCCAGCGTCAGCGTTTTGCCGCCGGAAAGATGCATCAGAGCGAAACCGAATACCGGCGCAAGGAAAGCGCTGAGGCTGAAGACCAGAAAGTTCATCGCGCCTGTGGCGCTGCCTTTAACGTTGTCGGGATTGGCTTCCTTGATCATCGTGTAAGGAATCATCGCGGCGCCTGATCCGATCCCGAAGACCAGGCCGCCAATGTAGGGCGGTATGGAAGCGTTCAGATAAGTGATGCAGATGCCCGATATCAGCATCAGGAGAGTGCCTGCGAGTAGCACCGGCTTGCGCCGACCGAGACGATCGGCCAAATAGCCGAGCAACGGGGCTCCGATGACCCAGCCGAGCGGTACCATCGAGGATCGTGCAACGGCGTCAGCCGCCGGAACGCCGAGGCCTTGGCCCAGGAACGGGACGCCCCAGATCATGTCACCGATCGTCGTCGGCATGAATAGAAGTCCGCCGATGAAGCCACACAGATAGGATTGCGGGTTGGTCAATACGACCTTGTAGGGCGCGAACATGTCCCAAATCGATCCGCTCTCGGGCTCCCGGCGGGCCGGCGTTGCGACCAGCATCAGCAGCGCGACTAACGCCAGTGCGGCTCCCGCATAGATCCACAGCGACTGCCATCCTAGTTCTCCATGCACCAAGGGACCGACAGCAAACTGTCCGGCAAACCCGCCGAGCATTCCAGCAAGCTGAGTAAACCCGATGGCGGTCGCGAGCCAGCGCGCAGAGAAACCGTGGACCGCAAGATAGACGGCTCCCGTGAACGCGAAGGCCGAGCCGGCCCCCTGAAGCAGCCGTCCGCTCTCCGCCGCTCCGATCGAGCCCAGCCCGAACAGCACGCTGCCGAGTGCGGTCGTCAGAACGCCGATGAAAATAGGTAGTTTCGCGCCGTAGCGATCCAGCGTCGCTCCGGCCACGATCGCGAAGCTGGCGTAAGTGTAGTAGTAAAGTCCTACCAGCGAGCCGATGCCCAGGGTAGTAAGCCCAAACGCCGTCGTCAGCTCGGGCATCATCACGCCGGGCGCGGAGCGCAGCGCGTATTGCAGGAAATAGAAGACGAGGCAAAGAACCCACGCAACAATGAATGCGGGTCTTTGGCTCCTCGCGAGGGGCAGCTCGTTGCGCGATTGCGATTGTCGGCGCTATCGCGGGAGCCGAAAGTGTGGATGCTGCCTGCGCGGCGATCTGCGGCTGACGCATGTCAAGATTCCCGATGATTGTGACAAATAGAAACAGGCGCTACGCCTCGAAGTCCTGGATCACCCGGCAGAATTGGGCATCGTATCCGTATCTTCGACGCAAACGACGCGAAGGTGGTAGACTCGGAAACTACTCAGATCGTGGAGCGAGCGATGAGTCCACTTGTACAGAACTCGGCGCTCGCTCCGGGGTATCGAGGCAGGCAGCAGTCGGCGTTTCAGCCCGCTGCGGCGACAGCGGGCGCTGTGATGTTGGCTCCGGAATGGACATCGATGCGGGGTGGGGTTGACCGTGCCCAGGATCGTTTTCGCTCGGGCGATTTCCGCGGCTGGGCCGTGAGCCATTACCAGAAAGCTGTCGGTTTTCAGCGCGGTTTCGTATTCGATCACGCTGTCCTTTGGCACGCCAATGCTAAAGAGCGCGGCGGCGAGGGCACTTATCCCGCGACGATGATGGCATTCTCGATACCGGCAATCACGATCGTGGCGATATATCCCAGCACGACAACTTGTCCGACAACGGGAACGGCCATGAACATGCCGCCCAGGAACAAGCCCCAGAACCCGCCCCAGAATGCACCTCGTATGCCCCCAGAACTTGACCCCGATCCCCGGTGTTGTAGAATCCGACAACTTTCTCGTCAGTGTGATAGCCCTTGCCGACAACACTGAGGTTCTTCATTTCGAAGCCGGCAGTGGTCAGCTTCTTGATCGCGGCTTCAGCGGCGGGATGTCAGCAAAGACGGCAATGACGGTATCGGTAGTTTCCATCGGATGTTCCTTAGCGGTAAGTGGGATCGCGTTTCGGGTCGTTGAACCTGAAGCCAACGTTAGGTTGGAATGATCCCGCCAGGATAGATTCGGAAATTACTTAGTCAGTGCGTCTACGTAGCTTTGCCGGGATTGATGCCGTTGTTGAAAGATCGGGCATATCGGCTGGCGCGTTACCGCGCTCAACTGAGTAATTTCCGAGCCTATCTTCATGGGACGGCTGTTACCTTGCCGTAACAGATTGAGCCAAGGAGTGCCCGCAGAAAAATTCCGCTCAACAAATTGACAGGAAAGATTCGCATGTCTCACGATAGCCATCTGCAGCAGGCTGTACTCGAAGAGCTGAATTGGGAGCCAAGCGTGACCGCCGCGCATATCGGCGTTACGGCGAATGCCGGCGTTATAACGCTCACCGGTCATGTCGTAAGCTTCGCACAAAAGCACGCAGCCGAGATAGCGGTCCGTCGCGTAAAGGGTGTCAAGGCAGTTGCCGAGGAGATTGAAGTCCGGCTGCCTTATGAAACAAAACGCAGCGACGAGGAAATAGCCGGAGCGGCACTAGGACGGTTCGGATGGGATGTCTCAATCCCCCGCGACACCATCAAGGTCACGGTCGATGGGGGATGGGTTACCCTGACCGGGGAGGTCGAGTGGCATTATCAAAAGGACGCCGCCAGCATGGATGTTCGAAGCTTGTTCGGCGTTACCGGCGTCACCAATTCGATCACGATCAAGTCAACCGTCAACACTTCGAATATCAGCGACGACATTATGCATGCGCCTGGGCCGCTCATGGTTCTTTGACCCCAGACGATTTCGGTCAGCGCACAAGGTGGCAGGGTTCGGCTCACCGGCACAGTGAGATCCTGGCACGATCGTCAGTTGGCAAGCGCTGCCGCGTGGGCCGCCCCCGGTGCAACCGCCGTCGAGAATGATATCGCCGTTGTCTGATGACATGATCGAGCGATGCGCGGATAGCGCGGCTTGTAATACCGGAAATACCGGCTCAACGCGATCCTTCGGCTTGTCCGGGGGAGAAGCGCTTGATTGTTTTGGGTCGGCTTGGATCTTCAGCCCGCAGAGACAACTTTTCCAGTCAGGAGCACAAGCGCTCCCGTTCGTCTACAGATACCAATTCACAACTGCCTACTCATTGTACCTGCATAACACATTTCATACTGGTCAATATTGCTCAGTCACAAGCTCAATTTTAGTTTTCGGTCTCACTCTCTCAATTAGTTCGGCCGTTGGAACGAATTGTTGCTTGGCGTCTTACCGCACTGCAACGGCTCCAGATCGGAAAATGCTTTCCGGTCGTGCACGCCGTTGAGAGTGCAGGTGTTACATGACCGACGCCCGGTTAATGGCCGAACTCGCTAAGAGTTGCCGTCTGCTGGCTTGCCATCAACAAAATCCAAATATTCTGGATATGCTGCATGATCTCGAAGAAGATTTTGCGCAGGAAAGCAAGGGACATTGAGAGCGGAAAGCGACGCGCCCTCCATGACGAGCCGTTGTCGCAACAAAGCGGGCCGCTCCGGGTTTATTCGGGGCCCCGGTTCTCATGACGATTTCACCAAATGTACAGCAATTTTCCAGAAACTCCGGAAGGCAAGTGGGAGCGGCGGAGCCGATCGACTTGCAATATCGGTCGGCGAATGAGCGGTTGACCACCCTCAACGCCCAGCTCGAGGATACACTGGAGAGACAACGCACCACCTCGGACGATCTTCAAAACATTCTGTATAGCATTGACGTTGCGACGCTGTTCTTGGACGCGGATCTCAATATCCGGTTCTTTACGCCCGCGACGCAGTCGATATTCAATTTCGGCCCGGACGATATCGGTCGATCAGTCGCGAGCTTTCAATCGCTCGTGTCGGATGACACTCTGTTGCTGGATGCCCAAACGGTATTGAAAACGATCACGTATTGAAAACGATCACGCCTATTGAGCGCGAAATCGAAGGTCGGAGCGGGGATTGGTATAATCGTCGCGTGTTGCCTTACCGCACGCGTAATCGAGGGGTTGAGGGTGTCGTCATTACGTTTATTGACATCACAGAGCGAAAGCGCGTCAAACGTGCTTTGGAGCAAGCAAAGCAGCAGGCAGAGCGTGCGAACGCGGCGAAATCGCGTTTTTTAGCCGCTGCAAGTCACGATCTGCGTCAACCGCTTCAGACCTTGCATCTGCTCCAGGGCGTGCTGACGAAAGTAGTGGAGGGCGAAGCCGCGCCAAAAGTTGATCACAAGATTCGACCAGACGCTGGCTAGCATGTCCAGCATGTTAAATACGTTGCTTGATATAAATCAAATCGATTCCGGGGCGGTTCGCGTAGAAAAGACCACGTTTCCGATCGGCGATCTGTTCGATGTGTTGAGAAATGAATTCGCCCTGTCACGCAGACGACTGTAAAGTTTCTTTGCATGTCATCCCATGTAGTCTTTCGATCCACAGCGATCCTCGCCTGCTTGAGCAGATGATCCGCAACCTGCTTTCAAATGCACTAAAATACACCAAACGCGGAAAAGTATTGCTCGGATGCCGCCGCCGGAAAGGAAAGTTGCGTATCGAAGTCTGCGATTACCGGACCCGGAATTCCCGAGGAGGAGCTTCACGCTATCTTCGAAGAGTATCGTCAACTCGACAACGCCGCGCGCGAACGTAGTCAAGGTCTTGGTCTTGGTCTGTCCATCGTAAAAGGCTTGGGAAATTTACTTGAGCATCGGGTGTACGTGCGTTCGCAGCCGGGCAAGGGATCGGTGTTCGGCATCGAGCTCGAATTGCCCGAAAGCGACATTGCGAAAACAGCACCAGGACAAGCGACACACGGCTGAACCGAAAGGTGAGGCCATTCGTCGGACGGCCGAAATTCTAATTATTGAGGACGATCCCGAGGTGCGAGATCTCCTTGATCATCTCCTCAAGGACGAGGGTTATAGTACGGCCGTGGCGCGGGACGGTGCTGCCGCGATTGATTTGGTGACACGGGGAACCGTGCAACCGGACCTTATACTCACGGACTTCAATCTGCCGAACGGTATGGACGGACTTCAGGCACAGCAAAATTGCGCGAGAATCTTCACCGAAAAATTCCGGTCATCATTCTGACGGGAGATATCTCCACGAGCACATCATGCGAAATCGCCCTTCAGAATTGTGTCAAACTCAACAAACCGGTAAAATTGAAAGAACTGACGCAAGTCATCCAACAGCTCGTTGCGTTGCCGGTTTCGATCGTGCGGGTGGTGCCGCCAGTCAAGGTGGACTGATATTTCTATGCAGCCGGTCATTTTCGTCGTCGATGACGATAGAATGGTACGGGAAGCAATCCGCGATGTTCTTGAGCACGAAGGCCGGAGCGTTCAGACTTATTCGACTTGCGAAGCCTTCATCGAGGCCTATCGTCCTGGCCATGAAAGCCTGTCTGCTGGTCGATTGCTTACCTGCCAGGGATGAGCGGTCTGGAATTGCTGCGCTGGCTGAGCCATTCGAACCATGGGCTGCCGGCCATCATGATTACGGGCGATAGCGATGTGCCGATGGCGGTCCGAGCCATGAAAGCCGGCGCATGGGACTTTATCGAAAAGCCGATCGGCCACCGCGAAACTTCTCGAAAGCGTCGAGAATGCGCTCGGGACAGTCGCGGAATTCCAGCAAGCTGCTGGCATCTCAGCAGGTCCGCGGCAGGCGCCATCGCCGGTCTTACGCCGCGGCAACGGCAGATCATGGAGCTCGTTCTGGCGGGCCATCCCCAGCAAAAATATCTCTGCCGATCTCGGCATTAGCCAACGGACAGTGGAGAATCATCGCGCCTCGATCATGGAAAAAACAGGCTCGAAGTCGCTGCCGGCTCTGGCCCGCTTGGCATTTTCTGCCGCCGGTAACGGCGCTGCGGGACCGCGGAGCAAGGCTTTGACTCAGCGTTCGAGGCCTTTCAAATCTGACGGGGCGCCACCGATCGCGCCGAGCGCCGTTACTCTACAAATCAAGGAAAAGAAAAGATGTACATGTCGGGTGAAAGTTTGCTGATCATTACTCCTGGTCGGTCTCGCCGCGGGTTGGCTCGCTGGCCAAATCATACAAGGAACCGGTTTCGGGCTCATTGGCGATTTGGTTATCGGTGTTATCGGCGCGTTCATCGGCGGCTGGCTGCTGCCGCAACTCGGTATCCACCTTGGCTCGGGTATTATTTCGGCGATCATCGACGCCACGCTCGGTGCCTTGTTGCTGTTGCTGATCATGAGGTTGGTTCGTGGCGGAAATGGATGGCGAGCAAGAATCGGCAGGGGTTGGAACAGGCTTTGGTAACGAAGGCGACCGTAGCCGATTTTTTTTTGCAAAAACGGGAATCTCGTAATGGCGTACGCAGACTCTGTTTCCGACGCTTCGGCGCGGCACAAGATCATCGATAGCAGCACATCCAAGGCCTATCTTATCGGTGGAGGGATCGCGTCGATGGCCGCGGCGGTCTTTCCTGATCCGCGACGGCCGATTTTCTGGGCCGCAACATCACGATTTTGGAAGAGCTTAATGAAATCGGCGGAAGCCTTGATGGCTCCGGTTCTGCCGAAAAGGGCTACGTTTTGCGTGGCGGCCGGATGCTCGAAAGCAAGTATCTCTGCACCTATGAGCTGTTTTCCTCGATCCCAACTCTCGACGAGAGCAAGACAGTCACGGAAGAAATCTTCGCCTGGAATGAGACGATGAAAACGTCATCGAAATCCCGTCTCTTCCGCGATGGCGTCAGACAGACCGCGCCGGCATTCGGCCTCAGCGAAAAGCACATTTTGACGATTGAACGCCTGGCGTTCGAGCCCGAGGCCGTTCTCGGCGATAGCCGCATCTCCGATCAATTTGATCCGGCATTCTTCGAGACCAACTTCTGGTTCATGTGGGTGCACGACCTTTGCTTTCCAGCCCTGGCACAGCGCCGTGGAGTTCAAGCGCTATCTGGTGAGATTTTCCCACATGGTTGCCGGTTTCGACCGGCTGCAGGGAATCATGCGTACCGTCTATAATCAGTACGACTCAATGGTCAGGCCGCTAAAGAAATGGCTCGACGACCGTGGCGTCGTGTTTCAAACAAATAGTTGCGTCACTCGATATCGGGCTCAGCGAACGTGATGGCGCGACCACGGCCACACGCATCATCCATGAGCGAAGCGGCCGTACTGAAGAGATCGCGGTCGAAGCGAGCGACGTTGTGCTGGTCACTCTTGGGTCGATGACCGAGGCGTCTACCCTGGGCGGGATGGACCGCGGTACCGGAGCTGCGCGGCAAGGCGGGACGGCGGTGCCTGGACGCTCTGGCAGAAGATTAGCCAAAGGGCGACCCGAATTCGGCCGTCCGTCCGCCTTTGATGGTCACGTTGACCAGTCCAAATGGGTATCATTCACCACGACCTCTCCATGATCCGACGTTCCTTCGAATCATCCGCGACTTGAGCGGCAATGTGCCCGGGGAGGGCGGTCTGATAACTTTCCCCGATTCCAACTGGCTCGCCTCAATCGTTATCCCGCATCAGCCGCATTTCATTGATCAACCGGAGGATGTCAGCGTGTTTTGGGGCTATGGTCTGTTTGTGGACAAGCCTGGAAATTTTTGTTGGGAAGCCGATGGCGGCCTGTACCGGCCGCGAGATCATGACGGAATTGCTGGGGCACCTCAAGATCACGACGGAGGCCAGCAAGGTCTTGGATACCTCGATTTGTATTCCCTGCATGATGCCCTTCATCACCAGCCAATTCCTGCCGCGCCAGCAGGGCGACCGGCCACAGGTTGTCCCGAAGGGTTCAAGGAATCTGGCCTTTACCGGCCAGTTTTGCGAATTGCCCCACGATGTCGTGTTCACCGTTGAATATCGCGGTGCGATCGGCTCAGACGGCTGTCTATGAACTTCTCGGCCTGAAGCGGGAGATCCCGGCCGTTTATCAGGGAAAATTCGATCCGCGCGTTCTCTTTAAAGCGTTTATGGCCTTGCACGATTTCCATATGTAAGCGCAGAAATTTGAATGATCCATTCACCCTGGGCCGCATCCTGGGTCGGAACTGATGTGTGCCAATCCGAGCGCACCGATCTTCGTCCATTTGATGGTCGCATTACCGCCTTGAGCGGACAGGCGTTAGGTAGTTTCCGAACCTACCGTTGAGAGATTGGTTCTGGCTATTCTTCACGCTGTCCCTTGTTTTGAAAGGAGCAGCTCGATGCTGTTCTCGGAATCCTATCTTCTATATCTCACCCCGGTTCTCCTTATCGGTCGCCTTTATCCTGATCGGGGCGAGCGTGAGGATTTTGCGCGAATATGAGCGTGCGGGTCGTCTTTACGCTCGGCCGTTTTCAGAAGGTCAAGGGGCCGGGCCTCGTACTGTTGCTTCCGTTTGTCCAGGAAATGGTCAGAGTGGATCTGCGCATCCAGGTTATCGAAATACCCACCCAGGACGTGATCTCTCACGACAATGTCTCGATGAAAGTGGATGCGGTACTCTATTTCAACGTGGTCAATCCCGAACGGGCGATCATTCAGGTTCAGGACTACCTTCCCGCCACCAACATGCTCGCTCAGACGACGCTGCGTGCCGTGCTGGGGCAGCATGAACTCGATGAGATGCTGTCCGAACGGAAAAAACTTAGCACCGATGTGCAAAGCATTATCGACAGCCAAACCGAGACCTGGGGGATCAAGGTAAGCAACGTCGAGATCAGGACGGTCGAACTCACCGAGAACATGGTACGCGCTATCGCCAAGCAGGCCGAAGCGGAGCGCGACCGCCGTGCAAAGATCATCCATGCGGAGGGCCGAGTTCCAGGCTTCGCAGACCCTCGTCAACGCTGCCAAGATACTCTCGAGCGTTCCAGCCGCCATGCAGTTGCGCTACCTGCAAACACTGGCAGAGATCGGTGCCGAAGCAGAATTCCACCGTGGTCTTTCCGATGCCGATCGACATCATCAAGCCGTTCCTCGAGCTGATCGATCAACCGGGCAGGGCGGCCGGGGCCAACGGCGCAGGGTCGCATCCCCCTCGTGAAGGACGTCCCGCTGGTTGTGTAAGATTGTGATCGGGCCAACTCCGACTCAATCCGAGCCATCAGTGGTTGTAATTCGGCAAGAATTGTTCGCTCCATAACAAACAGGAAGACCGCCATGAAAGCTTTCGTTTATCTGGGTCCGGAGAAGAAGGCCGTGGAAGAGCGCGCAAAGCCGGAAATCACGGCACCCACCGACGCCATCGTTAAGGTAACCAAGACGACGATCTGCAGGCACCGACCTGCATATTCTCAAAGGCGACGTCCCGAGCTGTCAGCCCGGCCGAATTCTTGGCCATGAGGGCGTCGGCGTCATCGAGGACAGCCGGGCCTGGCGTCACGGCGTTCAAGCCAGGAGATCGGGTTTCTGATCTCCTGCATCAGTTCTTGCGGCAAATGCTCTTATTGCAGAAAGCTGATGTACTCGCACTGCACCACCGGCGGATGGATTCTTGGCAACACCATTGACGGGACGCAGGCCGAGTTCGTCCGCATCCCTTATGCGGACACAAGCCTCTATCACATTCCTGATGGCGCCGACGAAGAAGCGCTGGTGATGTTGAGCGATATTCTGCCGACCGGGTTTCGAATGTGGCGTTTCTCAACGGCAAGGTCCAACCGGGCACTACCGTAGCAATCGTCGGTGCCGGACCGATCGGACTAGCCGCGCTGCTTACCGCCCAATTCTACTCGCCGGCCGATATTGTAATGATTGATCTCGACGACAACCGGCTTGAGATCGCAAAACGGTTCGGGGCGACGGCGGTCGTCAACAGCACCGACGGCAAGGCCCTGGAGAAAGTCCTGAAGATGACCGGCAATCGCGGTTGTCGATACCGCCATCGAAGCAGTCGGCATTCCGGCGACCCTTCGAATTATGTGAAGGGATCATCGCGCCGGGCGGCATCATCGCCAATATCGGGGTGCACGGTAAGAAGGTCGATCTCCATCTCGAGCATCTGTGGGATCGTAACATCACCATCACCACGCGGTTGGTCGATACGGTCAGCACGCCAATGCTGCTCAATAGCGTTCGATCGCGCAAGATCGATCCGAAGCTGCTGATAACCCACCGCTTTAAATTTTTCACACATCCTTGACGCTTATGACGCGTTCGCCAATGCCGCCAAAACCCACGCGCTCAAGGTGATCATCGAGGCCTGACCGATGGCGCGCCCTCGGTGTCTTGCTGCCGATTAAGCGATCGCGAAGCGGCGGAACAGAACCACCTTCACCGAGTCCAGGAGGAGGGAGAATATAATCGCGGCCGCGAACAGGCCCGCCACAACTGTTATCGCAAGCGGTTTCATCAGGAACCCATTGACGGCTAAAAAGCTGATCAGCGTCAAAATCTACCGCTGAGGAAACAATGAGCCATTTGCCAGGCATGGAGCGCCAGAGGTGTTTGCCGCTCACGTGCAACATAGAAGACGGCCTGTCCACTGAATACCAGCGTCACCACTGTGAGTGTCTGCAGCGTGCCGATGTCGAGGTTCAGCAGGAATCGTCCGGTCGAAAAACACGCAACGCAGAACAGCAGATCGACCATCCCCATAATGACGCCGGCCGCAGTCAAGCGGCCGATTTTCCAGACACTTCGGCGTCGGAGACGGCCGAGACGTTATCGGTGGATGACGACATGGCCAGAAAGTCGCCGGTCACCATCATCAGGACCATGAGCATGGGTGTCAGGATGGCCTGGCCGGTGATAATCAAGCCGGTGGCGAGGAACAGCACCTGGACAACCTTGTGTACGATCGACCTCAACGTGTAAGTGAGGATTCGCTGGAAGGTCGTGCGTCCTTCCTTCACCGACGCGACCGATACCCCCAAGGCCGGGCTCGGTTAGCACAATACCGGCGGCCGATTTTGCCACGTCGGTCGCCGTAGATACTGCGATGCCCATCTGCGCTTGCCGCAGCGCCGGCGCGTCGTTGGCACCATCTCCGCACATGCCAACGATATGGCCGCTTTTCTGCAGCGCTTTGACGAGTTGATATTTATCCTCGGGCAAAACACTTGCGAAAATAGAAAAATTTATCCGCCTGAAGATCTCCAGGAAGAGGCGTTGTTTCCCATACCGAGCCGGAGATGCCGATGTCACCCGCCACCACCTGTGCGGTCACCGCAGCATCTCCCGTCACCATAATCGTGCGTACCGCCGAGGCCGGTCAGTTCGGAGATGAGCGCCGCGGAGTCCTCGCGGGGGTGGATCGCTGAGCGCGATCAATCCGACCTATTTGCAGCTTCGCCGCGGGGCCTGCTGCAACGGCCAGGACCCTGTAACCTTTGGCTTGCAGCTCATCCACGATGGCCGAACAGGCAGGCGACGGCTGTGACAGGCTCTGGACGACGGCGAACGCTCCCTTGACGACGCGCGCCGACGGAGCCGTCCGCCTCGCGAACTGTGGCTTCGGCGCGCTTAACGGCGGGGTCGAAGGGGAGAGAAAGTAATGAGCTCAGGTTTGTCTGCGGCCGGTTGCGCGAGCGGCGGCGGCGCGAATGGCAGCATCGACGGGATCCTGACCCACCGTCGGAACTCGCCAGCGCTGCAAACGACAGGACATGCCCATTGTCAAATCCCGGCATTGAATGGACAGACATCACCGCAAGCTCGTTGCGTGTCAGCGTCCCGGTCTTGTCCGAACAGAGAATATCGATGCCGCCGGCCTCATCGACGGCGGACAGGCTGGTTGCGCAGGACACCCTGGCGTGCCAGAGCGCGTGCGCCGACCGCTGCTGCCAGCGTGAACATCGACGGCAGCGCGACGGGTATCGAAGACAGGATTGCGACGAGGATAAGCGGGATAATGTCGCCGTGTGGCATGGGGAGCCACAGCGCGTAGATCGTCAGCAGGGACGGTCACGGCGCCGGTTGAACAGCGCGAGATTGCGCACGACACGCAAGATAGCCTTCTGTTCGGGAGCTTTCCACCTTGGCGCGCTTCGGACGAGTTCCGCGGTCCGTCCGAACTTGGTGCGTATTCCCGTCGCGATCACTTCCCCCGACGGCTTCTCCTCGCCTTATCAGCGCGCCGGCCATAAGTCTCGGTGCCGGGCGGCCGCCTCGACGGGCAGGGACTCGCCTGTCAGCATGGACTGATCGACGAGAATCGATCCATCAAGCAAGCGCACATCCGCGGCGACAACGGAGCCGAGTGACAACTTCACGAGGTCCCCGGCAACGAGTGTGGTCGCAGGAATTGTAATCCATACCCCCGTCGCGTTGTACCACGGCGACCAGCGCCAGCCGTGACTTGAGAGCATCGAGCGTGGCTTGCGCCCTGCCTTCCTGGAAGAAGCCAATGGCCGCATTTGCGATCAGAGAACGGCGACGACGCCGCGGCTTCACATAATCGCCGAGAAAAAAGCTGGAGAAGAATGGCGGCTTCGAGCATCCAGGGAACGGGCGCCCACCAGTTTCCCGAAGGCGCGCTGCACGGGGTGCTGTGTCACATCGGCGATAGCGTTTGACCCAAGGGTCAGACGGTGACGGGCATCATCGCTGGTGAGGACCATGCCGCGCGGTAACATTCGTCGTGCCGTTCGGCTTGGGGAGACTAATGCCTTCCATCGACGGCCGGGTAGTCACGGCCATGGTCTAACTCCAATTCGATGCTGTTGCCGGCCGGCGGGCAGGTTCCACAAGTCGACAGGCTGGCTTTAGCCCCACATTATTTGTCCTAAGTCCTGATCTTTTCCCAAATCGCGGCAAGTTTTTGGGAAGCCGTGTTGAAGGATATCTTGGCACTCTCCCAGTCTTCTGCGCCGACGGTCTCCAATTTGTGGAACGCATCCTCGGTTTCCGTCCAGGCCGTGTTGAAATCATTGTGGGCCGTGATGCTCGCCTCGGAATTTTTAGCCTTCGCCTTCTCACGGATGTCATGCAATTTCTGCTGCCAGGCTTGCACGTCGTCGCGCGCTTTCTGGATGTAAGTGTCTCTTTCGGTTTTCCAGTCAGCGGGTGCAGCCATTCCGGAGGAGAAGCTGCAGGCTGGGGTGGTTGAGTTCGATTGACCCGCGGCGGGCAGCGTACCAATCAGGCCGATCAATAAAAGGGAGCCGACGATGGTCGAGGCGGAACGGATTCGCATGGAAACTCCTGATGTCTAGCATTCAACGGAAATAGGTGATTGGCTACTCGACACCTGTCGCGAAAGCACCGAAGCCGAGAGCCGCTCAAATGGCGCTTATTGAGCGTGTGTGACGCGGTAACATGACAATACCCGACGGCAATCGCGCCAAGGTAGACCTCGGAAACTACCTAGCTCCATTGGCAAACTGGTACATTGTCGGGGCGTACTTTCCGCTTTGGCGATTTGGAGATTTTAGCCGCGCATCAAGCCGCGAGGTCGTCGAGCTGGCGCCGAGCAGCCGCAAAGGCGGCCTTAATGGCGACTTCAGCATGTTCATGCCGTGGGTCGTCGGTGGCTGAATGATTTACAACGATGTTTTCGTGCGGCGGTATGGTCAGCCAGATGTTGACCTGAAACCCCACCCCATGGCGATGCTTGTGGCTTGGAGCGATAACGGTTATGCGGCATCCAGTAATGCGTTGATTATGTGTCCCCAGCCGCTCGATCTCTTTTAAAATTACCTCACGCACGGCAGGCGAGGGCTCGGAGCCTTCGAAGGTAATTTCTGGGTCGATTTGCATTTTGGTCCTTCCGGCGAGAGCGTTGGTCGCCCATGCCAATCCGTATCTAACCGAATGGTTGCAACCGCTCCCAGCGTCGGGATCGGGCGGCCCACTCCGTCTCGGAATTTCTTTCGGAAGTTGAGCAATATTGAACAGTGGCCCGATCCCGCAGGCGGCAGGATAGAGGGATCGCCGACCCACCCTCGGCAGTTGTCGGTGACAGAGGGTTCGATAACGCTGCCACCTGATGCAGGGAACACGCTATGCCCGAACCTCAAATGCCCACGCTATCGCCTCGCACAGCGGCAAGGCCTCGTTGTCCCAAATGTCAGTCGCGCATGGAAGTTCAGCGCATTGCTGCTGCACGTTCCGGTTTTGAGCATTGGACGCTGAAATGCTGCAAATGCAGCCTTATCCACGAAGCGCAGGTCAGCGCTGATCCAATGAAGTCGGAAGCCGAGGGTTGGGCCTGCGGTCATCTAGTGCCGCCAACGTAAGATCGAACATCGTGAAGCAAGAAGCCTCGCCTGACAGCCGTAATGAGAACGCACGCGCGCTGGATGCTCTCGAGGAAGCGCGCGAAATGCCGCCAGGTCCGCAGCGGATTGATGCGCTCAAAAAAGCTGGTGCGCTTCGTCATGCTGCCGATCATCACGGACTGACTTTTGCCAAGCGAGGCAGACCTCGAAATAAGTGAGTTCGGGGAAATTGTGTCATGCGTTCGCTTGACGTGGCAAAAACCCTGACAAAATCGATGGATCGCGAACGACACGAGGCTGAGAGCTATGCAGAAATTTTTCTTTGATATGAAAGACGGCGTCCCGCTGCGCGACCGAATCGGGTTGGAATTCGAGAGCAATGCCGATGCGATCGCACATTGCGGGGTCCTCGCAGAGCACTTTTACCGAAATAGCCTGACTAATGATCAGGACCTTGAGATATCCGTCGTCAACGCGCTCGGCCGTGAGATTCATCGCGAGTTCGTTCATCGGCGATAGCGGCTTGTCAGGATCTCGTTTGTGCGATTTAGATCAATCTTGGGCTTCGGGCCTGATCTACATCTGATGCCGGCTAGTCACCTCTGGGATGAACGTGGCTCCCAAATTCAGCTTACCTCATGCGCGAAGCTGGTGGACGACTCGATGGCTTCTTCCCAGAGATCATCGGTGGCAACACCCTTAGCTTCCAGTCTCTGCACAAGCGCGGTTACGGCGGCCACGGAGACATCTGCAAATCTGTCGGTTCCAGAAGCTCGGTCGCGCATCGTATTTAGAAATGGCCGTAGTGCCTCGATCGCTTCGGCGGAAGGAAGGCTTCGCGCCCCATGAAGGATATGGAGAATATCGCGGGCCAGTTGCGGCAATGATACTTCGTGGTTAGGGACTTCGTTGGCACGCAGGCCCTCTCCAATGGCTTGATGAGCCTCTTTGATTGCTGCCGTTCGATTCGCCGCTTCACCGCAGGTTTTCATCTTGTCGTTGTCCATGATCGATAATTTCCATTTCCACGAACCTTGGGAAGATTCAATCGCGGTGAACTCCACGCCACAGTAATCCATAGCTTTTTCTCCTCTTGCAAGGACACCAAAAGAAACGGCCTCAGCGCGGGGGTACACACTGAGGCCGGCTTTGCGGACATCCTCGGGACGAGGAGGACGTTCTTATGGGGGCAAGTTGCGTGACCGCTATTCGTTCCTTCCAAATGTCTAGCGATGCGCTCAGGAGTTCAACGATTCGGAACGCATTTTGGGTTTTGACTTTCCGCTAAATGTTGCGTGAGTAATCGAAACAGTCGTTCCCTGACTATCGCTCACCGTCTCAACCTGGGCTTCAAGCTGCTTTGCGAGAGCTTTGACAATGCCGGTTCCAAGTCCGCTCTTCGGCTGGGCGAATACCCCGTCGGGTTTCCCGACACCGTTGTCAGCGACTGAAAGCTTCCAGTCCGTTCCAGCAATCTCGTATGAAACGATGATTTGTCCGTCTTTCCCGCTGCCTCTGAAGGCATATTTCAAGGAATTGATGACGAGTTCCGTAACAATCAAACCAAGACTCTCGGCGTCGCGGCAGGTCGCTGTCCCACCTTCACCGGCGACTTTCAGGATAACCGGTTGATCTTCGCCGATCATGGAGTTTGATAGGGCCTCGCAGAGCCTCGTCAGATAAGGTTGCATTTCCATGGAGCCGATGGCCGCCGATGCGTGAAGATGTTGCTGCACGGCGGCGACTGAAATGACCCTGCTGTGCGCGTCTTGCAAATGGCGGCGCGTTTCCTCCGAATCGACGGACTTTGCCTTCAACAGAATGATGCTGGCGATAATTTGCAGGCTATTGGCGACACGATGCTGGATTTCGTCCAGCAAGACATCTTTTTGCCGCAGCAGTTCATCTTTTTCGCGTTCCAAGGCGCGCTTTCCGGTGACATCCTCGATACCAAGCAGGATGATGTTTGCGTGCGAGCCGACTTCATAGAACACTTTTCGGGCATTCAAGAGCATCGTGCGACGCCCGATATCGGGAAAGTCGTGATCGACTTCGTAATCTTCCATTTCGCCGCGCTCTGGTATGATTTTTCCCAGCAGTAGGCGAAGCTTAGGAATATCCCATGCGCCGTCACCCAGTTCGAACAGCAGCTTGCCCTGGGTTTCGTGGCGGTTCACCTTGAATGTGCGATAGAAGGACCGGCTCGCGGCGACGACACGAAGCTCTTCGTCAAGCACAACAAGGGGCTCGCGAACAGTGTCCACGATCGCATGCGCCAGCGCAAAGGCATCCCGGACGTCGCTGAATTGTTTTCTAAACATAGTGCGTCCTTACGCTCCCGCGTCTGAACCGCACCCTGGGACGACTTCGCTTCCGCCGTTGCAGCCCTTGCAAGACTCTGGACGGTCTTTTTGCAATGATCTTCAGGATAGAGCCGGTGGGGGTTGAGGTCTGTATAAAATTGACCATCTTCCGCCAATCCCGGTTTTAAAGCTTGGTTGCGACTGTTACGATATGAGCATGGTCGCAGTTGGCGCAGTCGAAAGTGCGAATATCGAAGCCTGTTGGTCCTTGAACAGTACGGACCAAAGTCATTCCGGCTCGGCACTTTGAGCACAATGGGCGCTCACTCACATCGAGCGGAATGCGAGACGAAGAATAGGTTTCAGGCATCAGCCGTCCGACGTGTTGAATGTAAGCCAATTTGTACTTTGATGGCGCGGCGGCCAGCGAGTTTATGTTCCCGGTCACCGCGAAGCCGGCGATTAGGCCAATCTGCCAGTCGAAAGAACGGAGTTTTGGTCAATATTGACCACGTTTTAATTTTTTATTTAAGCAATCCCGGGAGCGATCTTTCGCCTATTCGTCTTCCTTGATTTGAGGTTTTTCACGCAGAACTGCGTCCAGTAGCGTGCGATGGACTTCAATTTTTCCATTGTAGCTGATGAAGCCCATCTTCCGAAATTTGTTCATAAAGAAGCTCACCCGAGATCGGGTGGTGCCGATCATTTCCGCGAGCGTTTCCTGACTAATGGCGACAGGGACCGGCTGTGCGACACCCTCCTTGCCGAAGTCTGCGAGAAGCAGCAGAAGCCGGGCGAGCCGCCTTTCGCTGGAATTGAATAGTTGGTCGATCAGATCGTCTTCAATCCGGCTGTTGCGAGACAAAAGGTACGACAAAAAGAATGCGGAGAATTTCGGCTCTGCCTCCAGAGTCTCAATCATCAGCGCCTTTGTTATCGACGTGAGAATGCACTCATCGATCGCATGGGTGCTCGATGTGCGCAGTTTTGCCCCGTCAAGACATGCTTCGCCAAAGAATTGTCCTTGCGCCAAAATCCCGATAACTGCTTCTTTACCGTGCTCTGACAGCACGCTGACTTTGACTTTTCCTTTTTGAATATAGAAGAGCGTCCTGGCGACTTCCCCTTGGGCAAAAATTTCCTCATTTTTGTTGTATTTCTTCAGCACCTTGCCCAAACCTGCGCGGCCTAAAAAGGCTTTGGCATTAAACGATGCATTCGATAGCTGATTGCGCGGTGAAACGGCCACGGTGTCGGTCCCTGTTCAGGCGGGAGCACAACACTCTCGGTCACCGATAGAAGCTGCGGATGGCGCGATGATGCTAGCCAACGGGCCAACGGCACAAAAGTTCCCGCGGCCGTTGCCTGCGGTGAGCATGCTACCGGGAATGGTGATTAATCTCGATATCAGATTACGGCGGCGCCGCGTAACGGGCAGCTTCGTTCATTTCGTCCGAAGTTATTTGGTGGGCGATATTGCGCATCCGCGCGCGACTATATCCCAACCGCTTCATCGGCGTTCGACGCTTCTACAACCTCAAAGCCGGCTTCTTCTATCATTTCGGCCGCATGCATTCGAATGAGGAGCTCATCCTCGACGACGGCGGCACCGGGCGTAGGTATTTTCCGAGCCTTTCTCGCCGATCTTGCGTTCGTTACAGGTGACAGCACCGCATGATGCGGGCGCGGGTAAAAGGATCGTCGGATGTCTCAGTTGAGAGTTGCCGCAATCGTCATAGCGGGATTGATCGTCACGACTGCGCCGGCCGGAGCGGGGCTGCTCTCACCAGCAGGTCTGCAAGCGGGAAAGCCTGACACAGTAGTCGAGCAGATTCGCTATCGCAGCAGCGCCCTTCCAGAAGCGCTTATCGGCGGGGTGATCTCCGGAGTGCTGGGTGGGGTGGTTGGCGGCAACTGCTATTTCAACGACTGCGGATATGACGACGGCCCTTCCTATGGCGGCGGGTATTACGGTGGAGGTTATGGTGGTGGCGGACGCCGCGGTGGATTCAACCGGGGCGGTGGACGTGGGGGCGGGGGTGTCCGCTTGAGTCATGCCGCTGTTGGTGGCGGACATGTCGGCGGCGGCGGTCGTGGCAGCGGCAGAAGATAAAGCTCTGAGTCCGCAGGTCTGCAAATAGCGTGGCCAACGGTCTCCAGTTGAGAAGACGTGATCAAGTAAATCGCCAACATACAAACGAATACGGGAGCACGAAATGCGGAAGCTGAACGTTACGACCCTGGTCCTAGTGTCTGCAGCTTTTGGCGCGACCATGAGCCAGGCGACAGCGGCGCAATACGGTCCGCGCAGAGCTCCCTTTGAGAACCTTTGTGCCGAGCGCGGCGGGCCGTCTCATCACCCCGAGCTCGCGGATCGGTTAGCGGAACATCTGGATTTGAATGACGTGCAGAAGGCGGCCTTCAAGGAATTCCATGAGGCACGCAGGAAGTCGATTGAAGAATCAAAAGCCACTCTCTGCGCCAACAAACCGGATCTGTCGTCGTTCGAAGCACGTCTCGTTTTCGGTCAGACATTCATTGAGGCGCGACTCACAGCTTTAAAAATAGAAAATCCAAAGTTGATTGCCTTCTACAACAGCCTTGATGCACGCCAAAAAGAGAAATTCGACAGATTCCGCGAACGTCAGGGCCGGGAGTAGAAGGCGCTCGCGTTTAGTATCCGGTATCGTGAAATGCGGTTGCTGCGCGGAATTATGTTGAGAACAAGCAACCGTAAGCCACTCGGAATTGCGCGACGTTGCGGGTATGACCTGCGATAGCTCGTCCGTGGCATGATCTCCTGAGTGCCGGGCAGGCTTTAGTTGGCGGAAACTCTTGCTGCTAGAGGGGATACCGATCGCTGGGACCCCGCTAGCATCGAACAATGATAAAAGCGACGAGGTCAAACGCAAAGTAGCGCTTTGCTGCTGCCCGGGCCTCCAACACTCCAGTCTTGTTAATAGAGAATTCACGCAGAGACGGTAGCGATTGACGCTGCGTCGCTGGGGATAGCCGCACGGGCTAGCGTCTCGGTCAAGTCTCGATGCGCGGCCGTGCTTCTCCCACTGCCTTTGCAAGAAAGATATTGACCGATAGTCGGGGAACACAGAGCCATTCTCTTGCAGAGATAAGTTCCTCGCCTGAAATCCATCAGAGTAAAACGCTCTTGCGTGCGCAGAAGGCAGAGCCGAAACTGCCTCCGCTCTTCGCGCAACGACGGACAAGGGGTGTTTCATAAAATGGGTGGGTTGCGATCGACGCGTTAAGCGGGGGCGCCTGATAACCGTTCATAGAAGATGGAGTCGATCGCGACTTATCAGCAAACACGAAAAATGGAGTCAGTCTCGCAAATTGATAAGGAAATCACACAAAAGGAGTTAATTCAGGAATTGACAAAGGAAATAAGAAAAATCGAGTCAGTCAGCTAACTAATAAGGAATTCGTAGGGACTTTATTGCACAGGTTCGCTTTTCACCGACACCGTCTCGATAGGTCGTTAAGACCGAACGCTAACATCCACTTGATTGAACGTGGCGAACGTTCGGGCAGTGAGGCCGATTTAAAAGCGCGCCTAGCACAAGCCAAATTCAAATACATCGCGGATTGTTCCGATGAAATGGGACAAAGACATCCGGTGTCGGACACTTGCAATAGCCTCTGATGAAGTTAGTGGTTGTGCCCCGTCGCAGTTTGCCGCCGTTGCTTGCCAGACAGGATTGAAGCGTATTCCATAACAAGGAATGGACGAAATCAGCCGAGCAGACATCGGTGCTGCATCCAGGGTAATGGCAGTAACTTTGGAATGCGCGTGAGCGAGAGTGCCAGCGGCTGTCGCCCTTCTAGAATTGAAAAGGTGACGACTGGCGAAAGAAACGCGAGTCGAAGATTTTGGCGAATGACCTTGGGATGAAGGTGGCTCGCTTCGGCAAGCTGTTTAATGGAGCCATATGTGCCGTCTTGAAGACATTGCACCCAGACGTGCGCGCGCACGATGGTCTGAATTAAGCCTTCGTTACGAATCGTCTCCGATCCGCCATCATTTTCCAGAAGAATTTCGTAGCGGATGGAAACACCCACCTGTTGGCGATACCAGTCAAGATAGACGGCCCATGCATCTTGCCAAATATGGCGCCACGCTGGATCACATCTCCAATGGACGATGGGGCATCAACGTTGTCACGGGGCACCGCGCCGTTGAGCATGAGGCGTTCGGCTGGAATCAGATCGAGCACGACCGACGCTACGAATTGGCGGCAGAGTTTATTGAGGTCTTGCAGAGGCTCTGGAGCGACACCGAGAATTTTTCGTTCGAGGGAGAATCGCCGTGGCGCCTAAGCAACGCCTTTGTGACTCCGAAGCCACGTTACGGCCGTCCCACGCTGGTGAACGCGACCGGCTCGGATGCGGGTATCGCGTTTGCGGGGCACTATTCCGACATCGTCTTCATCACCAGCCCGGCCGGGTCGTCATTTCCTGACGCAATTGAAGTTCTCCCGGCACATGCCAATCGCGTGAAACAGGCGGCAATCGATGTCGGCCGCGAAGTGCGTACCTTGCTCAACCCGATGGTCATCTGCCGCGAAACCGAGCGCGAGACCTGGCAATATCACGACGCGATCGTTGACCACATAGATCCCGTTGCGAGTATGCAAAATCATGCGAGCGATGCGCACGCCTGGAAGGGGCGTGTCGGGATTGATGCCGCAAAACGGCGGGCGATCGGCGGGAATATCGAAGTCATCGGAACGCCGGAGCAGGTGGTCGATCAGTTCGTGCAACTGAAGAAGGCCGGCATCGACGGATTGCAACTCAGCTTCTTCGATTTTCAGCCTGACCTCGAGTTTTTCGGTCGCCGGGTCATTCCGCTGATGGAGCAGGCAGGTTTGCGCTTCAAAATCGCGGCATAGAAGGCTTTTCGGTATATTTGCAAATTGATGGTGGAACAGGGATGACACGCGTCGCGACACGTCGGCATTTTCTCCAGACTGCGGCCGGAGCAGCGGGATTGGCCGCACTCGGGCCGTGGTCGCAAAGCAGGGCGACAGAGCCACGCCACGGTGGAACGCTCACGGTGTTGATTGACCCGGAGCCACCGGTTCTGACGACGATCGCGCATTCGGCGGGGTCGTCGGTGCTGATCTCGGCAAAAGTAAATGAAGGTCTGCTCGACTACGATTTCGATCTGCGGTCGGTTCCACAATTGGCGACCGCCTGGTCGATCAGCCCGGACGGATTGCAGTACACGTTCAACCTGCGGCGCGGCGTGAAATGGCACGACGGCAAGGATTTCACCGCCGACGATGTGGCGTTCTCGATTTTGACGCTTAGGGAATTCCACCCGCGCGGCCGATCGACCTTTTTGGCTGTGACGGAGGTGCGGACGCCCGATCCGTACACGGCGGTCGTCGTGTTGTCGCGGCCGACGCCTTATCTGATCACCGCTTTTGCCGCCTCTGAATCGCCGATCGTGCCAAAGCATGTTTACGAGAACACGAAGATCGATCAAAATTCGGCGAGCAGCGCGCCGATCGGAACCGGTCCGTTCGTGTTCAAAGAGTGGGTGCGCGGCAGTCATGTGTTGTTCGAGCGCAACCCGAACTATTGGGACCAGCCGAAACCTTATGTCGACCGGCTGGTCATCCGCTTTTTGGCGGACCCTGCGGCTCGAGCCGCCCTTATCGAAACCGGGCAGGCCCAACTCGCGCCGGGCAGCCCGGTGCCGCTCGGCGATCTCGATCGCTTCAAGGCGATCAAGAGTTTGACGTTCGAAACCCGAGGCTATCAATACACCAACAATATCACGCGGGTTGAATTCAATCTGGAGCGGCCGCTGTTCCAGGACTTGCGGGTGCGGCAGGCCTTCGCCCACTCGATCGATCGCAAGGCCTTCCTCGATATCGTCTGGTATGGCTATGGGCAGCCGGTCGCGGGACCGATCAATCCGAACCTGAAACGGTTCTATGTGCCGGATCTCGCGGTGCCGGCTTTCGACGTGGCAGCCGCCAATCGACTGCTCGATCAGGTCGGACATCCTCGCGGATCCGACGGCATCCGCTTCAAGGTGACCCACGACCCATTACCCTATGGCGACGGCCTCAAGCGCGGCGGTGAGTTCATCAAAAATGCACTGGCGAAAATCGGCGTTGATGTAACGCTACGTGCGCAGGATTTTCCAACCTATATCCGTCGCGTCTACACCGACCGCGATTTCGATTTCACTTACAACATGATGAGCAATCTGTTCGATCCGACGGTCGGTGTGCAGCGTCTCTATTGGTCGAAGAACTTCAAGAAGGGTGTGCCGTTCTCCAACGGCTCAGGTTATTCCAATCCGGACGTCGATCGTTTACTGGAAGCCGCCGCCGTCGAGATCGACGAGCCGAAACGCCTGGCTTATTTCGCGGATTTTCAGCGCATCATCGCCCGCGACTTGCCTGATTTCGGTGTGCTCGCGCCGGACATCGTCACCATTGCCGACCGCAAGGTCATCAACCATACGGTTTCGGCGCAAGGGGTCGGTGGCAATCTGGCGAACGTGTTTCTGGAGACATCCTGAACCGGATGGTTGCGCTCGGATCGGGTGGCGCGATCCTTGGACCAGACTACGGCAGGCAGATTCAAGAGGAGATATTTCTCCGATCGCCCATTTTTTCGCATTAAAGCTTAGCTTGCGCGGTATATTATTCCATGTAGCTTTGCTTAAGGTGTTTGTTTTGGAAGAAAGTTCTGCAAATGACCGATGTCGTACCGTTCGACGCACCACGCCGCATCGATGCCATTGATCGCAAGATACTGATGGTGCTCCAGGAGGATGCGTCGCTCTCGGTGGCCGACATTGGCGAGCGCGTCGGCCTGTCATCGACCCCATGCTGGAAGCGCATCCAACGATTGGAAGGCGAGGGCGTCATTCAGGGAAGGGTTGCCCTGGTCGATCAGAACAAGATTGGCCTTGGATTGTCTGTTTTCGTTTCCATTGAAAGCAATGATCATTCCGAAGCTTGGCTCAAGAAATTTGCCGCTGCGGTAAGCGCTATGCCCGAGGTCATAGAATTTTATCGTATGGCTGGCGACGCGGACTACATGCTGCGTGTCGTCGTGGCGGATATGCAGAGCTATGATATTTTCTACAAAAAACTCATCGGCGCAGTCGCATTGAAGAATGTGACATCCCGCTTCGCCATGGAAAAAATCAAGTCGGTGACCGTATTGCCGGTCCCAACCCTGGAAGTCGCATAGTTCTTCGCATTACGCCGCAAACTCCGCGGTCGAGGGGCCGAGATAGGCATCCACAATGGCTGGTGACTTAGCCAGTTGCTCGGCAGGGCCTTCCAACACGATGCGGCCGCCTTCCAGGACGTAGCCGCGCTTGGCGAGCCCCAACGCCTTGCGCGCATTTTGTTCAACGAGCAGCACCGTCAGGCCTTGCTTGTTTAATTCTGCAAGTAGCACGAATATTTCCGAGACGATGAGCGGTGCCAGGCCCATGGAGGGCTCGTCCAGAAGCAGCACGCGTGGGCCGGCCATCAGCGCACGGCCAATGGCGAGCATTTGTTGCTCGCCGCCGGACAACAGTCCCGCCGGTTGACGACGGCGTTCCTTCAAACGGGGAAAGCGATCGTAGATTGCCGCGAGCGTATCCGCTGCGCCGCCACCCTTGCGACCGTAAGCGCCCACGCGCAGGTTTTCCTCCACGCTGAGCGGCGCAATAACCTGCCGGCCTTCCGGCACAAGGGACAGGCCTGCACGGACGATCTTTTCGGTCGGACGGCCGCCGATCGGTTCACCGTCCAGTCGAACCACGCCGCCCTGCGGGCGCAGCAACCCGGCTAACGTATTGAGCAGCGTGGTTTTGCCGGCGCCATTTGTGCCAATGACCGTGACGATTTCGCCCGCTCCGACGTGCAACGACACGTCCTTCAAGACGGCGGAACCGCCATAGCCTGAGGAAAGGCCGACGACCTCAAGCATCTTCGACTCCAAGATAGGCTTCAATCACTTTCGGATCGGCGCGCACTGCCTCGGGTTTGCCGGACGCGATTGAATTGCCTTGGTTGAGCACATGAATTTCGTCACATACACCCATCACAAGATCCATATCGTGTTCGACCAGCAGGACGGTGAGGCCGCGCGCGGGTAGGCCTGCGATAAGATCCCGCAGGGAAGCGCGTTCGCTATGGGTCATGCCGGCGGCCGGTTCGTCGAGCAACAGAAGCCGCGGCTCGGACGCAAGTGCACGGGCGATTTCGATCCGCCGGCGATCGCCATAAGACAGGCCGCCGGCCAGGGTGTCGGCGTGCTGACCGGCGCCGACCTGATGAAGCAGTTCCAGGCTAAGGGCACGGCGATCGCGTTCGATTCGTCCTAATCGCGGCAGGCGCAGCAAGATGTCCAACGCTCCCGCCGAAGGCTTCCGCAGCGCCAGCGTGACATTCTGCAGGGCTGTCAGGTCCGGAATCAGGCGGATATGCTGGAACGTGCGGGCGATGCCGCGCCGCGCCAGCAGGTTGGCGGGCAGCCCTTGCACCGGCGCGCTATCCAGCAATATGGCGCCGTCGGTCGGCGCGTCGACGCCGCTGATCACATTCATCAACGTGGTCTTGCCTGAGCCGTTCGGTCCGATGAGACCGATCACCGCGCCGGGCGGCAATGAAAAAGAGACATCCGATAATGCTGCGACACCGCCAAAATGGCGCGAGACGTTCCGCAGTTCCAGAAGGGGAGTCACGATGCCACCTTCCGCCGTGAGAATTTGGGCATGCCGACGAGGCCGGCCGGCAGAAATAGCACGACGGCGAGCATCGTCACGCCGATGAGGATTTCCCGCATCTGGGCAGAGAAGCGCAAGGCCTCGGGTAGGATGACGAGAATGCTCGCCCCGATCACCGGGCCGGCCAGGTTCCACACGCCGCCCAATACCGGCGCAATCACGGTATCGACGCTGCGCAGGAATCCGAAATCGCCGGGAGCAACAAACGTATTGAGATGAGCCGCGAGCCCGCCACCCAGTCCGGCGATCGCGCCGGACGCTGTGAACAACGCAAGCTTGAAGCGCGCGACATCGTGGCCCGCGGTAGAGACGGCAAGCTCATCGGCGGCAATGGCGCGCATGCGCTCACCGACCGCCGAATGACGTACCGCCCAGATCAAATAGATGACCAGCGCAAGCAGCAGCGCGAGCTGCCAGGTCTCGGTAAGCTGCGGAATGCCGAAGACCCCGAGCGCGCCACCGGTCACCGAGTCCCAATTCAGTGCGATGATCCGGATAACCTCCGTAAAAGCCAGCGTCGCCATCGTGAAATAGTCACCGCGAAGCCGCAGGACCAGCGAACCGAGCCCAAGCGCTGCGAGAGATGCTGCGGCAAGGGCAACCATCAGTGCCGGCGCAAAGCTCCAGCCCTGCTGCATGGTAAGCCAGATCGAGAGATAGGCCCCGATCGCCATCAGCCCACCCGTTGCCAGCGAGAACAGGTTGACGCCGAGCAGGATAAAGCAGCCGAACGCAAGCATGGAATTCAGCAGGCAGAGATCGATGACGTTGTGATAGGCATAAAAAAGATCGGTCATGCGCGCGTCGTCTCTTGCGTGGCAAACAAACCGGTCGGCCTGGTCAACAGGATCAGAAGAACGATACCGAACCCAATCGCATCGCGGTAACCCGAACCGACGACCACGACGCTTGCGACTTCGACCAGCCCGAGCAGCACGCCGCCCACAAGTGCGCCCACGATGTTGCCAAGGCCGCCCAGGATCAGCACGGTGAGGCCCTTGAGCAGGATGCCGTCGCCCATGAACGGTGAAACCGACTGGAACAGCAACGACCACAACACGCCGGCACCTCCCGCCAACGCGCCGGATACGAAAAACGTCGTTAGCCGGATTCGATCCACCGGCACACCAACCAGTCGAGCCACGGTTTCGCTGAAAGCCACGGTCCGGATGGCGCGTCCAACATTCGTGTAGCGCAGCAAAGCGGCAAGCGCGATCACCATCAAAAGCGCCGCGCCGACAGCGACAATTTGCAGAAGCTGCAGCCGGGCGCCCATCATTTCCAGCGCAGCGCCCGCCAATGCGTTGTCGGGATAGCGCACGACCTGTGTGCCGAATATCTCCTGCGCGAGCCCGATCAGGATCCGGGCCAGCGCGAGGCCGCCGACCATCCCCATCCAGCGATGCGCACCCCGCCGTTGCAGCGGCCGGAACACCAGCAGCTCGCTCAAGACGCCAAGCAAGCCCGCGGCCGTCGCGGCGGCGAGGATCGCCAGAGGCAGCGGCAACGCCAGGGTGCGAACGACTTCAAGCCCCACATACGCGCCCCACATGAAGACCGCGCCCTGCGAAAGATTGAGCACGTTCATGACGCCGAAGACGAGCGTGAAACCGATGGCAAAAACGGCGTAAATAGCTCCGAGCGAGACGCCGTTTACAAGTTGCTGAACGAGCACGCCAGACTCAGCTTGTCGCCGCGACGAAGGCTTTGCTTTTGCCGTCACCGATCAGCACCTTGGGCTGCACCGTCGCATCGCGGTCCGCCGACCAGCCAAAACGCCCGAGCACGCCTTCGAAATCACTGATTGATGCGAGCTTGTCGCGCACGAGCCGGCCGTTGGTCACATCGTCGGCGCGCCGGATGGCTTCGGCAAGAAGATAGGCGGCGTCGTAGCCTTGGGCGGCATAAATGTCCGGCGGCGAACCGTAACGCTTCTGGTAGGCGGCAACGAACGCCTTGCTGCGCGGACTGTCGTAACCTTCATACCAGGATGCGCCGACGATGATGCCGTCCGCCGCGGGGCCCGCGAGATCGAACAATTTAGCCGAGATATTGGCGTTGCAGCCGATGAACGCGATATTGTCGTCGAAACCGAGCTGGCGCGCTTGCCGCAAGATGGCGGCGGCTTCCTCGGCAAGTGTGCCAAGGATGACGGCGTCCGGCTTCTGCTCGCGGATTTTGGTCAATTGCGCGGAGAAATCGACGTCGCCTCGCTGGTAGCTCTCGATGCCGACCTGCTCGAGGCCAAGTTCCGCTACGGCTTTCTTTTGCACATCATGCGCCCCGCGCGTCAGCGCATCGTCGAGCCCGTAGATCAGTGCGACCTTCTTGATGCCGCGCTTCTGTACCGCATAGCGCAACACGGTCGGAAACACCTGGTCTTCCGGAATGCTGGTGCGGAAAATGAAGTCACCCATCTTGGTGAGGTTCGGCGCCGTATTCGAACTCGCGATCACCGGTATGCCGGCTTGCTGTGCGATCGGGTCGGCAGCGAAGGCCGAATTCGACAAGGTCGGTCCGAGAATGGCGACCACCTTGTCCTGGCGAATAAGACGCTGGAAAATGTTGACGGTCTGACCGCGATCCGCGCCGTCGTCCGCATGGATGGCCTCCAGCTTGATGTCCTTGAGGGTATTTGCAGCATTGATTTCCGCAAAAGCCAGCTCGATCGCCTGCTTTTGCTGGATGCCATAAAGCGCGGCCGATCCGCCCGTCGTGGATTGCACCAGGCCGATCTTCGCGACACGCGTCGTTTGCGCGAACACCGCCGAGCCGGACAAAGCGACAGCGCCACCGATGGTCAACACCGCGCGACGGGAAAGAGTAACGGAGGCCATATCTAATCCTCTGCAAAGATCTGATTATTGTTTGAGAGTCTTTGTGTAGGAGCCGCGAAAGCTGAGTCAAGCAATCGAAATAAAACAAGAGGAAGTTCCAAATGGCACGCGGTATTGAGAACGATCGAACTGGCCAAAGATAATTTCGTGCAAGTTTTGTGCGTCGTAACCAAAACGCACAGACAGCAGAAATCTCTGTAGCGCGTGAAGCAAAACCCTCTGAACGGCTATTGCATGGTCGATGCACGTTTAGGTGCTGTGACAAACAGACAGCATGATCCTGGATGTTAAACCAGGATCATTCCGGCGAATGCGTTGGCACCTTCAGTGGTGCTTCGGGAATGTTCGTTTCATTTAAAGTCAATACTGGAGAACAACGACGTCGCGTTACTCCAATCAAGGCAAATTAAATGCGGAGTGCATGCGCTATAGCAAGGCCATGTTTCAACGAGATGCAGACAAGGGCTTGGGGATTAATATGCGCAATCCATCACGACGCGATTTATTGATTGGAACGACGGCGCTGGCCGGTGCCGCCATAGCAGGTCAGGGCCCGACGCTCGCTGTCGAGCCCTTCGATCTTGTAATCCGCGGCGGTGAGGTCATCGATCCCAGCCAGAATTTAAGGGGCGTCCGTGACGTCGGCATTCGATACGGTCAGATTGCCGCGGTCGAAGCTACGATTGACCCGGCGCGGGCCAAGCGTTCCATCGACGCCAAGGGTAAACTGGTTACGCCGGGGCTGGTCGATCTGCATACGCATATCTACGCGTATGGATCGGCAATCGGCATTCCGCCCGATGAATTGGTGCCTTTTTCGGGCACCACCACCTATGTCAGCGCCGGTGATGCCGGGGCTAACAACTTCTCCGCGTTCAAGCGGGCCCTGGTGGCGCAATCGCGCAGCCGGGTTTTTGCTTTCGTGAACATCTCGACGATCGGATTGGCTGGCTTCCCGGTCGGCGAGACCGAAAATATCAAATATGCGGATGCCGATGCAACCGCGCGGACCATCGCCGAAAATCAGGATATCGTGCTCGGCGCCAAGGTGCGCGAAACCCTGGCTATCGTGGGCAACAACGGAATCGAACCGCTCAAGCGTGCCATTGAAGCCGTTGAACTGTCCGGCACCAAGGGCAGGGTGATGTGCCATATCGGAGATGCCCCCGGTGATTTGCAGGTCCTGGTCAATACGCTGCGTCCGGGCGATATCCTGACGCACCCTTACAGCAGTCTCGGCAATAACACCGTGCAGAACGGCAAGGTTCTGCCGGCACTGTTGGAAGCAAAAAAGCGCGGGGTGCTTATCGACGTAGGGCATGGCGCCGGCAGTTTCAATTTCGATATCGCGGAGGCTGCGATCCAGCAGGGGCTGACCTTTGACACCATTTCCAGCGATGTGCATGTGGTCGCTGCAAACACGCCGAGCCAGCCCTATTTGCCGTGGGTCCTGAGCAAGTTTCTGGCGTTGGGCTTCTCGCTCGAGGACGTTATCGCGGCTGCGACCATCAAACCCGCCACGATCATCGGAAAGGTGCCAAAACTTGGCACGCTTCAGATCGGTGCCCCCGGCGACGTATCCATTCTCGAGCTTATCGAGGGTCCTGTACAGTTGCTCGATACCTCGAATAATCCGCGTACCGGCAAGGCATACCTCAAGGCAGTGCAAACCGTGCGCGAAGGCGTGCCGTTCGGCCGTCCATATCAATTGCCATTTGCCGCGAATTAGCGGTCGTTGTCCTCTTCCTCAGAGTTTTGAAGGAAACGCGGATGTCATTGCCGCGGTCCGTCGTCCGTGCGACGAGTTCCATCCGAAGAATGGCCTTCTCTTTGCGGTAGGAAAAACGAAATGGACGATTTTTCGCAGAGCGATAGGGTGATGCCACTCAATTAATGAGCGGCGGATGCCGAACAATAAATTCAGGGAAGTGAAACATACGTCGGAGTCACCCGGGCCGGGGCGTGCGCGAGCAATGGCCGCGGGGCCGTGGCGGGAATCTCCGGATCAACCCTGGCAACTTTCGGATCGCGTTCGCTTGCGGAGCGCAGCTCGTAAGCTCAAAGAAATTCGCAAGATCGAAATCGATGATGTTACGATTGAGACGTTCACGCTGCCGCTGGAGGCCGCGCGGCTCGAAGTTCGAGCCATTATCGGGGATATTTCAAAGCGCGGGTACCAGAAAATCGTCGAACGTTGGCGACAGCTTCCGGATGGGCAGATCGAATTTACCCTGCGACGATTGCCGGCTGCCGAGTAGAGGCGCGGAGTAAACGAACGAATTTTTGCGGTGACATAACGATCAATCGTGGAGGCTTAAATGCTTGACGTTGCCGAACGCACCATTGCCGAACGCGTGAGAACAATTGTAGTCGACCAACTGGTTGTTGACCCCGAAAATGTCGTCGACAGTGCCAGTTTCATTGATGACCTTGGCGCCGACAGCCTGGATATGGTTGAGATGGCGATCAAGTTCGAGCGGGAATTTGGCTTCGAGATTACCGACGAATCCGCAGAATCCATCCTGACTGTCGGCGATGCCGTCAAATTTCTGGAAAAACACGCGATCGCGTAAGGCGTTACCGCGTGGGTATCGGAAAGTATCTCGCATCATTTTGCGTAACATCATCTCGTCACATCAAGGGATAGCCGAGCTTGGTGGCCATCGCGATGGTCTCATCAATCGGTCGCTTCAATGTTCTTGCAATTTTTCCGGCGGGAAGGGCTTGTTTGGCCATCCCCTTCAACCGGAATTTATCGACGGTGGTCCATTCCCGCTCGGTGGACCGGCGTATCTTGCCAACGATGCGTTGCTTGCTCGACGTCTGCTGCAGCATCACTTACCGTTTTCTTCACTGGCTTTGGTGTTGGACAGGATTCGTCGATTGCCGGATCGCCGCCGCGGTCGCGTGCTGCGGACTGGCAAACGACTTTCCATCCAGGACGTCAAATTCCCTGCTCGCCGAGAAAAATACAAAGCCACGGCGATCCCTGACGACGAGGCCCGCCGCACCATGGTGAGTCTCTATGATGTAATTATCGGACATGTCGGGGCCTGTCGTTGTGGTTTGCAAATCAACGTCTGTTGGAGAGACCGGTAACAGAGGAACTTCGACTGATTGCTTGCGTGCGATTGCGCAATCGAGCCACCGCATGCCGGCCCCGTCAAGCAAGTTGAAAAAATAAGAGAATGTCTATCGTTCCCTAAATTTGCGGCCAACAGCCATCACCCGAGTTGAAACAATCGCGTAATAATCTTCTCGATGGTCCAGCCAACGCCGGCGAGAATCATGAACGGCCGCAGCCATGCCAATCTCTAGACCAATTGGCGCTGCTCGGGTGCTTGCGGCGATACCTACCTTAAATACGATAGATACTTATGGGGAAAGATGTGGCGTCGTGTTCGGCTGTGGCGCGCCTTCGAGCTCGCTCTCCGAAGGCAGTTTCTCGTCGTGAATCGGAAGCGGGGTTCCGATCCAGAAGGGATCGTCGGCGTGATCTCTTCGCGGGTTCACTGTATTGGGATGAACGAGGATACTCAGGCCGCCATGGTTGAGCATCAGCCACGGCACCAGCGTCGCGAAATGCTCTTTGGCAAAGGCGACCTGAAACATCGCGCCATCGTGAGGGCCGACGCGCACGTCATGCCAGCGGCCAAGCTGCACCGGAAAGCGTTCTCCGATCCACGCGCGCAGCCGTTCGGCGTTGGATCGCGTGATCGCCGGATCGTAATAGACGTGAGCGTGATAGCTCGATATTTCGGCGATTGGCCTTGGGGGCGTTGTTTCGCTCATTGGGATGGTATCGCCGTGATGATGGATCAGACGAGTATAGCACACGAGCAGGGTGGACGAAATTACACTCCAGGCCCGGCCTGCACAGGCCTATGCGCCACATTCCTTTCAAAAAGGCCTTATTCCGGAGAACGGATCCGCCGCTTGGTCGAAGGCTTTGGAATTCAATATCGGCCGCGGGTGCGACATTGTTTCATGGGGCATATTCCAGAGGGTTCGGGGATGAGTGTCGATACGGGGTTGCGGGGACCGGCGCAGTCAGTGAACGATCAAGGTGTCAACGTCGAGTCTCGGTGGCGTCTCGACCGTATCGTCGCCGAGTTGCGGAAATCGCGCGACGTCCTGCACAATATCAGGCAGGATGGTCCTATGCGGCGGGCACCCTCGCGGGAAGCGCTGGAAACCATAGTCGACGGACTCGTGGAAGCAATATTTCCGCGGCACTATGGGCGGTCCGATCTCGACACCGAGAATATCGATTATTTCGTCGGCAATGCCCTTAATATCGCGCTGAACGGTCTTTTTGAACAAGTGCATCGCGGCAGCCTGTTTGTGACCGACGGGCCGGCGTCCGATCAGGCGTTGCAGGATGCGATCGAATTGACCCGGGCATTTGCATCGACGCTGCCGGAAACACGTGGCGTGCTCGTCAGCGACCTTCGCGCGGCCTTCGTCGGAGATCCCGCTGCGACCAGCTTTCCGGAGATTCTGATCGGCTATCCCGGCATGACCGCTGTCATCCACCACCGGATCGCCCATGTTCTGTATCGCCTGGGCGCAAGACTAGTGGCTCGCTTGATTGCTGAGATTGCCCATACCAAAACCGGCATCGACATCCATCCGGGCGCCGACATTGGCCCGAGCTTTTTTATCGATCACGGAACGGGTGTCGTGATCGGCGAGACCGCGGTGATTGGCGAACGGGTACGGATCTACCAGGCGGTTACGCTCGGTGCGCGGCATTTTCCGACTGACAATGAGGGAAATGTCGTCAAGGGAGCCGCCCGGCATCCTGTCGTCGAAGACGACGTCATCATCTACGCGGGGGCTACCATCCTTGGCCGTATCGTCATCGGGCAGGGATCGACGATTGGCGGGAACGTCTGGCTGACGGAGGACGTGCCGCCGAACAGTTTCGTCACGCAAGCTACGGTCCGTAGCAAGGCTCGCCCGCGATAGCACAATTCGTCTGGTAGTAAAGTTTCGCCCGGGTTTGCTGCGTTGGAAAGAACTTCCGGCTAACGCGCGAATTATACGACAGTTATCTTATTTTCAGCGACCCATTGGCGGAACCGCGGATCGGATGCAGATTTAGCTTCGGCTGCAGTGGTTTTGCGTCGCTTTAATTCGTTCCTGTAGACGTGCAACGTTTCTGAAAAGGCAGGTATGCCGATATTTATTGCCTGTTTTCTCCTTCAACTATTGAAACAAGCGTCGCTATCTTCAGCGAATTCAATCGCGTCGCTAGCGGCGATCCGAAGCGCGGCGTACTGATCCTCGTTATTGAATTTAGGTCCGGCGTTGCTCGGGAATCAAACGGTTCCGCAAAAGCGAACGGGAGACAAGCAAATTGACGGACCAGTTTCCAAAATTTGCGGCTTTGCCGTTTGTGGCGATTGACGATGATGTCGTCGTCGGTGCGCCTGTGCGATGTATCAATGAGCGCGCCGCGCTCGCGTGCGCCGAGCGTCTATTGACGGTATTCGGGAATGTGGGTTCCGTTGTTCTTCGCAGGGCGGCTGCTTCGAGTGATAAACTGGACGTCATTCAGATATTCGGCGAGGTCCCATGTGAAGATGATTTTGCAAGTACGTTGTTTGAGATTGCGGCAACGGCGGTTCGGACCAGTCATTGATATCAGGCGGTTGTTATAAGCAGCGAAGAAGCATTTAAGTTGCTTATGCATATCGCGTTAGCCAGAAAAGAATTCTTCGATGCGCGCTTTCGTTAAAAGCATTCGGTTAAGTGCGAACGAGATCGAAGAATTACAGACTTAAGATTGCGCGGTTTGGAATCTGTAATTGACTGTAACGGTCGATAATAGCTACCAGCGTTGCTCCAGCAATCTCGCGCGGTAAATAACGCTATGCTACGAAGATTATCGGTTGAGGCCGTCACCGGAGAAATCTGGTCGCGTTTGACTTTTGCGGTTGTCGTCGCGGTCTCGGTTTTCGTGCAACCCGCCGGCGCCGCCAATCAGCCACCTTATCGATTGGGTTATCTGGTTGACGCGTCGGGTCCGCAGCAAACGACGATCAAGCCGGCCTATGATGCATTCCGGCTTTACGTCGACCGGTTGAACAAGAACGGCGGTATTAACGGCCGGAAAGTCGAAATCCTCGCTCGGGATACCCAGAGCGATGTGCAGCGCTCGCTCGACGCGGTTCAGGATCTCGGCCGTCAAGAGGTAATCGGCATTCTTGGTCTTGCCGCGACGAATGCGCACGCGGCTGTATATGCGTCAGCCAAGAAGCTGGGCATCCCCGTTCTCGCCGGCTATCCGATCAACATTCCGACTGTTCTGCCACCCGCTAAAGAGGGTGCGTTCGGAGTTGGGCTTGAGCTCTCGCTGGCGGGAACCGTGGGTGGTTATCTTGCACGTCAGGTCAGTCCGCAGGGCAAGAGTACGATTTGCATCGCCTTCGAGGTGCCGGGCTCGATGCTCTCATGCCAGAAAATCGTGGATACGGCCAAGGCGCACGGCTTCACCGAGGCTGAAACTCTTACCGTCCCGATCCAGCAAAGGGACTTTCGCGCCGTGGTCGAGCGGATCGTCAGGGTCAATCCCGATGTCGTAACGATGTGCCTCGGGCAGGCTCACGTCGCGTCGTTGCTGCCGGTGCTTGCCGGTTCCGGATATAGCGGCATCTTCCTGTCAATGGACACCGGTATTGGCGACGACACGGTGCGTGCGGCGACGCCACCCGACCTCCAAATTGACCGTGTACAGCTATGGACGCTACGTCAGTGTCCAGGACGGAAGCGGCCCTACATTGACCGCGCTTCGGGCCGCGCTGAAGGAGGCCGGGCTGAATGACCAGACCTCCAGCTATCCGGCGGCTGGGCTCTGGGCCTGGTGGTAACCGAGGCGCTGAACAAATGCGATAGCGGTTGTACAAAACCTTCCCGATTTCCAATCGGCTTTGGAGAAGATTAACGTCGATACCGGTGGGATCCTCACCGGTGTGCCCATCCAACTTGCCGCCGACGATCATTACGGTCCGAGCGCCTACCGGCTTTATAAATACGACAACAAGGCGCGCACGTTCAGCGCCTTAGGCGATTGGTTGCATATCGGGAGCAACGGCAAGATCAGCGAGTAGGCACATGACGATGCTGCCGTACGCGATCAATACGCTGAGTACGGCCGTCGTTTATGCGCTGTTCGCGCTCGCGATCGTATTTGCTTATCGCACCAGCCGGATCCTGTTGTTTTGCGTTGGTGAGATCGGGGTGATGTCCGCCTATGCTTTTTCCGCGGTGTTACACTGGACGGGCAGCACGGGGAGCGGAATAGCCCTGGCTGTTGCATGACGCTACTGTTCGACGCCGCGATCGGGGTGGTCCTCTTCCTGGTGCTCGGACAGGAGAAGCAGGAAGATCCCTTCACCGGCACCGCGATTACGATCGCGCTCGCCATCTTCTTCGCCGGCTGCATCAGCGTGATCTGGGGCGGTCAGGTAGAGCAACTGCCCTTTCCGAACGGAACGATATCTGTTGCCGGTGTGTCGATCTCGATCATCAGCCTCATATCCATCGCGATCGGCGCCGTCGTTGCGCTTGCCATCCTCGCATTGTTCTACAACACGTCCATTGGGGATCGAACTGCAGGCGTTGGCCAATAATCGCGAACTCGCGATCCTGA
>JBBCHO010000007.1:0-27291 GCA_037201505.1 Bradyrhizobium sp.
ATGAAAGCCTATATCTACGGCGCCAACGGCGCCGAAATCACCGAAGTCGCCAAGCCGCAGCCGAAGGGCGCGCAGGTGCTGGTGCGGGTCCGCGCCTGCGGTCTCAACCGGGCTGATCTGGGTATGACCAAGGGCCACGCCCATGGCGCCGCCGGCGGCGTCGGCACCGTGCTCGGGATGGAATGGGCCGGCGAGATCGAGGAAGTCGGCCCCGACGCCAAGGGGGTCAAGCCCGGCGACCGCGTGATGGGCTCGGGCGGTGCGGCTTTCGCCGAATATACGCTGGCCGATCACGGCCGGCTGTTCCGGATTCCCGCCAACGCCAACATGAATTTCGAGGAAGCCGCCACGCTGCCGGTGGCGCTCGCCACCATGCACAATGCGGTCGTCACCAACGGCGCGCTGCAGCCGGGACAAAGCGTGCTGATCCAGGGCGCCAGCTCCGGCGTCGGCCTGATGGCGATGCAGATCGCCAAATTCAAGGGCGCCAGGATCGTGATCGGCTCGTCAACCGATGCGACCCGTCGCGGGCGCCTGAAGGAATTCGGCGCAGATCTGGCGGTGGATTCCAAGGATCCCGGCTGGGTCGATCAGGTGCTGAAAGCCACCAACGGCGAAGGCGTCGATCTGATCGTCGACCAGGTCTCGGGCAGCGTCGCCAACCAGAACATGAAGGCGACCAAAATCAAGGGCCGCATCGTCAATGTCGGCCGGCTCGGCGGCACCCATGGCGATTTCAATTTCGACCTGCACGCCGCGCGCCGCATCAACTATATCGGCGTCACCTTCCGCACCCGCTCGATCGAGGAGATCCGCGAAATTTTCGTCGAGGTGCAGAAGGACATCTGGCCCGCGGTGGAATCGCGCGAGCTGAAATTGCCGATCGACAAAGTGTTTGCCTTCGACGATATCGGCAAGGCGTTCGAGCGCATGGAAGCCAACCAGCATCTCGGCAAGATCGTGGTGCGGCTCTAGCTGCTTCTGTAAGGCGGATTGGCGAAGCGTAATCCGCCGTCGGCCGATACTGAAAAAAGAGGCCGCCGATCGAGGCGGCCTCGAACGCGATCACGCGATGGTCGTGTCAAAATCCCGGGTTGTCTCTTTCGATCTCGGCGATTTCCCGGGCTTTCACGGCTTCAGGTATCGGAAGCTTGATCCTGCCGCCGCTTGCCACTTCCAGTTGTTCCACCGTCAATTCGCAAACGTCGTCGTTCACAACGGTCATGTCACTCTCCTGTTTCTGGGAGGGGGCTATCCCCTCGTGACGATAGACGCGGCGATCGGAAACGCCGTTCATTGACCGCGTGATCCAAGTCACAATGCAAATGTCACAATGCGGACGGCACATTGCGAACGGCTCCATTGCGTCCGAGGAACTGGACACAAATTGCCATCCAAGCGAAACTTCTCGCCATCGAGACTTGCATCAGGGCAATCTCGATTATTTCATTTTATTTCCAGAGTTTGCGGAGGATCGATCGTGCGCCGGACATTTCTGCTCCTGCTTGGATATTTCGCCGGCATCAACATGTGCTGCGCCGCGCCCGCGCAGCTCTATAACAAGACCATAACGATCACCTGGTTGTCGGAGACCGTGCAGCGTGATCCCGACGGAACGGTGCATCCCGGTCAAACCCACATCGCCTATATCATTTACGTCTCTTCCGCAGGACGGCTGTTCGAACGGTCATCGCGTGGCTCCGGGCGACGATTGGGGACCTCGGACAACAGTCCGGGCACAGGTTCGACCAGAAACGGCGAGGCGCGAGGACTGCGCTTCGAGGGCAACCGCCTCGTCATCAACCGGAGCTATTCCGGCGGCGGCGGCGCGGGCGCGGTGCGCGCCGAGGTCGATTTCGACGGCTCCTTCTCCAGTTGCACCGTGAACGTGACCGTCGGCAAGGAAGGCGGCGTCGTCAAGCGAAAGGGATTGGACGGCGTGGTCCGCGAGATGCTCTCGATCAAGACGACCAACACCAATTGTTCCATTCGCGAAGGAAATGCCTTCGCCGACCAGTGAGACGGCGCCGCGAATCGCGGGGCACCCGATGCTCCCGAAGTCAAACGGCAGCCGCTCGTCACGGCTGCCTTTTCTTTGTGCGGATTTGGGGCGTCCGCAGCCGGTTTCGTGGCCGGCAAGCAACGTTCTCCGATTCGATCAGGCCGCAATCCGTATTGGCCCGGGCCAATGGTTAGCGAATCTTTTACACATTCGGCCAAGAATCAAAGAATGATCGGAGCACGATCGAGGCACGATCGAACGACTCAAGTTGACCGCGTATCCAAGTCACGCCCTCGAGGGCGAAACTCAACGTGTTGGACTAGAGGAACTTTCATGGCCAAGTTTGCGATCGGTGATAACGTCGCCAAGGGCAAGAACACTGGCAAGGTCGTCGCGATCTTCACCACCACCGACGGCGAGCTGAGATACGCCATAGAGAATGACGGCGCACTCCAGTTTGTGCTGGAAGACGAGCTCGCGCCCTACCAGCCGCAGCACCGCGCGGCCTGACCGAAGCCACAGCGAACTCCGCCATCGTCCGGTGCCTTCCCCGCACCCCGGGCGGAGCTAAGTTGCGGGCGTCCGCAACTATCGGATATAAACAAGTGCCGGAACGTCTCATCACGTGCGATGGGACGTCAGGCTGATTTTTTTGACCTGATTTTTTGACCAAATTTTTTCGGGAGGCAGCCGATGCAAGGCGCGGCGGCGCGACGATGGTGCCCGACGATCCCTGCGATCGCCTTGATCGCGGCGATGCTTCCTTCCGCCGGACATGCCGAAGGCAATTTCAAGATCTGCCACGCCGGCGTCGTCACGCTGCTGGATTTCGGGGATCACATCAGGAAGCTGCGCGCGATGAACCGATACGACGCCGACATGATCGACACCCTGGTCAAGGCGCAGCGCAAGGGCGGCGCGGACTTCTTTTCCTCCCAGATCGCCTATCAGGAGGCCGTCAACGGTTCCGGCACGTTCGATCTGCGGTCGTTTCACGGCATCCTCGACGCCAAGGACTATCTCAACGTCACGAGCTGGACCTGCGGCGCGGACGATTTCCCGGTCGCCTATTTCATCGGTTTTCGCGTCCAGGAGGCCGCCGACAATACCATCTCGCTCGCGCGCGCCAAGGGCATCGTGAACGTGCTCTCGCTGAAGGGCATCGGCGCTGGCCCGAACAAGCGGGTCAAGGTCAAGCTTGCCGACGGCGACAAGGTGCTCTGCGAAGACATCGCCAAGGCGTGTGTGGCGGAAGTCTATTACGACAACGGCTGGTGAGCGCGAGAGACGGTCCCGCTGCTGGCGAGACCATCAACAACACCGCCTCGACAGTGCGCTTTCGCGGACGATTGGCCTAGGGCTGATCTTTGCCGGCTTTGGATGTGGACTTGGACTCGGGCTGCGTGTTCCGCACCGCCTGGGTCAGCATCTCACGCAACTCAGCCTTGGACTTGGGAGGCTGCTTGGTGATCGTCTTTTGCCATGTTGCCATGGACGGTATGTGGGGATTGCGGGGGTCAAATGATAGGCCGAGAACCGAGAAAGCATGAGAAAATCGGCACAACCTCTCATGGAGCCAAACGGTCACACGCCCGGCACAGCCCAGACATCGAGCGTCGCGGCGCCACGTCTCATCTCCTTCACCGGGACGTACGCCGGCGAGTCCCAGAACGCATGAATCGCTTCCACGGTCGGAAATTCGAACAGCGCGATCCGGCTCCCGTCCTGATCGCCTTCGAGACGTTCGACAGCCCCGCTCCTGATGTGCCTGCCGCCAAAGCTTTCGATCAACGGCACCACGGCCTGGCGATATCGGCCGAACCGTTCTTCATGGGTGATGTCGGCGCGGACGATCATGTAGGCCGGCATCTTGGGAAGCCTCTAGTTGTTGAATCCCTGACTTTTTCTAAGCGTCATCATCGCGCGCAATAACCCATAGCGATTGAGGCTTCCTTTGGTTGTAATCAATTAAAAGTTGTTTTGGCCAGATATGTAGCTGTCTTCATGATATTCTAACCCACGCTGTGCCGCAAACTGTGACCTCACATGCCGCCCTAGACACCGCCGTCGCTGCTGCTTACGGCTAGCCGACCGATATATCGGAGGGTGACGCGCTGACTTGGTTATTTGAAATAAATCAATCGAGATCGGGGACAACCTGAGCAGCTTACCTATAGCCAATAGCGCATGACACCGCGACATCTTCAAGCCTGCTTGAAGGCGACCAAATCGCAGACATTGTTGAGGCTCGATGAAACAGATTGATCACGAATTCGGTGACCAGCATACTGAGCTTAAATTATCGATCGTTGAGAAATATCTGACGTTTTTCACGACTGCTCTTCGCGGGAAATTTTCCGAGCTTTGGTACATTGACGCATTCGCAGGGACTGGCGAACGGACGATCAAGCACGAAAAGAGACCTGCCGGACTGTTAGATGCCGGTGAGCCAGAGCGTATCGAGCGCAGGCGAGGCTCTGCTAAAATAGCTATCGACGTGCGGCCGACATTTGACCTGATCGTATTCATTGAGAATAAGCCATCCTACGCAGCGGCACTCGATGAGTTGGCCGCTAACCATCCAGATCGCCGGATTGTCGTGGTCAAAAACGATGCTAACGATGCCTTGAAGGCGCTCATCGCCGCGAACAGTTGGCAAACAACAAGAGCGGTTCTTTTTCTTGACCCGTATGGCATGGAACTCGAATGGTCGACTCTTGAAAAGGTAGCAGCTACCAGGGCAATCGACGTGTGGTTCCTTTTTTCTCTGTCCGGACTTTATCGTCAAGCCACTCGACAACTCGTTGACATTGATCGCCACAAACGCGCGGCTCTAACACGAATGTTCGGATCTGACGCCTGGGAGGTCGAGCTATATCCAAAAACCGTAAGAGATGACTTATTCGACGGCGCTCTCGAGGAGCCGCGCCAGCGGGCTGCGAATGTTGCCGGCTTGGAGGCTTATACCCGCGCTCGTTTAGAGACAATTTTCGGGCCGTCTTGAAGCCTCTTGCATTGCCTAGAAATAAAAAAACCGCAGCGATTTTCGTTGTTTTTTTGTGTGTCAAATACCGATCCTAAGGCCATAGGCTTGGCTACAAAGATCGGCAATCACATACTCAAAGTTGGCATGTCGTCATAGGTCTGACCGTTGAGTTCGCGTCCCGCCGCCTTCTTATTTTTGCCACCCCACTGCTTGAAGAAGAAAAGAGTGCCGTATCGTGAGCACATCGCCTCTATTTCGTGAACCCACTCAGCCTTCATTTCGCGAGCTCGCGGGCCACTCTCTCCTCCAACTATTGCCCACTGAATGTTCGTAAGATCAGCGTTCCGAACGGAGCCGAGCAGTGGCTCTAACGATACAAATCGGACCGCCGCGGGTATCGAGCGAAGTATGTCCAGCCTGTCCAGACTCGGCTGTCTTCGACACTAGTACCAAGCCAAACGTTCCCAAGAATCGGGAAATTGGGTCGAACAAGCACCTCTCTCATGCGTTCCGGCCGCTTGGTCAATATCTGATATGTATGCCGCGGCGTTTCCTCCATGACCTTCCAAACGCGAGCGATAAATCCTTCCGGCACCTCAGGATGAAACAGATCCGACATCGAGTTCACAAAAACTCTGCGGGCCTTCGTCCAAGATTTTGGTACGTCAAGAGACTTCACATCAACGGTAATTGTACCTGTCCAAACTGAGCGACCGCCGCTCTTTCGTGTCAGCCCGCGATATTTGTCGACGCCCATCGCCTCGAGCCTTGCGGCCATTCGCATGGCGTAACAATTTGTGCAGCCCGCTGTCAGAACAGTACATCCTGCAACAGGGTTCCAAGTGGCGTCAGTCCATTCGATTGAAGTTTCAGCCATCGCAAATCCTGAGTGAAACCGCCGACTAGGTTCTCAAGAATGTGGTTATACTTCGTTACCGAGGCAGTGTGGCTGCCTTGTGGGATATCGAGTTCACAAACTCCGGCGCCAAGGTAAAATTTGAATTCTTGATCTCAGGTAAGCGTGGCAATCTTCTGCGGCCGCTAGGGGAGCGGTTCGCGCGTCAAATTCCCCTTCACGTATCTTCGAATTTCCTCAATCCGATCAAGCTGATCCGCCCGACGCGGCGCGCCATTTTCTGATTTTCCGAAAAACCGCTTGACCCCGGACCCAAATCACCCGCTTATCCCTCCCCGTCCCAGCCCGAACGAGGGCGTATCATGATCGTCGTTTACGCGGGGTGGGATGCGGTGGACGCGGCGGCGTCGGGCGCGTGAGGCGATCGCAGGGCGGGTTTCCCGTGAGCGGCGGCCACGCGCAGGACGAACGGCGCCACAACGCCTTCGTTGGGATTTCGGCGGGCTGCACATGGCCGGCTGAAGCGACGGCGAAGGCGGCTGCGTACGGCAAAGCCGTGTGGTCCTGGCACCCGTTGCTGGTGTCAAGCTGGCGGAGGCGCGTTCGAACCCACCGGGATCGGCGCGCCGTCAATCCGACGGCGACGGTGGCAAGACGAATTCGTCGCCGGGGAGAGCACGGAATAAGCCGTTAAAACCATTGCGCAGGGAATGCCGGGTGTCCCGGGGTACCTGTGGTGAATACCGTGTGCTTACTACTCTTGCACACGGGCTACGGGTGCAGCGGGCACCCGGCGTTTCCCTGCGCCCTCCTCTTTTTTGGGCGAATGACGGAAGCAAAGCTCAGGCGCATCGTGCCGTGAGAATGAGAACGTGTGTTCAGCTGTCATCGCTCCTTTCGTCGTCCCTGCGAACGCAGGGACCCATACGCCGTGTCCTCTCGTTTCGGCACGACGGAAGATGACTTTCGCTACCGGTAACGCCAGGGGTTATGGGTCCCTGCGTTCGCAGGGACGACACAGAAACAGGGAATACGCATGGAATTGAATCGGAACAATTCGCAACAATGCGCTTCTGCGAGTGAGTGGCGATTGCGTATCCGAGTCCATCCTTTGACGTGACATGATCGGCTGCTAAACCACCGCGATGAACAGCCAAGCTCCTTCCGAAAAATCCCGTGTCGCCGCGATTTCGATCCTGGCCAGCGCCGCGATGGCGGCCGCGAAATTCGTGGTCGGCGTCGCGATCGGCAGCCTCGCGCTGATCTCCGAGGCGCTGCACTCGTCGGTCGATCTGGTCGCCACCGTGATCACCTGGATGGTGGTGCAGGTGTCGGACAAGCCGGCCGACGAGCAACATCATTACGGCCACGGCAAGATCGAGAGCCTGTCGGCGCTCGGTGTCATCGCGATGCTCTATGTGCTGGCCGGCGGCATCCTGGTCGCCTCCTGGGGCCGCCTGCGCGACGGCGTGGCGCCGCCGACGATCTCGGCGATCCCGTTCGTGGTGCTGGTGATCGACATCGCGGTCAATCTCTGGCGCGCCTGGGCGCTGCACCGCACCGCGCGCGCGACCCTCGAGCCAGGCGCTGGCCGCCGACGCCCTGCATTTCGCTTCCGACGTGCTCGGCTCGATCGCCGTCATCATCGGCCTTGCGCTGTCGGGCCTGGGCTATCGCTGGGGCGATGCGGCAGCCGCGATCGGGGTCGCGGTGGTGATCTCGGCGCTGGGCTTGCGGCTCGCACGCTCCACCGTGGAGACGCTGCTCGACCGCGCCCCCCGAAGGCGTCGCGGAAAAGGCGACCGCCGCGATCAGAGCGGTCCCCGGCGTGGTCGGTGTCGAGCGGTTGCGCGCGCGGATGGTCGGCCCCACTCATTTCATCGACGCGACCGTGCAGGTGCCGCGCACCTTTCCGATCGACCGCGTCGACCAGATCAAGCAGCGGGCGCAGCAGGCGGTCACGGCAGCGCTTGGAGACGCCGATCTCACCTTCACCGCGATACCGGTGGCGCGCAACAATGAAAGCGTGCGCGAACGCATCATGGTGATCGCGCGCAATTCCGGCCTCGCGATCCATCATGTCACCGTGCACGATCTCGGCGGCAAGCTCACCGTCAGCATCGACCTCGAGGTCGACGGCGAGATGGCGCTGACCGCAGCGCACGACATCGCCCACGATCTGGAGCGCAACATCCGCGACGAGTTCGGCGAGGACGCCGAGGTCGATACCCATATCGAGCCGCTCGAGCCCGAGCTACCGCTCGGCTCCGACGCCGCGCCCGCCAGGGTCGAGGCCATCACGGCCGCACTGACACGCTTCGCCGCCGATGGCGCCATCCACGACATCCATAATGTGCGGGTGCGCGACACCGACGCCGGCGAGATCGTCAACTTCCATTGCCGCGCCGCGCCCTCGATGAGCGTGATCAAGGTGCATGAGGGCGTCGACGAGATCGAGCGCGCGTTGCGCCGCGCCTTCCCGAGCGTGAAGCGCGTGATCAGCCACGCCGAGCCGCCTTATGCGTGAACACCTCGGCAAGCGCGTAGACCATAGCGTTTTCGAGCGAAGTGGTTCCGGTTCGCGTCAAGAAAACGCGTCAAAACAAAAAAGACTCCGCAAAAATACGGTCGCGGAGTCACACGTTCCTGTTTCGGACTCACTTTTGTTGCTTCGATTCTTCCTTGGACAAGATTTATTTGCATTAACGAATCGTTGACTCTCGACAGCCCGCGAAAACTGGATTCAAATCGCTGTGATTCGGAAGCGAGTGGGTTCTTCCGAACCGGGGTTTCAAAAAGTTTTTTCACGGGGGTGTAAGGCATGGCGCGCGCACACGCGGCGAGCGCGTGCGTCCAATCCGATTCGATCAAGGGATTGGCGCAGTCGATCGCGAAACCGGCCTATGTTCGACTCTTGACGGCGGAGCCTGCATTGCGCCGCGCCGTCCCCACCCTGATCATCGCTTTCCTGATCACGATCTGCCTCGGCGCCTTCGTCCAGGTGGTCGACCAGAACCGGCAGAAGCGCTCCGCGATGAAACGCGACCTCGCCGCGATCGCCGATGTCCTCGCCGAACGTATCGACCGCATCGCCTCGGTGCGGCAGGAACGCACGGCGACCTTCGAACGGCTGCAGCTTCTGCTGCCCGGCCTCATTCCCACCTGGGGCACCGCGCTCGGCCGTCATGTGATCGTGACCGCCGCCGACCAGCGCGTGCTTGCCCGCCTGCCGCTCGATGGCGCGATCGGCGACACCTCGGGCATTCTCGATGCCGTCAGCGCGGCACTGCCGCTGACCGCCGCCGCCCAGCCCTCGCAGGTCACCGACATCGTGCTGCCCAACGGCACCGCCGCGCTCGCGATCCAGCGAATGATCAAATCGCTGCCCGGCCAGATTATCATCATCCAGGAAAGGATCGATCCGGTGTGGGGATCGGATGCTGCTCTCGCGGTGACGCTTTCGGCGACCACCGGTTTCGTGGTTCTGATTTTGGGGTTCGCGTTCCATTGGCAATCGACCCGCGCCCGCGAAGGCGATTTGATCAACGACGCCGTCCGCGGCCGGATCGATACCGCGCTCAACCGCGGCCGCTGCGGGCTGTGGGACTGGGACCTGTCGCGCGGGCGGATCTTCTGGTCGCAATCGATGTTCACCATGCTGGGACTCGACAGCCGCAGCGATCTCCTGACCTTCGGCGAGGTCAACGCGCTGGTGAAGTCGGACGATATCGATTTGTTCGAAATCGCCAATCAGCTCATCTCCTCCAAGATCAATCACATCGACCAGACGTTCCGCATGCAGCACACCGACGGCCACTGGATCTGGCTCAGGGTGCGCTGCGAACTGAGCCAGGGCGCCAGCGACGCCGGCCTGCATCTGATCGGGATCGCCGTCGACATCACCGAGCAGAAGAGCCTTGCCGAAAAGACCGTGGAGGCCGACCTGCGGCTGCGCGACGCGATCGAGACCATTCCGGAAGCCTTCGTGCTGTGGGACGCCGAGGATCGCCTGGTGCTCTGCAACTCGCACTTCCAGCGCCTGCACAAGCTGCCGGATTCCGCGGTGACCCCCGGCACCTCCTACGAAACCGTGATCGAGGTCGGCAGCATGCCGGAGGTTCGCACCCGCCTGCAGGAAACCGCGGCGCAAGCCCCGGGCGCGCGCACCTTCGAAGCCCAGATCGACGACGGCAGCTGGCTGCATATCAGCGAGCGCCGCACCAAGGACGGCGGCTATGTTTCGGTCGGCACCGACATCACCCGCATCAAGGAGCACGAGCAGAAGCTGGTCGACAACGACCTTCGGCTGCGCGCTTCCGTGATCGACCTGAAACGCTCGCAGACCGCGCTCGAACAGCAGGCGATCGAGCTTGCCGACCTCGCCGAGAAATACTCCGAGGAAAAGAACCGCGCCGAGGAAGCCAACCAGACCAAATCGAAGTTCCTGGCCAATATGAGCCACGAACTGCGCACGCCGCTCAACGCCATCATCGGATTTTCCGAGATCATGGGCAGCGGCATGTTCGGCACGCTCGGCTCCGACAAATACCAGGAATATTGCCACGACATCCTGACCAGCGGCCGCTATCTGCTCGAAGTCATCAACGACATCCTCGACATGTCGAAGATCGAGGCGGGCCGGATGCAGCTCGACATGGAGCCGCTCGATCTGTCGAAGACGCTCGCGGAATCGATGCGCGTGGTGTCCGGCCGCGCCGAGGACAAGAGCCTGGTGCTCGACGCCGACATCGAGGGCTCCATCCCCGTGGTGGCGGATCGTCGCGCCATCAAGCAGATCATGGTCAATCTGCTGTCCAACGCCGTCAAATTCACGCCCGACGGCGGCAAGGTGACGGTGCGCGGCCGCGTCCGCCACGACGCCATCCATCTGATGATCGCCGACACCGGCATCGGCATCGCGCCGCAATCGCTCAAGCGCCTCGGCCGGCCGTTCGAGCAGGTCGAAAGCCAGCTCACCAAGACCTATCACGGCTCGGGACTGGGGCTCGCAATCGCCAAGTCGCTGACCAACCTGCATGGCGGATCGATGCGGCTGCGCTCGCGGCTCGGCACCGGTACCGTGGTCTGCGTGTCGCTGCCGCGCGACGGCCGCAAGGCCAAGACCGAGGTCAAGTCGGAGGCATCGGTCGCGGCCTGACCGGACGCTCGCCGCTTTTGACGCGGAACGGAGATCGCTCTAAATCACAGGGACCGGAAGCGCGGGCGCGCCGCGGAACGACAGTGTTTGGAATGGAGTAAAAGCATGATCATCGACCACGCCAGGCTGCGTGCGTTTGCCAACCGCATCGTCGCCGCCGGCGGCAGTACGCCGGCAGAAGCCGACATCGTTGCCGACCATCTCGTCGAGGCGAACCTGCGCGGCCATGACAGCCATGGCGTCGGGATGCTGGTGGCCTATGTGCGCGACTTCGAAGGCGGCACGCTGAAGCCCAACCAGAAGCCGGAGATCGTCTCCGACACCGGCACCATCTCGGTCTGGGATGCGCATGCCGGCTACGGCCAGGTGATCGCCCGCCAGGCGGTCGAATGGGCGATCGGCGCTGCCAAACAACACGGCGTCGCGGTCAACGGGTTGCGCAACGCGCACCATATCGGCCGCGTCGGCACCTACGGCGAGATCGCCGCGCGCGCGGGCATGGTGGGGCTGCACTTCGTCAACGTCGCCTCAGGTCCGCCGCCGGTGGCCCCCTTCCGCGGACGCGAGGGACGTTTCCTCACCAACCCGGTCTGCATCGCTATTCCCGGCACCGCGAGCAACGAGCCGATCCTGCTCGATTTCGCCACCAGCCGCGTCGCGATGGGCAAGGTGCGGGTGGCGTACAATGCCGGCAAGCCGATGTATGACGGCGTCATGCTCGACCACGCCGGCCAACCCACCACCGATCCCTCGGTGATGTACACCGAGCCGCGCGGCGTGGTGCTGCCATTCGGCGAGCACAAGGGATCAGGCCTTGCGCTGGTCTGCGAACTCTTGGCCGGCGCCATCGTCGGCTCCGCCAGCGTCACCACCAGCACGCCGCCGGAGCGCGGCATCATCAACGGCATGCTGAGCATTGTCATCGACCCCGCCCGGCTCTCCACGCGAGACAGCATGCTGGCCGAGATCGACGCGATGATCGCCTGGGTCAAATCCGCAAAACCTTCCGACCCGGATCTCCCGGTGCTGATCGCCGGCGAGCCGGAGCGCATCGCGCGCGCCGAGCGCATGGCCAAGGGCATTGAAGTCGACGACGAGACCTGGAGCCAATTGTCGGCGATCGCCGAGCGCTATCAGATTTCCGTCGATCGCTGAGATCGGCGGTTACGACTCCAGCGTCGGCGCGACTTCGCGGGCCGATCTGCGCCAGCGCCGCGATCAGCGGCGTCAGCGGATCGCGCTGGGGCACGACGAGGCCGACGCTGTAGTGGATCGCGGGATCGACGATCGGGATGCTGCGCACCGCATCCGACAGGCCGAGCGTCTCGGCGAGTTTTGCCGGCATCACGCTCGCCCAACGGCCGGTCTTGACGTGGCTGTAGAGCACGATGATCGAATTCGAGGTCAGCGTCGGGATCGCCTCGACCCCGGCGGATTTCAGCGCGCGGTCGATGATGCGGCGGTTCTGCATGTCGGGTGTCAACAGACACAGCGGCACCTGGCCAACCTCCTTCCAGGTGACCTGATCGCGATCGCCGAACATTCCATCGGGCGCGGTGAGCAGACGATAGCTCTCGTTGTAGAGCGGGATCGAGCGGACTTTGCCGAGCGGCTCATTCTCGAGATACGTCAGCCCGGCATCGACCTCGAGGTTTTCCAGCAGCCCCCAGCACCTCGATCGACGTGCTGGACACCACGCGGAAACGCACATTGGGGTGACGGGCGCGAAACGGCGTGGTCAGCGACGCGACCATGCCGAGCGCGGGTCGGGATCGCGGCCAAGGCGATTTCGCCGGAAAGCCCCTCCTTCAGGGCGTGGATTTCCTGCCGCATCGCGCGGGTGTCACCGACGATGCGCCGCGCCCAGTCGAGCGTCCGCTCTCCCTCGGGCGTAAAGCCCTGGAACGGGAGCCGCGCTGCACCAGCATGGACGCCGAGGATTTCCTCGAGTTGCTTGAGGCTGGTCGACATCGTCGGCTGCGTGACGCCGCAGGCCTCAGCCGCGCGGCCAAAGTGCCGTTCCTTGGCAAGTGCCAGCAAAAGTTCAAGTTTTCGATCAAATCAGCCTCTTATCCGTGCAACGAATAGCACGGCTCGCCGTTGGACCCCTAAGCCAAAAAGCCGCGTCCAACGCCCTCCCGCAGGGAGACTAGCAGATCATTTGAAATACATATCAACTGATTTGAAATTCTAATTGATCGGGTTTCCGTATCGCAGCATGAGACAGCTTTATTGATTTCTGGAGCAATTCCAATTCTGATCAGATCGGTAATAAGTGTCTGATAGAGAAGGCGTATGCAGCCAACTTACGAACCATGGGACGCCAAGCGCGGCGCCGAAATCATCGCCGAGCACACTCATCTCGAGGGCCCGACGCTGGTGATTCTGCATGCCCTGCAGGAAGCGTTCGGTTACGTGCCGGAACCCGCGATCCCGATGATCGCCGAGGCGCTCAATCTGTCGCGCGCCGAGATCCATGGCGTCTTCACCTTCTATCATGATTTCCGTCACGAGCCCGCGGGACGTCATGTGCTGAAGCTGTGCCGCGCCGAAGCCTGCCAGGCCGCGGGTGGCGACGCGCTGGCCGCGCGCGCGGAAGCCAAGCTCGGCATCGCGCTCGGCAACACCACGGCCGATGAACGCGTCACGCTGGAGCCGATCTATTGCCTCGGGCTGTGCGCCACCGCACCATCGGCGATGCTGGACGGCCGTATCGTCGGACGTCTGGACGAAGCGCGTCTCGATGCGCTGGTCGCGGAGGCGCAGCGATGAGCCTCCGCATTTTCATTCCGCGCGATGCCGGTGCCGTTTGCGGTCGGCGCCGATGAAGTCGCCCTCGCCTTTGAACAGATTGCGGGCAAGCGCGGCGTTGTCATCGAAATCGTTCGCACCGGTTCACGCGGCCTGTTCTGGCTCGAGCCGATGGTTGAGGTCGCGACAGCCAGGGGCCGCATCGCGTTCGGCCCGGTAACGACCGCCGACGTCGCCTCGGTGCTCGATGCGATGGCGGCGGACGGGCCGCACCTGCTGCGGCGTGGCGTCGCCGACGAAATTCCCTGGCTGAAGCGGCAGACCCGCCTCACCTTCGCGCGCTGCGGCGTCATCGATCCGCGCTCGGTCGACGATTACCGCGCCCACGGCGGCTACAAGGGCCTTGAGCGCGCGCTGACGCTCGGCACCGACGGCATTCTTGCCGATGTCACGACGTCGGGCCTGCGCGGCCGCGGTGGCGCCGGCCTTCCCGACCGGCATCAAGTGGAAAACGGTGGCGCAAACCAGCGCCGACCGGAAATACATCGTCTGCAATGCGGACGAAGGCGACAGCGGCACGTTCGCCGACCGCACAACGAAATCCTGCGAGATTTTAACGAGCACCTCGGGCGGCATGTTGGCCGGCCCGAGCAATCCCCACCACACTTCGGTGTCGTAGCCCGGCACGGCTTCCGAAATGCTCGGCACATCAGGCAGGAACGCGACCCGCGACGCCGTCGTGACGCCGAGCGCGCGAACCGTGCCGGCCTGGAGCTGTCCCACCGACTCCGGTCCATTGTTGAACGATAGCGGGATCTGCCCGCCCAGGAGATCGTTGACCGCCGGCAGGCCGCCTTTGTAGGGGATGCCCTTGATGTCGACCTTGGCGAGATTCTTCAGCAGCTCGCCGGCCAGATGCGTCGAGGTGCCGGTCCCGGCATGTCCATAGGACAGGCTGCCGGGTTTGGCTTTGGCCTCGGCGATGACGTCGGCGACCGTCTTGAACGGCGAGTCGGCACGGACCAGCAGGATGTTCGGGGACGACGCGATCAGCGTGATCGGCGTGAAACTCTTGAAGGTATCGTAGGGCAGCGTCTCATAGAGAAACGCATTGGTGGGATGGCCGCTGGCGACGACGATCAGCGTGTAGCCGTCGGGCGGCGAGGTCACCAGCGCCTGCGAGGCGATCACCCCGCCCGCGCCCGGCCGGTTTTCGATAACGATCGATTGACCCCATTTCTGCGAGACGGCATCGCCCAGCGTGCGCGCCAGAATATCGACCGCGCCGCCGGCCGCATACGGCACCAGGATACGCACCGTCTTGGACGGAAATGGCTGCGCCGACGCACCGGCACCGGCGCCCAGCAATGCGGCCCCCGCCGCCAACATCCGGAACCATCCCCCCATGGCATTTCTCCCAGGATTCCTGACAAGTCTTTTGTTGCTTCGCTTATCGCACGCCACCCGGCCCCGGGCCATCGTCCGGCGCAGGTCACGGCTACGGCCGGGCATGTTGACAATCCCGGGGATCGCGTCAAGTTTCGGCGCCTCGACGCGACCGCTGGCGGTCATGTTGCGAACGAAACATCGTCGCGTGGCAAAGGGAGAATTCGATGGCGGTTGGCGAGGCTTCAACCACTTCAAGTGAAACCACCTGGCACGGCGTGGTGCTGCAAACCCTCAAGCGCAACGATATCCGCCTGGTGCCCTACGTTCCCGATCGCGTGCTGACCGCGCTGATCAAGAGCATCCACGCCGATCCCTTCTTCACCACCTTCCCGACCGCGCGGGAAGAAGAAGCCGTCGGCATCGTCTCCGGCGCCTGGATGGGCGGGCTGCGCGGCGCGGTGCTGATGCAGACGTCCGGTTTCGCCACGCTCGCCAACGTGCTGGCCTCGCTGGCGATCCCCTACCAGATACCGCTGATCATGTTCGTGTCCGAGCGCGGCACGCTCGGTGAATTCAATTACGGCCAGTCGCTGGTGTGCCGCACCATGCGCCCGGTGCTCGACTCGCTGGCGATGGAGCATCACACCGCGACCCGGCTCGACGAATTCGAGTTCATCGTCGACCGCTCGATCAAGCAGGCCATCACCACGCAGGCCCCCGTCGCGTTGATCCTCTCGCCGCTGCTGACCGGCGGCAAGACCCTGGACAAGTGAGGCACGCCATGAACCAGCAGAGCCACGCGGCCGCCCGCAACACCAAGATCATGAACCGGTTCGACCTCACCTCGCGCCTGATCGCGAAGCTGAAACACGAGGAAGCCGTGGTCGGCGGCATCGGCAATACCAATTTCGACCTGTGGGCCGCCGGCCACCGGCCGCAGAATTTCTACATGCTGGGCAGCATGGGCCTCGCCTTCCCGATCGCGCTTGGCGTCGCACTGGCGCAACCCAAGCGCCGCGTCTTCGCGCTCGAAGGCGACGGCTCGCTGTTGATGCAACTCGGCTGCCTGTCGACGATCGCGACCCTGGCGCCGAAAAACCTCTGCATGGTGGTGATGGATAACGGCATCTACCAGATCACCGGCGCGCAACCGACGCCGGCCGCCGCGGTCGCCGATATCATCGCGATCGCGATCGGATCCGGCCTCACCAACAGCGCCTGGGCCGCCGATGAAGAGGATTTCGAGCGGCTGATCGATCAGTCGCTCACCGCTTCCGGGCCGACATTGATCGGGGTGCGGATCGACGACAAGCCGGGCACCGGGCAGACCCGGCGCGATCCCGTGCAGATTCGGGAACGCTTTATGCTGGGCCTCGGCGTCCGCGAGGCGCTGTAAGCGCAATCCGTTAACGACACCGCGCCGCAGGTTCGCATATCCGCGAACTTGCGTGAGCGAAATGTGTTATCCGGGCATGATGACAACCATCTTCAGGATCATCGCCTGGCTACTGGCGGCTGCAGTCACCTTCGCCACTCTGGGCCCGGCCCGCTTGCGGCCGCACTCCCATCTCGGCCAGGACGGCGAGCACGCCCTGGCGTTCGTTCTGGTCGGATTGACGTTCGGCTTGGCCTATACCGGCAACCGGCCGCGCACGGCCGTGATCGCCGTCATCATGATCGGCGTGATCGAACTGCTGCAGCTCCTTGCGCCGGGCCGCCACGCGCGGCTGGAGGATTTTGTGGTCGATGCGCTGGCCGCCTGCGCCGGATTTGTCGTGGCTGCCGGTGTTGATTGGGCCATCAAGCGGCTACGCCCTGTACAAGTCGACTGAATTTGCGCTCACGTCGTCATTGCGAGGAGCAAAGCGACGAAGCAATCCAGAGTTACAAGGCAAGACCGGATTGCTTCGCGGAGTCTGTCATCGGGCGGGCATTCGTCCGACCCGTCGGCCCGCAATGACGAACCTGGATTCCAGGCGCTGCCTTACAGCAGCCCCGCACCGCGGGCCCACTTGTACTTGGCACCCAGCACCGCGACCGGAATTTCCGTGGAATACGCATAGGCGACGATGCCGTTCTGGTAGAGATAGTCGGCGGCTTCCTCGACCTCGACGTCGCCGGCGAGCGACGCCACGATCGGCTTCTCGATGCCCTTGGCCTTCATTGCGTTCTTGATCTCGACCATATTCCTTGCAAACACCATCGGCGGCGTCACGATGGTGTGCCAGTAGCCGAGGATCAGCGAGTGGATCCTCGGATCCTCGAGGCCGAGTTTCACGGTGTTGACATAGGTGATCGGCGGCTCGCCCCCGGTGATGTCGACCGGATTGCCGGCCGCACCGAACGGCGGGATGAACTTGCGGAACGCCGCATCGAGATCCGGCGGGATCGTCATCAACGAGAGCTTGTTGTCGATGCAGGCATCCGACAGCAGCACGCCGGAGCCGCCGGCGCCGGTGATGATGACGACGTTCTCGCCCTTCGGCGTCGGCAGGATCGCACGCCGCGGGCGAATTCCAGCATGTCGCGCAGCGAGCGCGCGCGGATCACGCCGCATTGGTTGAACACGTCCTCGTAGATCTTGTCGTTGCCGGCAAGCGCGCCGGTATGCGAGCTCGCAGCCTTGGCACCGGCCGAGGTGCGTCCGGCCTTCAGCACCACGATCGGCTTCTTCTTGGAGACCCGCGCGGCGACTTCCGCAAACGCGCGGCCGTCCTTGAGGTCCTCGCAATGCTGCGCGATGATCTGGGTGTTGTCGTCCTGCTCGAAGAAGGTCAAGAGATCGTCCTCGTCGATGTCGGATTTGTTGCCGAGACCGACGATCGCGGAAACGCCCATCTTGGCGGAACGCGAGAAGCCGATGATCGCCATGCCGATGCCGCCGGATTGCGACGACAGCGCCGCCGAGCCCTTGACGTCATAGGCGGTGCAGAAGGTCGCGCAGAGATTGGCGTGCGTATAATAGAAGCCGTAGATGTTCGGCCCCATCAGGCGAATGCCGTATTTCTGGCCGATCGCCTGGATTTCCTCCTGGCCCTTGACGTTGCCGGTTTCGGCATAGCCCGACGGAATCAGGATCGCGCCGACCACTTTCTTCTCGCCGCATTCGATCAGCGCGCCGGCCACGAGGCTCGCGGGAATCGCAAACACCGCGATATCGACCTCGCCCGGAATGTCCTTGACCGACTTGTAGACCTTCTTGCCCATGATCTCTTCGGCCTTGGGGTGAATCGGATAGATCTCGCCCTTGTAGCCGCCGTTGATCAGGTTCTTCATCACGGAGTTGCCGATCTTGCCGCTCTCGGCGGAGGCACCGATCACCGCAACGGCCTTCGGCTTCATGATGCGGTTCATCTGCCGCACGATGTCGTCATGGTTGGGACGCGGGCGCGGCGCCTTCGGCTCGAAGTCGACCACGATGCGTACGTCGGCGGCGATCGCGTCCTTCCTGGTCGCGAACACCGGATTGAGATCCATCTCGGTGATTTCAGGGAAATCCGTGATCAGTCTTGAAACGTTGACGATGATGTCGGCAATCGCATCGCGGTTGGCCGGATCGCTACCGCGCACACCTTTAAGCATTTCATGGGCCTGGATGCCGTCGAGCATCGACAGCGCATCCTGTTTGGTGGCCGGCGCCATCCGGAAGGTGATGTCCTTGAGCACCTCGACCAGCACGCCGCCGAGGCCGAACGCGACGAGCTTGCCGAACGAGCCGTCGGTCACCGCGCCGACGATCACTTCCTGGCCGCCAAGCAGCATCTGCTGGATCTGGATGCCCTCGATCTTGGCGTCAGCTTTATACTTCTTGGCGTTGGCGAGGATGGTGACGTAATTCGCTTCGACGTCGGCTGCGGTCTTAACCCCAACCATCACGCCGCCGGCTTCGGTCTTGTGCAGGATGTCCGGCGAGACAATCTTCATCACCACCGGAAAGCCCATGTCGGTAGCGATCTTCGCCGCTTCGGCTGCGGATTTGGCGACGCCTTCCTTCGGAACCGGAATGCCGTAGGCATCGCAGACCAGCTTGCCTTCCGGCGCGGTCAGGCTGGTGCGCTTGTCCGCCTTGACCTGATCAAGAATTTTGCGGACCGCATCTTTGGAATTCGACATTGGTTTCCTCCTTGAAGCCGTTTTTTATTCGCGAGGCCAGGCGTCCCGGCGCGCCTGGATCGGGTGGCGCGCATCCGGATCAATCGCGAAACCTCTTGCGATGAATTCGCTCGCATGGCATTTGGTATGCCAGAAATGGGCTTGTCAAGGCAAGCGGACCCTTCAAATTGCTGAAAAAAAGGTCGTCTTGACATTCTGGCATCTGGTATGCCAAAAATCTTCAGTCATTAGTCTGTTAAAAGATGTCTCCCTCCAGAGGAGACTCACCCATCGTGACCGAACGGAAACAAACCAAGGCGCCGCCCACCATGGCCGAGGCAGACATCGCAATCGTCCGGATCGCGCCGGAAACCAGCTTCAAGAACAAGGCCTACGACGCCCTGAAGGAAGCCATCCTCAAGATGGACATCTACGCGACGCCTGAGCCCGTGATGCTCGACGAGCGCGCGCTATCGGAACGCCTCGGCGTCAGCCGGACGCCGATCCGCGAAGCGATCGCGATGCTGGAGCAGGACGGTTTTGTGAAGACCGTGCCACGCCGCGGCATTGTCGTGGTCCGCCGCACCAAGAGCGAGATCGTCGACATGATCCGCGCCTGGGCCGCGCTCGAGAGCATGGCGGCGCGGCTGATCACCACCACCGCGCGCAAGAAGGATATTTCGGCGTTGCGCGATTTCTTCAAGGATTTCGGCAAGGATCGCCTGCCGCAGGATCACGTCGAGGAATATTCCAGGGCCAACATCGCCTTCCACCAGGCGCTGATCTCGCTCAGCGAGTCGCCGGTGCTGGTCGACATGACCAACGACATCCTGCTGCATGTGCGCGGCTACCGGCAATTGACCATCGGACGGGTCGACCGCACCGCGACCTCGCTGCCGGAACATCTGGCGATCATCGAAGCGCTCGAGGAGCGCAACACCGAGCTTGCGGAAAAGCGCGCGCGCGACCACACGCTCGGCCTTGCCGCCTATGTCGAGGCCCACGGCCAGGAACTGTTTTAGGAAACTCTTTTAGCCTTCACGCAAGCGGCGAGGACGACAACGGCCTCGTCCCATCAAGAAACGATCAGGGAGAAGCGGAATGTCCGCAGCACTACAGAGCATCGATGCACCGGCGGCCGACGCGCAGCAGGAGCTGACCGACGGCTTCCATCTCATCATCGACGCGCTGAAGCTGAACGGGCTCACCACGATCTACGGCGTGCCGGGCATTCCGATCACGGATTTCGGCCGCATGGCGCAGGCTTCGGGCATCCGCGTGCTCTCGTTCCGCCATGAGCAGAACGCCGGCTACGCGGCCTCGATCGCGGGCTTTCTCACCAAGAAGCCGGGCGTCTGCCTCACGGTGTCGGCCCCGGGCTTCCTCAACGGCCTCACCGCGCTGGCGCATGCCACCACCAATTGTTTCCCGATGATCCTGATCTCCGGCTCCTCGGAGCGCGAGATCGTGGACCTGCAGCAGGGCGACTACGAGGAGATGGACCAGCTCGCGATCGCGAAACCGCTGTGCAAGGCCGCGTTCCGCGTGCTGCACGCCGCCGACATCGGCATCGGGCTTGCGCGTGCGATCCGCGCCGCGGTCTCGGGCCGCCCGGGCGGCGTCTATCTCGATCTGCCGGCGAAGCTGTTCGGCCAGGTGATGAACGCCGAGGCGGGTAAGAAATCGCTGGTCAAGGTGATCGACGCTGCCCCCGCGCAGATCCCCTCCCCCGACTCGATCAAGCGCGCGCTCGACGTGCTCAAGAGCGCCAAGCGCCCTCTGATCATTCTCGGCAAGGGCGCCGCCTATGCGCAGGCCGATGATGCGATCAAGGCGTTCGTCGAAAAGAGCGGCGTGCCGTTCCTCCCCATGAGCATGGCCAAGGGTCTTTTGCCCGACACGCATCCGCAATGCGCGGGTGCTGCGCGCTCGACGGTGCTGAAGGATTCCGATGTCGTGATGCTGATCGGCGCGCGGCTGAACTGGTTGCTCTCGCACGGCAAGGGCAAGACCTGGGGCGATGCGCCCAAAAAATTCATCCAGATCGACATCGAGCCCAAGGAAATGGACTCCAATGTCGAGATCGTGGCGCCGGTGGTCGGCGATATCGGTTCTTGCGTCTCGGCGATGGTCAGCGCGATGGGCGGCAACTGGCCGGCCGCGCCCGCCGAGTGGATGAACGCGGTCGCGAAGAAGCGCGAAGAGAACGTCGCCAAGATGGCGCCGCGCCTGATGAACAACAATTCGCCGATGGACTATCACGGCGCGCTCGGCGTGCTGCGCACCATCATCAAGGAGCGGCCGGACGCGATGCTGGTCAACGAGGGCGCCAACACGCTCGATCTGGCGCGCGGCATCATCGACATCTACCAGCCGCGCAAGCGCATCGACGTCGGCACCTGGGGCATCATGGGTATCGGCATGGGCTACGCCATTGCCGCCGCGATCGAGACCGGCAAGCCGGTGCTGTGCGTCGAGGGCGACTCGGCGTTCGGGTTCTCCGGCATGGAGGTGGAGACGATCTGCCGCTACAGACTGCCGGTCTGCATCGTCATCTTCAACAATGACGGCATCTATCGCGGCACCGACGTCAACAGCGCGGGCGACGATCCGGCGCCGACCGTGTTCGTCAAGGGCTCGCGCTACGACAAGATGATCGAGGCCTTTGGCGGCACTGGCGTCAACGCGACCTCGCCGGATGAACTCAAGCGCGCCGTCAACGCGGCGATGGATTCCGGCCAGCCGACGCTGATCAACGCCGTGCTCGATCCGGCCGCCGGCAGCGAGAGCGGCCGCATCGGCAACCTCAACCCGCAGAGCGTGCTCAGCAAGAAGAAATGACGACCTAACCCACCGGCGCCGTTCCCCGCGCAGGCAGGGAACCTACCAATAGCCGAACTATAGTCTTTAAGGAGAGAGCAGATGACAAAGGCGCTGAAGGGCGTTCGCATTCTCGATTTCACCCACGTCCAGTCCGGGCCGACCTGCACACAGTTGCTGGCATGGTTCGGCGCTGACGTGATCAAGGTCGAGCGACCCGGCGTCGGCGACATCACGCGCGGTCAATTGCAGGACGTGCCGAACGCCGACAGCCTGTATTTCACCATGCTCAACCACAACAAGCGCTCGATCACGCTCGACACCAAGAACCCGAAGGGCAAGGAAGTCCTGACCGCGCTGATCAAGAGCTGCGACGTGCTGGTGGAGAATTTCGGCCCCGGCGTGCTCGACCGCATGGGATTTCCCTGGGAGAAGATCCACGCCATCAACCCGAAGATGATCGTGGCCTCGATCAAGGGCTTTGGCCCCGGACCGTACGAGGATTGCAAGGTGTACGAGAACGTCGCGCAATGCACCGGTGGTGCTGCGTCGACCACCGGTTTCCGCGATGGACTGCCTCTCGTGACCGGCGCGCAGATCGGCGACAGCGGCACCGGCCTGCATCTAGCGCTCGGCATCGTCACCGCGCTTTACCAGCGCACCATGACCGGCCAGGGACAGAAGGTCACCGCGGCGATGCAGGACGGGGTGTTGAACCTGGCGCGCGTCAAACTGCGCGACCAGCAGCGCCTCGCCCACGGCCCGCTCAGGGAGTACAGCCAGTTCGGCGAAGGCATTCCGTTCGGCGAGGCGGTGCCGCGGGCCGGCAACGATTCCGGCGGCGGCCAGCCCGGCCGCATTCTCAAGTGCAAGGGCTGGGAAACCGATCCCAACGCCTACATCTATTTCATCACCCAGGCCCCGGTCTGGGAAAAGATTTGCGACGTGATCGGCGAGCCCGGCTGGAAGACCCATCCGGATTACGCCAAGCCGCCGGCGCGGCTGTCGCGCCTCAACGAGATCTTCGCGCGCATCGAACTCTGGACCATGACCAAGACCAAGTTCGAGGCGATGGACATCCTCAACAAGGACGACATCCCCTGCGGCCCGATCCTGTCGATGAAGGAACTGGCGGAAGACCAATCGCTGCGCGCCACCGGCACCGTGGTCGAAGTCGATCATCCGATCCGCGGCAAGTATCTGTCGGTCGGCAACCCCATAAAACTGTCGGATAGCCCGACCGAAGTGAAGCGCTCGCCACTGCTCGGCGAACACACCGACGAAATCCTGCGCCAGGTGCTCGGCTTCAGCGATCACCAGGTCGCCGATATCCACGATTCCGGCGCGCTGGATCCGCCGCGCAAGCAGGCCGCCGAATAAGCCTCCTCACTTTTCAAGCTCCAAAGGGCCGCCGATTCCGGCGGCCTTTTTCGTTATCGGGATTCCCGATCACCCTATTTTTGTTGCACTGCAAACTCGCTCATGCTGCCATGCAAACAAAAGGGTTGTTCGTGGCATCTGGTATACATAGTTTGGTACCAGAACGCAGCGGACCGCTGCACCTGTGACCTCAAGGGGACGAAAATGTCCAAAGCCGCATCTGTGGGCCTCACGCCCGGAACCACCCTCTTTGGCCGCCTCATGGCCTCGATCGACCGCGTGCTGATGGCCAGCGCCAACGCCGCGATTCGTAACGGCGATCTGACATATTTTGGGCTCTAACCGGCTCCGGACGGAACATTCATCTCCTCGGCCGATTTGAACTCACGGTAATCCTCCCCGACTTGGACCCCGGTTTTCCGGGGTCTTTTTTTGCCCGGAAGATGAAATTTCCGCGCCCGGCCGGGGTCGGGAAAGTGCGACACATTAGCAATAAGAAGCCCTTGCGCTCTGGCATATCACATACCAATATGCCCGAACCGGTTACGCACGCCCCGCCAAAAATACAATAGAAGCGTGCCTCGGGAGGAAACATGACGACCACATCACAACCCGCGGTAACGCCGACGGTCGAGGGCCCCCACTTTCGCTGGCTGCAACTGGCGATGGGCATCGTCTGCATGGCGATGATCGCCAATCTGCAATACGGCTGGACGCTGTTCGTCGATCCGATCGACGCGAAATTTCACTGGGGCCGCACCGCGATCCAGCTCGCCTTCACGCTCTTCGTGGTGACCGAAACGTGGCTGGTTCCGATCGAAGCCTGGTTCGTCGATAAATACGGCCCGCGCGCCGTCATCATGTTCGGCGGCATCACCATCGCGATCGCCTGGGTGCTGAACTCCTATGCCGACTCACTGGTGCTGCTGTATATCGCCGCGATCCTCGGCGGCATCGGCGCCGGCTCGGTGTACGGCACCTGCGTCGGCAACGCGCTGAAATGGTTTCCGGACCGCCGCGGCCTTGCCGCCGGTGCGACCGCCGCGGGCTTCGGCGCGGGAGCGGCGATCACTGTGGTGCCGATCGCCAACATGATTCTCGCGAGCGGCTACCAGCACGCCTTCTTCACCTTCGGCATCGGCCAGGGCGTGATCGTGTTCGTGCTCGCCTTCTTCCTGCGCAAACCGTCGCAGGCGATGCCGGCGAAAAGGAAGCAGCTCAATCTGCCGCAGACCCGAATCGACTTCACGCCGCCGCAGGTGCTGCGCAGCCCCATCTTCTGGGTCATGTACGCGGTGTTCGTGATGGTCGCCGCCGGCGGCCTGATGGCGGCGGCGCAGATCGCGCCGATCGCGCACGATTTCAAGATCGACGACGTGCCCGTCAGCATGCTCGGCTTCCAGATGGCCGCGCTGACCTTTGCGATTTCGCTCGATCGTATCTTCGACGGGTTCGGCCGGCCGTTCTTCGGCTGGGTGTCCGACACCATCGGCCGCGAGAACACCATGTTCATCGCATTCGGGACCGCGGCCCTGATGCTGCTGACGCTATCGGTCTACGGCCACATCCCGGTGGTGTTCGTGCTGGCGACAGCGGTTTATTTCGGCGTGTTCGGCGAGATCTACAGCCTGTTCCCGGCAACTTCCGGCGACACGTTCGGGGTCAAATACGCCACCACCAACAACGGCATGCTCTACACCGCCAAAGGCACCGCCTCGTTGCTGGTGCCACTGGCGAGCATCATTGCGAACCATTATGGCTGGCAGGCCGTGTTCGTCGTGGCGGTGGCGCTGAATGCGACCGCGGCGCTGATGGCGATCTTCGTGATCAAGCCGATGCGGCGCGCGTTTATCCTCGGCAATGAAGCCCCGGCAGGCGCACAGGCACGCGACGTCAGGGCGGCCTGAGGCCAGCGCTAACGATTCAAGCGAGAGAGGCGTGCTTTGGTGCGCCTCTTTTTTATGTGGAAATATTTGGAATACAAAATGCCAACGCAGTTCTTAAATCCTCATGGCCCTCGCCTGCCCACGACGGCAGGTCGCGGCGAGCAAAGAACGTCAATATTACTGCCGCTTTCTCACGACGTAACGCGTTGATTTCATCCGAGACGAATTGACAATTGGAATAATGTATACCAGAATTCGAACCGTTACGGACGCCCTGTAGCTGACCCTGAGGAGGTTGCGATGAAAGTCGGAGACATCCTGCGCAAGAAGACGGCGCGTGTTGCGACGGTGCGAATGAATGAGACCGTGGCGATCGCCGCGCAATTGATGCGCGCCAGCAATATCAGCGCGCTGGTGGTCAAGGACGTGGTGCGCACCGAAGGCAACACCGCGGCCGGCATGTTCACCGAACGCGACGTGGTGCGCGCGATCGCCGAACACGGCGCGGCGGGCGCCAACATGAAGGTGTCGCAACTGATCTCGGTGCAGCAACTGGTGTCCTGCAGCCCCGGCGATACGCTCGAACATGCGCGTCATCTGATGAACAAGAACCACATCCGCCATCTGCCCGTGATCGACAATTACAGCCTGATCGGCGTGGTCAGCATCCGCGATATCTCGACCGCGTTTGACGAAGCGGCGAGCGCGGTTCCGGCCTGACAAGCCATCGTCGGTTCAGTCGGCTCTTTGATGCCGCTGCCCTTGGCTCGGCCGCGTGAAGCGCGGGCCGGCGCTTTTGCATGACCGCTGCCCGCTGCTGCCTGATGCCCCCGTAGACTTTTGCCGGGTGGAACGTCATCCTGCCCCCCGAAAACTGAAAAGCAGAGGCGCGGTCGATTTTGCGCCCGGGGAAACAGCCGAGAGAAACAGCCGAGGGCAAAAATGATCAAAACGCGATTTACCGAACTGGTCGGCGTCGAACACCCGATCGTGCAAGGCGGCATGCAATGGGTCGGGCGCGCCGAACTGGTCGCAGCGGTCGCCAACGCCGGCGCGCTCGGCTTCATCACCGCACTGACGCAGCCGACGCCGGAGGATCTCACAAAGGAAATCGCGCGCTGCCGCGGCCTCACCGACAAGCCGTTCGGCGTCAATCTCACCATCCTGCCGTCCATAAAACCGCCGCCCTATGCCGAGTATCGCCAGGCCATCATCGAGAGCGGCATCAAGGTGGTCGAGACCGCGGGCAACAAACCGCAGGAACACGTCACCGAATTCAAGAAGCACGGCGTCAAGGTCGTGCACAAATGCACCAGCGTGCGCCACGCGCTTTCCGCCGAGCGCATGGGCGTCGACGCGATCTCGATCGACGGTTTTGAATGCGCCGGCCATCCCGGCGAGGACGACACGCCCGGCCTGATCCTGATTCCGGCCGCCGCCGACAAGGTCAAGATACCGATGATTGCGTCGGGCGGCTTCGGCGACGGCCGCGGCCTCGTCGCAGCGCTGGCGCTCGGCGCCGAAGGCATCAACATGGGCACCCGCTTCATGTGCACCAAAGAGAGCCCGATCCATCAACTGGTGAAGGAAAAGATTGTCGCCAATGACGAACGCGAGACCGAGCTGATTTTTCGCACCATGCGCAACACCTCGCGCGTCGCCAGGAACGCGATCTCGACAAAAGTCGTCGCGATGGAAAGAGAGGGCGCGAAATTCGAGGACGTCCGCGAACTCGTCGCCGGCGCCCGCGGCAAGATGGTCTACGCCACCGGAGACGCCGATGACGGCATCTGGTCGGCCGGCCAGGTGCAGGGATTGATCCACGACATCCCGACCTGCGCCGAGCTCGTCTCGCGCATCATCCGCGACGCCGAAGCGATTATCCGTAGCCGCCTCGAAACCATGATGTCCGGCGGCCGCCAGCAGGCCGCGGAATAAGCCAACTCCCCGTCTCCAACCGAGAACAAGAAA